>JAEILR010000028.1 GCA_016109435.1 Methanomassiliicoccus sp.
CCCTCGATGAGGTCGATCTTGTTCATGGCGATGATGAACGGGGTCTTGAACCGCTTGAGGATCTGGATGGACTCGATGGTCTGAGGCTTGAGACCTTCGTTGATGTCGATGACCAGGACGGCGAGGTCGGCCAGCGCGCCGCCGCGAGCGCGCAGGGAGGTGAAGGACTGGTGGCCGGGGGTGTCGATGAACAGCAGCCCGGGGACGTTGAACTTCCGGTTGCCGATGAGCGGCCGGCAGACCTTATAGATGTGTTCGATCGGCACCTCGGTGGCGCCGATGTGCTGGGTGATGGCTCCCGCCTCGCGCTTGACCACGGTGGTCCCCCGGATGCGGTCCAGCAGGGAGGTCTTCCCGTGATCGACGTGACCGAGGACGCTAACGATCGGCTGCCTGGTGGACATGTCAGCACCCCGCCATGACCTGGAACGGAGCGTGCCGCGGATCGCTGTCGGCAAACGGACGGGCAGCCCCGTTCGCCATGATCACAATATGATTAAAGAAAGCTGGAAATCGGACCGCGGCGGAGCACCGCCCATCAACAAAGACCTGATAGATATGACCACACCCCGAGCGGGGTTGGGAAGTGTGGAAGGCATTAATAACCATGATGGTCGCCATGCGCGTCCCTCTGGAGATGCGCGGCAACACAGGCGCAGCATCGATCGCCCAGGACGAACGCGCCCCGAGGCACGCTGAGCGGTAAGGATGCTGGATGTGAGGAACGCATCTTGCCCGGCCGCCAAGGCTCGTATATCGAGAGAAAAAAAGGGATACGACGGGCCGGGGCCCGTTAGGGTTTCACTCCACGAACCAGGGGTCCGAGGTGCGCTTCCAGGACAGGATCTCGTAGTCGTTGAAGAACAGCTCGATCTCCCGCTTGGCCGACTCGGGACCGTCGGAACCGTGGATCAGGTTCCGTCCGGTCTGCTGGGCCAGGTCGCCGCGGATGGTGCCCACGGCGGCGTTCTGGGGGTTGGTGGCGCCCATCATCGACCTCATCGAGGCGATGGCGTTCTCTCCCTCCCAGACCATGACCAGTACCGGACCGGAGGTCATGTACTCGATCAGGCCGGGGAAGAACGGCTTGCCCTTGTGCTCTGAGTAGTGGCGCTCCGCCAGCTCCTTGGGGATGCGCATGAACTTCATGGCCACGGCCTTGTTGCCCTTGGCCTCGATGCGACCCAGGATCTCGCCCATCAGGCCGCGCTGGACGGCGTCGGGCTTCAGCATGACGAAGGTGCGCTCTATCATTCCACTCGCTCCGTCTTCTTGGGCGCCGGGGACTTTCTCTTGCGCGCCTTGCTGGCGGTGACCTTCTTGATCGAGTCGTCGACCTCGGCGACCTCGGCCTTGGGCGCGGCGGCGGCGAGGGCGATCTCCTTCTCCCTCTTGGCGGCGCGGGTCCAGGTGGTCCTCCTGGGCACTCTGCCCAGCTCGATCATGTTCTTGTAGCACTTGTTCGTGTCGAACGTCAGCACGGTGCCGTCCCTCTTGACGAACAGCTTGCCAGTGCCCGGTTCCATCTCCGCTCCGCAAAAGGAGCAGACCCTTCTCTCGACCATCTCAGATCACCTTATGGATAGTTTGCGGGCCTCTCTGGAGGTCTCCCTGAGCATCAGTATATCTCCCATGCGCACGGGGCCCATGATGTTGCGGGTGATGATGCGACCCTTATCACGGCCCTCGAGCACACGCACCTTAACCTGGGTGGCCTCACCGGTCATACCAGTACGACCGATGATCTCTACCACTTCCGAAGGTATGCTGCTCCCGTCATCAGCCATGTCAATGCCTCCGATCTCACTGCTTCAGCTTCTTCACCTGCTCGGCGAATCCGTCGAGCAGGGGCTTGGCCTTTCCAGCGTCCAGAATGGCTACCGAGGCGGTAGGCTTCTCCAGACCGACAGCGTGTCCCAGCTCGGCCTTGGACGGCACGTAGGCGTACACGACGTTGCGCTCCTCGCAGAGGAGGGGCATGTGGGCGAGTATCTCTGGGGGCTGGACATCCTCGGCCATGACCACCATGATAGCGTCACCCCGCTCGACCAGCTTGGTGACCTCGTTGGTCCCCTTGCGGATCTTACCGGTGTCGCGGGCGGCCTCTACGATCTCGTAGGCCTTGTCCGACAGCTCCTTGGGCATCTCGAAACGAACGAACATTGCTTTTGCCATTGTTGCACCTCATTCGGATGTTGAACATCCTCATCATTCATCGGTTACGCGAGAATGTAGAGTGGTCGTAAGTGATGGACTTATTTATAATTAATCTGCCCCCACGCCACTATCCAGCATGGACGGCGAGGTGGTCACAGCAGACCCTTGACCGCCCTGGCCGATTCCCTCAGGGCGGCGACGTTCTTGACCTCCACCAGCACCCTGAAGTCCCTCCTGCGGGCGAAGGCGATCATCCCCGGGATGTCGATCATGCCGGTCCCGGGGACCTGATGGTCGCTCTTCCCGTTGTAGTCGTGCAGGTGCATGTGCCTCACCCGGTCCTCGTGCCTCAGCAGCACCTCCTGCTCCCGGAAGCCGGAGCGGGCATCATGGCCCACGTCCCAGGTGAGGAAGAAGGAGTCCATGCAGCACAGCTCGTCGATGGCCTGGGCCACGAACGGCAGGTCGAAGTTGTTCACGTTCTCGGTGCAGATGTCGACCCCCGAGGCCCGGGCCAGGGGTAGCATCTCCTTGTACGCCGTCCACAGGTTGGAGGTGAACTGGTCGACGTACCGCTCATAGATCCATACCTTCCGGTCGGGGAGGGTGAAATAAATGCCCGGGCTGACGTGCATATTGAGCACCTTGACCCCCGCCTGGGCGCACCATCCCAGGGCCTCGCGCATCCGGCCCAGGTGGCCCTCCCGCACCGTGGGGTGCAGGGAGCCGAGGTCCAGCTCGTCCGGGGAGTGCAGGGTGAACTCGATGCCGGTGCTCCTGGTCACGTCCCTCACCTCCATCGGATCGAGGGATTCCGGGCAGTTCTCCGGCATGTTCATGTTCAGCTCTATGAACGAAAGCTCCAGCTCCTGGCACAGGTCCACCAGTCCGGGCAGGCCGGGCATCTCGATCAGCGCGGGCATGCCGAGAGCGAAGGGCATGGTGGTCAGGCACCACCGGCAAGGGTATTAGAACTTGCCCTCTCAGATGCCATAGAGCGGATCACCGTCATGGGCCAGCACCTCCTCCCGGGGCGGGAGTACGCACGGCGGGCTGGGGGCCTCCCCTCCATAATGGGCCTTCCACTTCTCGCACAGCCAGCCCTGCAGCGTGCGCACGTCGGACTCGGTCATGTGCTTGAACCGGCCCTGCAGCTTGAGGTACTCGGTCACCGGGGTCATGTCCTTCGGCTTGTACGTCACCCTGGGGACGCCGTTCTCCACCTCGTAGAGGGTCCACATTCCCGTGTCCACCGCCAGCCGGTTGATGCTGACCCCCTTGGACGGCTCGATCTTCCATCCCGGGACGCAGGGTGTCAGGCAGTGCAGGAACCGGAAGCCCTCGGTGTCCTTGGCCTTCTGCACTTTGCGCACGAAATCGCTGAAGTGAGCGACCGAGAGCGTGGCGACGTACGGCACGTCGTGATCGGCCACGATACGGGCGATGTCCTTCTTGAACCGCCGGTTGCCCTTGACCTCCTGCCCCACCGGGGTGGTGGTGGTCCACGCCCCGAAGGGCGTGGCGCTGCTCCTCTGGATGCCGGTGTTCATGAACGCCTCGTTGTCCAGGCAGACGTAGATCATGTCCTCGTTCCTTTCCGCGGCCCCGGACAGCGCCTGCAGGCCGATGTCGAACGTCCCCCCGTCGCCGGCCATGCCCACCACCGTGGCGTCGATCCTCCGGCGCCGCAGCGCGGCCTTGATCCCCGAGGTCACCGCCCCGGTGTTCTCGAACGCGGTGTAGAGGTACGGGATCTTCCATGCCGAAGTGGGGTATATCGCCCCGAACACCACCAGGCAGGAGGCCGGCACGTACACCACGGTGTTGGGGCCCAGCATCTTGGCGATGTTCTTGGCCGTGGCGGCGTAGCCGCAGCCGGGGCAGGCCCCGTGACCGTGGGTCAGCATGTCCTCCCGGGGCACGTCCTTCATGCTCGTCATCTTGTTCATTCCATATCCCCCCTCAGCGTGTGCCAGGTGCAGTCCCTGACCTTCTCTCCGCGGGCGCTGCGCTCGACCAGGTCGTACATGTCCAGCACCGTTTCCACGGTGATGTCCCGGCCGCCGATGCCCGCCACGTGATCGGTGACGGTGATGCCGCTGCCGTACAGGGCGTTGCGGACCTCGGTGAACACCGGCCCGTAGCCGTTGAACGCCGCCGACCGGTCGAAGGTGCCCAGGGCCCTGAGGTTCAGGGTCGCCTGCCGCAGCTCCTCCCCGGGGAACGGCCGCATGTACCTAAGCTTGATCAGCCCGGCCTTCTTCCCCTCCTCCCGCAGCCGGTCCACCGCCTCCCTGGCCAGCCCGGCCCAGGTGCCCAGTCCGGCGAGGGCGTAGTCGGCGTCGTCCATGCGGTAGCACTCGAACAGCCCGCCGTAACGGCGGCCGGTGAGGGCGGCGAACTCCTCGTCCGCCTCGGCGATGACCGTCCTGGACGCCTGCACCGCGCGGTCCTGCTGGTACCGCATCTCGGTGGCGAACTCCGGCGGGGTCACCGGGTTGATCATGACCGGGTCCCGGGGATCGAGGACGTTCACCGGGGCGAACTTGGGCAGGTAGCGGTCCACCGTGGCCTGGTCCGGTATGTCCACCCCTTCGACCACGTGGGAGAGGATGAAACCATCCAGGCAGACCATCATGGGCAGCATGACCCGCCGGTCCTCGGCCACCCGGAACGCCTGTATGGTCATGTCCAGGGCCTCCTGGTTGTCCTCGACGTACACCTGCAGCCAGCCGCTCTCCCGGACCGGTAGCGAGTCGTTGTGCTCGGTCCAGATGCCGGACGCCGCCCCCAGGCTGCGGTTGGCGATGGCCATGACCACGGGGAGGCGGTTCGGCGCCGCGGCGAACAGCATCTCGTACATCAGGGCGAGGCCCTGGGAGGAGGTCGCGGTGAACGTCCGCACCCCGCCGGCCGACGCCCCCACCGCCGCCGAGAGCACGGAATGCTCGCTCTCCGCGGAGATGAAGTCAGCGTCCATCAGCCCGTCGTTGATGAACTCGGTGATCTGCTCGATGATGATGGTCTGGGGAGTGATGGGGAACCCCGGTATCACCTCGGCCCGGGCCAGCATGACGGCGTAGGCCACCGCCTGGTCCCCGGTGATGGTCCTCACTGCCATGAGTCGCGAGCCCCCTGCATCATGTCTATGGCGTCCACCGGACAGATGTCCGCGCAGATGCCGCATCCCTTGCAATAGTCCAGTTCCCACCGCATGTAATCGTCGTCCAGCCGGATGATAGCCGAGTCGGGACAGGACCACCAGCATCTCAGGCACTTGATGCACTTGTCCTTCTTGTACCGCGGGGTGGACCACTTCCACCGCCCGGTGAGGTTCTGCCACGAGGACCCCGGGCCCACCTCCACGCCTTCATGCGTCGTCCGCCGCAGGGAGGTGCCGATGGGGATCTCGTCCCATACTGGCTCCCAGGCCTTCTGCTTGGCGTACTGCTTCCGCCCCACGGTGCGCCCTATGGCCGTCGTGTCATACGCCCTCCTGGCCGCCTCGGCGTTGACCAGTCCGGCCCGCGCCCCCAGCTTGTCCCCGAACCGCTCCTCGATCGCCTCCACGATGGCCTCCAGGGGGATGAGGTCCCATACCTTGGCCATCGCTCCCAGCATGACGGTGTTCACCACCGGCATCTTCAGGACCTCCAGCGCGACGGAGGTGGCGTCCACCGTCCCGCACTCAGCATCCACCCCCGCCCCGAGGTCCACGTCCTCCGGGCGCTGGTTCGTGTTGAGCACAATCTTTCCCTCCGGCCGCAGTCCCGAGGCCAGGTCCTCGGTCTCCGCCAGGGACGCGTCCATGATCACCACGAGGTGAGGGCGATACACCTGGCTCTTGGTCCTGATCCTGGTCGTGTCGATGCGGGCATAGGCCTGCACCGGGGCCCCCCTCCGCTCCGCGCCGAAGTAGGGGAACGCCTGGGCCTTGAACCCGGTCCTGACCGCGGCATCGGCCAGCGTCTGCGCGGCCATCACCGCACCCTGTCCGCCCCGCCCGTGGAACCTGATCTCGTACATGCTCATCGCCAGACAGAAAAGCAGGTGGAAGGTAATAAATGGGCCCGCCTGGGCCTTTGATGTTTATAGGACTTCCTTGAACGAGGAGCCGGGGGCACCGCACACCGCGCACTTCTCGGGGACCTCCTCCTCGATGTTGCCGCACACCGGGCAGATGTACAGCTTCTTGGCCGGGAGGTCCTTGCTGGCATCCACGGCACGGGAGGCGGCCTTGTATAGGTCCTCGTGCACTTTCTCCACCTCGTTGGCGAAGGTGAACGAGCGGACCGCGTCGGCGTTACCCTCCTTCTTGGCCTGTTCGATGAACCCGGGGTACATCGAGGTGTGTTCGTAGTTCTCCCCGGCCACCGCCTCACGGAGGTTCTCCGCCGTGGTCTTCACGCCCTTGAGCACCCTGAGGTGGGCGAGAGCGTGGATGGTCTCGGCCTCCGCCGCGGCCCGGAACAATTTGGCAACCTGGGGATATCCGTCCTGCTGGGCCTTCTTGGCGAACGCGAGATACTTGCGGTTGGCCTGCGACTCTCCGGAGAAGGCTTCCTTCAGATCATCTGTGGTGGTCATGTTTCCCGCTGCTTCTAATGCGGGGGCGTTATTTGACGTTTGGGCCGCAAACGCTCATTTCTTCCTGCGCCTGGCAGGCTTCTCGTCGATCAGGTCCACCCAATCGGAGAACTGCGTCATCTCGCCGCACGTCGCCTTCGCGTACATGTCCCTTAGCCTGGCGGTGACCGGCCCGGGGACGTCCTTCCCGATGGGGATCCCATCCAGGGAGCGCACCGGGTGAAGCTCTGCCGCCGTTCCGGTCAGGAACACCTCGTCAGCGATGATCAGCTCGCCCCGGGTGATGTTCCTCTCCACGACCTCGATGTCCAGCTCACGGGCCAGCTGCATGACCGTGTCCCTGGTCACCCCTTCCAGTATGCCCTCCGCCAGGCCGGGGGTGATGATCTTTCCGTGCCTCACCATGAACACGTTCTCCGCCGATGCCTCGGCCACCGAACCGCTGTGGTTGAGCATGAGGGCCTCGTCAGCGCCTTGGCGCATGGCCTCCTTCTTGGCGAGGATGGAATTGACGTAATTACCGCACACCTTAGCGGTCAGGGAGGTCGCCCGGTTGGACGGCTTCTCCCAGGATGATGTCACCAGGGACGCCCCCGGCGCCCCACCCCGGATGTAGGCACCCATGTGGATGGTCATTATGGCCACGTGGGTCGGCACGTTGACCGCGCTCAAACCTAGCTCTCCGTTCTCCCCGTAGTAGGCAAGGGGGCGGACGTAATCGGCCTGGGGCCCGTTGGAACGGCAGACCTCCTTCACCGCGTCGCACAGTTCGTCGATCGAATAGGGAACGTCGAGCTGCATGAACCTGGCCGAGTCCAGGAACCGGGCCATGTGGTCCTTGAGGCGGAAGACCGCCCTCCCCTTATTGGTGTCGTACGCTCTCAGACCTTCGTAGATGCCCCACCCGTAGTGCAGGCCGTAAGAGAGGATGGAGACCTTTGCCTCGTCGATGCCGATCAGGCGCCCATCCAGCCAGACCTTCTCTTTCTTATCCATTTTCATCCCGACCGAAGAATCGTCCAACATTAGGTCTCTCCTTTATAAAAAGAAGGCGACACGATTATTCGGGCGGGGGAGGGACCTGCTCCTCGGTCAGGACGCGCTTCAGGAACTGCCTGGTGCGCTCGTTGCTGGGACGGGTGAAGATGGAGACCGGATCGCCCTCCTCGAGCACCAGCCCGCCGTCCAGGAAGATCACCCTATCGGCGACGTCCTTGGCGAAGCCCATCTCGTGGGTGACCACCACCATGGTCATGCCCATGTATGCCAGCTTCTTCATCACTTCCAGGACCTCGCCGATCAGTTCCGGGTCGAGGGCCGAGGTCGGCTCGTCGAAGAGCAGCACCTTGGGGTGCATGGCGAAAGCCCTGGCGATGGCCACCCTCTGCTGCTGCCCGCCGGACAGCTCCCCGGGGTAGGCGTCCGCCTTGTCACTGAGCCCCACCTTGTCCAGGGCCTCCAGGGCCTGCCTGTCCGCCTCTATCTTGCTCAGCTTCTTGACCTGCCTGAGGGGCAGGGAAACGTTCTTCCTGGCGGTGAGGTGCATGAAGAGGTTGAAGCTCTGGAACACCATGGTCATCTGGGATCGGACCAGATCGATGTCGATGTCCTTGCCTATGATGCTGTGACCCTCGAACAATATGTCCCCGGAGTCCGGCTCGTTGAGCCGGTTGATGCACCTCAGCAGCGTGCTCTTCCCGCTGCCCGACGCACCGATTATGGCCACGACCTCCCCGGGCATGACCTTCATCGATATGCCCTTGAGGACATCGTTGTCGCCGAAGCTCTTGGTCAACTTCTTGGTCTCTATCAGCGGAACGACCATATTCACTCAGCCCCCATGTATCCGGGGATGCGGAACCTGCGCTCCACCACCCTCATGATGTTGGAGGTGAAGGTGGTGAGGGTGAAGTAGATCAGCGCCACGAAGATGTAGGTGGTCAGCGGATCGAAGTCGATGGTAATGATCTTGGTGCTCAGCCAGGTTATCTCCATCGCTCCGATGGCATAGGCCAGCGAGGAATCCTTGATGACGGTGACATATTCATTGGTCATGGGCGGGATGATGAGCCTGAAACCCTGGGGCAGGATGACATGGCGCATCGACTGGAAGTAGGACATGCCCGAGGACCTGGCCGCCTCCAGCTGCCCGCGGGGGATGGACTGGATCCCTCCGCGGATGATCTCCGCCTGGTACGCCCCGCTGTTGAGGCCCAGCGCCAGGGTCGCCGCTATGGCGGCATCGTTGATGCTGGGAACATAGATCGCCAGCGCGAAGTACATGAAGAATATCTGGATGAGCAGGGGGACCCCTCTGAGGATCTCCACATAGACGGTGGCCGCCCCGTTGATCAGGAAGTTATGGGAAATGCGGCCCAGACCGACGACCACGCCGATAACGAAGCCCATGACGATAGCGACGACGCTGATGATGACCGTCTTTATGATGGCGCTTATCCATCGGTCGATGTAGTTGGAGTTCACCGGCTCCTGGAGCGTAATCACGAAAGCGACGATTATCGCCACTACGAGGCCGATCTTGGTCAGTGTCCCTTTGTGTTTGATTATTGACTTCTTCAGGTCCATCTCGAGGCCGCCTTCGTGGGAAAAGGAAGAAATGGTTTAGGGAAGGGCGCTCAGTTCAGTCCCCACTTAATCCTGAGCTTTTCCATCTCGCCGTTCTCGATCATCGTGTTGATGACCCGGTCGATGATCTCCTTGAGATCGGTGGCCTCCTTGTTCAGGGCGACACCGTACGGCTCATAGCTGGGTATGACGGCGGAGACCTTCAGGTCGCCGCTGGACTGGCCGGCATACTCCTCGGCGGTCGGCTTGTCGATGATGAACACCTGGGACTGTCCGATGGAAACGTCCTGGACGCAGCCGGCGATGGTGGGCAGGCTCTTGACCTTGTTGGCAGGGTAGAGGCCCTTGTCCACGAGCTCCTTCTGGACCCATATCTCGGAGGTGGTGCCGGTGTTGACCACGATGCTGCTGGCGCTGGTCAGGGCTTCAACGGAGTTCAGGCTGTTATCGGCGGTCTTCACCAGCATGCCGAAGCCGGCCTCGGCCATGTAGTAGGGCGTGCTGAACATGACCGACTCGTTCCTCTCATCGGTGATGGTCATTCCCGACAGGCTCATGTCAATCTGCTTGTTGTTCAAGCTCGCCGGGATGGTGTTGAAGGCCACATCACGAATTTCAAGGGTGATGGGGACCCCTAGCTCGGCGGATACGTTCTCAGTGATGCGGTTGGCAAGATCAATGTCGAATCCTACGTAGGTGCCATTGGTGGGATCGAAGGACTCGAAGGGGATGAACGTGGCCTCGGTGGCCATGATGATCTTTCCCTGGGACTTGATCTTCTCCAGTGCGGTCTGCTCGTTGGGGTTGAGGAACCCTCCCAGCACGACGGTGGCTATGAGGGCCACGACCACGATGGCTGCGACCACCGCGATCATTATTTTCTTCCCGCCCTTCTTTTTCAGAGGCGAGGGGGAAGTTGAATCCGTTGAATCCGACATGTTTTTCGCGATGCGTTTACCACTAAATAAACATATATCGGCGTCTGGGTCGGATATCGGACAAACTCGGTGTAATATGTATTTCGTAAAATATTGTAGTATTTCGCTTTGTTGATTTTTCCATTCGGCATATAATAAGATGCTGGACGTTCCTGCGATATCCGCCAATTCGTGGACCCTTTGCAGCTAATGACCGACACGGCCGATACCTGTTGGGCAGAGATCGATCGCTGTCCATATGTGTGATGTTGTGTCGTTCATTCAGGTCGGTTTAAATCCTCGCTCCATAATGAGGGAGATATGATGGGTGACAAGAGGCAGTTGATACGGAGCAAGGCACCGTTGCGCATCAGCTTCGCTGGCGGAGGCACCGATGTGCCGCCCTACAGCGACGAGCGGGGGGGCGCGGTGCTTAACGCGACCATCGACCGCTACGCCTACTGCACCATCTCTCCCCGTTGTGACAATGAGATCACCATCCGCTCCCTGGACTATGGACTGGTGGAGAAGTGGCATGCCTGCGGGGACATGTTCCGGTACGACGGCAACCTGGACCTGATAAAGGCGGTGCTGAACCACTTCGAGGTGGACCGCGGGTTCGACATGTTCCTGCACTGCGAGGCCCCCCCGGGCTCCGGTCTCGGGTCCTCGTCCACGGTCATCGTTTCCATCATCGGGGCGATGGCCGAATGGCTCAATCAGCCGATGTCCCAGTACGACATCGCCGACCTCGCCTACATACTGGAGAGGAAGGAGCTGGGGCTGGCCGGCGGGAAGCAGGACCAGTACGCGGCGGTGTTCGGCGGCTTCAACTTCATGGAGTTCAGGGGCCAGGATACCATCGTCACCCCGCTCCGGATCAAGTCCGACATCCTCAACGAGCTGCACTACCAGCTACTTCTTGGCAACACCGGCAAGACCCGGGACTCCTCGAGCATCATCCAGAGCCAGACCTCCGGGTATGTGCAGGGGAACGAGCAGGTGGTGGAGGCCCTGGAACGCACGAAGCAGCTGGCCAGGGAGATGAAGGACGCCCTGCTGAGGGGAGAGATCCGCCGGATCGGAGGACTGCTGAACGAGTCTTGGGAGAGTAAGAAGAAGTTCACATCCCAGATCTCCAATGACCGCATCGACCTCATCTACGAAACGGCCCTGGCCAACGGGGCGGTGGGAGGGAAGATCTCCGGGGCCGGGGGCGGAGGGTTCATGTTCTTCCTGTGCGAGTACGACCGCAAGCACAACGTCGCCAACGAGCTTGCCAAGCTCGGGGTGGACGTCGTCAACTACAACTTCGACAAGTACGGTCTGCAGACCTGGAGGTATCAAGATGGCCCTGCTCATTGAGAACGAGCTCCGAGAGTCATCGTCGGTGACCGCGTCGCTGGTCCCGGCGCAGATAGAGGCCATCGCCGATGCCATCATCGCCTCGCTGCGCAGCGGAGGCAAGGTCGTGTTGTTCGGGAACGGCGGCAGCGCGGCGGACGCTATGCACCTGGCCGCCGAACTTTCCGGCCGTTACCAAATGGAACGCCCGGCCATGGACGGGATCGCCCTGACCTCGTTGTCGTCCATCACCGGCATTGGCAACGATTACGGTTACGAGCGGGTGTTCGTTCGACAGCTGGAGGCTTGCGGGCGGAGGGGCGATATCGCGATAGGCCTGAGCACCAGCGGGACGTCCAGGAACGTGGTCCTTGCCCTGGAGAGGGCGAAGGAACTGGGAATGGTGACGGCCTCCTTCACCGGCTCGGCGGGCACCATCAAGGACATGGTGGACCACCCCCTGGTGGTCCCGTCGACGAGCACCCCGAGGGTCCAGGAGGCGTACATGTGCGCCGGGCACATCATCTGCGGGCTAGTGGAGAAGGGCATGTTCGGCCGCCGGGCGGTGTTCATCGACCGTGATGACACCATCGCTCATGACGGCCCCTACTGCGCCAGGCCGGAGGACCTGAAGCTGTTCCCCGGCGTCGGCGGTTCCATCCGAAGGCTCAATGAGGCCGGGTATCTGACGGTCCTGGTGACCAACCAGTCAGGCGTGGGCAGGGGATACTTCGACGAGGAGACCCTCAACCTCATCCACGACAAGTTGCGGGCGGACCTGGAGGCCGACGGGGCCAGGCTGGACGCCATTTACTACTGTCCACACCATCCCGATGCCGGATGCGGCTGCCGCAAGCCGGCAACCGGCATGCTGGAGCGTGCGGTCAGGGACCTGGGCATCGATCTCCACTCCTCGTACGTCATCGGTGACAGCGAGAACGATGTGGCCATGGGGGAGAGGGCCGGCTGCAGGTGCATCCAGGTGACCGCGGCCACGGATTTCAACCGTGCGGTCAGCTTGATCCTCGACGAGCGGTAGACGAACCAAGCACGGGAGAAGGAGCCTCAACCGGCGAGGTCCTTGGTGGAATCGACGGGGCTCCACAACCTCTTGTCCCCCTTGTCCAGGGCCACGTACATGCGGGCATAGGCCCGGCAGTATGCCTCCATGACCATGGCCGTCAGCATGAGGAACGGCGAGGCCCGGTCCTCCCTGACGAAATCGATGAACGAGGAGAACAGCAGGCGGGGGTCCTGGGTGGGTATGTCGACATCGAACTTCCTTTTCATGTACCCTTCCCCGATGTTCACCCTGGTCCGCTGCTTGATGAAATCCCTGATCGTCGCCGGCCCCTTGTTGTGCACAACGGCATCTGGTGCGTACGCCGGGCGATACCCCCGCTTCTCCACCTCCATCCTGATGATGTCCTCGTCCGACTGCAGTTCGGTAGGAAGCTGGATGCGAAAGTTGCGGAAGGCGATCAGCTCCCCGATCTTGGGATGGTGGAGCGAGAGGCGGTGATGCATGCCCCACAGCATGTGCACGGCGAACCCGGGCACGTTGTCCCTGGGGTTGACCGGCACGGGATGTCCGCCCACGATGCCTATCTGGGGGTCGTTGAACGGTTCCAGCAGATGCTGCAGAGCGCCTTCCATGAGGACGTTGTCGGCGTTTACCAGCACCAGGATGTCGCCGCTGGCCTGGGACATGAACAGGTTGACCGCGGAGTTCTTACCCTCCCTGACAGGCTGGGGGAGCAGGCGTATCCGGGGATCGGCGCGGGAGGCCTCTTCTACCATCGCATCGGTCCGGTCGGTGCTGCCGCTGGAGACGACAATGACCTCTTCCAGGTCGAACCCCTGCAGCGACTGTGCGGTTATGGACTCTATCGACAGCTTGATGTTCCTCTCCTCATTGTAAGCACAAACGCCGATCGATACGGTGAGCATCCTATCCGTCAGCTCCATGGGCCTAGATATTATTGACGGGTCGACTTCCCCCTCTTATAACGGCCGTTCCACCAGATGAATGCCAGCAAGGCGACGGTCGCCACCACCGTCGTACCCATAAGGATAAGCTGGTTCCACTGGTATCGCTCCTGCCACATAAATGTGATAGTGAGGGTGTAATTGCCGCCCTCGGTGATGTAGAACCCGTTGATCTGAGAGCTGGACTGATAGTGCAGCACCTTGCCATCACCGCCCTCGACCGACCATTGGGGGCTGAAATTCTCGGACAACTTAACGAAAGTCGGCCCAGTGGTGTTCAACGACACGACGTACTGCCACGGCTCCTTCCTTTCGTAGTATACCTCGACCTCCGACGAGGCTGCCGATGACCCTTCTCCGGAGCTCTCGATAACCATCGAGTATACACTGGACGTATGTACCTCGATCTCCCGCTCCCCCTGGGCCATCGAGGCCTGGAACGTGAACACGCCGTTCCCGAGGTCGGCCCCATTGATGAGATTGCCGTCGACGACGAGATAGGGGGCTGATGACATGATGTTCTCCTCCCCCGACATCGTCCTCAGCGTAATGGTCCAGTTGCCGCTTCTCGGTATGGTCGTGTTCACCAGGAGGGGAGATGACCCGAGCTCCGTTCCGTCGAGGATGCCCTCGCCCTCGCTTCCATCATATATCTGCCAGGACCCTGATGAGGGCGCGAGGTCCGCTGGCCCGAACACGATGGAGATCGATTTGGAGGAGGCGGAGATGATGTCGGTCATTTCCGTAGCCTTCCGCTCAACGCTCCCCTGCTCCACCAGCAAGAGGTCGTCCGCGCTGCACCATCCCGATCCATCACTGGCGAGCTGCACCTCTACCGAGGATGCGTTGAGATCGTAGGTTCCAACCTTGGTCCAGGCCTCCCTCGTCATCAGAGATCCGGTGTCTATGTGGACCGGCCCGCTGCCGCCAACCGTCACCGTGAGGTTTCCCGAGCCTGGACCGACCCTCGACCTCAGGTAGATGTCATATCTACCGTTCTCCTCCACCAACACCGGCACCTTGAGAACGTTTTCACCCAGGGTGTACGCGCTGGGGTACAGCACTGAGCCGTCCTTGATGAACTTGTCCGAGGATATCCAGTTCATATCGCTGTCATCAGAGGTCTGATCCGCCAAGTCGGCCAATTTTATCAGGTGCCCACCGTCCCAGGCACCGTTCTCCGCCATCAGCTCCATGAGGTCCCCTCCCTGGATGATGACGAGATCTGACGCATTCCAGAGCATCTGCCTGGTGACCTGGTCATCAACCTGGCCCCACAGAACGAGTTCCTCGCTCCTCAGGTCCACCACGCCACTGGCAAGGGAGGTGAGGATGGCCGCCCTGCCGCCCGTGGTGAGCACTAAGCTGTCGACCGCATGGACCCTATCCTCATAATAGCTGTTCACCAGTATGGTCGAGCTGTGAGGGAGGGTGCTGAACAGCTCCAGGCCTTCCATGTTCTGGTAGTCCTCTGATTCTTCTGGTAAAGCGTGGACCTGACTTACCACATACTTCACGCTTGCCACATCTCCCAGGAGGGCCGGAAGTAGGCGATATCCGTAGGTATGCTCTGACACCGCGGTGCCCCAGACCGACCAGAACTCCTCGGCGTGATCACCATAGGCAACCTCCTTACCGGTTATCATCTGACTGTATGCCCCGGGATCGTTGGTGAGAGTAGAAGGATATCCGTCCAACCTCGGATGCTGTGCATCATAGTAGACGGTCCCATACGGCAGGGTCAAGATGCGGTAGTCGCCGTCCAGGGTCGATATCAGCTCGAACGGCTCCGAGTACGACGGGGGGAGGGTGAAGGAGCTTGGACCTTGCACGAACAATGTTGACGAGGCCGTTAGCATGACCGCGACCGCCACGATCACGACCAGCTTGTTCGCCCGTCGGACAGTGATTTTGGGCAGATGAGGACGGCAGAGCGAGAGGGTGGGCCGATCTCTGAGGTCAGCGACCAGCATCGCTATCAGCAATGCATAGGAGAGGCCGAGGAACATCCCGAACCGGGAGAACACCCTAATGCTATCCAAAAGGGGTATGTTGCGGAACATCCACACGAACAGGCCGGATAGCAGCTGGTTCGGCCCCATGGCGAAGAACAGCATGACCAGGGCGGTCCCTGCCAGAACGACCTTCAGACCGCGGTTGTACCTGAAGTACAAGGAAAGGAACGCCAGGGCCGGGATGAGGAGGGCCACGAAGGCCACCACCTCGCCCAGCCCCTCGATCGGGAACCAGCCTTGGATGGCGGCGCCGCGCAGGTGCGAGTTCTCAGTGGACTGGGCAGCCAACGCATCGAAGAGCCCCTGATTGCTCCAGAACTGGGCCTCACTGAGGCGGTAGGATGCATTGTCGATGCCCGTTCCTACGGAGAAGCGGGAGAGGGCCGAGGGCAGGACGAGGATGAGGAGACCGACCGCAGGATAGAGCAAACGGTGCAGCCCCTTCCGATTCAGCCCGAAGTACAGCCCCGTGAAGACGATCATGAAGATGGCCAGTATGAGGACCATGTGAGGGGCGGCGCTTGCCCCGAATATGAAGAAGGCTACTGGCAACAGGAGTATGGCCCTGTGATCCTCCTTCGTCATCGCCTCAAAAAAGATCAGGAAGACCAGGGGGAGGAGGGCGAACCCGATGACGAAGAAGTAGTGACCTTCCATGATCTGAGAGAGGAACACCTGGTTGAAGCAGAAGACGACGGCGGCGCACGCCCCCCCAAGATGGCTCTTGGAGATCCTGAGCGCGCACAGGTACATTGACGCCCCTGCGAGCCAGAAGGAGCAGACCATGATGAGCTTGCAGACATCATAGGTGGACAGCCCCAGCCAGGAGGTCACCATGAACATGACGCCGGGCAGTGGCAGGGGATCATTCTGGAAGCCCAGTGCCGAGTAGGGCTCCCAGCTCGAGAACAGTCCGCCGGTCATGAGGCCCATTTTCGAGGTCATCACCAGTCCTTCGGAATCCGTGCCTGTAGGCAGAGGGCCGTTCAGATATCCATAGAACAGGACGGCCGTCAGGGCGGAGAGCATCAAGAGGAAGGAAAGATGCCAACGCCAATTGCTCTTCCGCAGGTGATCTACGAGAAAGGCGATGGCGGGCGGACGTCCCATGATGTTAGGAGAAGATTTGAATATAATAATATTTTGTAATGCTGGCAGATTCGCGACATCTTGGACATGGCCCTCTGGAGGGGGGCTGGTAGCGAGGGCGTACAGACCTTGATTTATGACGGCCATCGCTCACTATATCTGATGCCAGCAACGATCTGGAAGTTGCTGGTGGTTGGCCTCTCTGAGGAAAGTCTATTAACATAGTAGGCTTTCGCTACGAAGAGCGAGAGACATGAGGGTCTGCGTCACCATTCCCACACTGAACTCAGCGAAGACGCTGCGGTCGACACTTGAGTCAGTTCGAGAACAGACCTTCAAGGATGTCGGTATCACCATTGTCGATAGCTACTCCACTGACGGGACCCCGGAGATAGCAAGGGAGTTCACAGATAATGTGATCAATTATAGGGGAAAGGTGCTGGGCGCCAGGATGGAGGGGTTCAAGCACGATCAGGGGGACTACCATCTAATATTGGATTCTGACCAGGTGCTGGAGAGGACCACTTTGGAGCGCTGCCTCCAGGTGAGTGATCGTTACGACATGCTGTGCTTGGAGGAGAGGTCCCTGAATCCCGCCACCTGGCTTGAGCGGCTCTACGACGCTGACAGAACTCTGCTGCACAAGAACATGGGGTCGTACATCGATTCGGTCACTGGTGTCATGTGTCCCCGGTTCTATCGCAGCGACATACTTGAGAAAGCATTCAGCAACATCCTTCCCGAATGCATGCCGGAGATACATGCCTACGAGGACGCCATCATCTTCTATGAAGCGTTCAAGCATTCGAGCCGGGTGGGCCTGGTCAAGGGAAGTATATGGCACCGGGAACCGAAGTACCTGAGCGAGCTGTGGCGTAAGAACTACAGGTATGGAAAGGACGTCCGTCAGATGCACGAACTGAATTGCTACCAGGAACTGGTGGGGAAGAAGGAGCGATTCCGTAAGTTCGACAGGGACGAACCTGTCCTCTCCTTAAAAGCGAACCTGCTTCTGGTCTTGAAAGGCGTTCCATACAAGCTTGGCTATACATTCGGTCGAAAGAATGGGTGAACCTCGAACGTCCGACCGTTCATCGTCCCCTGGCCTTGGTTCATCGGACACTTCGATAAAAGATTATGTTAATGAACCCCCTGACCATATTGAGACCGTTCCAAACATGCCCGGTGGACTGAAGGGATTGGTGGATCGGACGAGGGAATGCGTCGCCCAGAACAAGTATCTGGTAGTGGGAGCGTTGCTCATTGTTGCGCTGGTCATGATGGTGGGGATCAATATCATCCTTACCCCCGGGACCATCATGTACGGTGACTTCAACACCCCTCGGGAGACCGATCGCTTCGAGCTTTACCCCATGTGGACCCAATATGGCCAATATTCCAACCTGGATAAGGTCGACCGTCTCCTAGGGTTCGGTGTTCCGGTCAGCATTGCTATCGCCCTGGACGTTCCCACCGAGCTGTTCATCAAGATGATGATCCTGGGAACCCTCTTGATCGCTGGCCTGGCCTCGTACTTGTCGGCCTACTGGCTGGGCAGAAAGGTCTACCCTCAGGTCGGGCAGCCATCGCTTTGTATAGCGGCCTTCGCCGTCTCCGTTGTCTACATGTTCAATCCATGGTCCATGAGCCGGATAGAACATTTCTTCCTTTGGACCGGGTATGCCCTGGCCCCCCTCATATTGATCGGGGCGATGAAAGGGCTGGAGGATCATGACCGCAAGACCTTGGTCATCACCGGAGTTCTCTGGATGCTCGCCTCGACGTCCGTCCACTACACGGTGTTCCTTTCCATCCTTGTGTTCGGGGCGCTCCTGTGCCAGCGCCCGCTGAGGATGAGCTGGTCCGAACGACAGAGTCTCCTCGGTTCGTTCCTCATACTACTGGCGTCGTTTCTGATCACCAGCCTGTACTGGATCATACCGTACCTTGCCTCCCTCCTCGGCGGCTCGGGGGGGCCCCAGACCGTTTTGACGGTAGAGGTCTTGAACATGCTGAGCGCCAACTCCACCCCGATGAACGCCATAAGGGGCATAGGATATTGGTGGCCCAGGGTGGACATCGTGGCCCATGGGGGCCTGGAAGCACTGTGGAGCGTTGCCGGCTACATGGTCCCCATAATCGCGTTCGGGGCGTTACTGTTCCGGCGTGACCGCCTTACCCTCGCCCTGGCGGGCATGGCCGTGCTGTTCTTCATCCTATCCATGGGTACCAACTGGCCGCTGGGAGGGATATATTCCTGGCTGACCTTCGATGCCCCGCTCTCGGGACAGGTAGGATGGCTGCTGAGAGATCCGGACAAGTGGGCCGGGCCTTTGTGGTTAACCTATGCCTTGCTGATCATGATCACTTTGCTGGGCTTGGCCAACCGGCTAAAGACGAAGCTTCCGGGGTTGTCAATCAGGAAGCAGGAGACCGTGGCGGTGGCCATAGTGTGCGCCCTGCTTCTTTCCGCATTCACTATTTTTGCCGCTCCTAGCGTGAACGGCCACATAAACGGCGTCTACTCCCCGGTGGAGGTGCCGAAAGAGTACGACAGCACCAATGATTGGCTGGCCAGCCTGGATGGGGACTTCAATGTCATTTGGCTCCCCTCAGCTCTGGGGCTCTCCACCAACTGGACAAGTGGCATGGTGTCCAACATCGAGAACATGTACTCGGGGAAGCCGGACATCGGAGGGACCACCATATATGGTTCATATTATCGCTCCTTCCTGACCCAGACCCTGGCCGAGAACCGGACCGACCAATTCGGACGCTTGCTAGCTCCCTCGGGGATAAAATATCTTGTCCTCCGCGAGGACATTCCCAGCCTAAGCGATCTCATACAAAGCATGGAATCGTCCCTCTCCTGGCAAAAGGACATGACCATGGTCAGGGAGGATGGGGCGTTGAAGGTCTACGAGGTCCTCGAGGACATCAGTTTGGTATATGCCACCGATAACATCATTTCGGCTATAGGCGGCCTGAGCGATCTTCGCTCGCTATGCTGGATTGATGGTTTCAACACATCCATGGCCGGGGTCCTGTTCCCTCAGCAGACTCTCGGCCCTCCGCTCATAGGCGGGACCTATCTCATATCCAACGCCCGGCAGGAGGACCTGGTCCTCCTGGAGGGGGCCGGTTCAGTGGTTGCCCCCTACGATAGTACCGATCACCATGATCCAGCTGGCATGTGGTCGAAGGCATCCACGCTCGATCCTCTGCATGGGACCTGGAGGGAATATCTCGAGGAGAGAGGCATCGACGGATGGTACTTTGACTACGGCTTGGGAACAGTGCTTACATGGGTGAACGGTACGGAGCCCGGCTCAATAATAACCATGTCCATGAGCGTACCCGCGGACGGTCAATATCGCATTTCCTGCCGCTATCTGGAGAGCGTTCAGGGCGGATCGATGACCTTGATGCTGGACGGCGTGGCCCTGACGAACATCGATTCCCGATCGGAGGTCAACGGCTTTAGCTGGGATACCGTCGGACAGCTCAACCTGACCGCGGGAGAGCACACTCTTTCCATAATCAACAATAAAGGCTTCAACGCTGTGAACTTGCTACTGATCACCGGGCAGTCAGAATGGGATGAGGCGATCGCCGGTGCCCAGGATCAGTTATCGGGCTCGAACACGGCGTACCTCATGGAGGCTGAAGATTCCATGATCATTGCGAACGGCGAGTCAAGACTGGAACGAGCGGGCGATTTCAGTCAGGGGGAAGCGGTTACCATTTTTCCGGGTGAGGAGTACAGCGGTACCCTGAACGTTCTGAGCGATAACGATTTCCGGCTCGGCATCGTTGGGACTGGTGAGCTGGAGATCGTCATTGATGGAGCGAGCTATCTGGTCAACGGCACCTTCCCCGATGTTTCCTATTCGGGAATGGCCCGTCTTTCGGTCGGAGAGCACACGGTCACGGTGATCAATAGGGGCTCCTCCGATGCCATCATTGACACCATTTGGCTCTTCTCCGGTCAGGAAACCTCCCTGGATGCCTTGTTCAATGGTGGCCGATCCACGGCATCTGTCATCACTGCCAACACTGCCAATCCAACCGCCTACCCCATGGCCATCCAGGCGGAGGGACGGTTCCTACTGGTCACCGGCACGGTTTATGATAGCAACTGGGTCGCCAGCACCGATCAGGGAGACGTGGCATCAAGACCCACGTGGGGATACCTCAATGGCTTCATACTGAACGTCTCTGGAAGCACGAGCATCACCGCCGAGTACCGGCCGCAGTCCTGGCTCTACGTGGGAGGAGCGGTCTCGATCGCGGGAGCCCTCATCTTTTTTCCCGCCCTCATCGTCTATGGTCGTGGACGAAAGCGAGACGAAGAAGGACCATGATCTCATCGTTCCTCCCGACGACTCCTCATCTTGCCCTTCGTAGACGTGGGCACAGGCTTCTCAGACGGTCTCCCCAGATATAGAAGAGCACTGCGGAGATGGTTATTACAAGTGCCGATGTTAGCGAGATCGCCATACCGAGGTTGTACAGATGATCGGGCGAATAAGACACCACCAAGTCCGCACTCCCGTTGATCTGGAGGACGAAGCCGTTCTCCGCGGTATTCACCGGCACCGATGACGCTTGGGTGATCGACCCATCGGAAGAGGATACGGTCCATCCGCTATCGAAAGCGTGCGTGAACACGAGGAACGATGAACCTTGTGAGGTCACGTCCAGCCTATAGGCCGACGTGCCCGCCTCGATCACCTTCACGACCTTACCGCTGGCCTGATAGAAGCTGTCCAGCTGTGCCAAATTGACACCGGCGTTGGCGGAGAACAACAGGATCTCATCGGCTTGATAGTTCGGATCTTCTGAAAGGATGGTAACGTTGTGCCTGCCCACATCCAGGTGCAGGATCAGGTATCTCCCGTTTCCATCCATGGTGCCCGCGGCGTTACCATCGACGTATAATGTGGAGATGTTTTCCGAACTCGCGTACGCTACGTAATCGGCGGGCTGGAAGATCTCGATCTCTTTTTTCACGACTTGGTACTGATCAGCGGGCCCGATAGAGGCATTGAGGTCAGAGCGATGGTCGTTTCCCGGATCGTTACTGTGCAACACGTAGATCAACGCCTTATTAGCCAGCTGAGCGTTGTAGCGAGAGAGTAGAGCGTTGTACTCGTCCTCCTTGATCAGGGAGATCATATTGACGGCATTCACACCGTCATTGCTGAGTATCGTCACATCATGAGCGCCGGAAGTGAGTTCCAGGGTGCCTCCATACATCCAGTCTAACGAAGTATCATCGCTCGAGGTTCCTAGGCCGACCGCCTTCCCGTCGATGGCGACGGTGATGTTTCCTCCCAGGGGGCTGTTCAGGGCACGGACGTACAGGCGGTACTGCCCTTCACCGTCAACGGAGATCCGACCGTCTAGCTGGGGAGGTCTAAGGAGTCCGGTGGTGTTGTAGATGGAAACGTAATCGACCCAGAATGTGTTGGGCAGGGGCGTCGTCGGGTTTGACCCGTGCCAGATCTGTAGACTTATGTATCTGACCTCGGGGTCCTCGGTCTTGTAGTTCAGCCTAACGGCCGTCCTGTCAATCTCCCCGCTTCCCAGCCCATAATATGGCTTGACTGACATCAGGCTGCCGTTCTCATCGTACTCTGCTACCTTGAAATGAATGTCGAACCCGCTTTGGGACCTGATCTCGGTCGTCAGTGTGTATGTCTGGTTGGTATCGATCTCCACCAACGGGCTTCGGACCGTCTTCCATCCCGACGTCGCATTCAACAGCATTACTCTCATGCTGTCCCCGTTCCATCTGAGAACCTGCTTTGCGTCGAACTGCTCTGGATAGTTACTTCTGACAAACTCTTGCACCGTTTCACGATCGGTAAGGTCATAGTTCTTAACCAGCGCACTGTTGGGCAGAGGGAGGTCTTCCGGGATGGTCAGGTTGGCGTCCACATAGGCCAGACCCTCGCCGAAGTCCAGGTTCCAGTTCTCCATACCCACAGAGTCCAGCTGGTTTATCCAGTCATAGTTCGACGGGTTATATGTCGTTATGAACTGCCAGGATTGGTCACCGTAATATGGGATATACAGGAATGGCGAGGAGGTTTCGGAACTTCGGACCATCAGGTCGTATGGATATCCAGGCCCCATTATCACGTAAGGAGTGCTGCTGAACGCGCCTTCGAGGTCCATAATGGCCTGGTCCGTCTGGATCCAGTCGTCCCACGCACTCCTGGCGGCTCCGGAATCGATGCTGTCAAAGTTCATCGCTAGATCGGAGAACCGAAACTGGTCGCTGTATCGCTCGTTCTCCAAAACCATAAGCTGCTCGCCCTCAAAGCTGACGGAGAGGTCGCTCTGGTTCTTCAGCCCGTTCTCCAGCCTATTGTCTAGATATGTGGTCTTGTCCAGTATGATGTACTTAGCGCCGAGGGGGGCTAACGCGCTCCCTAGTTTGCTGATGTTTCCCTTATTGAGCAGGGTCATGAGGTAATGAAGGTACGGAGAGTCGGCCAGACCTGGAGCTTTGAAACCACTATGGGGATTGCTTGGCAGGTAGAGGATCTTGAAGTTCCAATCCCCTCCTGCCTGTTCCTCGATGAGATCATAGGTCCGGGTGTAATCGCTGCTAAGGTCCTTCGGCGATATCACCCCGCCGAAATCTCCAGTAGCCATCGGCCAGGTGGCAATCAGGGATGAGGCAACGAGGAGTACCACAAGAGCTGCGGTTACATATCTGGTTATGGTCCGTGGTTCCAACTTGCGCCACAGGTCAGTGAGATTGACAGTTGACAGCCATCTCGAAAAGCCTAGTATCCCGTATGAAGCCAATAGGACCATGGGATAGGCCATTAACAGCAGCCATTTGTAGGAGGTTCGGAAGGCGATCCCAAAGGGGAGGTTGAAGACAAAGTACTGGTAACCGTCCTTGATGAACTGGAGGGGAGAGAGCGGAGCGGAGGCCAGAAGCAGCACTATGAGGGATACGATGAATAACGAGATTACCAGGCGGTTCTTCCTGAAGAAAAGCAAGGAGAGCAAAGCCAGGGCAGGCAACACGAGCTGAGCCATCTTGTAGAGGGACATCAGCAGTCCGTTTTCTAGGTTGAATAGCTCCCTGGCCGGCGTCCAGAAGTCGGCCTGAAAGACCAAGGCGTTGGACAGGCTCGCGTACTTGTTGAGAACATAATAGAAGTTCACGGAGAGGTTTGGACGGGCTAGAAGTGTCGCCTGGTCCGGCACGAACAGGGTCGGCAGGATCCAGAACGCGCTCAGGGCGACGAAGCTGACGACAGCAACAGATAGGTAACCGGTCCCTCGCAAGACCCCTCTGAAGCGATCCATGGCCAGCATTAAAAATAAGATCAGGACGACAAGGAAGATGTTCCATACTGGCCATCTTGGGTCCCCAGAAGATGCGGTTATGATTATGCCCGTAAGGACCCCATACAGCGCGATGTCTCTTCCGGAACGTTCCGACCATATGAACTTCAGTAAAGTATAGAGAAGCGCGGGCAGCAACGCGTAGCCGACCAGGAGGAACAGGTCAACGACATAGTAAAAGTTCAGGGGACAGAAGATGTAAGCCACCGTAGAAGCGCCGGCTAGAACGTAGGTCAGCCTCCTCCCCGCGCCCTCGTGCTGGAGCACCCTGAACGTTGCATAGTAACAGAACACTCCCATCAGCATGAAGGTCCCGAAGAACAACAGTCGTTCCTGGATCGCGGTGTCTACCGGCAGGTAGAATAGCCAGGAATAGATGATCATCTGGTTGGGGATTATGCCTGCCTGGCTGTTGTGAATGTACAGGCCCGTTAGGCCAGGTTCGTTGAAGTAGGGCCATGTGAGGTCACCCGCGTTAGCCACGCCGGACCTTAAGAGGAACGCCGATAGGGCGATGGATGACAGTACTAGGGAGAGGAGAGTGGCCGCGAAGAGTATGGTGGACCGCTCTCCCCTGAGGACCTCACCAAATCGGTTCATGCTCGCATTGCTCCCCTTATCCCTTATGAATCTGGGCGATAAGCTCATCGACCCTTGATCGCATGACCTCTGGAGAGTAGTCCCCTCCGAAGCAGCTTCCGATCTCGTTCCCTGCGTAAATGGTGCGGGGGTCGAAGGATCCCAGGGCATCGGCGAACTCATCGATCCTCAGTACCATCACGTCCCCCCTGCCCCTCACATCGATGCCTTCGATACCGACCTCGGTGGTGAGAATCGGCTTCCTGTAACCCATGAACAGGAGGACCTTGGTCTTGGTTCCAGCCCCCACACGCATGGGCGCCACGAATATGTCGGTTACTGCGATGGCGGCATCGATCTTGTCGAGGTAGCCGGTGAATACGACATTGTCCGGGGGTTCGGAGAAGCCTTCCTCACCTTTACCAACGATCAAGAACCGGATGTCCTTCCTCGTCGTTGCCAGGCCGCCCGCCAGTTCGTTCAGTATGAGATTGACACAGTCCTTGTTCTGTACAGACGTGAGGTCTCCCAGAAAGGTGGCCACGACCTTTCCGTTCAATCCATACTTCTGCCTGAACAGGTCCGTCTCCTCAGCGGTCACCGCCAGGGGCGGTATGTCCAGAACGTTCGGAATGACCATGGCCTTCTTCCTGGGCATGTGGAACATTCTCTCTGAAAAATCGACCTCGTTCTGGGAAACGAAGATGATGTGGTCACTGAGTCGATAGGCGAAGTACTCTAGAGGCCCCCACGTCAGGCACCTGAGGATGTAGGCGGCCCGGTTGTGCTTCTTGAAGTCGATGCCCAGTTTGAGGTTCACGCAGTGGGTGTCCAGGATTACAGTTTTGCCCAGTAGCTTCGCCATCGCCACGGCGAATGGGAACAGGGCCCCTTCTATCAACACCATATCGCTGGACCGTATCAGGGCCCTATTGTCCCAGATGCCCTTTATCGTCATCAGCTGCATCTTCAGCTGGCCCAGCGGATTGAAGGTGAACAGCCTGAAGAACAGGTCGCTGACCCGACGATTGCGATAGACCGCATCGTACTCTATACGCTTGTAATCAGTCTCGCCCGCCCCTCGAGGCTCGGCGATATGGAACTCAATCAGGGTGACCTCGTCGTGCCTCAAAAGGGAATCGATCAGATGCCCTATCCGGATGCTGTATCCATTAGAGTTCCTCTCGATGGGGCCTAGCGCGATCATCGTAATCAATTCACGATCCCTCACTTGGCGGCTGGACCACCAGTCAGTAGCCCAGTATTGTTGAGATATATCAATTTAAGGGCCGGGGTGGACCCCCCTGTCCTCGGTGATGAGGACCGCCTTGACCCCATCAGCGGTCCCCCTCAAGAATGGCCCGATGCGTTCGGTCTCCTGATGGTGTAGATGGATCAAGATCGTAGGGATGAAAAGCACCAGGAGGTGGTAGGCCATGAACCGGTGGCTGTCCCACCGGGAACCGTTCTTGCGTATGAAGAGGTACCTGTTCCTGACCATGTAATACTCCTTGGAAGCGGCTATGATGCTGTAGGATTCGTGATGCCACACCATCGATCCAGGGACGTAGGAACATTTGTAACCAAGCGCCATGATGCGAGTGCAAAGATCGGTCTCCTCCCAGTATGTGTAGAAGGAGCGGTCAAAGCCCCCAGTGACCTCAAGCACGGACATCTTCATCAGGAAGCATGCGCCATCGGCAAAGTCGACCTCCCCGCCCTCGTCGTACTGCCCCCTGTCCGGCTCTCCTCTTCCACGACGTATGGACTTCACCCTGCGGATGTCGAGGAAGCAGCCCGCACAGTTGATTATGTTGCTGGCGCCGTTGTAATCGTAATACAATATTTTCGGGGCCGATATCGCTATCTTCTCCGACGAACGGATGTCCTTTACGAGGGCGCTGAGGAACCCTGGAGCGACCACAACGTCATTGTTCATGAACAGGACGTACTCTGGATGGACCTCCCTGGCCACGAACTCTATGCCGAGGTTGTTCCCTCCGGCAAAACCCTGGTTCTCCTCAACACGCAGTAATGACATCCTCGGACCAGCAGCGGCCGAGTAACCATCATCGCTTCGCGCTGTAAATTCCCCGTCGAGGCCTACCAGCACTGAACGAAACGGCAGCGGTTTGCTCCTCTGATCGTACCTGAAGAAGGGGGAGCGGACCTCCAGCTCGCCCTGGCAATAGGACATGATCTTCTCCACAGAGTCATTCTTGGAGCCGTTATCGACGAGCACGATCTCGTAACATGGGTAGTCGTTTTGAAGGATCGATTCGAGACATTCTATCGTTATTTCCCACTTGTTCCAGTTGAGGACAATGATGGCGACCGAAGGGTACGTCGCGGTCATGTGACCGTGAAACGCACCTCAGATATAGAACCTGATTGTGACGCCTCCACGATAAGGCCGAGACGGAGCGCCCCGCCCTTCGCAAGGCCTCAGTGGAAGAACGTTTTGATTTTTGCGACCATGTAATCGAGCATCTCGTCATCGAGACCGGGGTGGACCCCCACCCAGAACGAATCGTACATGATCTGGTCAGTGTTGGCCAGCTCGCCAACGACCCTGTGATCGATCCCCTCCATGCATGGTTGCTTCGTCATGTTGCCGGCGAACAACAGACGGGTGCCTATCCGACCATCGTCCAGGTGTTCGATCAGCCTGCGCCTACGGCTCTGTCCGTCCGCTCCTACCTCCACGGTGATGGGAAACCCGAACCAGGACGGATCGCTACCGGCGGTCGCCTGCGGAAGCATGATCTCCCCCTCCAGGTCCCTGAGGCCGTCCCATAGGCGAGAGAAGTTATCCCTCCGTTTCTTGATGAATTCGGGCAGCTTACGTAGTTGCGATAGACCTACCGACGCCTGCATGTCAGTGATCTTAAGATTGTACCCCAGGTGCGAGTAGACGTACTTATGGTCATATCCATCGGGAAGCTGGCCGAACTTCTGTCCGAAACGATTCCCGCAAACGTTCTCCCGCCCGGGGGGGCATCGGCAGTCCCGACCCCAATCACGGAACGATTCCATGAGGGTCGCCAGACGATCGTCGTTGGTGACCGTCGCGCCCCCCTCGCCCATGGTGATGTGGTGAGCGGGGTAGAAGCTAAATGTCCCGATGTCGCCCCATGAACCGACCTGCTTACCCTCGTACCGGGAGCCAAGCGCGTCGCAGCAGTCCTCGATAAGCCATAAGGAGCGATCGGAGCACAACCTGCGCAGCGGGCCCAGGTCGAACGGATTGCCAAGAGTATGTGCGACGAAGATCGCTCTCGTCCGCTCTCCGATGGCTTCCTTCACCGCGTCGGTGTTTATATTGTAGGTCGGCAGGTCCACGTCGACAAACACCGGAACAAGGCCGTTCTGGACGATCGGTCCTACCGTGGTGGGGAAACCTGCCGCTACGGTCACGACCTCGTCACCCTTCCGCAGACGGTCATTGCCGAGCTTCCTCGATGTGAGGGCAGTGATGGCAAGAAGGTTAGCAGAGGATCCTGAGTTCGCGGTCAGGGCATACTTGGTCCCCATGGTCGATGCGAAGCGGTCCTCGAACGCGTCATTGAACCGGCCGGAGGTCAGCCAAGTGTCCAGGCCGGCCGAGATCAGATACTGAACGTCAGATGCATCAAGAACCTTCTGGGATGCGGGGAGGTAGGTCCTGCCAGGTACGAACTGCCTCTCTTTTTTTACTGAAAGGAAATAACTCTCCACCTTATCGAGGATCTCCTTTCTGAGCCTCTTAGAGTCTTGAGAGCGATCGTTCTGGTCGTTCGTGATCGGATCGAACTCTGGTCCGCTCATCTATCTCACTTCCTCTCAACATAGGAAGGCATGCTTCCGTACCGACGGATCTGTCTCTCAGAAAAGTCCCACATGTCGTAGCTCCTCGATATGTCGGCCTTGTACCACTCCACGGTCATGTTCACAGCGTTGTCAAGGTCTAATCGGGGATACCACCCGAGAACAGTGTTGGACCTGGTACTATCGAGGCGGAGGGTCTTGGCCTCCCCCTGGTTGGTGGTTCCGTCACCCACGTGTTCCCAGGAGCCGCTGCCCCACGCCCTGATGAAGCGCTCCACGATCTCCTTGACCGTACAGTTGCGGTGATCGGGCCCGAAGTTCCAGGGCCCCGAATATTTTTCGCCGTCCTTGATCATCTTCGCGGTAAGCAGAAGATAGCCAAAGAGAGGCTCCAGAACATGCTGCCATGGCCTAACCGAGAGGGGGTTGCGTACGCTGATGGTTCTCCCCGAGCGAAGGCTCCGTATGATGTCCGGAGCTATGCGGTCTTCGGCCCAGTCGCCTCCGCCGATGACGTTCCCGGCCCTAGCCGTCGATAAGGCCACCTTTGAAAGGGCGGGCGAGAAGAACGACCATCTGTATGATGCGGTGACCATTTCGGCGGCCGCCTTGCTAGCGCTGTAGGGATCCCTTCCACCGAGGCAGTCGTCCTCCTTGAACGCATGGTCCCTTCCGTCATTGGCATAGCACTTGTCGCTGGTCACCACCGTACATGCCTGGACCCCTCCCTCAGCGCGCATCGCTTCCAGCACATTGATCGTACCCATGACGTTGGCCTCGAAGGTCTCCCTTGGCTCCCGATACGACCTCTTGACCAGGGATTGAGCGGCCATATGGAACACGATGGATGGCTTGTGGACGCGAATGGTCTCCGCCAGGTGACCCAGATCTCTGATATCACCAATGATGCTGACCACCTTGCTATCCAGTCCCACGTCCTCATACATAGATGGCTCTCCCTCGGGAGGGGATAGGGAGAAACCCACGACCTTGGCGCCCAGCATCCTCAACCACAACGATAACCAAGTTCCCTTGAAGCCAGTGTGCCCTGTGACGAGCACGGTCCTGCCGTCGTACGCGGCCAGGGGCCCGTTTATACTCACCATTTCTTCCATGGAGCGACCCCAGAGGACCACAACGATTCTAGATGGTTCTTCTCTCTCAACGTGTCCATAGCGTACCAGAACCCATCATGCTTGTAGCAGGCCAATTGCCCGTCCCTTGTCAGGGACTCGAGAGGTTCTCTCTCCCAGATAGTGGCATCTCCTTTGATGTAATCGAAGACCTTGGGCTCTAGGGCGAAGAAACCACCATTGATGTAGAACCCATCACCGAGGGGCTTTTCTCTGAAGCTCGTGACCATGCTATCCTTCCCCACCTCCAGTGCTCCGAACCTTCCAGGAGGGCGTACCGCGGTTACTGTGGCCGACCTCCCCATCGAACGATGGAATTCTACTAGAGCGGATATGTCGACATCTGCTAGGCCGTCACCGTAGGTCAGCAGGAAGGTGTCATCGCCTACAAGCTTCTCGATCCTCTTTATGCGGCCTCCGGTCATGGTCGACTCTCCCGTGTCTACGAGGGTAACACGCCAGGGCTCCACTTCGTTATGGGCGACCTCCATCGTTCCGCTCCTCATATCGATGGTGATGTCGGACATGTGCATCCGATAATTCGAAAAGAATTCCTTAATCGCGTATCCTTTGTATCCCAGACAAATGATGAAGTCGTTGAAACCGTAATAAGAATAGGACTTCATTATATGCCAGAGTATCGGCCTTTTACCGATCTCGACCATGGGTTTCGGCTTTAGGACCGTTTCCTCGCTCAAGCGGGTACCCATGCCTCCAGCCAATATCACTACCTTCATATTCTCACCCTAGGCGGGTAACTAACCATTTCGAAGCCCCCAGTCATATGGTATCTTGTCTGTGAGCGGGTCAAGGCGCTCTATCTCCGCGGGATCATGAGGGATCGTGGCACAGTTGGCCACGATGGCGGTGTCTGTCCCTATCCCTTTGAACCCATTCCAGACCATGGGGGGCACCTGGACGAGGCAATAGTTATTGCTCCCGACGAACAGTTCCATTAGGTTTCCCTTGGTTTTTGAACCGGGACGGTCATCATAGAGGACCAATTTAATATTCCCCATCACCACGGCGTAGTTGAGGGCCATCCTGATGTGACGATGCCATCCCTTGATGACCCCGGGGTATATGGTCGAGAAATATATCTCGCCGAAGGTGTCAAAGTGAGCATCGTCTGACCTGAGCATGTGGAGGATTGTTCCTCTCTCGTCCGGAATTCTCCTGAGCTGTCTTACCGATACCCCACTTATCTCTGCCATTGATGCTACCTCTCACTTCTCGCTTTATACCATTCTATCGAGGAGGCCAGCCCTTCATGAATGCTGATCCGGGGGGCCCAATGTAATTTGTTCTGAACCTTATTAATGTCGGAGCACAAATAGAATAGCTCTCCGGTCCTCTCAGGAAGAGCGCCATAATGGGGCTCGATGTTCGACCCCATGATCTCCAGGATTGTCTCCCCGATCGATCTGACCGACGTTGCCTGCCCCGTACCGATATTGTATGTTTCGACCTTCTCTGACACGATATCATCGAAATGTTCGATGACCTTCTCGTAGGCATCAAGGACGTCATGTATGTGGATGTAGTCCCATTTCTGCCGCCCATTGGTCAATTGGGGCGCACTCCCCGAAAGTACGGCCTTGATGAATGAGGGGATCAGTTTCCGGTCATAGTCGCCAGGGCCGTACGGTGGGAACAGGCGAAGGTTGACGATCCTCGTTCCATATTGCCTGGCATAGTAACTACATGCTTCCTCGGCCTGAAGCTTGGTAAGGGCATAGAAGTTAAAGGGAGACAGGGGGTCCGTTTCGACGAGAGGGGCATCTTTCGGAGCATAAACAAAGCAGCTGCTGGTGTTGATCAAATCGATGTTACCATGGCCCTTGATAGATTCCAAGAGGTTTATCGTCCCGACAACATTTGCCATGGCGATCCTAGTAGCATCCTGGGATTGATGTTGTACAGCATATCGGGTGGCCAGATGGATGACCTTATCCGGCCTGGCCTCGGCAATGGCATCGTCAATGCTGGATAGGTCCTCGACGTCGCACTCTACCGTAGTGATGTTATCCATGTTCATCAGTCGGGACCGGTCGCCTCCAGGCCTCACCCCCGCGAACACCTGGTGACCTACAACGCTTAGGCGAAGCACCAGGCTCGAACCTATGAATCCGTTCGAGCCCGTTATCAATATCCTCATGTTCCACCTTTCACCGATTTGCCGGAACGACCCGTGCAATTACATATCTCTGCTGGACCAATCGTTGCGGCCAGATTGACCCCACAAAGCAATTTGGGTTTATAGGTATTGTTGCACGTCCCTATCTCACTGCTCAGGGTGCATCAAATACTGTCCAGAGGGCATTTCAAGTACTTCGCTCTGAGCGAGTGAATGCTACTGAGCAGGATGTGTGATTCAGATGGCCGAAAATGATATAGTAGACAACTCAATCCGACCTGAGGTGGGCACGCATCAATATACTGTGTTATAATTGGCGGGACATCCGTAATCCGGCGGGCGGCGGGGCGGAATGGTACACGCACCAGATCATGACCAGGCTTTGTGGCGTGGGGCATGAGGTTACTCTTTTCACCAGCGGCTATCCTGGATGTAAGGGGGAGGAGATCATTGATGGCATCAGAGTGGTGAGGAGGGGAGATAGGTTCTCTGTCTACCGCAAGGCCAGGGCGTTCTATGAGGAGAAGCCCTCATCGTGGGACGTGGTCATTGATGAGATAAACACGATACCGTTCATGTGCCCACGGTTCGTGGATCGCGGAGAGCGCATCGTAGCGCTGATACACCAGCTTGCACGTGAGTTCTGGTTCTATGAGCTGCCCTATCCATTGGCCTGGATAGGAAACCACGTCCTCGAGGACCGCTGGTTGAAGAATTACCGTGATGTCGTTACAATCACGGTGTCCGAGTCGACGAAGGAAGAGCTATTGGGAATGGGGTTCAGGGACGTTAGAGTAGTGCCAAATGGTCTTAACGCTGAAACCCTGGACATGGTGCCACCGAAGACCCCCGCCCCTTCTATGGTCTTCGTTGGAAGGCTGAAGAAGACCAAGAGACCTGAGGAGGCGCTGAAGGCGTACAAGATAATTAAGGAGAAGCATCCAGACCTCCACATGACCGTGGTCGGGGACGGCGACCTGAGGAAGGATCTGGAGAAATGCTATCCAGACGTCGAGTTTACCGGATACCTGGACAGGGCGTCCAGAGATGCCGTGGTTTCGAGGTCATGGATGATCGCCGTGCCTGGAATCAGGGAAGGCTGGGGGCAGGTAGTCACCGACTCTAACGCACTTGGAACACCGGCGATAGGATATGATATCCCCGGCTTGCGGGACTCCATTCATAATGGGTATAACGGCCTCCTGTCAGAGCCGACACCAATGGCCATGGCGTGCGAGATCGAGAAACTGATATCTGATGATAACCTCAGATCAACGTTCAGTGAAAACGCATTGAAATGGTCAAAACGGTTCAGCTGGGATGCCAGCGCTGCCGAATTCGAGAAAGTATTGCGATGAAAGACAATTTCCTCTATGGTATTGCGGTGTTATAATCGTAGACATAAACTTTAAGTCATAAAACCTATAGGTATCTTAACCCAAAAGAATCATGGACGATTCATATATGATAACTGAATATGACGCCATTTCAACGGAGCGGAAGGTTTTTCCTTCTGTGTTATCCGATGACATGAACGCGCTAAACGACAGGAAGGGCCATAAGAAATGTGTTCTTTTGTCAGTGATCGTTCCCTGTTACAATGAAGGGGACCGCATTTACAAGAATCTCGAGGAGTGCTTAAGGTCGCTAAAGAGCCTGGGAAGGCCCTTCGAGGTCATCGCCGTGAACGACGGTTCCAGTGACAATACTTCCCTGGAATTGAACAGGTTGGCGGTAATCCATCCAGAGATCATACCGGTCACGTACAACAATAACGTCGGGAAGGGGAACGCCCTACGAGTAGGGGCCATCAGGGCGAGCGGCGACCTGATCATATTCATGGATGCCGACCTGGAAATACATCCCAAGCATGCCGCGATCTTTATTAGCACGATGGAGAGAACCGGAGCGGATATGGTCATCGGCTCAAAGCGACATCCAGATTCCAGAGTATTCTATCCGTTGAAGAGAAAGTTCCTGAGCTTTGGTTATCACGTCCTGGTCAGGACATTGTTCGGACTGAAACTTACAGATACGCAGCCTGGTTTCAAGTTAGCCAAGCGCGAGGTCATCGAAAAAGAGATCTCGAAGAGCAAGGTAAACCGCTACGCCTTCGACCTCGAACTTCTCGTTAATACGGATGCCGACGGGTTCAAGATCGTGGAGGCGCCCATCGAACTGGACTTCAGCCGCCCTCTGGGAGGCCGTATCGGTTTCAGGTCAGTTCGGAGCATTTTCAGAGAGACCATCTTTATCTACTCCATGCGCAAATATTACGCGTCCATCTCCGTTAAAAAGAACGTGCCATCTAACTTAATGGCCACGTCCGATCAGGACCTTCCCTGATCATAGACGGATTTGTAGACCGAAGCGGTACGATATCCCATCTCTTTCACCGAAAAAGTGCCCGCGTGCCTGATCCCATCCGATATTATTTTTTCCCTGTATTCTCGGTCCCTCAAGAGCCTCGCCATCTGATCGGCCATGCTATCCTCGCCATCGCACTCCACCGTGAACCTGGTGACCTCCTCCGGTATTAGGGCGCCTTTAACGGTAAGGACAGGCACGCCGCAGGCCTGGGCCTCTATGATCGGGAATCCGAACCCCTCCTGAAAACTCGGGAGAACGAACAAGGAGAACGAGTTGTATGTCTGCACTAGTTTATCTTCGTCGACCGGTTCATGGAAGTCGACCTCCTCGGCGACACCCAGCTCGGAGGAGAGGGCTTTCAGATAAAACAGGTCCGTCCCGTTCCCATAGATCGCCAGCCTCATCGGGGGATTATCTTCTCTCTTCATGTACGCGGCGAACGCTCGGACCAGGAACTCGACGTTCTTCCTCTTCTTCAGGGCGCCTATGTAGCCTATTGTTCCTTCCTTCTTGGTCCCGGGCATGGGATGGAACGCGCTGGATATCGCTTGAGGGATGAGGGCGATCCGTTCGGCCGGGACCCCGTACGACTCCATTACCTCTTTCTTGGTCTGGGAAGAGATGCAGATGATGACATCGGCCTGCTTTAGTGCTATCCTAGTGCCCAGGCCGTAGAACGCCCGGAAGATCGCCTCGGGGATCGAATCTGGAGGGGTCTTATCCACATGGTGCATGGTCACGATCTTCTTACCCTTCAGCCACGGAAAGATGATGGCCTGGGAGTCGGTCACGGCATGGAATACGTCCGCCTTCATGTGACCACGGACGATCTGCCAAATGGGGAAGATTATGTCAAAGTAGGGGGGACCCATTAGGGACCCAGAAGGCTTTATTGGCATCCTGGCCTCCTGGTTCGGTTGTACGGACGTGATACCGGCCTCCTTCACACCTGATACGAGGTTGTGAGAATATCTCTCGAAGCCATTCGTGGGGCTCCCATCCAATTTCCTGCAGAGGACCGCGACCATCACGTCTCGCACCTGGATGGATGCAAAGGATGCGACCTAGATAATGGTTCCCGGGAGGTCGGATTATGATTCTTCGAAGACTCAGAAGATTATCAGACGGGATAGTATTATCTTCATCAGGAGACAATCCTGCACCAAATATAGAGGTGTCACAGAGGAATCAAAACGAAAAAGGCCGACCAAAAATTATGCAAAAGGATATATAACGACAGTCTGTAGAGGTCTGGAAGGTGGTCTCGTGGTTGAACGGCCAGCCCAAAACTCCCTTTTCTCGGTCATCATCCCGACCTATGACGAGGTCCGCAACATAGAGGTGATGATAGCCCGCCTTCAAGAGCTCTATCCCGGCATCAAGGTCCTGGTCATGGACGACAATTCGAAGGACGGCACTATCGAGGTGGTGACCGCCATCGCAGCGAAGGACCAGGATGTTTCCATCGTGGTGAGGGACCCGGTCGACAGAGGGCTGACCGCTGCGGTCATGGATGGGATCACCAAGGTCAGAACACCGTACTACATCGTCATGGACGCCGACTTCCAGCATCCCCCCGAGACCCTGGAGGACATTATGCTCTCTCTCACGGAGGGGGCCGACCTGGTCATCGGAAGAAGGCATCACAAGGAGACATTGAGGTGGAAGAGGCGGGTTTCCTCGGACGCTGCTCAGTGCCTCGCACATTTCTATCTGTGGGTGCACCGACAGCCCCATCCGGGGGACATCATGAGCGGCCTGTTCGGGGCCGAGACCAAACTGTCCCAGCGGATCCTGGGCGAGAAGGGTGGTAAATTCGAACGGAAGGGGTTCAAGGTCCTGTTCGACCTTCTGAAGTTCGTGCCCCCAGGGGCCAGGGTGGAAGAGGTCCAGTACCAGTTCGGGGACCGCGCAGGCGGGGAATCGAAGCTATCCTCGACCATCATAACCTCCATATTGCGGCAGTGTGGCTACATGGGGAAGGCAATGGCCTACCTCGCCGACACGCTGATCCTCAACCGTTCCGGCCAAATGGTCCTTCTCACCTTGATCGCGCTTTTGGCGGTCATCGTCCTCTTTCTGTGAAATGGTTCTCAGGTCACCGTTTCATATATCTATCCACCGGGGTCTAGGGGTTGGCAAGGGCGGTCATCACACTGAAGATGAGCAAAGTAGGCGACAGGATGATGAGGTTCGGGGAGATGCTGTTCCCCGACCGCCGTCTTCTGTGGGTCGTCGCGGTCGGGTTCGCGGTCCGCCTGGCGGTGGCGCCATGGACGAGCTGGACCTATGACACCTATCCGTTCTACCAGGGCATAGTGGATACTCTGGCAGGGATCGGCCCGTACGGACACATGGCCTACTCCTACCCTCCGGCGTTCGCATTCATAACCGCCCCGTTCGCATGGTTGCTCTCACTGTTCCTCGATCCTTCCCACTGGGCGGTCTTTCAGCCCTCCCTGGTGGATGTCGGCCAGGTCACTAAAATGATAAGCCCCGTGGTAACTCATCCGGGCTTCAACCTGGCGTTCAAGCTGCCGCTCATCATCGCTGACTACCTGACCGGCGTGGTGCTCTATCATCTCGTGGTCATGATCCGGGACCGGGAGGTCGCCCGCAGGGTGTTCATCCTGTGGTTCCTCAACCCGCTGGTGATCTTCGTTTCCAGCATCTACGGCAACTTCGACGTCCTGGCGGTGTTCTTCACGGTTCTCGCGCTGTACTCGATGTATCGGAAGATGTACCTGTGCGCCGGCCTCTCGGTCGGACTGGGGGTGGCGTTCAAGCTGTTCCCCGCATACCTCGGCCTGTTCTACTTCGCCTTCCTCCTGGGATTGGCGATCGCCGAGTGGCGCAACTCGACCAGGGTGGTCCCCAACCTGAGGAACTTGGGCAGCTACGTGGTAGGGGGGGCCCTGGGGGTTTCCAGCATAATCATCACGATCTACACGGACCCGTCCATCATGGTCTTCCTCACCGGCCGCATGGGGACCAACGACATGGGAGGGATCAACATCTGGGGATTGATGAGGAACGTCAACGCGTTCCTCAGCGGAGGGGGCCTTCCCGATAATACCCTCTCCGCCGTCACCGTGGTGTCCAACTACCTCCTCATCACCATCCTCTTCCTGATACTGATCTATGTCTTCACCATGCTGAGGGGGGGGTCCAAGGACTCCAATAGCAAGCAGCTGCTGTTCGGCTCGATGACCGTGTTCGTCATCCTTCTCCTCTTCCAACCCATAACCCACGCCCACTACCTGCTATGGGCGCTGCCCTTCATCCTCCTGTGCTCCGTGTATCAGGAAAGGTACGAGCTGAAGGCCGCGATGCTATCCGTCGCCGGGGTGGTATTCTGGCTGGCGCTCCAGTCATACATGGCCTTCTTCTATCCCCTGGCGGTGTTCACCGGAGCCGTCCCGGTGGAGCAGATCAACCAGGTGGTGGTGGACTACTATCTGGGCGTGAACGGCCTAAGTTCGGAGGGGACCCGAATCATCCCCACCCTAATCGGGGTGGTCGCTCTGATCACCGCCCTGCTCCCGGAAGCGTCCGACCCGCTGTGGCGGCTGCAGCTGCGGTACAGGAGGTGGCGCGATGAAGCGTAGCCTGCTACCGCTCCTGTCCCTGGCGGTCATCTACCTGGCGGTGTCCAGCATCATCCTGGTGCCCGGACCTGACGGTAACGGCATGGACCTGAGCGCCAGGGTGGAGGCGGACGGGACGCTAATAATGGACTACTCGGTCGAGGGCGGGGCGTACGAGCGGAACGTGACCGCCATCGCCCTGGAGGTCAACAGGATGCACCAGGGTCCGATATACGTCCTCATCAACGACAACCTCGAGTTCCCGGTCAGGGTGTCACTCCACCGTCTGGCCGATCACTTCAACAACGAGTTCTCGCTCCTGGGTAGCGACCTGAGGGCGACGGTGATCAACACCGACGGCCTCCCCCGGGTCTTCTCCAATTACCAGGCCACCCTGATCTGCGGCCCGGGGGCCGATCTGCCCGACTATGTCGCCTTCCCCGCCCAGCAGTGGCTGGAGAGAGGAGGCCTGTGGGTGGGCATCGGCAGCGGCTCCGTACCGTTCATCTACTCCACTGACAACGGCGAGAGGCCCAATGCCACCATGAAGCTGGAGTTCGTGGCCATGGACTTTGACTCCGGAGAGGGCATGTCGAGCTCTCCCATGGCCGAGGCGCTGGCGCTCAGATACGTGGCACCAGACCATCCCTTCCTGCTGAACGACCTGAAGACCCTGGGCGGCACCTCCATAGGCTACGAGTTCGTCCGCGGCGAGCGTCTGGCCACGGCGGGCATCGTACCCCTCGGCAGGGGATCGCTGCTTGTCCTGGCCGGGAACATGACCGCTCCCCCCCTCGCCAGCGGCGAGGAGGTGCTGGCCTGGGACCTGGAACGCATGCTGCTTCTCAATGTGCCGTGGTGGTCAGGGAACATGCGTTTCGAGAGCGACTGGACCACCGGGGCGGGCATCACCGGCAGCCTGGAGCTTCCATTGACCGGAAGCGACTATGTCAGCTGCGGGCTGTTCTCCAACAGCGACGCCTACCATGCGGTGCGGGTGGAGAGGTTCGCGGTGGCCTCTCTGCCGGGCGGTTCGACGGCATAGAAAATACAGCCGGCCTGCCGTGACATTAAATGACATAGTTTAATAGGTCCGACCTCCGAATGATTGCTCGATGACACAAGAGTTCGAGGTCTATGTCCAGAACAAGCCTGGAGATGTCGCCTGGATCGCCGAGGTGCTGTCCCGGAACTCGGTCAACATCCGGGGGATATCCACCGACCTGGGTGCGTCGCGGCCGATGATCAGGGTGGTCACCGACGATGAGGCGAGCGCCCGGAGCGCCCTCAAAGCGGCCAAGCTGGAGTTCTCCGAACGGGAGATCGAGGTGGTCTCCCTGGCCGACCGTCCCGGAGAGCTGGCCAAGGTCGCCAGGACCCTGTCCAAGGCAGGCATAAACATCGAATCGCTGTACATCCTGGGGAGCAAGGGCCCGACCGTCGAGGAGATCGCCGTGGCGGCCGATGATGCCGCGAGGGCCAAGGAGGTCCTGGACCGGTTCCGGTCCTAGGCCCCTGCCCGCTTCCCGTTGCCGTTGGAGGAGAAGGATATCACCAGGATGGAGATCAGCACCAGCGCTCCGCCCATGGCGGTGACCGCGGTGGGCATCTCTCCCAGGATCAGCACCGCGAAGAACATGCCTGACACCACTTCCATCAGGAGGATGACCGAGGACACGCTGGCCTTGACCCTGGTGAGGCCGGTGTTGTACAGGAGGCTGGCGGCGAAGGTGCACACCAGTCCGATGTACAGTACCGCGATCCACCCAGTGGCCGAAGGTATGACGTAGCTGGTGGTGAACAGCAGGGTCATGGGCACGAGGAAGAGGGTGGTGATCACCATGATCGCCGCGGTCACCATGAGCACGTCGGTCTTCTTGTTGAGGACCATCTTCTGGATAACGATGTAGAACGCCCAAGCCCACCCGGCCGCGAGGACCAGGAGGTTGCCCCAGAACGTGCCGCTGTAGATGGCCGACAGGTCGCCGTTGGTGGAAATGAACAGCACGCCCAGCATGCCCAGGAATATGCCGGCCACGATGCGGGGGGTGATGGCCTCGGCCAGGAAGATGGCCGCCAGGATGGCCACGATGCCCACGTTGGTGTTGACCAGGAGGACCGAGTTGGTGGCCGAGGTGGAGGCCATGCCCACGTTCTGCAGCGCGAAGCTCAGGGCGTTGAGGAACCCGTTGAGGATGATGGGCGGGTAGAAGAGCATGCTGCTGTCCCACCGCCGCAGCCATATGACCACCGCCACGATGGCCATTGAGCCGATGACGAACCTCAGGAGGGCGAAGTAGATGGGGTCGATGTCGTTGTTGAGGGCGATCTTGATGGTGACGAACGAGGTGCCCCACAGCACCCCGGCTAGCGCGAGGTATAGCTCGAACCGGCCTAGGGGCGCCTTCATGCGCCGCCAATCCGGTCCAATGTATTTCAATTGGTCGTCCTACTCGATGGTCCGGTCCCTGACCTCCGCCTTTGCGTCCAGCCGGACGCCGTCGCCCAGGACCACATTGGTCAGGACCGCTCCCCCGCCGATGGCGCAGCCCCGCCCCAGCAGGCTGCCCCGGATGACGCACCCGTCGCCGATGGCGCACCCGTCCATCAGGAAGGAGTCGTCGATCCTGGTCCCCGCTCCGATAACCGTCCGGTCGCCCACCGCGCAGCTGGACAACGAGGCCTTGGCCCCGACGACCGCTCCCTCGCCGATGTACGCGGGCCCGTGGACCTCACATCCCTCGGCCCGGAACTCCGTGGCCACGATGTTGCCGGTGCATACCGCCCCCGGCACCTCCATCGGCCTCCCCTTCCTCTCCGCCATCCTCAGGTTGGCGTCCAGAAGGTCCCTCGGCCGCCCGATGTCCTTCCATAGCCCGGACAGGGGCATGCCGTACAGCGGCTCGCCCCGTTCCAGCAGCTTGGGGAACAGCTGCTTGGAGAAATCGTACTTCTCCCCGGCGGGCACGTCCCTCAGCACCCTGGATTCCAGCACATAGATCCCGGCGTTGATGAGATTGGAGAACACCTCCTCGGTACGGGGCTTCTCCTTGAACCGCACGATGCGGCCGTCGTCGTCCAGGCCGACGATGCCGAACTCCTCCGGCCGGTCCACGGTGGTCAGCGCCATGGTCGCCAGGGCGCCCTTGGAGCGATGCGTCTCCACCAGGGACCGCACGTCCACGTCAGCAAGGACATCGCCGCTCACGACCACGACGGTGCCGTCGAGCTTGTCCTCGAGAAGCTTCACTGCCCCGGCCGTCCCCGCGGGGTGGTCCTCGAAGGCGAAGCGCATGTCCAGGCCGAACTGGCGGCCGTCCCCCAGCGCGTCCACCATGTCCTGGGACCGGTATCCGCAGGTGAGGAACGACGTCCCTACGCCGGCATCGGCCAGGGAGCGGATGATGTACTCTAAGCACGGCCTTCCGAGAACTGGGAGCAGGGGTTTGGGGCGGGTGTTGGTCAGGGGACGAAGCCTAGTACCCTCCCCTCCGGCCAGGATCACCGCGCTGATGTCGCCGCTCACGGCCTCACCGCCGATGAGGGGGAGGTGATCGCAGCGGCGGACGATATCGGCATTGAACCGGTCATGCTGGTGTCAGATGAGGCGGTCGTAATAATAAGTGTCGCCCACCATCTCATCACCCGATAGGGGTTGCGCCGGTTGCTCCGGGGGTCGGGGCTCAGGCGAGCAACCGGGCCACGTTATCTCCTTTCCTGGCCCCCACCGCCTGGGCCACCGGCCGGCACTTGGCCCGCATCAGGAAGGCGATGGGGCGGTAGCTCGAATCGGACAGCGACTCGAAGTTGGCCATGCCCTTGGCGATGATGAGGTCGGCCTCCTCCATCTCCCGCCTGAGACGGTCCCCCATGCGGTCGACGTCCACGCCCACGGCGAACATCCCGGTGGTCAGGACGGCGTCGAACTCGTCGACGATGCCGGAGCGCCTGCCGTCCTCCATGGTGACGTCGGTCAGGATCGCCTCGCCCTTCACCACCCCGGTGACCCGGGGGCCGAGGGACCTTATCTCGCGCACCAGCAGGGCGTCCAGCACGTCCTCGCCGCAGTTGTCCAGGAGGTACACCACCTTCTTCGACCTGGACAATATATCCCGTATCTCCGGCAGGTCGTTGGCCCCCAGACCCTGGCGGACGATGGAATCGAACTGGCGCGGAAGTTCGTTGGGGTCCGTCAGCCCGCCGATCCCGAAGTCCATGACGTTGCCGGCGATGGCCACCAGCACCGCCGCCTCCAGGCGGTCGGAGGCGGACTCGATGAGGCACTGGGCCCGCGGGAGCAGTTCCCTGGCCACGTCCTGGCTCCTAATCTTCAGCCGGTGGTACGGATCGGCGTGGCCCAGGGCCCGGTACGCTCGCTCGTGGACCCGAGTGGCCACCTCGGCCGAGTTCGCTCCGGGAACGAAGCCCTCGTCCAGGACCCTGAGGGAATCACGCATGGCCGCCGCGCTTTTCCTGGGGTCGCACAGTTCCGCCTCGAACAGCACGCGGCCGAGCAGGCAGGGGATGCATTCCGGGGCCAACTCCATGAACGCCGGCAGGAGATGCTCGAACAAAGAGATTTCGCTCCCACCCACAGTAATTCAGGTGCATAGGATTAATATCGGCTTTCCACGTTGCGTCCGGCCAGGGATATGTAGTGGCGGATTCAGTGATCCTTAAGGTGGAGAGCGCCCAGCACCAGTCCGAGGTAGGCCTGGGACGGGCGCGCATCGACACCCAGACCAGGAAGGAGCTCAACGTCGACATGGGCGACTTCATCGAGATCGTGGGGAAGAGGAAGACCGCGGCCAAGGTGTTCCGCGCCTCCAACGAGGACGAGGGACGGGGGGTCATCTCCATCGACGGGATGATCCGCTCCAATGCCGGGGTCAGCATCGGTGAGAAGGTCACTGTGGTCCGGGCCGATACCCAGCCTGCGGCGAAGGTGGTGGTGGCACCGAAGATACCGGCCGGGAAGAGGGTACGCTTCGGTCCTGGAGTGGAGGAGCTGTTCAAGAAGGGGCTGACCAACCGCCCGCTGGTCAAGGGGGACGCCATGATAATCCCCAACATCGCCCTGATGGGCGGCTTCCTGCCATTCATGGTCATCAGCACCCAGCCCGCCGGGGTCGTGGTCGTGGGCGGCCATACCGAACTGGTGGTGAAGACCGAGCCGATGGAGACCATGGAGGCGACCACCACCGCCGTGACCTACGATGACGTCGGGGGCCTGGAGGACGAGCTGAAGAGGGTGCGGGAGATCATCGAGCTTCCGCTCAAGCACCCCGAGCTGTTCGACCGGCTGGGCATCGACGCGCCCAAGGGCGTTCTGCTGTACGGCCCGCCGGGAACGGGAAAGACGCTCATCGCCAAGGCCGTGGCCAGCGAGTCGGGGGCCAACTTCTACTCCATCCAGGGCCCGGAGATCATGTCCAAGTACTACGGGCAGAGCGAGGAGAAGCTGAGGGAGAAGTTCGAGGAGGCGGAGAAGACCGCGCCCTCCATCATCTTCATCGACGAGATCGATTCCATTGCCCCCAAGCGCGAAGAGGTCACCGGAGAAACGGAACGCCGGGTCGTGGCCCAGCTCCTCACCCTGATGGACGGCCTGGGAGGCCGGGGCCAGGTCATCGTTATCGGCGCCACCAACCGCGAGGACGCCATCGACCCCGCGCTGCGCCGTCCCGGCCGGTTCGACCGGGAGATCGAGATCGGGGTGCCCGCCCTCAGCGGCCGCAAGGAGATCATGCAGATCCATACCCGGGGCATGCCCCTGGCCCAGGACGTCGACCTGGACATGCTGGCCAACGTCACCCACGGGTACGTCGGAGCGGACCTGGCGTCTCTCGCCAGGGAAGCGGCCATGAAGTGCCTGCGGCGTTACATCCCGGAGTTCGACCTGGACAAGCCGGTGCCGCCCCGGGTGCTGGAAACGATGAAGGTCACCCAGGAGGACTTCCGCGACGCGCTGAGGGAGGTGGAGCCGTCGGCCATGAGGGAGGTGGCGGTGGAGATCCCCAACGTCACGTGGGAGGACGTCGGCGGCCTCGATGAGACCAAGGGCCTGCTCAAGGAGATGATCGAGCTGCCCCTGAGGGACCCTTCCAGCTTCGCCCGGTTGGGCATCCGGCCGGGAAGGGGGGTGCTCCTCTACGGGCCGCCGGGGACCGGCAAAACGCTGCTGGCCCGGGCCGTGGCCCACGAATGCAAGGTCAACTTCATCAACGTCAAGGGGCCGGAGATCATGTCCAAGTGGGTCGGGGAGTCGGAGAAGGCCATCCGCCAGATCTTCAAGAAGGCCAAGCAGGTGGCGCCGGCCATCGTGTTCCTGGACGAGATCGACGCCATCGCCCCCCGCCGGGGCCAGACCAACGATTCCAACGTGACCGAGAGGGTGGTGAACCAGCTGCTGACATCCATGGACGGGTTCGAGTCCATGGGTCAGGTGACGGTGATGGCCGCGACCAATCGCCCGGACATCGTCGATCCCGCCCTCCTCCGGCCGGGCCGCTTCGACCGCATGGCCCTGGTGCCGGTGCCCGATACCGGGGCCCGGAAGAGCATCATCGCCATCAACACCCGGGCAATGCCCCTGGAGGGGGTGGACATGGACTCCATCGTGGCCCGCACCGAGGGCTTCGTGGGCGCGGACCTGGAGGCGCTGTGCCGGGAAGCCGGCCTGATGGCCATGCGCGAGTCCCCCACTGCCGACAAGGTGCACATGAGGCACTTCGAGGCCGCGCTGAAGGTGATCCGGCCGTCCTCGAGCAAGGACGTGATGAAGTGGTACGAGGACTTCGCCCGCTCCAAGGACCATATCTCCGCGAAGTGGCAGGACCCCGGAGTGTATCGGTGAGGCGGCCACCGGCCTCGCCCCCGCTCCGCCCCTGGACGGCGATATCTATCAGTCAGTTCGATAAATTGAAATATGGACAATCAGTTGCATGGACCAGTCAGAATCAAGGTTCACAGAGGATGCTGGGATGAGAAAATTCATTACTGAGCTCAAGGGGAAGACCGTCATGACCAACGACGGACAGATCCTGGGAATGATCGAGAACTTCTTGGTGAACACCGCCTCCGGGGATATCCAGAACGTGCTGGTCGTACCGGCCGAGGAAGTGGAGAGCCGGCTGTACAAGACCGACGCCCAGGGACGGCTGGTCCTGCCGTTCAGCGAGATGAGGGCGGTCCGTGACGTTGTCGTGATGTCCGTTTCCAACGCCTGAAACCTTTTCGGGGTTTCGGACCCCGAAAATATCGTCCCGGCCAGGCCGGTTCTTCTATCGTTGTCCCGCCTCGTCCGGGCATCAGAGCTTTTTGGCCATGTACACTCCGTCCCGGGCATAGCCCAGGGAGGCGTAGTACCGGCGGACGCCCACCCCGCTGGTGACCCTGATGGACTCGCAGCCCCTCTGCCGCGCGATCTCCTCGGCCCGGGCCACCAGCTCCTTGCCGTAACCCCGGTGCTGCCACTCCCCCTGTCCGCTGATGGGGACCATGCGGCCGAACACCTTCAGTTCCCTCAGCGAGGCCCCCGGCCCGTCGCCGGTCCTCAGCCGCGCGTAGCCCACCAGAGCGTCCAGGTGCGGGAGGTCGTAGGAGATGAAGGTCTCTGTCCCGCCCGAGGCGTCGTACTCGACCTCGTTCATCTCCGCGTCCTCCGGCCGGTGGCCCCTCGCCCCCATCAGGCCCACCTCCCGGCAGCGGATGCACCGGCACCGATGGCCCTGGGCGCGCATCCGCTCCTTTATCAGCTCCCGCAGGTGGCCCTTGTCCACCCCGGCCTCGATCAGGGGCACGGGAATGTCCCTCTGGATCCTCTGTATGCGAGCCCATGGGGGCACCAGCCGCTTCATCTCCGCCATCACCGTGACCGCTTCCTCGGTGGTGTACGGAGCGTACTCCCCCTCCTTCCACATGTCGTAGAGCTTCGTCCCCTTCACCACCAGGGTGGGGTACAGCTTGAGCATGTCCGGCCGGAAGTCGGGGTCGGCGAACACCCTGCGGAAGCTGTCCAGGTCCTTCTCCGGGGATGAGCCGGGCAGCCCGGGCATGAGGTGGTAGCACACCTTCAGGCCGCTGCGCTTCGCCACCGCGGTCCCGTCGATGACCGCCTGCAGGCCGTGGCCGCGGTTGACCGCACGCAGGATGTCCTCGTCCAGGACCTGCACCCCCATCTCCACCCTGGTCATGCCCAACTGCATGGAGATGCCGGCCTGCTGGCCGGTCATGGCGTCGGGGCGGGTTTCGATGGTCATCCCCACGCAGCGGTGGGGGGCGCTCTCGTTCCTGACCTGGGCGTCCTCGAGGTCCGTCGACGGGGCCAGGTTCATGGCGTCGAAGCACCGGCGGACGAACTGGACCTGGTACTCCGCCGGGCGGGAGGTGAACGTTCCTCCCATGACGATGAGGTCGATCTTGTCGGTCCGGTGGCCGATGGCCTCCAGCTGCTCGATGCGCCCTCGCACCTGCTCGTACGGGTCGAAGCCGTACGAGGCTCCCCGGCGGGCCGCCGGCTCCTTGCCAGTATATGACTGCGGAGAACCGGACTCCACCCCTCCGGGGCAGAAGATGCACTTCCCATGGGGGCAGGGCGCGGGTGAGGTCATGACCGCCACCACCGCCACTCCCGACAGGGTGCGCACCGGCTTGCGGCGGAGGACCTCCTCCACCTTCGGCAGGTCCTCAGGACCTACCAGGGCGAGGGTTTCCGAGTTCGGCGGCACCTTCCCCAGGCCGTACCTCCGGCACAGGTCGATCTTGGCCCGCTGAAGGGCATCCTTGTCCCCGACCTCGCCGGACACCATCATCCGGATGAGGTCCTCATGATAGCCCAATTGCGCACCGTGGTCCTACCGGTAGTAGACGCGATTGTCGTCCTTCTGTTCCTGGACCTTCTTGGGCGCCAGTTCGATCACGTCGATGGCGAGGATGGCGTGATAGGGTATGAACCGTATGCGCCCCTCCTCCTGCCCCCCGTCCCCGTCCAGCTTCAGCACCAGGGCGGTCTCGTTGGCGAACGCGGCATATCCCCGGAACTCCCCGGTGGATACCAGCGGCCGGTCCTCGTTGCCGGTGCTCACTATGCTATACTTCGAGCCGATGGTGATCAGCTCCTCGATCTCCTTCAACGCCATTTGGTCTCCTCCTCGATCAGTTTGTGGAAGTGGTCCACCGTCTGCCGGTAGTTCTGCATGGCCATCTCCACGTTGGCCTCGGTGAAGCTCCATGCCTTCCGCAGGTCACCGTAGCGGATGCGGTATCCCTTCTTCATCGCCCCGTCCCGCTCCGTCTCCACCTCTTCCAGGATATCGATGGCCTTGAGCTTGTTGAGGTGCCGGTAGATGGTCGGCTTCGTCGTCCCAAGGTGGACGGCAAGCTCGTCCACCGGCCACGCCCTCTTCATGTTCCGGACGAAGCATTCCATGAACAGCCGGTAGGGCACGCTGTCCTGGGTATCTATGACATTGGTCTTCGGATTGTACCCCTTGGGCAGGTACCCGATATGGGTGAGGAACTGGAGGGCGATGTCGTCCACGTCCTGAATGGGCGTGAGCGGGGTGTTGCTCTCGACGTTTAGCTCGAACATCGGTATCCTCCGGGCATCTGATGGAAAGCTATTAGCTTTTATTGTTTAGTTATTCTAGCTAAAAATGGTGACGGCCGACGTCGTCCGTCGCATAACCGCAATGCATTGTCCGATTGACGCACAGTTGTAGAATCGGGCCGGTTATCTTGTACAATAAGGTTACAATTTACCTAAGAATACAATACACATTTATATTGTCAAGTCGGTCAACGGCGCAGGTGTTCTCATGAAGAGAAATTACGTTATAGCCGCTGTCGTGGCGGTGGTCGCGGTCGTCCTCGTCGCCGTCCTAGCATGGTCGATGATGCAGCCCGACGATAACAAGGGAACGGTCAAGTTCACGACGCTGGCCCCGAGATTGCAGGCGGATGCGATCGCCCAGGGCAGCGTCGCCGGTGGTGTAGGCTGGGAGCCGTATGGTTCCCAGGCCGTCCTTGACGGTAAGGCCAAGGTACTCTACTGGTCGGACGAGATCTGGCCGAACCATCCGTGTTGTGTGATCGTAACCAGCAACGAGTTCGCCCAGAACAATCCTGAGGCGGTCAAGGCCTTCCTCAAGGCGGACATGGAAGCGAACAAGTGGATCGCCGAAGCGGTGGCGAATCCCGGCAGCGAGAACTACACGCTTCTCCTGCAGATGGGCGCCAGTTTCAGCGCGGTCAGCACTGATGTCGTCGCCTCTTCCCTGGACCACATCAAATTCGTGGACCAGCTGAGCCCCTCGTTCATCGAGGGCCTGAAGAACTTCACCAACGAGTTCATCGCCCTGGACCAGACCAGCATGGCCAAGCTGAACGCTGCGGGATACTCGTCGGTGGATGACTTCGTGAACAGGTACGCCAACACCTCGTTCCTGGAGCAGGCGGCCTCGGTGCAGCCTTCCTCCGGACCGCTGACCGATGTCCGGGTCGGATACCTGGCCGGTGACCTTCACCAGTTCGCCCGCCTCGTCGCCTCCAACGCCACGGCCGGCGGGGGCACCTCGCTGTACCAGCAGTACGGCATCAACGCCATAGCCTCCAGCGCGGGCGGCTATTCCGCTGGCCCGGCCCAGATGGATGCCTTCGCCGCCGGCGCGGTGGACATCGGCTACCTCGGATCGCCCCCGGCCATCCTGAAGCACATCAACAACCAGATACCGGTGACCATCATCGCCGGTGCGAACGAGGAGGGTTCAGCCCTGGTCGTGGCGAACTCCATCAACTCGTTCCAGGACCTCGACGGCATGATCGTCGCGGACCCCGGTCTGGGTTCCATCCAGCACCTCCTGCTGCAGGCGATGGCGGAGAAGAACGGCTTCAAGACCGCGGCCGCCTGATGGCGACCTAAACCTTTTTTTATTCTTTATCTTGTTAATGGGTCGACCGCAATGACATCCAACCAGACGCCAGGCCGCTCCGAACGGTCACTTTTCGGCTTGAAACGAGGTCAGGGCTCCGACTATCTCCTGTACATCATATCGCTGGTCGGGTTCATCGCGGTATGGTGGCTGGGCGCCATCATCCTGAACAAGGCCTACCTGCCCGCCCCACCCGAGGTCCTGGAGGCGTTTATAAAGGCTTTCGATCAGGACCCCGCGACCAACCTGCCGATGATGCAGCAGGTGTTCGCCAGCCTGCGGAGGTTCGCGGTGGGATTCGCTCTCGCCCTCCTCATAGCGGTGCCGATGGGGCTGGCCATGGGGTTCTCGAGGATATTCGAGGGGTTGGGCAGGCCCATCGTGGAGGTCCTGAGGCCGATCCCCCCCATCGCCTGGGTCCCCCTGTTCTTCATCGCCTTCGGCCTGTTCTTCGGACCGGTGATGACCATCTTCCTGGGGGCGTTCTTCCCCATACTGTCCAACGTCATGTTCGGGGTCAAGAGCGTTGAGCCGGCCCTCATTGACGCGGCCAAGACCCTGGGGGCCAGCAAGTGGAAGATCTTCACCAAGGTGGTCTTCCCCTCCACCATCCCGTATATGATGGCCGGCGTCACCATCGGCCTGGGCATCGGGTGGATGTGCATAGTGGCCGCGGAGATGATCGGGGCCCAGGGAGGAGGGGTGGGCGCCATCATCCTGCGCAACGGGGACATCGGCCTTTACGAGTACATGTTCGCCGGCATGCTCATGATCGCCATATTGGGACTGCTGACCACCTGGCTCAGCAAGTTCATAGAAGGGAGGGTTTCCAAGTGGATGGGAATGAGGTAAGCCTGTCGATAGAGCACGTGACCAAGACCTTCCCCCGTACCGGCGGGGACGAGCTGGTCGCCCTGGAGAACATAGACATACAGGTCAAGGACGGGGAGTTCGTGTGCATACTGGGGCCCTCGGGCTGCGGGAAGACCACCCTGCTGAGGATCATCGCCGGCCTGGAGTCCAAGACCTCGGGGACCATGTCCCTGAGGGGGAAGGACATCTCCGAACCAGGTTCCGACCGGGGCATGGTGTTCCAGGAGTTCGCCCTGTTCCCGTGGAGGACCGTCCGCAGGAACGTCGAGTTCGGCCTGGAGGTCAAGGGCGTGCCCCCGGAGGAGAGGAAGAAGGTCTCCCAGAAGTACATCGACCTGGTCGGCCTCAAGGGGTTCGAGGACTCCCATCCCAATCAGCTCTCGGGAGGGATGAAGCAGAGGGTGGGGATCGCCAGGGCCTTGGCCAACGAGCCCGCGATCCTGCTCATGGACGAGCCATTCGGGGCCCTCGACGCCCAGACCAGGAACCAGATGCAGAAGGAGCTGCTGCGGATCTGGCAGGAAACGAAGAAGACCATCATCTTCATCACCCACTCCGTGGACGAGGCGGTGTTCCTGGCGGACCGCGTCATCGTGCTCACCACCAGGCCGGGCAAGGTCAAGACCATCCACCAGATCGAGCTGCCCCGCCCCCGGGACAGGGCCAGCCAGGACTTCATCAACCTCAGGAAGACCATCCTGGACGAGCTGGAGCAGCAGAGACAGGGCGTGTGAACCGCCCCGCCCATTCGAGCGGGGCTTCTCGCTGGTAGGTGCTAAAGGGTCTTCTGTGCCGCCACCTCGATCGCCTTCAGGATGCTGTCCCTGGGGATGACGATGGAGACCGGGATGGTGAGTATCTTCTGGATGGTCGGCGCCACGATGGGCGCGCACACGATGGCCAGAGCGCCGTCCTTCTCCGCCATGGCCGCGGCGATGATGGCATCCTCCATGCTATTGGCCGGGTACTCCTTCACCCGGACGTCGCGGTCGTTGAGCTTGACCGTGCGCTCCTCGATGCGGTTGAGCACCGGGCGGGCGGCAATGACCGCGATGAAGTTGCCATGGGGCTTGGTTTCCATCCTCCGGACGGCGCGGATGATGTCCCTCACCGTTCGCAGGTTAGGCTCCCTCTGGTCCTGCATGATCTTGTAGATCGTCGAGGGGGAGAGCCCGGTCTGGGAGCAGAACTCATGGATGCTCATCTTGAGGTCCTCGTCCAGGACCTTGCGCAGGGCATCGCGGAATCCGCCCTCCTCGCGCAGGATCCCCGCCACCAGCTCATTCTCTAGGGACATGTCACTTCTCCGCCCGCAGGACCTTCGCCGCGTGGTCCCCGGCTACGCATCCCTGGCCCACGGCCCGGGCGAGCTGCCAGGGCGCCCCTGTGACATCCCCGCACGCGTACACGTGCTCCATCTCCGTCCGGCAGTTCTCGTCCACTTGTATCTTGCCGCTGGGATCGGGCATGATCCCCAGCTCCAGCGCAAGCTCGATGGACCCTTTCGCCCCCAGGGCAATGAACACCCCGTTGACGTCCAGCTTCCGGCCGTCCTCCAGCTCCAGCCCGGTGACGCTCTGCTCCCCGAACACCCTGACCGGCTTGGACCCGATCATCTCCACCTTCGCCTTCTTGACCTTCTCTAGCTCCTGGGGGGAAGCGTTCAGCTCCCGGTGGACCCAGTATACCTTGGACGCGTACTCTGTGAGCAGGACAGCGGATTCGGCGGCCTCGCTCTCCTCCCCGATGACCACCGCCGGGCGGCCTTTGAAGAATCCGGCGTCGCAGGAGGCGCAGTAGCTCACTCCCCGGCCCAGGAACTCCTTTTCCCCCGGAACGCCCAGCTTGGCTCGGGAGATCCCAACTGCCAGGATGACCGAGCGGGAGCGGATCACACGCTCATGGTCGGTGACCGTGACGAAGGTCTCGCCCTCCTTGGTCACTTTGACCACCTCCTCCTCGAACAGCTCAGCGCCGAACCGCACCGCCTGCTCCCGGCCGATCCTCAGGAGGTCGGACCCCTCCGCCGATATGATCCCCAGGTAGTTCTCTACCTCGGCCTTGTTGAGGGAGGAGCTTCCGCTCTTCCCCACTGCCACGACCTTGACCTTCTTCCTGGCCGCGTGGATCGCGGCCTGCAGTCCGGCCGGACCGAGCCCAATGATGGTGATATCCGCATCCATGGAAATGCCCGGTGCCTCTAGTGCGAAAAGGGTCTTTATACCTTTATGGTTCAATCGACCAAAAGGTGGAGGAAAGGGGTTTCAGAGGTGGGCCTTCAGACGGCGGGCCAGGTCCTCCTTGGGCTTGGCTCCCACAATGCGGTCGACCAGCTCCCCTTCCTTGAACACCAGCAAGGTGGGGATGGCCTCGATCTGGAAGCGCATGGAGATCTTGGGGTTCATGTCGGTGTTCAGTTTGCCGAACGCGACCTTGCCCTGCATCTCCTTGGCCAGGGCATCGATCACCGGGCCGACCATGCGGCAGGGGCCGCACCACGGGGCCCAGCAGTCCACCACTACTACCGAGTACTTCTTGATGAGATCGTTGAAGCCGCTGTCATTGACCTCCACCGGCTCCGATGGCCACTCAGCGCCTTTCATCAAATCCTGCTTCTTCTTTTCCCTGATCTGCTCGATATCGTCCATATCATGATCTCCAACGGTTGTGCATTCGGTGTGAAAAACCGTATGCCACTTTCACTGATAAAAGAGTTCTGCTATTAAGTTCGGTACCCGGAGATAATTTCTTGGGGCGAACGGTCCAGCGCGTGAGCGAGGGCACAACCTATTAAAAGAAGGAATGGGATACCACGGCGGGATGACTCATGCTAGAGGAAGCGTCTGAGCTAATGGGACTGCAGGTCTATACGTCGAACGGCATATTCCTGGGAAGCGTCAACAACCTGGTCATAGACCTGGACAACAAGCGCGTGGATGGCCTGTTCGTCAGCGAGACGAACCCCCTGCTGGTTGAGGAGTCCAAGGCTGTCAACGTACCGTTCCGGTGGATCCAGTCGGTCGGGGACATCATCATCCTGAAGTACTTCCCCAAGAGGGTCACCACCAAAAAGCCCGCGGCCAAGCTCTAGGCCGCCAACCCGTTCCTTCAGGGCGGGGCCGAGCCCTTTTCTCCCGCCCCGGTCCAACCATTTCGCCGACAGGCCGCTGCCTCGCCATTGTGGGTTCTCCGGACAAGACCGCTACCGCATCTGGCACCCATGATCGTTTCCCCTTGGCCGCCTCCTAACGACGGCGACCCGTTCAGGTCTGGGTGGTCATGTTGAGGTGGGTCAGGAACGGCGGACCTGATCCCCGCTCGGTCCGCTCCAGCTGCTGATGTGCATCTTTAGGTAGCGACCGCAGGGCCCCCGGGGCTCCGCCCCCCTGATCTCATCGGCGATGGAGTCGATGTCCGCGCCGCACCGCTCCGACAGCTCCTTGTGCATCTCCAGCATGCGGTCGGCCGGACCGGTGAGGCCTTTCCTGAGGAAGTCGCGGTACGCCGCGTCCGAGGTCAGGTAGTCCGCGTCACTCACCAGGTTATCGGCGTGGCAGACGATCTTCTCCTCCAGGGTGCGGGGCACATAGTCCAGGTCAGGCAGGCCCAGCGTCCGGGCCTCCTTGGGGAGTATACCGGACCCGATGTGACGGCGGATGATGAGCACCAGTGGTTCCGGGAGACCAAGGGAGCGGGCCAGGGCCTCTCCTTCCAACCCATGGCGGACGCCGTGGGTCCGTGTCCGGCCGAGATCGTGCAGCAGGCCGCCGGCGATGATAAGGTCCTGGTCGGCCCCACACCTCCGGGCGACGGCCACGGCCAGGGCGGTGACGGTGCACACATGCTTGATCAGCCTGTCCGGCGCACCGTGGTCCTTCAGGATATCGATGCACTGCTGTTCATTCGGGATTGTTGACAACCCTCTTCCCCCGGTCGCATGGGAGAACGGTCATGCGGCCCTTGAAGTCGGTGCGCAGGCCCTCCCCTTCCCTCAGCCGATCCAGGAAGATGGCCAGGGCCGCCACCTCGGAATGAGGCTGGTTGCCCACCCCGATATTGAACGTCGCCGCCTGATACACTTCAGGAGGCACCTTCTCCGCGCCGACCACGATGAGCATCTTATCGGTCATGGCCGAGCGGACCCGGGGGAGGGCGTCGTCGATGTGCGTGCCGTACATGGTCAGGTGGACCCTGGTGCCGTCGAAGCTGCGGAGGACCTCCTTCCACTTGACCCCGGTGGTTATGCAAAAGTCGCCACCGAACCGCTTCACCACCGAGCGCACGCTGCGCTCCAGTTCCTCGTCCTTGGTGGAGACGTATATCCCCTTGGCCCCCAGGGCCCGGGAAGTGAGGGCCACGTGGGTGGTCACCCGCTTGTCCCTCTCCGGGCGATGGCCGAGCCTCAGGACGTAGATCTCGGTCAAGACCGCGTTACTCCTTGAGGCGCTCGATGCGGTGGCCCCGGTAATCGAGGCGGACCGAGCGCTTTACAAGGCTCCGAAGCATGGTGGAGGTGATGCCCAATTTCTCAGCGATGTCTCCAGCGAAGCGACCCTCCGGCCCGACCTCCTTGTAGATCTGCTTTTCCAGCTCCTCGAACTCGTCCTCGTCCATCATCGCCGCGGCGAGGACGTCCGATATCTCGTACACTGGCCAGGACGCGTTGATGTGAAATGAGGTGTAGTAGGTGTGATAGGCCTTCTCGGGAAATGATCCGCTCGTCGACTGCCACCGGGTCTCCACGAGCTTCATCTTCTCGAAGAACTTGAGAGCGTCAGAACCTTCCTGCCCGAACTTCTCCTCGACCTCTTTGGTGGTACGCCATTCAAGGGTGACCTCCTTGAGTACTTCCCGCTTGACCTTGGTATCAACAGCCCGCAACATCGGTACAAGTTCCGATGGCTCGTTGATAACCTTGATTCTGTTCATAGCCTTCCTAATTAGTTTATGAGAATATAAAGGACTACCGCCTCGTTCTATAGCTATAGGGGCTGGGCACCCAAGGCTTACCTCAAAGGTTATAAACGCGGTCCGAAATACCCTGCCCGATGAGCGACGAGCCCAAGAAAGTATTATACCAGTGCGCCTTTACTGGCAAGGTTTACAAATCCGAGGAGGAGGCCCTCGCGAAGTGCAAGGGGCCTTTCACACCGTTCATCAAACACTATGACCGGTACCCCAAGAAGGGCTTCTTCGGCACCGTGGTCTGGCGCAAGGATGATTAGAGGCCCAGCATCAGCCACAGTGTGATTAGTGGCACGACGATCATGAGGAAATCGTCGTCCACGTAGCTTGTTTTTATTCCCTCCGCAGCGATCGCCGCGACCGATGTCACCACAGCCGCGATCACGGTCCCCGGGTCCAACCGCACCAGCAGGGAGAGCACCGTCAGCATTATGACCAGGTGGAGGGCGTACGGCAGCCAGGGATACCATTTTGTTCGGCGGACGAGGCTGATGAACGGGTCCACCAGGGCCATGCCGAAGATCACCGGGGCGGCCATCTCCAAGGGGAAGAACAGTAAAGCGAAGGTGAGGGCCACCGCCGACCACGCGCTGGCCGAGATCTGCTCGGCCTCGTACTCCCGCATCCCGGGGACCCTGAACCCCAGGACCAGGCGGGCCAGCTCGAAGATCATGGCCACGGCGAAGGCGACCAGCAGCCCGACCTCCCGCGGCGGCCCTCCAGCCCATAGGGGAGAGGGGAGAAAATAGTAGATCAGGAACACCGGAGCGCTGAGATGGATCAGCCTCCGGAATATCGCTTCGCGGTCCATGTCCCTCAGGCCACGCCATGCGCCGGGGCGATTAAAAACCTGCGTCCGACCATTTGCGGTCCAGCCGGCGGTACATGAAGGCGGTGAGGAGCAGGAGGAAGCCAAGAACGGCCAGGATGGCGGTGGCGGTGACCAGGGGCGAACGGTCGACGGAGAAGGAGAGGATGGTGAGGCTGATCTGGGGGAGCATGGACAGGAGGCCGAACCGGAACAGCACCTGGGGGTTGAAGAGGAAGGAGTTGGGATGCAGCCCGGTGAGGTAGGACATCACCACCGCCATGTAGACCAGGGTCACGTACAGCACTGGCAGGGCGAGCCAAAGCAGGCGGGTCTCGTTATTGAGGAGGGCGATCCCGAGGACGAAGGCGGTGGAGGTACCGGCGGTCAGGAAGAGGAAGGCCATCAGCTTGGTGCGGATGACCCGGGGCACGCTGACCGGCAGGGTGTCGTAGTAATCGACCACGTCCATGTTGGCCAGCCAGGAGTAGAGCATCACCCCGAAGAAGCCCACCATGGCGGCAAAGAACACCAGGTTGAAGCCCACCGGGACGTTCAGGCCGTTGTTGACGTACCAGGTAGTGAAGCTGAGGAAGGTCAGGGGGGCGATGAAGGTGAACGCCATCTTCCCCAGGGTCCCGCTCCTCAGTATGTCCACAGCCTCCTTGGCCAGCAGGGGACGGTAGGAGCGGGCGACCCTCAGCCGGCGCAGATAGGCGGGCAGCAGGGTCGTGCTGTTCCCCTTCCTTCCGCCCCCTCCCTCGTAGGTTTCCGCCACGCTCACCACTGCCAGCGCGGTAAGGCCCAGGAACGACAGGACGGTCAGGAGCAGGAAGAGCAAGGCCGACCCGGGGTCGTCGCCGAACGGGGGCAGTGACATCTGGAAGCCGATGGAGGGAAGGAACGCCTCCATTCCGTAGAGGCGCAGACCGTAACCGATGAACACCGCGAGGATGGCCATCACCATCGCCGCCAGGGCGACCCGGCTGCGCGACCCCAGCACCGACACGGCGAAGCTGAGGGAGATCCCGGAAAGGAAGGACAAGGTCATCGTCGCGCCGACCACCAGCACCGAGAGGGGTGCGTAGCCGGCGAAGGGGGAGGCGATGGCCAGCCCGATGAGCGCCGGCCCCAGGATCAGGGCCATGTAGAACACCACGTCCCGCAGGTACATGCCCAGGAAGGTGGAGCGGAAGGACAGGGGCAGCAGCGCGGGCATGGCCACCATGTAATTGGTCTTCCCCTGCCTTCTTTCCACATAGGTCTTGCCCAGGAAGCCGAACGCCCCCACGCTCATCCCGTAGAGGTACACCCCGGCGTTCAGGTTGGTCACCATGTCCCTGAGGCCGACGGAGTCCTGCAGGTTCACCATGGTCAAGGACAGGACGAAGGACAGCAGGAGGACAAAAAAGGGCATGGCCAGGAACATCCTGGCCGAGGAGTAGGACACATGGAGGCGGTACTCCTCCCGGAGCATCAGCCTAAGCAGGTGCATGCTCGCCCACCATGCGTAGGAAGAGAGATTCGAGGTCCTCCTTGGCGGTCAGTTCGGCCACGCTCCCGGCGACCACGACCCTTCCCCGGTCGAGGATGATCATCTCCTGGCACAGCTTCTGGGCGATCTCCAGGATGTGGGAGCACAGGAAGATGGTGCGGCCCTCCTCCCGGAGCTGAAGCAGGTACTCCCTGAGCCGGTGTTGGTAGATCGGATCGAGGTTCACGAACGGCTCGTCCAGGAACAGGAGCCGAGGCTCATGGATGAACGCCGCGGACAGCATGACCTTCTGGCGCATCCCCTTGGAGAGGTCCCGGCACAGGGTACCCCTGGTGCCCTCGAGGTCGAAGAACCTGAGCCATCGCTCGATGCGGGCCTCGATGTCGTCCACCTTGCGGACCTCGGCCACGAAGTACAGGAACTCGTAAGCGGTCAGGTAGCTGGGAGGGGACTCGACCTCAGGCACGATGCCGATCCTCTCCCTGACCTTGATGCCGTTGCCCCTGGCGTCCAGGTCCAGCACCTTGGCGCTCCCGGAGGTGGGTGCGACCTGCCCGGTGAGGACCTTGAGCAGGGTGCTCTTCCCCGCCCCGTTAGGCCCGAAGCAACCGAAGAAGGTGCCCTCGGGCACGGCGAAGGACACGCTGTCCAGCGCGGTCACTGGACCGTATCTCTTGCTAAGACCGCTCACCTCGATGGCTGGCACGTCGCTCAATTCGCCGTGATTTATATAATGCCTATCTCCAGGTTATCATCGGCCCTCGATATTACCTTCGCCCGCTCCATTTCATGCGATAGTAGCACTTTATTATCCGTGCACGACAATCCGTGCCTTATGACCACCTATACTCCGCCACCGGCGCAGTACACGCCTGCCTATCCTGTCCAGCCGAGGAAAAGACCCCTCGGCGTTACCATACTGGCCATCCTGGAGATCCTGGGAGGGCTGCTCCTCCTTCTAGCCGCGTTCGGCATGTTCGCCATAGCCGCCCTAACCGGGACCCAGGAGTTCATCGATGCCCTCGGCCCGAACGTCCCCCAGTGGCTCCTGGATTCCGGGCCGGTCCTGTTCGGAGTCGCCGGAGTGGTGCTCCTGATAATGGCCGTCGTGGCCTTCCTGCTGGCCTGGGGCTTCCTCAAGGGCAAGAGGTGGGCCTGGATCCTGGGCATCATATTCTCGGTCCTGAACATCGCGTCCTCAGTCGTCACCGCGGTGTTCTCCGGGAGCCTGGCCAGCATAGCCACGCTGGGACTTTCGATCCTCATACCGGTGCTCATCCTGGTCTACCTGCTGCTGCCGAGCACGAAGACCTGGTTCACTGAATGAGCCCAAACCTTTTCCCGTCACCTTTTATTTTCAATGCAAGATTGATTAACTGATATCGCATCACCGCCGGCATGGTGTGGTCCAAAAAGCTCATTCTAGGTATCGCGGCCGTTGCGGTGATCGCCGCCATACTGTTGACGACGATGGTGTCCTACAACTCCCTGGTCTCCAAGGACCAGGATGTCAAGAACAAGTGGAGCGACATCGAGGTGCAGGTGCAGAGGCAGGTGGACCTGATCCCTCAGGTACTGGCCCAGCAGAACGTGTCCATGCAGTTCGAGCAGAGCCTCCTGGCCAACATCACCGCCCTCCGGACGCAGTGGCTCAACACCCTGGCCAACGGCTCGGTCGGCGATCAGGTCAACTTCACCAACGAGTTCTCGGTCCAGGTCGGTTCGTTCCTTTCCGTCGCAGAGGAGAACCCCTACATCCAGTCGATCGACGTGGTCAGGGACGTGATCGTGGAGCTGGAGGGCACGCAGAACCGCATCGCCGCGGCGCGCATCTTCTACAACGACGCCGTCAATGATTACAACACCGCCGTGCGTAGCTTCCCCAACAACCTGCTGGCATCGAGCTTCGGCTTCGAGGAGGCCCCCTACTTCCAGCGGGGGCAGTGAGGGAGCTTGCGGTCGTCCACCCGTACCGTGGTCGGACTAGTGGTCTTGGTCGTGATGATCGGGGGGACGATATCAGCGGGGTACATTCTGCTGAGGCCCTCCTCAGGCAGCGGCGATGACGCTTCGGTACCCCAACTGGAGTACTACGTCACCGACCTGGCCGACGCCATCACCGATGACGATGAGCACTACATCGGCCAGCTGTGCCTGGAGGTCGATTCGGCTTCCGGCTGCGAGATGGTCGTGCTGGTGGTCAACACCACCAGCCCAAGCGACATCGACTACTATGCCCTCAGGACCTTCCAGCACAACGGCATCGGCAAGTCGGGGAGCGACAACGGCCTGCTGGTCGTCGTCGCCACCGATGACCATGCCTGGAGGATCGAGGTCGGGTACGGCCTGGAGGGCGTCCTCACCGACGTGAGGGTAAACCGCCTGGCCGAGGAGTTCCTGGTGCCCAATATGACCGCCGACTCCTACGGCGACGGGCTGTTCGAACTGACCTACGCACTGGGCGATATCCTGATCACCGAGTACGAGGGAAGCCGTTCCGGGGACCCCGCGTTCCCCGTCGATGGCGTCCCGCTGACCTGGGGCCAGATGGCCATCGTGGCCGTGGTCTTCATCGTGCTGGTCATCGTGACCAGGGGGATGGTCCTCCGTCCCCTGATCTGGCTGTTGGCCATCATCGGCGGCGGGCGCGGCGGGTTCGGCGGGGGGCGTTCCGGAGGAGGGGGAGCTTCGGGCGGCGGATGACGGGCATTGCGCCGGTCTGCTCTCGTCCTACTGACCCCGCACCATCAGGACCGTTGTCGGGGCGGGACCCTCACTCGCAGCCACACTTGCGAGGGGCGGTCCTCCCCGAGCACCGGGAGCATATCTTCTTCTCGGTCTCCGAGGCGTTCCAGTCGGTGCAGTCCCCGCACACCCACTCATGACACTCGCTGCATTCGTACCCCGCCTTGGGGGCCCCGGGTTCGGCGGAGCGCTGCTTGGTCATCTTCCGGCCACAGGCCTGGCACTTCGTTATCTCGGCATCCATCAAAACACCTGTGTTTTTGATTCTTCTTGCATATATATCAATGGAACGGGTTTTTATTTCGTCATGACGGTTTGGTTCCTTCCAGTCCAGACGAACCACCTGACAACCCTCATATATGTACCATTGTTATCACGGCACACCGTCGGAGAGGGACCATGAAGGGCAGCAGCGTTCTTACAAACAAGATCGAGAGCGAGATCGAACTTCTGCAGAGGCACGTCCAGATGCTGAAGGCGATCATGGACAACGAACCGATCGGGATCATACGCCTCTCTGAGCTGCTCGATCACCCCCAGCACAAGGTACGGTACTCCATGCGCATCCTCGAGCAGGAAGGCCTGATAAAGCCCTCGCCGGAGGGAGCGGTCACCACCGACAAGCTCAAGGCGTTCATGGAGCAACTGAAGGTCATCCTGGACGACCTGGAAAAGACGGTCAAGGAGCTCAGGACCCAGCTGGCGAAGAGCGATAATGATTAATACCAGAGGGTAATTCACTTGCCTACACGCCGTCGTAGCTCAGCTGGTAGAGCGTGTGACTGTTAATCCCTGAAAAGGGGAACGGTCATCACAAGGTCAACGGTTCGAGCCCGTTCGACGGCGCCTCACTCTTCTCATCATCTACTTCGTCCGGCGGGTCATCGAACCGAGGGCGGCGTTCAGTTCCACCGCCCTCCTCGAGCCGATCAGGATCTGCCGTCCGGCCGTTGTCCTGATCAGCACTCCTTCGTTTCCCCTGACATTGTAGGCCGTGCCCAGCTTCCCGTACCGTATGCCCCATCCCCCGAACTCCTTAAGCGGGCTGTAGGTGATGGCCCTGTGCTCGGCGATGTCCTCCAGCGGTATTCGGCGGGGCTTCAGATGCAGGGGGAAGAACCTGAAGTTCAGGGACGTGGTGGTGACCTCGGTCTCCAGATGGACAACGAACATGAACAGGGGCAGCAGCAGGCCGAACAGGACGAACATGAGGACCATGAACCCGTCGGAGGCCGGGTTGTCGCCCCACGGGGCCCCCAGGACCACCTGCTGGACCACCCCCCATGACAAGATCGCGGAGATGCCCAGCACGAGCGCGATCATCCATATCTGCCTGAAGTACTGGGTCTCGCGGAACATGGTCCCCCGGCCCGATGACGGGATCGTTCTCGGCATCCGCGGCCCTCAGTCGATCAGGACGAGACCGTTCCACACTGGATGGTCCTTGGGGGGCATCTCGAACTCCAGACCTGCGTTCCTTGCGGTCAGGAAGACATCGATCCCCAGAGCCTCCATGGGTGGCCGGGAGCGGAAGGGATGGCGGCATGCCTCTCCCGACCCCTGCCCCACGCATTCATCACAAAGCCGGCAGGGACCGCCGGAGAACGCCGCGGCGAAGCGGTATCCCATGCCCAGGGCCTGCCTCTCCACCTCACCGAGGACCTCCATGAACTCGAGCTCGCTCCTCCGCATGCGTTCGGCGTACTCACCGCTCTCGTAGATGTCCTCCAGCTTCTTCCCTTCCAGGCCACTGACGAACTCCCGGTCCATGGGTATGGGGTACTGCACCAGGATGGCGTCGTGATATCTCTCCAGAACCCGGGAGAGCTCGTCGGGGGACATCACGTTGGGGGGGCACATCAGGTTGCGGCCATAATTGGCGCACAGGGGGACCATGCACTTCATCCTCACCCTGGGGTCCACCACCACCCCGCGGGCGGACATGCTCTTCGCCCCGCTCGCTCCCTTCGCCATGGCCACTTCGCACAGTCTTTCCAGATCGGCTCGTGAGGACATTTCCAACACCGTGACCAAGGATCTTATCCCGGGTCACCCGGAATATGTCCGTCCCGGACAAAAACCTTTCATGGAGAAGAGCGAACGTCCCCTCTTCATCCTGCGATCTTACGCTCTCTCGCTGAGGTCAGGACATCTCCCTCCACTCGCACGAATCGGTGACCCCCACCGATAGGATCCCCGGAGGGAACGGTTGGAAGAATGTCTGGGAGGCAAGGTACTGTACGTCGAACCGGATGATGTACGACCGCATGAGGTTAAGGCATACACTGAGCGGTACGCGGGCGTCCCTGTACATGTCCAGGTTCTGCATGAACAGGTCCCGCTCCTCCTTCTTCAAACTGCTGGAAACGAACCCAAAGGAGTGCATCAGCACGTTGATGGGACTGGTGCACCGGGGAGGCCGGGACAGGGCCTTCCGCAGATGGGCCCGGTACTCGGCGAGGATGGTCGCCATCTCCAGGCCGGAGCGGTTGGCGACCAGGTTGCCCAGGGTCCGGAGCTCGGTCTGGCTGTACATCATGAGGAGCATCTTGTTGCGTGCATGGAAATCGATGAGATCGGATATGCCTGAGCTGCTGTCCAGCTCTCGGAAGGACCGGAGGGTGAAGGCCCGGGTGAGAAAGTGTTCCCCCAACTTTATGTTCCTCAGCCTGGCCTCGTCCTCCACGGGCAGGCCGTCCAGCCACCGGAGCACTTCCTGGCCGAACATCCCCGCCCCGCGGTTCAGCGGGGCCGCCCCCTGCTTGTCAGGATAGGTCCGGACGTCCACCGCCCCGCAGGACGGCGAGCGGCTCTTCAGGATGTACCCGTCCACATCGCCCAGGCGGCCAAGGTACTGTTCGGCGAAGCTGGCCATCGCTTCGGTCACATCCCGCCCCGTGGACGGCTGGACAAGTCGCCTGTCCTTATCCCGGAGGACGATCCGGATAGGGTCCCGGGGCACCCCCAGGCCGATCTCCACCTCGGGGCACACGGGGACGAGGTCAGCATGGTCGCGGAGCTGGCGAACGAACTCCGAGCTTATCCTGTCGCCGTTATAGCGGCAGTGGTCGAACTCGATGCACCGGCTTATGCCCAGACGCGGCCGGGGAAAGGGCGGGGGAGCTATCATCTCTCCGCACCGCCGATGCTGTCCTCGACATCGACCTCCACCCCGACCTCGTTCCGGCGCATGAACCCGGGGGTGAGGGGCATGTTGTATCGCATCAGGAACGGCGCCCCCTTCGTCCTGATGGCCTGCCCCCTCAGTACTGTCAGCAGCTCATCCTCTTTCTCCACAACCTCGCGATAGTAGGCTCTGCCACTGAACCTGAGGGCAGCGACATGTCGGGAGGGGATGGATATCAGCTCTATCCTGCTGTCCAGCGGCCGGGGGACGGTCTTCATATCGGATCCCTGAGGCAGAACGAACGAGAAGGTTCTCTCATCGGTGATCACTGGAGCGGTCATCTCGATCCTTGCCCCCGGCCGGCGGGACACCACCGGGGCGGTCATGGGAACCTTCTCCCTCGCCTCGTTGTTCCCGGAGATGTAATCGAACAGTATGGAGAAGCCCCTGTCATCATCCCCGCCCTTCACCGTGGCCATCACCATCGGGGGGTAGTTGCGTATCTCTACCTTACCTAGGACCCGCACCACTTGGTATCCGATCGTTTCGGTCATCGGTCATCGATGCGAAGGCGGGATATTAATCGGAGTCGGTGGGAGGTAAGCGCCGCTCAGATGTGGCAGGACGCCCGCCCGTGCTTCTCCAGGTACTTCTGGTGGTATTCCTCCGCCGGCCAGAATGTGACCGCTGGCACGATCTCGGTGACGATCGGCCGCTTGAACCGCCCGGACCGTTCCACAGCGGCTTTCGAGGCTTCCGCCGCTGCCTGCTGCTCCGGGGAATGAAAGAATATCGAAGACCGGTACTGGTCGCCGACGTCCGGTCCCTGCCGGTTGAGCGTGGTCGGATCATGAATGCTCCAGAACACATCCAGGAGCTGGTCGAACGACACGACGTCGGCATCGAAGGTCACTTCCACCGCCTCCGCGTGGCCGGTGCGGTGACCGCATACCTCGCGATAGGTCGGTCTGTCGCTCTTCCCGCCCGTATAGCCGACCAGGGTGGACCTCACTCCGTTCACCTTGTCGAACTCCGCCTGTACGCCCCAGAAACATCCTGCAGCAAAGGTAGCTTTCTGTTCCGCCATGCTAGAACCCGTGCTTACTAGGCGTGGCTGGTATATAGGTATGAGGATAGAACGTCCGGGCTGGAGGCGACCTTCCAGCTTAAAAAAGTATATATCGGGATGGCCGTTTAACCTCGTTCGTAAGGGCCCGTAGCTTAGTCCGGTGGAGCGTCAGGCTCATAGGTGTTCCCCTGTGGGACCTGGGATACCCGATGGTCGTCGGTTCAAATCCGACCGGGCCCACCATATTTTCTTGTGGAGTATGGCATCCGTTTCGATGTCTTAGGATGGGGTCCGTCGCAGGCCATTATAAGGAGGGTGCCTGTCATGAGTACCCCCGACCAGGATATCTCTTTCGGGAACCCTCCTGCGCACAATACGGGAGCCGGGGAGACCGCCGTCCCTTCATTGCCCGAGCGTTGGGGGCGGGCCTTCTGGAAAGATTAAAAAGGGCTGTTTTTACAATTCTCCATATTAAGAAACAATTTAATATTGGACGGTCAGACGTTAGCATTACCTAAATCGATAATGAGGGTGTGAAAATGAAGAAAAAGGCGGCAGTTGTGATCGCCAGTTTCGTGCTGTTGTTGGCCCTCTTATCAGGGTACGTCAGCACTGAGGCCCAGGCGACCGAGAAGAACATCATGCAGATCGCACAGGAGGACGGCAACTTTACCAGCCTGGTCGCGGCTGTGGACGCTGCCGGGCTGGATGACGAGCTGAGTGGTCCTGGACCGTTCACGGTGTTCGCACCGACGGACGCGGCGTTCGCCAAGCTGGACCCCAACCTTGTCAATGCCCTGCTCACGGAGGACACCGCTACACTGGAGCAGATCCTGCTCTATCATGTGGTGTCCGGCGAGACCCTTTCCACCGACCTGAGCGATGGTATGGTCGTAGAGACCTTACAGGGATCGACAGTGAACGTGACCATCAACGGTACCGGGGTATTCATCAACGATGCTATGGTGGTCGTCGCGGACATACAGGCGAGCAATGGCGTGATCCACGTCATCGACACCGTCCTGATCCCGCCGGCAGCGCCGGTCCCTCCGGAGGAGCCTTGCGTTCCTGAGGTGCCGACAGCTCCCGGGGCGGACAACAAGACCATTGTGGACATCGCTGTAGCCGATGGTAACTTCACTTGCCTGGTGGCCTCCCTGGAGGCTGCTGGACTAGTTGATGAGCTGAGCGGACCGGGGCCGTTCACGGTGTTCGCACCGACGGACGCGGCGTTCGCTAAGCTGGACCCCTGCGTGGTCAACATGCTACTGACTGAAGACACCACGACCCTGGAGCAGATCCTTCTCTACCACGTGGTGTCCGGAGAGGTTCTGTCGACCGACCTCCAGGACTGTCAGAAAGTAGTGACCCTGCAGGGAGGTGAGGTTACTATCAGGATCTGTGATGGCAACGTCTTCATCAACGATGCTATGGTGGTCGTCGCGGACATACAGGCGAGCAATGGCGTGATCCACGTCATCGACACCGTCCTGATGCCGCCGGTGGCATAGGGAGTATCAAACGGAAGACCTGGTCCAGGCCTTCCTTTTTCCTTCTTTTTCAAATTTTAAGAGCAGACCAGCGGACGTCCAGGAGGGACCTTATCGACAGTCTGGACGGGGACAGAAACGGTCGCTTGTCGTTGGTGTTGAGGGCCGGACGTGGAGCGAGCATCAAAGTTCGGTGCGTCACTGCCAGGATTGGATCAGATCGTCCAGTGCCTGGAGCTTCCTGGCCACCACATGACCTCTCTCGGTCAGGGAGAGGATGTAACGCTTTCGCGGCTTGGTTTCCGTCCTTATCTCCACCAGTCCCTTACCCTCCAGTTCGCCCACGATCAGCATCATCCGCCCATAGTTGGGCATGACTGCCCTCAGCTCGCTGGCGAGCACCTCCTCTCCACTCCTGCATTCGAGATATCGAAGTATGGAGAAGACGTGATCGATGTCCAGGACGTTCGTTGCTTCCTCGTCCTTCATCTCAACCTCCTGTATGACCTTGCGGCTCTTAATGGTTGCCTGGTTACTGGAACCTGGACATTAAGACCGAGGTTAAAATATACCCTATCACATTCAAGCGCCGGATATCAATAACGGTAAACGAAAAATAATCCCGGTAGTTGATCGGTCGGCAGGCGCTTGTCAAACCCGCGCTGGTGGCATCGATCCACTTTCGGGATACGGAATTACCGCACTCGCAGGGAGGGATGGGATGGGATGGGCGTTCAGCAGCGGTAAGGTCACCCGACGGCAGCGGTCGGTGGCCATCTTGTTCGTGATGGTAATAGGGTTGGTGAGCCTGATGGCCGACGTGGCCATCGAGGGTACCAAGAGCGTCACCGGCTCATATCTGATCCTTCTTGGAGCGAGCGCCGGCATCGTCACTTTCGTCGCCGGCCTCAGCGAACTGGTAGGATACAGCCTCAGGATCTTTTTCGGGCGGATCGCCGATGAGACCGGGCGGTACTGGGCCTTCGTGTTCATAGGATACGGCATCAATGTCATCGCCGTTCCCGCCCTGGCCCTTGCCGGCAGCTGGGAGGCTGCGGTCGCCTTGCTCATGCTGGAACGGGTCGGCCGTGCGGTCCGCGGCCCTGCCCGGGACGCCATGTTGTCCCACGCCGGCAAGACCGTGGGCAGGGGGTGGAGCTACGGGGTCCAGGAGGCGCTGTCCTCGGTCGGTGGAATGATCGGGCCGATGGTCATCGTTGCCGTCCTGGTGCTGGGCGGCGACTACCGCGTCGGCTTTGAGGTGCTGATCATCCCCGCCCTGCTGGCGATGGTCCTGCTGGTCTATGCCCGGAGGATCGACCCCCAGCCGGGGGACATCAAGAGCCACTGCCCGGTCAAGGAGAAGCGGAAGAAGTTCCCCACGCCATACTGGTTCTTCCTCCTGGCCGGGGCGCTCATCGCCGCCGGCTACGCCGATTTTCCCTTGGTGGCCTATCACATCGGGACCTACGCGGGGGTCTCGCCCGGATGGATCCCCATCATGTACGCTCTGGCCATGGCCGCTAATGCGCTTTCGGCGCTCGCGTTCGGACGGCTTTACGACCGGGTGGGCATCCTGCCCCTGGTGGTGATGGCCGGGGTCATCCCCTTCTTCGTGCCCTTGGTATTCTCGGACAGCATGGCCTCGGTGGCCTCGGGGATGATGCTGTACGGCATAGGCTTCGGGGCCCAGGAGTCGGTCATGCGGGCGGTGGTGGCGGACATGTCCCCCCACTGCAGGAAGGGGATGGGCTTCGGCTGCTACAACGCGGCCTTCGGGGTGGCCTGGTTCATGGGCAGCATGGCCATGGCAGCGCTCTATGACGTTTCGCTCGTGGCGATGATGGCGCTGTCGATGGCCCTGCAGTTCGCGGCCATCCCCCTGTTCATCGTGGTCATGAGGGGGCAGCTGCGGACGGCTTACCGGATGGAACATCACATCCCAGAGGATGCGGTCCCGCAGCCGACCCCCTCTCCCGCCCCGGCGGCGGCCGACCTGGTATTCGTTCTCGACGTCAGGCCGGAGGCGCTAGGGGAGGCCGCTCCACCGGCCGAGGTGGCCGCGGCGCTCGATCACCGACCCCCAGCGGCAGAAACGCCCCTCGCCGCGGAGGGGGAGGAGGCGATACCTCCGGCCAAGTAATATGTTCCGTGACGACGATACGTTAACGGGTCCAAACATGACCGTCTGTGCTGAAAGGTCAAAAACGTTGGTCGAAGCATTGGGACTGAAACATGAGCCTGTGGCCATAACTCTGATCAAGAAGGGCGGGACCGCTCCGGCAGGATACCTGGTACCGGACAAACCTATCCGCCACTGTCAGGCCATCATGCGGGCCAGGAAGGGGGAGTCCCTGTTCGTGCAGGCGGACAAGCAGGCCTGCCCGGTCGGAGCGTCGTCCCTCGGCCTGACGTCCGTTCCGGAGAAGGTGAGATCGGGAGAGTTCCACTACAGCATGGGCATGTACGGAAGCCAGGAAGCTGCCAGGGAAACCATGGGGAGAAGGCCGGCGCTGGAGGCGGGGAGCATGGAGGCCACTGCCGTGGCGCCGCTGAGCAAGGCGAAGCTGGAGCCGGACGTGGTAGTGGTCACCGGCACCCCGGAGCAGATGTTCTGGCTCCTCCCCGCGGCGTCCACCTTCTCCGTCGGAGGCCGGGTGACCATCGAGATGGCGGCAGTGCAGGCGGCCTGCGCCGATTCCACGGTCATCCCGTACCTCACCGGCAAGGTGAACATCTCCCTGGGGTGCTTCGGATGCCGCAAGACCACCGATATCGGCCCCGATGAGATGCTGGTAGGCATCCCCGGATCAAAATTGGGGGAGGTCGTATCGGCGGTGGAGAAGATGAGGGAGGGGCCGATCCCCAAGTCCAGGACCAAGGGTTGAGCGGGAGGGCCGCCTGCCTGCCCGGGCCATGCTGCCCTGACGCCCTTCCTTCGGAGCGGGCGAAGGCCTCCCTGGTGGAGAACGACCGGACGGGGCCGTCTTTCGGTCCAGCGGAGGCAGCGTGCATCTAGACCGGGACCAGGAGAGGGCCCTGGGAGGAGAGAACGGTGAGGCCGTACGTTGGGCCACGCAGGAGGTCGTTCGGGCAGGAGAGAGGGCCGGCGCATCGAGGCTCGTCCCCGTCCGCTCCGTGCACATCCCCGACTGGTACAGGCACCGGGGCTCTAAGGAATGGGAGCATCTGCGGTCGAAGATCGGTGAAATGGACGTACCGGTCACCGCCAATCCGGGGGGCTTGGACGACGAGATGTCCCTTAATTGCAGATCGATCTTGGAGCGCCTCCGCCCCCGGGGCGCGCATGCCTGCAGCTGCGCGCCTCACCTGTCGGGGAACCATCCTGATGGTGGCCAGGTGGTAGCGTGGGGCGGCCGGGCGGCGTCTTCATTTGTGAACTCCATCCTCGGGGCGAGGAGCGAAGTGGAGGACTTCAGGACCTCGATGGCCTCGGCCATCACCGGCCTTACTGCTGAGAGGGGGCTCCTTCTGGAGGAGAACCGGCGTCCCACCATGGCGGTGGTGGTGCCATCTAACGTCGGCAGAGACTTCGCCCTGTTGGGGAGCGCCCTCTCCGTCCTGGTCCGGGACGAGGTCCCTCTCATCTGCGGTCCCCGACCGGACTACGACGAGGCCAAACGCTTCGCCTTCGCCATCAACGGCGAGGGACGGGTCCCCCTGTTCCACCTCCATGGCCCGATGCCACCCCGGGGGCTCGAGGTGGCGGAGCTGGACGCCTCTGGGTGGAGGGCATGCCTCGATGAGGACCTTGAACCGGACCTCCTGATGCTGGGATGTCCCCACCTGTCCGAACAGGACATCAACCGGTGGGGCAGGTACCTGTCCGGCCGCAGGCCCGGCCGGGCGGAGGCCTGGTTCCTCTCCTCCCGCCTGTGCGTGGACAAATGCCCTCACACCGGAGCCGTGCTGGCCTCCAGGGGGAGGATCCTGACGGACCGCTGCCCCCTCACGATGATCGACGAGATCGACGGCCGCACGGTGGGGTGCGACAGCCCCGCCCTCGCCTCCTGCCTCTCCTCGGCCGGCGTTCATGCCCGGCCGCTATCATGCTCAGCGATGGCCGGCCACCTGGCCAGGGATTGATGGGGGCCTGTTGCCGACCGGAAGGGCTGATCTCCTAGCGCATGATCGCCGACCGGCCGTTCCCATGACAAAGGATTATGTCCGTCGCATCCCATCTTGGCATGGGCATCGTTCTGGTCCACCGACCCGTCGTCCGGGACGCCGTATGGCGTCAAGCGGCAACGGCTAACGGTAGGCCACCGGCCTCGTCAGAGTATGCTCACCCCTGCGGACGTTCGGAATCGGACGAACGGGGGCATAGTGGGAGGGAACGATATGCGCGAGGACAACGAACAGCAGAAGCGGTGGGACAAGGCCTACGGAGGAAGTGAGGATTTCTTCGGAAAGCTGCCCAGCGAGCTCGCGGTGAACGCGCTGGGGGCTCTCAGGAAGAACAACGCGAAGAGGATGCTGGAACTGGGATGCGGACAGGGCAGGGATACCTGGTTCTTCGCCCACAACGGTCTCGAGGTCGTCGCCCTCGATTACTCGGAATCGGGCATATGCCAGATGAGAAAAAAAGCCCAGGACCTGGGGGCCAAGGTCACCGTGCGGGTGCATGATGCCCGGCAGCCGCTGCCGTTCCCGGATGACTACTTCGACGCCATCTATTCACACATGTTCTTCACCATGGAGTTCTCCGAGGACGAGGTGGCCGCGATCCTGTGCGATTGCCTGAGAGTGCTCCGCCCGGGAGGCTTGAACATCTACTCCGTGAGGAACGACCATGATGCCCAGTACGGCAAGTTCGAACCGAGGGGGAAGGACATGTGGGAGAACCCCCTGGGGTTCGTGGTGCACTTCTTCACCGAGGAGAAGGTGCGTCGGCTGGCCGGAGGATACGAACTGGTGTCGATAAGGGAGTTCGAGGACCCTTCCCCGCCCATGCCCAAGAAGCTGTACGAGGTCGTCCTCCGCAAGCCGGAGTAGGCCGCGGAGCCCGGACGCCTCGCTACCGCGGATGATAACGGTACCGCTACCGATATTACCGGAACAGACTTCCATCCGACCATATGATCTGCCCTAAATGCAACATCTGGCTTCCGGACACCGCGAAGTTCTGTTCCCAGTGCGGGATGCCCCGGTCCGGGTTCCGCGCCGATGGGACCGGTATACCCATCCCGACCGCTGCTGAGGTTCGGCCGAGCGTTCCCTCCACGGCAGCGGCCCAGCCGAGCATTCCCTCCCTCTCCCCCCAGATCGCGCAGGCCTCTGGCCTTCGGCCGGGAGAGCGGGCGGTGCAGATGTGGAGGGCCGGACAGGTGGAGAGATCCACCGACCCTGAGGAGAGCGACTCCTCGGTTTCGGTCATCCTTCTTGCGACCGATCAGCGATTGATCGTCCTTCGGGAGAAGGGGCTGATGAACAAGACCTACAAGCCCCATGGGGCCTTCGAGTACCGCGAAGTGGCCTCATATGATCTGACGTCCATGCTCAGGATCAAGGGATTGAGCATCTATACCCAGGGCAAGTGGATGAGATCGAGGACGGATTTCAATAACCTCTGCGAGGTCGACCCCGTGACCCTCAAGGCGGTCGCTCCTTTCCCCGTCGAGCAGACCAGGGCCTTGCTGGACGGCTTGATGGGAAGAAAGTGATGGGCGCCCTCAGGGGTCCCTGAACTCGATGCCGTTCTCCTGGAACCGCTTCCTCAGGACCTCGAGGAACCCTGAGACGATGTCATCCCGGTTGTTGATCTCCCTGATCCACACCCGCACGTTCAGCCGGACCTTGTTCTCCCGGACGTCCAGAATGCTGATCTGGGGGTCCAGGGCCCTCATGTCCTGGGTGCCGCCGAAGAGCTGTCGGATGGCCGGCCGGTCGAAGATGCTCTTCACTATCGTCCGCTCGCTCTCGTCCACGTACGGGAGGATGCGGGGGTCGCGGTCGGCCTCCTCCAGCACTATCTTCCTGATCACGTCCATGTCGCAGGAAGCGTCCAACCACAGCTCGATGGGTGTGGCCACGAAGCCCGCCTGCGTATAGTTGATGACCTTGCCGTTCATTATCTGGGAGTTGGGAACGATGACCAGCCTCCCATTGACGTCCCGCATCACCGTGTTCATCAGGTTGATGTCCTTCACCCGGCACGGGCCGGTGAGGGGGAGCAGCCCGACCTCCACCCAATCCTCCAGCTGGATGGGCCTCACGATGGCGATCAAGATGCCCGAAAGGAAGTTGCCGATGATCTGCTGGGAGGCGAAGGCGATGGCCACTCCCAGAATGCCCAGGGAGACCAGCAGCCCGGTGAAGTCCAGCCGGAGGACCTCGCCGAACCCGATGGTCAGGGCGATGGCCACGATGATGTAGAACACCGTCCTGGCCATGGTTTTGGAGAACCGTCGCCCCATCCTCTCGTCCAGGCTCGCCCTTATGACCATGCTCAGCAGCTTGCCCAGCCCTACCGCTCCGATGAGCAAGGCTACGAATATGATGAGGTCCACTAAGTTGAAGCCCAGGAACGTCAGGTCGCTGAACGCCATTCCCTATCCCTGCTCCTGCTCAACGGCTTTGAACAGTTCCTTGCCCTTGATGAACAAATGAAGGCTTACCATCTCCCCTATGAGCTTCCCTTCCGCATCCACCACCGGGAGGTCGTTCACATGGTCATGGATCATGATATCCAGTGCCGCGGTCAGTTTGTCGTCCCGGGTGACCGATCGAGTAGGGGCCGTCAGGTCGGACACCTTTTCCTTGAACATGTCCCGGAGAAAACGCATGAACGACATGGCCCCCAGCTCCCTTACCCCGGTGCGGTATCCTATCAGCCGGAGGACGGTATCGGTGTTGACCATGCCGACGAGCGCCCCCTGACCGTCCACGACATATACCTTGCGAGAGACGGGGTTGTTCAGCATCCCCTCGATGACATCCCCTATGCTAGCGTCCCCGGTCACCACGGCGGGCCTCTTGACCATAATCTCGTAGACGTCGGAAACGAGGGCCTCACTGAACTTCTTCTCGCTGACTGCCATGAAGCGCCCATAGCCAGCGAATTACTTCAATTGACCGCTCGGCACATCGTTCGTGATAATGAGGCGGGTCGCTCATACCTTCTTCAACGGCCGCATCGTCGCCACGTCGATAAGGGTGGGCCAATCCACGATGGTCTCCACACATCCGTCCTTGGAGGTGATGACGCCCATGGCCGGAAGGTCGAGACGATCGGTCATCTCCAGCCCTTCCTTCACCTCCATGATGCATCCCACACCGACGATACCCTGGGGACGGTACTTCTTGACCAGCCGCTTGACGAAGGTTGAGCCGGGCACGATGAACACCTTGCACCCGTAACTTTCCAGCTCATCGATGGATTTGCCGATGTCGCACCGTTTGCACCGCTTGCAGACCAGCCCCTCGATCGTCAGGTTGGATGGGCAGTCCATCGAACGGAGGCATTGGGGGAGGAATATCATCCGGTCCTCCATGGGCAGACCGCTGAAGCGCTCACGGTTCAGCTGATTGTGCAGGCGGATGGAGAAGGCGATGATATCGTGGTCGTCTATCCTGCCGGCCCGCCACAGGATCTTGGCAAGGCCCTCCAGGATTATCAGGCCGGGCTTCAGCAGCCACGGCATGTAGAACCGCCCCCGCCTCATCGAGATGATGGCCACGATGATCATCACCGCCGCCAGGACCAGGATGGCCAGAAGGATGGCGAGGACCGCGTACCCCATGATGATGAACGACTGTTCAAGGGATGGAAGGACCATCGTCCAAATTGTATGAGGTTCGACTATAATTGCATGTCTGTCCCGAGAACCGTCATCACCCTATCCTCCCAAGACGCGGTCTGGAGGCCGTTACGCCCCGGGGACGGTGCCGTTCTCGATTTTTCATTACCAATTTTTAATATGTCCCGCCTCGAATACACTACGTCAATCTTATGGGGATCGGGAAATGAAACGGATGACAATGGCGGCTATAGCCGTAGCGGTAGTAGTATTGGCTGCGGGGACCTTCGTGGCCTTGAGCTTAACAAATGAACCTGGAAACAACGGTGGCAACAACGGCGGGGACAATAACAAGCCGTCCGATGTCGTCGACTCGGAGAACAAGACGCTGGCGGTATCCTTCCCGACCAGCATCTCCGCGGACGATAGGAAGATGGCATTGTCCCTGACCTACCCGGGCAAGGGAGAGGCCGGCTATGAATACAACTGGAGGGAGTACTACAAGTTCAGCATGGCGGCCTCCCCGGCCAGTGGATACAAGGGGAACGTGCTGGTCAAGCTGTTCGCCGAGAAGTCGGGAGAGATCGGCACCTCCAACCTGATGGCGAAGGATTACCAGGGCAACCAGGTCAACTGGAGCTTTGACACCAAGACAGGGGCGCAGGCCCGGTACAACGTCATCAGCGGGGACGTCGTGTCCTGGAAGACCAACGGGTCCGACACCCTCCGCACCTTCGACGTCGCCTTCAGCGGCACCGGTGACTATTACCTGTTCGTCCAGGCCTTCGACCTGGAGACCGGTAAGGCGATATCCGACCCGGTCTCCGCCAGCCCGCTGAAGGTCCCGGTGACCGGCCACCTGACCATCACCGCTCTCAATCGCGGGGAGTGGAACACCACCGAGAACGGCACCTACTACATCATCCTGATGAACGTCACCAATGACTGGAACATCCGCTATGATGTCAACGCTTCCTACCTGGTGCTGAACGACGGCTCCAGCGACATCGCGGCCAACAGCTCCATGGGGAGCTTCAAGTCCCAGAGCCTGGCGCCCCTGCAGTCCACCCAGTTCCGGGTGTTCTTCGACTTCCCGGCCCCGGTCTCGAACCGTGACAGCTTCGTGCTCCAATATCGTGACGCGAAGAGCGGCGAGGTCATGGACATCCCTCTGCCGACGAGCTGACCGCAAACCCCTTTCCCAGTTTTTTTCTCAGCACAGGGGCAGGTTCATATTCTGATTCTGAGCGGTCGCCGGCATCGGGCGGAAGGTTCACATGAGGTCTTGCCAGCCGGCGTCGGGCCAGTGACTGGACGGTTTCGATAAGGGTTTTCCAGAGATTGATTCCCATGTCCTCAATGTTTATATCTCCGTTCAAAATTATTCTTCCAAATATAGATAATGGCTTGTGACCTCATGGACAAGAAGATGATCGCAGCGATCGCCGTCGTCATCGTTCTCATTGGAGCTGGAGCCGTGGTGGCCCTCAGCCTGAACACTCCCGCCGCCAATAACGGGAACGACAATGACAATGACAACGATAACGACAACGACAACATTCCTGATAACACTGACAATAACAACACAGACCCGAACAACACCACTGACCCTGCCAGGACCGTGGACCTGGGCAATATGGGCCTGAACATCACCTTCCCGGTCAGCCTCGGGTCCAACAGTGCGGCCTTGGACCTTGCGGTCTCCTACCCCGGCAAGGGACAGGCCGGGTACACCTATGAGCGCACCGGCGTGTACAAGTTCAACCTGACCAGCACGCCGCTGGCGAACTACGAGGGCGATGTGGCGATCAGGGTCTTCGCCGAACTGGCCGACCCCCACAACGAGATCGACACCCGGAACCTGGCCATCACCAATGCCACTGGAAGGGTCATCGAGTGGACCTCCGACACCAAGGTCGGGGAGCACACCAACTACATCGTCATCAGCGGTGACCTGGGGGCCTTCAAGACCTCCGACGGCGCGGTCGACCAGCGGACCTTCGACGTCATGCTGAACTGGGTCGGCAACTTCACCATAACCTTCCAGGCGTTCGACCTGGAGACCGAGGAAGCGGTCTCCGCGCCCCTGGTGGTCACCCCGCTGTACGTGCCGGTGACCGGTGAGCTGTCGGTCGCGGCAATGAGCGGAGGGGAATGGAACATAACCGATGACGGCACCTACTATGTCGTGGTGATCAATATCACCAACAACTGGAACATCCGCTACGACGTCTTCGCCGCCAGCCTGGTGCTGAACAACGGTACCGATGACATCGCGGCCAACACCACCAAGACGACCTTCCAGAGCCAGAGCCTGGCACCCCTGGGCGGAACCACACAGTTCCGGGTGTTCTTCGACTTCTCGGCCGTTGAACCTCGTGATGACTTCACCCTCCAGTACCGCGACTCGTTGAGCGGTGAAGTGATCGATGTGCATCTGCCCATCCCTACCTGAAACCCCTTCAAACCCTCTCTTTTTCCTCATCCTCGTTCCATCCGGGACCGTCTTTATCTCGCAGGAAAGCATCCTCTTCCCTGATGGTCGCTCAGTCGTTGTCCACCACCGTCACCCTGAACAACGGGGTCAGGATGCCGATCCTGGGGCTGGGGGTGTTCAAGGTGCCCGACGAGGAGACCTACCGTGTCGTCACCGAAGCCCTGGAGATAGGTTATCGGCACATCGATACCGCGGCGTACTACCAGAACGAAAGAGGGGTGGGGCGGGCGGTCGGGGACAGCGGGCTGCGGCGCGAGGACATCTTCGTGACCACCAAGGTGTGGTACAACGAACATGGCCGGAAGGAGACCCTGGCCGCCTTCGACCGCAGCCTGGAAGCGCTCGGCCTGGACTACGTGGACCTGTACCTGGTCCACTGGCCCCGGGAGGGCAGGATGGAGGCGTGGAAGGCCATGGAAAGGATCCTCGACGAGGGAAGGGCCCGGGCCATCGGGGTCAGCAACTACCTGGTCCGCCATCTCGATGACACCATCGCCCGCTCCCCGGTCGTCCCGGCGGTGGACCAGGTGGAGTTCTCCCCCTTCCTCTACCAGAAGGAGCTGCTGTCCTACTGCCGTTCCCGCGGCATCGTCCTGGAGGCCTACAGCCCCCTGGCCAGGGGGCGGAGGTTCGATGACCCTAGGCTCGTGAAGCTGGCCTCCAAGTACGGCCGGACGCCCGCCCAGATGATGCTCCGCTGGGTGCTGCAGAAGGGCATGGTGGCGATACCCAAGAGCGCGCACCCGGAGCGCATGCGGGAGAACGCCTCGGTCTTCGACTTCGAGATCTCGGCCGAGGACGAGGCAACGATGGACCGGTTCGACGAGGGCTACCACACCACGTGGGACCCGGAGAGCATACCGTGAGGTGATGGACATGGAAGGCGTCGGTGAGAGGTTGGCAAGGAAGTGCGAGCAGCTGGACATCCCCCTGCTGGGCATCGCCCCGGCGGAACGGTGGGAGAGCCTTCCCTTCCACCCTTGGGTGCCCCCGGAGTTCCGTCCCCGGGGCATATATCCGGAGGCGAGGTCGGTGGTGGTCATCGGCCTGCCGGTGGAACTGCCGGTGCTGGAGACGACCCCTTCCATCTATTATCACGAGCTGTACAACACCGTCAATCGCCTTCTGGACGATTCCGCCTACCGCATCGCCACCATGCTCAGCGAGTTGGGATGGCCGTCCATATTCGTCCCCCGGGACGGATACGGCAGCCTCGATGTGCTGAAGGACCGCCCGACGGCGTTCTTCTCCCACCGCCACGCCGCCTACCTCGCCGGGCTGGGCACCTTCGGGGTCAACAACATGCTGCTCACCCCCCGCTACGGGCCCAGGGTGAGGTTCACCTCCATCCTCACCACCGCCCAGCTTCCCTACGACCAGATCATGGAAGGCGATGTGTGCGTGCGCTGCATGCGGTGCGTGCGCTCCTGCCCCGCCCGGGCCCTGGAGGAGGGCAGCTACCCCGAGACCCTCACCAAGAAGGATAGATGCACCACGTACAACCTGAACCTGGCGGAGGATCACATTTCACCGTGCGGCGTCTGCATCAAGGTCTGCCCGGTGGGGGAGGACCGGGAGCAATACGGCAGGAAGGACGCCAGGATGTATGACGACCCCGAGAGGTTCGCGGAACATCACCGCGCCTGGGAGCACGTGCGCGCCTACAGCGGAAGGCCGGGAAAGAATTATGACCGGGGCAGCGATGAGGTAGCATGAAGCAGGAGGTAAAGGCGTTCCTGGACATGGTGGGCGGCAGACGGGTCGCCATCGTCCAGAAGCAGGACCCCGAGGTCAAGGCCAACCATGTCGTGGACGATCAGTCGCCACGCGCGGTGGTCAAGGTGGAGAAGAACGGGAAGGTGGTCGCCTTCGAGTTCGTGGAAACGGTCCAGACCGCGGCCGTGCACGCCAACCTGGAGGACTACGTGTTCGCGGCCAACGAGTTCGGGACGGTGTCCGTGGCGCTTCCGGCCAGCGATTATGCGCCAGGGATCGCCGTCAACATCCTCACCGACCTGAAGGGACGGATCAGGAAGAGCGGGGCCACCGGGGAGTTCCTGTTCACCGGCTACCTGTACGACGACATGGGTGGCTTCAGGAAGCTGCTGTGATCGGTGGATGGACATGGAGACGGATGACGGGGCATGGTGGCGATGCGCCTACTTCGCCTACCTGGACAGCGGCCTTCCCCTGGACCATCAGGACGAGGATGAAGCGACCGGCAGGGCGATCGCCTCCCTTCAGGACACCGTGTCCGGCTTCCTGGACGGCGCGCTGAACTTCGGCACCCTGAAGTACCGCATGGACGTGGCGTCGGCGGAGAGCCAGTACACCTTCCCGGCGAGGACGGTGTCCTCGACCCTCAGCGACATCGCGCTGGGCGTCCCCCTTGACGATCTGGAACCGGCACTGCGCCGGGCCGCGGTCCTTCCGGACGGCCCGGGGATGGCCAAGGGCGCCCTGATGGACCTCGAGGAGGTCCTGGAGAGAGCGGTGGCGAGGGGCACGCTGGAACGCTCCCTGGCCCGTCCGGAGCGGTGGGCCGAGCTTCTGGCCTGCCTGTGGCACATACAGGACCCGGGGTGGTGGCCGCTGGTAAGCGATCAGGCCATCGATTACCTCCGTTCCCGCGGGGATATCTCCCGTTCCGAGCCGGCCCAGGATTATGCCGAGTACGTCATCGCCGCCCGACGGCTGGCCGAGATCCTCGGGGCGGACCTCGCCGCGCTGGACCACCTGCTCTCTTCCCTGGGCAGGGACGAGATCGCCGTGCCCGGGACCGATGCCTGCTTCCAGGACAGCATGGCGCGGGCCGAGGGGTTCGCCGCGGAGGGCGACACCGACCGGGCCCTGGAAAGCTACGAGAGGGCGCTGGCGCTGAGGCCCCAGACCCCCGCCGCGCTCCGCCGGAAGGCCGAGCTGTACGCGGAGAAGGGTTTGAACATGGCGGCCATCGGGGAACTGGAGGTCCTGGTGGGGATGGAGCCGGGAGACCTTGAGGCCCACCGCACGCTGGTATCCCTCTACCGCTCCCAGAACATGGTCAGGGAGCACAACGTCGAGGTGCGCAGATGGAAGACGCTGAAGGAGGCTCGGCTTTCCCCTCCAGGGAACTGAGGCGCGGCAGGAGCGGGTGTTTTTCTTCGGTAACGCCCCCGCAGGATTAATCTAGGCGTGGGGGATGGAGCGTCCTGGGAGACCGTATGGAGAAGCGCGCTAGGAGGAGCATATTCGGGATGGTGCCCGGGAGGGTCAGGTGGCTCATCCTCCTGATGTCCTTCTCCTCCCTGGCCACCGGCTACTTCTGGGTGGCCACCTCCGCCTACCTCCCCCAGGTCGGCGTCCCCGCCGGTTCGGTGGGGCTCATCCTGGCGATCAACGGCGTCGCGTTCATGCTCTCCGCCATCCCCCTCGGCCTGCTGGCCGACCGCACCGGGCGGAAGAGGATCCTGCTGATAGGCCTCCTGTGGATGCCTCCCGCCCTGATGGTGTACGCCTTCACCACCAACATCGCGTTCCTGCTGGTCGCTTCGGCCATCGCCGGGGTGGCCGAGGGGGCCTTCCTGACCACCTGGAACGCGCTCATCGCGGACATGACCACCGGGGAGGAGCGCAAGGAGGCCTTCGCCCTGTCGTTCATCGTCATGGCGGTCACCACCGGCATCGGGTACGCCCTTCCCTTCGCCTTCCCCTCCATCGCCGGCCTGGGCGGATGGACGACGTTCCAGGTGCACGAGGCGTTCTTCATCATCATGGCGGCCACCTCCCTGATCACGCCCGTCACCCTCTCCCGCCTGCTGAGGGATTACAATGAAACGCCGGAGCCCGGGCTGTCGTTCAAGAAGGGGAAGAACCTCGGGCCGATGCTGAAGTTCTCCGCCTTCAATTCCCTCATCGGCCTGGGGGCGGGGTTCATCATCCCCCTCATTCCGCTGTGGCTGCTGCTGCGGTTCGGGGTGGCGGACACCTACAGCGGCCCCCTGCTGGCCCTGGCCAGCCTGACCATGGGGTTCGCCTCCATCGCCAGCGCCGGGCTGGCCCGCCGGCACGGCACGGTCAAGGCCATCGTCATGTGCCAGGGATCGTCCACGGTGTTCATGCTGGCCCTGGCCTTCGTCCCCGGACCGGCCTCCGCCGGCCTGCTCTACGTCATCCGCTCCATGCTCATGAACATGGCCGCGCCTCTGACCGATTCCTTCCTCATGGGGATCATCTCCAAGGAGGAGAGGGGGCTGGCCAGCGCGATCAACTCCATAGTGTGGAGGCTTCCCCACAGCGTCACCACGGTGGCCGGGGGGGTGCTTCTGGGAATGGGCCTCTACGACGTCCCGTTCTTCCTGGCCACCGCGTTCTACGTCATCGCCATTGCCCTGTTCTACTTCACCTTCCGGGGAGTGGAGCCTAAGGATTGACGCCCTACCATCCTTCGAACTCGCGGACGGGTTCCGGCGACCCTTTATAGCCAAATTCCGCAATAAGCTGTCCGAGGTAAGGCCATGACGGTCCGATGGGATACCGGCGAGGGAGCGCTCCTTTGGAGAGCGATGCTGAGCATTGCCGCGGTCTTCGGTTGGCTCATATTCATCGTCCTATGGCTCTTCTTCTGGACGTCCGGCCTGGGGTTCGCCCAGAACCTGGCGGTGTTCCTGGTCTCCCTGCTGGTTCTGGTGACCGTGCTCCTCCTGACCTGGGTCAGCTGGGGCCTCAAATACCCGCAGATGGCGCCACCCGCTCCGGGGTACGGGGCCTACGCTCCACGCTCGCGCTGGAGAGCCGCGGTCAACGGCCTGGCGGTCATCGCCTGGCTGTGCTTCATGGTCATATGGCTGTTCTTCTTCGCCGGTGACTTCACCCTGTACCAGAACCTGGGGGCGGTGCTCGCCTCCCTGCTGGTAGTGGTCGGGGTCACCTGGGCGGTCAGCCTGTTCGCCCGGTAGCGGTGCCCTGCGCCCTCCATTGAACATGAGGGGCAAGGGCCGCGCTGAGATCGAAAAAGAAACGGACCTGCTCCGATCAGCGGCATATGCCAGGCCGGCCGGAGGGCATAAGAGGTTTTACTTGACCATCTCGCTGATGTTCTGGGAGGGCCTCCGGCCCTTCCTCCTGCTGACGTAGATGTTGCGGCCCTTCTTGTGCAGGGTGAACACGTCGGCGAACTCCTCGAGGAACTCCCGCAGCCCGGCCTTGCCGGCGGACCTGAAGTCCAGCTCGGGCTCGATGCGCTTGACCTCCTTGCTCATCTGCGGGAGATAGGCCAGTCCGTCGTCCTTGACCACTTTGTCGAAGGCCTCCGACACCACCTTGAGGATGTCGATGTTGCTCCGTGCCGGGGCGCTCGGGGCCACCGGCTCAGGGCTCTCGGGGACATCGGGCTCGATCTCCTGGGGGGCCTCGGGCTCGATCTCCTCTTCGGCCTTCTCGGCCCTCTCGACCTTGCGCACCAGCATGCTCTTGCCCTTACGCGAGAGGACAAAGTGCGACGGCAGCGCTTCCAGGAGGTGGGATATCTTCTCCTTCCCGTAGTTTATGCTGTCGAAGGTGGGATCGACCTTCTTGGCCGCCTTGAACAGCCGGAAGGTGTCCGCCGTTCCGTCAGAGTTCTTGTCCACGATGCGGTAGGCTTCCAGCAGCAGAGGCAGGGCCTCGTTCGCGGTGCGGCATGGTCCCGCCGGGGCCGCCTCCGCCCTTTCCCTGGCCATTGGCCTCTTCTCTTCCACCACCGGCGGCACCTGACCATCGCCCTTGCGCCGCACATAGATGGCCCCGTGGTTCGCTCTCTCGACCTCGAACACGTCGTCCATCTCGTCGATCAGGTTGAGCAGGGACGCCTTCCCGTAGGTCCTGGTGTCGAACGCGGGATCGAGGCGGCGAAGCGCCGCCCCGATGTCGCCGTTAAGCGCCCTACCGTCGTCGTTCACCGCGTAGTCGAACGCCCGGTTGAGTATCTCCACGGCGTCGCGGGGGCTCTTCCTGGGGCGGGCGTGGCCCTTGGGGGCCTGGGGGGCCTCCTTCTCTTCCTCCTTGCCAAGGTTCTCGGTGGATACGAACACGTCGCAGGCCCGCCGGAACGAGTCGTGGGTCTCCTTCTTACCGATGCCGATCACGAACAGACCATGCTCCCTGATCTTTATCGCCAGGGACGTATAGTCGGAATCGCTGGACACGATCACGAAGCCCTTCACGATGCCATCATGGAGGATGTCCATCGCATCGATGATGAGGGCGATATCGGTGGCGTTCTTGGTGACATACCGGTTGGAGATATTGGGGAACTGCTGGTAGGGGGAGAGAGCGTACTCCTTCAGCTTGGTCTTCCAGGAGTTTACCTGCCCCGTCGCGGTCCAGTTACCATAGACCCTGCGAATGATGACCGATCCGTACTTTGAGGCTTCCGCCAGCATTTCCTCGATCATCGTGGCCTGGGCATTGTCTCCATCGACCAGGAAGGCAAGTTGCCTGTCCTCGATGCGCTTCTCGTCCATATTAGAATGTCTCCGTTATCTTAATGACACCAGTACTTTAGGGCTATTTTAAATGAGAGGTCATCAACGACGGGGACCCGAAGGACTCCCTGGAACCCGCCGCCGGAGCCGTTCGGGGACCGCCAAATTATTCTCCCCCCATCTCCCTCGGGGACCCGTGGACGAGGTGGATGTCCGGCTTTGCGGCCTCCTGATCCTGAACTCTAGGACCCCCTATCGGGAACTGGCCGATACCCTGGGGCTGAGCCTGCAGGCGGTCCACCGCCGGATCCAGGTCATGCGCGAGCAGGGAGTGATCAACGGATTCCCGGGAGGGTTGTCCATCGGGTACGTCGGCCCGGTGGTCCTGTACGTTTTCGGCACCTCCTCGGCCGACAACATGGACCGGGTGGTGGCCGACCTCCATCGCGATGACCGGACCTACATCGTTCTGGTATGCGCCCGGAACTACATCTCCCTGGGCGCCCTGCTGAAGGACCATGACCAGATCGAGGAGTACGTGGACCTCGTCCGGCGGGTGGCGGAGCTGACCGACCTGACGGTGGGGCTGATGTCGGCGACCCATTTCGGCTCTAATAAGGTGGGATGGGCCCAGCGGGAGCAGGAGCTGAGCGTTCTGGACTACCGCATCATGCGCTCGCTGAAGGAGGACGCCCGCCGCCCCGTGGAGGAGGTCGCCTCGGAGCTGGGGATCTCCGCGGCCACGGCCCGGCGGCGGCTGGTGCGCATGATGGAGATGGGAGCGTTCACTCCCTCCATGGACTGGCGGCCGTCGGCGTCGGGCCAGACCGTGGCCCAGCTGCACCTCCGGCTGGAGGAGGGAGCGGACCGCAACGGCCTCATCACCGACCTCACCAGCAGGGCTGGCCCCCACCTGTTCGGCGCCATCACCTTCAGCAACCTGCCCCGTTTCCTCCTGCTGGTGGTGTGGGCCCGATCGATGAGGGAGCTGGGGCAGCTGGTGGCCCTGGCCGAGGCGGGGGCGGGAGTGGAGGCGGCATCACCCAACATCATCATCTCCGAAAGCCGCTTCGACACGTGGATCGACAAGCTCGTGGAGGAGCGGGCCAAGGGAAGACGTCCAGCATCGCTGGGGATCGCGGATCTTCAATCGGGCGATTGAAGTAACGCCGTTCTGCCGCATCCTAGACCGCGGTCCTTCAATCCCGGCCTGAACATGGCAATATCGTCTCTTCCTCGCTTCTCCCGATCGCGGCGATGGGCCGCGAGAGGATGTACAACATGGAAACGATGAGCATTGGATTGATCGGGAACGGAATTGTGGCCGGAGCGGCGGTGGCGGCGATCAGCGCCGCCGCAGTGGTGGGCCTGGGGTCGTTGATCGGGGAGGGCGAGGGAACGCTGAGGTCCGCGGGGACCTGGGCTGCGGCGTCGGTGGCGTTCGGGATCGTGGCGGTTCTCGCCTACACCGTCCTGAGAAGCTCGTTCAGCATCGACGCCAGCGGCTACCTCTGCCTGGCCTTGGGGTTCGCGGCCGTCCTGACCGCGCTGGAGTTCGCTCCCATCTACGGAGCGTCGAACTTCGCTCCACACTGGCAGACCTACGCCGCCCTGAACTTCATCTTCGCCCTGGGCTTCGGCCTGATGGTCCCCCGGCTGGTGGGGTGAGGTGGACCTCGCCGATCTGGAGGAGCGAGCCCGGACGTCGGGGGAGGCCTTCATGACCCTGGCGGCCTCGGAGCGCTCCCGCCTGGGGGTGGCCGCCAGGTGCGAGGACGGCCGCCTGTCCCTCTCCGTCGAGGGACAGATCCTCCTCCTGCCCGCCGGCCCAGAGGTCGACCTGGACTGGCTGGGGAGGGCGGGCAAGCTCCTGGCCTCGCTGCGGGCCATGGGGTTCGACCTCTTCCACTACGGGGACGGATGGGTGGTAGCCTCCCGCCCCGCGGACGGGGAGGACCTTTCTGCGGCAGCGGAGGAGGCCGCCCGGCTCCTTCGCTCAAGCTATTAATCGGGGACGTCCATAGAGCGTGCCATGGCCAAGCTGCGCTCCGTGATCCTGTCCAACTACCGCCGCTTCTCCGGTGAGATCGAGTTCCCCCTCGGTCCGGGGGTGAACCTCGTGGTGATCCCGCCCGGGAAGGGGAAGTCGACCTTGCTGGAGGCCATCGCCTGGTGCCTCCTGGGGAACGAGCTGGTGTCCGATCCCGGGGAGGTGCCCAACGTCGAGGCGCTGGACACCGGCACCGCCGAGGTGAGGGTGGCGCTGACCTTCATCAACGGGGAGAGGCTGGAGCGCTTCGCCCAGTATTCCCGGACGGAGGGGCGGGTGGAGAGGGGAGCATGGGGGTGGAGGCTGCTGGGAGAGGGCGGCGGGATCCTGGACCAGGGGGAAGACGCCGTGGGGTTCGCCGAGCAGGCGGAGCGGCTGTTCCCGGAGGAGTGCGTGCATGCCAACCTTATCAGCGGCCCCTCCCTGGCCCGGGTCGCCGAGGGAGACCGCAGCGGGCCGGAGAGGGCGGTGCAGTGCAGCGACAACTGGTGCACCAGCGACCTCTCCCTGAGGTGCTCCATGGAGGCCACCGGGCTGTTCCTGGGGATGTGCCCGGAGACGCCGGTGCGGGCCCTTGGCTACGATCCGGAGGGCCGGCTGGAGGTGTCGGTGGAGGGCCACCCGTCCGTGGACGTCGTCCGCACCGCGGTCCTCTGCCACGCCCTGGCCTTCGCCCGGGAGAACTACGGGGTGTGCCCCATCCTCATGGAGGACCCCCTGCGGTGCGTGGAGGCGGAGGACCGGCAGGGGATGTTCTCCGAGATCATCAGGTCGATGGGGTCACGGCAGGTGGTCTTCCTCCTGTCCGACCAGGCGGACATCGAGGCGGTGAGGGCCACTGGACGGGTGGACCGGGAGCTGGAGATCTGGGGATGACCGCCTCCGAACAGCAAGTTTAATCAGGACCTCCTCCGATTGGTGCCCATGAAGCGGATAAAGACCGTTCCGGCGGAGGACCTCGTCGCCCTGAAGGAGGACATCAGCGAGGGGCGCTGCGCCTTCCTGGACGTGAGGGAGAGGTCGGAGTTCGAGGCGGGGCATATCCCCCTCGCGGTCCTGCGCCCGCTGTCGGAACTGGAGAGCTGGTCCCGTGAACTGGAGAAGGACCGGCCGGTCCTCCTTTGCTGCAAGACCGGGAAGCGGAGCCAGAGATGCGCCGAGGTCCTGATCTCCAAGGGGTTCAGCGATGTCAGCTTCCTCGAGGGCGGTTACGCCGCCTGGTATTCAAGGACCGGGCGCTGAACTGAGGACCTGAGGCCGATGGCGCCGTGGACGTCAAGGGTGAGAACTGGATGGTCAATTTCTTATAACATGGAATCCTGGAACTCAGGTGGACCCCCGCAAGTTCAATGCCATTTGCATTCTGGCCATCATCGCCGTGGGCGCGCTGGCCATCGTGATGGTGGAGACCTCACCGCGGTCCGACGCCATCGGACCGGCGGCCACCGCCAGCTTATCCGATGATATCCTTGCCAGCGTCCCGGCCGTCCAGCCCCTTGAAATCGGCATCGCCCTGGCGGTGGTGGCGGACCTCGGCCTGATGACCCTGGGACTGGTGATCCTGTTCGGTGACGGCTTTCCCCGCTACAGACCCCGCTGAACGATCTCCTTTTTCATTAGGACCTCGGGGTCGAACATGCTGGGCGGGAGTTCCTCCCCCCTTATGATGGTTCCCACCCTGTACCCTCCGGCGATGGCCGAGAGGAGGCCTATCCCGTTGCATCCGATGTTGTAATATAGCGCGGGCAGGCCGGGGTCCTGGCCGGCCACCCTCACCCCCGTCGGGGTGTATCCCATCAGGCCCTGCCACCGGCGGTCCGGAGGGTTCCGGCAATCGACCAGGGTGCGCTCCATGAAAACGCCGAGGCGTTCGTAGGCCCCGGAATGATAGATCCGCTGCGGATCGTACTCGCCGGTAATGGGCCCTTCCGGACCTCCTACCGCGGTAAGCCAGCCTTCTTTGTAACGCCGGCGGGTGAGATAGAAGTAGGCGCCCTCGTCGGGCATGTACACCCGTACGCCAGGGGCCCCCATGGCGTCCTCGTTGCCGGCCATGTACCCCACCACGCTCTTGATCCTTCCGCCGAGCAAGGGAGGAGAGCATGCCTCGATGACCGGCAGCCGGTAGCCGTTGGTGCACAGCACCACCGAATCGGCCAGACATAAGTGCCGGTTGCAGGTGATGGCGGCCTCCTCCTCGCTCATCCGTATGCGTTCGACCGGGGAGCGCTCGAATATCTGGCACCTATCGGGGAAGGCCTGCGTCAGGTAGGAGGCCAGGCTTTCCACCAGCGCGTAGCTGTTGATGGTCGCCACCGGCACCTCCAGGGCCGCGGAGTACCGCAGGTCCCGGGACCACAGGAGGCCGGCGATCCTCTTCCGGGAGACCGCTTCGGCCCCTCCTACTGACGCCCCGGGGAGGTCGTCGGCCACCCATGCCCTGCTGACCTCCAGCCCCATCTCCCTCCTTTCGTCCAGTTCTTCCCTCCATGAGCGCAGCTGACCGGCCTCGGCGATGCCGATCACCCCCGGGACCTCGGTCAGCAGGGAGGACGATCCCATGGCGGACAGCATGGTCCTGAGGGCCACCAGGGCCGCGTCCATTTCACGGTACCCCTGCATCGTCCTCTCCTCCCCCGCGGTGCGGATCAGGTCGGCGAGCCTTTCCTCCGACGCGGCCACCGCCTGCCCCCCGTTATGACCAGTGGCCCCGTGCCCCACGAGGTCCTTCTCCAGCACCGTTACCCTCAGCTCGCTGCCCCGGAGAAGATGGTAGGCGGTGGCCAGGCCGGCGATCCCCCCGCCCACGATGGCCACGTCGGCATCCTGGTCCTCGGTCAGGGAGACCACCGGACGTTCCCGGGGGAACTCCTCGAGCCAGGGGGAGCCCCTTTGACCGGCGGTCATGTCCCCCTCCCCTCGTCCAGGGAGCGCAGCGACGCCCTCGCCCCAGTGGCTATGACCGGGTTGATCTCGTAGCCGACCCCGTTCCTTCCGCACCCGGCCGCGGCCGCCAGGGTCGTCCCCGAGCCCAGGAAGGGATCGAGGACCGTCTCCCCGTGGAAACTGTACGCCCGGACGAGGCGGACAGGAAGCTCGAGAGGGAACTGGGCCACGTGCTCCCGCCGGTCCCCGCTGCCCTGGGGGGCGATGAGCCACACGTCACTGTTCTTGATCGACAGCCAGAAATCCTTGTCCAGCCTGGAACGCTCCCGGTCGCGGGGAGAGACGTGGGCGTACTTCCTGGCCCTCTCCCCGCGGGTGGACGGCTTTTCCAGCTCCAGTATGAACTCGTGCATGTTGTTGAGAAGGATCCCTCCCGGATAGGGGTAGGTGCCGAAGGGAGCGCGGACCCCGTTGGTCTTCTGCCACACGATGTCGCGCTTGAAGATGTAGCCGATGCTCTCGCACAGCTCCACCGTGCGTCCCGCCAGGTTGAGGGTGCGGAACCCCCCGTCCTCCAGGCGCAAGGGCAGGTTCATGATGTTGATGAACAGCTTCCGTCCCGGCTGCAGCACGCGGAACACCTCCGACCAGACCTCCCCGATGCGGGAGAACCACTCGTCGACCGAATGGACGTTCCCCAAGTCCCCGTCGATGGGCGAGGACGCGTACATCTTGGTATCGAAGTAGGGCGGCGAGGTTATGGCCAGGTTGACACTGCCGTCGGCCAGCTCCCGCATGTCCGCGGAGGAGCCGCACATCACCTCCTGCACGGTGTCCAGGACCTGGAGGGATGACCGGCCCGGAGAGGTATCTTCCTCCCGTCCCTGCGGTTCCATCCCCGCCAGGGCGGCCAGGTCGAACCGCTGCTGCCCGCTGCCGGATATGGTGACCGGTATCCTCTCCTCCCGGACCAGGCGATGGACCTGCTTCACCGTCGTCCCGAGATAGCGGGCCGCCTCGCCCGCCGACAGGTACCGCCTGCCACTGTAGTCCGCGCTTACCTTGGATCCCAACGAGAGCCTCGAACATTAATGATGCCACGGGGAGCCAGTTAAGCTTTTTGGATAGCGGCCAGAAATAGATATAGGGTCATAAATAAATTAATACGGACCTTATTGAAATCGCCCGGATATATCTCCGCGGCCGTTCGGACGGTGCCGCCGACCTCATCCATAGCCGTCCTGCTCGAACGGCGTCATCTTTCCGGCCGCGCATCCCTGATGGTGCCGGATCAGGTCCTTGATGGTGTTCCTCAGGACGGTGGTGTTGGTCACCCCCACGATGTCGACCAGGAACTGGTTGCGGCAGAACAGAAGGAAGGTAGGTGTCGCCACCACCCCGTAATGCAGGGCCAGCTCGATGTTCGCCCGTGCGTCCACTTTCACGAAGGCCGCGTCCCCCGACATCTCCCGGGACAGCTCCTCGTACACCGGGTCCATGGCCGCGCAGGCCTCGCACCCCTCCATGTAGAACTCGGCGATGATCAGCCTGTCGGTACCGGACATGAACTTCTGGAAGGAACCGTCCCCCAGCTCTTGGATGCCCTTTTGCAGCGTAGCCGCGCCTTCGTCCATGATGCTCCCTCGCCGTTCCATTGTCAGGGGGCGGTGATAAGGTTTTCCGGCTCACTCCCTACGTCCCTCTCGTCGGGGCAGGTGCTCGACCCGGTACTCGTGCCTGGGGAGTTCGACCGAGAACACGTGCACGGTGGGGGCGGTGTCCGGCTTGGAGTACTCCGGGGCCATGGAGATGGTCTGGGTGGGGCACACCTCCACGCACACGTTGCAGGCGATGCACCGGTTGCGGACCACCGTCTGAGTCTTGGCGTCCTTGTCGGTGGTGATGGCATTGGTAGGGCAGTTGCGCTCGCACCTCCGGCAGAAGATGCACTTGGCCATGTCCCATATGACCCTGCCGCGATTGCCGGGGGGCAGGTCCGCGGGCTCCTTCGGGTACGTGGTGGTGAACGGTCGCCGAAACAGGTTCCTCAGGGTGGAAGTGAGCATGGACATGGCATCACCGGTCCGTGCAGCAGATGCAGGGGTCCACCGACACCGTGATCGTGGGCACGTCCGCCAGCTGGCATCCCGGCATCATGGACAGTATGGCGGCGACGTTCATCAGCGCGGGGGTCCTCAGCTTTATCCTCTCCAGGGCCAGGGTCCCCTTTCCCCGTATGTAGTACATCAGCTCCCCCCGCGGGGCCTCCACCCGAGAGAACGCCTCCCCGCTGGGATGCCCTTTGACCTGGAGGGCCACGGGGCCGTCGGTCAGCAGCGGGAGGCACTGCTCTATGATGTCCACCGATCTCAGGCACTCGTCCATGCGCACCATCATGCGGGCGTAGCTGTCCCCCTCCTCCCTGACCACGGGGGAGAACTTCAGCATGGAGTAGGCCGCGAACCCGTCCTGGCGTATGTCCTGGGGGATGCCCGAGGCGCGGGACACCGGGCCGACAGTACCCCACTCCCAGGCCTCCTGCCTGGACAGCTTCCCTACGCCCTTGGTCCGCTTGGACAACGTGCTGTCCCTTCCGAAGATGCGGTGCAGCTCCTCAAGCCTCGGCCGGAGCTGGTCCATGGTGTCCTGCACGTCCTTCACCGCCTCCGGGGTCAGGTCCCGCTTGACCCCGCCCACCACGTTCATGCTGTAATGCACCCGGTTGCCGGAGAGGCGATTCACCAGCATCATGACGTACTCGCGCTCGCGGAAGCACTGCATGAACAGGTTCTCATAGCCCACCGACTCGGCGATGTGGCCCAGCGCCAGGAGATGGGAGGTCAGGCGCTGGCACTCCATCATTATGGTGCGTATCAGCTTCGCCCGCTCCGGAACCTCGATCCCGTAGATCATCTCCATTCCCTGGCAGTAGGCCGAGGAGTGGTGGAACGAGCAGATGCCGCATACCCTCTCCGCCAGGTACTGGGACTTCTTGTGGTCCAGGGACAGAGCGTACTCCATGCCCCGGTGGTTGTACCCCTGGTTCAGCTCCGCTCCCACCACCGTCTCCTCGTCCAGCGTCAGCCTGACGTTCAGCGGTTCCAGGAACGCGGCGTGCTGCGGCCCGATGGGGATTATGGTGGCCTTAGCCATCGGCCTCGCCCCCCTTCCCCTCCTTCTTACCGTCCCTCTTCTTGCGGAGCGGGGCCACGGGGCTCTTCCCTTCCTCCAGGAAGAGGCCGGGACGCACGCCCTTGAACTTGAGACCGAAAAGGTCTACCGCCTCTCTCTCCATGTTCAGCGCCCCTCTGTAGATGTCGGCGACCGAATCGACCTCCCAGTCCGGGAGTATGTGAAAGCGGAAATTGACCATCCGGCCGTCGCGGTCGAAGAGATATATGAGCTCGAACCGGCCATCGTCCTCCTCCCGGGCGGCGATGGTGATCATCCTGGCCCCGGCATCCGTGTGCTCTCTCACCCTTTCCCGGACGCCATGGTAAGCGTCCCGGTCGAAGTCCGGTATGTTCGTTCCCTCGGTCATCTCCCATCCTCCTTGTCCCCCGCCTCGACCTTCTCCTTCCACTTCGAGAGGGCGAGGACGAGGGCATCGATCAGCGCCTCCGGACGGCAGGCGCAGCCGGGGACATAGACGTCCACCGGTATCACCTTGTCCACTCCCCCGTTGACGTTGTAGCAGTTGTGGAAGGGGGCCCCGGTCGATGCGCAGTCCCCGCAGGCCACCACCAGCTTCGGCTCCGGCGTCTGGTCGTACAGGTTCCTCAGGCGGTCCTCGCACTTCTTGGTGACCGGGCCGGTGATCAGCAGTATGTCGGCGTGCTTGGGGTTGGCCTTGTTCACCGCCCCGAACCTCTCCACGTCGTATCGGGGGGTGAGCAGGGCCCACACCTCCAGGTCGCAGCCGTTGCAGGACCCGGTATCGAAATGCATGATCCACGGCGATCTTATCCTCATGTTCTCCTTGAGCCCCATCAGAACACCCCCTGGCGCACGATGAACAGGACCAGCAGGTTGATGGCCACCAGTCCCAGTCCCGCGATGAGCGTGAACCGGACCATCCGCTCCCGGGTCAGGCGGGAGGTGATGTTGTCGATCACGATGGTCACGAGCAGCAGGACCAGCACCAGCACCAGTTTGAGCGCTAAGGATATCACCGGGTCCTCGTTCCACACGAACAGGGTGGCGATCCCGTAGACGAACGCCAGCTGGACCCACCGGGCCACCTCCATAATGGCCAGGTACGGCCCGGAGTACTCGGCGTAGGGGCCGGACATGATCTCCTGGTGGGCGGTGGGGACGTCGTAGGGGGACTTCTCCAGCAGGATCACCAGCACCGGCACCAGCGCCAGGAGGGCCAGGGGGATGGTGTACAGCAGCCCTCCGCCGATGTTCGCTACCAGGAGGGAGCTCTCCAGCCCGATGGCCAGGACCGCGATCAGCAGCACCGGCTCGTAGGCCAGGATGGCCAGGAGCTCCCGCTGCCCCCCGATATAGGAGTACGGGGAACGGGCGGAGAACGCCCCCATGACCAGGCACAACGCCCCCACCCCGGAGACGAAGAACGCCACCAGCAGGTCCCCTCCGGCCACGAACAGCGCGAACGCGGCGGCCTGGAACAGCAGGGCGGCCCCGGCGAACACCACCTGGAGGTCGTTGATGAGCAGCGGACGCTTGGAGAGCAGCTTCCCCAGGTCATAGAACGGCTGCACCACCGGGGGTCCCTTGCGGTTCTGCAACCGAGCGGTCAGCTTGCGGTCCAGACCAGTGCTGAAGCCCACCGCCAGGGGAGCGATTATTATGATGAGGATCTGAACAAGGACCGCCAGAACGTCCATCACACCACCTCCAGCAGGAAGGGGAGGACCAAGATGGCGACCACCATCAGCACTCCCGCGCCCTCGGAGACGGCCACCGCCCTCAGGACCTTGGCCCCGTCCCAGTAGTAGTTGTTCCGGGTCTCGAGCTCGAACTCCTCGCCGCCGGCGTAGATCTTCGACACCTCGTCCTCTCCCGGGCGGACCAGGAACATCAGGCCCAGAAAGATGATGGCGGTCAGCAACAGGAACAGGAACACCGGGAACTCCCCCGAGGAGGTGAACAGGCTTAGGTTGTCGGTCCCCACCGGGATGACGAAGTACCGTTCGATGAACGGGGCGATCAGGTAGCGGAGCACCGGGCCTATCAGCGCCGATAGTACCACCGCGCCGGCCATGAGCGCCCCCAGGGTCCACTTGTAGTTTCGGGCCAGGGAGTCCTCTCTCACCGGTATCGATCTGGCGCCGGGACCGGCGGACAGGATCGTGCCGATCCACTTGAAGTAGTACACCATCATCCCCGCGAACCCCAGCACCAGGAGGAACAGCAGCAGCTGGTAGGTCCCCGCCGCCGCCACGATGAGCCATTTGGAAACGAACATCCCGAACGGCGGCAGGACCAGGGTGAACACTCCGATGATGAGGGCCGCGGAGGCGTAGGGCATGGTGGTGCGTATCCCCTGCATGTCCTCGATGTCCTCACTGCCCAGCCTCTCCTTGACCACCCCCACCGACAGGAAGAGCAGGGCCTTGGAGATGGAATGGTAGAGGAGCAGGACGACCGCCGCGGTGATGGCCAGGGGGGTGGAGATGCCCACGCACATGGTGATGAGCCCGAGGTTCCCGATGGTGGACCACGCCAGCACCCGCTTGGAGTTGCTCTGGGTCATCGCCAGCACCGTGGACGCCAGGAAGGTCGCCCCTCCTACCAGGGCGATCACCCAGCTCAGGGACGCCACCTCCACCAGGCTGGGGGAGGTGCGGATGAGGAGGTAGACGCCCAGGTTCACCATGGTGGCGCTGTGCAGCAGGGCGGAGACCGGTGTGGGCGCGACCATCGCTCCCAGCAGCCAGGACTGGAAGGGGAACTGGGCGGACTTGGTGAACCCGGCCACCGCGAGAAGGGCCAGGGGCATCACCGCCAGGCCGTCCAGGCCTCCCACCGGGATGCCGACGAGGGAGGTGGTCCCGTAATAGTTGTATGCCAGGATGGCCCCGACGATGAACGCCAGCGCACCGGCGATGGTGATGCGCAGAGCGCGCTCGGCCGCCCGTTTCGCCTCCACCGTGCCGGTGTGCCCGATGAGCAGGAAGGAGCACAGCGTGGTGACGTCCCAGAACAGGAACAGCCACAGCATGTCGTTGGAGAAGACCGCCCCGTTCATCCCCCCCAGGAACAGCAGGATGACGGCGAAGAACCTGGGCTGGCGTGGATCGTCCCTCATGTACCGGAGAGCGTAGATGGCGATGATCGAGCCGATGATCGATGTGATGAGGGCCATTATGAGGGCCAGGTTGTCGACCAGCAGGGCCGGGGTCGCCTCGGTGAAGTTAAGCCAGCTATCCAGGGCCACCGCCAGGACGAGGTTCGCCGCGGCGATGCCCACCACCCACCAGCTCCTGATCCGCCAGCCGATGATGACGAACACGGCGGCGAGGACGAGGTCCAGCACGATCATGGCCGGCCCCATGGGGAAGAGGTCGTGAGCGTCGATGGCGATGATCCGGAAGGAGTCGGCGGCCATGAACAGGAGCAAGCCGACGGACGACAGGACCATCGCCGCCGAGACGATGAGCACCGTCCACACCGTGGCCGCACGCCTCCTGGCGGCGAGCACGATCATGGACCCGACCACTGGAACCAGAACGAGCAATACCGCTAGAACCTCTCCACCGTTCATCCGTCATCTAATCCATTGTGATGTAATTATACTCTACGAAATATCGCCAGGCCGTCCTGGGGTTCTTCGTTCCTGCATCCCATGACGATGTTTTTTTACCATGGACAACGATGGCCAGCCATGGAAGAGCGCTTGGTCCCGGATGGCCTGGTAGGAGGGAAGAACCTTCTGCTGGCCACGGATGGGAAGCCTCATTCGGTGAAGGCCATCGAGTACGCCATGGAGATGGCCAAACTGACCTCGTCGAAGCTTTTCATCATCTATGTGGTCAGTCCCAAGAACGAGTCGGAGAGATCGGAGATCATCAAGGAGGGGATGGGCACCCTTCAGGAGCTCAAGGCGATGGGCAGCGACAGGGGATTGGACGTAACCACCCTGATGGAGGGAGGCTCCCCCCACCAGTCCATCGTCTCCACCGCGGAGCGCATCAAGGCCGGGGCCATCATCGTCGGCACGTCCGGAAAGACGGTCCTGGACCGGGTGCTGATCGGCTCGGTGTCTGAGTACGTGGTGCGCAACTCCGGCTGCACCGTTATCGTGGTGAAATGATCGTATCGCCGGACTCCCAGCGGTCCACCGCCACCATGATGCCCTGGATGATGGCCTGGGGGCGGGGAGGGCAGCCGGGGATGTACACGTCCACCGGCAGCACCTTGTCCACGCCGTCAAGGGTGGCGTAGGTCCCCCTGAATATCCCGCCGGAGATGGCACACGAGCCCATGGCCACCACCATCTTGGGCGATGGGGTCGCCCGGTAGGTCTGCAGCAGCGCGGGCAGCATGTTCCGCGTCACCGGCCCGGTCACCAGCAGCATATCGGCGTGGCGGGGTGAGGCCACCACGTGCAGGCCGAAGCGCTCGATGTCGTGGACCGCGTTGGTAAGGGAGTTCACTTCCACCTCGCATCCGTTGCAGGAGCCGGCGTCGACCTCCCTGATGGACAGGGAGCCGCCGAACACCTTCCTGATCCTCGCCTTCAGCTCCTCCCCCAGCTTCTCGGTCTCCTCATCCATGGCGGTACACCACCCTGAGGTCCTCCCTCGATCGCGCGGCCAGCTCGAATTCCGGCCCCATGGTGATGGCCTTGCACGCCTCGGCGCAGGCGGCGCAGAAGATGCACCGCTCCGCGGAGACCTCGATGCCCTCGGGAAGAACGGTAATGGCCTGGACCGGGCAGGCGGAAACGCATCGGGAGCAGCGGTCGCACGCCTCCACGTCCACCACCGGGAGCCCCAGGAAGGCATCGAACGCCCTGCCCCGCTCCCGGGGGTAGTCCCTGGTCTGCACCCCCCTCTTGAGCACGCCGAGCCTTAGGATCTTGAACATCTTGCCACCTCACAGGTCGTTACCGGAATAGGAAAGGTTGAAGCTCTTGTTGACGAGCGGGAAGTCGGGCACGATGTTGCCCAGGACCGCCTGCTCCATGGCCAGCCAGTTGCAGAACGAGGCGTCCCTGATCTTGTGGCGGAAGGGCGCCCCGATGCCGCTCATGATCCAGTGCACCAGCTCGCCCCGGGGCGATTCCACCAGGGAGAAGGCGGTGCCGCCGGAATGGATCTCTCCGACCTCCGCCCGGACCGGCCCTCCGGGCATGCCGTCCAGGGCCTGGTCGATGAGCGAGAACGACTCCCTCACCTCGTCCATCTTCACCCTCATCCTGGCGTTCACGTCCCCGCCGGACTGACGGGGCACCAGGAAGTTGAGCCTCCCGTAGGCGGCATAGGGGTGGTCCCTGCGCACGTCCCGGTCCACGTCGCTGGCCCTGGCCGCCGGTCCCACCACGTTGAGGCTCCTGGCCATCTCCGTGGTCAGCCTCCCGGTGGTCTCCACCCGGTCCATCATCGACGGGGAGGTCAGCATGAGATCGGTCAGGTCCTCGAAGTCCAGCTTCAGCTTGACCAGGGTGGCCACGATCTTCTCCCGGTCGTTGCCGGTGAGGTCCCTGCGCACCCCGCCCAGCACGTTCACGGAACGCAGGAGGCGGGATCCGGTCAGGCACTCGTTGAGGTTTAGGGCCTTCTCCCTCAGCAGGTAGCCGTTGGCCGCGGGCACGCTGAACGCGGTGTCCAGGGCGATGCCGGCGAGGTCCCCGAACAGGTTGTACAGCCTCTCCAGCTCCAGCATGATCGTCCGTATGAACTCCGCCCGCTCCGGCACCTTGCAGGCGGCCAGAGACTCCACCGCCTGGCAGTACGCGGTGGAGTGGGCGACGCCGTTGTCCCCGGATATCCGCTCGGCGAGGTACACGCCCTTGGAGTAGGGGGTGGACTCGGAGAGCTTCTCGATCCCCTTGTGCACGTATCCCAGCCGCACCTCGAGGTTGATGATCGGTTCCCCGGCGACAGAGAAGCGGAAGTGGCCCGGCTCGATGACCCCGGCGTGCACCGGGCCCACCGGTATCTCGTAGACGGCTTCCCCCTCCACTATGGTGAATGAGTATTCGGTCCTCTCCCGGGGAGGCCGGTGGGACAGCGGGAAGTCCTTCCTCAGGGGGTGCAGGCCCTCCGGCCAGTCATCGTAGAGGACCAGGGGGCGGGGGTCAGGGTGCCCCACCGCCACCAGCCCGAACATGTCCTGGATCTCCCGCTCGTACCAGTCCGCCTCATTTACGTGGGGGGTGAGGGAATCGAACTTCAGGTTGTTGAGGCCCAGGGAGGCGATGATGGTGATGAACGCGTTCTCCCCCCGGAGCGCGAGCATGACGTGGACCTTGAATGTCCCCTCCCTGGCCCGCTCATCGGTGGCGTGCATCGTCACCAGGGTGGTGCCGTGGGTCCGGTGGATGTGGGTCACCAGGGGCACCAATGCCTCGGCCTTCACCGGCAGGCGCAGCTCGTTGCGCTCGATGACCGGGTGGTCGATCTTCAGGGACAGCTCCGGCGGCAGCTGCCGGAAGATGGCCCTCAGCCGCTGGTCGCTCATGCGCTCCCCCCGGTGAACAGCCGGACGATCTGCTGCAGGACATCGTCCAGGAACGAGGGCACGTACAGCCCCAGGACGAGGATGGAGGCCAGGAGGAGTACCATGATCACCAGGCCGGCCTTGTTGCTCTCCCGTTCATCGCCGGCGGGGGACGGTTCCCCGAACACCATGCGGCCGACGTGATACATGAACGCGGCGAACACGGTGACGATCAGGATGAGATATATCGACGCGGCCAGGTAGTCCCCCGAGGCCAGCCCGCCGGCCAGGACCATGAACTCGCTCAGGAAGAGGGAGAACGGGGGGCAGCCGGTGATCGCCAGCGCACCGCCCAGGAACAGCGCTCCGGTGACCGGGAGGACCCGTATCAATCCGCGCACCCGGTCGATCTCCTTGGTCCCCGTCCTCTGCAGTATGTTGCCCGCTCCGAAGAACATCAGGGTCTTGGTGAGAGCGTGATTGAGCATGTGGAACAGGGCACCGAACACGCCCCAGAACCCCCCGAAGCCGAAGCCGATGGCGATGATGCCCATGTGCTCGATGGAGGAGTACGCGAGCATGCGCTTGTAATCCTTGGACAGGATGATGTACGCCGCTGCGGTGGCCAGCGATATGAGGCCGAACAGCAGCAGGAGGCCGCCGGAGAAGCCGGGACCCAGCGACGAGCCGGACACGATCAGGTGGAACCTGAGGATGCCGTACATGGCGCAGTTGAGAAGCACCCCCGACAGCAGGGCCGACACCGGGGTGGGGGCCTGGGAGTGGGCGTCGGGAAGCCAGGTGTGCATGGGCGCCAGGCCTACCTTGGTGCCGTATCCGACCAGCACGAAGATGAACGCGATCTTGAGGAGCCCGGGGTCAAGGGAGCCGGCCACTCCCATGAGGGTGGACCAGTCCAGGGCCGAGGACGACTCCCCCAGCACCTGGATGGAGGAGGCGTACACGATGATTATGCCCAGGAGGGCCAGGGTGATGCCCACCGAGCAGATGACCAGGTACTTCCATGCCGCCTCCACTGAGGTGTCCCGGTCGTAAAGGCCGACCAGATAGGCCGACGCCAGAGTGGTTCCCTCGATGGCGATCCACATGATCCCCAGGTTATTGGAGACGCACACCAGGAGCATGGTGAACACGAACAGCTGGAAGAACACGTAGTAGTTCCTCAGCTTCAGGTCCCCTACCTCCTTCTCCCGGTTCTCCATCCCCAGGTAGGGCACCGAGTACACCGCGGCCAGCAGGCCGACGAAGGACACGAGCATGAGGACGTAGGCGGAGAAGGCGTCCATATACAGCAGGCCCTCGTCGAGGATGCCGTCGGTGAACACCAGGTACGAGAGGTACGAAGCCACGGCCAGGGTGGCCGCGGAGCCGCCCACCGACGCCGCCTCCACCCACGGCCTGCGGCCCAGAAGATAGCATAGGGCCGCGGTCAGCAGCGGCACTATGAGCAGCAGCTCGATCAATCCCGCAGCCTCCTGAGGATGGTAGTGTCGACGCTGGCGAAGGTCCGGTTGATGCGGAAGGCGAACAGGCCCATGATGAGCACCGCCACCAGGATGTCGAAGAAGATGCCCAGCTCGACTATGAGGGGCATGCCATAGGTGACGGAGATGGCCGCCAGGAACAGCCCGTTCTCCATCGCCAGCAGGCCCATTATCTGAGTGATGGCCTTGCGCCGGGAGATCATGGTGAAGAAGCCGATGAACACCACCGCCAGGGAGATGGCCAAGCAGTTCTTGGTGAGGGTGGTTATCGGCCCTCCGGTGAAGATGATGGGCTGCACGATGTAGAAGGCCACCACCGTCAGCGCGCCGCACAGGAGCAGCGAGAGGGGTATGCTGACGAGCGGCTCGACGTCCTTGTCCGTGCCGATCTTCTCCATCACGTAGAGCAGCATCCAGGGGATGATCGCTCCCTTGATGAGCAGAGTGAGGACCGCCACCATGTAGATGTGGGCGGTGCCGGTGACGTACGCCACGGTGAAGGCCAGAGCGGCCAGGGCCACCGACTGGAGGGCGAACAGGCGGACCAGGGAGAGCATGCGGTTGCTGGCGATGCCCACGAAGGAGAATAGCAGGAAGGCGGCGGCCAGGACGTCAAGGATGGTCAGGGGCGAGAACGCCGTTCAGGCCACCCCCAGGATGTAGTAGGAGATGACCGCGAGAAGGGCCAGCATGAACGCGCTGGTCAGCAGGTTGGGGAGCCGGAACAGCCGCATCTTGGCGATGGAGGATTCGATGACCGCTATGACCAGGGCCAGGAGGACGACCTTCAGCAGGAAGGCCGCCAGTCCGATGCCGATGGCCAGGGGCGTCGCCTCGGTGGCGATCCCCCAGGGGAAGAACACGTTGGCCAGGATGGCCAGGAAGATGACCAGCTTGGTCATCGAGGCCATCTCCATCAGCGCCAGCTGCTTGCCCGAGTACTCCAGCAGCATGGCCTCGTGGATCATGGTGAGCTCGAGATGGGTGGCGGGGTTATCGAAGGGGACCCTGGCGTTCTCCGCCAGGGTGGCCACGAAGAACGCCGCCGCGGCCAGGAACAAGGCCGGGGACACCAGGTCCAGGCCGCTGGAGGCGATGTCCTGGGCGATGCTGCCCAGGGACGTCGTCCCGGCCACCAGGGCCATGGCGAAGATGGACAGCAGCATGGTCGGCTCGACCACCGAGGAGATGTACATCTCCCTGCTGGAGCCCATGCCCCCGAACGCCGAGCCGGTGTCCAGGGCGGCCAGGGCCATGAAGAAGCGCATCATCCCCAGCAGGTAGATGAGGACGATGAGGTCCCCCACGAAGCCGAAGGTGCCGGTGTAGAGCACGGGCACCAGCAGGGCGGCCACGATGACCGCGGCGATGCACACGTACGGGGTGAGGGTGAACAGCCAGGAGGCGTCCTTGGAGACCACGGAGCCCTTGGACAGCAGCTTCCTGAGGTCCCGGTAGGGCTGCACCACCGGCGGCCCCTGGCGGCTCTGCATGACCGCCTTCGCCTTCCGGATGATGCCGGTGATCAGGGGGGCCATGGCCAGCACCAGCAGGAACTGCACGATCTCCAGGATCATCGGAGCACCACCAGCAAAGCTAGCAATATGACGAAGATGTAGGCCAGGTAGGCCTGGATGCTCCCCTTCTGGATGACCCCTACACGGCGGGCGAGGGCCACCACCAGGGCCACCGCGGGGCCGTACAGGTACCGCTCGAACAGCGGCTCATTGCTCCTGGAGAAGGAGATGTGCCTCTTGATCAGCCTTGACGATGTGTACTCGGTCTTGACCTCGACGTGGGGCCGGTAGATGGAGCGGAATATGCGGTTGATCGGTTCGGAGAACCCGGCGGCGGTGTACTCGGCCCTGGAGCTGAGAGGCGTCCCGCAGTCCCAGGTGTCCCCCCTCGCCACCGCTTGGCGGCCTCCCAGCCGGCGGACGACCAGGAAGGCGGCGGGCACGATGAACAGCAGTAGAGCGCCGATGACCAGGGGGCTCATGCTGGAGAACTCCCCGGCGGGGGGGCTGAGCACCAGGCCGTTGACCAGCTTGGAGCCGATGGAGACCCCCAGGATGGAAGAGGTCACCGAATCGATGGCCGGGACGATGAGCACCGAGAGGAGGCCCATCAGGACGCACAGCGCGGCGGCGATCCCCATCCCCGCGAGCATGGTGCGGGGGACCTCGACGGCCTCCGCTGCGTGCTTGCTGCGCGGACGAGCGAGAAAGGTCGAGCCGAAGATGCGCACGAAGCATGCCGCGGCCAGAGCGCCGGTGAGAGCGAGCACCGCGACCGCCACCGGCAGCAGGAGGTTGACCATGGGATCGTTAATGTTCTGGGTCAGGAGCAGCGACTGGAACAGGAGCCACTCGCCAACGAAACCGCTGAAAGGAGGGATGGCGGATATGGACAGCGCGCCGATGAAGAACAGCACGCTGGTCCACCTCATCCGCTTGGCGAGGCCGCCCAGCTCCTCCAGGTCGCGGGTGTGGGTGGCGTACATCACCGCCCCCGCGCCCATGAATAGCAGGCCCTTGAACAGGGAGTGGGCGAGGGTATGGAACAGCACCGCGATAAGGGCCAGGGCCGCCAGGTCGGCCAGGTGGGCATTGGCCACCGGGTCGGCGAGGTAGTAGGACTGGAACACCATGGCCGCTCCCAGGCCGATGAAGATGAGGCCGATGTTCTCTACCGTGGAGTAGGCCAGGGCGCGCTTGATGTCCTCTTCCATCAAGGCATAGAGGACGCCCACCAGGGCGGACACGCAGGCCACCAGCAGGATCACCAGCCCCCACCATGAATCGGTGACGCCCAGGAAGTCGAAGTAGCAGCGGATGAGCATGTACACCGCGGTCTTGACCATCACCCCGGACATCATGGCCGAGACGTTGGAGGGCGCCGCCGGATGTGCCTGGGGCAGCCACACGTGAAGAGGCACCAGGCCGGCCTTGGTCCCGAAGCCGGCGAGGAGCAGGACGAACGCGGCGGCGCGGGCCGCTCCCGGCAGCAGGCCCGCCGCCCCCAGCTCGCGGAACGCATCGAAGTCGAAGGAGCGCTCGGGGGTGTGCAGCCACATGATGAGGAAGGCCACCGAGATGAGGGCGGTGCCCAGGTGGGTCATGGCCACGTAGGTGAGGCCGGACGACACGCTCTCCCGGTTGCGGTGCTCGTACACCACCAGCAGGTAGGAGGACAATGCCATTGTTTCCCACATGATCAGGAACAGGATGGCGTTGGAGGCGGTGACCACCAGGAACAGGCTGAGGAGGAAGACGTTGAACAGGAAGCCCATGGTGCCCGGGCCGTACCGCCCCTCATATTCCCGGGTGTACCCCACGGAGTATATGGCCACGCACACTGACAGGACCGAGACGGTGAGCATGAAGAACGCCGACAGGCGGTCCACGGTGAAGGAGAAATGCCCGAACGCGGCCACCGCGGTTGGCAGGGTGACCACGACCGTCCCTCCGCCGGCCAGCACTTCCAGGGAGATGAGGGCCCCGAGGACCGCGCTGACCGCCGCGGAGGCGAAGGAGACCGTCCGGCAGGCCCGTTCCCAACGGCCCAGGAGCAGGGCTGCCAGCGCTCCGCCGAGGCTGATGATGACTAGAAGCACGAAAAGGACCTGACCGTACATCATGATCCCGCCTGGACGTACAGTGTTCCATCATACTCGGATAATATCGTGAATACGGCCTGCCCTTCTCGGCGGGGAGCCTATCTTGTTTCTTAAACATTTCTGCGCCATGCCGATTTTCAGGAACCATGGGGGCGAATCCCCAGTGCGGACCGGCGCAAGTATTTGAGGAAGATATTTATCGACCGTTGGCGGTTCTGAGAAAAGAGGGACGGGGCATGCGGTCTGAGAAGAGCGACTGGAAAGGGGAGGAGGACCTGCTCAAGAAAGAGCTGGGCCTGCTCGCGGCGGCCATAAGGGTGGAGACGTTCGGCAGGGACTTCTACCTGAGGATGAGCGAGTGCATCAGGGACAAGGAGGGCAAGCTGATCCTGAAAAGCCTGGCCAGGGACGAGAAGGAGCATCGGGCATGGCTTCTGCGCCAGGTCGACCGTATCTTCCCGGGCAAGGACGTGGAGACCATACGCCCCGATTCACGGTATGCCAGCGTGGTGCCCCAGAGGCTCTTCCCGGAGCTTCCGGAGGGCGCCTGCCTGCCGCCCAAGGACGAGATCAAGGCGGTGGAGATGGGCATCGAGGTGGAGAAGGCCTCGGTGAGCATGTACGAGGAGGTCGCCGGACTGACCCAGGACCTCGAGCTGAAGCTCCTCATGCAGAGGCTGGCGCAATGGGAGAAGGGGCACCAGAAGATCCTGGAGGACAATCTGGCATACCTCAAACGGGGGGGCAGCTGGTACGGCTACGAGCCCATCCTGGACGGCTAGGAAGGGCTGTTCGCCGGGGTGACTGGCTCACCTTCGGGAAGGCGGCCCGTTCTGGCGATAGTTATAAGAAGTTTTCTTCCATTCACTCGTCCCATAGCCCTCCTTAACGGGAGATAGCTCTTCAATGACATTCATCGAGGTGCACTCATGGTAAAGATGCCGGAGATCAAAAGAGAACTTCTCGCCTGCCTACAATGCGGTTACTGCGTACGCGTCTGCCCCACCTACGAGCAGACGCCTTGGGAATCCATCACCCCTCGGGGCAAGGTGTTCTATCTCAGCCAGATCTCCAAGCGCTCCCCGGTGGACGCCATCCTGGGACGCAAGGTGAAGGTCGACGACGAGTTCGTGGAAGCGTTGTTCCGCTGCACCGGCTGCGCGCAGTGCGAGACCGTATGCCACGTCAACATCGAGTTCGGCGACTTCTGGGAGAAGGTCCGGGAGTGGGTGGTGGACCAGGGGAAGGGGCCCCTGCCGGTGCACTCCAAGCTGGCCAAGTCCATCCGGGAGAACCGCAACCCCTACAACGAGCCGACGGAAAAGAGGGGCGCGTGGTGGCCCGAGGAGGTCCCCCGCGCCGACCGTCCGGAGATCATCTTCTTCGCCGGGTGCACCGGTTCCTACAGGATGCAGCGCATCGCCCGGGCCGGGGCCGTGGTGCTCCACCGCGCCGGGGTCAAGGTGGACATCCTGGGGGGCGAGGAGTGGTGCTGCACCTCCCCCGCCCTCAGGACCGGACAGACCGACCTCACCGCCAGCTTCGCCGAGCATAACATCCGGGCGGTGGAGGTCCGCGGGGCCAAGGCCATGGTCACCACCTGCGCGGGGTGCTACAAGACCACCTCCACCGACTATGGTAAGTACTTCTCCAACCCCACCTTCCCGGTGTATCACTTCTCCCAGTTCGTCAACCAGCTGATCAAGGAGAAGAAGCTCAAGTTCACCAAGGAGATCAAGGCCAAGGTAACTTACCACGACCCCTGCCACCTGGGCCGGCACGGCGGGGTGTACGAGGACCCCCGCGAGGTGCTGAAGAAGATCCCCGGGCTGGAGATCGTGGAGATGCCGCGGAACCGCAAGGGCTCCCGCTGCTGCGGGGCCGGAGGCGGCTTCAAGAGCGCCTTCAACGAAATGGCGGTCAACATCGCCGCGGAGAGGGTCAGGGAGGCCGTGGCCACCGGGGCGGACCTGCTGGTCACCACCTGTCCGTTCTGCGTGGTCAACCTGCAGGCGGGGGCCAAGCAGATAGGGGCCAGCATCAAGGTGCTTGACATCTCCGAGCTGCTCCTGGACGCCACCGACCCCGCGGCCGTGCCGGCGGCAGCGGAGGGCGCTAAGGCCGGGGCCAAGGCTCCGGCGGCCAAGGCCGCTCCGGCCAACGAGGCCGCCGCCAAGGCCCCCGCCCCGGCCAAGGCCTCGGCCCAGAAGGCCTGAAACCCCTTCCCCTTGTTCTCCTTTCATGGACCCCGCCGGGCCGCGTTCGGGTGGTCCGATGACCCCGGCGATAGGTTGAAATAGGCTCATTCTGTGGAGAAAACCCGCGTCCGGCCATGGCCTTCGAGCTTCTAGATCCCCGCATCCAGCAGGTCCTCCGGGACAAGGACATCCACGAGCCGACCGGCCCCCAGCGGGAAGCGATACCGATAATCCTGCAGGGCGATCACCTGCTCCTGGTGGCCCACACCGGCATCGGCAAGACCGAGGCGGCCATGCTTCCCATCTTCCACCGCCTGCTGGATACGGCGGGAAAGGGGATCAAGTGCATCTACATCACCCCGCTTCGGGCGCTCAACCGGGACATGCTCAAGAGGCTCACCGAGTTCGGAGAGGCCCTCGACCTGGACGTGGCGGTGAGGCACGGCGACACCTCCCAGGCGGAAAGGCAGCGGCAGTCCAAGAGCCCTCCTGATGTACTTATCACCACTCCGGAGACGGTGCAGGTGCTGTTCACCGGCAAGCGACTCAGGGAGCACCTGTCCCGGGTCAAGTGGGTGGTCATCGACGAGATCCACGAGCTGGCGTCCAACGAGAGGGGCGCCCAGCTGTCGGTGGCCATGGAGCGGCTGGTCGAGGTGGCCGGGGAGTTCCAGAGGATCGGTCTATCGGCGACCGTGGGATCGGTGGAGGAGGTCGCCGGGTATCTCGGGGGCGAGGGCAGAAAGGTACGCACCGTCCGGGCCCAGGTGTCCAAGGACCTGGACGTGACGGTACAGGCGCCTCCGGTCACCGACGCCGACCGGGACCTGGCCGGGCGGCTGCAGAGCGACCCCCACCTGGTCTCCGGGATGAGGCGATGCAAGACCCTGATCGAACGGCACCGCTCCACCCTGATGTTCGTCAACACCAGGGACACCGCCGAGGCCATGGCCGCCCGCTACCACATCTGGGACGAGAGCATCAGGATCGGCGTCCACCACGGCTCCCTGTCCAAGGAGATCCGCATCGAGACCGAGGAGGACTTCAAGGCGGAGCGGCTGAAGGGGCTCATCTGCACCTCGTCCCTCGAGCTGGGCATCGACATCGGCTCGGTGGACTTCGCCATCCAGTACAACTCCCCCCGGCAGGTCTCCCGCCTCATCCAGCGCATGGGAAGGGCCGGTCATTCGGTCGGAGAGCGCTCCGAGGGGGCCATCGTCGCCTCCAACGCCGATGAGATCGCCGAGAGCATGGTGATAGCCCGAATGGCCTCGGACGGGGAGCTGGAACGGCTGCGGGTGCGCGAGCGGCCGATGACCGTGCTGGCCAACCAGCTGGTGGCCATGGGCATGTCCGGACAGACGGAGAAGGAGCTGGCGTACCAGGTCATCAAGCGTTCCTATCCCTTCCGCAACCTGGGCCGGGACGAGTTCCACGGGGTGCTGGAGCAACTGGTGAGCATCGGACTGCTGTTCGACAACGATGCCACGTTCCGCCGGACCTCAAGGGGCATGCGGTACTTCTACGACAACATCTCCATGATCCCCGACGAGCGGACCTACCTCATCCGGGACATCGCCACCCGGCGGGTGGTGGGGACGCTGGACGAGTCGTTCGTGCTCTCCTTCGCTGAGCCGTACGCCGCGTTCATCACCCACGGGAAGACGTGGAGGATCGTGGAGGTGCGCGAGGACGAGCTCCTGGTGGAGCAGATCAGGGACATCGGGTCCATTCCCTCGTGGACCGGCGAGGACATCCCGGTGCCGTTCGAGGTGGCCCAGGAGGTCGGGCGGCTCAGGCGGGAGCGGAAATACGGCGAATACGCCGGCGACGCCGACGCGGTGGAGGAGCTGGACCGATATCTCAAGGAGCAGGACCGGGACGGGGCGGTGCCCTCCGACAAGCTGGTGACCCTGGAGATGGGCAAGCGCATGGCGGTGCTCAACATGTGCTTCGGCACCAAGGTCAACGAGACCGTGTCCAAGGTGCTCTCGGTCCTCCTCTCCGCCCGCCTGGGGGAGAGCGTGGGAGCGCATACGGACCCCTACCGCATCGTCATCGAGCTTCCGCGGGACATCAACCCCCAGATCATCATCGATACCCTGGGCACGATGCGGTCGGAGGGGGTGGAAAGCCTGGTCCGCCTGGTGCTCAAGACCTCCTCCCACCTCCGCTACCGCTTCGTGTTCGTGGCCAAGAAGTTCGGGGTCATCGACAAGGACGCCGACCACCGGCAGGTGAACTTCACCCGCCTGGCCGAGGCCTTCGAAGGTACGCCTCTGTTCGAGGAGGCGGTCCGCCGGTCCCTGTGGGAGGACTTCGACGTGGAGGGCACCATGGCGGCGATGAAGCGCCTCGAGTCCGGGGAGACGACCCTCAAGGTGATGGGCCTGACGTCCATCGGCCGCGCCGGTCTGCAGCACTCCCGGGACCTCATCATGCCCCAGCGCGCCGACCACAGCATCCTCATGGCCCTCAAGAAGAGGCTGGAGTCGGAGGTCATGAGCATGTCCTGCCTGAACTGCCAGGCCCAGTGGAGGCTGAAGCCCCAGGACGCCCCCGACCGCCTGGTATGCCCGCGCTGCGGGGGCCAGATGATCGCCGCCCTCCTGCCGTACAACAAGCAGGACATCGGCCTGCTGAAGAAGGAGAAACCGACCGAGGAGGAGGCCAAGGAGATCCGCAGGATGTACAAGAACGCCAGCCTGGTCCGGGAGCACGGCCGGAGGGCGATGCTGACCCTGGCCGGCAGGGGCATCGGGCCGGACACCGCGGACCGCGTCCTTTCCTCGTTCTACGATGACGAGGACGAGTTCCTGAGGGACATCCTCAGCGCCGAGCTGACCTACGCCCGGACGAAAAGGTTCTGGGACTGATCACACCCGTCGGAACAGGTTCCTGACCACGCCGACGCCGGGTATGGTCGCCTCCACCCGATCGCCGTCCTGAAGGGCGCTCACGCCCTCCGGGGTGCCGGTGGCGATGATGTCCCCCGGCTCCAGGGTCATGAACCTCGAAATATAGACGACCAGCTTCTCGGGGGAGAACACCATGTCCGAGGTGTTGCCCCTCTGCCGGACCTCGCCGTTGACCCGCAGCTCCAGGTCGAGGTCGTGCACGTCCTTCACCCGGGACAGAGGCACCGGGCGGGACATCGGGGCGAAGGTGTCCATGCCTTTGGCCAGGGTCCAGGGGTTGCCTGCCCGGCGGGCGGCGGTCTGCATGTCCCTGGCGGTCACGTCGTTGAACACCGCGACGTGGGACACGTGCGACAGGGCATCCTCTTCCCTCACCCTGTGGGCCGAACGGCCGATGACCAGGGCGAGCTCCACCTCATGGTCGACGCGTCCGACGTCGGGGGCCTCGATGGTCTCCCCGTCCCCTATGATGGCCGACGACGGCTTGAGGAACAGCATCGGCTCCGCGGGAGGGACGGACCTCATCTCCTCGGCATGGGCCCGGTAGTTCTGCCCGACGCACACTATCTTGCAGTGCTGCATGCCGCCTCAGAGGTAATCGCTGACCGTCTGGAGCTTGAACAGGACCTGCTTCCCCCTGAGGGTCTGGTGCACCTTGTCGGCGAGGTAGATGGCATCCTCCACGGTCGCCTTGTTGCCCCACCGGTAGATGAAGTCATAGCTTCCGGTGGTCGGTTCGAAGCCCAGGCCGTGCAGGGCCTCCATGACCTCGGACGGGCGGGAACCTTCGGTGCTGAAAGTGATCGTGAGGTAGGTGATCATCGAACTCAGAACGGAACCATTGAATTTAAAGGATTACTTCCACCGCTCCAGACACGCGGGTCCTGGGCGCAGGAGGGTCATCAAGAAGAAGAGGAAAAATTTATGGGAGCGGCGGATAAATAAACTGATTCGTTGGGGCTTTGATACGGGGGGGTTCTCCGCTCCCTAATCCTCAGAGCGGTGCCGGGGTTATTAAAGAGCGGACCTCTGGCAATCAATCCTGATTATCTGGATGGATATCTGCAGGTCCGGAGGTCGGGGCGCCGCCCTTGAACCCCTTGGCCACGATGTAGATCTCCGAGCTGCTGGAGCGGGAGGCCTTGGGGGAGTGCAGACGGACCGAGGAGAAGTCCTTGCGGACCTCGGCCAGGAACTCGTTGATCATGTCCCCCTCGAATATCTTCATGACCAGGGAGCCGCCGGGCCTGAGGGTCTGGCGCGCGAACTCCAGGGCGTGGGCGCACAGGTCCACCGAGCGGGCGTGGTCCATGGAATAGCTCCCGCTGATGTTCGGCGACATATCCGATATGACCACGTCCGCCCTGCCGTCCAGCAGGGACCTCAGGGCCTCGACCGTCTCCGGCTTGGTCATGTCCCCCCGGATGGTCCGCACCCCTTCGATGGGATCAATGTGCTGGAGATCGACCCCCACCACCTTTCCCTTGGGGCCCACCCTCTCCTTGGCGATCTGCAGCCAGCCCCCGGGGGCCGCGCCCAGGTCGACCACCGAGCCGCCCTCCTTGAAGATGTGGAACCGTTCGTCGATCTGGTGGAGCTTGAACGACGCGCGGGAGCGGTAGTTGAGCTGCTTGGCCTTGAGATAGTAGTAGTCCCGCTTGCGTTCGTTGAGCCAGCGCTTGCTCATCGACCGCTCTATCCTCCTCCCGGCCTTAAATGTTATGACCCCAGGCGGGAAAAGGTTTGAAGTCAAGGAGCGATTACCGTAACGGTCAGCATGTCCTGCAGCAGAAAGCCCATGACCTACGCCCAGGCGGGAGTGAACATCGACGCCAAGTCCCAGGCCATAGAGGCACTGGTGAAGCAGCTGACCTTCCGACGTTCAGGGAAGGTCAAGATGATCGACCTTCCCGGCCAGTTCACCGGTCTCATCGACTTCGGGGAGATGGCGCTGACGCTGTGCACCGACGGCGTGGGGACCAAGCTGTTGATCGCCAGGGCCCTGGAGAAGTGGGACACGGTGGGGATCGACTGCGTGGCCATGAACGTCAACGACACCATCTGCGTGGGGGCCGAGCCCATATCCTTCGTCGACTACATGGCCATCAGGGAGCCGGACCCCCCGCTGATGGAGCAGGTGGGCATCGGGCTGAACCGCGGATGCGAACTGGCCAACTGCGACCTGGTTGGCGGGGAGGTCGCCGTGCTCCCGGAGATCATGAAGGAGGTGGACCTCTCCGGCTGCTGCCTGGGCATGGTGCGCAAGGACCGCATCATCGACGGCTCCAAGGTCGCCCCCGGCGATGTGGTGGTCGGCCTGCCCTCCTCCGGCGTCCACTCCAACGGCCTCACCCTCGCCAGGAAGGTCCTGGAGAGGAACGAGGTGGACTGGGACGAGAAGTTCCCCAAGCTCGGCACCACCATCGGCCTGGAGCTCCTCACGCCCACCGAGATCTACGTCCGCAAGGTGCTGGAGATCGTCGCGAAGTGCCAAGTGCATGGCATGATCGACGTCACCGGCGGCGGCCTGCGCAACTTCCTGCGGCTGCGCCATGGGGTGGGCATCTCCATCGATGACCCCATGCCCGTGCCCCCCATATTCAAGGTGCTGGAGGACCTCGGCTCGGTGGAGCGGTCGGAGATGTACCAGACCTTCAACATGGGCATGGGCTTCGCTCTTGTCTGCCCCCCCGAGGACGCCAGGAAGGCGGTGTCCGTCTACGGGGAAGGCGCTCGGATCGTGGGCTCGGTGGTGGAGGGGAGCGGCGTTTCCGTTCCCTCGCTGGGGCTGAGGTACGAGAAGTACTGAGCCTCAGGCCATTCCGTTCCCGCCGTTGGGAGGGGCCCTGCGCCATTCCCACACCGAGCCGAGGGACCGCATGAGCTGGGGGTTACCGTCCGGCGCAGACCCGATACGGCCCTCCAATGCCTCGCTGATCGACCCCATGAGCTGAGGGTTGGCTATATCCGAGGGGTGTTCGCGGCGGCCTTCCAACTTGTCGCTTATCGACCCCAGGAGCTGGGGGTTGGCAATATCGGCATTTGAGGCCAGTTCACCCATGGGCACCCCATTCTCCAGGGCGGACGGGCCGGGGGCCTCCTGAACCTCCTGGGGCGATCCCCTCAGCGCGCCGCGACCCCCTGAGCGCCGGCCCCGGGGAGGCCTCCGGCGGACGTAGGCCAGCAGCGAGATGGCCAGGGCATTGGGCACCAGGATGGGGAGCCATTCCACCGAGGTGCCGCTCCTGAACTTCGCCGTCCTATCCAGCAGGGTCAGTTCGTGGTCCCCGTCCTCCATGTCCGCGACGGTGAAGGTTACGGTCCGGCCCTCGCCGGCCTCCAGGACCACCACGACGGTGGACCTCGCCGCCCCGTCCACCAGGAGTTCCACGCTGTAGATCCCCGAGGTGTTCCCAAGGTTGGTGACAGTGGCGGTGACCGTGACCGACCGACCCCTGGTGGTGGACAGGGCGATGGGCCACCCGTTCTTCTGGACCGTCAATTGTATGTCCAGGTTCCTGGCGCTGAGCGGGGAAGTGTCGTCATCGGCCGGGGCGGCGAACACCGCCAATGTCCCCGTGCCGTTGACCGATCCCTCCGCAGACCACCTGGACAGGTTCCACGACGCCGCGGGGAGGCGGGACCAGGCACCATCGGCCAGCCGGTGCACTCCCATCGGCAGATAGCCAGCGGGGACCGAGGCCGCGTTCACCCCCAGGACCACGGTGGCGGGCGTGGAGAACATGACCTCCGTCGGGGCCCCGTCGGCGAGGCGTCCCTGCAGCATGTAGGTCGGTCCAAGCTTGACCGTGCCTGCCGGACCGTCGATGTCCGGCCCTTCGATGACCGAAAGGACCAGGCGGGACGGCACGTTGCCCTCGACATCGATGATCCTGGTGCCCGCGGCGACCCTCAGATGATGGATGCCCAGGGGATCGACGGCGTCCACGGCGTGCTGCACCACCCCGGTGCTGTCGGTTTCCATCGCCGTCTGCCAGCCCAGCATGTCGATGGTGACATACCTGTAGCTCACGGCCGGCGGCGGAGCGTCGGTGAGCATGTAGCTGATATCGAAGCTGAGGCCGTCACCCTGGGCATCGTTCTGCGGTGCTCCGGTCTCCACGAACTCCCATGTCCAGTACATCGTGGCGGCCGCTCCGGCGCCGATGGGGCCGATGACCAGCTGCCCCCGGTCGGACGGCGAGGCGGGGAACCGGTCGATGGCCGCGGGAAGCTCCATGGTGGTGCGCAGCCCCTCCGCGGCCAGACCGAAGCGCATGTATTCGATCAGGGCGGCCCCGTCGTTCCCCTGATCGGTGGCCTGCACCCCGCTTATCCATATCCTCAAGTACGCGGGGGAGGTGCCTCCGTTGCGGACCTCCACCGCCTCGGTGCCCCGGTCGCCGGGCTGGAGCGAGGAGATCGACCACGGCAGGCTGCCGTGGTCCCCCATCGCCAGGTCTACGGGGGCATCGGACCCCTGGACGGTGGGGGTCGGAAGGAGGGCGAGGACGAGGAAGGCGATGACGATCGTCCCGGCGACCCTTAGGCGCGATAGTATATCCGCACCTCCTGCAGCTGCGGCGTGACCGCCGGGTCGGAGGTGGTGAAGGTCGCGCGCCATTGCACGTATCTCCCGGTGAGGGCGCTCATCGTACCCGAGCTACCCGAACCTAAGAGCTGCCATGTCCCGCTGGGAGCGCCGCCCGACAGCGAGGCCGAGGACCGCACTTCCAGAGTGAGGGCGGTGGACGCGGGGATCGAACGATCCCAGAACGCCTGGATGTACTTCGCCCCGGCCACGTTGGTATCGAAGGTCGACGAGGTGAAGGACCCGGAGAGCTGGTAGCCGGTCCGCACGGCCGGCACGTAGACCAGGCACCCGCCGGTGGTCACGGCCGCCGGGACGTCGTTCCGCGAGGTCCAGGTGTTCGAGCTGGGGCTGTAGGCATAAAATGACCTCGCTCCGCCCCCAGGGGCGGCGAAGATCGTGGTCGCGCCATCACAGGCCATGCCTCCGCCGTTGCCCAGGCTCTGTCCGGTCACGCGGGCATGGGTGGTCCACGAGGTCGTGGCCGGGTTGTAGCTTTCCAGCCTCCAGTTGCTGTTGACATTGTAGGAGCAGTAGGGGCGACCGTTCGGTCCGATCACCATGTCCGAGCCGGCGGTGATGGCTCCCCTCGATACAGAGATGGTGGCCCAGGCACCAGTACCGATGGTGTACCTCCAGACGGTCGTATAGCCACCTCCCCGGGCAACGTACAACGCCCCGTTGCTGACGATCATGGACGCACCCGTGGATACCGTCTGGGGAGTGAGCGTCAGGTCGTCCCAAAGGCCGGTGGCCGGATCGAGCGTCCAGATCGTCCGGACGGATGACCCGCAGAGCACATAGATGTAGGTCCCGTCCCAGGCCAGGTCCCCCCCGTTCCCGATCGCCGAGGGCGTGTTGTTGAACAGGGACCAGGTGTTGAGGACGACGTCATACCGGTACAGGGCGGTGCTCGAGCTCCCCACCAGGGCGTACACGTACCTTATGCCGTCACAGGCCATGGACGAACCGCTGTAGACGTACACGGGGATCGAGGCCATCGCCGCCCACGTGTTCGCGGTGATATTGTACCGGTAGAACGATCTTGACGTTCCGCCTGCCAGAGCGTAGACGCCGGGGTCCTTGAAGGCGGCCCCGAGGACCACGCTTCCGGGGGCGGAGGTCACATCCGTCCGGCTCAACCCTCCCGCCTGGAAGTCGGTGAGGGAGGTCTGCGTCCAGACATTGGGCACGTAGCCGGTGGCGGTGTTCCCGAGGGACACCTCCCGGTCGACGTAGCTGCATCCTATGTCCGACGCGGCCATCGATGCTATCACTAGAAGGGTGACGACCAGCATCCAGCCGCTGGACCCCTTCACCGCCTCCCCTCCCCGCGGTCCTCGTTCTTCTTCGACCTCTTCTCCTCACCCCCCGCCACCAGCACGAGCAGGGCGAGGAGGATGATGAGGGCCCAGCCGAACGGGCTTTTCAAAAAGGATATTACGTGCCCCAGGTAGGGGACGTCCAGAACGACCTTGCCCAGAACATCCCCGTAGGCGACGGGAGAGGGGTCCGGCCCCTCGTTGGCGTCGCCCCTGGTGACGAAGGCCCCGTCGTCCCTGTCCACGCTGACCACGCGGTGGCACACCAGGGCTCCTTCGGAACGGAAGGAGATCACATCCCCCGCCTCGATATCGCCGGGGTCCGCAGGCGAGGTCACTACAAGATCGCCCACCCCGATGGATGGGGACATGCTGCCGGTCTGGACGACGTCCAGCCTCCACCCGAAGGCGGGGGCCAGGACGCCGGCCAGGGCCAGAGCTAGGAGCACGGCGAGAACCGCCGTCCCTAGCTGACCTGGCCTCGGTTTCAATCGATTCCTCCTGCTATCTGTTCCCTTCCCGGCTACCGTGTTCGAAGCTCAGATCGATCACGGGGTCTGGGTCAGGGTGTACTGGATGCTGAAGGTGCAGACATCGGCCATGATATTGTTGCCCACGGTGGTGGGGATATCATAGTACACGCTGACCTCGAGCGAACCGCCGGCAGCGAGGCTGCCCATATCCCAGTCGCTGGTGACGGCAGGGTGGTTGTTGAAGTACAGGGTCTCTCCCGAGTCGTACTGGCCGTTGGCGTTGGCATCACGGTAGATGGTGATCGTCATGGCCGCGCCGAGCTCCCCATTGTCGGCGCCGGAGGCGATCTCAGGCTCGGGGGTGCTCCCGCCGCTGTTGCTCACCGCGCTGATCTTGCCGACCAGGGTGCCGCCGATGGTGCCGGCGTTGGAGACGGTCATCTTGGCGTTGCCGTGGGACCCGGGGGCCAGGTTGGTGGCGGTGAACGTGGCCGGCACCGGGTCGTCAACGCCATTGATCTTGAGGTCCAGCGTACCGGCGGTGAACGAATTGCCGGGGCTGGTCTCGCTGTCGTTGAAGTACGCGTATATCATGCCGCTGCTGAACACAGCGGCCATGGCTAGCACGATGACTGCGATTGCTGCTCTCTTCTTGACCATTTTTACATCCCTCATCCCAGGGAGCCACATGCTCCTTTTCTCCGTACTGGGAATGATGGTGTAATTTTCTCAGATTATAATCCTTAGCGTATGGGTTTTTTCCTTTGATAATTATAAGAATATCGAATGATAATACTAAGATCATTAGCCGGTCCGTTTACCCAGACCCGTCACTGCCGCTCCGCGAGGCGGTAGTAAAGCGCCCCCACCACCGCCCCCATGGCCGTGCAGGTCTCCAGCGAAAAGCCTCCGGGGGTGATGTCCATGTGCCGCTTGGTCATCTCGAACACCTCCTTCGGAGCGCCCTTCGGCCCGAGACCGAACAATATCATGACGCTCTGCCCCCGCCGAAGCGTGGCCACCACCTCGTCCAGGCTCACCTTCTTTCGCGGGTCCGGCTTCCTTGTGGTCAGCACCACCTCCCCCAACTGTGGCGGGAACCCTTTGTTAGGGTAGTCGAAGGTCTGGAAGCGGCCCCTGGCGGTCAGCTCCTTGAGGAACCCGCCGTGCTCGCCGATGGAGGTGGTGGTGGCGATCCAGTCGGAGATCTCCTGGGGCGTGGTCAGCTCTGGAGGGAAGGGGAACCCGAAGGTGGCGATGTTGAGATCGAAGGCCAGGGCCAGGGGGCCGGCCCGCGCCAGGGCCCGGCGGTGCGCTTCCCGGAAGCTCTTGGGGTCGTAGGAGTTGTACAAGGCGATGGTGGGACGTCCTAGCCTGGTCATGATGAACGGCGCAAGGAGGTGGGCCCCTTAAAGCTTGAGGATGAGCGGCGCACCGCCCCCGGAACGGCCGAGGCTCCTCCGGCCGCAGGGACCTTATCCCTGACAATCATGGAACACTGAGAGGCTGCCGTCCGGCTCTAGGTACGCCCTCCGAAAGACAAGGACGTCCTCTATGCTCTGGTTCCATCTCGAGACAGGAGGTACCTCAAATGGGCCGGCCTGAGCGGATCCGCCCCCTTCCCATGAGCGCTGGACCCTGCAGCGGGACATCATATTATTAGTATATACATAAAAAAGGAAAGAAGAAAAGAAAGGGGCCGTGCGGACCGGCCTAGTTGCCGTCGAGCATCTTGGTCCAGGCGTACCGCTTGCGCGACTTGAGATCGGCGTTGTGGTACACGTAGCTGAAGATGAGAGGGACCACGGTGGTGGCCTCGGCGTACACCATCTGCTCGTAGGTGGTCTGTACCTTGCCCCAGGAGCTGGCCTCCTTTAGGGTGGAGCTGGAGCAGGCACCGTCGCGGACATCGGCCACGGTGATCTGCACGGCGTACTGGTGCATCGGGACGTCCACTCCCAGGCACTCGGCGCAGACCACGGTGTCCTGGGCGAAGTTCTTGGGCACGCCGCCCCCGACCATGAACAACCCGGAGGTCTTAGCCTCCATCTTGATCTTCGTGAGCTCGTAGAAGTCCTTGACCGAGTCGATGGAAACGTGCTCCTTGGGATTGGCGTGCTGGTGCATCACCAGGCCGAACCCGGCGCTGGAATCGGAGAACGCCGGGCAGAACACCGGCACGTCATGCTTGTAGGCAAGCTCTACCAGTGAGTTCTTCTTCTTGGCGTTCTTGGTGAGCCACTTGCCCATCTCCCGGATGAACTCCCTGGAGGAGTAGGGCCTGGGGTCCAGACCGTCGGCGATGGTCTTGACCGTGGCATCGCACTTCTGGAGCTGCTCCTCGTCGATGTAGGTGTCGTAGATGCGGTCAACGTAGTTGTCCCGCAGCATGTGGTCATCGATGAACGGGGTGCCCTGGTAATGCTTGTATCCCAAGGCCTCGAAGAAGTCCATGTCCACTATCGATGCCCCGGTGGCCACCACCGCGTCCACCATGTTGTACTTGATCATGTCGGCGTAGACGTTCATGCACCCGCCGGCGCTGGTGCTGCCGGCCAGGGTGAGCATGGTGGTGCAGTCCTTGTCCTCCAGCATCCTCTTGAAGATATCGGCCGCCCGGGCAGTGTCACGGGAGGTGAACGACATCTCGCGCATGCTGTCTATGATCGGCGTGGAATCGAACTTGGTGGCGTCAACCTGCTTGACGACTCTCTTCAGGAGGTCTTTCTTCTTCATGTATGTCCACTCGACTTTTCGGCGGGAACAGCGTCCGGGCGCCCTGCGCCCGGGCCGGGTCATCGACCTCCCACCGCATTCGATGTGATGTTATCAGCGATATTAAGCTTACTCATTCGGGCCAGGGGATGTGTCCGTCCGCCATTGCTCCGAGGGACCCTCGTCCCTGTGGAAGGCGCGCGTGACCAGCAAAAAGATGGGTATTCCTGCTTACTGCTGCTCGGCCTGCTTGCGGGGACGGCTGCAGATGGCATAGATGTCCCCGTCGAAAAAGACGTCCAGTTCGGGGTGCTCGGACTGGATCTCCTCGATCTTACGGAGCACTTCCCGCAATGTCAAGTCGCTCTTCTTGTCGATCTTGACGTGTATCTGCTTCTCCATGCGAAGAACCCCAGGTTTTTAATAACTTGACCGATTGAATGCCCATGTCGGTATATATCTCTTTGTTTCTGGCAATCGTCTAGAGAAGCATGCTGGCTAGGGTGCCAGCAGGGGTCTGCGGCACCCCCGGAGGGGGGCTTTTCCAACGTTTTCGCTATTGGTCATGCAGGGCGAAATTGTTAATATCCCCTTGGCCGGTCATAAGCCGTCTTATCATAGGTGACCATTTGTCTCGGAAGAGGAAGGCCAAGGAGGACGATCTCCTGCAGGCCGATGGCGACGTTGCCGCGGCCGTCCCGGACCATGGGGACGTAGCATCAGCCCACGCTGAGGAGCTGCGGCGGTGGATGGCCGGAGAGTCGTCGCTCATGGCCTGGCTGGAGGAGGACCCCGAGCAGCAGCCCACCTTCTACAGTGATGCCCCCGACGTCCTGGACCTCGACCCAGAGCTTCGGGAACGCGTGGCCCAGTACGAGGCGGAGATCGCCCAGCTGCGAAAGATCGCCGCCACCGCCGGGGGGGCCTCCGGCGCCACCTCGGGCGAGGAGAGCGCTCGGCTGAGGGTCGAGGTCGATCGGCTGACCAAGGCCAATTCCGAGCTTCGTGACCGCGCGGTGACCTCGGCCCCTGAATCGCTGAAGGACCGCGAGGCCACCCTTAGGGACAAGGAGAACGACCTGGAGATGAGGGAGCGCGCCCTGGGGATGAACGGGGCGGAGAGCGCCATCATGCTGGAGCGGTACCGGGCGGAGCTGAGGGAGAAGGAAACGGAGGCCGCCGCCAGGGAGAAGGACCTCAAGACCAGGGTGGAGCAGCTGGAGATGGACCTGCGGACCCGGGAGATCGAGATCAAGCTCCGGGAGGACGAGCTCAAGCTGGCCAAGATGTCCAAGCCCGAGGCCAACCGGGAGATCGACGAGAAGATAAGGGGCTTCCAGGAGAAGGAGAAGAGGATCCTGGAGCTGCAGGAGACGGTCGGCCGCATGCGGGACCTGCTCACCGAGCGGGAGGACGAGCTCAAGGGCCTCAAGGAGATCATAGGTTACAAGGAGCAGGAGCTGTCCCGGAGGGAGGAGGACCTCCTGTTCCGGGAGAAGCGGATCACCGAGGAGAAGCGCCGGCTGGAGGACGCCAAGCGGTCCACCGGCGGATTGGAGGAAGCGGAGCTGAAGAAGCGCCTGGAGGAGCTCCGGGTAGAGGTGGACAAGAAGGAGCGGGACCTCAAGGCCAAGGAGGAATATATCCGTAACAAGGAGGCGGAGCTTCGCAAGCGGGAGATGGGGGCCATCGAGGAGGACCTGCGGCACAAGGACCAGGACATCGCCCTGGAGGCCGAGACGGCCAAGGCCAAGACCGGGAACCCACGGCTGGACGATCTCCTGCTGGGAGGCGTTCCGTTCGGATCCAACACCCTGGTCTACGGGCCTCCGTTCGTGGGGAAGGAAACGATGGTGAACCAGTTCATCGCCGAGGGCCTGAAGAAGGGCATCCCGGCCATCTGGGTGTCCACCGACAAGACCCCCGCAGGCCTCCGCGAGGAGATGAAGCTGGTGCTGCCGTCGTATGAGGACTACGAGGCCCTGGGCCTGGTCCGCTACGTCGACTCCTACTCCCGGGGCATGGGGGATGTCACCGTGGACAAGTACACCACCTACATCGACCAGCCGACCGCCCACGACCGGATCATGGACGCGGTGGAGGAGACCGCCAAAGTATTCAAGGAGAAGCACGAGTACTACCGCCTGGCCTTCCGCAACATCTCCACGCTGATCGCCTACTCCGATCCCACCACCGCCTTCCGCTTCCTCAGCCCCTTCTGCGGCCGCCGCAAGCGTGACCGCGCGGTGTCCATGTACACTATCGAGAAGGGCATGCACGGGGAGCAGGAGATTCAGATGCTCGGCTCGATCATGGACGGGATGATCGACTTCAAGATCGATCAGCTGCGGACCTTCTTCATGATCAGGGGCATCACCGACGTGCAGTCCAGGTCGTTCATCCGCTACAACGCGACCCGCCATGGCCTGAGCATCGGGTCGTTCGCCCTGGACCACATCAAGTAGGCAGAAAGAACGAGAGGTCGCGCCATCGGCTCATGGCGCTTGTAACGGATATCGGTCCGCGGAGGCCGGTTCAGGCGAACTCCGGTCCGGGGGAGGTCCTCGGGCCGGGGGCGGCCTTCTTCTCCACGTTGATGCGGGGCAGGGGGAAAGGAGGAGGCAGCCTGATGTCCCTGGCGATCAGCAGGGCGGTGGGGATGCAGTTGGACACCACCACGTTGTGCACGATGTTGGCGTCCTCGTTGGGCATCGAGGCGGTGGTGGTCCACTCCTTGATCAGCGCATCGACGTCGCCTTCCAGCAGGACGGTGCCCTCGATCTTGATGAAACCCAGCCCGACGTAGTTGACGGTGAAGCGGAACTCCACCGATGCGGTGCGGTCGGACGCCCGGTTGACCTGGGTGACCGTGCTGTTGTGATCGATGCGGATGTTGGCCATGTGCTCCCCAGGCTTGGAGAAGCGCTTGGCCTCGATGGTATTGGTCTCGAAGCCCATTAGGTTCATCATTACGCCCTCCGAGCTATGTCCGGTCACGCTAATAGAACTTGCCCATGCAATCACGTGATGGAAATCGGTGAATAGGTTAGAAGGAGTGCCGCAGGCCGGACTTGAACCAGCGACTTCAAGATCTTCAGTCTTGCACTCTCCCAGCTGAGTTACTGCGGCTTCGGCAAGATGTAAACGAGCCGGATATAATAAATTTTCCCACCGCGCTCCGATGGAAGCGGCCATTCCATAGTTCGATCATTATAGTTCTCAGAGCAAGATATGGCTCGGTGTTCCGGAGCGGGCATCATGTTGCGCATGCCCGCGTTCCGGAGAGCGCATCCGCATACGCTTGACCTCGCCCACGGCCCTCGAGCCTGAGGTCCTTGGGTGATGATCTTGTCGGCCGAGCCGGTGCCATGGCCGCGGTTCAGGTCCTGCAAATCGCGGTGGAGGACAATCCCGAGGGGTCGACGACGTTCACCACATACCTGGTGCCGGGCCGCAACGGCTCGGAACTGGTCACGATCAGGTAGTCCCACCCGCTCACCCGGCCGTCTCCATCTTTGTCATAGAACTGGACGGAGAACACTACGCCGAGCAAGGTGGACTGAGAGGAGTTGGTGGAGTCGTCGAGGCCGCTCACGATGGCCTTCCCGTCGTCGCCGAACCGCACCAGGGCGGCCGATGAGTCGTTGACCCCGACGACGACCCTGTAATTCGAGATCCCGCGGGGCTCGTCCACCACGATGAACGACGCCCTGAGAGAGGTGTTGGACTCAACGGTTGCATCGCCCATAGTCATCGTCGGCGCTTCGACCCAGGAGCTCGGACCGAGCATGACGAGGCAGGTCGCGGCCGCGATCGTCAGCGCCGCCAAGGCGATGGCGATCAATGTGATGATCCTCATGTTCTCCCTCGACGGGGAAATGATGTTCAACTTATATCTATTATTAAGAAAAAAAGGCAATGCCCGCTGGAAAGCGGTCGGCCCGTCGCAAAGGTCGTCGGACCTCGCCCGTTCGATGAATAAGGCGGCATTTCGCCGGTGACCGTTCGGAACCGGATAGAGAAACTCGGTAAGACAAGGACTTGCGGTCGCCTACGGTGACCTCTCGGAGGGTGCGGCAGAGCCGTCAAGAGATGCTATCGGCCGGCCGAAGATCGGGTCGAGGGCCCGTCCCGCGCATCACACCCAGTGTTTTTTACCTGGATAATTATTATTATTTGTAATTGTAAGCCAGCTCGAAGGCTTTAAGACCAACCCTACTCTTGCAATGACGAATCGAGGTGGAGAGAGCTATGTCGGGACCAGTGCGTAGCAGGGCTCTGAGCAGATCGAGCAGGGTGGCCCTTCTGAGGAAGGACCGCCAGGGTGTTGCTTCGACTGTGGGGACGATCATGGCACTGCTGGTGTTCCTGGCGTTCATGGGCATCATCATCAACCAATACGTCCCTGCCTGGATGCTCGACAACGAGCGCTCCCACATGAACGAGTCCCTCGACCAGTTCGGCGAGCTGAAGGGCAAGGTGGACAGCATGATCTCGCAGCAGCGGGTGACCGGCGACTCGTCCATCAACATGTACGCCCCCATGACCATGGGCGCGTCCGGGGTGCCCATATTCGCGACGCCGACCGTCGGCCTGCTGACCTATAGCCCCCAGGGCATGGCCGCCTCGGGCATCAACGTCCGGTTCAACTACACCGCCGCCGGCAGCGGCGGCTCGTTCATCGTCCCGGTCAACGTGGACGGGGGCGGCAAGGTGGAGCTGTACGTACCCAACCGCTACTACGTCCAGCAGTGGGTCGCTTACGAGAACGGGGCCATCATCCTGAAGCAGGAGGACGGGCAGTCCATCCGCGCGTACCCCAACCTGGACCTCACCAAGGAGAACAATACCCTGAACATCGCGTTCACCCAGGTGGACCTCATCGGCAGCCTGCAGTCGCTGACCGGCGCGGACACCGTGGGCTTCAGCCTGGATCTCATCTACATCGATGCCCAGAAGTACAACATAGGGGTCAACGGGAACACCCTCAGCATGAGGTTCAACACCACCTGCGGCGAGGCGTGGTACAAGTACTTCGACCAGAAGTGCCGCTCCGTGGGCCTGGTCCCGGGTACCGACTACGTGCTGACGACCCCCACCGATGTGGCCGGCACCTATGAGCTGACCACCTTCACCCTGACGCTCAAGAACTGCAATGAACTGAGCTACAACCGTGCCTACGTCAGCATGACCATGCTGACGTCCTGAGGTGAGATGATGCAAGAGGCCGAACCCACCGGGAAAGATCTGGAAGGCATGATCGAGGAGGCCCCTGCCTCTGCCAAGGACGGCACCAAGGACAAAGTAAGGGACGGTTACCTGAAGTTCCTGCGCCGGCTGGCGCCCAACCGGGCGTCCCGCGTGCGGATGTCCGCCGCGGAGGTGGAGCAACGCCTCGAGTGGTCCAAGGGGCGCGGCTCGGTGGTCACCGAGATCCCCAAGATAGAGGACCCCGCGGTGGAGACCACCGAGGTGTACCCCATCAACGAGCCGTACTCCTACGTCCGCATCACCTACAACAACGACACCAGCGAGTACTTCATGGAGTGCCTGGAGCCGAAGCTCACGGCCGAGGACGAGAAGCTCCTCAACCTCATCAAGGACACCCTGGGCCGGACGCTGGGGTACGAGTGGGACAAGCTCACCGTGCTGGACAAGAAGGAGTACCTGGTGGAGAGCGTGGAATCGTTCATCCACAGCCGGGGGGTCAAGGTTACCCCGCTGCTGAAAAAGAAGCTCAACTACTACATTCTGAGGGACTTCGTCGGCTATGGTAAGATGGACATCCCCATGCGCGACGAGAACATCGAGGACATCTCCTGCGACGGGGTGAGCGTACCGCTTTTCGTCTACCACCGCAAGTACGGCAGCATCAAGACCGGCCTGGTGTTCGACGACGAGGACGCCCTCAACTCCTACGTGGTGGCCCTGGGGCAGCGCTCCGGGAAGCAGATCTCGGTCTCCAGCCCCATCCTCGACGGCACCTCGCCGGAAGGCCACCGTATCCAGGCCACCTATGCCCGGGAGGTCACCACCCGGGGAGCGACCTTCACCATCCGCCGGTTCAAGGACAAGCCCTGGACCCCGGTGGACCTGGTGAGGACCAAGACCGCCAGCGCGGAGATGGTAGCATACTTCTGGCTGGGCGTGGAGAACGGGGAATCGATGATCATCTGCGGCGGGACCGCCTCGGGAAAGACGTCCACCCTCAATTCCATCGCCCTGTTCATACCCCCGGGAGCGAAGATCGTCACCATGGAGGATACCAGGGAGATAAACCTCCCGCACATGAACTGGATCCCCGGCACCACCCGCTCGGGGGTGGGAGAGAAGGGGCCGGACGGCAAGTCGCCGGGGGAGATCGACATGTACGACCTGATGCGCGCCTCCCTCCGGCAGCGGCCGAACTACATCATCGTCGGTGAGGTCAGGGGCAAGGAGACGTACACCATGTTCCAGGCCATGGCCACCGGACATACCACCTTCTCGACCATGCACGCGGATTCCGTGCAATCGATGGTCAACAGGCTGGAGAACCAGCCCATCAACTGTCCTCGCATCCTGCTCACGGCGCTGCGCAACGTGGTCATCCAGTCCCAGGTCCGGGTCGGCCAGGACCTCGCCAGGCGGATGAAACAGGTCATCGAGATCGTCGGCTTCGAGCCGGACACCAACGAGCTCATATCCAACACCGTGTACGAGTGGGACCAGCCCACCGACCGGTTCGTCTACAAGGGCCACAGCTTCCTGTTCGACAAGATCATGGAGATGAAGAACCTCACCCACGAGGAGATGATGAGCGAGTTCGACCGCCGGGTCGACCTCATCAAGTACATGGTCTTCCGCAACTTCGCGGACCACCGCAGGATCTGGGAGCTCATCAACCAGTACTACAAGGACCCCGACAAGACCATCAAGCGGGTCCGCAAGGAGCTGCAGGACGGGGGGGTGGCCGCAAGTGCCTGAGATCTCCGATTCATTCACCAAGTTCGATTCCAAGAAGAACAAGAACTACACCAAGACGATGAGGACGACCGAGCAGCAGGCCGAGAAGCGTGGCCCCCGCCTCATCCGGCTGCAGGACGGAGCGCTCCCGGACTACATCGCCCTGACCCCGTACCAGATGTTCTGCTGGCGGGTCATGGGGAAGGCGGTCAAGCTGAGGTCCAAGCCCAATCCCAAGCTGGAGCTGCAGCTGCAGCAGGCCCACATGAGGATGCGTCCGGAGGAGTACGTCGCGTACATCTGGATGAGCACCCTCATCGCCCTCATAGCCAGCCTGGCGGTGGCCTCCCTGTTCGGCGGTGTGCTCCTGGCGCTGCTGCACGTCCAGGCCGCCCTGGTGCTGGTGTTCTTCGTCCTCCTGGTAGCCATCCCCCCGATGATCGTCTACATGATGCTGATGTCCGTCCCCGGCTCCAAGGCCAAGACCAGAGCGAGGGACATCAACAAGCGCATCGGCCCGGCCATGAGCTTCATCTCCGCCATGGCCTCCGCCGACGTCAACGTGGACGTCATCTTCAAGGAGCTGGCGAAGCAGGACATCTACGGCGAGATCAAGAACGAGGCCGCCTGGATCACCAGGGACACCGAGCTACTGGGCATCGATATCCTCACCGCCATCAACCGCGCCGCGCAGAGGACCCCCTCGATCAAGTTCCAGGAGTTCCTCCAGGGTGTGGTCACCAGCTCCACCTCGGGCGGGCAGCTCAAGCCCTACTTCCTGCAGAAGGCCGAGCAGTACGAGAAGGAGGCCAAGCTGGAGATGCGCTCCCAGCTGGAGACCCTGGGCCTGATGGCGGAGACCTTCGTCACCGTGGTGGTGGCGTTCCCGCTGTTCCTGGTGGTCATCATGGCCATCATGGCCATCGTGCCCGGCGGAGGCGGGGACACTTCCATGACCGTGCTCCTGCTGGAGATCGTCGTCGGGCTGATGATCCCCCTGTCCCAGTTCGGTTTCATATTCTTCATCTGGAACATGACCAAGGAGTCGACGATGTGAGGTGGTGGCATGGCCGAGGATATAATTGACCTGGATCAACTGGACCTTAAGAAACTGGACTACAGCCAGACCATCCTCATCGCCAGCGTGGTAGTGGCAGTGCTGCTGTTCGTCGTCGCCTTCCTCGAGGCCATCGGCGGCCTGGACACCCCCCTGCTGTGGATCGACTTCGTCGTCCTGGGCCTGATGGCCATCACCGGACCGTACGGATTCTACAAGAGCATGCAGAGGAAGAAGATCAGGGATATCGAGGTCCGCCTGCCCGAGTTCCTGAGGGACGTGGCCGAGGCCGGGCGGTTCGGCATGACCCTGGCCCAGGCCATCAAGGTGGCCTCTCGGGGCCGCTACGGGAAGCTGACCCCGGAGATCCGCAGGATGGCCGCCCAGATCGACTGGGGAGTGCCCGCCTCGGAGGCCATGCGCCTGTTCTCGGAGAGGGTCAACACCCCCCTGGTCAAGAGGATGACCTCCATCATCATCAAGGCCAACGATGCCGGCGGGTCGGTTTCCGACGTGCTGTCCATGGTGGCCCACGACGCCCGGGAGTCCATGCTCAACCAGGCCGAGCGCAAGATCGCGATGTCCACCTACATGGTGGTCATCTACATCGCCTTCGCGGTGTTCATCGCCACCATCTTCATCCTCAACTCGACCTTCCTGCCCAAAATGATCGAGGCCGGCCAATCGGTGGCCGCGGGGGCCGAGGCGGCCGGGGTCACCAGCCTGCCGGTGTCCATCAAGACCGACGTCATCCCCACCATCCAGATGCTGTTCATCATCTCGGTGGCCATCCACGCCTTCGGGGACGGGATCCTCGCCGGAGTGCTGGCCGACGGGCAGATCTCATCGGGAATGAAGCACGCGTTCATCATGCTGCTCATCGGGCTGCTGGGAACGAGGGTGATCTGACATGGACGAAGCGATGAGGCAGGAGGAGATCGAGCCCCTGTTCCAGGAGGAGCAGGGGCCGGAGAAGCTGTCCATAACCTCCAGGTACCTGTCGTTCCTGGCCAAGGTCAAGAAGAAGCCCATGCGGGTGAGGCTGCCCACCAACGTGATGTCCGAGTCCAAGGTGGTCACCGAGATACCCAAGCTGTCCGACCCGGAGGTGGAGGAGGTCGAGATCGTCCCGGTGGAGGAGCCGTACTCGTACGTGCGCATCAAGTACGACGGCATCGCCGGGGAGTACCTCTATGAGGTCATCGAGCCCCGGCTGACCTCCGACGAGCAGTCCATACTGGACGTGCTCAAGGGAGCGCTCATCGTGTCCATCAACCTGGCCGACACCAAGGACATCGAGGAGAAGCGCAACATCCTCGACCGGGCCGCGGAGAAACTGCTGCACAAGCTGCAGGTGGAGCTGGACCCGGTATCCAAACAAAGGATCGCCTACTACCTGCGCCGGGACTTCACCGGCTACGGGGTCATCAACGTCATGATGGTCGACCCCAACATCGAGGACTGCTCCTGCGACGGGATCGACATCCCCCTGTACATCTACCACCGCAAGTACGGCAGCATCAAGAGCAACATCAAGTTCGAGAAGGAGGACGAGCTGGACGCCTACGTCGTGTGGCTGGCCCAGAAGTGCGGCAAGCACATCTCGGTAGCGAACCCGCTACTGGACGCTACCATACCCGACGGGTCCAGGCTGAACGCCACACTGGGGAAGCACGTCACCAAGAGAGGCTCCTCCTTCACCATAAGCCGGTTCAAGGACAACCCCTTCACCCCGGTGGACCTGCTGAGGTTCAAGACCATGTCCACCGAGATGATGGCCTACCTGTGGATATCGGTGGAGTTCGGCTCCTCCATGCTCGTCTGCGGCGGAACGGCCTCAGGCAAGACCACCACGCTCAACGCCATCCTGCTGTTCATCCCTCCTCAGATGAAGATCGTCAGCATCGAGGACACCAGGGAACTCAACCTTCCGCACGAGAACTGGATCCCCGGCCTGACCAGAGAGGGCTTCGGAGGCAGGACCGGAGCGGTCAGCGGCACCATCAACATGTTCGACCTGCTCACCGCCGCCCTGAGGCAGAGGCCCCAGTACCTGATGGTCGGTGAGGTCCGGGGCAAGGAGGCATACGTCGTCTTCCAGGCCATGGCCACCGGCCACATATCGTACTCCACGTTCCACGCCGAGGACGTGCAGGCCATGGTCCACAGACTGGAGAACGACCCCATCGACCTCCCCCGCGCTCTCCTCACCGCCCTCAACCTGGTCCTCCTGCAGGGCCAGGTGAAGGTGGGCACGAAGATGACCAGGCGGGTGAAAGGGCTCACCGAGATCGTGGGCATGGACCCCGAGACCGGCGAGCTGATCACCAACTCGGTGTTCAACTGGAACCCCGCCGACGACACCTTCACCTACTCCGGCCACTCCTACACCTACGAGAAGGTCCGGGCAGTCCGCAACTGGTCCCCCAGGGAGATGGAGCGCGAGGTCAAGCGCCGCATGGACATCCTGGAGTACATGAAGAAGATCGGGGTGAACAACTACCGCCAGGTGGCCAAGGTCGTTTCCGCCTACTACAAGGACCCCGAGAAGGTCATGAAAGAGGTCAAGGAACGCATGTCCGAGTGATCGGCCGCGCTTCCTTTCTCACTCCCCGCCCGCCTCGCGGTAGGCGTCCACCGACTGGTACAGCCAGAGGACCACCCACGCTATGGCCCCTACCACGATCAGGAACGCCAGATCGGGCAGGAACAATACGATGAAGGCCAGGGGGAAGGGGCCTACCAGCATCATGAGCAGGCCCATGAACAGGAACAGCAACCCTTTCTTGAGCTTCCCGGCGAAGAGGTGCCCGATGCCCCACAGGGAGAACATCCCGGGAACGATCGCCAGGATGAGCGCCGCCAGCGGTCTGGACGAGACCTTGCTCTTTGTTCCGTGGCGGAGGGTAAGGCCGCACCCGGCGCAATGACGGTCGAAGGCGGCTATCGAACCTCCGCAGGAGGGGCACCTGCCGGTGCCGTCGAGGATCTGGCCGCATCCGGTGCAGAAGGCGGCCCCCTCCGGGCTGAGGCACCCGCAGTAGCCGCACCTGGCCGTCCTATCTTGAGACCTACGGGCTCCGTCCCTCTCCCGCGTCGCCAGCATGGCGTCCTGAAGCTGTTCGCCACAATGCGGACAGGTCGTCCGGGACGCTCTCGCCTCGTTGCCACAGCGCGGACAGTGCATTCACGATCCAAGGAGTATGATAATATACGAATAAAAAAGATGGCTCCCGGACTTCGTGAGAGGCCGGTGGCGGAGGGGCCTTCGGACCCCGCTCCGGAGGCTCACTCCCCGCCGGCTTCCCAGTACGCGTCGATGGCCTGCAGGATCCATAGCGCGACCCATAGCACCAGGCCCAGGATGGACAGCCCGGCCAGCTCCCCGATGTCGCTGATCAGCACGACCAGGGAGACCGGGGCGACCAGGGCCAGCACCAGGCCCAGGACGAAGAATAGGATCCCCTTTCTCATGGATGCGGAGAAGAACTGGCCCAGGCCCCAGATGGAGAACATCCCGGGTATCAGGCCGAGGAGCAGGGCGGCGATGGGGCGGGACGACTTCTGCAGTTTCTCCGGACGGACCAGGCGGCCGCACCCGGTGCAGTAGCGGTCCTCCGCCCCGATCCTGGTGCGGCAGTCCCGGCACTCCCCGGGGCCGTCGACCAGGAACCCGCATCTCCCGCAGAACGTTTCCTTGCCGTCGAGCACCACCCCGCAGTTCTGGCAGCGGGGGAACCCGTTGGAGAGGTCCTGTCCGATCGCTGCGTTCCCCTCCTCGTCCTTCTCCCTTACCACCAATGTGCCGCAGTAGGGACAGACGTCGAAGTCCTCAGGCACGTTCTCGCCGCACTGCGAGCATAGGGGGTTCATCGCCCCCCACATAACCAAACATCGATTAATAGAATGGTATGCGGGGACGAGCGCGGAACAGAAGGAGGAGAAAAGAAGGAAAGGGTTTATCGAGGGGGTTTGACGCCTCACTCCGCGGGCTTGTCCTGGTTGTCGGCGCTGGGCTGCCCCCTGGCCTCGGCCTTGGCCTCTTCGGGCTTGGGAGCGGCCTTTTTCTCCACCGGCCGGCGCACGATCCGCCTGAGGGGCTTGGGAGCGGCCTCGGCCTTGGCCTCTTCGGGCTTGGCCTCCTCGACCTTGGGCTTCTCGAGGTTGGTGCCGCACTTGTGGCACACCGGCGAGCCGCGGGGGTTGAGGGTGCCGCAGGATGGGCAGGAGACGCCGCTGAACTTGCGCTTCTCCTCCTCCTGGGCCAGCCAGGTCTCGAAGCTCACGTACGAGGGCTGCTTCTTGAACCACTCCACGAACTTGGCGTCGGAGTACTTCTTGCCCATGGAGGCCTTGGCCTCGTCGCGGAAGGTGTCCACGTGGGCGTCGTACTGCTCCCTCATCTTCTTGATGTAGGCGTCCTCCTCTTCCTCGATGGCATCGCCGATGAACTTGGCGTTGCACTCCGGACAGGAGGTCGAGTTGGACGGGATCCAAGCCCCGCACTCGCTGCACTTGGCGGTGCCGACCTCGAAGGCCACGCCGCACTTGGGGCAGCTCTTGGAGGACTCCGGCACCAGAGCGCCGCACTCCCCGCACTCCACCATCTTCCCCAGCCCGTACTTGTACAGCCAGGCGGAGAAGAGGATGATCGCCGCGGCGATGACCGCCAGGATCATCAGGTAGATGTACCAGGGGATGCCCCCTGCATCAGGCGCCTTGATGATGACGTTCTTCATGGTGCTGAAGGTCTTGTCCCCCATGTCCACCGAGCCGTGCACCTGGTATGAGCCGCTGGAGCCTTCCGGAACGAACACCGGGATGGCGAAGTTGCCCTTCGCGTTGGTGGAGCCGTTGAAGGTGCCGCCGACCAGCTGGCCGTTCTTCTCCAGCCACAGCGTCACCGTGGCGCCGGGTATGGCCTCGTTGTTGTTCTGGTTGAACACCTTGCCGGTGACGAACATGTTGGTCCCCGGCACGTAGCTCGTGGAGTCGAGAGAATAGATCTCGACGACGGCGTCAGGCGCGTCGATGGAGAACACCGCCGTCACCTCGTCATTGGTGTTGTCGCGGTCATCGATGATGTTGTCCGGGTTGGCCACCACCAGGATGGTGTACACCCCCATGGTCATGTTGATCTGCCAGGTGGTGTTGACGATGGCCTCCTGTCCGGCGGCGATGTTCCTCTGGACCATCCCGATGTAGCTGGGCTGGCCCTCGCCGTTCACCGCGTAGAAGTAGAACGCGGCGGCAATGGCCGGAGTGCTGCCTCCGTTCCTGGCGACCGTGGATATCTCCACCTTCTCGCCCTGGCTGGCGTGGTCCACTTCCTCCTCGGAAAGGGTCATGGTGATGTCGTCGACGAACATCAGGTCGGCCCTCATGTCGTTGACCACCAGGTTCTGGCTCACCACGTTGTTGACGTAGTCTATCTCGTTGATGCGGCTGGAGGAGCTCGGGTTGACCCACACGGTGATGGGGGACCCGGAGGCCCCGGCGCCCTCGACGTTGGCGGCCAGCCACTTGCCGGTGACCGTAACGGTCTGGTCGGCGTTGATGTTGGGGATGACCTTGGTGTCGATCAGGACACCGGCGGTGTTCCCGAGATAGAAGTTGACCACCACGTTGGACGCGGGCACCTCACCGATGTTCTTGATGGCCGCCTCGATGTTGACGGTCTGCCCGACGCTGACCGGGCTGGCCGGGTTGAACACCACGTAGTTCGGCCTCAGGTCGGCGTAGTTCAGCACCTTCTGGGTGAACGACACGGTGTTGTTGCTCTCGGATATCTCGGTTATCGCCCCGTTGGGGTCGATCACCACTTCCAGGATGTAGCTGCCCGGCAGGCTGGGGGTCCAGGAGGCGGTAGCCACACCGTAATCGTCCACGTCGATGTAGGCGATGGTGACGCTTGCCAGCGTATCTCTGGACTGGCCGCTGGGGTCGGTGACGAAGAATCTCACCAGCACGTCACTGGCGGACACGTCGCCGGTGTTCCTAACATAGGCAGAGATGGTCGCGGTCTGTCCCCTGGTGGGGGCGACCGGGCTGAGAGTGACCTCGTTCCTCTGCACGCTGAGATCGGCGATGCCCTGGACCGTTACCATGGTGTGGTTGGCGTTATTGGTCTTGTCCAGCTCGGCGATCCGACCGTACGGGTCGACCGCGATGCTGATGTTTCGGACCCCCAGGTGCTTGGCGTTCCAGGTGGCCGATACGTCGATGGTCTGTCCCGGCTGGATCAGCGGGATGGTCACATCGTGGAAGATCGCACCGTTATCGGCGAACACCACCTGGACGTTATGGGCGGCCACCACTCCGACGTTGGATATGGTGGTGGACACCGTCACGTTCTGGTAGTGCACCGGGGAACCGGTCGACAGATGTATGGGCGGGTCCAGGTCCGGCAGCGCGCCGGGTATGGAGATCGTCACCGGGGCCAGGATGGTCCTGGCCAGGGGCTCGGAGTAGCCGATGATCCCCACGTTCATGGGATACTGGCCGTTGAAGACCTGCCCGCTGTAGGTATAGGTCGTGCTGGCGATGTAGTCGCCGACGAAGCCCTGGTACACTGACATGCCCACGGTCCTCACGTCGGTGAGAACCCGGAAGGTGATCGAGCCGTCCGCGCCGGTCAGGCCACTGTCATAGAGGCCGTTCACCAGGTGGGCGATGGTCACGCTGGCGCCGGGGAGCCTCTCCCCGGTGCCGTCGAGCACGACGACCTTGACCCAGCGGTAGTGGTTGATTACCGCGGAATCACGGGGGTTGAGGGCGGCGATGGACACGTTGGTCACATCGGCGACGGCGTTCCCACCGAACGAGGACCATGCCTGGCTGAAGGTGGAGTCCTGCACGAACACCTTGGCATGGGAGGTGGCGGGAGCCGCCAGGTCCGCACCGAGGGTCGAGGAGACGATGTACACCTCGCTGTTGTCATCCGCCCGGATGTGGACGGCCGACTGTATCTGGGAGTTGATCACGGTGAGGTTGGCGTTGTCCATCAGGTAGAGGTCCATGTTCATGTTGGAGTTGAGGTTGGAGCCTCCCACCAGGACCAGGGTGCCCTGGTCCCTCACGATGATCTTGTTCTGGTACGAGCCGGACTGGATCTGGGTGAAGGCGGTGTTGCTGATGGTCAGCACGCCGTTGTTGATGACCGCCACGTTGTAGGCCCAGCTGAACGCGTTGGGGCCGGCGATGGTCAGGGTCGGGTATTCCGGCCCGCCCACCACCAGGTCGTTCCCGTCGATGGTCATGGTGACGGTGATCGACCGGAACGCCGCGTTGTTGTTGTAGTCGTACTCGGCCACGCTGCGGCCGTTGTTCAGGTACACGTACACCGGGTAGGTGCCGATCTGGGAGGGCTTCCAGCTAAAGGTCGTGGAAACGAACCCTCCGGCGGGCACCGTGACCGTGGTGGTGCCGATGAACTGGCCTCCGGCGGAGGCGCTGCCGGCGTAGAGGTCCACGGTGGCGTTGTCGGCCGCCGCGCGGCCGGTGTTGTTGACGTATATCGTCGCCGTCACCATGTCGTTGGAGTTGGCCGGCTGGGGGCTGAAGGAGATGTCTCCGGAGGTCAGGGTCAGCTCGGCCATGTTGGCGAGGACGGTGAACTGCTTGGACATCACGTTGTTAAGCTTGCTCTCCTCGGAGATCTTCTTCTCCGGGTCGATGAACACGGTGATGGTATGCATTCCCTTGGGCACGTGGGACCAGGTCACCGTGGTCAGGGCCTTGTCGTTGGGAGTGCCGGGCGCGATGGTGTCCACGGTCTGGTTGGACCAAAACGAGGGGATCGAGCCGTTGATGTACCCGATGATGGAGACCTCCACCTTGGTGGCGGTGGTCGTTCCGCGGTTGTGTATCACCGCGGAGATCTGGACGCTCTCGCCGTCATAGACGGTGGTCGGGGCCAGGGTTATCGGCAGCACGACCAGGTCGGGAAGCTCCAGGGCCAGGGCGGGCATGGATATCTCTACTGACTTCCAGGTGTTGGCCGCGGACATGTCCGGATAGGGGTTGAAGGACAGGCCGGTGGTGTTGGTGAACATCGCGCCGGTGGAGTTCTCATAGGATACCATCAGCTCGTAGGCGTACGCCGCGTACGGGTTGGGGTTCTTCTGGTCCAGGACCTCCGACAGGAACGGCAGCCTTACCTTGCCTTCGTTGTCGGTGGTGGCGTAGTTGGACATGTCCTTGTTCAGGTACAGGAGGGCCTCATCGGAGGGGTAGCTCCTCATGCCGTCCGGAGTATAGTAGCTCGCAACCTGCCCGGAGTTCTGGAGGACCGACTCGACGGTGGCGCCGTTGACCGGCAGGGACTGCTGATCGGTCACCGTGAGGTTGGCCCAGCGGTAGATGTAGACGGTGGGGCTGAGAACCATCGTTACAGACATTTTGTTTATGTAAACCCCGTTGGTAGCATCTTGGTTGGAGAACCCTATTTCAAGATTCTTCACCTCAGTCACTTCGTTCACTCCATTTGCATAGAGATTGAAGCTTGCTATAACTGAGGTACCGGCCTGGTGGGGCTGGATTGCAGTATTATGGAAAGTGCCATCCTCGGCCCTCCATTGAATATAGTTTGCCTGACCATAAGTAAGGCCAGTTGTATATTCTACAGTTAATGTCGCAGCGGAGAGTGGACCATTCAGATCGCTTGTGTTGAAGCCATTTATTTCCATCCGCTTGCCCGACGCGATATCGTAAAGAGCCATATCTGTCGAGGTTATCTTCCCAATGGCCTGTCCAGTAGTATCATTGGATGATTTTGACGACACAAGGACGTCTATGCTCTCATCAATGGTCACAAAGGCGGGCTGCCTTTCAGCCGGAGAATCTGCCGTCTTCGTTTCGTTTATGGACACGCCGTACAGGTAGGCCATGGAGTTGTCGCGAAGCACCAGGGTGTTGTGGTCATCCTTGTTGGAGAAGTCGACGCCTAGGTAGGAGTTCACCGCGGTGAACTGGGTGGTGCCGGCCAGGTTGATGCTGGTGTAGGTGGGTACTACGACCTTGAACGTGATCCAGGCCTTGTTGATGTGCAGCGTCTGACCGCCGTTGTTGGCGAAGCCGAGGTTCAGGCCGGACAGGTCCAGCGAGGACATCGAGGGCAGGGTCGCGGTGGCGGTCTTCTGGTCCGCCACGCCGGTGACCGGGTTGACCGGGGTGTTGCTGAAGCTCAGCGCGGTCTGTCCGGTGGCGCCGTTCCGATACTGGAACTGGACAAAGTTGCCGCTGGAAAAGCCGGGACCGGTATAGTACTGGACGTTCAGTATGGCCTGCACGTTGTCGGCCGCGCTGAACACCAGGCCGCCGGTATTGAAGCCGTTCAGCCACATGGTCTGTCCGTTGTTCACACTATAATACCTCAGGTCGGACGCCTGCAGGTTGGCCACGTTCTGCCCGGTGGTGTCCGCGGCGCCCTTGGCCGCGGGCATCCGGTTGAGGTAGTAGTCCGCCGCCTGCCTCGCTCCGGTGGCCATGTTATCATGGTCGGCCACGAAGGAGTACGCGTGATCGTACATCGAAGCGTACATCGTGGTGGTGTTGACGGAGGTGGAGTTAGGGGTCTGGTAGATGCTCGGCAGGCGGGAGTCGTACAGGTTGACCGCCGAGGACATGAACATCAGCACCGGAGCGTGCTTGAACGCCTCGGCGGGGAAGTACGTCTGGTTACAGTAGGTGCCCACCTGGGAGTTGCCGGTGATGCTCGACCTCCACATGCTGAGCGCGGAATCATCGACGATCAGGTGACCGGGGAACGACATGGTGCTGTCGTAGGCCTCGACCACACCGCCGTTGCGGACGATCATGCCCAGGCTGGGGAAGGAGTTGAGCTGATTGAGGTTGGTGGTCAGGGTCGAGTTCCTGAGGATCAGCTTTCCGCCATCCTCGATGATGAGGGTATAGATACGGTCATCGGCGGTGCCGGCGATCTTGTCCGAACCGATGTTCTCGGCGAACACGAGGCCTCCCCCGATGACCTCCACCACACCGCCGGCCCTGATGGTCAGGTTTCCGTTCATGGTGTAAGTGGACGTTACGGTCCAGGTATCGACGGAATAGTCAACACCGATTATTCGATCGCCGTTCGAGTAGTCGGACGGCAGAGGGCCGACACCCTCGCTCGTGCCTGTTAACAGCATCACTCCAGCGAACGGGGTCAGCAGAAGACCTATCGCTATCAGAATGCTCACAGCTCTATTGGCCATTATGCGACCTTTCATAAACCCACCTAGATTTTTCAATTTATATTTTTGGAAATTGATTGTATCAGCAGATTTTCTTTATTTATATTTGAGCATACAATTAACAAAATGTGAACCCATCCATCATGAAAAAAAATGGGTCTGGGAAATGGTTTCTGGCTTACTTTTTACGAATGATCCGACGGATGGAAACGGGCTTCTTGTTGGCCTCGTCCTTTGGCTCCGCCTTGTCGTGTTCCTCGACCGGTTTCGGCTCTTCCTTTAGGACGTGTCCACAGTGCTCGCACTTGTCATCGGTCTCGGAGATCGAGCGGGAGCAATGGGGGCAGACAGGCCCGGAGGGGTGCTCTTCGGCACGGAACACCGGGGTCTCTTGCTCTTCCTCCGACCCCGCGCGGAACACCGGGGTGGGGGCGTCCTCCTCGGACTCCGGCTCCTTCGCCGGCTCCTCCTGCGGGGCGGGGGCGGGCGCCGGGGCGGGGACCTCCGGTTCAGGTTCATGAGGTGCCTCTTCCTCCACGGGCAACGGCTCCACGACCTCCGGCTCGATCGACGGCGCCGGGGCGGCGACCGACCGCCGGGAGATGCTCTCCTCGCGGTCGTTCAGCGATCTCTCCCAGCCAACGAAGCGCTTCTGCTCCTCCAGGACGATGCTGCGGCCCTCGGCCAGCAGCGCCTCCTGATCGGCCAGCACCTTTCCCTTGGCCAACAGGCCCTCGCGGGCGGTGGTCAGCTCCTCGAGCAGCTGGTGAGCTCGCTCCTGGGCCTTGATGAGGGATTCCTCCATCTCCCGGACCCGCTCGCTCACGGACCGGACCTCGCCCTCGTACTTCATGCTGCGCTCGGTGATGGCGATGAGGCTCTCCTCCCGGCGGTCCATCTCCACCCGCTGCCTCTCCATCTCCACCCTGGAGCGCTGAAGCTCCTCCTCGCGGAGACGGAGGTCCCTTTCGTGCTCGTGAACGGCCAGCTCGGCCTCCTGGACCGCCGCCTCTCGAGGGACCAGCTCTGCCAGGCGGCCCTCCATCTCCCTCTCCCGGGCGTCAAGCCTGGAGGTCCGCTCGTCCAGGGAGGCGCGGGCCTTCTCGAGGTCCTCCTCGATGGTTCCCAGCTTGTCCCTCCGGACCTTAAGCTCGTACTCCTGGCTCTTGACCTTCTCCTTGAACTCCTCGATGACCTCCCATATGGGGGTCTCATCATTGCTGGTCATATGTCAACCTCCCGAATCCATCAACGGCAATGCAGGTCATGGCCCTATCCGAGGGTCGGGCCGAGGATTATCATGCCCTTCTCGCCCACCTCAACGGTGTGCTTCTCCATGCTGTGCTTGCAGGCCCTCATCTTCTCCACTCGGATGAAGCGGGCCAGTTTCCCCCTGGTGCGGTCGAGGCCGAGCTCGATGATCCCGTCCACCAGGAAGCCTTCATTGCCCAACAGGTCCGACGGTCCGCCTCTGGACCGTTCCATGACGATGAAGCACACCAGGTTCTGGTCGCGCAGGGTCTTGAAGAAATAGAACATCTTCTTGCGCATGTTCTCGCTGTTGTCCATCAGGGAGTACAGTGCTCCCAGGGAGTCCAGCGCGAAGACGGTGAACCTGTCGCCGTGCTTCTTCTTGTAATATTCAATGGTCTGTTCGATGAACTGGATGTAGTCGGTGGGAGCTTCTTCCTCGATTATGTCGTCCAGCTCCCGGAGGTCGGTGATGTCCGATATCTCCATGTTCGGGCTGGGCTCGATGCCCAGCATCCGCATGTTGTTCAAGTGGCTGACCGCTGTCTCTTCCAACGTTACGTACAGGCCTATCTCGCCGGCGAGGCCAAGATAGCTGGACATGACCGAATGACAGAAACTGGTCTTCATCGAGCCGGGAGGGCCGGTGACCAGTATCACCTTAGGTGCCTCGATGTCGGAACGGAAGATCCGGTCGAGCCCCGGTATGGAGTCCCTTAGCGTGGTTTTACCCCCGCCATTCAATTTCATGGTCGATTAAATAGTTATCTACCTGAATAATAAAAAAAATGACCGAGCCCCCGAAGGGGCCAGACGGTCCTACTGGTCCGGGTTTTCCTCGTCCTCCCCGGCCGGGAGGATGGTGCTGTCCTCCTTGCCCTCGGTGTGCACGACCATCATCTCCTCCCTGGCCCCGGCCAGGCGGGCCACCGCGGTGATCTTGTCGCCGTTGGTGAGGCCCATGATGGTGACCCCCTGGGTGGAGCGGCCCATGGTGCGGATCTCCTCCGCCCTGGTGCGGATGACGTTGCCCTGGTAGGTGGTCAGGATGATCTGGTCGTCGTCGGTTATGGTGCTCACCGACACCACCATGCCGTTGCGGTCGGTGGTCTTGATGGTGATGACGCCCTTCCCGCCCCGGTGGGTCTTGCGGTAGTCGGACACCAGCGATATCTTCCCGAACCCGTTCTCGGTGATGCTGAGGAGCTTGTCCTCCGGCCTCACCACCGCCATGCTGACCACCTCGTCGCCGTCGTCCGGGCGCATGCCGATGACCCCGATGGCCTGGCGGCCGACCGAGCGCACCTCGGAGGCGTCGAACCGGGCGGCCTGGCCGTTGCGGGTGGCCAGGACGATCTCGTCCCCGGGGCGCACCAGCCGGGTGTCCACCAGGGAGTCGCCGTCCTGCAGGCTGATGGCGATGATGCCGTTGGAGCGGATGTTGCGGTACTCCCTCAGGGCGGTCCTCTTGACGATGCCGTTGCGAGTGGCGAACATCAGGTCGAGGTCCTCTCCCAGCATGTCCACCGGGAGATTGTCCTCCACCCTCTCGTCCTCGTCGAGCTTGGGGAGCAGGTTGACGATGGGTTTCCCCTTGGAATGCCGCCCGGCCACCGGGATGCGGTAGGCCTTGAGCTGGTACACCCGCCCCTTGTTGGTGAAGAACATGATGTTGTTGTGGGTCATGGTCACGAAGAGGTCGACCACGCTGTCGTCCTCCTTGGTCTGCATGCCCATGAGGCCCTGTCCCCCGCGGTGCTGCTGCTTGTAGGTGTCGAGAGGCAGCCGCTTGATGTAGTTGTCGGTGGAGATCATGATCACCATCTCCTCGTTGGGGATGAGGTCCTCGATGTCCAGTTCGCCGGTGTCGATGACGATGTCGGTGCGCCGGTCGTCCCCGTAGGCCTCCCTGACCTCGGCCAGCTCGGTCTTGATGATGGCCATGATCTTGGCCACGTCGGCCAGGATGTCCTCCAGCTCGCGTATGCGCTGCTCGATGGCCGCGAACTCCTTCCGGAGGTCATCGATCTCCAGGCCGGTAAGGGCCCTGAGGCGCATGTCCAGGATGGCCTTGGCCTGGATATCATCGATCTCGAACCGCGCCATCAGATTTTCGCGCGCCTCGTCGGTGGTGCGGGCCTCGCGGATGATGCGAATCGTGTCGTCTATAGCGTCGACCGCCTTGATCAACCCCTGCAGGATGTGGTCCCTGGCCAGGGCCTGCCGGAGCTCGTACTGCACGCGGCGGGTGACCACCTCCCGGCGGTAGCCGATGAACGCGCTCAGCATCTCCCGCAGGGTCAGCACCTTCGGCTCGTTGTCGACCAGGGCGAGGTTGATGACCCCGAAGGTCACCTCCATCTGGGTATGGGCGAAGAGCTGGTTGAGGACGATCTCCTCCATGGCGTCCTTGCGTATCTCGATCACGACGCGCATGCCGTCGCGGTCGCTCTCGTCCCGGAGGTCGGTGATGCCCTCGATCTTCTTGTCCTTGACCAGTTCGGCGATGTTCTCGATCATCGCTGATTTGTTCACCTGGTAGGGGATCTCCTTGACGATGATGCGCTTGCGGCCCTCGTGCTCCTCGATCTCGGTGCGCGCCCGGACCTTCAGCCGTCCCTTCCCGGTGGAGTACGCCTCGATGATGCCGTTAGTGCCGTAGATGATGCCCCCGGTGGGGAAGTCCGGCCCCTTGATGAAGGCCATGAGGTCGATGTTGTCCGCCGACGGCTCGTCGATGAGATGCACCAGCGCGTCGCACACCTCCCTGAGGTTGTGCGGCGGGATGTTGGTGGCCATGCCCACGGCGATGCCCGAGGACCCATTGACCATCAGGTTCGGGATCTTGGCGGGCAGCACCTCCGGCTCCTTCAGCGAGCCGTCGAAGTTGTCCACCCAGCTGACCGTTTCCTTGTCCAGGTCCTGCAACATGTCCTCGGCGATCTTCTCCAAGCGGCACTCGGTGTACCGCATGGCCGCGGCGCCGTCGCCATCCACGCTGCCGAAGTTGCCGTGGCCGTCGATCATGGTGTATCGCAGGGAGAAGTCCTGGGCCATGCGGACCAGGGCGTCGTAGACCGCGGTGTCACCATGCGGGTGATATTTCCCAAGCGCTTCCCCGACCACCCTGGCGCTCTTCTTGTGAGGCTTGTTGAAGGTGTTGCCCAGATCGTACATGGCATAGAGGATCCGCCTGTGCACCGGCTTGAAGCCGTCCCGCACGTCCGGGAGCGCCCTCCCCACGATCACGCTCATGGCGTAGTCGATGTACGACTTCTTCATCTCCTGCTCGATCGGGCGGATGATCTCCTTGGCATTGGCGGGAGCCTGCCCCTCCGATCCTGAATCTTGTGAATTGTTCTCGTCGGTCATGTTGAAACCTCAGATGTCCAGGTTCTCCACTTCCTTGGCGTGGGAAGTGATGAATTCCTTGCGCGGGGCGACCTGGTCGCCCATGAGTATCGTGAACAGCTCATCCGCCCGGACGGCGTCCTCGATGGTGACCTTCTTGATCGAGCGGACCGAGGGGTCCATGGTCGTATCCCACAACTGGTGGGGGTTCATCTCTCCCAGGCCCTTGTACCGCTGGATGTTGGCGCCCTTTCCCAGGGCTTCCATCGCCGCGGCCCGCTCTTTCTCGTTGTACGCGTAGATCTCCTTGTTCCCTCTCGCCACCTTGTACAGGGGGGGCATGGCCAGGTACACGTACCCGCTGTCGATGAGCGGCCGCATGTACCGGAAGAACAGCGTCAGCAGCAGGGTGGAAATGTGCGCCCCGTCGACATCGGCATCGGTCATGATGATGATCTTGTGGTAACGCGTCTTGGTGACATCGAACTCCGGACCCACCCCGGCGCCGATGGCGGTGATGAGGTTCCTGATCTCCTGGTTCTTGAGGATCTTGTCGATCCTCGATTTCTCCACGTTCAGGATCTTGCCTCTCAGCGGCAGGATGGCCTGGAACGCCCGGTCTCGACCCTGCTTGGCGCTGTTGTGCACGAAGACCCCCGAAGCGAGGGCGAAGTTGTGGCTGTGGGGCACCTCGATGTCGTATACATCTATCATCTTCCCTGTCCGCTCGATGGAAACGACCTTGTGATTGAAGTTCCCGGCAGCCTCCTTGAGCATTGATGTGTCGCCATCAAAGTAGCGGTCGCAGAATCGATCGTACCTCAGTAGGGTCCGGTCACCCGTTTCCAGCCTGTACTTGCCATAAGCATCGATATCGATATTTCCGTCCTGGTCGATGAACATGTTTAGGGCGGCCATCGTCTTCCGATAATATGTCTGTTCGAGTGCCTTCTTCCTCTTTTCCCTGAACTCAGGTGTCCACTGTGCCTTGGTCTTCTCACTACGCCACTTTATCAGTTCTGGATCTTTCCATTCGTCATGAGCAAGTGATGCCAGTAGAACCTTTGATTCGGGATGCTCAACGAAGTAAGAGCGAACCCTCTCGGATTGGGCCATTCTGTTAGATTCTTCAGCCCAGTACTTCTGCTGAGCCTCCAACAGCTGATGTGTGTTCTGTTGCCTGTAATCCGGATTGGAATCGTAGTACTTACGCCACTGGGCAGCCATGAAGGACTTGTAATGCTTGTTCTGCCACTGAGCCTTTGCATTTCTGGACAGTAGCTGTCTTGTTTCGGCCTCCTTCATGCGCTGGCTCATGGCCATACGGAACGCATCGGTCTGCCGGAGAACTCTACATTTCTCTATCGTTTCTGGCTTGTGAAGTGTTCTAGCAACTTGTTCCCTGTGCAGGGCTAGGTGCTCCTCACGGCCCATTCTAACAATGTTGGTCGGATTGTTGTTACGCTTGTTGAAGTCAGCATGGTGGCAATGCTGTCCATCTGCGTTATTGTATGCCCTGGTCCACTGATTATACCAGTCTGACAACATGTGGGTGAATAACCAGCCTTCAGAGCTGGGGTCCCACACCATTTCGTAACCATCAATGGTTATTCCAGGTTCATTATTGTCAGAGCTTTTCCGGCGCAGTGGCATCAGGGAGTCCCCAGATTGGAGATCTCTGGCTTGCCGATAGCTTCCATCGCGAAGCATGAAATGGTGATCTGGTGTGCATTCTATCGCATCACCATTGTCGAAACACACTCGGACGACCTCCGCGTTCCTCTTCGTCACCCTAGCGTTAATCGCCCGCTCGACCCCAATCTTCCCATCCTTTCGGATCGTGTAGCAGAAGTGCTCCTTGCCCTCCGCCTGCTCAGCAACGATATCCTCAAAGCTGAGGTCCCGGCCGTCGGCCAGCGCGACCCTGGTATCGCCAGAGAAGCAGCCGCCCGCGGAGTCGCCCTCCACGATGAACAGCTCTGACTTGGCGGGGTCCTTCTCCTGGCAGTCGGCCAGCTTTCCGGGCAGGCCGCCGCCCTCCAGGAAGCCCTTGCGGCGGGTCAGCTCCCTCGCCTTCCTCGCCGCCTCGCGCGCCTGGTACGACAGGATGGAGCGCTTGATGCACGCCTCGGCTACCTTGGGGTTCTCATCCAGGAACTGGTTGAACCTCTCGTAGACGCAGGAATCGACGATGCCCTTGACCTCGCTGTTCCCCAGCTTGGTCTTGGTCTGCCCCTCGAACTGGGGCTCGGGGATCTTCACGCTAAGGATGGCCGTCAGGCCCTCGCGCACGTCGTCCCCGCTCAAGTTCTCATCGTTCTCCTTGAGGAGCTTGTTCTTCTTGGCGTACTCGTTGATACTCCTGGTCAGCGCGGAGCGGAAGCCCATCAGGTGGGTCCCGCCCTCCATGGTGTTGATGTTGTTGACGTAGGAGAAGACGCTCTCGGAAAAGGCGTCGGTGTACTGCATGGCGACCTCGATGACCACTTCCTCCCGCTCGCAGGTGAGGAAGATCGGCCGCTCGTGCATGGCCACCTTGTTCTTGTTCAGATGGGTGACGAACTCGACGATGCCCCCCTCGGCGTGGAACAGTTCCTCCCTCTCTCTTCCCGGGCGGAGGTCGCGGAACGTGATCATGACCCCCCCGTTGAGGTAGGCCAGGTCCTGCAGGTGGTGGGCCACCAGGTCGGCGTCGAAGTCCAGGGACTCGAAGATCTCGGGGTCCGGTCGGAAGTGCTGCTGGGTGCCGGTCTCGGTGGTCTCCCCGACGACCTGCAGGGGAGACACCATGATGCCCCGCTCGCACCTCATGGTGTGAATGCGGCCCTCCCGTCTCACCGTGGTCTCGAGATACTCGGACAAAGCGTTCACGACCGACAGGCCGACGCCGTGCAGTCCGCCGGAGACCTTGTAGCTCTTGCGGTCGAACTTGCCCCCGGCGTGGAGGGTGGTGACCACCAGCTCCACCGCCGGGCGTCCGTACTTCTCGTGCATGCCGGTCGGGATCCCCCGTCCGTCATCGGATACCGTGACGCTCCCGTCGGCGTTGATGGTCACGTCGATCTTCGTGCAGAACCCGGCCATGACCTCATCGATGCTGTTGTCCACGACCTCGAAGATCAGGTGGTGGAGACCCCTGGCGTCAGTGGAGCCGATGTACATGCCGGGGCGCTTCCGGACCGCCTGAAGGCCTTCCAGGACCTGGATCTTGTCCGCACCGTAATTACTGTCTTCCATAGGATTGACCTCAAATCATTCTGACGGACCGCATATAGGCTGATCCGGTCGATTTTATAAGGTAGAAGCTGTGCATCCCTTCTTCTAACTCGACACTCTTGGTAAAGGACTCTATGTATTAATACCCTTCGAGCTGCATCTGGCTATATAAGCTGGACCATCATTTCCGGGGGGTGCCCGGGGAGGCGTTCTTACCTCCCCTTTTTTCGGTGCGTCTAAATCAGGGGGTCCGATGAAAGGGTCTTTAAATAAGATGGGCCTAGACGGAAGCGATCGAGATGGCCGTGGCGAGCGAACCATATGGGGCGAGGATCAGAGAGATCGCGCAGAAGGAAGGGGTCGACGAGAGCGTGCTCGCGCGGCGTTTCCGCGAAGGGAGGGTCGTGATCCCGTGCAACCCGGTCCACCGGCCCCGGGCCTGCGGCATCGGAGAGGGCCTCTCCGTCAAGGTCAACGTCAACCTCGGCACCTCCCGCGACCGGGTGGAGGTGGAGGAGGAGATGGAGAAACTTCGCATCTCTCTGGACCACGGCGCCGACGCGGTCATGGACCTCAGCACGGGCGGGGACATCGATGCCATCCGCCGCCGCATCATCTCTTCGAGCCCGGTGCCGGTGGGCACCGTGCCCATCTACCAGACCGGGTTGAGGATGGCCCGCAAGGGCGCGCTGGTGGACATGGACGAGGACGATATCTTCAACGGCATCGTGCAGCACGCCCGGGACGGGGTGGACTTCATGACCGTGCACTGCGGGATAACCAGAGAAGCGGTCGAGCGCCTGAGGCGCAGCCCCCGGGTCACCGACGTGGTCTCCCGGGGCGGCTCCTTCCTGGTGGCGTGGATCCTGCACAACGGGAAGGAGAACCCCCTGTACGAGAACTACGACTACCTGCTCGAGCTGGCCAGGGAGCATGACTTCGTGCTGTCCCTGGGCGACGGGTTCCGCCCGGGGTGCATCCATGACGCTACCGACGGGCCTCAGGTGCAGGAGCTGCTGAACCTCGGGGAACTGGTCCGCAGGGCCCGCGAGGCCGGGGTGCAGACCATGGTCGAAGGTCCCGGCCACGTGCCCCTGGACCAGGTGGAGGCGAACGTCCGGCTGCAGAAGAGCGTGTGCGACGGGGCGCCGTTCTACGTGCTCGGCCCCCTGGTCACCGACATCGCTCCCGGTTACGACCACATCACCGCGGCCATCGGCGGTGCGCTGGCCGCCTACCACGGGGCCGACTTCCTGTGCTACGTGACCCCGGCCGAGCATCTCTCCCTGCCTACCCCTGAGGACGTCAAGGAGGGCCTGATCGCCTCCAAGATCGCCGCCCACGCCGCGGACGTGGCCCGGGGGCGGGGGAAGGACCGCGACCTGCGCATGTCCGAGGCGCGCAAGGCCCTGGACTGGGAGGGCATGTACCGCGAGGCCATCGACGAGAAGAAGGCCAGGGAGTACCGCGCCCGGGGCATCACCGAGGAGAGCGAGGGGTGCTCGATGTGCGGGGACGTCTGCGCCATCAAGATCGTCAAAGAATACCTTAAGAAGTGAGGTGGAGCCACTGAGGGGTTTCGAACCCCCGACCTACAGTTTACGAAACTGTCGCTCTTTCGCGGTCCCGGGACCGGCCCGGGACTGCCGCTGAGCTACAGTGGCGTGCGATTGCCCATCAGGCCATTCCCCGATTTATAGGTTTCTTCCCCCTCATTATGCTGGAACGGAGCCATGACATAAACGCTTTAACTCCTCCCGCCGATGCTCCGCCGGTCGGCGTGCTGCTCGAGCTCGGGGTCCCTCAGGGACTGGTCGTCTCCCGCTGGGGCGGGGGCGAGGAAGTTCTAGACCGGGTGATGGAGAGCGCACGGTCCGAGGCCCTGACCGGCTACCTCAAGGTCGTCCTCAGCGCGGGAGGGGAGCGGTCGGAGTCGTTGGTGTCCCTCTCCGCCGGGGTGCCGTCGGTCTGCATGCACGTGTACCGCCCGGCGGGGGTGGACGAGATCTGGTTCCTGGGGGACGTCGCCGCGGAGTACCTGTGGTACGATGCCTCCCGCCCGGAGGCCTCGCTGTCCATGCACGCCGAGGTCGACCTCAAGGACTATGAGAACCTGTTCCCCGGGGCCCGGGTCCGCCGGGTGGAGGCACCCCCTAATCCGCTCCCGGCCGAGAGGGTCAGGGCGGAGAAGCTGCGCCGCGCGGAGCCGGAGAACACCGGGGAGCACCTGCTGGCCGCAGCCGGGCTGGAAACGGGGGAACGCTCCGAACGGCAGGCCCAGGGGGTCTACGATCTCATCCTGCAGTACCACAAGATGCGCTCCACCGTCCAGAGGGCCGGGGTGTGCGATGACTGCGGGGGCCCGGTCGACCTGCTGGGCTATTGCCCCCGCTGCGCCTCCCGAGAGGACGGCCCGGGGGTGCCGCGTATGGAACCCCGGCACTCCTTCGATACCTTCGTGTCCGGTCGGGGGACGAGGTTCGCCGAGGCCGCCGCCCGGGCGGTGTCCGCGGACCCTGGTCATCGATACAACCCGCTGGTCATCCACGCCCGCGCGGGCATGGGGAAGACCCACCTGCTGCAGGCCATCGGCCGGGAGCTGAGGAAGGGACGGGGGGAGATGAACGTGACCTACCTGCCCCTGGACGCGGTGGACCTGAGCGCCGGGGACGCCTCCGCCGCCGCCCTGCGCCAGGAGCTGGAGGCCGCCGACGCGCTACTCCTGGACGATGTTCAGTTCCTCTCCGGGAAGGACCGCCTGCAGGAGGAGATGCTCCGGGCCATCAACCGGCTGGTGGCCAGCACTAAGCAGGTGGTGGTCACCGCCGACCGCTCCCCCCGGGACATTCCTTCCCTAACTGACCGGCTGGTCTCGAGGCTGGAGTCCGGCCTGGTGGTGGACATGGGGCCCCCGGACCTCGAGGCCAGGAGGGAGCTGCTGAGGAGGGAGGCCGCCGAGCGGAGAGCGGAGGTCCCCCCGGAGGTGCTGGACCTTCTGGCGGAGACCTGCCGGGAGAGCCCCCGCCAGCTCGAGGGGGGAATGAACCGGGTGCTGGCGTTCGCTTCCCTGATGGGGGCCAGGGTGGACCTGGACCTCGCCCGGGAGGTGATGGGGACGCCAAGCACGGAGAAGGAGGAGGTGAGGGTCGTGGACGGCCGCTCGTACCTCGTCGAGGAGCCCCGCCCGGAGCACGCCTACCGGCTGCTGGCCTCTCACATCGACCAGGGGGCAAGGGCGCTGGTGTTCAGCCGCAGCAATCCCGCGTCGGTGCGCGAACGGCTCCAAGGCCGCAAGGCCGAGATCATATGGCTCACCGAGCACGAGACCAAGGGGGTGCGCACCCTGCCTCCCACCCTGGAGAAGATCGTGATGCTGTCGGAGGACCACATCCGCAAAGAGGGGGCGTCCATCGTCATGCTCGACGACCTCCACTACCTGATAAGCAACGCCACCTTCGACGGGGTCATCCGCTTCGTCCGCTCCCTGGTGGACCAGGTCTCCGAGCGCCGGGCGGTGTTCATGGTGTCGGTCTCCCCGGACAGCCTCAAGGTCCAGGAGAGGTCGGTGCTGGAGCGGGAACTGGAACCGGTCCGGCCGTGATCAGAGCTTCTTCTCCTCGGCATGGAACTCGGTGAGCCGCTCGAGGGCCTCCCCGTAACGCTCCCGCTTCATGGACACCCCGGCGTCCTTGAGCACCTTGATCATGGTGGTGACGTCCTTGCCCCTGGCCTTGGCGTCCAGAAGGGACTGCTTGGCCTTCCGCAGCTCGACGGCGAGCATGTCCGGGAGGGCCCCGTTCAGCTCTTCCTGCCCCTTGCGGGCCAGGATGCCCATGGTGGTCCAGTCCCCTCCGTCCCCCGCCTCCCGGGCCTCGTTCAGCAGCTTGCGCGGCTCGCGGACGTCCAGGTAGAACATCTCGGAGTTGAGGATGAGCTTCTCCAGCCCCTCGTACAGCTCGTGCGCTTCGACGTACTTGCCGGTCAGCTGCTCGGCCAGCAGCTTCCCCGAGCGGACCTGGTCCAGGGCCCCGGCGAGGTCCTGGGCCGACATCCTCTCCCGGGTGTCGGCGACGACCTTCTCGATGGCCTGGTGGTCCGAGCCCATCTTGCGGGCCACCTCGGCGAGGCCCTCAAGGTACATGATGTCCCTCTCCAGGCGGTCGGCGATGGAGCGCTCCAGCATCTCCTGGCACTCCCTCATGGAGCGGACCGCGGGGTCGACCTCGCGGCGCTTTCCCAATGTGACCGCCTTGTCGATCTGCCGGCGGGCGGCGGTGGTGTCGATGGAGTGGTCCTTGGCCAGCGCGACCAGGGGGCCGACCCTGGAGACCAGTACGGAGAACTCCTCCCGGAGGGCCTTCTCCCTCTCCTTCTGCTCCTTCTCGGCCTCTTCCTTCAGGTCCTTCCGCTCCGGCTCCTGCTGCTCGCGGAGGGGCGCATCCTCGACCATTCCTCGTCCGCACAGCGGGCAGCTCCTGCTGTCCCCGGGCATCGCGGCATGGCAGGCCGGGCACTCTAGCTCGGCGACCTCCTCGATGACGAACTCCACACCACAGCTGGGGCAGCGGTCCACCTCGCCCTGGATGTGCGTACCGCACTCTGGACAATCGAACTCAAAATCGATACCTGTCATGTCGTTCTCGGTGGGATCTGACACCCCGTCACCCCTGGGTCGGCCGTGGCCGTGAGACCACCTAGTGCGGATAAATAAATATCGTCATGCCATCGGAATCTGAGAACATCATTGCAGCATCCGCTTCATGGTCACGGCGTCGCCGGAGGGGTCGGGGGTCTCGGAGATGATGGTGACGTCGCGTCCTTCCTTCGGCAGCACCCGGCAGAGCAGGGCGAAGTCGGGGTCCTTGGCCTCCAAAAGCAGGTGCCGCTTCTCTCCCTTGGCGGTGTACTCGATGCAGCTGAAGTGGCAGTGCAGCCGTCCGGGGAAGAGGTCCAGGGCGCCGTCCAGCGCCGCCCGGAAGTCGTTCTCGGTACGCAGGCAGCCCTGCCCCCGGGCGTGGATGTGGGCGAAGTCGGGCACCGGCTCCACCCCCTCGACCTCGGCCATGACCTCCCCTATCTCGTCATAGGTACCCCAGCTTCCGAGCTTGCCCATGGTCTCCAGGCCGATGATGGGGGCGAGACCCTCGTCCTCGGCGGTCCGGCGCACCCGCTTCAGGCTGGTCACCACCGCCCTGGTCGCCGCCTCCGGCGTCCGGCCCATGTACGACGCGGCGTGCACCACCACGATCCGCCCCCCCAGCGCGTCCAGGGAGCGCAGGGAGCTGAGCAGCCATTCCTCGCTCTTGGCCCGGTTGGCGTCATCGGAGTTGAAGTTGATGTAGTAGGGGGCGTGGGCGCTAATGGCCACATTCAGCTCCCTGGCCCGGGGCGCGGCGTCCCTGGCCTTGTCCACGGTGAGGTTGACGCTGCGGCCGAACTGCACCTCCAGGGCGTCGAGGCCCAGCTTCCGGACGTTCTCCACCGCCTGAACGATGCCCTTGCTCCCCGGCGGATAGCCGGCCGGACCCACGAACAGCATACCCCGGGCAAGGCGGAGCGGGAGATAAAAACGTTCCACCGAAGCGCCGGTGGCAAGCCTATTTATCGCCGGGGGGCGCTCATCGGTATGGGAGAGCATGCGGACGGAGGCAGTGGAGCTGAGGAAGCCGGAGGACGCCAACATCATCGTCGGCCAGTCCCACTTCATCAAGACCGCGGAGGACATCTACGAGGCGATGGTGAACGCGGTGCCGGGCATCCGGTTCGGCGTGGCGTTCTGCGAGGCCTCCGCGGACCGGCTCATCCGGGTGGAGGGCAACGACGACGCGCTGAAGGCCGCCGCCGTTGACAACGCCCGGCGGATCGCCGCTGGCCATGTCTTCGTGGTCGTGCTTTCCCATGCCTACCCCATCAACGTCCTGAGGAACCTGAAGGAGGTACCCGAGGTGGTGACCATATTCTGCGCCACGTCCAACGAGGCCGAGGTGCTGGTGGCCGAGACCGAGAGGGGGCGGGGAGTGATCGGGGTGGTCGACGGGCGAACGCCCCTGGGAGTGGAGGATGATGAGGACGCCAAGAAAAGGAAAGACCTCCTCCGGCGCATCGGCTACAAGCGCTGAAGTGGAGAGCCTGGACCTGTACGAGGGGTCGGCCAGATACTACGACATCTGGCACGATGACTACAAGGACGACATCCGGTACTTCCTGGACCTAGCGGAGAGGACCGGGGGACCGGTCCTGGACTGCATGAGCGGGACCGGGCGGGTGCTCATCCCGTTCGCCCAGGCGGGGTACGAGGTGACCGGAGTGGACCGGAGCCCCACCATGCTGAACATCGCCGCCACCAAGGTGTCCTTCCTGGACCCCAAGGAGGAGGAGCTGGTGGACATGGTGCAGTCCGATATCCGCGCGATGAACCTGGGACGCAAGTTCAAGCTCATCTTCATCCCCTACTCCTCGTTCCTGCACCTGCTGGAGACGAAGGACCAGGAGGACGCGCTGAAATGCATACACGACCACCTGGACGATGACGGGCTGTTCTCCTTCGCGGTGTTCTCCCCCCGCCTGGACCGTCCGCAGCAGCTGCTCCGCCACCGTGGCACGCGGCTCACCCCCCAGGGGGAGATCATCTCCTGGTTCGAGGCCCAGACCTTCGACCAACCGAGCCAGAGGACCACGGTCACCTACTTCTACGACATATCCAGGCAGGACAAGCCGCTTCGTCGGGTCACTTCGGTGTTCACCCTGCGGTACCTGTTCCACCGGGAGGCCCTGGAGCTGCTCGATCGCTGCGGCTTCGAGGTGGTGGACGTGAACGGGGACTACCTCGGAGGGCCGTTCAAGGCCACCAGCGAGCAGATGCTGTTCGTGGCGCGGAAGAAAAGATGAGGGTGCCCCTGTTCCACCTGGGGTATACCCTCGACAGCGGCCAGGTGTTCCGCTGGACCTTCGAGGAGGGGTGGTGGAGCGGGGTGGTCGGCTCCCGCTCCCTCCGCCTGCGCCAGAACGGGGACCGCCTGGAGGGGTGCGATGACGAGGCGTTCCTCCGCCGCTACTTCCGGTTCGATGATGACCTGGAGGCGATCTACGCCGACATCTCCGGGGACGAGCGCATCGCCTCGAAGATCGATCGGTTCCGGGGGATGCGGCTCATCCGCCAGGATGTCTGGGAGTGCTCGGCGTCATACCTCCTGGCGTCGTACTCCAACGTGCCGCGCATCAAGAAGATGATCGCGGCGCTGTGCGCCGCTTACGGCCGGAAGCTTCCCGACGGCCGGTACGCGTTCCCCACCCCTCAGGAGCTGGCCGAGGGGGACACCGACATCGCGGTGTGCCGGCTGGGATACCGGGCGGACTGGATACGATGCTACGCCCGTTCGGTGCGGGACGGGGAGTTCGACCTGGACGCGCTGAAGGCGATGGACTATGAGAGCGCGGTGAGGTACCTCAAGACGGTCAAGGGCATCGGGGACAAGGTCGCCGACTGCATCGCGCTGTTCTCCCTGGACCACCTGGAAGCGTGCCCGGTGGACGTGCGCATCGCCCGGGCCATGCGCGAACAGTACGGTGTCACCGGAAGCTATGCCACGGTCAGCGGCTACGCCCGCCGCCACTTCGGACGGTATGCCGGCTACGCGCAGGAATACCTGTACATCGCCGAGGACCGGGAACGTAAGAAGGTCAGTGCACGCAGTCCGGACACACGCACGCCGGCGCCTTGAGCCCGGTGTGGATCTCGTAGACCTTGACCAGCATCCCGCTGTGCTTGACCATGTCGCACACCCTACAGGTCTCGGTGACGATGTCCGAGCCGTCGATGATGCGCTGGGCGGCCATGCTTATCTCGGACTTGAACTCCTCGTACCGGCCGCTGTTCTCCAGTTCCTTGTTGGTGCCCCGCTTGGACTTGAGGTACTGGGAGATGGCCGCGTCGGTGACCCCGAAACGTCTTGCCACTTCGGCCTGGGTGAGCTTGTGCTTCTCCACCAGTTCCCTGGCCAACTCTCGCCGTATCGATGGAAGAACATACCAAACGATGAGCTCGCAAGGGATCTTCATCATTCTGGGAAATGGCTTAACGATATTTAAATTAACAGGTTTAAGGGGCTTCGGGGGGGAGGCCGTCAGACCTCCCCGGGGTGGGTCTTCTCGTAGAACGCCTGGACCTCCCAGTCAGGAACGGTGGCGGTGCTGTCCTCCATCCTGAGGGTGAGGCCCATGGACCGCACGTAGCGGTTCAGCACCTCCCTCGCCTCCCGGTCCCCCTTGAACTCCTGAAGCACGATGTCGCCGGCCTTGACCCGCCCGCGGAAGGAGCCGATGACCCTCGGCCCGTCCATGATCAGCGAGTGGTAGGTGCCGCCCAGGTTCTGGCGGATCCATTCGGCCAGGTAGGTGTGCAGCCCGTCCTCGGGACCCAGTACGAACTTCTCCGAGGTACGGACCTTTCCGATGCGGTCTACCTCCTCCCTCAGCGCCCAGTACACGTTCTCGTCCCCGTCGATGAGGAAGCCCTTGGACAGGAGGCCCTCCTCCTCCAGCTCGGCGAGGATTATGCGCAGCTCCTTCATCGGCATCCCGTAGCGGATGTACCGGGAGAGGTTCTCGGCGGTGAACAGGCCGAAGTTGCGGAAGCAGTGGCGGACCACCTCCTTCCTGGCATCGCCCACTGACAGCTTGCTCTCGGGCACCAGGCACACCCTCTTGTTCTGGTCCAGATAGGTTATGGTAGCGTCGTTCAGCGCCTTCAGCGCATCGTACGTGGCGCGATGTCCCATCACCGAGCGGTCGAACAGCTGGTTGCGGGACATGGGCTTGCTCTCGGCGATCGTCCGCATCACCATCCTCATCTCGTCGGTGACCCGTTCGTCCTTGGCCCGGCGGCACAGGGAGGCGAACTCGGTGCTGCAGTAGGTGACGTAGTCCGGGATCGCCTGCACCCGGACGAGGAAACCCATCTCGTGCATCTTCTTCAGGGGGATGCGGTTCTTGCAGCGCAGGGCCGCCGCGGCGTCCGAGCGCAGTCCGCCGACCGACCGAATGGCCTCTACCACGTTGGGGTACCGGCGCTTGGGATCGATGCGCTGCTTCCACAGCACGTAGGCGAGGGCGTCCTCCCGGGGATGATGGTCCAGCAGCATGTTCCCCTTGACGTACATGTCCCCCATGCGGTGGTAGCCGTGGGAGGCGAGCACCTCGGCGTGCTCGGCCGGAAGGTTCTCCGGGGTGGACCCCAGGACCTCGCGCAGCCGCACGATGTCGTACCCCATCATCACGTAGAACTCCATGAACCGGTCCAGCGCGTCCAGGGCCTGGGGGAGCAGGGCGGGGTCCTCCAGGTCCAGCTCCCGGACCTCGATGCACCCGCTCATGTTCCACTTTTCGGCCCCGCCCACCAGCCGGCCGTCGTGCACGATGGGGAATATCCACCGGTCGCCGTACCGGGCGGCGATGGCCGCCCACATGGACTGCACGCTCGGATCGTAGAGGGACACGATGCGCGCGCCCTGTTCCGCCCGCGGGACGTCCTTGAGCGCCTCCAGCTCGTCCCGGAAGAGGTACATCTCCTCTCTCGACTCCCCCACCGTGATCGTCTCCACGTCCAGGTCCTGGAGCATCCCGGCGACCTCGGCGATGGGGAACTGGGTGGCGGAGGTGACGCTGTATATCGACACCGGACCGTTGGCCCGCACGAAGCGTTCCACGATCTCCTTCCTGGCGTTCCCCCGGTGCTCCGGGGCGTCGTAGGGAAGGTACACGTTCCCGGAAGACCACTCCTCCCGGTCCTCGAACCGCCGGACGACGTACATGTTGCGGTCCAGGCGGTCCACGCTCTCCTTGACCTCGTCCTTGGTGAGGCCCAGCGCCGCGATCAGCTGGCGGAGGGAGAGGCCGTCCTCGCTTCCCCGAATGACGTCCAGGACACGCTGGTCCAGCGGACGGAGGGGGCCATTGCGGTACGCCGCCACGTAGGCCGGGGCGTCCGTGGCCCGCACGTAGCGCACCCGGCCGCGCATGAACCGGCCGAGCAGCAGCCGCCCGTCGCGGCGCATGTCCTCCCAGTCCTGGAGGCGGAAGTTCTCCACCCGGTGGAAGGCATCCAGGGGCATGCCCACGTCACCGAAGGTGTCGAACATCTCGTCCACCGAGGCGAAGGCGCGGTCCTGCTTGGACCGGCGGTACGACTCCACGGTGCGGTGGTCGTAGGCGTTGAGATCATGGGTCTTCAGGCGAAGGTGATCGCGGCGGAGCATGTACTGCTCGTGCTCTGACACCAGGTAACGGCCCCTGGCGACCAGGCCTTCCTGAACCAGGTCGTCGAACGCCTGGCGGACCTCCTGCACGTCCAGGCCGAGAGCGTAGGCGGTCTCCTCCGCGGTGGCCGGGGCGAAGCATTCCAGGTGGTGCATCAGGACCTCGTCCAGGGCGTCCTGGCGGGGCCTCGGCTCCACCTCACGGGAGCGGTAGAACCACTTGCCGTCACGGTGGTCGACCCTCCCCACCGTACCCGCCGCCTCCAGCTTCCTCAGGGCCTGGTGCACCTTGTCCCCGGGGACGTCCAGCCTGGCGGCCAGCTCCTGGGGGGTGCGGGCCTCCGCCAGCTCGGGGAGCATTCGCGTTTCCAGCTCCCCCATCCTGCGGTCCTTGGCCAGCACCGAGAGGTAGGTCGGGAGGTCCTCGGCGGGGACGAAGTAGGCGTCGTCGATGTACACCGACGCGATCGCCCCCTCGCGGACCAGCTCGGCGGACCACGCGTCCACCGACTCCCTAGAGGCGACGGTGAAGGGGTACACGCTGCGCCCCTTCTCCTTCAGCACCCGGATGGGGCCGGCCCGGCGGACCAGGCCCAAGAGGTCGGCCTTAGAGGCCACGAACCCGATGCGCTGCCGGAAGTACGGCACCACCTGGTCCTCGGTGAACTCGAACTCGGAGATGTCCGAGCCCATGACCTTGGACAGCACCCTGCGGTGCAGCTCTCTCAGGAGCGCCCCGCGGTCCTCCATCAGCACCATGTCCGAGATGCCCGCCAGGATGGCGTTGTGGGCGAAGGGCGAGGGAGTGGAGGTGTACTCCAGCGGGCGGACCTTGACCGCCCCGGACTCGATGGACCTCAGCACCTCCCTGGCGTTCTTGATGTCCATCACATCCTCCATGATCTCCCGGTACGTTTCATCGATCACCGGGACGCCTTCCATCTCCCCCAGCGCCTCCAGCAGGTAGGAGGAGCGGACCTGCTGCCGCCCCACCGACACCTCCCGACCCTTGTAGTTGCGCAGGATCATGAAGCTGCGGGAGGCGGTGTGGCGGAACCGCTGCTTGAACAGCTCGGAGTCCTTTATCGCCCGCATCAGGACGTCCTCCAGCATCTCCGAGGTGAGGAACCTCTCCACCCCCTGGATCTCGATGCGCTTGGGCGAGGACACCATGAAGGTGTCGTCGGTGATGCTCACCGAAACGTTGCTCCCCAGGTGCTGGGTGAGGATGAACGCGTAGCCCCGGGACAGCGCGTCGTTGACCCGCCGGCCGAAGGGGAAGTGGAAGATGAGGTTGTAGTTGCCGGTCATGTCGATGTAGCCCTCGACCGCCAGCTCCTTGTCGTCGGGGATGAAGTCGCAGGCCGCCCGCTGCTCCTTGAAGTACGACAGGATGGAGCGCGCCGAGCCGTGGTCGATGCCGAAGGCGCACATCCACGTCAAGGTCTCGTCCTCATCGTTGTCCAGCCGCTCCCTCAGCTCCCGGCGGAAGGTTGCGATGTTCATCGACAGGTCGAACGACCGGGGCAGCATCTCCCCGCTCCACGACGGCACCGTGGGCTTGCGGCCGGCGGCCTCCTTGACGAACACCTTCATGCCCTTGGCCCGGACGTACTCGTACGACTTCCCTCCGAGGACGAACACGTCCCTCGCCGACAGCCGTTCCACGAACTTCTCCGACAGGTCGCCGATGAGGCCGCCCTTGTCGGTGAACACCTTGTAGTTCGCCTCCTCCGGTATCGTGCCCAGGTTGAGGAAGTAGATCATCCTGGAGCCGGCCCGCTTGCCGAAGCGGCCCTCCTCCTCATCGTACCACAGCTTGGGATACACCCCCTCGAAGGCGTCCTTGCTGCCCAGGTAGCGGAGCACCTCCTGGAACTGCTTCTCCGGCAGGTTGCGGTAGCAGTACGAGCGGCGGACCACCCGCAGCGCGTCCTGGACGTCCCAGCGCTGCTCCAGCGACATCCCCACCAGGCTCTGCGACAGCACGTCCAGGCAGTTCTCGGAGATGGAGACCCGGTCGATGTGCTTGCGGTGGGCCGCCCGGCACAGCACCGCGCACTCCACCAGGTCGTCCTTCTCGAACACCAGCATGCGGCCCTTGGAGGTGAGCCCGTGCCCATGCCCGCTGCGCCCGATGCGCTGCAGCCCCTTGGCCACCGACTTGGGGGAGCCGATCTGCACCACCAGGTCCACCGAGCCGATGTCGATCCCCAGCTCCAGGGAGGTGGACGACACCACGCACTTCAGCTGGCCCTTCTTGAGCCGTTCCTCCACGTCCAGCCTGGTCTCCTTGGCCAGGGAGCCGTGGTGGGCCTCGATGCCCTCCAGCCCGCGCTCCTTGAGCTTGAACACCACGTGCTCGGTGCCCGAGCGGGTGTTGGTGAACACGATGGTGGTGCGGTGCTCCTGGATCATCTCGTACAGCTGGTCGTACATCTTGGAATTGACGATCTCGTAGGGCAGGGCGGTCATGTCGTCGGTCGGGCATTCCACCCGGACGTCGAGGTCCCGCTGGCGCATGATCTCCACCACGTTCACGTCCCGCGGCCCGCCGTTCTCGTACCCCACCAGATACTCCGCGACGTCCTGGATGGGGGCGAGGGTGGCCGACAGGCCCACCCGCACGAACGGGCGGGAGCACAGCTCCTGCAGCCGCTCCAGGGTCAGGGAGAGGAACACCCCCCGCTTGGAATCGCACACCTCGTGGATCTCGTCCAGGATGACGTACTCCACCTGGGCCAGCTTCTCCCGGAACTTCGGCGCGGCGAGGACCAGGGCCAGGGACTCGGGCGTGGTGATGAGGATGTGCGGCGGCTTCCTCAGCATCTTCTGCCTCTCCGCCTGGGAGGTGTCCCCGGTGCGCACCCCCACCCGGATGCTGGGGAACGACTCGCCCTCCCTCTCCGCCACCTCGGCCATCTCCCGCAGCGGTTCTTCCAGATTGCGGTTGATGTCATTGGCCAGGGCCTTGAGGGGGGATATGTAGACAGCGTAGACGCGGTCCTCCAGCCGGCCCTCCTTGGAATACTTGAACAGCTCGTTGATGATCGATGTGAACGCGGTCAGGGTCTTGCCCGAGCCGGTGGGCGAGGACACCAGGACGTTCTTGCGGTCGTGGATGAGCGGAACGGCATAGGACTGGGGTTCGGTGAAGTCCTTGAACTTCCCCTCGAACCACTTGGCGATGAGGGGGTCCAGCAAGGCCATTACCTCATCCTTCTTGTATCTCTTGGATACCTTGTGCATCTCTCGTGCTCCCTTTGAAATCGTGCTCGATTCCCCGTAGGGATATTATATGGTTTCGGGGAGAGCAACGAAAGTGCCGTCCCTCCTCTGGCCTGCCCGGTCGCCCCCTCCGGGGAGCTGGCCTGGAATAGGCCCGGCGGCACGTTCTAGACCAGATAAATGTTATAACCGGGTAGGTCGTTCGCATCCCGTCATGAGATATTCCGCCCTCCTTATCGCCCTCCTGCTCGTCTCCGTCGCCCTCACCGTGGGAACGGCATCGGCGGCGGACACGGTGACCTTGGAGGGGGTGGTGAAGAAGGTGGACGGTTCTCCCTTCCCAGGGGTAACCATCACCATCCGCAACGTCACCACCGATGACACCCACATCGTGACCACCGACGCGTCGGGGCGGTACAGCCACGCGACGGGGGCCGGCAACTACACCGTCACCGCCACGGTGTCCGCGTACCGGGCGGACGTCGTCTATTCAGGGATCGTCGGCACCCGCACCGACCTCGACTTCACCATGTACGAGGTCCTGGGAACGGTGACCGGCCAGGTGACCGACGGGAACACCACGCTGGACGGCGTCCTGGTCACCCTGACCGGGGTCAACAACAAGTCCTTCTCCGCGCTGTCCACCAAGCCCCTGGGAGCGTACCGCATCGACAACGTCACTCCGGGCACCTACATGATCTCGGCGTCCAAGGACGGGTACAACACATCGTACCACTCCGAGCTGGTGACCTTGGAGAAGGGCACCGTGGAGGACGTGAGCTTCACCATGAGCCAGACGTTCATCCAGTATGCCAAGCTGAGCGGGAGGGTGACCTCCAACGGCGACCCCCTGGCCGAGGTGAGGATCGTCCTGACCCCGAACGAAGGCGCGGAGTTGGTCGCGATCACCGACGGCAACGGTAACTACACCTTCGACCAGGTGCGGCCAGGAGCGTACTCGGTGCGTCTGACCAAGGACGGGTATGAGCCGGCCACCAAGTCGATGACCATGGACCCCCTGAAGGGAGTGGTCCAGGATTTCACCATGAAGCGGAACACCCTTCCGGGCAACACCGGCTTCATCCTTGATTACGACCTGTCGCACTCCCTCACCATCGTCGGCCTGGCCATGGCAATCATGGTGACCCTGGGAGCGCTGGTCCTGCGCTATCGGGTGAGCGGCCGGCCGGAGCTGCTGGAGAAGGAAGAGGAACCGGCGAAGTGATCATCCGATCTCTTTCTTGATCCGCTCGAGCGCCTCTCCGGCCTCCCGGTCCACCTTTTCGTACAGGGAGCCGCCGTGAGCGTCCATGGCCACCACCAGGGGCCCGAGGTCCCTGGCGTCCACGATCCACAGCGCCTCGGGCATGCCCAGGTCCAGCCATTCCACTCGCTCCACCGCGCGTATCCCCTCGGCCGCCAGCACCGCGGCCCCGCCGGTGAAGGCCAGGTACACGCACCCGTGCTCGCGCATCGCTTCCGCGGTGGGGCGGGACATCCCCCCCTTGCCGATGATGGCCCGGGGGCGGAACTCACGGATGAACTCCGGCTCCAGTGAGTTCATGCGCGCCGAGGTGGTCGGTCCGGCGGCGATGATCTCCCACCCTCCGCCGCTCTTCCGGGCGATGGGGCCACAGTGGAACAGGACCCCGTCCTGGAGGTCGAAAGGCACCTCCTCTCCCCTCCGGCGCAGCTCCAGGGCGCGCATGTGTACCTCGTCCCGGCCGATCACCACCCTGCCGTCCACCCGCACCTCCTCCCCCAGCCGCAGGCGGCGGACGGTGCCCTCGGACAGCGGCGCCCGGAGGTTCATGGCACCCTCTCCGTGCTGCCGTCCGGCCGGATGCGCACCGACGCCCTCCTGGCGGCCCAGCACTGCATGTTCACCGCCACCGGCAGGGAGGCGGTGTGGCAGTAGGCCATGGCGCAGCGCACCCCCAGGACGGTGGTTCGCCCGCCCAGCCCCATCGGCCCCACCCCGGTCCGGTTCAGAGCGTCCTTCAATTCCCTCTCCAGGGCGTCGAGGTCGCGATCCGGATTGTCGACGTCCAGGGGACGGAGCAGGGCCTCCTTGGCCAGCTCCGCGGCGTGGTCCGCGGTGCCCCCGATGCCCACGCCCACGATGGTCGGCGGGCAAGGGCGGCCGCCCGCCCGGACCACCGTGTCCAGGACGAAGGCCTTCGCTCCCCTGAGCCCCTGGGAGGGAGTGAGCATGGCCAGGGCGGACATGTTCTCCGAGCCCGCCCCCTTGGGCATGACGGTGATGAGGGTGTCAAGTTCGCCGGTCGGCCGGTACACGATGCGCGGCGAGCCGGCCCCGACATTGGTGCCCGGGTTCTTCCTGGTCAGGGGGTGCACGGCGTTGGGCCGCAGGGGGATCTCCGCGGTGGCGCGGGCCACCCCCCGGCGGATGCCCTCCTCCAGCCCGGGGAACATCGCCCCGGTGACGAAGAACACCGGCACCCCGGTGTCCTGGCACAGCGGCAGGGAGCGCCGCCCGGCCTCCTCCAGGTTGTGCAGGACCGTCCTCAGCTGGGTCCGGGCGATCGCGCTGGTCTCCTCCCTCTCGGCGTCCCTTAGCGCCCGTTCGACGTCCGCAGGGAGGGTGGTCACCGCCTCCCGCAGCATGTTCACCACCGCCTCTTCCACCACGCCTTCCAGGTCCATCGCTCGAGGTATCCCCCGCCGGATATATCAGATGTACCCCATGCGGAAAAAGCAGGTCCCGCCTGCCCTTTTAGTATAAATATTGCACCAAAGGATTATATTGCCGGGGCCGGATTCCGGGTCAATCCAGGGAGGAGTATCAATGAGCGAACCCATCGTCATCCAGAGGTTGACCAAGGACTTCGGGGGATTCATCGCCGTGGACGATCTCAGTCTCACGGTCCCCCGCAGGTCGTTCATGGGCTTCCTCGGCCCCAACGGGGCGGGGAAGACCACTGCCATCAAGATCCTCACGAACATGCTGTCCGCCACCTCGGGCGAGGCGCTGCTCAACGGAATCGATGTCACCAAGGACCCCAAGGCCGCGCTGGCCGATGTCGGCGCGGTGGTGGAGACCCCGGAGTTCTATCCGTATCTCACTCCCAACGAAACCCTGGCCTACCTTGGCGAGCTCAGGGGCATGAGCAAGGAGGACATCGCCCGCCGCAGCAAGGAGGTCATGGAGACGGTCAAGATGACCGACTGGGCGGACAAGCGCATCGGCAAGTTCTCCAAGGGGATGAAGCAGCGGGTGGCCATCGCCCAGGCCATCCTGCACGAGCCGACGGTCATCATCCTGGACGAGCCGACCTCGGGGCTGGACCCCCGGGGCATGGTCGAGGTCCGGGACATCCTCAACGAGCTGAAGAAGGCCGACTACACCGTGTTCATGTCCTCCCATCTGCTCAACGAGGTGCAGGAGGTATGCACCGATGTCGCCCTCATCAACCGCGGCAAGCTGCTGCGGTCCGGCTCGGTGGCCGAGCTGGTCGGGGCGGCCACGGTCAGGCGGATCGAGGTCCGCACCTCGCAGCAGGTCAGCGGGGAGGTTCTCAATAAGGTGTCCAGGCTCGAGGGCATCTCCGAGATCAGGGCCGCGGGGGAGCATCAGTTCACGTTCTCCATGGAAGGCGGGGACGAGGCCCAGGCCAGGATGCTGACCGGCATCCAGTCCCTCGGCCTCAATGTCGTCTCGTTCAAGGAGTCGGGGCTGGCGCTGGAGTCGCTGTACATGTCCCTGATCAAGGAGTCGAGGTGATAAGGATGGTAGCGAACGTTTCATCGAACAGCACCGGGAGGGCGCTTCCCTCCGACATCCAGCAGTCGTGGGTCATCGCCAAGTACGATGTGTTGAAATACCTGCGCAGCCGCCGGCTGCTGGGCATCCTGGTCATCGAGGCCCTGGTGCTGGCACTGATCACCGTGCTGGTATCCACCGCCGACCGGCCGTACACCGTGGACGGGGTGATCGAGCAGTACGTCGGCTTCACCAGTATCATGATCATCCTGGGGGCCACCCTGTTCGGCGGGGACGCCATCGTGTCCGAGTACCAGGGGCGCACCGGCTACCTCCTCTTCCCCAACCCGGTGAAGAAGAGCAGCATCATGGCCGGCAAGTTCGTGTCCTCGGTGGCGGCCATGACCCTCATCCTGCTGGTCTATTACGCCGTGACCATAGTCGCCGCCTTCATCCTGGGCGACGGGAGCATGTCCAACCGGGTGTTCGCCTCGCTGGGCCTGGCCCTGCTGTACGGGATAACCGCGTTGTCGGTGGCGTTCCTGATCAGCTCGGTGATGAAGGGGTCGACCGGCGCGCTGATCCTCACCTTCGCGCTGTTCTTCCTGATCTTCAGCATCGTCACCTCGCTGATCGGGCAGCTGGGAGGGATCAAGCCGTGGTTCATGCTCGACTTCGCCGGCAGCACCCTCAGCTACGTGATGGCGGACCCCTACCCGGTGGACTCCACCCTGTCCTTCGAGATCGCTCCGGGGCAGGCCTTCACCACCTACCTCTTCTATCCGGAGATCGGGCTGTCCATCGCGGTGATGGCGGTGTACGCCGTGGCATCCATCGTGCTGGCCTACGTGTTCTTCCGGCGCCGGGAGATGTCGGCCTGAGGATCGGGATATTGCATATCGGCGATGAGCTCCTCACCGGGGAGGTCGATCCCTACCCCCGGGAGATCATCGCCCTGGTGCGGGAAAAAGGAGCGCGGCTCGACCTCCTGGAGGTCCTGGGGGACCGGGAGGAGGACATCATACGGGGGCTGGAGCACGCCCACGCCGTGGGCATCGACCTGCTGGTGGTCACCGGCGGCCTGGGGCCGACCCTGGACGATGTCACCAGGGAAGCGCTGGCCGCCCACCTGGGAGCGGCCCTGGCGGTCGACGCGGGGGCCGAAGAGGAGATGGCCGCGGCGCTGAGCCGCATGCATGGCCGGGCGGTGATCATGAACGACGTGCTGCGCCGGATGGTCCGGGTGCCCTCGAGCGCGAAGGCGCTGAGGAACCCCACCGGGGCGGCCTGCGGGGTGGAGGCGGTCAAGGACGGCATGCTCATCTTCCTCCTTCCCGGGTTCCCGGAAGAGATGGTGCCGATGTTCCGCGAGCATGTCCTCCCCAGGATCGAGGGCAACGGGGAGGCGGAGATCGAGATCCGGGTGTGGCGCGGCGAATCGTCGCTGGAGCCCCTTTTCGAGGAGATCGCCGCCAAGCACGATGTGCGCATCGCCTCCCTGCCCAGCATGAGGTGGAGGGAGGACGGCAACCGGGTGGTGTTCAAGGGCCGGCGCGCGGAGGCGGAGGCCGCCCTGGACCACTTCCAGCGGCTGCTGCTCGGCGAGCACGGGGAGTTCTAGCCCTCAGTTCCCGATGAAGTACAGCTCTCCTTCGTAGGGGAACACCTTGATCGTCTCCCCGGTCCGCTCGAAATTGCGGGGCTTCTTGATCTCCACGCTCTTGTAGGTGGTGGGATGCATGATCTGGAACTCGCGGTCCGTCTCCGTCAGCACCACCACGTCCACGACGTCCTTCTTGGTGCCGACCACGTTCACCTCCCTGAGCTCGCTGTTCATCCCCACCAGCATCTCGTTGCTCTTGAGGTCCCTGAGCTTCGCGGACTGCGGCCCGGTGCTGTGCACCAGGTACAGCCGATGGTTGATGAGCAGGATGTCCCGCACCCGGTACGGCGGCAGGCGGACGAGGTAGGTGACCCGGTAGATGTCGTGGCCGTCCTTCTGCCCCTGGAGGCTGGACGATTCCTTGTACTCCGCGCCGTAGGTGGAGACGAGGTCCCGGGCGAGCGCCTTTCCCAGGTGGACGGTGCTGACGTAGAGGTCATACCCTCCATGGGCCTGGGTGACCTTGGCGATGAACGCGTCCCTGCTCTCCTTGGCCACCCCCTCGACGTAGGAGAGCGAGCGGTTGAGCACCGCCTCCCGCTCCTCGTCGGAGAACCGCTTGCCCGACGGGCGGACCTGCACGATGGACTCGAAGTAGTTGCCCTGGATCTTGTTGCACTTGGGGCACACGTTCCGGCGCACCCGCACGGTGGTCTCCATCTCCTCGACCACTTCCAGGTCCTCGTGGACCAGGTGCGCCACCATGCGGACGCGGTAATGCTTGGCGTCCATCCTCTCCGTTCCGATCTCCAGGTCCGACATCCGGGCGTCGTGGCGCAGCATGACGTTATCGGCGGCGAAGTCCTTGACCGCCTCCAGCTCGTCGTCGTAGTGCTTCCACTTCTTGCCCATCAGGTAGTCCTCGCAGTGCGCGCACACATTGAGGTCGATGTACTCCGGCACCGAGGTGAAGTGGTTGCTCTGGAGGAAGCACTCCGGGCACAGCGCGGAGTACGTCTTCCCCTCCTTACCGCACTTGACGCAGAACATTACATCTTCGCCAGCTGGGCATGGGGGACCCCAGCGATCCTGAGCACACATTCCTCGTCCACGAAGCCCTCGCGTATGGCGATGGAGACCGTTTCCTCACCGACCAGGTTGGCGACGCTGCACATGCCCAGCCGGTTCAGCAGCATCTCCTCGTCGGCGTCCTCGCCCTCGTAGAACTCCCGGCACACATCCAGCTTCAATCTTTCGTCCCGGAGCACCTTGTCCAGGAGGTCCTTGTCCGCGGCGGCCAGGACCAGTTCCCGGCCGAGGCGGTGCATCCTCAGCGTGATCATCTCATCCCTCCGATGCCAGGCGATAATGCCCTGGCGATGGTGAGTATATCTCCCCGTTCTGGGCCAGCCGCTTGATGAGCGTCTTGGCCCGGTCCTCTGCTATCCCGTCGGACAGCGCGGCCTTGAAGATCTCCTCCGCCGGAACGCCCTTCTTGAACTCGGCGTTCTTGGCCAGCCCGGCGATCAGCTTCTTGATGATGCCGATCTGCTCCCGCTGGGAGTGCGAGGTCCCGGTGGCGATGATGTCGAAGTCGAGCTTGTCCCCCTCCCCGGCGATGCGGCGGAGGTAGTATTCCACGATGCGCACCGAGCGGTTGGCGTCGTCCGCCTCCACCACCGGCGAGAGCCGGGCTCGGGCGCTGGCCTCCGACAGCCGGACGAACGCCTCCAGCTGCCTGGCGGTGATGGGGACCGATGAACCTTCGGCCTCTCCCTGCTTCCTGATCTTCAGGTAGAACTGGGAGATGATGGCCATGGCCTCGTCGGACAGGACCGGATGGATCTTCTTCGAGTACGCCACGTACTTGCGGAAGAAATCGCGCTCCAGCGCCGGCAGCATGGCCGTGGTGTCGTTGAGGATCTTCTCCCCGTCAACGCCGACCAGATTGGAGGGGTCCAAATATTTGCGCACCTGTCCGCGACGGTGCGCCTTGAGGATGTGCTGGGTGATGCTGGCGTCCCGGTCCGCCGACGGCTTGTCGGTCATAGCGAAGATGAGGTCGAACCTGGACAGCAGGGCCGGGGGCATGTTGATCTGCTCGGCGATGTACTGATGCTCCTGGAACCGGCCGTACTTGGGGTTCGCGGCGCCCAAGAGCGAACAACGGCACTGCAGGGTGGCGGTGATGCCGGCCTTGGCCACCGAGATCGTATTTCCGCACCACACCGGCTTGCCGTTCCTGCGTACGTAGAGGAGATGATTCGGTACCTCGACGCAGTAGATCCTTCCATGGTAACGCTCCCTGGTGATCTCAGTGCCGGCGTCCACTAGAGGTTCGGTACTGGGACCATCAAGGAGGGTGATGCGGTAACGTGCGCCGTTCTCCTCCTCATCGATGTTCGCTGCGAGACCGGCCTTAAGAGCCATTTCCTGCACGTCATCGGCGAAGGTGCGGTCGGCGGTGGTCACCATCCTGTTACCAGACGGGTCCCGAGAAGTGATCATGGAACCAAGGAACTGGCGCAGTTGTCCGGCCGAGGCGTTCATGACCTCCTTTGGAATAGGCTGGTGCATCACCGTGAACGCTTCCTCGGTGGCTTGCCGATGGACCACCGGGAGCGCCATCTCTTCGCCAACCCATGTCGCGTGCTTCTTGAACCTTATCATCTGATCGAGCGGGAGCTCGTCCATTCGGGAAAGGGCGAATACGTCATCCCTGCCGTCCACAGACACGAACATGTTGTGGTTCGGGGTGACCACCAGGTCAACGTGCTCCGACCGGATGCGGTACATCTCCCCGTCGTACTCGTTATCAACGTACAGCGAGGGACGGACAAGTTCGATCTCTCCCCGGGGGTCCATCGATACTATCAGGTCGTCCTTCTCCACATCCCGGAACAGCCTCCATCCCGAGGAGGTGAGCACTTCGGTACGCTCGTCATAGCACTGTGATTCCATGGCCTCGTGCATGCTGGACCGGTCCTGATCGGTCATCTTGTCCATCTCGTCCACGGCCGCCATTCCCATGTCGGCCAGCACCAGCGCGCCGGCCTCCAGCGTCCACCGCCCCTCGCCGAAGTCGTCCTTGACCGCGGCGGCGGTGTTGTGGGCCACGAACCCGTTGGCAAGGAAGCTATGGCCACCCCGGACGGTGAGATCGTACACGTACGGAGGCAGGTTATCGGTGACCTCCCGGACCTCGCTGACCAAGCTCCACCGGAAACGGCCGGTGCCGGCCTCGCGCACCAGGATCTCCTGGCCCACCTCCACATCAGACGCTCTAACCCACCCATCGGGGGATACCTCTGGCCTGCACCACACCCGGGTTTCTGGGGTGAGCGTCAGCCGCGAACCCAAGCTTTCTACGATCTCCATAAGAAATGAAGGGGTCTTGATGCGCCATATGGCCTCCACCTCCCGCGATGTCTGGCATCTGTCCGACACCGTGGCCACGGCGCACTGGTCGGAGACCGTCTCGCGCCACTGCCCGGAGGCCGTTTCCACTGGAGAGCGCATGCGGCCCTCGACGAACTCGCCGATGGCGACCTCGGTCCCATCGATCTCGATGCGCGTGTCCGGGGCTACGCACAGACCGGCGGCGGAGGACGACTTGCCCGACGCGTAGATGCCCCGAGGGGCCAGCCTGGACATGTACCTCAGCATCTGCGAGTTATGGGACACGATGCCGTTGGCGATGTAGTTGTTGGACTGGTCCACCTCCAGGTCGTACACCCACTTCTCCGGCGGGTCGACCTCCTCCTTCGACGCGATGGGGTCCATGTCGAACCCGCAGTCCCAGCCGAAGTTCTCGTTGTCCCAGTGCTTGAACATGCCGGTGGAGACGGCGATGGGCCGGCCGACGTTGAGGCAGCACGCTTCCACCGGACGGATCGCTCGTCCGTTGTGCACGAACAGGGGATGCGTCGGCGTGACGATGACGGTCCGGCCCTTTTCCGTGGTCACCTTGAGCAGCTTCTCCGGGGCGGTGCGCTTCCACACCCTGACGCATTTCCCCCCTTCCATGCGGCCGCGCATGGAGAAGGTGAGGACGTTCAGATCGGCCGGGGCGGTCACCCCGTCGTCGATCTCCTCCACCGTCGCGGAGGCGAGCACTTCCTCCACCACGTCCCTGATCTTGCGCACCGAGCCGTCGGCCATGGTGAGATCGGTGTCCCCCACCACGCACTTGGCGACACCCGGGTCCCCGACCAGCAGGATGTGGATGTCCCCCCTGATGCGCGTCCCGTCGTCCAGGTTCTTAGGCACCCCTCCGAACAGCTGGAGGGCCAGCGACTCCTTCTCCACGTCGTAGCCGTAGATGGTCGGCGATATCGAGGCCACGATCTTCTTGAACACGTCCGGGGAGTGGGCCACCTCCACGATCTGGGCGATGTCCTCGTCGGTGATCTGTATCTCCTCGTACTCGTGGCGCTGGGACTCCGCGGCGATGATGTCCAGGTTGATGTCGAACAGCGTCGACTTGGCCGGCTGGCCCTTCTGCACCGAGCGCAGGATGCCGTTCAGGGTGATGCGGTCACCGGGAGCGACGGAACCGGCGGCGTCGTCCTCCAGGTAGCCGGTGAGCCTCTCCGGCTGGGCCCCGCCCCGGAGGCCCTCGGGGCTCTCCTGGACCTCCACCTTCTGGGTGTCCACGAACCGCGACTCCTCGGTCAGTAGTTTGAACTTGGTGCTGCCGGCGGAGCGGCCGCAGCCGTCCTGCTCCTTGTAGCACTCCATCGGCTCCTTGAAGAACAGACCTTCCTGCGCTTCCTTGATCACGTGCCCGCACCGCAGGCACTGGAACAGCGCGTCGGTGATCTTGGGGCGGACCTCGGTGGCCTTTCGCACCAAACCTTCGACCGACACGAACTTGCCCACGTGCTTGGCCCGGAGGTCCCTGATCTCCACCCGGGAATCGCGCGGCAGACCGATGACGCGGAGGTTGATCTCCGCCCGGCGCATCTCCTGGTGCATGAGGTTCTTGATGGCCTGCTTGCCCGCCAGAAGGTAGATGTCGGGGTGGTCCAGCAGCGAGGCGGCGAGGTCGGCGTCGAAGCGGTCCAGGTCGTCGTAGGCGACGTTGACGCTGCGGACCTCAGGGTAGAGGTCCCCGACCTCCCGCACCTTCTGCATGTACTCGGTGCCCTGGAAGAACGCCTCCCACCTGGAGGCCACGCTCACGTCCACCCCGGGCTTGAACTTCTCGTCCTTGGCGTCGCCCTCGGGGGCGCCGTTGACCACCGTATCGTCCTGCTCGTACTCCTCGTCCGGCAAACCTTCACCCTGCCTTCATGATTCGGGGAACTCGATTATCCTGCGAAGCGTATTTAGAGCCTCGTCCCGCCGGCCCCCTGCGCGCTCCGTCCACGGGCCCCCTACTTAAGAACGTATCCCCCGGCGGGCCGGTAGCGGCTCACTCCTCTTCCGGAGGCACGTAGTCCAGCTGTATCTGCACCACCTCAGCGCTGGTCTCCACTTCCGAATATCGGTCCAGCGGCTCCTGGTTCAGCTTGATGAACTGCTCCCCCCATCCGAACTTGGACAGCGCCTGGACGGCCTGCTCCTTGTACCCCATGATGTACAGCGAGGCGGCGAGGGCCTCCACGCTGGACAGCTTGAACGGCTTCCCCCAGTTCACCGGGTTCGCTGCCAGCATGTAGGGGAAGGACCGCTGGCGGACATCGCTCCTCAGCCGGGGGAAGGTCTCGATGCGGTTCCACGACATGTCCATGACCACCAGGCCGTGCCTCTCCGAGGCGGCGCGGTCCTCCCGGGAGATCGACTTCTGCGAGTACGGGGTGAGGACGACGGCGCCGTAGGGGATGTGCTTGAGGGAGCCGAGCTCCTGGGCCAGTTTGAACCTCACCAGCTTCTTACCGGTGCACTTCTTGGGGTCACACTGGTCCTCGTCGTAGACGTACAGGCGCACTGCCATCGCCGACCACTAGGCGCTCGTTGGATAAAGAGTTGACCAGGGCAGTTCTATATCCACCCTGACCTTTCGCCAGGAGGATGGAGCTGAGCTTCCCGATCGTCGTGCTGTTCGCGGTGTTCGGCCTCATCGCCGTCCGGCAGGTGGGCCGGTTCCGCCTCAAGATCTGGCAGATCATGCTCGGCGGGGCGGTGGCGGTGCTGGTGACCTTCCAGATCTCCGTCCCCGAAGCTATCGAGGCGATCAACCTCGACGTCATGCTCTTCCTGCTGGGCATGTTCATCGTGGGGGAGGCCATGTGCCGCAGCGGGTACCTGTTCTACCTCGGCCACCGCATCTTCAGGCGGGCCAGGAACGTGGACCAGATGGTCATCCTGCTGCTGTTCTCGGTGGGGACGCTTTCAGCGTTCCTGATGAACGACACCCTGGCCATCATCGGCACCCCGCTGGTGCTGCACTATGCCACCCGGCAGAGGATATCGCCCAAGCTGCTGCTCCTGGCGCTAGCGTTCGCGGTGACCATAGGGAGCGCGATGTCCCCGATCGGCAGCCCTCAGAACCTGCTCATCGCCCTGGACGGGGGGATCGACGCGCCGTTCATCGCCTTCTTCTCCCGGCTGCTCGTTCCGACGGTGATCAACCTCTTCCTCGCCTACGCCGTCCTGCGGATGTTCTACCCCTCCGAGTTCGCCCCCAGAACGCTGGAGTTCGATGACGAGGCGGTCAAGGACGAAAGCTTGGCGAGGCTGTGCAAGGCCAGCTTGTTCATCATCGCCGCCATGGTAGCGCTGAAGGTGGTGCTGGTCATCGTCCGCCCGGACATCGACCTCCGGCTGACGTACATCGCCCTGGCCGCGGCCGCTCCCATCGTGCTGCTGTCGCCGCGGCGGTTCGAGATCGTGAGGAACGCCGACTGGCCAACCCTGGTGTTCTTCGCCGCCATGTTCGTGCTGATGGCCGCGGTATGGTCCACCGGCTTCTTCCAGGAGCTGCTGGGCGGGGTCAGCGGGCTGACATCGCTGCCCATGGTCCTGGGAGTGAGCGTCATCCTCAGCCAGTTCATCTCCAACGTGCCGTTCGTGGCACTGTACATGCCCCTGCTGGCCAGCGCCGGGGGCGGCCCCACGGAGATGATCGCCCTGGCCGCCGGCAGCACCATCGCCGGGAACCTGCTCATCCTGGGGGCGGCGAGCAACGTCATCATCATCCAGAACGCGGAGAAGGAGGGGCAGACCCTCGGCTTCTGGGAGTTCGCCCGCGTGGGCATCCCGCTGACGTTCCTGAACTGCCTAACCTACCTGCTGCTGCTCAATGTCTACTAGCCCGGCCCGGGGGCCGAAGAAGCGGCCCACCCAGTCGACGATCTGGTCCCTGGTGCGGCGCATGCGTTCCAGCTTCTCCTCTTCCGAGCCCTCGCCGCCGCGGGGATCGTCGAAGCGGGCGTGGACCTGCTCCGGCGCGGGGATGTAGGGGCAGGTCTGCTTCGCCTCGTAGCAGGTGGTGACCACGTAGTCGAACTCGGCGCGCGAGCGGATGAAGTCGTCCACGCTCTTGGTCCGCTTCCCAGAGATGTCCAGTCCGATCTCGTTGAGCGCCCGCACGGCCAGCGGGTCGACGTGACCGGCCGGCTCGGTGCCGGCGGAGAACGCCTCGAACCTCGAGCCGAAGCGGGCGTTGAGCACCGCCTCGGCCATCTGGGAGCGGGCGGAGTTGTGGCAGCATACGAAGAGCACGCGTTTGAGCGGTCCAGTAGAGTCGATGTCCTGTGCCATGTTCATCCTCCCCCCGACCTAGCGAGGTCCCCGTATCTTAAGATGGCGGCGGAAGGAGCGGCCGATATGTTTATTCAGGCGAAGCGGTGTGGGAGCGGTGCACCTATGAAGAGACCTTTCGAACTGACCAGTGATGAATGATGGGCGATCCGAGGTGCATATTTGTACATCCATCACCGTACTGGCTTCTAGAACATAGTTGAGAGCGGGATAACAAGGCTTATCGCCGCCCTCGCCCTTCACCTCTCGGGATCAGGGATGCACACAGGTTTCGATATTCTAGAGAGCAGCAGCGCTCTGCGGCGGCATTGGCTGCGCCGGTTCATCGCCGGGATCGTGGACATCGTGCTGGTATTCGTGCCGACATACTACGCGCTGAGGATACTGGACGTCACCAACACCACCATCGTGGCCGGGCTGGGCGCCGGGCTGGTATGGTTCCTGTACGCCGGGCTCTTCGAGGGCCGTTTCGGGCGGACGCTGGGTAAGGCTTTGGTGCGGCAGAAGGTAGTATCCATGGGCGAGCGGCGCAGGTACAAGCAGACCTTCATACGGTCGATACCCAAGCTGTTCTGGTACATCTTCCTCCCCTTCGACGTGGCCGTCGGTCTGGCCACCGAGGGCGACCCCCGCAAGCGGTGGTCCGACGGCCTGGCCCACACCCTGGTCATCGCCTACTATCCGGCGGTGCCCCGCAGCAAGAAGGTGCCTCAGGCCCGGCCGCGCATGCAGAGGAAGGACGAGTACGACCTCTGAGCTAGCGAAGACGAGAGAGGAAGAACTCGACGATGACCTTTGAAGCGTCCAGCGTTCGGGGGTCGTGCTCGCTCCGCATGCGGACGCGGCTCCCCGGCCACACGTGGCCGGCGCCCCTGACCCGGTGGACGACGACGTCCGCGCTGCCGAACCCGCATGTATACCTTGACATTTCGATCCCGCCCCGTTCCTCTATGACCGGTGTCCGGTCGCAGTCGTTCATGCCGACCCAGTAATCTATCGCCCTGGCCACCGGCAGCAGGCGCCCGCCCTCGGTGCCGGTGAGCGGCAACAAGCGGTCGTCGGTGCCGTGTATCATGAGCACCGGCAGCGGCCGCTTCGGCCTCATTTCCAGGATCTCCCTGCCGATGGTGGCGGCCACCGGGGCGATGGCCGTGATGCGGTCGGAGAGCTCGATGCCAGCGAGGTGGGCGAGCATGCCGCCGTTGGAGAAACCGGTGACCAGGACGCCCCGGACGTGGTGTCGTTCCGTTAGATTGTCTATCAGCTTCGTCAGGAATCCAATGTCATCGACGTTCGCGTTCCAGGCGTCGCGGCAGCAGAACCGGGCGTTCCAGGAACGGATGCCGTCCTCGGACAGCTTCGTTCCCTCGGGATAGGCCACGATGAAGCCTTCATCATCCGCCAGGGATGAGAGGCCGGTCATCGCCTCCATGAGCATGGGGTTGCTGCCCAGTGGATGTAATGCGATGATCAGCGGCTTGCCGCGAGGGTTAGGTGGTAGGTGGAGTAGATAGCTTCGGGGTGTGCCGTCAAC
>JAEILR010000029.1 GCA_016109435.1 Methanomassiliicoccus sp.
TCAAGCTCTTGCCGCTGATCTTGATGACGTAGCTCTCGTTGGTCAGGTTCATCGAACGACAATTGTGGAAGGGCGTATCAAGATTCCTCGCACAGCTTCTTTAAAGCGGCGTTCATCTCCTCGAGCCCCTTCTGAGAGGCTTGGATAGTGCTGCCCGCCAGGGCCACCAGCGGCCCGGAGAAGACGACGCTCTGGAAGAAGATCGTCTTCCCTGGCTCGATCGGTTCCACCGAGAACAGGTGGTCGTCCTTCACCAGGCCGCCCATGACCTTGCCTCGAAGGAGCACTTCCTTGCCCTCCTCGATCCTGACCACCTTGCTCTTGAAATCGGTCGCTCCCTTGCCTGGGGGCTGGGTGGTAACGGCATAGGTGTTGCCGACTCCGAACTCGCCAACCATGCTCTTGATCCAGGGGTTCCACTTCGAGTAGGACGAGAAGTCCGTCATCTTCGCCCACACCCGTTCGGCGGGGGCCATTATCATTATGCTGCCTTTGATCCCCTTCATGAACAGCGTATCATTTTCGAGGCTATATCGATTGATGGAATCCGTCCAAAGTTCTGCTGATTTTCGCACCGATCGAGCGATGGAGGGGTGCGGAGCCTCCCTGATCCCCTGGATGGTTCGACCGAAGTCCGAAAGGCAAGGGGGGCAAGGAGGAAAATTAAAAAAAGGAGGGCTGTCGCCCCCTCTACCTCCTGAACGCTTTGACCGCCTCGGTCATCGCCCTGAGGTTGGCGGTGGGGGTCTCCGGGGGCAGGGCGCAGCCTGGGTGTATGACGTTGAAACCGGCGTCGATGCAGCGCAGCGTGTCCTTCCTGACCTGCTCGGGCGTTCCGAGCATCAACGGTTCGATCGGTCCGACGTTGCCTATGAGGGCGACCTTGCCATTGACCTTTTTGACCGCGATGTAGGGATCGACCTTCTGCTCGATGGACAGGGCCATGGCCCCGGATTGCGCCATCAGGGGCAGGTGATCGGTCGTGTCACCGCAGATGTGCAGCACCGCCGGCGCTCCGGTCGACTTCATGGCCTTGAACTCGGCCTTCAAGTAGGGCAGGGAATATTCTTCGAACATCTCGGCCGAGATCAGATCCCCAGAGGCGGACGGCTCACCGGGAGTTACAGCGTCCGCGTCATCGATGAACCCCGCGGCCAGTTCCGCCTTGTACGCCTCGGCGCTGTACTCCGAGGTGAACCTCAGAAGCTTCTTCACCTCGTCCGGATCGGTGGCGATGCCGAGCATCAGGGCCTCGGTCCCTACCAGGTGCCCCGCGGTGGTCAGCGGTCCCCAGCTGGTGACGACGGTGACCGCGGTGTCCTTTCCCGCGAGCTGCCTGGCCTTCCTGAAAGCGGCCACGGTCCTGGCGACGGATGGATGCTTTATGTACTTGTCCATGTCCGGCATCTGGTAGTCGTCGCCCAGGTTGAACAACGGCCGCTCCAGGAAGGGGATGGGCTTAGTGAAGTTAACGACCGCGCCCATCGCCTCCAGGTGCGTCCATACCATGAACAGGTTGACGTCCTCGAAACCGTACATGTCATGGGCGGTCTTGGCCAGGTAGGCCATGGCGTTCCCGTCATGCCACATCGTGGCCGGGTCGACCCCAGCTTGCTTTATGGCATCTAAGGTGATCGCGCCGGTGCAGGCCACCGAAGGCCTGTCCATCGGCTCCATCTCTAGCGAGGCCACATACCTTTCCCTCTCAGTGAAATTTGTCATTCTATCAACTCCTTCCTTGTTGATCGATGAAGATGTTCAGGCTCCTCGAGGGATCCGCCTCGTAGACTGCTTGACCGTCTGGGTCATCGCCCTCAAGTTTTCGCCGGGGGACTCGAACGCGATCGAGCATCCAGGGGAGATGATCCGGAAGCCAGCGTCGATGCACCGGAGCGTGTCCCGCCTGACATCCTCTACGGTGCCCTGCATCAGGGGCATGATCGGACCGACGTTCCCGCACAGGGCGACCTTGCCCCCGACCAGCTTCACCGCTTCATAAGGGTCCACCTTTTGCTCGATGCTCAGAGCGCTCGCTCCGGTCTGGGCCATCAGGGGCAGGTTAGCGGTGGTGTCGCCGCAGATGTGCAGCTCGCTCAGCATTCCATTCGAGTGAATGGCCCTCTGTTCCATCTGGTTGTACGGCAGCGCGTACTCCTCGAACATCTCCGGCGACACCATATCTCCGGATGCGGTCGGTTCCGCTACCGCCCAATAATCGATCATGTCCACGTTGCCTGGACTGAGCAACAGCTTGTACGCCTCCGAGTCGAACTCTGCGCAGAACTTGATCACCTTCTTGACCTCTTCGGGGTCGGTGGCGATGCCTAGCATGAGGTTCTCCGTACCTACCAGGTGTCCGGCCATGGTCAGCGGACCCCACGAAGTAATGCCATTACAGGCCTCGTCCTTCCCTGCGGCCTTACGCAGCAACCGGTAGCACTCGATTATGTTCTGGGTCTTCGGGTCCTTAAGGTACTTGTCCAGATCCGGCATCTCGAGGTCCCCGCCCAGCGCATAGGGCGTGCTCTTGACATAGGGGTTCGGGGCATTGTACTCGATCTCCAGCCCCAGGAACTCGGCATGGGACCAGATCTGGAAGACCTCCCAGTTCTCGAAGCCGTAGGCCTCTACGCCTGCCTTGGCCAGCGCCACCATGTCCTGAGGTCGATCGAACATGCCCGCGGGGTTCACCTTGGACCTCTGAAAGACCTCCGGGGTCACCACGGTCTTGCCGATGACCGCCGGGCGATCGGTCTCTTCCATCGCGTAATTCGCCTTCATCCGTTCTCTATTGGTGATCATGTAACTCCCTTCGTATGACTTATCTCAGCGTTTCCATTCCGGCCCCGCGGCGAAATCTCTGGCGGCACGCACCATCGCGTGCACGTTCACCGGCGAACTGTTGACCGGCAGCTCGCAGCCGGGGGCCACCATGTAGCCTCGCGGGCAATGATTGGCCGCCAGGTTCAGCTTGCCCAGGGCCTTCTTGTAGATCCATTCGACGTCCCCCAGGGTGAACTGGATGCACTCGATGTTGCCGATGATGGTCATGCCCTCGCCGAACTTGGAGATGCAAGTTTCCAACGGTGTCCGGAAATCGAAGTTGATCCCGAAGGTTCCCGGCACCTTGGTCCAGTGGGGCACGTTCTTGGTCTGGTCCCCGCAGGGGTGGGAGACGAACCTCGACGCTCCTTCCTTAAGCGCCCGGCGACGATACGACACCAGCGGGGGAAGAGCGAACTGCTCGAACTGCCGCGCCGTGATCAGGTCGTTGGAGTCGCTCGGCCCCCCGTCGAAGAATGTGATGTCCCCGACCTGCCCCAGTGCGTACTTCACTATGTCCACCTCGAAATCGGCGACCTTGTTCAAGGTCGTATGGACCAGCTCAGGCTCCGCTTGCAGCCACATGAGCAGAGTATCCAGACCGACGATGTTGCCGGCCCAGGTGAACGGGTCACCGGTGACCATCATAGGATTGCGATACCCCTCGGGGTAGTTCTCCACCACGTACTTCGCCCCGGCCACCTGCTTTGGTATCTCCCCCGCGGTTCGCGGGTCAGGGACCTCCAGCTTGTCCACGTCCTCCGGCTTGCTCACCGGCCGCCGGGTGATCACCGGGAATAGGGCCTTGGAACCGCCCCGAGGGTAGGCCAGTTTACCGCCGAACTCCTTGGCCCCTCCCGCGGGATGCCCGAACAGGGGGCCGGTATCAAACCCCAGAAGCTGCTGGACGCTCAGGAATGCTTTCGCGTAACGTATTGGGTACTCGTAGCATTCTCCCACGGTTAGGTTACCGGTCATCTTGGGAACGAACCCGGTGGCCAGGACAGCTACTCCTGGACGGTCAGCGAACCCGGTATCGTGCAGCGATATCATCCGCTCTGAAGGTGTCATGGTCTCGTGGAACATCTAGAAGTCTCCTTTAGCGACCGGAATCCTACGCCATCTCCGCTTAGCATAAGGACCTCAGACCGGCCCCTGATCATCCTTGGACCGGGTTGTGTGTATTTCATCGTATTGCGATTTCCTTCGTCTGAGGACATCTTCTTCCCGTTCACTGTTAAGTGGTTTAGGGGGGAGGGAAACCCCCCTTGGTGTTTGGGTGGGCTATCGAACGCAGTTCAGAGCTACTTCTTCACTCCGCACAGCATGAGAGGGGCGACCATCTTTCCATACACCGAGTTCAGAGTGATCGCGCAGCCAGTGTATAGAGCAAGGATGCCGACGAACATCCCCCATACGCCCCAAATGGTCATCATGGCCTCGCCGCCGATCAAAGCATGCAGGCCGACCATGAAGAACAACAAAGACGCAGAAAGGATAGTGATCGTCAGCAGACGGCAGGGCATCTTCAAGGTGATTATCCCGAGCACGGCGACGAATGACGCGAACACGAACAAGAAGGCCGCTACCTCGTTGGCGCTCGGTGGGCCTATGATGCCAGTCCCGGGCAACAAGCTGAAGCTGGAGAAGGACCACACGAACACCGCGATCGCTCCAAAGGCGAATAGGGTGAACATCTCTCCCCGCTTGTACCCGATGTACGACACCAGCAGGAAGCCGAACCCAGAGAAAAAGACGGTCAATAGGACCATCCCCCCCATAGGCACGACCCCAAAGGCCGTTAGGGCCAGAAGTACGGTCACCCATCCGAGCAGCATCGAGCCCAGAGCGTCCGGGCTCGCGGTCGCATCGACAAGTCTAACTCTAGTTTCCACTACATTCTCTTCCATTTTCATACCTCGTATCCACTAATTCTAACTATATCGAATGAAAAGGTTGGAGGGGGCGAACCCTCGACCTACCGCGGCCTCCTTTCCTGCCACTCTTTGGTCTGGGCGAAGTCCCTTGTCGCCTGCAGCATCGCACCAACGTGCAGTGGGGGCGTATCGGTCGGGATCTCGCAGCCCGGCCCTACCATGTACCCGTGCGGACTATGCAGCGCGGCGATGTTCATGCATCTGGTGACCTCGTTGTAGATCCAGTCGTAGTTGCTGTACTGGAACTTGGCCGGCTCGATGTTGCCTACCACCAGCCCCGTGGGGCCGAATATCTCTACGATCTTCTCCAACGGGGTGCGGAAGTCGAAGTTGACCCCGGCGTTGCCGGGCGCCTGAGCCCACATCTTGATGTTGCCGTTCTGATCCCCACAAGGATGGCACAGGAAGCCTGGTATCCCGGCCTCGAGGGCGGTCTTCCTGGTGCTCAGCATGTACGGTAGAGCGAAGGTCTCGAACTGCTTTGGGCTGATGAGGTCGTTGGACTCTGTCGGTCCGCCGTCGAACAGCATCATCGGTCCGGCATTTTTGATAACGTACTTCGCCACCTCACCCAGGAACTCGGCCTGCGCTCTCAGGACCTTGTGCACGAGGTCAGGTTCACGGATCATCCATAGAAGCATGGTCTCCACTCCGATGGCATTGCCGGCCCAAGTGAAGGGAGACCCGCAGACGATGGTCGGCGAGTTGAACCCCTTGGGATAGTTTTCCAGGACATACTTCGCCGCCTCCACCTCGCGGGTGATCTCGGGGACCTTGGCTGGATCGGGAACAACAAGAGCGTCGACCTTCTCCGGGGTGCTCAGGGGGTGCACCCGGACCGACGGTGCCTGCGATCTTGAGCTCGGCCCAGGGTACTCGACCACTCCGCCGAACTCAGACGCACCCTGGGAGGCGCTGCCGAATGTGGGTCCAGTATCGAAGCCCAGCGCCTGCTGCACCCGGATATAGGCCTTGGCGTACCTCAAGGGATTGGAGTAGACCTCACCCAAGGTCATGCCCGGGGTCATCCTTGCGGCGAAGCCAAAGGCGAACGTGCCGACCCCTGGCCGGTCGGCCCAGCCAGTCTGCAGCAACGACATAGTCCTCTCGCCTGGGGTCATTGTCTCGTGGAACATGATTACGCCCCCCCGAACATCTTGGTGGCGATCTTGACCGCAGTCTCGGCATTCGTGGCGGTCATGTCCGCGCCGATCTTCACGCGGAAGTCCTCGTTCACCGGCGCGCCACCGACAGCGATCTTGTACTTGGAACGGATCCCCTTATCGGCCAGCATCTTCATCACGTCCTCCATGCCAGCCATGGTCGAGGTCATCAGGGTGCTCATGGCGATGAGGTCCACGCCATCCTTCTCCGCCGTCTCAATAATCGTTGTCAGCGGCACATCCGCGCCGAGGTCGTTTACCTCGTAGCCAGCTACCTTCATCAGCGTGCCGACGATGGTCTTGCCGATCGAGTGCACATCACCCTCGACGGTGCAGATCTGGATTTTTTTCTTGAAGTTCAGGCTGGAGTCCGTCTTCAGATGCGGCATCAAGATATCCATCGCCGCATACATAGCCTGCGAGGCGGCCATGACCTCCGGCAGGTACATCTCCTTGTGCTCGTATTTTTCGCCCACGATGTTCATGCCTTCGCTCAAGCCTACGGTAATCGCTTCCTTGGCATCCACGCCGGTGGCGATGGCTTCATCGGCCAGCTTCTTGGCCTTCCCTAAATCATAGCTAACTACGCTATCCCGTAGACCGTCCAGTATCGCTTTTTTCGCCGTCATCAAATCTCTCCTCTCTGATTTACTGTCAAGAGCCGTGGAGCGCAACAGAGCGATAGAGCTCGCGCTGTGACACGACGCTTTGATTCACAATGGGGCATAATCGGCAACAGCAAGCCATTGTTCCTAGGCTCACTGCCCAAGCCCCGTGGTACTTGTGTAATACACTTGTGACATTTAATACCTTTCTCTTTATGTTCGGAAAAGTTGGTTTTCACGGGAAGATTGATATTAAATAACAATGCGTTACCGGACCGTCATGCCAAGGAAATCGGTCAACCAGGAGGAGTCGAAGATCGTAAACCTGCGAATGCAGCCCGCCCTGGTGGCCGAGATCGACGATCTAGTGGCGAGGAAGGGCTACATGTCCCGTTCCGAGTTCATCCTATCAGCGGTTCGATACTACATGGACCGAGTAGCCTACCGAGAGGAGTATCTGCAGAGGATGCAGGAAAGGGGCATGATCAAGGAGATCCCTCCGCCGCCAGAGAACGACGAGGATTGAACCTCGGCTCAGAACGAGCATCGTTCGGTCATCTTTTTTAATTCTGGACGGAGAGATGCAAGGCCTTCAGCGAGCACAGTTCTTCTACTGCATCGGGCGACATGGCTGAAAAGCATGCTTCTGAGAAGCCACCGACCCCGCTCGTTGCCCCAAGGAGCAGGATTTTCATCAGCATCGACCAAGCCTTGTCCACGGGCGTCCTGTAGAGCATGGCTATCATCGATAGCCTTGCCATCTTGCCAATGATCAGTTCGGCAGCTCCGGCTGGTCCGCCTCCTCCATCGTGAACGGGGACCGCTCCCTCAACGTGAACAGAGCGTCGAGCTCTGCCTTTGCACCCCGGGCCTTACTCCCGGGGAGGCACCACGCGGTACACACGCCCGGAGCTTCCGCTCGGACCCTCGGTGTCGGAGCTCAGAACGTACAGCTCATCGTGATCGTCCTGGCCGATGGCGAGCAGGTACTCGTGCAGCTTCTTCCGCTCGTCGATGACCAGCTCGTCCATCGTCCATGCGCCGCCGTCCGAGCGCGTGCCGACGAACAGCCGCCCGTCCGGCTTCCCGTGCCGGCCGCTGAGGTCCCCGAAGATGTAGCGGCCCTGCAGGAACGAAATGCTGGAACCGCGGTACACGTAGCCGCCGATGATCACCGAGCCTGTGCCGCCGGACATGTTGGAGAGGTTTCGGTACTCGATGATGGGGTCGATCAGTCGCTCCCCACG
>JAEILR010000003.1 GCA_016109435.1 Methanomassiliicoccus sp.
CGGAAACGTGACCGTTTCCGCCTATGGACCATCGTCCGGAGGCGGTTTTGGTGGTCTGAAAACGAGGTGTCAAATTCTAAAACATAGTGAAAACGATGGGGTCAGGTGTCAAACTCAGGGTGCAAATGAAGAGATGAGAACTCATTTGACCAATTGGGGGCGAGGAGGTGCTGCCATTACTTTTTCAGCTCTGCCATATCAGTCAGCTTGGTTTCAAAGAAATGCTAGATATCTCTCGCGAGCAATCCTGTTGCGAGTATTAACGATGTAGTTGCTCACCTCGCATCACCTACTTAGGGTGCCTGCCTCAATTGCCCCAGGGCAGAGCCTTCATGGTAAAAGCCAATTAGAGAACTTATTAGCGTTCCCAAATTGTCCCCGAGAGGTGTCGCCGTCCTAATCTTTTATTGGCTCATGAAAACGGCCCCCATCCAAGTCAAGGATTTCCCCCCGAACTCAGCGGAACACCGATTAGTGTGCCGGGCGGCCTGGTTCGGCACGCTCACCGAAAAGCACTTTTAGTACCATACGGTGAGTTCTCCGGATGGACCTCTTCCCGTATGCCCCCAGGCCTCACCAGGTAGAACTGGTCAGCGCCATCGCCGCCAGCGCGAGGTCGCAGTCCCACCTGGCGGTGGAGTCGGGCACCGGCACGGGGAAGACCATCTGCGCGCTGGCCGGTACGTTGCGGACCGCGCGGGAGAAGGGCAAGAAGGTCATCTACCTCACCCGCACCAACTCGCAGCAGCGGCAGGTCATGCTGGAGCTGAGGAATATCAACAACCTCCGTCCGGTGTTCGGTATCGGCCTGCAGGGCCGGCAGAGCACCTGCCCCCTCATCCAGCGCGATCCTGAGCTTCGCTCCGGCTCCCCTGAGGAGCTGTCCAAGTTGTGCGCCGAGCGGAAGGCCCGCTCACGGCAGGGGAAGGAGGGCGGCTGCCGCTTCTACGATGCTGTGCTCTCAACCGACATCAAGGACATCGAGCATCACTGCCGGGAGAACCTGCCGACGGTGGAGGAGTTCGTGGCCTTCTGCGACGAGAAGGGGCTGTGCCCCCACGAGCTGACCAAGGACCTGCTGCCCCAGGCGACGGTGGTGACCGCTCCCTACGCCTACTTCTTCATGCCCTTCATTCGCCACAACCTCCTCGACTGGATGAACATCCCCATGTCCGACGCGATCGTGGTCGTGGACGAGGCCCACAACCTTCCCGACTACGCCAGGGAGATCCGATCGGTGTCCCTGTCCTCCCGCCTGCTGGAACTGGTGCGGAAGGAGGTGGATGACTACGGGGACATCGAGATCGCCGAGGGCATAAGCGCCCTGGACCTCTTGCAGCAGTGCGAGAAGCGGCTGCAGGAGGCGCTGGACGAGTTCCTCATCGAGGACGACGGCCTCATCCCCCCGCCCTTCTTGGAGGAGGGATTGATGAGCGCGTTCAAGACCCCCTCCACCGGATTGGTGAGCATGGCCAAGTCCCTGATGGCCTTCGGGGAGGCGATCCGCGAGGACAAGCGGAAGAAGGGACGGCTGCCCCGCTCGTACATCTACTCCCTGGGGGGCTTCATGCAGTTCTGGCTGGACCTTGATGAGGAGTGCTACGTCAAGCTGGTGACGGGGGGCGAGAACCCTTCCTTCGAGGCCTACTGTATGGACCCCTCCCTGGCCTGCCGCGCAGTGCTGGAATGCCATTCCTCGGTCCACATGTCCGGGACCCTGCAGCCGCTCAACGAATACCGCGATTCCATCGGACTGCCCCGCTCGTCCCCCATGCTGACCCTGCCCTCTCCTTTTCCCCCGGAGAACCGTCAGGTGCTGTTCCTCGAGGACGTGACCACACGGTACGAGGACATCGTGAAGGACGAGGAGATCATCACCAGGATGGAGGACTACACGGTCTCGTTGTGCAACGTCCTGGACCGCAACACCGTGGTGTTCTTCCCCTCCTACGCGCTGATGGACCGCTTCATCGGCGACGGCATCCTGCACCGCATCCGGCGGAAGGTGCACCTCGAGAAGAGGGGCATGGCCCAGAACGATCTGATGGAGGAGGTCGGAAAGTTCAAGGCGTGCGAGGAAGGCGCGGTTCTGTTCGCGGTCATGGGCGGCCGCATCAGCGAGGGCATCGACTTCCCCGACCGGGAGCTGGAGGCGGCCATCGTGGCCGGGATACCGTACCCCAAGCCGACGGCCAAGCAGCGCGCGCTGCTGCACTACTACGAGATAAAGTTCGGCCGGGGATGGGAGTACACGGTGAAAGCGCCGGTGACCAGGAAGTTGCTCCAGGCCATCGGCCGGCTGATACGCACGGAGACGGACGTCGGCGTGGCGGTGGTGCTCGACCGGCGGGCGAACCAGTTCTCCGACCGCATGGACGTGGTCAGTTCGGAGTTCGTGGTCAACGATGTCCTAAATTTCTTTGTCCGGCATGGCCGCTGATGTTCCTCGCAGTGGGGCGCCGATCTTGAGGGCCGTTAACAGATTTTTTTAAATACCAACTTCAGGGTCCAGTGCCGGAACCTATGAACGCTGCCTCGATCGGGACGATCATCAAGGACAGTACTGCCAACCCCGCCCCCCTGGGGCTCATGGGGTTCGGAATGACCACTATCATGCTCAGCCTGCACAACGCCGGTTTGATACCGTTGGGAGCGGCGATATTGTCCATGGGGATCTTCTTCGGCGGGATAGCCCAGACGATCGCCGGCCTCATGGAATGGAAGAAGGGCAACACCTTCGGTATGACCGTGTTCACCTCCTTCGGCTTCTTCTGGCTAATCGTCGTAGCGATCCTTCTGGCGCCGGTCACTGGCATGGCGGGGACCGAGGCCCCGGAGGCCATGGCGGTCCTGTTCTTCCTATGGGGCCTGTTCGCCGCCTACCTGACCATCGGGACCATCGGCACCAACCGGGTCACTCAGATGGTCTTCGTGGCCCTGTCCACGGTGCTCTTCCTGCTGGCCGCCGCCGAGGTCCTGGCGTCCGCCGACGTGAAGGCCCTGGCCGGGTACCTGGGTGTCCTGGCCGGCGCCGGGGCGGTGTACTCGGCGATGGGGCAGGTCCTCAACGAAACCCTGGGCCGCGAACTCGTGCCCATGTTCAAGGTGAACCGGGCGGCGAAGAAGAACGCCGAAAAAAGCGCCGCGGAGTGAGACGCCCCCACCAGCGTGCCGATGCGTCGACGGTCGAACGAGGGCCTTCAGGGCTTCCGTTCGAAGATCAACGCCTGCTTGGGGCATACGTCGATGCATCGTCCGCAATAGTAGCATCCTTCCATGGTGGCCCCTGCCTTCGGTTCTCCCGTCGGGCAGGTCCTCACGCAGCGACCGCAATCAATGCAATCCTCATTCCGACGGAGCCGTAACACGCTCCTGCGGGACGCGAGAGAAGCCAGTGCTCCAAAGGGGCACAGAAGATTGCACCACGGGCGATAAATGAACAGTGAGGCCGCCATGATGGCGGAGAAGGCGATGGCCGGGAGGAGCGCCCAATTCAGGTTGAAGAAGGCGAACGGATCGTACTTCGGATATGACGTCGTCAAAACGGCCAGGGCCACAAAGAGCACGAGGAAGCCCCATCGAACGCGGTCCGCCCATGCCCTTTTGATCTTAACCTTTCGCTTCACCGGCACCGACAACAGCTCCTGGGCCGCTCCAAGAGGGCAGGCATGGCCGCAGAAAGCCCTTCCCGCGATCAGGGCGGTCACCAGCAGCAGCCCCAATCCGATCAGGGGCAACAAAGGCAGCTGTTCGTGCGCAACAGACCGCACCGCTGAGTCCAGTTGTGCCACCGGATCGGGGACACCCCCCAGCAGCAGTCCGGCAACGAGCATTACCGCGAACTGCATCGAGATGGCCGTCCTCCGCGTCAATCGCTGTAGCCGCAACAGGATGGCCAGCAGTACGATCATCATTAACGCGAAGGCCAAGCCGATGAGCATAGGTGGAAGGACCATGGGCACCCCCTCGATCACGAGGATACTTATTGTTGGTGTCACTCTGTGAGGGTGTTGCGGTAAGATGAGGTACGACGAGAAGTTGATTGCCAATCTCCGGATGCTGGGCTTGACCCATTACGGGGCCAAGGCCTATCTGGCCCTAGTGACCCTTGGCCCGCTGGGCGCTGCCGCGGTCGCCGAAGCCTCAGAGGTCCCTCGTTCCAAGGTCTACGATGTGCTCCGGCGCCTGGTACGGGAGGATTGGATCACCACCACGGGGACCCGTCCGATGAGCTATGCGGCTCGGGACCCCCGGGAGGTCATGGGCTCTCGCCGGGAGAGGATGAACGATGAACTGGACTCGATGACCGCCGAGCTGCGGACCAGGTTCGACGGGGTGATGGAGAAGGAGCCGCCCAATGCCTGGATGATACGGGGCTCTCGGAACATCGCCGCCAGGGTGAGAGACATGACGGGGCGCGCCCGCGAGGAGGTCCTAATGCTGGGCGCCCTTTATCTGCCGGAAGAGCTCGAAGCATTGAGGGATGTTGCTCCGGAACTCCGCCGGAAAGGGGTGAGGGTAAGGATACTAACCCGGTCCATGATCGTCACTGCCGATGGTCCCATCGACCTGGTAGAGGAGTTGCGGCCGCTGACAGAGGAAGTACGGACTATAGGCGCCCCTATGATCAAGTTCATCGTGACCGATGGGCGGGACATAATGATCATGTTCTCACCTGTGGCCGGGGAGGTGCCCGACGTAGCGGGTTCGATAGCGATCTGGATGCCCCGGTCAGAGGTGGCCGCGCAGATGAGGGGCAACTTCAATATGATCTGGGATGGGATGGATCCCGGGTCATAGCATCTTGCTCTTATCTACCGGCCGCGGGAGCTTGATGACCATGATGCGCAGGGGACCGTCGGAAACGTTGCGCCACATGTGCGGGATGCCTTTCGGACTCTCAACCATGGCGTCCTGCCCTACCGTTTCCTTCTCTTCCCCGATCTCCACCTCGCCCCGGCCCTCGAGGACGTAGAACGCCACGTCCACCGGGGTGATGTGCTTCTTCAACGCCTGCCCCGGTTGCAGCATCAGGTGGGAGATGAGCGCGTGCTCATGACTATAGACGTTCTTCGCCTCAACCCCATGGGGGTTGGCCTTGCACACGGCATCGCACAGGTTGACGATCTTCATGAGGCTTGCAACTGCGATTGAGATGTTAGCGTTTCTCCCGAACGCTTAGGGTTTCAGCGAACGAGCGGAGGCGACGCGATCATGAGGTCTCCCCTCCGTCGTCCGCGGCCTCCTCCTCGGCCGATAAAGGTAATCTATCGGATGCGCCATCCTGCCAACGATGGACCTCATACTGGTCGCCCTCAGCGGCATATTCCTGTTCCTCCCCGCCCTCGTCCCCAACTCCGCGGCGGTACTGTTCGGAGGCGGAACGCCGGTGGACTTCGGACGGACGTGGAGGGGGAAGCGCATCCTGGGGGACGGCAAGACCTGGACCGGCCTCATCGGCGGGGTCGCCGCGGGGACGTCCCTGGGCATAATCCTGGTGCTGATCACCATGGGGTTGGACGTCCAGGCCCCGCTGAACTGGGGCGAGGGGCTGGAGGCCCTTGGCGTGGTGTTCGCCCTGTCCCTGGGCTCACTGCTGGGGGACATGGTGGGCGCGTTCATCAAGCGCCGGCTGGGTATGGAGAGGGGGCACAAGGCGCCTATACTCGATCAGTACGACTTCGTGGCCGGAGCGCTGGGCCTGACCGCTCTGCTGTTCCCCGCTTGGGTCGCCTCCCGGTACGTGAGCGGGGAGAGCATCATCGCCCTGATCGCCCTCCTGGTGTTCGTGCCGGTGCTGCACCGCGTCGTCAACATCATCGGGTTCAAGATGGGCAAGAAGAAGGAGCCGTGGTGAGATGAACAAAAGGACCAAGGAGGCGCTGGTGCGCTGCAACGCCCTGATGTACGGGGATTTCACGCTGGCATCGGGGAAGAAGAGCGAGTACTACATCGACATCAAGAAGGCCAGCACCGATCCCTACGTGCTGGAGACCATCGCCGACGATATGGCGAGGGAGATCCAGCTCCGCGGCCTGGCGGTGGACAAGATCGCCGGGGTCGTCCTCGGCTCCATCCCCCTGGCGGTGGCGCTGTCCCTGCGGACCAAGATCCCGTTCATCATGGTGCGCAAGGAGAAGAAGGACCACGGCACCCAGAAGATGATCGAAGGCTCGTTGCGGGAGGGGGAATCGGTCCTCATGGTGGAGGACGTGGTCACGTCCGCCGGCTCGGTCCTTGAGGCCATCGGGATCGTACGCGCCGCCGGGGGCAAGGTAGACGACGTGCTGTGCGTGGTGAACCGCCAGGAGGGCGGGGAGCAGAAGCTGGAAGCCATCGGGGTAAAGCTCTCGGCCCTGGTCACCGCCGAGGACATACTGAAGCGATGAGGCCGCCGGAGGACTGCAGACGCTGCGCGCTGTGCGCGGGGCGGACCAACGTGGTAATGCCGGACGGCGATCCGTCCTCTCCCATCGCCTTCGTGGGAGAGGCCCCCGGGGCCAAGGAGGACGCCGCCGGCCGTCCGTTCGTCGGCTCTTCCGGCAAGGTGCTCAACCAGCTCCTGGAAGAAGGAGGGCTTCCGAGGGAGAGGGTGTTCATCACCAACACCGTGAAGTGCCGCCCGCCCAACAACCGGGCGCCCACCCAGGCGGAGATGGATGCCTGCCTGCCGTGCCTGGAGTCGGAGCTGGAGGGCCGGAAGGTCATCGTCACACTGGGGCGCTCGGCGGCCAGGGACCTGCTGAAGAGGGACATCGTGATGAAGGACGAGGTCAACCGGCCGACGAAGGTGACCATCAGGGGAAAGGAGATCGTCCTCATCCCTGCCTACCATCCCGCGGCCAGCTTTTACAACCGGACGGTCAAGGACAGCCTGAGGGAGACCATCAGGGTCGCAAGGACTTATCTCGAGGGCTGAGGAACCGCTTCTCCCACAGGAACTTGAAGTTGAACCAGCCGTCCTTCCACGAGGACAGCTTGACCTCCCCGACCCTGCGACGGTAGGCGATCATGACCTCCCTGGAGCGGAGCTTGCGGAACGCCTCGATCTTGATCTCCTCGGAGAAGGGCATGCCGTCGGCCTGCACGTTGATCTTGGCCAGCGCCTCGCGGCGGAACACCCACATCCCGCTCTGGGAATCTCGTATATGCCGCCCGAACAGCAGGCGGGTGGTGAACGACAGGGCCAGGTTCCCGATCTTGTGCATGTCGCTCATGGCCCCCGGCTCCATGTGGCCGAAGCGGTCGGTGGTGATGAACTCCAGGTCCTCGTCGTCGAGCATCTTCATCAACGGCACGATGGACTCGGTGGGATAGGTGCAGTCACCGTCCAGGGTGGCGATGACTTCCCCCCGGACATTCTCGAAGCCGGTCTTGTATGCACGACCGTAGCCCTTGCGGGGCTCCTCCACCACCACCGCGCCCTTTTCCCGGGCGATCTCCCGGGTATTGTCAGTAGAGCGGCCGTCCACGATCACGATCTCGTAATCAAACCCCTTGCCGTCGAGGTCGGACCGGAGATCGTCGATGACCTGACCGATGCACTCCGACTCGTTCAGGGTGGGGATTACGACGCTAAGCCTCAAGACCTCATCATGATGGAGCAGCAATATAATAATGACCCGGTATGGCTCGCCCCGGTCAGTTGCCTGGAGCCCTCTTCTTCCCGTAGGGGCCCTTGTCGTCGAACAGCTTGAAGCCGATGTACCCCATCATGGCCACCACCAGCCGGGTGAGGGCCCAGAAGCTCATCTTCTGCTTGAACATGCGCAGCGGATCGTACCGTCCCCACAGGTTGCCGTGCTTCAGGGTGAGCTGCTTCCTCCCAGCGCCGTTCCAGAACGCCTGCTTGAAGAAGCCGTAGACCGTGGACTTGGTCCTCCGGTACACGATGGCATCGGGGTTCCAGGTGATCTTGTACCCGGCGTCGATGGCGCGGTAGTTGAGGTCGATGTCCTCCGCGGTGATGAACCAGGTGTCGAACCCGCCCACCTTCTGGAGCACCTCTCGCCGGAAGCCCATATTGGCCGAGGGGTAGGAGACGTCGTACCCCTTGTGGAACAGCTCGACCCGGTCGAGGTCCTCCCAGGCCTTCAGACCGATCATGATCGAACGTCCGGCCACGATGTCCGCCCCCTGCTCGAAGCTCTTCCGCAGCTCCCTGATCCAGTTGGGGTTGGCCAGGTCATCCCCTCCGGTGAAGGCGACGACCTCCCCTTTAGCCTGGGAGATGCCGAAGTTGGTGCTTTCTCCCCTCCTCCCGGGATGCACGTACATCCTGATGGACGGGTATCTCTCCTCGTACTTCCGCACGATCTCCTGGGTGCGGTCCTCCGAGGCGGCGTCGACCACCACGATCTCCAGGGGACCCTCCTGTATGACCAGGCTGTCCAGGAGGTCGGCGATGTACCGCTCCTCGTTCATGATGTTCAGGACCACGCTCACTAGCATGAGAGGTCCATGTTATGTCCTAACTGAGATAAAACGGTTGGCGATGCATAGGGATATGTCCTGCCATGATGTTAGCGCATCATGCGCCTGTGGAGCATCCATCCCCGCTATCTGGACCCTCCCGGGCTGGGAGGTCTGTGGCGGGAGGCCCTGCTGGCCCAGGGGGTCGTGGCAGGCCGGACCGCCGCATACCGGAACCACCCCCAGGCCAGGAGAGTGCTGGAACAGGCGGACCCCTGGGGAGCGGTCCATGACTACCTGGTGGGGGTGTGGGAGGAGGGCCATCGCCGTGGATATCGGTACGATAGGTCCCGCATCCTGCCCCATTCAGGACGATACGCCATGGAGGTCCCGCGGGGGCAGATGATGTACGAGGTCGAGCTCCTGCGCCTCAAGCTGGAGGGACGAAACCCCCAGTACCTCGACAGACTGCCACCTCCCGATAATGTCGCTCCCCATCCCAGCATCCAGGTGGTGGACGGCGGCATCGCCCGGTGGGAGCGGCCCAGAGAGGATGTCCTTCGGCGCATGGAAAGCAGGTAGAGGATGCATCGGCCGGGCGAGTCTGCGATGCGAGCTCAGACCTTCACGCGGCAGCCTTCTCGCATCGATCTCAGGGCCGCGGCGCATATGGACACGTTCTGCAGCGCGTTCCATCCGTCGCATTCCGACCTCCCGCCCTTCTCCGCGGCTTCGATGAAGCTCATCAGCTCCCTCTTCAGCGGCTCCTCCTTCCTGACGTACACCTGGTGGGTGTCCAGCTCGATAGGTATGGAGGCCATGTTGGAGGTGTCCACATGGTCCATGCGGGAGGTGGAGAACTGCAGGCTCTGGTCCATGTAGTCCATGACCGCGTAGCCGTCGGAGCAGGTGATGGAGACCTTACGTACCTTCATGGGGGTGAGCCAGTTGACCTCCACCATGCCGGTGGAACCCCCGGCGGTCTGCAGCAAGAGGGTGGCGTGGTCCTCGAAGCGGTCGTTGGCCATCTTTCCTCCGAGAGCGTACACCGACTCGATGCTCTCACCGGTGAGATAGCGGATGACGTCCACGTCGTGGATGGCCAGGTCCATGATCACTCCCACGTCGCGGATGCGGAAAGGGTACGAGGACACCCGGCGGGAGGCGATGGACACCACCTTGCCGAAGCGGCCGGAGGCGATGGCGTCCTTGGTGGCGGCGACGACCGGATTGAAGCGCTCCACGAACCCGGAGGCGATGGTGACGCCCTTCCTCTCCGCCAGCTCGCACAGCTCCCTGGCCTTCTCCACCTCCCCAGTGAACGGCTTCTCCACCAGCACCGAGCGGCCCTGGGAGATGGCCTTCGCCGCCGCGTCAAAATGATACTGGGTGGGGGTGCAGACGCTCACCGCGTCAACCTCCGCGATCATCGCGTCCATGTCCGAATACGGTTTGACGCCAAACCTCAGGGAGATCCTTCCCGCGGCCCCGGCGTCAACATCGAACACGCCGGCGAGGCATCCCATCTCCGAATAGATGCGGGCATGGTTCTGCCCCATCGAGCCGGTGCCGATCACTCCCACCCTAAGCATGCTGCGGGAAGCGCTGTCCTCGCTTCTAAACCTTTTCCAAGCTGTGCCAGCAGGACAACGGGCTCAAAACCCTTAAGTCCGGCGTCCCCGTTGATGGCGCCATGAGCATCCGGTCGGTCGCGGTCGTCGGCGCGGGTTATGTCGGTCTGCCAGTCGCGTGCATGTTCGCCTCCAAGGGCATATCCACGCTGGCGGTGGACATCGACACGGCGCGCGTGGACAAGATCAACCGCGGCATCTCGCCCATCGAGGGAGAGGAGCCCGGACTGGCCGATCTCATCTCGACCGCTGTGAACGGCGGGTCGCTCACCGCGACGACCGATTACGCTCGAACATCGGAGGCGGACGCCATCATCGTATGCGTGGACACGCCCATCGATGAGGGGACCAGGCAACCGGTGCTCAAAATACTCAGATCGGCGACGAGGTCGGTGGCCGAGCACATGAGGCCCGGAGCGCTGGTATCCATCGAGTCGACGCTCCCCCCGCGCACCATGCAGGACGTCGTGATCCCGATCCTGGAGGAGGCCAGCGGGATGAGGGTCGGGAGGGACTTCCTTCTGGTGCACTGCCCGGAGCGGGTCATGCCCGGCCGGCTGCTGAGGAACCTCTCCGAGTACGACAGGGTCCTGGGCGGTTATGACGGTGCATCGGTGGAGGCCGGGAAGGAGCTGTACTCGATAATCATGGGCGGAAAGCTGCACACCGCCGACCTTCTCCACGCTGAGATATCGAAGACCCTGGAGAACGCCTACCGGGACGTCCAGATCGCGTTCGCCAACGAAGTGGCGCTCGCCTGCGAGGAGCTCGGTGCGGACGCGTTCGAAGTTCGACGCCTCGTCAACACCTGCCCGTTCCGCGACATGCACATCCCCGGGGCCGGCGTGGGCGGTCACTGCCTGCCGAAGGACTCGTGGCTGTTCGCTTCGTCATTGAAAGAGTTCGAACCGAAGATCATCACCACCGCTCGGGAAACGAACGAGCGCATGCCGGTGCACATGGTCGAGCTGATCGAGAGAGGTCTTGCCGAAGCGGGCAGAGATCTCTCGAACTCCAAGATCACCATCCTCGGCCTGGCGTTCCTCCGCGACTCCGACGACACGAGGCACTCGCCGGCCCTGACCATCATCGACCGGCTGCACGGCCGCGCCGAGCTTGTCGTCCACGACCCGTACGTGGCCAAGGAGTACCGCGCTCCCCTGCTGCGAAACCTCAATGACGCGGTCAAAGATTCGGACTGCATGGTGATCGTGACCGATCACTCCTGCTACAGGGGTCTCGATCTTGAGAGGGTTCGAAGCCTTATGCGGACGCCGGTGATCGTGGACGGAAGGAACCTGCTGTCGGCCGATGGATGCCGCTATGCGGGGTTCGTGTACCGGGGTATCGGGAAGGGAGCCTGAGGGGCGCGGGCTGAGTTAGTCTGAGATTAGGCGATTAACAAAACGCATCATCGACGGCCATCTCGGCATCTCCAGGAGCGAGCGCCACATAGATTGGGCGATCAAGTATTCCTTGCGGGAACACCTGGAACGCGTCCCCTATCTTCATCATCGTCTGTATGGCGCTCAGCACCGAGTTCGTTAGCTGACAGATCAGCTTCACCCCGGCCCGATATACCATCGGCAAAGCGCAAGGGTCAAGCGGAGCATGCATACTCGTTTGTAACAGCAAGCATCAACCTCTCGACTATTCTCTGAGGTCTTATCGAGCCGATCCTTCCTATTGAGCGACGCTCGCTTCCGCCCTTTCTTCGACCATTGATATCAAATCAGATATAGTTAATATTATCGTTCTTATATGATTAGATAAAAATAATTTTATATTCCTGATAACCGGATTCCAAAATCGGAAGAAGGATAGAAATGGTTTCCATCACCGGAAAGTTGTTCGCCGTAGCGTGCGTGCTGGCCCTGCTGTTGACCGTGTTCCAAGCGTCGATCGACGCGGCCGCTGGTGAGGCAGGAACTATCGAAGAGATCTCATCGTTAGATGTCCCGGCCAAGCGCCTCACCATGTCCGAATCTTCAGCTCACGACTCTGAGGTCGTGACCTCCGGAGCGTTCACTCACCTTGTTTGGATCGACTCATCGAACGGCGGCGATACGGTGCTCTGGAAGAGAACGAACGGCGACGGCACTTACACCTCGACCGAATCACTGTCCCAGCGCTTAGAGAGCATTGTCGGCATCGATATCTCGGCGGACGACGAGGCCGTCGTCGTCGCTTACTTGGCAATGTCGAACGGCACCGCGTCCGCGTATGTGGTGTGCTCGTCCGATAACGGTCAGAGCTGGGGTAACAACTATCTTCTGGGAGAGGGCAGTGCTGTCTCGGCCTCTGTGATCGACGATCGCGCATACGTCTGCATGGCGACCACGATCGAAGGAAACGACACCACTGCAGTGATTGGGGCCGACATAGAAAGCGGTACACCATCGAACGCCAGCATGCTCATCGCACTGCCGTTTTCAGCGGCGTTCGTCGATGTGCTCGGCGACGAAACGGGAGTGCACTACGCCGCGGCATCGTCGAGTGTGGCGATCTACGGCCACATCGGCAACGAACTTTCGCAGCCGGTGATGATCCACGGGCAATCCGAGGGGGAGATAGCCGACATCAAACTGATGTCCCTTGATGGGGTCGCTTCGGTGCTCATCGCCTCCGACCTTCCAACGTGCTCCCTGATATTCCTGGCCGAGAGCTTCGATGGTCCTACGCACTGGTCGGAAAGGATCCTGGCGAGCGGAGAGGGTCCGATCTTCGATCTTAGCTATGTCGATAACGGTGCCGTGAAGATCGTCTCCTGGTGCAGCGGCACAGGCGCGGTCCAGGCCCTCGAACTGGGCGGAGAGGTCCGTCAGTGGACCATCGTCAACGGTACCGCATCGTCGGCATCAGTGTTCCTCGAAGGCGACGGCATCTCCTGCGTGTGGTCCGAGGACCGCGGCGACGGCCTGGAGCTGTACACTATATCCCACGTCCAGTTCCGTGCTACTTCGTTCGGCGAACTGCTGAGCTACGCCGCCTCGCTCGACGAGGTGGTCTTCCGGCCTGATGTCCATGACGCGAAGGAGCATTTCCTTGACGATCTCGAGGCCATCGGAACGAGCATATTCCTCGGCGACACCGAAGGAGCGGAAGAAGGCATCGTCCATGTCATGGAGCACATCGACGGTTTCATCGTGCTCTCGCAGAGCGATGATCTCGTTCTATCGACGGCCATCAGCGAGAACATCTTCGGAAAGCTGCAGGCCGTCAGGAACGAGATCCGGACCGTCGGCCTCACGGCGGACCCGTTCGAGGCATGGAAGATATCTCCGGCGGCGGTCCGCGCCGCCGTTCCGCCGATGCCCGCCTTCGATGAGGGCATGTCCCCTGCTTTCGGGGGCATGACCATGTCCGTCAACGGCGAGGAGGGCGGGGACGCCCCCGGCGAGCTGGCGAACGCGGTCATGGTGGAAACCGGACGGTTCACCGGCTCGGTGAGCGGCTCGGACACCACGGACTGCTTCAAGTTCAGAGTGTACAACCCTCCGTACCACAACCAGATGATCTACATCGACCTGGACGTTCCGAGCGGTTTTGACATCGATATGAAGCTGTACACCCCGTCCGGGGCGCTGGTACGGACCGCGGAGCTGGGGACGGGCATCGATGAGCACATCGAGTACCTGACCTCGGCGGAAGGCTACCACGTGGTCCAGATCTACTGGTATTCGGGCAGCGGGACCGCGAACTACGAGTGCGAGGTGAAGGTCGCCGGAGGCTTGGACTATTTCATGCTGGATGTCGGGGAGAGCAGCGACACCAACGTCGTCCTGCCCGGGCTGTCGATCAAGGACGGCAGCGGATGGAGCACGCCATCTTCATCACAGCGTAACGGTGCCGAGAACTCGACCATCCTTCTGAACCTGTTCTCCTCTTCATACCAGGACAACACCTCGTACCTCGTCGGGTTCCGGTACTACTCTTCTTATGACGTCACCGTCTCCGTTTACAACGGAGGAGGCTGGGTGAACATCGGAACGCTGCCCGGGAAGTCTTCCTTATGGACCGCCAATCTCGTCGTTCCGAGCGAGCATTTCTACGACTCTCTTCCGGATACCATGGGCATGAACGTCATGCTCCGGTTCTCCAAGCAGATCTCCTTGGACTACGTGGACGCCGTTGGGTACTCCTACACCACCGGCGCCGCTCCGGGCGGGGCGTACCACAACCCCGGGGTTAGCTTCGAATCTGGATGGAGCTTCGACGGGGCGGTGGCCAATGGCACCTCCGGAGCGACGATCCTCGTCAACGTCCCGGTGCAGACGATGGTGTTCTCACTGGAGATCGCCTATTCCGATGCTACGGAATACATCGAGGTGCAGCAGCTTACCTCTTCCGGTTACGTGTCGATCGGGAACCTGTACCGCTGGGGCGGCTCGGCGGTGATATCGCTCAAGCGCGATCTGTACCACGACACCGATGCCTCCGCTCCCGGCTACAACATCCGGCTGAAGTTCGTCTCCTCGATAACCAACGTCACCTCGGTGACCATGCGGCCGTGCGACCTGTACACCATCGTCGGCGGGGTTTACGACGACAGCGGCCGATACCGGAACCCGGGAGTCAACATATACAACAACGGCCACTGGTCGTCGTCCTTGTCGGACGGCGGACGAAGCTATCGCTCCACGCTGGACGGCAGCGCCACCTTCTTCGTGAACGGCCCTGTCTCCGGCAACTTCCACGAGCTCGAGCTGGTGTATCGGTCAGCGAGTTCGTTCACGGTGTCGCAGTGGACCGGTTCCTCGTTCGTCGCTGTTCACGATGTTCCGGCGAGCGCGTCGTGGACGACCGCGTCGTTCCGCACGAGTTCGAACTTCGTCGACTACATGTGGAGCACCCAGCTGAATGTCCTCTTCCGGATCGGCACAGCTTCGGTCTCGGTCGCAGAGATCCACCTGCTCATCGACAGCGATAACGACGGCTCGGTCGACCGCATGGAAGCGGACCGCAGCGCCGGCCGGTACCTCGATCCGTTCTCCAAGGACACCGACTCTGACGGCATCGATGATATCGACGAGGGCTACTTCGGAACGGTCTACGGCCACACCAGCCCGTGGGACCCCGACACCGATAACGACGGCCTGCTGGACGGAGCTGAACGATGGTCGCAGAGCTGGTCCACCGACAAGTTCTACAAGGTGCCGAACGGCTCTTGGACCGACCGAGCGGTGATGGCCATAACCGTACCTTCCATCCCGAGCTCGGTGGAGATCACCGCAGTCAGGGTGCACGTCGGAGTCATCACCGACCGCGCCGAGGATATCGAGATATGGATGTACAAGGTCGGCTCCGGACTGCCTAACCTGTGCCTCTATGACAACTGGAATACTGGAGCGAACGTGTTCGAGACCTATGTTCCGCTCTCGCCGCACTATACGATGTCTCTGTACTATCAGGGAGGCACCTTCGAGTTCATGGTTGCCGATCTGAACTCCGCCGGATCGGACGGTCAGGTGCAGTATATTACATTGGTGATCGAGGGACGGACGGACCCGCTGGACAGAGACACTGATGACGACGGCATCTGGGACGGGGAAGAGGTGAACCTAGGCAATGACGGCTGGATCACCAACCCGACACTAAGAGATACCGATGATGATGGGATTTTGGATCTCAGTGAAATCATATGCGTCACGCCGTGCGGCAGGCCTCTTGACCCTACATCCGTAGATACCGACGGGGACGGCTTCAAGGACAACGTGGACAAATACCTCGGGGACATGATGCTGCACGTAAACATCAACTGGCTCAACTTGTGGGAGAGCATCAACACTGGCAATAAGCACAATATCTTCTTCGTCTTGACCTATTACGACGATATCACCGATACAACGGTCTCTCTATCCACCGAACGCCTGATCGACGTGTGGACTCACGAGGGCCGGTACTTCAACTTCAACTATTACATTTCTGTGGACGATACCGGGACGAGCAAGAACTTCAAGTTCATGGCGGTGGCCGATAACGCCGGCACGATTGGTGACGATATCCTTCTTGATTGCGAGGCAACCGGGGTCGACACCTGCGAATATTATCTGACATGTAACTATACCGATGGGAGAACCGACTTCGCCGCCAAGGCCGAGCTCTATGGCGGCAGTGACTGGAACTCCGAATGCGAGGTCCGTTTTTACATTGAACCGGTGATCGCTCCGAAGAGCAACCTCATCATCGTCAACTCGACCGAGGAGAACAGCGACCTCTACGTTGTATACCGGAGCATCTACCCCGACTACCGCTACACTGCCGATGGGCAGGTGTACATGCTGTACATCACCGTGCCGGGCAACAGCGCGCACTTCTCCCCTGGGGTAAATACCATCATCGTGCCCCGCTACTTGGCGCTCGAATCGAAGTTCAGCGATGTACTGACCTCGAACCCTTCGGGGAGCGAGCTGTCCGGCGGGCAGTTCTATTCCACCGATGGTTCACAGGCTTTCAGCTCCGGGCACATCGTTGCGGTGTTCGAGAAGACGATGAGCAATTACGCGGCGGAGGAACTACTGGGGGAACTGACGCACAATTCGACGAACGCGCAAATCGCCAACACAGTTCAAGTGAGCGGGGAGGCGTTATACCGCCTCCATCTCCCGGCCGACATGCAGTCCCGGATACCATACAATATCCAATCATCGGAGATTGGGGAGCCGTATGACTTCCTGACCGTCGGCGAGGTCCTCGAGTTCGTCTTCGATTGCCTGGTCTGGATCGGCACCACGCTCTACAACCTCGCCGACATGATGTACCAGGCCGGGGTCAGGCTGATCAGCACCATCACGAACGCCTACATATCGGTGATACGGACGGCGGTCGACAAGATCGTCGACGCCTTCGAGGCGTTCGTGACGTGGGCGGTGGAGTTCATAGAAAGCGTTATCGATACTGTACTTGGTCCGATAATAGATGAGATTCAGCTGGCGATCGACGATTATGGTCAAGGAGCGGTCAGCGCCCTTGCCAGGGCGGAAAGCGACTACGAGGCCTTCGGAAGCGTCAAGGCATCGACCATTTCCTCGTTCTCCAACGCCCTCGGTGGAAGTTTGTACCAGATCATAATCGCTTTGTAAGTGCCGGTGGCCGCATCCTTGCTGTAGTATGGCCATGGTGTGTGGCCCCATCGGATGCGGATATCGGGCATTCCTGAAGCAGCATCTTTTTGTCCGTAGATGGTCGATAGGGCAGCGTTAATCCCTACTTAGTAGGTCCGGTGCCCATAGTTCGCAGATCACGGAACACGAGAAGTTGATGGATGGCCGCTATTAACACGGACAAGCAATCGTCCAATGGTCGGCTGCGATCAACCACCAAATGTTTATTGGCAAATAGATGTTACGCAGGCCAGATGAAGCTCTTGGCCAAGTATTACCTGATAAATGATTGCGAGATCGGAGAGGACACTATCGTCCGCGATTTCGTCAACTTATACGGGTGCAAGATCGGCCGAGAGTGCAGGATCGCCGCCTATGTCGAGATCCAGCGCGGCGTGGTCATCGGTGACCGAGTGAAGGTGGAAGCCTTCGCCTTCATCCCTTCGGGCGTCACCATCGAGGACGAGGTCTTCATCGGACCGCGGGCGACGTTCACCAACGACCTCCATCCCCGGGCGGTGGGGGACTGGGAGATCATCCCCACCCTGGTCAAGAAAGGGGCCTCCATCGGCGCCGGCGCGGTCATCGTATGCGGCGTGACGATAGGCGAGAACGCCATGGTGGGCGCCGGCGCGGTGGTCACCAGGGACGTGCCCCCGGGAGCGGTGGTGGCCGGCAACCCGGCCCGCGAGATCAAGAGGAAGTGAGCAAGATGAACAAGATCCCTGTATCCAGGCCGACCGTCACCGACGAGATGGTGGCGGCCATGGCCGATGCGGTGCGCAACGAGCGGATGGTCCTCGGCGAGAGCGTGTTCCGCTTCGAAGAAGAGTTCGCCCGCTACATCGGCACCAAGCATGCCATATCCGTTTCCTCGGGGACGGACGCGCTCATCCTCACCATGATGGCGCTCAACGTCCGGGGGAGAGAGGTCATCACCACCCCCCTCTCCTTCATCGCCACTGCCAATGCCATCGTTCACGCCGGGGCCACCCCCATCTTCGCCGACGCCTCGCTGAAGGATTACAACATCGAGCCGTCGGAGGTTCGTCCCGGGCGGGACACCGCGGCAGTGATGCCGGTGCACCTGTTCGGGTACCCCGCGCGGATGGACGAGATCCGGGAGAACGCCGGAGAGAGGGTCAAGATCGTGGAGGACGCCTGCCAGGCCCATGGGGCGGTGTACAAGGGGAGGAAGGTCGGAGCCCTGGGCGATGCCGGCTGCTTCTCCTTCTATGCCACCAAGAACATGACCGTGGGCGGGGACGGGGGGATGATCACCACCAGCGATGACCGCCTGGCCGCCGACCTGCGGAAGCTGCGGGACTGCGGGCGGGTCTCGAGATACGAGCACGACGTGTTCGGCTTCACCGCCCGCCTCAACACCGCCAACGCCGCCTTCGGCCGGGTGCAGCTGCGCCATCTGGACGGGTGGAACGAGCGGCGGCGGGCGATCGCCCGGCGGTACGCCGAGAGGCTGAAGGACGTCGAGGAGATCGTCCTCCCGCCCACGGGGTCCAGGGACGTCGTCCCGGTGTTCCACCTGTTCGTCATCCAGGCCGAGGACCGCGACGCCCTGGCCCGAACGCTGCTGGAAAGGAACATCGAGGCCCTGGTGCACTATCCGATACCGATCCACCTCCAGCCGGTGTACCGCGACGCCCTGGGCATGTCCGAGGGCTCCTACCCCGACAGCGAGAGGCTGGCGGGAAGAGTGCTCTCCCTTCCCATATTCCCCACCCTCACCGACGAGGAAGTGGACTGGGTGTGCCAGGCCATCGTCGAGCACTACGGGGGAAAGGCATGAGGAGGATCGAGGTCGCCGTCCTCGGAGTTGGCTACTGGGGCAAGAAGATCGTCGACGAGTACAGCAACATCCCCGGAGTGAAGGTCAAGGCGGTCTCGGACCAGCTGGACAAGAACCTGGAGTTCTGCCGGGACCGCTACAAGGTGGAGAACCTCTACCACGATTACCGAGAGGTGCTGGAGGACGACGGCATTACCGCGGTCAACGTCTGCCTGCCCAACGTGCTCCACTACCAGGCCTGCAAGGACGCCCTGGAAGCGGGCAAGCACGTCCTGGTGGAGAAGCCGATCACCCTGAGCTCGCAGGAGGGTCGCGAACTGGTGGAGATGGCCGGGGAGAGGAACCTGACCCTTTCGGTCGGGCACATCTACCGGTTCAACAACGCGCTGCTGGAGGTGCGGCGGCTGATGGGCCAGAACTTCTTCGGCAAGCCGTACAACATGAACTTCGTGTGGATGAACCTGGAGCCGGCGTTCCCCGACCGGGACGTCATCGTCGACCTCGCTCCTCACTTCTTCGATATGGTCAACTTCATCTTCGATTCCTGGCCGTCCCGGATCACCTGCGTGGGAAGACCGTACCGGAGGAAGGAGATGGAGGAGCTGGCGTACATCACCTGCGAGATGCCGTCGGGGGTGCTGGCGAACGCCACCCTGAGCTGGCTGGCCCCCCGCAAGGTGCGCCAGATCGAGATCGTGGGGGAGAACCGCTCCGCGCTCATCGACGCGGTGGGCCAGGAGGTCACGGTCTACGAGAGCGGGTACACCTACAAGCTGGGGATCGAGCGCAACAATACCATCCGCACCGAGCTGATAAACTTCCTGCAGTCCATCGGCGACCCGTCCACCGAGACCCGGAACTCCGGCACCATCGGCGTGAGGACGGTGGAGATGATCGAGAAGAGCATGGATTCCCTGAGGGGCGGCAGGACGGTCGACACCGGCATCTGATGGCCATGAGCGACGTCCTGATGCTGGTCACCAACGAGTACCGCCCCGACCCCAGGGTGCACAAGGAGGCGAAGGCGCTCATCGACGGCGGCCACGTGGTCACCGTCGCGGCGTGGGACCGGCTGCGGTCGCGACCGCCCGTCGAGGAGGTGGAGGGAGTGCGCCTCCACCGCGTCCGGACCGGGAAGGTCGGTGGCCAGCTCGCTCTGGTGCTGAACTACCCGCTGTTCCTGCTCCGCTCGCTGGGGGCGGCCCGGGCGATCCGTCCGGACATCGTCCACGCTCATGATCTCGATACACTCCCCATCGGCCTGCTCATCGCCCGGCTGAGGCGCATCCCCGTCGTCTACGACGCCCACGAGCGTTACGCCAAGATGATCGCCATGGACGTGCCCGCCGCGGTGTCGCGCCTGGTGGAAAGGTTCGAGCGGTCGCTGCTGCCGAAGGCGGACCTGGTCATCACCATCAACGAGGCCATGGCCGCGGAGCTGGAGAAGCATTCCCGGGACGAGGTGGTGGTCATCATGAACGTCATCGAGCTTCCTCCAGCCTCGAAGGTGAAGGCGCACCGGCCGCACGACGTCATCGTGCTCTTCAACCCCGTGACCTTCGAGCCGATGCGGTACCTCGAGGAGAGCATGGAGGCGGCAGCGAAGATCAACGGCTGTATCCTCAGGCTCGCCGGCTCCGGCCGGCTGCTGCCGGCGGTGGAGAGGGCGGCGAAGGAGCATGCCAACGTCGAGTTCCTCGGTCACCTGCCGTTCACCAAGTTGATGGAGGAGTACGAGAAGGTAGACGTGGTGCTAATCCTGGCCGACCCGGCCAACGAGAACTACCGCACCGGAACGGCGAACAAGATGGGGGAAGGCATGGCGTTCGGCCTTCCGCTGCTGGCCTCCCGGGGCACGCTGAGCGCCGATGTAGTGGAGAGGGAGGGCTGCGGCCTCACCTTTGACTGGAGCGAGGAGAACTTCAGGCAGGCCATCGACCGCTTGAGGGACGCGGCCTTCAGGGAGGAGATGGGCCGAAAGGGCCGGGCCGCGGCGGAACGGGAGTACAACTGGGGGGCGATGAGGGAGCGGCTGCAGGCCGCCTACCGCCGCCTCCTGTCCCCCGCCCAGTGACGTCCTCGACAGCGCTGGATGCTCCAACCGACTTGCCGTTTCGAAGGGTTTATCAGCCTCCCAGCGGATTGTCGCCACGGGACCTGGGTCGGGCGGACACGCGATCCGGGCGGCATCCGGTCCCGGGAGCGGTGCTTACTCTGCCCATCACCCTGAATGATATTCTTGACGTGATCCGATGCCAGCATACCGTCGTGGGGCCGAAGGACCGCAGCGTGGACGGGCCGTCCCCCATCGACACGGCCGGGGAGCGATCACTGACCTTCTGCAACCGGCAGGGAGAGAGGGGAAGTAAAATGCTGGAGGCCACCGCCGCAGGTATCGTCATCACCGGCCGAGAGCACGAAGGGCTGTGCCGCGACCTCGGCGGCCGCACCTTCGTCCTGGTCGATGACCCCCGGCTGGCCTTCGCCCGGGTGCTGGACCGCTACTTCTCGGTGAGCTGGCCCGCGGGGATCAGCGATGACGCCCGCGTCAGCGAGGATGCGATCATCGGCAAGGAGGTTCACATCGGCCCGTTCTGCGCCGTGGGCAGGGACGTTATCATAGGCGACGGGTCCCGTCTGGAAGGATCGGTCACGGTGCATGACGGGGTCACCATCGGGCGGAACGTCATTATCCGCGCCGGGGCGGTCATCGGGACCGACGGGTTCGGGTTCAACCGCAACGAAGCCGGCGCGTTGGAGAAGTTCCCCCAGGTGGGCGGAGTGGTGATCGAGGACGACGTGGAGATCGGCAGCAACGTGTGCGTGGCCCGGGGCACCATGGCCGACACCCGCATCGGGCGGGGGACCAAGATCGACAACCTGGTGCAGGTGGCCCACAACGTCCAGATCGGGGAGGACGGCCTCATCACTTCCATGGTGTGGCTGGGGGGCAGCGTGAGAATCGGGGACCGCTGCTGGCTCTCGCCCATGGTGTCGGTATTGAACGGAGTTTGCATCGGTGATGATGTCACAGTGGCCATGGGCTCCTCGGTCATCAGGGACGTGCCCTCGGGGCAGTTCGTAGCCGGCAACCCCGCCCGGCCGACCATCCGGAAGGAGTAAGCATGGCCGGTGAGCGTAACCGCGGCCCTGTTCCGGGCGCGAGCGTGGCGGGCATCGGGGTGGACATGGTGGAGGTGGCCAGGTTCCGAGGCCTGGGGCGGGACAGTGGCCTGGTGGCACAGTTCCTCTCCCCGGCGGAGATCGAGGATGCCTTCTCCAGGAAGGAGCCGGCTCCGACTTTAGCCGGCCGGTTCGCGGCCAAGGAAGCGGTCATCAAGGCCGTGGGACCTGCTCTGGCCCGCCTCGTGCTACACCTCGACATAATCATCGGTCACGACGTGACCGGAGCGCCCCAGGCCACCATCCTGGGGGACGATGCTGGCAATCTCCAAATATTACTAAGTATCTCCCACGCCAAGGAGCACGCCGTCGCCTTCGCGATGGTGTTCCGGAAGGATGATCATGATGGATGAGGCCCGACTCGCAACGCTCAGGACGATATTCCGCGAGGAACTGAACATCTCCGACCAAGACCTCGTCGATTCCACTGCCTACAACGGGCTGGAGGCATGGGACTCCCTGACCCACCTTAAGATCGTGGCCAGGATCGAGGAGGCATTCACCGTGGAGATGGAGGTGGACGACATCATCGCCATGGAGAACTTCGGGAAGGCGAAGGAGATCGTCAGCAGGTACTTAGCGAAGGGCTAGGTTCGGATGACGATGAACTTCGTCGAGTTCCTGTTCGAGAATTCCCGCTTCTCTGACCAGGAGTTCATCGCCGGGACCGGTGAGAAGATCACCTTCCGGGAACTGTATGACAGGGTCGAGGACCTGTCCCGATGGATGGCCCGGGAGCATGGTTCTGGGAACGAGGTCCTCATCCTGGCGGACAACAGCGTGTTCTTCGTCCTCGCCTACCTCGCCACCATGAGGAGCGGGAACGTCCCCCTGCTAGTGGAGACCCGCATCTCCGGGGAGGACCTCGCCGCGCTCATGTCCGCCTGCCATCCGTTGATGGCGTTCGTGCAGAGGCGTCTTGCCGCCAAAGCGGTGCCTGGGCTGCCGACGCTCACCGAGGACGACCTGCCCGAAGCGGTCGCGGAGGACGTCCGTGCGCGGGTATCGGAGGACGACCTGGCGGTGGTTGTGTTCACCTCCGGCAGCACCGGCAATAAGAAGGGGGTGATGATCACCCATGGAAACCTTATCGCCAACACCTCGTCCATCGTGGAATACCTTGACCTGACCGCAGAGGACCGCATGATGGTGGTCCTCCCGTTCTACTACTGCTACGGGGCGTCCCTGCTGCACACCCACCTGCGCGCCGGCGGCAGCCTGGTGCTCAGCCAAAGCATCTTCCTGGGAGCGGTGCTGGCCGACATCGACCGATACGAGTGCACCGGGCTGGCGGGAGTACCTTCGACCTTCCAGATCCTGATGGCCCGCACCAAGTTCCTGGAGCGTCGCTTTCCTACCCTCCGCTACATGACCCAGGCCGGCGGCCGCCTGGAGCCGAAGGCCATCATCGCCATCGCCGACGCGTTCCCTGACGTCCGGTTCTACGTGATGTACGGAGCCACGGAGGCCACCGCCCGCCTGTCGTACCTTCCGCCGGACCTGCTGAGGTCAAAGACGGCGTCCATCGGGAAGGGCATATCAGGCGTTAGCCTGGAGGTCCTGGACGAGAACGGCCGGCCGGTCCGCCCGGGCCAGACCGGGGAGGTGGTGGCCGCGGGCAGGAACATCATGAAGGGCTACTACGGCGACGAGGAGGGGACCAGGGAGGTGCTGACCGACGGCCGGTACCGCACCGGGGACCTGGCCACGGTCGACGAGGACGGATACATCTACATCGTCGGAAGGGCTCGGGACATCATCAAGTGCGCCGGCTACCGCGTCTCGCCGTACGAGATCGAGAGCGTGGTGGCGGCCGCCGATGGGGTCGACACCTCGGCCGTGGTCGGAGTTCCGGACGACCTCCTGGGAGAGGCCATCGTGGCCGCGGTGCTGAGGAAGGGCGGGACCTCCGAAGAAGAGGTCAAGGAGAGCGTTCTGGCGCGCTGCCGTCAGGCTCTCCCGTCGTACAAGGTCCCGAAGCTTGTCGTCTTCCTGGAGGAGATGCCGCTCAACTCCTCCAACAAGGTGGACAAGATCCGAATCCGGCAGATGCTGGCAAGAGGTGAGCTCCCTGTCCGGTGACCTCGACGAGCTGCTGCGCATCCCTCCTTACTCCTTGCGTGAGGAGGACAAGGAGGCCCGCCTTCTGGCACTGATCCGCTCCGGGGCCCGGAGAGCGCAGTCCAACATCCACATCCGTTCGATGTACTCCAAGCTGGGCGTCGTCCCTGAGGTCATTCCCTCGCTCTCGTCCGTTCCTGCGGTGCCCGTCCGCATGTTCAAGGACTTCGACCTGGCCACCTGCGCGCCGGAGGACGTGATCAGGGTCCTGCGTTCCAGCGGGACCACCTCCCAGCGGCCCAGCGTCGTCCCGCTGGACAAGGCCACCGCGAGCAACCAGACCAAGGCGCTCAGAAGCATCCTGGGGGCGTACCTCGGCGAGCGCAGGAGGGTCATGCTGGTCATCGACCATCCGGGGGTGAACGCCCCGGGCCGGGAGCTGAGCGCCCGGGGGGCAGGGGTCAGGGGACTATCCATATTCGCCCGCGAGGTGATCTACCTCCTCCGGGAGGAGGACGGACGGCTGGTGGTGGACGAGCAGGCGCTGGACCGGGCGAGGGAGCTGTCATCCACCAACGAGGTCTACGTCTTCGGGTTCACGTTCATCATCTGGTCGGCGTTCTGCGCCCAGATGGAGGAACGGGGCTGGAAGCTAAACCTCCCCCAGGCGGTGGTGTTCCACGGGGGCGGGTGGAAGAAGCTCAAGGACAAGAAGGTCGGCCGGGGAGCGTTCTCCGCCCGGCTGTCGTCCATCCTGGGCTGTGATCCGGCGGAGGTTCGGGACTTCTACGGCATGGCCGAGCAGACCGGGGTCATCTTCGTGGACTGCGAGCTGGGAAGGAAGCACGTCCCGGCGTTCGGGCAGGTGATCATCCGGGACGTCCAGACCCTGAAGGAGTGCCCGGTGGGCAAGAGGGGCCTCATCGAGGTGATGAGCGTGCTGGGTGAGAGCTACTACGGCCAGGCGGTCCTCACCGAGGACGCGGGAACACTGCTGGGCATCGACGACTGCCCATGCGGGCGGAAGGGCCGGTACTTCGTGGTGGAGGGAAGGGCGGAGCAGGCCGAGGCCAGGGGCTGCGGCGACACCTTCCGGGAGCGGTGAGATGATGAGATGCCACCTCCTGGACGGAAGGTTCGAGGACACCGAGATCGATGACCTGGACGATGTCGTGGCCGTCCTGGAGGAGCGGCGCGGGGAGCTGCACCGTCTGACGATGGGGGACATCATTGATCTTCTCGACAAGCTGGGGAAGGAGCTGATACGAGACCCGGCCACGAGTAGCGTGGATGGGGCGAGCTACATCGGCCTGTGGCTGAGGAGGGAGAACCTCGAGCGGCTGTGCTCCCTTAACTACGGCCGCTCGGAGATGCTCGACCGCCCCTGCGAGGTGCGGCCGGGGACCCTCATGAGAGCCCAGCCCCGGGGGATATCCTGCCACTGGCTGCCCAACAACGTCGCCACCATGGCCTTCTTCTCCCTCATGCTGAGCATACTTTCCAAGAACGCATCCCTGCTCAAGGTGTCCGAGGTCAGCCGGCCGGTGCTGACCCCGGTGCTGAGGAAGCTTGGGGAGATATCGATGGAGAGGGACGGCAGGAAAGTGTCCGGAGCGACGGTCCTCGCCGCGGTGTGCATGATCTCCTTCGACTCGTCCCGCACCGAGGACAACGTCCGCATGTCCAGGGCCGCGGACGTCCGCGTGGTGTGGGGCGGGAGCGAGGCGGTGCAGGGTGTCGCCGCCCTGCCGCAGAAGGACACCTGCGATACCCTCCTGTTCGGCCCCAAGTACTCCCTGGCGGTGTTCGACCAGGCGTACCTGGAGCGGGAGGGCATCGACCGCACCATGCGCCAGCTGGCGATGGACGCGGCGCTCTTCAATCAGTCCGCGTGCTCCTCCCCCCAGGTCGTCCTGCTGGAACGGGGGAGGGTCACGGCCAAGGAGTTCGCCAAACGCCTGGCGGAAGGGTTCGAGAGCCTGCCCCCGCGATTGCTGGGCGCGGAGAAGCCGGAATCGATGTGCCTGGACGTGATCAACGCCCGGGGACGGTACCTGCTGTCGGAGGACCGCGACATCGTGATGTCCCCCGACCTCGGCTGGACGGTCCTCATCGACAGCGAGGAAGGCCTGCCCGAGCCGGTCCAGGGGCGGTGCGTGTTCGTACGGGAGGTCGATGACCTGCTCCGCGCGGCGGGATGGCTCACCAGGAAGGTGCAGACCGTGGCGCTGTGCGTCGGGGACACGAGGAAGAGGGAGGAGTTCGCGGAGAGGGCTTCCTACGCCGGGGTGGACCGGTTCGTCCTCCCCGGGGAGATGAACGATTTCACCCTGCCCTGGGACGGCATGCTCCCGCTGGGCAGGATGGTGCGCTGGGTTACGGTAAGGAGGGAAAAGGATGCTCAATGACAAGATCGTGCTGGTCACCGGGGCCGGCCGCGGGATCGGAAGGGCGATCGCCAGGGCCGCCGCCGAGGCCGGCGCGCTGGTCATCATCAACTACAATAGCAGCTGGGTCGAGGCTCTCAGCCTGGTCGAGGAGCTGAACAAGAAGGGGCTGAGGGCCGAGAGCTACAAGGCCGACGTGTCCTCGGAGCAGGACGTCCAGTCGATGTTCAAGTTCGTCCGGGAGAGGTTCGGCCGCCTGGATGTGCTGGTCAACAACGCCGGGGTCATGAGCAGCACCTTAATACAGATGACCTCGGCCGAGGATCTGGATAAGGTCATGAACGTCAACTGCCGCGGCTCCTTCCTGTGCCTGCGGGCGGCCGCCAAGATGATGTCCCGGCAAAAGGACGGACGGATCATCAATATGACCTCCATCGTCGGCCGTACGGGCAATCGCGGGCAGGTCGCTTACTCGGCGAGCAAGGCGTTCATTATCGGCATGACGCTGTCCGCGGCCGAGGAGCTGGGACCGAGCGGCATCCGGGTCAACGCCATCGCCCCGGGGTTCATCGAAACGGATATGACCAAGGGCCTCAAGGAGGAGGTGAGGAAGGAGAGGATCGCCGACACCCCCCTGGGCCGTGCCGGCACGCCCGAGGACGTCGCCGCAGTAGCGCTCTTCCTCATGTCCGATCAGAGCGGCTTCATCAACGGCCAGGTCATCGGGGTCGACGGCGGCCAGAGGATGTGAGGCTCACAGCCTCCACCGGATGACCTCGAAGGCCTCGGCGAAGGTGTTGTTGCACTGCACCCCGTGCATGCGGGCCATGCCGAAGATGAACTCCCTTTCGAAGTAGCCGCGATGGTTGACCATCTGGGAGCGGTACTCCTGCAGGGCGTCCCACTTCCTCTGCATATGCCTCTCCTCCAGAGGTACGAACAACTGGCTGTCGAACCTGACGTTGTTCCAGGGAAGCTCGTAGCTGATGATGCTGGACGAGGACTTGAAGGCGCGGACCATCTCGTTGGCCACGACCTGATGGTCCTGATGGTAATCGTGCATCGACGGGCCGATGACGATGTCCGGGGAGAACTTCGAGCGAATCTTCACCAGGTGGTCGAGGACCTCCTGCCGGTGCTCGCTCATGTGCCGGACCCTGAACCCCAGTATCTCCCTTTGCTCCTCTCCCAGGCCATATCCCTGGACCACCTTCTCGAACTCCCTGGCCAAGGTGTCCTTGGGCATGCCCGCGGGCAGGGAGTCCTCGGCCACCGAGAACGCGATCCACAGGATCTCATGGCCCTGCTCGATGAACTTGGCCACGCTCCCTCCGCATCCCAGTTCCACGTCGTCGGTGTGCGGTGACAGCAGCAGGGTCCTCGTCATCGCCCGGGGAACGGCCGTTCGGCTCTTATACCTAGCGTCCCGCCGGGGCGGGGGCGGGAGGAGGACGGATAGGTTAGCGGGCACCGCCGACGATGAGGCCGCGGCAGTACGGCCTGACCGCCCAAGGGGTGCCCGAAGCAAATAATCGACCGATTTTAATACAATTTTTTATTGACATACTGGCTCGGAGGTCGGGAGAGGGGTCGAAATTCGGTATGGGGGCAACAAAACTTATATATTGACAATTTCATTCTTTCTATCGTCCGACACGCGTCGGACTTAGGATGATGGGATGCGCGAACTGGGGACCAGCTGTGCTGGTGGCCCTCCTTCGCCTCCGACCGCGGAGGACGAATGTATCTTAAACAGATCGAGCTGGAGAACTTCAAGTCGTTCGGCAAGAAGCTTACGGTACCGTTGCTAGAGGGCTACACCGCTGTCACCGGACCGAACGGTTCAGGCAAGTCCAACATCTCCGATGCCATCCTTTTCGTCCTCGGTCCTAAAAGCTCGAGGGCCATCCGCGCCGGCAAGCTCACCGATCTCATCTTCAACGGCGGCAACAACAAGCAGCCCGCCGATCACTGCAAGGCGTCCTTGGTGTTCGACAACAAGGACCGATTGATCCCCATCGACGATGATATCGTGCGCCTCACCCGGCTGGTGAGGCGGTCCTCGGAGGGCGACGGCTACAGTTCGTACTTCTACGTGAACGACCGCAAGTCGTCCCTAGGAGAGTTCGACATGCTGCTGTCCAACGCTCGCATCAGCGCGGACGGTTACAACTTCGTGCAGCAGGGCGACGTGACCAGGGTGGTGACCATGTCCAACCTGGAACGCCGGAGGATCCTCGACGAGATATCGGGCATCGCCAAGTTCGACGAGGAGATCCTGAAGGCCCAGGGGGAGAGAGGGGAGGCGGATGCCAACATCGACCGCATCTCCATCATATTGTCCGAGCTGCAGAGGCAGATCGACCAGTTGGAGCAGGAGAAGGAGGTCGCCATGACCTATCTCCGGACCAAGGAGACCCTGGTGCGCTCCAAGGCCCAGCTGACCCACCGGCAGAAGGAGGCGGCCGAGACGGAGATCTCCAGCACCCAGCGGCAGGTGGCGAGCATCCAGGCGGAGGTGGTCAAGCTCCGCGAGCGCAAGGTCCAGATCGCCGACCGGGTGCGGGAGCTGGACGAGGGCATGGTCCAGGTGGAGAAGGAGCTGGATGCCAAAGGCGGGCAGGAGTTCCGGGAGCTGAAGGAGAAGATCGATGCCCTGAAGATCCTGGTGGCCAGGTCGGACGATCGCGCCGCCTCCTCGTCCCAGACGGTCGAGGAGCTGCGCTCCGAGCTGGAGGACCGGATCGAGGAGGGCGAGGCCACCGCCGCGGAGGTCACCTCCCTGGTGGCGGAGCATGACCGGACCGCGGAGCAACTGGAGAAGGCCACCGCCGACCTCGCCGAGAGGAAGGGGCAGCTGGCCGAGGTCCAGGGAAAGATATCGGCCTGCGATAGCGAGCTCGCCGATTTGGAGAAGGACATCGCGGCGAGGGAGAAGGACGTCCGCGAGCGCGAGGAGGCCCAGAACCGCCTGGAGATGGAGCGGGAGCGCCTCGAGGACCGCCGGGGCCGGTTGGAGACGGAGGCGGTGTCCTTCGACGAGGACCTCAAGGCCCACGAGTTCGGGATCACCGACGCGGAATGGAAGATCAAGGAGATCAAGGACCAGGACCGGGGCTCGGGCAAGGAGCTGAAGGCCCTCAGCGAGGAATACCTCCAGAAGAAGGCCGCTGAGACCAGGATGTCCCGCGAGGCCGGGGAGCTGGAGCAGGCCATCCGGACCCTGCAGCGCGATCATGCCCGGCTCAAGGCCGAAGAGGAGGCCGCCGGGGACATCGCCCGGGGGTACAACCGCGCGGTGCGGGGAATGATGGAGGCCAGGGACATGCGGACCATCCGCGGGATCCACGGCACCATCGCCGAGCTGGCGGAGGTGGACCCCCGGTACCAGACCGCGCTCAACATCGCCGCCGGCAACCGCATGCAGGCCATCATCGTGGACGATGACGAGGTCGCGTCACAGTGCATCCAATACCTGAAGAGGAACGGGCTGGGAAGAGCGACGTTCCTTCCGCTGACCAAGATGCTGGACGGCCGGCCGAGAGGCAAGGCCATAATGGCAGCAAAGGAGGCCGCCGGCTTCGCCATCGACCTGGTCAAGTTCGATGAGAGGTACCGCGCGGCGTTCTGGTACGTGCTCGGCGACACCGTGGTGGTGGACACCCTGGACAAGGCCCGCAGGCTCATGGGCGGGGTCCGGCTGGTCACCCAGGGAGGCGAGTTGCTGGAGGCCTCGGGGGCGATGGTCGGAGGGAACGTGGAGCAGTCCCAGCTGAAGTTCGGGGCGGCCTCCAAGGGCAAGCTGGAGGAGGTAGCGTCCAAGCTGGACGAGGCCATCCAGGCCTCCACCAAGCTCCAGGCCGACCTGTCCCAGGTGCGCTCGGACATGATATCGGTGGAGGCCCGCATCCGGGAGCTGACCGGGGCCGGGGGCGCCTCGACCGTCACCCTGGGCGCATTGGAGCGGCAGCGGGACGACCTCCGCGCCAAGCTCGCTCAGGTCACCGGAGAGAAGGAGAAGAAGCTGGCGGAGATGGCCCAGCTCACCACGTCGATCACCGATCTGGCCGGCAAGGCCGGGCAGGCCAGGGAGGAGCTGGCGGTCCGAAGGACGGCCAGGGACGAGGCCCGCGAGAAGCTGGAGAGGCTGGCCCCCAGAGAGATGTCCCAGAAGCTGAAGGCCCTGCAGGCCGAGGTGGCCGAGCTGACCGGGCGGGCATCAGAGCTGCGCTCCGCCCGGGACACCCTGGACGCGCGCATCAAGCTCACCCAGAAGCGGGCCGACGAGATCGTCGAGGTCCGCCGGCAGCTCACCGAGAAGATCGCCCGGTTCAAGAAGGAAGGCGAGGAGGCGGCGGCCCTGGCGGTGCGGTCGAAGACCGACCTGGCGGCCCTCAGGAAGATCGAGGACTCCATGGGCCAAGAGATGAACGGCCTCCGCCAGAGGAAAGAGCAGCTGTTCCGGGAGAAGACCGGACTGGAAGGGGAGAGGGACCGCCTGATCGCCACGGTGGACACCAAGGGCGAGATCGTCATCGGCCTCAACACCCGGATCGCCCAGACCCAGGTGAGGATCGGGGAGCTGGAGGAGGAACTGAAGCAGCTCAATACTCCGGTAGTGCTCCCCGCCCCGTCCATGGAAACGCTGAAGGACACCATCCGGCAGTGCGAGAACGCCATCAACTCGATGGGGCCGGTGAACCTGAAGGCGGTGGACGACTACGGGGAGAAGGTGAAGCGCCACGAGGATCTGAGCGGGGAGACCAGGCGCCTGGAGGCCCAGCGCAGGGACCTGCTGCGGCTGGAGGGAGACCTGAACGAGAAGAAGAAGGTCTCCCTGAACCAGGTGTACGAGGCGGTCAACAGCAACTTCCGGAGGGCGTACGCCGACCTGTCCCAGGGGGGCGAGGCCGAGCTGATCCTAGAGAACAAGGAGGAACCGTTCCAGGGCGGGCTGGCGATCAAGGCGAAGCCCAAGCAGGGCAAGGTCCTGCGGCTGGAGGCGCTCAGCGGCGGGGAGAAATCGCTCACCGCGCTGGCGTTCATCTTCGCCATTCAGGAATACCAGCCCTCGCCGTTCTACCTGCTGGACGAGGTGGACATGTTCCTCGACGGCATCAACGCGGACATGGTGGCCAGGCGCGTGCAGAAATCGTCGAAGACCGCCCAGTTCGTGCAAATATCATTAAGGAAGATCACTCTGACCAAGGCCGATCATATAATCGGAGTTACAAAGCAGGAGGGCGGGATATCGCACGTCATCATGCGACCGAACATATCTGACGTGAGCGAACTGCCGCCAGAACTGAGGATCTCGGACGAGAAGATGGAGGGAACATCATGATCGCAGACCAGGCCGCGGAAGGAGTGCTGAGCCATCTCCTGTTCCACAAGGCGATGATCGACGAGGACGCCGGTGCGGAGAAGATCGACCGCTACCTCAACGTGCTGGGGGAGGCCGCCGGTGCATCGTCGGCGCGTGATCCGCTGGACCGCTCCATCGAAACGGTGTTCGAACTAGTGCTGTCCAACGACCTCGACCCCTGGGACATCGACCTGATGCGGTTCACCAAGCTTTACACCGAGAAGGTCAAGGAGGAGGAAGTGAACTTCGTCCTCGCCGGCAAGCTCATGCTGATGGCCTGGTCCATCCTGCGCATGCAGAGCGAGCAGGTGCTCACCAACTCCGAGCCGCGAAACGATGAGTTCCTGGACGACCTCGGGGAGGTTGAGTTCACTTCGGAGGAGCCGAGAATGGTGTACCGCATGCCCGAGGACATCGAGCTGGACGAAGTGGTGCGCCACCGCGGATCGCGCCCGGTGACCCTGCTGGAGCTGCTTGACGCGTTCGAGGAGGCCCAGCGGGAGGAGGAGCGCAACGTCGTCCGGGAGAGGATCAGGGCGGTCAACCGCGCCAAACTGGAAGGTGTTTTCGACACCAAGGCGCATAACGACGATTTGGAAAGGGACGTCGAGGACGTGTGGCAGCGCATCGTCAAGTGTGGCTCCGGCCCGGTGGACATCCAGGACATCTGGAACGGGGGAAGGGACGACCTCGTCACCGCCTTCGTGTCCCTCCTGTTCCTTGCCCGCCACGGCCGCATCTCGGTCTGGCAGGACGACCTGCCGTACGGAACGGTCAAACTGGAGGTTCGGCTGGACTGGGACATCGGTACCCTGGAGGACGCTCCTCCCATGCCCGCCCCCCAGGCCAGGCCGTCGAACATGGAACCGGTGATGTGAGGTGGAACTGGACCCCGTCCGCATCGTGGAGACCGTCCTGTTCTCCTCCTCCCAGCCGGTCAAGGTCTCGGACATGGAGGTCCAGACCCAGCTGGAAGCGGCGGTGGTGCGCCGGGCGCTCAAGAAGCTGCAGCAGGAGTATGACGAGCGGGGCTCGGCCATGGAGGTGGCCAAGACCGGCGCGGGATACTGCCTCATCGTCCGGGAGCAGTACCGTCCGTTCGGGAGGCAGTTCGCCCCAAAGGAGGTGCCCGACGAGGTGCTGCGCACCGCGGCCATGATCGCCTACCACCAGCCGATATTGCAGAGCGATCTGGCCAGGTCACTGGGGAGCAGGGTCTACGATGACGTCAGGACGCTGCATCAGCTCGGCCTGGTCACCGCCAAGAAGAAGGGGCAGACTTTCCTCCTGACCACCACCAAGCGGTTCTGCGAGTACTTTGGCATCGAGGGGACCAGCAAGACCGCGGTGAAGAAGTGGATGGAAGAGCGGTCCCGGGCGCCCTAGTCCTCGCAGACGATCCTTTCCCTGAACTCCTCCTCATCATCGTCCATCAGGACCATTTTGGCCAGGAAGGCGGAGGAGGCTCGATTGAAGACCGGACGGAGCAGCCCCCACGACAGCGCGGACAGCGTCACCACCAGCACCACGGTGGCCAGCAGCGCGGTGCCGTCGAGGGTCCCGACCTTGGGGAGGAAGGGGATGAACATCAGCAGAAGCATGGCCGTGACCAGCAGCTGGCCAACGTTCCTGAAGATGCGGTAGATGCGCATCCGCCCGGAGATGGAATGCCTGCCGCCCTCGGACACGTTTATCATAATGAAGAACGCGATGAGCCGCAGCCGGGCCACGATGTTGACCACCACCGGGGCGATGAGCACGATGGTGGTCACGAAGAGGAGGAAGGGGGGCAGGAGGTGGAGATCGGTGGCCACCGGGGTCAGGAGCTCCCTCACCGGCGAGATCAGGTTGAACACGATGAGGAGGGTGATGATGATCACCAGGTCCACGAACACCAGGAGGAGCTGGCGGCGGACCTCCAGCCGGAACTCCGGGGAGATGCTCATCTTTCTGCGCACCTCTCCCCGTATGCGCTCCATGCGGCGAACGATCTCGATGATCCACGAGGGGGCCGATCTCGAGGCGGCGCCGTATATGCGCGGACCGGAGCGGGAAAGGAGGGGCAGGGCGATCATGGTTATGAGGGCGGCCCCGATCACCGTCGAGTACATGGCCAGGCCGATGATGTCGGCGCCGAGGGCCAGGGCGGCGATGATGAACCCGAACTCCCCCATGGCCACCATGCTGGTGGAGAGATAGAAACTGGACCTCAGGTCCATGGTGGTGAGGTAGCTGGCGAACAAAATGGTGGACAGCTTGCCCACGATGAACACGGCGGCGATGGCCAGGCAGAGCACGATGTTGTCTAGGACCAGACCGACATCGATGCGCATCCCGATGGCGATGAAGAACACGGCGATGAACACCTCCTTCATCGGCTCGATCCTCCTGCGGACGATGTTGTGGCAGGTGGACTCGGAGATGATGAGGCCGGCCAGGAACGCCCCGATGGCCACCGACAGCCCGATGAACCCCGAGAAGAAGGCCATGACGAAGCACAGGGCCAGGGCCACGATGAGCACGGTCTCCTTGGAATAGTGCCTCCGCAGCCAGTCCAGGCAGCGGGGCAGCACCGCCAGACCGATCACGATGCTCAGGCCCATGAATGCGATGATCTCCAGCACGATCCAGTACTCGTTCCCCGGAACCCTGACGGTCCCGGTGGCCAGGGGGGAGGCCAGGGTCAGGATGACGATCTGGCCGATGTCCTCGAACACCATGACCGACATCAGGGCCCTGGACAGGTCCTTGTCGATGTGGGCGTTCTCCTTTGCCACCAGCAGCACCGCCGCGGTGCTGGCGCCGGAGAGGATGGCCCCCAGGAAGATCGACTGGACCTCGCTTAGGCCGATGAGCAGGCCGAAATAGTAGCCGATGATGACCATCAGGGTCATCTCGATGGACACGATCAGGAATGCCGAGGGGCCGGAGTGCCTCAGCCCCTTGAGGTTCAGCTCGATGCCGATGAAGAACATCAGCAGGATTATGCCGATGGTCGAGAAAACCGAAAGGGTCGCCTCGTCCATCTGCAGTCCCGGCACGATGCTGGAGCCCAGCAGCACACCGCCGGCGAGGTAGCCGATGACGGTGGGCATCCTCAGCTTCCCGAACAGGATGCTCAGCAGGCCCGCTGAACCTAGGATCAGGGCGATGTCGAGGATCAGCCGGGTTTCGGAATCCATGTTAAGTGCGATTTCAACAATTTCCCCGGATATAATGGATTCCATCGCTACGGAACGGGGGTCATCAGGCGGATGGCCACCACGGACAGGCTGCCATCACCGTTACGGAAAGCTTAAATCACGCCCCTACAATCCCACGGCAAGTGATTATTTATGGTAATGCCGCTCGCGTTGCTCGAGAAGTCCATGGACCACCGGATCTCTCTCCTGCTCAAGGACAGCAGAGTATTGGAGGGAAAACTGGTCGGTTACGATGATTATATGAACATGGTCCTGGAGGACACCGAGGAGCGCACCTCCGAGCAGACCAGGCGCCTGGGCACCGTCGTCCTGCGCGGCAACAACGTGGTCAGCATTTCCCCGCTGTAGGCCTGAAGCACCGGCGGTCATCAAGTGGCGATGAAAGCACTTATCCTGGCCGGGGGCCTGGGCACCCGTCTTAGGCCATTGACCTATTACCTGCCCAAGCCATTGGTGCCGCTGCTGGGCAAACCCCTGGTCAGGCACATCATCGACCCGCTACCGGCGGAGGTGGACACTGTTATCCTCGCGGTGTCGTACATGAAGGACGCGTTGGAGGAGTACTTCCGCACCCACGATGTCGGCCGGAAGGTCATTTTGGTCAACGAGGACCAGCCTCTCGGCACCGGGGGAGCGATAAAGAACGTGTCCCGGTACCTGGACGGCACGTTCATCGCGTTCAACGGCGACGTCGTCTGCTCCATCGACCTGAAGGACATGCTCAGGTTCCACCGCTCTCACGGCGGCATCGGCACGATGTCGCTCTGGCAGGTGGAGGACCCCTCCGCCTTCGGGGTGGTGGGAAGGGACGGTCGCGGCCGCATCACCGCCTTCCAGGAGAAGCCCAGGAAGGAAGAGGCCATCTCCCGGGCCATCAATGCCGGCGTGTACATCTTCGAGAGGGAGATCCTCGATCACATACCTGACGGGGTGGTGTCCATGGAGAGGCAGGTCTTCCCCAATGTGCTGGACCGCGGTCTCCACGGCTACGAGTTCAAGGGCTACTGGGTGGACTGCGGGACCAGGGAGAGCATCATCGCCGCCCAGCGGACCCTCTTGGACCTGGGCGGCGGTAAGGTTTCCCCGGAGCTTATCCAGGAGGACGACGCCACCGTGGTCGGCGCCAACCTGATCATGCGCGCGCACCTGCGTGGATGCCGGGTCGGTCCGCACGTCTACATCGAGGACGATGTCCTGGTCTCCAGGGGTGCGGAGGTCTCCGAGAGCATCCTCCTGCGCGGCGCTCTGGTGGAGGAAGGCGCTAAGGTCCGCGGCAGCATCATCGGGCCGGGGCACGTCGTGGCCAAGGGCCAAGATGTCAAGGACGAGATACTTGCCCGGTCCTAGAGCGACCGGCGTTCCGCCGGCATTGCCGTCGGCCGAAAGCATACACGTCCCATAGAGGTCCTGGCAAGCTCCCGGTCCGGCCCCTGAGGCAACGGTGCCCTCGGTCAGTAAATATTTATCATTTCAGTATGTACCGGGGCACAGACCTGCAGGGCTGGCCAATGAATCAGAAGGATAGGTTCCTAGATTTCATCAACGGCAAGGGTTTCCGTAAAGGATGGAACTCCTTCATCATCGCCTTCTTTCTCATCTTCGTCATCCTTCCGACGGTCTATGTCGTCACCTACGCGTTCACCGACTGGGATGCCATCAGCACCACCGTGCTGAGCGACCCGGAGAGCCTGGCGATGATCCGGGACGCGGTGATAGCATCCTTCTCCATCGCGACCATAGTCACCATAATCGATTTCCTGGCCGGGCTCCCGGTGGCCTGGATGCTCGTCCGCAAGGACTTCAAAGGAAAGGAGCTGCTGGACACGTTGATAGACATGCCCCTGGCGGTCCCCACCGCGGCATTGGGATTCTCTGCCGCGGTGTTCTGGGTCGTCGATCCATCCCCTCCCCCCTTCTCCCTTTCGGTCATATCTTCCCCAATGCTTCTCATCATCCTCCTGCACGTGGTGTTCTCCTATCCGTACATGGTCCGCTCCCTGGCGGCCATCCTCGAGGAGATCGATGAGACCTACGAAACGGCGGGACGGACGCTGGGAGCGAGCAAGATGACCGCCGCCCGGACCATCACTCTGCCCCTCTTCCGGGCCGGACTGGCCACCGGGGTCATCCTGTGCTTCTCGCGCAGCATGAGCGAGACCGGGGGGACGATGATCGCCCTGAGCACGATGTCCCGCCTGGGCATCGGCGCGGCGGACACCTTCGCCACCGGCCCGACCCTGATCGGGGACTGGAAGACGCTGTCCCTCACCGACCCCAGCTACACCCCCGCTCTCGCTTTCGTCAGCATCGTGCTCATCATCCTGGCCCTCATCCTGCTGGTAGTGCTGAAGCTGCTGATCATGAAGTTCCACCTTCCCCTGCGAAAGGTCTGGCCGATGCCGGAGAAGATGCTCAGCAGGGGACTGTTCCCCAAGCTCAAGGACGGAGGCGCCCTGTTCTTTCTGGCCATGATCGTCCTGGTGCCATCCTTCTTCATCTTCACCTACGTCCTGTTCGCCACCCCGGAGTCGGGGGACTGGGGACCGTTCTTCACCGCCCTGGGCTACTCCTTCCTAGTGGCGGGCGTCGTCACGGTGATCGACATCGCCCTGGGGATCCCCTTCGCGCTATACATCTCCAAGCACCGGGACCGCCGATCTTCGCACGCACTGGACGTGCTGGTCAACGTGCCCCTCATCGTCCCCACCGCGGCGCTGGGGATATCTCTCAGCCTATTCTGGAGCCAGGCCGGGGTGCTCAGCGGCGCGGACTTCATCATCCTGATCCTGGCGCACGTGGCGTTCACATACCCCTTGGTGGTGAGGAACGTGGCCGGGGCGGTGGAAGAGGTCGATCCCTCGTTCGAGGAGACCGCCCGGACTCTGGGGGCCAACCCCATGCAGAGCTTCCGGAGGGTTCTCTACCCTCTGGTCAAGGGGTCCATCCTGGCGGGGGCGATCATGGCCTTCACCCGCAGCCTGGGGGAGACCGGGGCGACCCAGGCGATCCTGGGCAACAACGCGCCGACCGCGCCGGTGTTCATCGTCAGTCTGGTCAATTCCAACGCCTTCTTCCAGGCCGGTCTGGCGTGCATCATCCTGATCATCGTGTCCTATGTGTTCATGCTGATGCTGCGATATGTCACCAGGAAGCGCAAGGAGGTGATGTGAGCGCCCAGCATCACCCTCCGGGGGATCAGCAAGAGGTACCAGGACGTGGTGGCCGCCGACGGTCTGGACCTGGTGGTGGAGAACGGTGAGTACCTCTGCCTCCTGGGACCGACCGGCGCGGGGAAGACCACCGCCCTAAGGATAATCGCCGGGCTGACCGCGCCGGACTCCGGGCAGGTGTTGCTGGACTCCAGGAACGTCACTCGCCTGGAGCCGGAGAAGCGCAACGCCGTGCTGCTGTCCCAGAGCTACTCCCTGTTCCCGACCATGACGGTGGCCCAGAACATCATGTTCGGCCCGGAGATCAGAGGAGTGCCTGAGGAGGACCGGAAGCGGACCCTCATCGAGCTCCTGGACCTGGTTCGGCTGACCAAGCGGGCGGACGCCTACCCCCGCGAACTGTCCGGGGGGATGCAGCAGAGGAACGCCCTGGCCCGGGCGCTGGCCACCAATCCCGACGTCCTCCTGCTGGACGAACCGCTGAGGGCCCTCGACGCCAGGCTGAGGATCGACCTGCGGTACGAGCTGAGGTCGATGGCCAAGGCCCTGGGGCTGACGGTCATCCACGTCACCCACGACCAGGACGAGGCGCTGGTCATGGCCGACCGCATCGCCGTCATCCGGGATGGGCGGATCGTGCAGGTGGGGACGCCCAGGGAGGTGTTCGACAACCCCGCCTCGCCGTTCGTGGCCAACTTCGTGGGGCAGTCTAACTTCTTCACCGGGACGGTGCTGTGCTCCGGCCACGGCCGCACCACCACGGTTAACGACGAGGAGGGCCGCATCGTCTTCGCCCGGCCGAGCACCCTGCCGGTCGATTCCAGGGTGGTGGTGGCCATCAAGGTCGGCAGCACCAGGGTGGTGAAGAAGAGCGACGCCTTCCTGACCGGGACGGTGGAGAGGACGCTGTTCGAGGGCCGCATCGTCCACCTGGATGTGGACGTTCCCGGCCTGGGCCGTTACTCCGTGAAGCTGCCGGCCTCGCGCAAGGACCAGATCGCGGTCGGCGATGAGGTCGGCCTCAACTGGAACGTGCAGAAGGCCTCGGTGTTCGCGTACCCCGATGGCGGGCTGGAGAAGGAACTGAGGGTGGACTGATGCCGGAAGTGGAGCTGAGGGACATCATGAAGCGGTTCGGGAACGTCACCGCGTCCAGCGACATCAACCTGAAGATCGCCGATGGTGAGTACGTGACCATCCTGGGGCCGTCGGGCTGCGGGAAGACCACCCTCATCCGCATGATCGCCGGGATCATCGAGCCGACCGAGGGCAAGGTGTTCATCGGCGGAAAGGACATGGAGGGGGTGCCCATCGAGGAGCGGGACATTGGGTACGTGTTCCAGAACATCGCCCTGTTCCCTCATCTGACCGCCCTGGGGAACGTCTCCTACGGCCCCATCGTCAAGGACATGGACCGCAAGGAGGCAGAGGAGGTCCCCCGGCGCTACCTCGAGCTGGTCAGGCTGCTGGACCGCATGGCCATGTTCCCCAACGAGCTGTCCGGGGGCGAACAGCAGAAGGTCTCACTGGCCCGGGCCCTGGCCTCCGGCGCGAGATTATTGCTTCTGGACGAGCCCCTCTCGGCCCTGGACGCCAGGGTGCGCATGGATCTGCGGTACGAGCTGAGAAGGATCACCAAGGACCTGAGGCTGACGGTCGTCCACGTCACCCACGATCAGGAGGAGGCCATGACCGTGTCCGATCGCATCGTGCTGATGCGCAACGGCCGGATCGTGGAGACCAACACCCCGGAGCTGCTGTACCTGCAGCCCAAGGACCTCTTCACCGCCAACTTCATAGGGGAGACCAACTTTCTGGAGGGAGCGGTCAGAGAGGTCCTGGAGGACCGTACCCTGGTCGAGCTGAGGGACGGCACGGTGGTGGAGGCGAGGTCGTCCCAGTTCGGGAGCGGCGACGCGGTGGTGCTTTCGATACGGCCGGAGCGGGTGCATCCAGCTTCAGAGGGGCTTCGCTCGGTGGTCCGGAACATAACCTACATGGGAACCTATATACGGATAGCCGTCGAAACGGACAGCGAGGACCGGGTCAACTTCGATGTGAGCACATCGGAGGACCGAGATTATAATATCGGGGATCGTGTGGACCTCATCTGGAGCAAGAGGTCCGGAATGCTTTACCCCAGACCGCCCGAGGGTGTGTCGGAGGCGATTAAACTTGAATGAACGCAAGTCGTTACTGGAATGGTTCGGGAAGCGTCGCGAGACGGTAGTCATGAGCGGGATACGCGACCACGTGCGCATCGTAGGGGATGCAGCTTCCGAGCTCAACCGGGCGGTCACCGCCCTATGCGGCTCCGACTCGGAGAAGGCCATGGAGGCCCTGAACCGGATGCTGCTCTCGGAGAAGGAAGCGGACACCCTGGAGGAGAGGATCAGCCTCGAGCTCAGCAAGGGGGACATGGAACCCAAGGAGCGTGAGGACCTCATGCGGCTGGTGCGCCGCATGGACTTCATCGCCGACTGGTCCAAGGAGGCGGGGATGAACCTGCAGCTGATCCTTGAGGCCAAGGTCAAGGTGCCGTGCAGCCTGTGGTCCCACTATCACGAGATGACCATCGAGCTGGAGCGGGCCACCAAGGAGCTGAGGGCCAGCATCGAGAACCTAGGGGTCAACGATGAGAGGGCGGGGAGGCACTCCCGAGAGGTGGAGAGGCTGGAGCACGTGCTCGACGAGCTGTACTTCGTCACCAAGAAGGAGATCCTGTTCTCGGACATCGATCCCCGCGCGGTGTTCCTGCTGAGGGACATGCTCCACGGCATCGAGAACGCCTCCGACTCATGCAAGGACGTCGCTGACATTATACACATCCTCATCACTTCCGAGGCCCACAAGGTGCGGTGAACTATGGCACAAAGGCTGTTCGGGACCAACGGGGTCAGGGGCATCATCAACAAGGACATGAACGTCCAGCTGGCGCTGGACCTGGGCAAGGCAATTGGCACGTTCATGGGCGGGAGGGTGGCTATCGGTAACGATTCAAGGACCTCGGCCACCATGATCAAGAGCGCGGTATCGTCCGGCCTGATGTGCGCCGGCGCGGAGGTCCTCGACCTCGGCCTGGTGCCCACCCCGGTAGTGCAGCACTACGTGAAGAGCAACGGGCTGGCCGGAGGGATCATGATCACCGCCTCCCATAACCCTCCGGAGTTCAACGGCATCAAGTGCGTCGATTCCGACGGCACCGAGATGCCCCGCTCCAAGGAGGAGGAGATCGAGCGCCTTTACTTCACCCGGAGCTTCCTGAACAAGGAGTGGAGGGACGTCGGCGATCTCCGCCAGGTCAGCGGAGCGGTGCCATCGTACCTCGCTTCGATCAAGCGGCTGGTCGACGCCGACGCCATCCGCGGGGCCGGCCTGACCGTGGTTCTGGACTGCGCCAACGGGGCCGGGGCCGTGGCCACGCCGCAGCTCCTGGAGGACCTCAACGTGCGGGCGGTCACCCTTAACTGCAACCCCCAGGGCTCCTTCCCCGGCCACCCGTCCGAACCGGTAGAATCGCATCTCAAGGACCTCATCGCCCTGGTCAAGGACACCGGGGCGGACATGGGCATCGCCCACGACGGCGACGCCGACCGCACCATCTTCATCGATGACCGCGGTCGCTACATGTACGGCGACAAGTCCCTGGCCATCGTCGCGGAGGCTATGGTCAGGGAGAACGGCGGCGGCACTGTGGTCACCCCGGTATCGTCGTCCATGGCCGTGGAGGACGTGGTCAGGCGGGCGGGCGGAGAGGTCATCTACACCCGGGTCGGGGCGCCGGTGGTGTCCAGGAGGATGATGGAGGTCGACGCCCTGTTCGGCGGAGAGGAGAACGGCGGGCTGATCTTCCCCCTCCACCAATATTGCCGTGACGCGGCCATGACCGTGGCCAAGATGCTGGAGATCGTCGCCCGGGACGGGCCGCTGTCCATGCTGGTCGACGCCATCCCCAGCTACTGCCAGGACAAGCGCAAGCTGGTGTGCCCGGACGAGCGGAAGGAGAGGGTGCTGGCAGCGCTGGTGCGATACTATGCCTCGCAGAGGGTGGACACCACCGACGGGGTGAAGATCTGCTACGATGACGGCTGGACCCTGGTGCGGCCGTCGGGCACCGAGCCGCTGTTCCGGGTGTACTCCGAGGCGAGGACCGTGGAGGATGCCAGGAAGCGCTCGGAGGAATGCGAGAAGGTCCTGGACGATCTGATCGGTTAGAAGAAGACTACGGCCGTTCGCGCTTCCAGAACGGGCGCGGCGCGGCCTGCTCTTTCTCGCCCTTGCGGTACTTCCAGGCCACTGCCAGGGCCTCCTGTACCATCCTTGCCCCCAGCGCGGCGGTGTTCCCCTTGTCGTAGGGCGGGGAGATCTCCACCACGTCGAAGCCGACCAGGCGGGGGCCGAGCAGGTTGATGCACTTCTTGACATCCAGGGACGTGAGGCCGAAGGGCTCGGGCATGGAGGCCGCGGGGGCGAACGCCGGGTCGATGCCGTCGACGTCCAGGCTCAGGTAGATCTTGTCCTTCTTGATGATGTTCAACGCGCGCTTGAACGCCTTCTCCACCCCTTCCTGGGCGATGCTGAACGCGTCGATGTACTCAGGGAGGCCGCCTTCAGCGTGCTCGCCCCGGGAGAACGAGCGAACGCCGAACACTAGGACGTTGTCCTTGCCCACGTGCTCGGCGACCCGCCGGGTGACGGTATCGTGATTGTACCGCCCTCCCCGGGCCGTATCGTTGTAGTTCAGATGGGCATCGATGAAGATGACCCCGATGTCCTCGAAGGCCTCCACCGCCGGTACGGTGATGGTGTGCTCACCGCCAAGGATCACCGGGAACTTACCGTCGGAGACCAGGGTCTTGGCCGCGGCCCTGGTGCCATCTACCATCTCCTCCACCGTGGCGTGGTCGGGTAGGTTGCCCATGTCATGCAGGCTGATGTCCCCGAGGTCGAGGTCATGTTCCAGGAGGTAGCTCTCAAAGTGGAAGGATGCCTCGCGGACACTGTTGGGAGCGGCGCGCGCCCCCGGACGGAATGTGGTGGTGAGGTCGAAAGGGACCCCTAGTACTACGGACCTGGAAGAAGAGTATGGCGTTTCTGCGCCCAGGAAATGGATTCCTGGAAGGGGCATGAGGTCTCCCTCATACCTTGGTTATCTTTCTCTTGCCCATTGCCACCATGTAGAGGACCTCGTCACCAGGGTTCAACTGTCCCTTGAGCTCCTCGTCCATTGGCAGGGTGAACTGTTCGTAGGTCTCCAGGTCCATCATCTGGGCCTCGTCCCCGGCGATGGCCAGGATCTGACCCTTCCGCTTGTCGATCATCGGCACTTGGACCTTGTGCTTGACGGGGTGAACGACGCTGCGCTTCTTGCCGTCGTACAGCCCGACGGCGTCGATGCGGCTCTTGGCCTCGCCGTGCTTGCCGGGCTTGGAAGTGTCGATGGAGATGATCTTGCAGGGTTCGTCATCGATGAGCATGTAGCGCCCTACCTTGAGCTCCCTGACCTCAGCCTGTGTCCACATAATATATCGATTCAGGGAATTAGCCGCCCGGCTATATACTTTGCTTCATTCCCCGGCGTACCACGATACTGACGCCCAGTATCGGCCTGCGGCATCCTCACCCCCGTGGCGGGGAAACGATGCCAGACTATCTCCGCCCCTTCTTCCCGCCCCACGCCTGAGGACGGCGCTGATCGCCACGGCCGCCCTGGCGGTTGTCCCTCGGCCGGAAGTCCCTGCGGGGTGGGGGGGCCTGAGGCTTCTTGGGCGGCTCGGGGTACTTCTTCATGACCTCCTCCACCCGGCGGGCGATGTCCTCGTTGAGCTTGTCCCCGATGAACTCGCCCTTGAAGTAGTCGACCTTGGAGGCGATGGCCAGCTTCCCGCCCATGGTGCGCGAGATGTTGCCCCTCTGCCAGTACGGGGCGCGGTGCACGGTGGGATGCTGGAAGATGACGCCGTGCTTGGGCGGTTTCTTCCCCTGCTTCAGGTGGGCGAACAGGGCCTTCTCCGCCCCCAGGAGCTGCACGGTCCCCGCGGGCATCTGGGACAGGCGTTTCAATCCTCCGGCGATGGAGATGAGCCGGGCTCCCAGGCTGGCCCCCAGGATGGAGGTGAGGTTGGGGGCGGCCTCCTGCATGCGGTCGGCGATGTACTCCTCCAGCCGTTCCTTCTCTTCGTACAGCAGGAGGAGGGTGGAAGCGAAGCCCCTGACCACCTCCAGGTCCTTCTCCTCCAGCTCCGAGCCCACCGATTCCAGCTGCAGGTCCAGAGCGTCGAGGATGGTCTCGCGGACCCCCTTCTCGGCGATGAGCCGGGCGTAGCGCTCCTCCCGGGCGTAGTCGGCCAGCTCGGGGAAGTGCAGGCCGTACCACTCGTGCAGCCGCTCGCTCATCAGGTTGATCATCTCGATGGTGTCGTCCAGCGCGCGCACCGCTTGCACGATGAAGCGGTCGGCGGGCAGGGGCTCCCGGGTGCGGATCTTGCCCAGCTCCACCATTACCTTCTGCATCAACTGGGGCGAGAACCCGTAGTCCTCCGGCCGGATGAATGCGGAGTCGACGAACTCCGGCTTTCCCAGGGATGACAGGCGCGGCTCGGCCACCCTCACCTTCTTCTGGGCCATGGAGGCTTCTTCCGGCAGCACCTCCCCCTTCTGGACCTGAGCGAGCTTCGCGGCGATGACCTTAGGCTCCTTCTCGAAGAGGACATGGCGCATTACCTTCTGCTTCTCCTTGTCCACCAGGAACACGCCGAACCACTTCGTGACGATGATCATCCTGACACCCAGCGCTTACCTGTTCATCAATCTTTGGACAGCATCCTCGCGATCTCCTGCGGGGGGAGGTCGTCCAGTCCGCCCAGCGTCTCGCAGCCGAGCTGCAGGGAGGCGATATACTCCAGGGTCTCCATCCTGCCGAAGGCGTCCATGATGTCCTTCCCTACCGCCAGCGCCCCGTGGCTCCGCAGCAGGCAGGCATTGCAGCTGCCTAGCTGGGTGACGATGTTGTCGGCCAGCGCTCCCGTCCCCGGAGTGGCGTAATCGATCATGGGCACCCGTTCTCCCAGGACCAGCACTCCTTCAGGGGTGATCGCCGGGCGGAGGTTCCGGCCGATCACCGCCAGGGTGGTGGAGGACGGCGGGTGCAGGTGCACCACCGCCCCCACCTCCGGCCTGGCGCGATATAGCCCGGTATGGAAAGGGGTCTCCATCGACGGCCTGCCCGAGGCGGCCTTACCGGTGTGGATGTCCACCCTGATCATCTGCTCCGGGGTCAGCAGTCCTTTTATCGCTCCCGAGGGGGTGATGAGCGCGGTGCGGTCGTCCAGGCGGAGGCTCAGGTTGCCCCCGGCCCCGAAGGTGAGCCGACGGTCGTACGCCAGCCTGGAGATGGTGGCCAGATCTTTCCGGCCCTGCTCCTCGTTCAGAGGTCCCCCTCCCCGGCGAACTTCTCCCTGCGCACCCTGTCGATCTCCGCGGGACGGAGGATCCCCACCTCGGTGATGAAGCCGGTGACGTACTTGGCCGGGGTCATGTCGAACGATGGGTTCAGCGCCGTTGAGCCCTTGGGGGCCAGGCGCTCCCTCCCCACGCGGATGACCTCGTCCTCGGAGCGGTCCTCGATGACGATGTCATTGCCGCCGGGAATGGAGAAGTCGAAGGTGGAGATGGGGGCGGCGACGTAGAACGGCACTGCCAGTTCGTTGCATAGAACCGCTTTGTCGAACGTCCCGATCTTGTTGGCGAAGTCCCCGTTGGCGGCGATGCGGTCCGCCCCGACGATGACCATGTTGACGTCCTTGCGCAGGAAGTGGCCGGCCGCGCCGTCCACCACTATGGAGTGCGGTATCCCCTCGTTGTACAATTCCCAGGCGGTCAGGCGCATGCCCTGCAGGCGGGGCCTGGTCTCGGACACGTAAACATAGATGTGCCTCCCCTCGTTCCACGCCGCGCGGATGGGGGCCAAGGCGGTACCGATGTCCACCGTGGCCAGGGCCCCGGCGTTACAGTGGGTCATGATCTTCTGCTCGTCCTCGATCAGCTCGGCCCCGTGCTTGCCGATCAGGCGGCAGCGCTCCACCACCTGGTCGGCGTAGCCGTCGGCGGCCTTGACCGGATCGTCCCCCAGCTCCAGGGAGTTCACCATGTGGTCCACCGCGTAGAAGAGATCATAGGCGGTGGGGCGGGTTCCGCGCAGGGTGTTCGCGGCCTCCCCCAGATCGACCCCGTTGCGTGCCGCCAGGGCCATGCCGTAGGCCGCGGCCGCGCCGATGGAGGGCGCGCCTCTGACGGTCATGTTCCGGATGGCCTCGGCGACCTGGAAGTGATCTCCCATGTCCAGGACCTTGAACCGCTGGGGGATCAGGCGCTGGTCGATCATGCGCACCATGCCGTTCTCGAACCACACCGCTCTGGCCTCGATGCTCCTCTTGCCTTTCTTAACCCTCATGGTATGCCTCTGTGTCATTCCCAACGGATATACTAAGATATTTGTGTGAACTACCTCGCCCTTTCGGAGGAGGCTTCATGGAGGCAACTTGCACATCGCTCGATGGCATCTGCAGCGATCTCCCATCTACAAGCGTGATTTCCGGTCGTTCCGACCGTATCTTCCGTGATCCTCGATCGAGGATCACGAGCGTCCTTCCTCCTTGTTCGGATAGAAACGGAACTTGTAGGCCAGTATCTTCCTCGTCGTCTTGATGCCTTGAGATGATCAACGTCTTCGGGGAGGCGACCAAGAGTGCTCATGTTCGCTCTCATCCCCTCGCTGTGGCAAGAGGACTTCCCGCTCGCTCGTGTTAACAGTGTTAAGCGAACATTCGCAATAAATTAATACGCACTGAACCATTTGTCCAACGAGGCCGATGAAGAAGAGCTCCGCTCTCGACGTTTACTCCACTAGTTCCGGGCTGAAGCAGATCTCCAACCCGGTGCGCCAGAAGATCCTTAGCGAGCTTCAGAGACGTGACCTCAGTCTGTCGGAGATCGCCCAGCTCACTGGGAAGGCCCAGTCGACCCTATCGGTGCACCTGGACAAGATGGTCAAGGAGGGCCTGGTGGCCTCCCGGGACGATCCCTCGGACAACCGCCGCAAGATCTTCTACCTGGTATCCAAGCCGGTGGGCTCATCCGTCGTCCCGCGCGAGGACCTCACCAAGGCGGTCACCGGCATCATCGACAAGAGCATCGGCTCGCCGACGCGTTTCCTCAAAGGGGAGCTGAGGGCGCTGGTCATCGGCGTGGAGGCCATCGGGCTGAACATGGACCCGGTGCTCAAGGACATCGGCCGGCAGATCGGGGTGGCCATCTCCAGGCACATGAAGTCCACCGACGTCAAGGGCCTGGTGGACGAGGTCAAGGAGTTCTTCGGCCAGCACGATCTGGGGGACGTGAACGTGTACTCCCTGGTGCCCCTGACCCTAATCGTGAAGGACGACTATGACATGTCCGACACCCCGGACGTGGGCAAGACCCTTTGCATCCTCAACGAAGGCATCATCGAGGCCATCTTCGACACCCGGACCGGGGTCCCCCTGCGGGTGACCCAATCGGAGTGCTTCGGCACCAAGAGCAATTTCTGCAAGTTCGTTCTGGAGCCCGCGCTGTACGATTAATACGGCAGGTGCCCCTTCGGCTGGTCGACGTTCAACGGGCAGATGGGGTCCTTGAGGTACGCTCCCCCTCCGAAGTAGAACGCGTTGGCTCGGCAGCCCCAGCACAGCTCCTTGTCGCAGGCCCCGCACACCACCTCCTCGGAATAGTTCCTGAACCCGGTGAAGAACAGCGAGGACGTCCCGGCGGCCACGATGTCCTCGAGGGTGTTCTCGCGCACCGAGCCGATATAACGGCGAAGCGAGTAGCACGAGGACACCCGGCCGTCCAGGGACATGAACAGGGTGGTCCCGCAGTACTCCCGGGGAAAGTCCTGGCAGCCCATCCCCTTTCCGGACATGAAGATGGAATCACGCAACCTGTAAGCTTCGGCCACGTCCTCCGGGCGGGGCAGGAGGGGATATAGCTTCCCGGTCTCGTCCACCGGCTTCAGGGACATCAAGCAGGTCCGGATGCCGTAACTGTCGTACAGGTGGGTCATCGTGGACCCGATGTCCTCGACATCCTGGGCATTGGTCATCATAAGCAGGTTGCCGATCTCCCGGGGAGATTTGCCCATATCCAGAAGCAGCTCTATCCCTCTCAGCGTATCCCTCGTCGTCCGGGGGTTGTAGGATGAACGCATCGAGCGCAGGACGTCCGGGTCCAGGGAGTCCAGGTGGACCATGATGTAGCCGCCGCGGGTGAGATCGATGGCCCACTTGGCCTGACCCACGTCGTTGAGCCGGGCCCCGCAGGTCCACAGGTTGTTGGTCATGCCGTTGTACCGGGCGGTCTGCAGGAGATCGATCCAATCCGGCCTCTCCATGGGGTCCCCGCCCATCCAGTCGATCTGCCTGATGCCCAGGCCGGCCGCCCGCCGGAGGATGCCCTTCAGTTCCCGCGACGACAGCGGCTCCCCGGTCGGAACGCTCCGGGCGTAGCAGTAGCTGCACTCCGCCGAGCACTCCGAGGCGCACTCGATCTGCAGCCTGAAGGGGGCCATTCGGTAGAAATGGGAGGATTGCTGCCTGGTCGCGGGGGAGTCATGGGCATACATCGCGTCCAGGGCCGAGTCTTCTGAGGGCAGTCGTGTCACGCTCCAGTGGGGTGCCCGGCCATCACTGCCGACCTCTTAATAACCTTTGGGGGGAAGTTTAGCAGCCCCTCGATGCTAATCCCTGATGCCTCGTAGCATGACGATGGATCAGTGCCGGTGCCGATGCTCTTCGTCCGGCCAGTGCTCATGCTCATGGCTGACCCCCTCATGCCCGTGGGTGTGGGAGTGCCGCTCCGGCGTCCCCGGGAGGTGGTCATGTCGGTGGTGCGGGTCATGCTCGTGAACATGCTCGTGCGTTTCGGGAGGATGCCAATGAACGTGCGAGTGCCGTTCCGACAGCAGGAGGTAGGTCCCCAAGGCCATGAGCGCGCCGGCAGGGACCATGCTCAGCCCGGGAGCCTCCCCCAGTAAGGGGATCGAGATCGCCGCCCCGATGAACGGGCCCAGGGCGAAGAAGGCCCCCGTCCTCGCCGATCCCAGCGAGCCGAGGGCCATGATGAACAGGACCAGGCTGACGCCGTAGCTGAGGGCGCCCAGGACGAGCGCGGCCAACACGTCCGCTCCAAGGGGCGGCAAAATTCCCAGCAAGAAGGCCAGGGACAGCGAGGTGCTTCCGGCGATCAGGCCCTTGATCATGGCGATGCGCTGCGCCCCGGTCCCCGCGATCTTCCTGGCCAGATTATTGTCTAGCCCCCAGAAGACCATGGCCAGCACGATCAGCCCGGCGCCCTCGGCGGACGCCCCCCCGCCGACCTCGAACGTCAGCAGGACCCCGGCCGCGGTCATCATCACCAGGGCGGCCCAGGTCCTCCTTCCCACCACCTCGCCGAACGCCAGCCAGGCGATCAGCGCGGTGGCCACCCCTTCCAGGTTCAGAAGGAGAGAGGACGCCACCCCGGTGACCGAGGCGATCCCGGTCATCAGCAGGATGGGGGCGATGACCCCGCCGGAGAGGATGGAGCCGAAGAGGTAGGGAAGGTCCCTCTTCCTCAGAGGCGCCTCCTCCGCTCTCTTCCGGGATACCAGCCGCAGCAGGGCCAGTCCCAGGAACGCGCCGGCGTACAGCAGCCCGGCCAGGGCTACCGGGGAGATGTCGGACACCAGCAGCTTGGAGACCGGAGCGCTGATCCCGAACAGGGCGGCGGACACGGCCACGTAGACGAACGGGCGAAGGCGGCCGCTCTCCACCTCATCGCCTCCCTGGACCTGCGGCCATGTCCGGTCCGGCCGAGGAAAACGTCGCGGCCGTCACTCCCCGATCATCAAGCCGTTGGTCACGACCCCCATCTCCTGGAAGATGAGCTTGTCGTCCTCGTATACGGTGAGCCCGTACCGGGAGGCGGAGGAGATGTCGTCAGTGCGGTGCCCTTCCCGGTCGAGCAGCAGGATGGTGAACTGGGCCCGGGGGTGGTCGCTGACCAGTTGCCGCAGGTCCTCCCTGAGGCTGTCGAACTCCCTCTTTGTCAGTCCGCCCCTCATAGGCGGCTTCTTTTCCTTCATTCTGGCGTCCTCGCCCTCGATAATACCTACTGCCTCATGAACCTGTGGCCAGTGCCAACGTCCGCGGGAAGCCGACGCCTCGGCTGTGATCGGACGGGGTCAGTGGTGCTAAAATTGAAAATAACCCATCTCCATGTCGCCGCGGCCGCACGCCTCGGATGCCGCGGGCGGCGGTCTCAGGGGTCTAAAGATGGAAGCAAGCACGTTCTCGGAGCTGTTCCGGCGTCTCAGGGAGATGAGGCCGCTGGTCCACCACATCACCAACTACGTAACGGTGAACGATTGCGCGAACATCACCATGTTCATCGGAGCCGCACCGGTGATGGCCGAGGCCAAGGAGGAGGTGGCCGACATGGTGTCCATGGCCGGGGCCCTGGTGCTCAACATCGGCACCCTGCGGCGGGAGCAAGTGGACTCCATGCTCATCGCCGGCCACCGGGCCAACGAGCTGGGCGTTCCCGTGATCATGGACCCGGTGGGCGCCGGGGCCACCCGGTACCGCACCGAGGTGGCGGCGAAGCTGATGCAGGAGCTAGAGATCGCCATCATCAAGGGCAACGCCGGAGAGATAGGGACCCTGGCGGGGACGGGAGGGACGGTCCGGGGGGTCGAATCAGGGGGAATGAGCGGCGATCCGGTGCAAGTGTGCCGTTCCCTCGCCGCCGCCAGCGGTTCGGTGGTGGTCATGAGCGGACCCGCCGACATAGTGACCGACGGCCGGCGGACGGTGCTGGTTGACAACGGCCACGAGATGATGGGGCGCATTTCCGGGACGGGATGCATGGCCTCCTCCCTCGTCGGCGCCTTTGCCGCGGTGTCCGAGGATCGCGTCTCGACCTCCGCGGCGGCGCTGGTGGCCTTCGGCATTGCCGGCGAGCGGGCGGCGGCCGTTCCCAGGGCCCCGTACGCGTTCAAGGCCGCCCTGCTCGACGAGGTGGCTGCGCTGACCCCGGCCGACCTGGCTGAAGCCAGAACGAGGTCGTTCTGAGGCCGGTCCCTCAACCCCTAGGCTGATGGAGCGGAAGGGAGGTTGAGATTCCTAAATGACTCTAGCGCATAATCATGTTTAAATAAATTAACAATCGTTACATCCTCATCCGGAACGAACGTACCGGACGGGAAGGTATCGACATGTATCGCAGGAACGAACATGAGCGCCCGGGAGCACCGGGCGACCGGACCACGGCGGCCATAGTCCAACGCGACGCCGCGCGGTCCGAGGCCGGGACGCAGGAGGTAGACTTCGTTTTCACGGAGACCTCTGGATGTATGCGTCTGATCCCATATTTCTCAATGGCCTGCATGTGAACATCGGATGGAAAGCGGTCATCATGATGACAATGCTTATTCCGGCCTGAACCCAATCATACCGACGAGGTGACGCTCATGAAGTTCAACAACATACTGGAAACGATCGGAAGGACCCCCCTGGTGAGGCTGAACAAGCTCCCGGCCAACGGCTCCGCCGAGGTGTACGTCAAACTGGAATCCTCCAACCCGATGAGGTCGGTGAAGGACCGCATCGCCCTGGCCATGATCGAGAACGCCGAGAGGGAGGGCAAGATCCGTCCCGGGTCCGAGGTCCTCCTGGTGGAGCCGACCTCCGGCAACACCGGCATAGGGCTGGCCATGGTGTGCGCGGTGAGGGGCTACAAGCTTGTGCTCACCATGCCGGAGAGCATGTCCCTGGAGCGGCGGAGGCTGCTCAAGGCCATGGGGGCGGAGCTGGTGCTGACCCCCCGGGCCGGGGGAATGACCGCAGCGGTGGAGCGGGCCAGACAGATCGCATTGGAGCGGCCGAACGTGGTGATGCCCCAACAGTTCGACAACCCCTCCAATCCGGAGGTGCACTACCGCACCACCGGGGCGGAGATACTGCAGGACCTGCCCGATCTCGACGCCTTCGTTGCCGGGGTGGGCACCGGGGGCACCATCACCGGCGTGGGCCGGAGGCTCCGCACCGAGGGGAGCAAGGCGTTGCTGGTGGCCGTGGAGCCGGCGGCCTCGCCCGTGCTCTCCGGCGGCAAGCCCGGGCCGCATACCATCCAGGGGATCGGCGCCGGCTTCGTCCCCTCGGTGCTGGACCTCAAGCTCGTGGACCGCATCGTTCAAGTGAAGGACGAGGACGCCAAGGCCACCGCCCGGGACATGGCCCTGAAGGAGGGCATGTTCGTGGGGACCTCGTCCGGAGCGGCGGTGTATGCCACGCTGCAGCTGGCAAAGGAATTGGGCGAGGGCAGGAAGGTCGTGACGGTGGCTCCTGACTTCGGAGAGAGGTACCTGAGCACCGACCTGTTCCCCGAGGATCCCTGAGAAAGAGAGCGGGATAGAGCGCGGCCACGCACGGAAAGACGATCCACAGCGGATGCTGTCGACGTCCGGCCCGAGAGGGGCCGCTGACCGTAATTACAAACCATTCCAACGCCCGGGGACCGGGCAGAGAGATAATTGGAGGCGACCGAATGAGCGATAAAAAGAGAAACCTAGGGACGCTGGCTGTTCATGCCGGCCAAAATCCGGACCCGACCACCGGGTCGCGGGCCGTACCGCTGTACCAGACCAGCTCGTACGTGTTCAAGGACACTGACCACGCCGCCAACCTGTTCGGGTTGAAGGAACTGGGCAACATCTACACCCGGCTGATGAACCCCACCACCGATGTGTTCGAGAAACGCATCGCGGCCATCGAGGGCGGGACCGCTGGACTGGCCGTGGCCAGCGGCTCCGCCGCGATCACCTACGCCTTGCTGGCCATCACCAGACCAGGGGACGAGGTACTCTCCGCGGACAATCTGTATGGGGGGACATACGAGCTGTTGCACTACACCTTCCCCAAGTTCGGACGGCATGCCAGGTTCGTTAGCTCGGCCGACCCGGAGGCGTTCAGGAAGGGCATCACCGAGAGGACCCGGGCCATCTACCTGGAGTCGATCGGCAACCCCAAGCTGGACACCCCCGACTTCGAGGCTATCTCGAGGATCGCACATGACGCCGGTATCCCGGTGGTCGTGGACAACACCACCGGGGTAGGCCTGGTCGCCCCCATCGACCACGGCGTGGACATCGTCGTGGCCTCGGCCACCAAGTACATCGGCGGGCACGGTACCTCGCTGGGTGGGGTCATCATCGACTCCGGTAGGTTCGATTGGAACAACGGCAAGTTCCCGGAGTTCACTGAGCCCGATCCCAGCTATCACGGTCTGGTGTACTGGGACGCCTTCGGCGACTTTCCCGGGTTGGGCAACGTGGCCCTGGCCTTCAAGATCAGGGTCCAGCTCCTGAGGGACACTGGGGCGGCCATCTCGCCGTTCAACTCCTGGCTGTTCATACAGGGACTGGAGACATTGCACCTCCGGGTCCAGAGGCATTCGGAGAACGCTTTCGCCGTGGCTAAGTTCCTCAATGGCCATCCCGAGGTGGCGTGGGTCAGCTATCCCGGCCTGCAGGATCATCCCAGCCATGCGCTGACCTCCAAGTATCTCCGCGGGGGGTACGGACCCCTGGTCGGTTTCGGCGTCAAGGGAGGGGCGGAGGCCAGCAAGAAGGTGATAGAGTCCCTGAAGCTGTTCTCCCATCTGGCCAACATCGGTGACGCGAAATCGCTGGTGATCCATCCCGCCTCCACCACCCACTCGCAGCTGACCGGGGAGGAGCAACTGGCTACCGGGGTGACGCAGGACTACGTCCGGCTCGCGGTCGGACTGGAGGACATCGAGGACATAATTGCCGATCTGGACCAGGCGCTGAACGGAGCGTGAACGATGAACCATGGACTGGGCACCGTTGAAACGAGATACGTCGAGTTCCCCGGCCCCCTCGAGCTCGAGGGGGACGAGAAGCTCGCCCCGGTCCGCATAGCATACGAGACCTACGGGCGGCTGAACTCGGAGAAGAGCAATGCCATCCTCATCTGCCACGCATTATCCGGTGATGCCCATGCCGCAGGATACCATCCCGGGGACACTCGGCCAGGATGGTGGGACATGGCCATCGGGCCGGGCAAGGGGTTCGACACCGACAAGTATTTCGTCATATGCTCGAACGTGCTCGGAGGCTGCCAGGGAAGCACCGGCCCGTCGTCCCTCGATCCCGCCACCGGGCGGCCGTACGGCACCGACTTCCCGGTGATCACCATCGGGGACATGGTGAACGCCCAGAAGCTGCTGGTCGACCACCTGGAGATACGGCAGTTGCTGGCCGTCGCCGGCGGGTCCATGGGAGGGATGCAGGCCCTGCAGTGGGCGGTGTCGTATCCGGACATGATGAGGAGGGCAGTCATTATCGCCAGCACCGGCTGTTCGACCCCCCAGCAGATCGCGTTCAACGCCGTAGGTCGAAGGGCCATAACCTCGGACCCTGACTGGAACGGCGGTGACTACTACGGGAGCAAGCCACCATCCGGAGGCCTATCTCTTGCCCGGATGGTCGGCCACATCACCTATCTCAGCGACGATTCCATGCTGAACAAGTTCGGACGGAGGCTGCAAGGTAAGGAGAGGGTCGGTTTCGACTTCTCCACCGATTTCCAGGTGGAAAGTTACCTCTTCCACAACGGCGACAAGTTCATTGAGAGGTTTGACCCCAACTCCTACCTCTACCTCACCAAGGCCATGGACTATTTCGACCTCACGGCAGACGGGTCGCTCATCGGTGGGCTGTCCGGGGTCAAGGCCAAGGTGCTGGTGGCGGGGATATCCTCGGACTGGCTGTATCCGGCGTACCAGTCCCAGGAGATCGTGTCGGCCTTGTCGGCGAGCAACATTGCCGCCCGATACAGCGAGATCCGCTCCTCCTACGGCCACGACGCATTCCTCATCGAGGATGGCCAGTTGAACTATCTGCTGAAGAGCTTCTTCGATCACCTCACCTCCGGGGATGTGATGATGTCCCCGGTCAGGACCATAACCGAAGGGACGACCATCGAGACCGCCGCCGAGCTGATGATACATCTGGGGGTCAATCACCTCCCTGTCGTTTCCGGGGAGGGCAGGATGATAGGCATCGTCACCTCCTGGGACGTCGCCAAAGCGGTCGCCAGGCGGTACACCGATCTCCGCCAGATAACTACCAGCCCGGTGATCACCACGATCGCGGAGGAAACCATCGAAGAAGTGCTCCGGAAGATGGAGGACAATGACATCTCGGCGTTGCCGGTGGTCGATGCTGGAGACCGGGTCGTAGGCCTGGTCTCGCACGAGAGCATGAGCGGCCTGGTCGGCCGGTGCAGGTGAGCCCGGAAGGCGGCATTCATTTCCGGCGGTGATCGACCATGCCGCGGGCATCCGATATGCCTCTCTCGACCACTCCGGGGCCATCGAGGGCAGGACCGCTCCCCCTGTATGCCCCCGAAAACAACCATTAAATAAATTAACGATTGTTACAGGCTCGGGGCCGTGGCCTAAGGCGAACGAGGCAGGCTCGAAGGTGAACCAATGAGCAAGAGCTACGAGGAGATCAACGCCAAGATCGAGAAGGGCGACGCCGTGGTGCTCACGGCCGAGGAGGTCAAGTCCGTCGTCCAGGAACAGGGCGTGGAGAGGACCGCCCGGGAAGTGGACGTTGTAACGACGGGCACCTTCGGCGCCATGTGCTCCTCGGGAGCGTTCATCAACTTCGGGCACGCCGAGCCGCCGATCAAGATGACCAAGGTGTGGCTTAACGACGTTCCGGCGTACACCGGCCTAGCCGCGGTGGACGCGTACATCGGGGCCACCGAGCTGAGGGAGGGCGACGGCATGGACTACGGCGGGGCGAAGGTGATCGAGGAGCTGGTCTCCGGCCGGCCGATCAAGCTACGCTCGACCGCATACGGAACCGACTGCTATCCCCGCAAGAGCATCGAGACCTACATCTCCTTGAGGACGGTCAACCAGGCCTACCTCTTCAACCCCAGGAACATGTACCAGAATTACGGCGTGGCGACGAACTCGTCCGACGAGCTTCTGTACACTTACATGGGAAAGCTGCTCCCCCGCAACGGAAACGCCACCTTCTGCAGCGCCGGACAGCTCTCGCCGCTGCTCAACGACCCTCAGCTTAGGACCATCGGGTTGGGCACCAGGATCTTCCTCGGCGGGGGCGTCGGGTACGTCTCCTGGGAGGGAACCCAGTTCAAGACCAACGTGCCGGTCAGGAACGGCGTTCCGGCGGCCGCGGCCCGCGCCCTGGCGGTTATTGGCGACCTCAAACAGATGACCCCGGAGTACGTCCGGGGGTTGAACTTTACCGGGTACGGATGGTCTCTGGGACTGGGCATCGGAGTGCCGATCCCCATACTGGACGAGGAAGTGGTGCGCTCGGTGGCCATCACCGACGACAAGATCTACGCCCCGGTGCTGGACTACGCCGTGGAGTCCCGGGCTCGCAAGCCGGTCAAAGAGGTCAACTACGCCCAGCTGCGCAGCGGGACCATTGACATCGACGGTAGGGAGGTCAGGACCTCCTCTCTGTCCTCCTACCGCAAGGCCAGGGATATATCCATGGAGCTGAAGAGATGGATCCAGGAGGGCAAGTTCCTCCTCTCCCGGCCGGTGGCCTCGCTGCCGGCCGAGCAGGCGCAGAGGACGCTGGACATCTGCTCCCGGACGGAGGTGTGAACATGGCCGAGAAGAAGCTGATCCTCACCTTCGCCCCCGGGCAGGTGAACTCGCCGATAACCTCGCGCATGGCCAGGGATTTCGACCTTGATGTCAGCATCCTCCGGGCGGAAGTGAACGAGCGGGGCGGCAAGCTCATCATCTCCCTGAGCGGGACGGAGGACGGGATTTGCCGGGCCATCGAGTACCTGGAAGGGCTGGACGTGCAGATCGATGAGGTCACCAAGTTCGTGGTGCGGGACGGGCACAGGTGCACTGACTGCTCCATGTGCGTTTCCATATGCCCGGTCCTGGCCTACCGGCTGGACCGGCGCACCTGGAGGGTCATGTTCGAGCAGGACCTGTGCATCGCCTGCGGGCTGTGCGTGGACGCCTGCCCGGCAGGCGCCCTGAGCCGCGGGCTTATGCTGACCCAGACGGTTTGACCTCAGGCCTTGGGCAAGTTCTTCGCGTCCACTGCGGGCTCCTGCTGGGTCACGCAGTGGAATCCGCCGTAACCGTACACTAGGTCCCGGGCGGGTATCGGCACCGTGCGCCGGCCGGGGAAGCACCCGGCGATGATGCGGACCGCCTCCTCGTCGTTGGGGTCGTCGAAAACCGGCACCAGCACGACATCGTTGCCGATGTAGAAGTTGGCATAGCTGGCCGGCAGCACCCGGTCCTCCTCTTCCAGCGGGATGGGGGCGGGCATGGGCAGGGTCAGGACCTTCAGCGGGCGTCCGTAGCTGTCGCGGTAGTCCCTCAATATCTTCAGGTTGGTGGCCAGGACCATGGGGTTGTGGCCGGCGCCCTCATCGGAATGGGCGCACACCACCGTGTCCGGGCTGACGAACCGGGCGAAGTCATCGACATGGCCGTCGGTATCATCGCCTTCGATGCCCGAGATCAGCCAGATCACCGAGCTGATGTTCAGGTACTGCTCGAGGTAACTCTCGATGTCCTCCCGCTTCAGGAGGGGGTTGCGGTTCTTATTGAGCAGGCACTGCTCGGTGGTGAGCACGATGCCCCTGCCGTTGACATCGATCGATCCGCCCTCCATGACGATGCCTGGCCGGAAGATCTTGACCCTCGATTCCAGCACCACCTCCTCTCCGGCGATGTCATCGTACATCAGGTCGTCGTACTTCCCTCCCCAGGCGTTGAACCGCCACTTCACCCCGGCCTTCCACGGTTTCTTCGAGTTCAGCAGGAAGGTGGGGCCGTAGTCCCGGATCCACACGTCGGCGCTGACGATCTGCAGGAAGATGACGTTCTCCATGTTCGCCCCCGAGCCGTCCAGAAGCCGTCGGACATGGTCCTCCGCCTCCTGGTTGTCGACCAGCACCTTGACCTTCTCCCCGCCGCTGAGGGCGGCGATCATCTGGACGTAAACCTTCTCCACGCCCTGCATCACCTCGCCGGGGAAGGTCAGGGGGTTCTTGGGCCAGGACAGCCAGGTGGCCTCATGCCTGGTCCACTCCGCGGGCATGTAGTAGTCTAGGGACCTCGGGGTCGTCTTCTCCATCTTTATCTCTCCCATCATCTGATGTTCTTCACTATCTCACCGTAGCACTCCGGCCGGCGGTTGGGGAAGAACCTCCAGCCCTTGCGCACGTTCTCGCCATGTTCCAGGTCCACCGTCGCCAGCACCGTCTCCTCGCGGTACGAGCCGCGGGCCAGGGTCTTGCCGAAGGCATCGATGACGAAGCTGCCTCCCCAGAACTCCATCTGGTCCTCCGTGCCTACCCGGTTGCAGGCTGCCACCACCATGCCGTTGGCTATGGCGTGGCCGCGCATGACGTTCTCCCACGCCTGCTGCCAGTCGCCCTCGGTCTGCTCGATCCCCTTGGCCGTGCCGATGGCGGTGGGGTATAACACCATCTCCGCCCCCATCAGGGCGTTGCACCTGGCAGCTTCGGGATACCACTGGTCATAGCATATCATCGTTCCGATGCGTCCCCTGGGGGTGGGGAAGACACGGAAGCCGGTATCGCCCTGGTCGAAGTAGCTCTGCTCGTAAAAGTCCTCGTCGTGAGGTATGTGCGTCTTGCGGTAGGAGCCCATCATGGAGCCGTCCGCCCCCAGCACCGGAGCGGTGTTGAACAGCTTGGAACCGGCGCGCTCGTATATCGAGCCGCCGACGACGATGACCCCGGCCTGACGGGCCGCTCTGGCGAGCGTATCGGTGGTCGGCCCGGGGACCGTCTCGTTGTAGACCGTCTCCCTCTTTCGAACCTCGTCAGTGTTGTACTGCGGAAAGTACGGGGTCGAGAACAGCTCGGGAAGGCACACTACCTGAGCTCCCTTGCTGGCAGCCTCCGCGATCATCCCCACGGCCTTGCGGATGTTAGCCTCCGGATCCTGCACCATGCTCATCTGGACGAGCCCGATGGTGACCTCACGAGAACTCAATGGTCGACACCTCTTCAGGACCAATGACCGGGCCGATTAATTAATGTGACTGCCGCCCGGCGCCGGTTGCCGCTTCACTCCTCTATCCCCATGGCCCGGAGGCGGTCCAGCGCGTATTGGGCGCTGCGGCGCACGCTCTCGTAGCGGTCATCGAGCAGCTTGCCCAGGGGGGCCATGGAGGTCTGGAACCCCATGTTCAGCCGCTCGGCCATCCGTCCCAGGGCCCAGGCGGCCATCCCCCGAGCGCTGCCGCTCTCATCGCCCAGCAGGTGGTTCAGGTGCTCGATGGTGCCCAGGGACCCGATCCTCATCCCGGTCAGCTCTCCGAGGCACCAGGCCGCGTTCTCCCGGACCTCCGGGTCGTCGTCGTGCAACAGGTTGTTCAGCTCTTCCACCGGCCAGAAGGTGCAGGCCTTGTTCTGGGCCAGCTTGCCGATGAGCCAGGAGGCCCTCCTTCGGGTCTCGTCATCGGGGGCGTGAAGCACGGGGATGAGGTAGGTGACCGCCCGACCGTCGTCGCTGCCCTTCCGCAGGAGGTCCTCCAGAGCGTCCATGGCCGCCGCCCTGGTGTCCTCGACGAGCATCCTATCGAGGAGGTCCAACATCTCTTCCGGGGACATCGGTATCACCTCTTGGGCACTGGCTTCTCCACGAAGAACTCGCATCCCTCGTAGTCCTGCTCCTTCACGCACATCTCGTAGTCCTTGATCCTCATCACGTCGTTCCTGATCCTTCGGGCTTTGCAGTTGGAGCAGCGTCCGTCGGCCGCATGCCAAAGACAGCGTTCCCTTGGCTTGGGGATGACCTCGGCCATGAAGCTCGAATGACGTGGGGCGATATAAACATGAAACGGGCGTTCGTTCGATAGGTACAAGTCCGGCCCACTCCATTTATCGTCATGGATGATGCGTTCGTCGCTTTACTTCACGGCCCCCCGGGAGGTCAGGGTACGGCAGGAGGAGGTCCCTCCTCCCGGACGGGATGAGGTCCAGGTGCGCAGCCTGGTGTCGGGCATCAGCGCCGGGACGGAGATGCTCTTCTACCGCGGCCAGGTGGACGAGGGAACCCCCCTGGACACCAACATACCATCGCTCAGCGGGGGACTGCGTCGCCCGTTCAAGTATGGTTATTCCACCGTGGGGGTGGTGGAGCGCGTCGGTGGCGGGCTGCCCGCGTCGTGGGAAGGGAGGACGGTCTTCAGCTTCCACAGCCATGAGAGCAGGTTCAACATCGTCCCGGCCGAGGTCGTCCCGGTCCCCCCGGGCATAGGGACGGAGGACGCCGTCATGCTGCCCAGCATGGAGACCGCGCTGTCGTTGGTGATGGACGCGGCGCCCATCGTGGGGGAGAGGGCGGTGGTGCTGGGGCAGGGGACCATCGGTCTGCTCACCACCGCGGTCCTGGCCATGATGCCCCTGGCCAGCCTGGTGACCGCCGATCTGCTTCCCCTCCGCCGGGAGCGCGGCCTGAGCATGGGCGCTGACCGGACCTTCGATCCCTCGCGCCCGGAAGCCGTCCGGGAGGCCGTGCCGGAGCCGGTCGACCTGGTCATGGAGCTGAGCGGGAACCCCCGGGCGCTGGAGCTGGCCACCCGCCTCGCCGGACACGAGGGCAGGGTGGTGGTCGGTTCCTGGTACGGCAACCGGGCCCTCGATTGCAGCCTGGGCGAGGATTTCCACCGCAAGCGGCTGCGGATCATAAGCAGCCAGGTGAGCAGGATCGACGGTTTCCTCTCCCCCCGATGGACCAAGGAGAGGCGGATGGAGGTGGCCTGGAACATGGTGCGGCGCGTCGCGCCCTCGAGGCTCATAACCCATCGGACACCCATCGAGGACGCCCCCTCGGCGTACCGTCTGCTCGACGAGAACGGCGCCGAGGTCCTGCAGATCGTGCTGACCTACCCGGAGGACTGAGGATGTACGGTACCGGGTTCAAGATGAAGCTGGCGGCCCGACATTTCCTTCCCGATGCACCTTCGGGGGAGGCGTCCGAGCATTCCCACGATTATGCCGTTGAGGTCACGGTGATCGGTGACGCGGTCGATGATAAGGGCTACCTGGTGGACATCAACTCCCTGCGGGCTTCTCTTGACACGGTCCTCGCCCGGTACGATGGCCGGTGCCTCAACGCCTTCCCAGAGTTCGATGCCGACGCACCTTCGATGGAGAACCTGGCAAGGGAGATATGGAAGCGCGTCACGCCTTACCTGAGCAAGGATAGGGTGCGCTCCCTGACCGTCCGGGTGTGGGAGGACGATGACGCCTGGGCCGGCTTCGAGGGACCGGTCCAATGAGGGCAGGGTTGATCATCTACGGCTCCCTGAACACCCCCACCGGAGGATACCTGTACGACAGGATGCTGGTCCGCCACCTGGAGGACAACGGGGACGAGGTGGAGGTGATGGCCCTCCATTTACGGCGATGGGGACTGCCGGACAATGTCGACCCCCGGCTCCTGAGGCGGCTGCTGGCCCTGGACGCCGATGTCCTGCTTGAGGACGAGCTCGCCCATCCTTCCCTGTGCCTTCTCAACCGTCGGCTGCGCCGTTCCTCCCCAACGCCCATGGTGGCGGTGGTGCACCACCTGGCCTACCGGGCGGAGAGATCGCCGCCGCGCTCGGCGGCGCACCGGCAGCTGGAGCGGCTGTTCCTGTACTCGGTCGACGGCTTCATCTTCAACAGCGATGCCACCAGGGCATCGGTCAGATCGCTGGCGCCCTGGGCCGAGGGAGTGGTGGCCCGCCCGGGCAAGGACCACGTCACGCCCTGCCACCGCGTCCCCGATCGCGGAGGCGCCCCCCTCCGGGTCCTGTACCTGGGGAACGTGCTGCCGCACAAGGGGTTGGACGACCTGGTCCGGGCCGTCGCCCTCCTCCCGCGGGGAGCGGTCCGCCTGGAGGCGGTCGGCGCGCCCCTGGACCTCCAGTTCCTGATCGAGGTCCAGGAGCTGGTCGTCTCCGCCGGCATGGAGGGCCTCGTTCACTTCCACGGCCGTCTGGACGACCGGCGGCGGGACGAGATGCTGCGGGGCTGCGACGTCCTCGCCGTTCCATCCTATCACGAAGGGTACGGTCTGGTGATAGTGGAAGCGATGGCCCAGGGGCTTCCGGTCATCGCCCCGGCCTCCGGAGGGGCGGGGGAGATCGTCACCCACGGGGAGGAAGGCTATCTGCTGCAGGGAGGGGACGTTGACGGCATGGCCGATCGCCTCCGCGCATTGTATGAGGACGCGACGCTCCGCCGTGACATGTCCCAACGTTCGAGGAGGAGGTTCGACACCCTCCCGACGTGGGAAGAGGGGATGAGCAGGGCGAGGGAATACCTCATCAGGGTGGTCGAAGGGGCTCGATAGTGTTATCATTATAGAGTCTAGATAAATAAATATCTTGGAACACTGGACTGGCTCGCTCGACTCTCCCGGCCGGCGATCAAGAAATTAATATTTATCATTTTATATTCTCAAAATCTAATCTTACTTTTCAAGGTGAAATGTTCAAGTACCCTTCACCCCGGTCGTCGGGTTAAGCTTCGTGAGGGATAGGCTTTGAAGAATATATATCGCAAATTAGCGGTAGCGCTGGCGGTCACCGCCTTGCTATTGCCTGCAATGATCACTATCTACGGTACGCCCTCTGCTTCGGCAGCGTCCTCCTACGGCCGGTTCGGCGTGTCCGGTACCAACATCCTCATCAACGGCGAGGTGACCTCCCAGAAGTTCTTCGGCGTCGTGGAGACCACCGCCCTGCAGTGGGCCATCCTCGCCTACATCTATGGTGAGACCGGAGTGGCGGGGAAGACCTCCCATCTGAACGGTCCGGACACCTCGGACAAGGGATACATTCCATATCACGAAACGCCGGAACAGTTCTGGCACCAGTACTTCGCCATCTCCGCCTATTATGACTGCAACATGGTCAGGATGGGGGCCGGCGACAAGTGGGGTACCTCCCTCCAGTACAACGCCTGGGTCGAGCACCGCGAGCAGTACTTCGATCTCCTGAGGATCATGTGCGACGAGGCGGAGGAGCACGGCGTATGGCTGTGCTTCGTCATGGCCGGCTCCCAGGAGTATCCCACCTTCACCTACGGCGGTTCCGGCTCGGTGTTCGACACCTCCAGCTCAGCCTATTCCAACTACCTCGCTTACTGCAAGGATACCATGAGGGCGCTGGAGGGAGAGGTTTCCATCGCCATGTGGGACGTGTTCAACGAGCCGGACCACGATATCGTTGCCACCAACTACTGGAAGAACGACAAGGTGAAGTTCAATACCTGGTCCAAGGCCGTGGCCTCGGCCACCGCCGGCATCAGCGCCCATCCCCGCACCATGGGGATCGCCGGCCTGGGCAAGATGTTCTCCTGGGGCCAGAGCGACTTCAACCTTGCCACCGGCAACTGCGGGTTCGAGATCCTGCACCGCCACTACTATGCCTCGGCCACCGGTGCCAGCAACGCCTACCTGTTCAGCGACCCGGAGAAGTGGGCCGACGCGGTGGGAAAGCCCCTGTACTGGGGAGAGATCGCCTACAACGGCGTGTATCCCCTTACCAGGTACACCTTCGGTGAGCAGAGCATCGCCAATGCCGGCGGACAGCTGGTCGCGGCGATGGTGCTGACCGGTACCCCCAACTATCCGTACACTGGCGGCCTGCTGCCCGACCCCGTGGCCAAGGAGCCCGTCCTCGCGGAGCTTAAGTTCACCTCCGCCCCGCCGACCAGCGGCGCGGTCGGCTCCGGATACTCCTACCCGGTCACGACCACCATCGCCACCACCCTCACCCTGACCACCAACGCCCCGTTCCTCTCGCTCAGCGGCAACACCGTCGCCGGCACCCCGGACCGGGCCGGGTCCTTCAGCGTGAAGGTGGTGGCCAAGGCCGCCGACGGTCGGTCGATCGAGCAATCGTACACCCTGACGGTGCCCGTCCCGCCGGTCCAGGAGCCCCCTGTCGTTAATGACCCAGACCCGGTGGAGGATGTCAACATCACGACCCCCGGCAACAACGATAACGCTCCCGTCACCAACGTGACCCAGCCGTCGGACCAGAACGGCACCTCCGGCAATTCGACCACCGGCCCCGGGAGCCCCGAGATCCCGGGCAAGGAGAGCAAGAAGCCCGTGACCAAGACGGTCACCTCCTGGCGCAACAGCTGGGCGAAGAACTTCTTCAGCTGGTTCAAGTGGCCCCTGTTCGGAGGATCGTCCTCGGTGGCCCAGCCGGCCGCGGTGCAGACCGCGTCCTCGGCGTCCCAGTCCGGGGCCTATGCCCTGGGCGGGACGAGCGACAGCTCCCTGGCGATGATATCCCTCGCCGCCACCGGGGCTCTCGCCGGCGCCTACTTCTGGGTATCCAGGAAGCTGCTCTGACCGGGCTAAGGGCGGTGGCGATGACCGCCGCCCCCGAAACCTCTTCTCTTCTTTTATCCCCAATCCACGAACCTCAGCAATCTATTTCTAATCACGAGCGCTCGCGTACTACTGAGGAACGCGCATGGCAGCGAGGAAGGACGCTCGGATCAAGGTCACCAAGGACGGCCCCTACATCGTCACCGGCAACGTGCCACTGATCAAGGAAGCGGCGATCAGGGGGAAGGACGGCGTTCCATATGAATGGAGGAAGCTGCATGAGTACGAGGAGAGGGGGACCTATTCATTGTGCCGGTGCGGCAGATCCGGTGACGCCCCGTACTGTGACGGCACCCATACCAAGATCGGCTTCGATGGGACGGAAACGGCGGACATGAAGCTGTACAAGGAGCGCTCCAAGCTGATCGAGGGCCCCACCGTGGACCTGGTGGACACCACCGACCTGTGCGTTGGCGCCCAGTTCTGCCACCGTGCCGGAGGGGTATGGAAGCTGGTGGCCCATTCCGATGAAGGGAACAAGCGGGACCTGGCCATCGAGATCTCGGGCAATTGCCCCGCGGGAAGGCTGGAGACATGCGAGAAGGGCAGCGGGGAGAAGGTAGAACCGCCGTTCGAGATGAGCATCAGTGTGACCGAGGACCCCGGCAGGAAGGCCAGCGGCCCCCTGTGGGTGAAGGGGGGCATACCCATCGAGAGCGCCGAAGGCATCATGTACGAGCCGAGGAACCGGGTGACCCTGTGCCGTTGCGGTCGCTCGTTCAAGATGCCGTACTGTGACGGCACTCACCTGAGGACCGGCTTCAAGGACGGGGACAAGCACATCTAGGGGTGGTGCCTTCTTCAGTGCATGGGCGTCATCTATGCGGTGTTCAACCACTCCAAGAAGGAGTTCGTTCAGCCAGAGAGCCTCCCGGTCGACCGGAGCGACCCGGTGAGCCATCCGTTCTCCGCCTTCCTGGCCAGCCTCATGCTCCACGACTGGAGGCATGATCATGTGGTCATTTTCGATGATTCCGGGGACATTCAATGCGACTGGACGCTGTCCAAGGTGTACAAGGACCGCAGCGTGGAGCTTTGGAACGGGTTCGTCTCCATGTACGGCAGCCTCCTTCCCGGCCTGAGGCCGGTGTGAGAAGGCACGGCGGCGCCGACCAATGGCGCCCCCCTGGTCTCACTGACCGCCGGGCCCGGTCGACGGAGGGGGGCGAGAGATCTGGGACAATATCGTCCTGAAGGCTCCCACAGCCTCCTCGAACTCCACAGAGTTGTTCGGTTTCATCATCCTGATGTACCGCCCCTCATGGGGCTCGTCCGGCTCCTGCGACCCGCTGAGGACGACCACCCTCACCTCCTCCAGGAGATCTCCGGCGTTCTTGATGAAGTCCCATCCGTTCATCCGGGGAAGGCTGAGGTCGACCACCATCAGCTCAGGACGGGGGGCTCCGGAGAACTTTCCCTCCCTCCGCAGATAGGCGAGGCCCTCCTCGCCGCTGGAGGCGGAGGCGGTGTCCAGGTCCAGCCCGGTCTCCGAAAGGACCTCTTCTATGAGCCGGACATCGGCCCGGTTGTCATCGATGATCAGAACAGCGGGCCGATGTGCGGACATCTTTCATCTCCACATCATTTGGTCCAGGGTACCGGGGTCGGGGGCAGGAGGGGAAGGGCACAGGCCATGGGCCACGGCGCCGTTGGTCCCGCCTGGCCGGGCCGAGGGGCCGCCGCATTTTCTGCCGTCGGTGTCGATCCTCAGCCGGGTCTCGATGGTGCTCCTCAGCTGGGCAAGGATGGCGTCATACTCCTCCGCGGTGGAGGGCTTGATGATGTACCCGATGATATCCATGCTGCGGGCCCTGACCTCATCCTCCCGGTTCAGGGAGCCGGTCAGGACGACCACGGGGACGGATCTCAGGGGGCCTGATTTCAAGAACGAGAGAACATCGTACCCATGCACCTTGGGCAGGTTCAGGTCGAGGATGACCAGGTCCGGGGCGGACGCCTGGCAACCGCCATATCCTCCGGCAAGTATGCTGAGGGCCTGTGATCCGTCCCCGGCCACGATAATGCTCAGGTCCAGGTCGAGGTCCCTTAACATGCACGAGAACAGGTGCGCATCTGCCGGATTGTCCTCCACAAGAAGGATCCGGAAAGGCCTTCCCATATCATTCATCGGCGTCCCTAATGGGCAGGGTGAAGTAAAAGGTTGTTCCTGAACCGGGCTCCGATTCCATCCATATCCGCCCCCCGTGCCTCTCCGTGATCTTCTTGGCCAGCGCCAAACCGATGCCGGTGCCGGGATACTGGTCGACGGTGTGGAGCCGCTTGAATAGCTGGAAAAGGTTTTCATGGTATTGCGGGTCTATTCCGATGCCGTTGTCCTTGACCGAGAACAGCCAGTTGTGGCCGTCCCTCCGGCACTGGACCGAGACCACGGGGGGGTCGCGGCCATGGAACTTGATGCCGTTATTGACCAGGTTCTGGAGCAGGGCGATCATCTGGTTCTCTTCCGCCATGACCGAGGGGAGCGGACCGTGCATGACCGTGGCGCCCTCCTCCTCGATCTGGACCTTGAGGTTGGCGCGGACGATGGCCATGGCATCCTCCATGTTGAGGAGCTTGAGGGGCTGGGCCCGCGAGTCCACCCTGGAGTAGTCCAGGAGGTCGCGGATGAGGGCCTTGGCTCTGATCCCGCCGTCGATGGCGAACCGCAGGTTCTCCCTGGCACCCTCGTCCAGCTTATCGCCGTACTTCCTCTCGAGTAGGGAGAGATGACTGGTGACCATCCTCAGCGGTTCCTGCAGGTCGTGCGAGGCGACATAGGCGAACTGCTGCAGCTCGGCGTTGGAGCGGGCGAGGTTCTCCGCCTTCTCCCGAAGCTCCTCCTCCATCATCTTGCGCTCGGTGATGTCCCTGGCCACGTGGACCGTGCCCACGATCCTCCCCCGGGGGTCCAGGATGGGGGTGGTGCTGACCAGGAAGTCCCCGCCCAGCCTCTCCTCGCGGACCTCCGCGACGTGCTCCTTGCCGTCCGCCACGGTCATGGAGTGAGGGCAGAAGGCGGGAGGGCGATCGGTGCCGTGCACGCACAGGTAGCACTTCAGGTCGGGGCAGCTGTCCAGGTCCTCGGCCCCCAGGCGCTCCAGCATCGCCTTGTTGGCCCTCATGATCCGATGGTCGTTGTTCAGGATGGCGATGAGGTCGGGGATGTGATCGAACGTCCTCTCCCACTCGTTCTTGGCCTTGAGCAGAGCCTCATCCTTTCTCTTGCGGTCGGTGACATCGCGGAAGACCAGCACCACGCCGATCATCCGGCCGTCCTTGTCCCAGATGGGGGCCCCGCTGTCGTCGATAGGGACCTCGGTCAGGTCCTTCCGGACCAGCAGGGTGTGGTTGGCGAGAGTGGCCTTCACCCCGGTCTCCAGCACCTTGGCCACCGGATCTTCGACGGTGCCGCGGTCGTGCTCGTTGATGATCCTGAACACTTCGTCGACCGGCCGACGGGACGCTTCTTCGAGGGTCCATCCGGTCAGCTCCTCGGCCACCGCGTTCATGAACGTGATCATGCCGGCGGTGTCAGCGGCGATGACCGCGTCGCCGATGCTGGCAAGAGTGGTGGCCCAGCGCTGCTCGCTCTTGCGCAGCGCCTCCCCGGTCCTCCGCAGCTCCTCCTCCGACCTGAGACGCTCCTCGAAAAGAGCGGCGTTCTCCAGGGACACCGCGGCGTGCGAGGCCAGCATCTCCGTCATACCCTTCTTCACCGACGTGAACACGTTCTCCGACAGGCGGTTCTCCAGGTAGAGGACCGCCACGGTCTTCGACTGCTTGACCACCGGAAGGCACAGGACGGAGCGCAGCTGAAGGTCGTGGACCTCGAGGTTGTCCTTGAATGGACCCTCGTGCATGGCGTTGCCCAGGGTGACCTGCTCACCGGTGCGATGGACGTATCGGACGATGGCCCTGCAGATGTCGTCCGAATCCTCCAGCCTCCGGTTGGACATCCTCATTGTCTCTTCCCTGCCATGGCTCTCAGTGCGGACGAAGAGCTTTCCCTCCCTCTCCACGATCATGCAGCCGTGCTGGGCACCCGAACTCTCCATGACCACGTTCAGGATCTTCTTCAGGAGGACATCCTGCTCCATCTCGGCGGAGATGGCCAGAGAGGCCTTCATGAGATATTCGACATCCAGGTCGGGCAGGATGGAAACGGCCGGAGTTACCTCGGCCCTAGGCGGAGAGATGGCCGTTTCTTCGAAGCACAGGGGGCGTTCTTTCATGAGCCTCTCTCTCAGACGCTCCGCGTGGCACTCCCGGTACAGCCTGGCCGCCTCCTTGAAGTACGCCCTTGACGGGCCGCTTCCGGTGTCCTCCATGAACTTGCCGAAGCGCTCGTTGAGATGCCCCTCCAGGAGCGTGTAGTTATGCTCGTGGGCGGACGCGATGGCGTCAAGGTACAGGCCCCTGGCCTCCCTGGCGTCGCCGTCGACCCTCTCCAGTTCCGCTCGGACGTAAGCGAGGTAGGGCCGGAGCAGAGGGCCGAGAGCGGCCCATTCCTCGACCTTCTCGATGATCGGCCGGACCTCGTCGAGCATCTCTTCCCTGGACCCGCCCTCCTTCTCGAACAGCCTGATGCCGTTCAGCGCCCGGAAGACGTACCATTGCCTCTTCAGCACGTTGTCGGTGAGGCCGGAGAGGTACTTCCTGACCTCGGCGAGGCATCTCCCCGCATCCTCATGCTCCCCCCTGTAAAAGTGCGCCAGCGCCCGGTGGGCGTAGTAGCTTCCGGCGGAGGCGATGTGGTTGTTCTCCTCCCACTGCCGGACCTTCTCTTCCATGGGGATCGGAGGCAACTCCTTCATGGGTCCGATCCACCCGGCCTGCACCGCCTCGGCCAGACCGACCGAGAACGAGAGGCGGTATCTTCTGGAGAACTGGAGGCACTCCTCGGCGAGGTCCTCGATCGCTGACAGGTCCGCTCCCTCGACCTGAAGGTTCCACATCAGCGGACCGTAGGAGAGGCCAGCATTGTACAGGTCGCCGCAGTTCTTACCACACTGGATCGCCCGGATGCAGTAGTCCACGATCTCCCGCGGCCGGCTCCGGGAGTGCATGTTGCACCACACGATGCCGTTCATGCCCTTGGCGGCCCCGAAGGTGTTAGGATATTTCGCCGACAGGTCCCGGGCGAGGTCCTCGTACCGGAACGCCTTGTCGTAATCACCCCGTTCCCCTAACTGGAGGCCCATGATGCTGAACGAGTAGATCACGGACTCGTCCATGCCCCCGGCCAGGCAGTGCCACGTGGACTGGGCGGCGGACAGGTACAGCTGGGGTACGAGGCCGGACATGTACAGGTCCGGTATCAGTTCGCTGTAGAACGCGAGCTCGATCTTGCTCCTGCGGTCGGTGGTGAACGGCATGTCCAGGATCGTCCTCCAGATGTCGCCGCCCTTGGACCCGATCGCGTCCATCAGCTCCTGACGCCTCCTGTCCGCCTCCTCCGCCGATCCGGGGATGGCCCGATCGAAGAAAGCCAGCCCCCGGTTCGCCGTCTCGATGGCCTTTATGAAATTGCCGATGGACGACAGGGACATGGTCTGCTCCGCCAGGCATTCCGCCTTGTCCAGTTCGGTCCTCGCGTTGGTCAGCAGCTGGTCGAGTAGCCGTTCGGAGCCCTCGTAGTTGCCGCACATCAGCTCGGTCTTCGCCGCTTTCTGGTATATCCTGTACGTTCCCTCGTAGTGGGGGTCCTCCCAGCGGTCCTCCGGCAGCAGTTCGAGGCTCATCCTGAAGTACTCGTTGGCGGCCTCGGTAGCCAGGGAGTTCAGCGCTTTATTGCCGGCGTGGTGGTTGAGGTCCGAGAGGCGATATGCCGCTTCGGCCTCGGGGCGCTCCGCCCTCCCCCGGTTGAGGTGAGACACAATGGTGAACAGGTTGCTCACGCCCTCCATGCTGGCCGATAAGGGGACGGCGGAGAGGAGATGCTCCCCGACCTGGCTGTGGATGCGCCGCCGCCTCTCCTCAGGTATGGCCGAGAGCGCCGCCTCCTGGACCTTGTCATGGATGAACTGCAGCTGGTTCTTGTTCTCGATGAGCAGCCCCTGCCCCAGGGCCGGCTTGAGCGTCTCGAAGACGTCGAGAAGGGATCTCTCGGTGATCAGCGACAGTTCGGACGGCGAGAACGTATTGCCCATGCAGGCACAGTATTCCAGGAGGGCGATCAGATCGGGAGGGAACCGCCGAATCTTGGAGATGAACAGGGCCACTACCGTCGTGGGCATGCGTGAACGCCTGATCCTGTCCAGGTCCCATCCCCATCGCCCGTCGCCATCCAGGTACAGGAGCTTCTCGTTATGGAGGTATGAAAGGCTCTCGCTCACGAAGAGGGGGTTCCCCTCGGTCAGGGTGCTGATGAAGTGCGAAAGCGCCTTGGTCTGCTCATGCGAGGATTCGAGGATGTAGGCCACCATGTCGTGGCAGTGCTCCGGCCGCAGCGGGCCGAGGCGGACCTCCTTCAACGGCCCGTCGGCGTCCGTGACGTCCCTGACCAACCTGGTCAGGGGATGACCGGGGTCGACCTCGTTATGGCGATACGCCCCGATGAAGAAGAGATAGGGATGGCTGTGATGATTGGAGAAGAGATTGCCCAGGAAGTCGAAGGAGGCGAAATCGCACCATTGGAGGTCATCGATGAACAGGGTCAGGGGATTCTCCCCGCTGGCCAGGCAACCGAGGAACCGGTCGAACACATCATGGAACCGGTTGAGCGACTCCACCGGAGGGAGGGCCGGGACATCGGGCTGGATGCCGATGAGGACCTCCAGTTCGGGGATCACGTCGGTGAGCACCTTTCCGTTGACGCCGACAACGTCCAGTATCCTACCCCTCCACATCGCCACCCGCTCGTCGCTCTCCGTGAGGAAGGTGCGCACCAGGCCGCTGAACGCCTGGATGAGGGAGCTGTAGGGGATGTTCCTCTGGTAGACGTCGAACTTGCCGGAGGTGAAGTAGCCGTTGTGCTTGACGATAGGTTTTTGCAGTTCCTGGATAAGGCGGGTCTTCCCGATGCCGGAAAGCCCGGAGATGAACAGGGAGCGGAACTCCCCTTTGGTCACTTCCTCATACTCGCCGAGGATGATCTCCGCTTCCTCGTCCCGCCCGACCATTTTGGATATGAAGGCCACGCGGTGGGTGTACACGCTCCTCTCCAGGGGGAATTCGTGAACGGTGCCTGTCGCCATGTGCTCGTCCCGGCACCGCCTCAGGTCGTCCAGAAGGCCCTGGCTGCTCTGGTATCGCTTCTCCGGTTCCTTCAGCATCAGCTTGGCGACGATATTGCTGATCGCCGCTGGCACCTCAGGGTTCAGCTTCCGGACCGGGGGCGCCTCCCTGGCAAGGTGCTGGTGGATAAGTTCGAGGGGGTCGTCGGAGAGGAACGGCACCTCGCCGGTGAGCATCTCGTAGAAGACGATGCCCAGGGAGTACAGGTCGGAGGAGAAGACCACTCGGTGGTTGATCCGCCCGGTCTGCTCCGGTGAAGTATAGGCCAGAGTGTCACGGATGAACCGCCGGTCGTAGATGAAATGGCTGATGTCCCTCACGTCCACGGTGGTGATGAAGTCGATCAGCCGAACGTCGAGGTCGTCGCTGACGAGGATGTTGTGTGGTTTGATGCCTCCATGGATGATGCCCGCATCATGGGCCTTGCCCAGCGCCTGGGCCAGCCTGATGGCGACGGCGAAGAACTGGTCCAGGGACATCCCGGGGCGGGCCTCCATGAATCGATGGAGGCCGATGCCGTCGAAGTAGTCCTGGACGATGAAGCACGACCCATCCTTGTCGATGAACGATATGGGCGTTATCAGCAGGGCGTCGTCCAGCACCCTGAGGTGTTCGATCCTCTGCCTGATCTGGGCCTTGGCGCTATCGGAAAGGCTGTCTGTCGTGAGGAGCTTGAGAGCGAGCGGTCGGCCGGCATCCTTCTTGCTGCACGCCTTGTATATGGTGGCCTGGGGGGTTTCTGCTATCTTCTCGAGAAGTTCATAGTTGGAAAGTACCAATCGCTTCACCCTTCTTATTCTCCCAAAGGAGGTCGGACATCGCCTCTGCCTTGCACTGACGCAAGCTTGCCGATCCGTTCAAGGTCCGCCGGGATGCTTGAACGCGCATCGACTTATGAATATACTTCTGATTTGTTAGGGCTATGGCGGTCAATCGCCGAGAGATAAGGACATATAATTAGGCCGGGACCAAATATCTTTCAAGCCAGATGATAAATGACGAAAATCAATCATTGCGTCATCAGAAGGGGGGCAGTTCATCAAAAACTATGTTCATTTTTCTTTAGGAGAATTACAGCCTTATGTCCACAACAACCACTTGATCAAAGTCACATGTTAACTGAGCCCGAGTTCCAAGGGGTTAAAACATGTTTTATGGATGCTCCCCCTCATTACAAAGGTAGAGAAGTCTCAACGCCTCTTACCCAATGAAGGAGAAAATACAAATTAACCTAGGACCTAACTCTCAGCATGCAGCGCCGTAGCCCGGCTCGGGTGGAGGAGTGGCATCAAGCGTTGTTAAGACGGTACAAGGCCAGTGATCACTGCTGTAGTCGTTACACCCAGCAGTCCAGGGATAATTACGTTGCGGTGCTAGATTTTCTGGCCTGGTTCGAGGGTGAGAAGGTTCGACATAGCGTGCTTAAGGAACACTTCGTCGTTAAGAGGGAATCGACCAACCGGCGGATGAGGATCGTTGCAGAGACGGTGATACCTGGAAAGCCGATGGCCCATCGTCCGGTTCCCCCTGAAAAGAGGATGTACGTTCATCAACTGTCAGTGATACTCGGCGGTCTGATCGAGGCCGGGTTCGTGGAGCGGTACGAGGAGCGCCCGGTCACAAAGCACGGTGATGAGAGTCAAAGGCCTCAAGTCTTTTTCAAGGTGGCCGCTAGCCAGATGGGCGAACTATCATGCCCGGATCCAAGTTTGTTGATGGTTGACGAGCGCGCTCAAAAACAACAGGGCTCATCGTTCTGGTATGCGATCAGGGAGAGGTTGTGGGAGATCGACATTGATTCATCCGCCGTTGACGACGCTACTTTTTGCGCGGCTATGGAAGAGATCGCCAGGACGATCACAAGCCCGGGTAGTAAGATGCATAAGGCGAAGGATGACAGTAGGCGCGGGAATAAAGCAGGGAACGATGAAAGCTGCTGACGTTCCGATCGCCAGGCTGCATCCCTCGATATTATCCCCGCTCATTTCTGAGGTCCACTATCCTATTGTCGTTTGCCCCTCGCCTTGTTTGCCCGATCGGCATATCTGGTTCCAGAACTCTATCCTTTCGATCGCCATAGCGGTCTGGCTTGCGAATGCCTCGATCAGCCGCTCCTGCTCTAGCCTGATTATCCCATCCTGTTCCTCTGGCTTGATGCCCATCACCCCTACTACCCCACTGGGGGTGCGGAGGGGGTAATATCGAAGGGCTGCCGAGGAGAGCGTGTCGGTGTCCTTCCCCGAAGATATGCCGTTCCTGTAGGTCCAACCGGCGGCGGTCATATCCTTCTCGTCTAGGTCTAGGTCGCCATAGGAGTAGGCCACCTCCAGGCAGCCCTCATAGGGCAACAGAAATGCGGAGAGGCAGTCACAGGACCTCTTCACATGCCCACTTACTATCTCCAGCGCACGCTCGATCCCATTGGCACTCGCCAGGTCGATGCTGAGCGCGTATAATGCAGATGTATATTCCTCTCGCCTCTGTGCCGCCGAGGCGTTGTCCTTCGATCGGACCACCAGAAAGCTGATCGCCACTCCCACGAACAGGAAGGCGACCAAGGTGATCCCATATTCGGTGTCAGCGATCTGGAAAGTGTAGTGGGGGGGAACGAAGAAGAAATCGAACATCACGACGCTCACAGCCGCGGTGAAGACCGCCTTCCACAGGCCCCAAGTGACCGCCGCTACCACCACTCCGATCAGGTAGAACATGACCAGGTTGGTGGGGGACAGATATTGCTGGGCGAAGTAGGCGATGATCGTGATGATCAACACGAGCCAAATACAATAGAAGTAGTGGCTCTTGACGAACGGCTTCTTGGCCCCTGCCTCACGCTCACCGTCCTCCTTCTCTTTCTCGCTGTCACCAGTGATGATCAGGATATCTATCGGCCCGCTTAGACTGACCATCTGGCTCGCCACCGACCCGAAGACGAGCTCCTGCCACCACGGTCGGGGCAGGCGTCCCACGATGATCCTGATGACGTTATTCTTCCTAGCGAAGCGGACGACCTCCTCGGCGATGGAAACGGCGAAGCTGGTGGCCGTCTTCGCCCCCATCTTGGCGGCGAGATCCAGCCCGCGCATGGCTTCCATCCTGTCCTTCCGGGAGAGGCGGCTGTGGGCGGGAGTCTCGACATAGATAGCGTACCAATCCGCCTTGAGCTCATCGGCTAGACGGCGGCCGGCTCGCACCAAACGTTCGTTCAGCGTTCGGTTGTTACCGATGCACACCAGCAAGGTCTCGCCCACCGGCCAGGGGCCGGGGATGGAGCGTATCTTCATGTACTCGAGCATCTGCTCATCGACATGGTCGGCCGCACTGCGGAAGGTCATCTCCCTGAGCGCAATGAGGTTGCCCTCGGTGAAGAAGTGTTCAACCGCGATCGCCGCCTGGGAAGGGATGTAGACCTTGCCCTCCCGGAACCGCTGCATCAGCTCGTTGGGCGGGATGTCCACTATCTTGATCTCGTCCGCATCGTCCAGTACCGAATCGGGTATCGTTTCGTGGACCTTCACCCCGGTGATCTGGGCGACCGCATCGTTCATGCTGTCAAGGTGCTGTATGTTGAGGGTCGTGTACACGTCGATGCCCGCTTCTAGGAGTTCGTGCACGTCCTGGTACCGCTTCAGGTGCCGTGAGCCGGGGGCGTTGGTGTGCGCGAGCTCGTCCACTAGAACAAGCTCGGGCCCCCTCGCCATCACCGCGTCGATGTCCGGTTCCTCGATCCGTATGCCTCGGTGCTCGATCAGCCGGGGCGGTACGATCTCCAGGCCGACGAGGAGCTCCTCGGTCTCTTTACGGCCGTGCGATTCCAGGAGGGCGACAATGATGTCTGCCCCACGGTCCTTGCGGCGGTGGGCGTCCTCCAGCATCGCGTATGTCTTTCCGACCCCGGCGGAGTAACCAAGGAAGACCTTCAGCTTGCCGCGCGACCGCTTCTTCTCCTCCTTGACCACCTGCTTGAGCAGCTCGTCGGGGTTCGGTCGCTGATCAGCCGCCATGTTTTATCCGCCCCCCATCATCAAGAACTCGACGATAGGTCCCAATGCCAATGTGAGGAAATAACTTAGCGCTCCGAGCATCACCACCACTCCGATCGACCAGGTGATGAACAACGGGGTGTGTGTGGGCAGCGAACCGGCGCTCGGCGGCACTATATTCTTCGCGCTCAACGCGCCGGCCAAAGCCAAGGTCAGGACCATGATCGGGAACCGACCCAGGAGCATGGCGATGGCAAGGATGTAGTTGTAGAATGGAGTGCTTGCGGTCAGACCGGCGAACGCGCTCCCGTTGTTGTTCGATGCCGAGGTAAAAGCGTAGAGTATTTCCGTGAACCCATGGGGGCCGGAGTTGAGAGGCCCTGCCCTCCCTTCAGGCAACATGACCGCGATAACTGTTCCCACCAGAACTACGGCGATCGGAAGCAGGATTATGATCGTGCACAGCTTCATCTCGTAGGGGCCGATCTTCTTTCCAAGGTAATCAGGCATCCGGCCTATCATCAAGCCAGCTATGAACACTGCGATGAGCACGAAAACCAACATCCCGTAGAGGCCGGAACCGACCCCTCCGAAGACAACCTCTCCGAACTGCATCAGCACCAGGGGGACCATGCCCCCTAGCGCCGTATAGGAATCGTGCATCGAGTTCACTGCTCCGCATGAGGTGGCGGTCGTGGCCGCGGCGAACGTGACTGAGGGCACCACTCCGAACCTCACTTCCTTGCCTTCCATGTTCCCTCCGGGCTGGAGGCCATTACCGATCTGGGAGACCCCCAGTTGATCCAGCGCTGGATTGCCCCCTCCCTCTGCCCATATCAACAGGCCAAGGAAGGCGGTGAAGATCACGAGCATCGCTACTAGGAGGGCCACACCCTGCCGGCGGTCCTTAACCATCTCACCAAAGGCGAAGACCGCGCCTATGGGGATGAGCAGTAAGGCGAAGATCTCCAGCAGATTGGACAGCGGCGTGGGGTTCTCGAACGGATGGGCAGAGTTGGTGTTGAAGAACCCTCCTCCATTCGTGCCGAGCAGCTTGATCGCTTCCTGGGATGCCACCGGGCCGACAGGAATCGTTTGCACGGTGACGAGGTCACCCCCAGAGTCGGTCACTGGCTGTAGCATCTGAGCGGAGACGGAGCCATCCAGTGTCTGCACGCAGCCCTGGGAAACCAAGATAAGGGCCAGGACGAAGGAGATGGGCAACAATATCAGTGTTGCACGGGTAATATCCTTCCAGAAGTTGCCCAGATCCTTGGTCTTTCTCTGCCTCACGCCTCGTATCAGGGCCATCAGGACCGCAAGACCAGTAGCTGCGGAAAGGAAGTTCTGGACGGTGAGGCCGACCATCTGTGTGAAGTAGCTCATGGTCGTCTCTCCCGCATATGACTGCCAATTAGTGTTGGTTACGAAACTGACCGCGGTATTGAACGCGGTATCCACCGATACCGGGCCCATGCCCTCGGGATTGAACGGTAAGAATGGCTGGAGGAGTATAATGGCCATGAGGAAGAGTAAGCCGATGAGGTTGAACAGGAGAATGCAGAACGCGTACACCTTCCAGCTCATGCCTTCATCCCCTATCTTTGGCCACCGGTAGAGATACGGCTCTATCCTGCCAATAGCCTTGGTCGCCCGGCCGGGTTTCTTATCGTAGACCGCGGCGATCAACCCACCCACGAAAAGGCCGCTGATCAATAGCATGGCCGCCAACAGGGCCAGGAAGAGCCAGTCGGTGGTGGTCAGTCCTATCACTCTCTCGTCGGTGGTGGGCACAAACCTCAAACTGGCGCTCTCGCCTGCATCGCCCCGGGCCTGTTGTTCATCTAGGGCGAGGTTCAATTCCAGGACGTTGACCGTTCTCTCTCCCAGCATGCCGAACTGGCGGTCCTCGGTGTTCTGGTCAATGAGCGCCTGGACGATCCCCTCGCTCATGTTGCGTTCCCGCGCCACCCTCGGTAGTTGGTATTCTGCGCTGGCCACGCTTATATGGGGGTCCAGCCCACTGCCCGAGGCGGTGACCAGGTCCGAGGGTATGGGCCAGGTATTGTTGGGGTCCAAGGCATGCAGCGCATCGATCCTCGCCTGCACGACATCGATGAGCCTGGAGTTGTTATTGCCATAATTGGATCCACTGGAAGAGGCCGCATTGTATTCGAACGACGGTGTGGCCGATGGGCGCCCCCAGAAATACTTGGGGTCGCTGAAGGGCTGGCCGATCAGCTCGGAGCCGACCACCGTGCCGTTCTGCACGATCTGGGAACCATTGGCCTGGTGGGGGAAGACCACCTGAGCCACTCCCGTCACCAGCAGAGGATAGGCTATTCCAGTGATTATCATCAGGATGAGGAACAGGACAATCGCCGGTCTGGCTTGTCTTCTCAGCACTCTGAAGGTGGATCGGGTGAAGTCCGTTATTCCAGCTACAAGCGCATTTCCTTTCAGGCCAACATTCATGTTCAGACCCCCAACCCTAAAGCGACCAGAACCATGTCGATGAGCTTTATCCCGACGAATGGCACAATCAGGCCTCCCACCCCGTAGATCAATAGATTGGTGCGCAGAGACTCCGCAGCGGTCAAAGGCCGGTACTTGATGCCCCTGAGAGCGAGCGGGATCAGCAGCACGATGACGATGGCGTTGAATATGACTGCGGAAAGAATGGCCGCCTGTAGTCCCATGAAGTTCAGCCCGTTGAGCGCCGGATAGATGCCGACGAACGCCGCGGGGACTATCGCGAAGTACTTGGCGATATCATTGGTGATGCTGAAGGTGGTGAGCGCCCCCCTGGTCATCAAGAGTTGTTTCCCTGTCTCTACAACCTCGATCAGTTTGGTCGGATCACTATCGAGATCGACCATGTTGGCCGCCTCTCGGGCGGGTTGCGTCCCGCTGTTCATCGCCACGGCCACATCAGCCTGGGCCAGGGCGGGAGCGTCGTTAGTGCCGTCCCCGGTCATCGCCACCAGCCGCCCCTCGGCCTGGTACTCGCGGATTAGCTGCAGCTTGTTCTCAGGCGTCGCTTCGGCCAAGAAATCGTCGACCCCTGCCTCTGCCGCGATGGCCGCGGCAGTCAGCTTATTGTCGCCAGTTATCATCACCGTCCGTATTCCCATGCGGCGGAGCTGGGCGAATCGCTCCTTCATTCCAGGCTTGATGATGTCCTTGAGATGGATGACGCCCACGGCCTTGCCGTTCACAGCGATAACCAAAGGCGTGCCTCCCGAACGTCCGATGCGGTCGACTTCTTTCGCCAGTTTTCCCGGGAGGTCCTTGCTGGTGCTCTCAGGACGCCCGAGTATGGCATTGGCCGCTCCCTTACGAATGGTATCGCCGCCATAGTCCACGCCACTCATCCTGGTGTGGGCACTGAAGGGGATAAACTGCATTTCCGCTCGGGAATTTTCTATCTCCTCTTTCCTGCCCGTCAGGCCATACTTTCCCACGGCCAGGGTGACGATGCTGCGCCCCTCCGGAGTTTCGTCAGAAAGTGAGGAGAGGAGGGCATATTCCGCGATCATCTTGACGTCCTGACCCTCCCCCGCAATGAACTCCACCGCCTGCCGGTTACCGAACGTGATTGTACCGGTCTTATCGAGGAGGAGAACATCCACATCACCGGCCGCCTCTATCGCCTGTCCCGAGAACGCGATGACGTTTTTCTGGATGAGGCGGTCCATCCCGGCGATGCCAATAGCGCTAAGGAGCCCGCTGATGGTGGTCGGAGCAAGACAGACCAGTAGGGCGATGAGGACCGTTATGGTGACCGGGCTGCCCTGTCCAGTCACGTAAACGCTGTAGATGGAGAATGGAAGTAAGGTCGAACAAACGATGATGAAAATGACGGTTAGGCCGATGAGCAGGGTGTTCAGAGCGATTTCGTTGGGAGTCTTCTGCCTCTTCGCCCCCTCTATCAGGGAGATCATCTTGTCCATGAATCCCTCTCCTGGGTCAGAGGCCGTTCTGACCATCATCCAGTCGGAAAGAATGCGGGTGCCCCCGGTGACCGCGCTGCGATCCCCTCCCGATTCTCTGATCACTGGAGCGCTCTCTCCGGTGATAGCGCTCTCATCGACCGAGGATGCGCCCTCTACCACCTCACCATCGACCGGGATGAGGTCCCCGGCCTGTACATAGAACAGATCACCTTTGTGAAGATCGGCAGATGAGGTGGAAATGATGTCTGAATCAGTGGGCCGAACTCCCCGGGAGGCCACATAATCCCCCCTCAATTTCTTTGCGGGGATGGTGGTCTGCATGCTTCGAAGGGAATCGGCCTGAGCTTTGCCTCTTCCCTCGGCTAGGGCTTCGGAGTAATTAGCAAATATGACCGTGAACCAAAGCCAAAGCGAAATAAGGCCGACGAATAAGGGCGAGGCTTCACCGGTCCAGAACAGGGCCTGGAAGAAAAGCAGCGTCGTTATGGTGCTGCCCACCTCGACAACGAACATGACAGGGTTCCGTATGGTGTGTCGGGGGTCCAGTTTGATTAAGGATTGCTTTACGGCCCAGCGCCTGATTCTTTTACGTTCTTCCTCGCTGATAGTCCGTGACCTCTTCCTTGGCTTATCGTTCTCCACAGTCACACCCTCGATGATGCATCACTTAGGTACTCTGTGGGAATCGAGCACCGACCTGATTATAATGCATTTGTATAATGTCTTTGTACAGCGCAGGCCCAGATCTTGGAGCGCAAAGAAGGAAGGCCGAGTATGAGTCCCTGGGCATGCTCGATATCTCCTGTGTCCTGAAAGGATTTCCGACCGACCGGCGGACAATGGACATTGGACGAAGGCGTTCCGATGGAGCAAGTATCGAGATCGATGGGGCATGCATCGACAAGGACAACGAAAGTTACTATTGCGCGCCAGGGCTGACCCTCATTTGCGAGGGTCATTAAACCATAAGGATCGATGTTTCCACCCGAGCCAGATTTGAACGCTGAGGACGTTTGAATTGAATATCGATGATATTTGTCTGGATGAAAATAATGGTGGGCTCAGCCGGATTCGAACCGGCGATCTCCTCCGTGTCAGGGAGACGTCATAGCCACTAGACCATGAGCCCTTGTTTAGCGGGATTTTTCCATATATCGTCCTGGTCTATATCCTTTTCGCTGGCGTCCAGTACCTCTGGGGAGCACGTGCTGTCTTCCTCGGTCCGCCCATCCGAGGCGGTCACGTGGCGGGTGGACCTCAGCACCACATCTATGCCGCTCCATCCGCGGGCAGTGGCCGAACGGGTCCGCCAAGGCCTTGGTGCATCGATATAGAAGGTAAAAAAAATGCTGAAGGGATTTACACCGGTCAAGGGCTGGAAAGGCGGAGCACGGCCCTCAGGTCGTCCGGGGCCATGAACAGATCGACGGCCACCATCTCCTCGACCGCGCAGCGCAGCTCCTCCAGGTTGGAGATGACCATGCCGGCCTCGTTCTGCGCCTTCCACAGATAGTCCTCGACATCCTCCCCGCTCTGATAGCATATCTCGTCCACCAGCCCGAGGAGGTGATCCGCCTCATGCTCTGCGCTGTACATCTCGCTCAGCATGAGGTATCTGGTCACGCTTGCTCTCATCACCGTGCCTCCTGGGCTATCGCCCATGATGTTCTTGTGGCTGTTAGGTACTTAATCCTAACATGGGAAATGCAGGAAAAACCGAAGGTAAAATGAGGATGACCTCCTGGTCACCAGTTCCTCCGTCTCGGCTCCCCGCTCTTCCCGTCCCCGCCGTAGATGAAGAAGAACATCCCTGCCGAGACCATGAACGTGGCCACGAACAGCATCAGCAGGTCGAACATCAGAAGGGTGACCATCGTCCCCACCTCGGACGGCTGGTCCCCCGGCGCCAGGCCGATGATGGAGAACGCCAGTATGATGCTTCCCAGAACGAAAAGGACCAGGCCGGTCAGCTTCAGTACGGGGAACCCGCGCCGCATCTACGCCCACCTCCGGCCAGGGGACAGGCAGGCCATCGTTCTGGTCATCTCTTCCGCTCTATTCGTGCTAGCGCCTGTCCCGGAGAGCATACATGAATCGTTCGGAACCCACTGTATTTATACCAATGTCCGCAGGAGCGACGGAAAAGCGAACTTGATAACACATGCCGTCAGAAGCGACTGGCAGGTGACACGATGGCCTCGAAGGGCGATGGCCCGTTGCCGAACGCTTATCGTTATCGCGGCCAATCAGGCCCAATCGCCGATCTCCTCGAAGGTCAGCGCCACCTTGCCGCACTCCGGGCACACGTGCCGCCCCTCGCGGATGTTGGTGGAGATGTCCTCGCCCACCGGCTCGGCCTTCAAGCGGTCCGGGAAATATTTCTGGGAGAAGTCCTCGGAGCCGTAGAAGACCACCTCGGACTTGCATCTCCGGCACCGCTGCGGCGGATGCCGCTGGTCCTTCAGGCCGAAGCTCTGGCACTTCGGGCAGATGGACGGCCACATGTAGTGGTCGCCAGCCCCCTGGAAACCGAACCCGGCGTACAGGTCCTCGGAACGGAACCCGCAGCCCTTGCATTGAGCTTTCAGCTTTGACCCCATATGCCCATCCATCACCGAATCGGCGTGGGAGGATATATCGCTACCTCCATGTCTCATACGGCTCTTATGCTAACCTATTAATCTCACCCCCATTATGGGGATAAGATTTGGATGCCAGAGATATTACTCTTCACCAAACCAGGCTGTCAGAAGTGCGATTACATCAAGGAGCGTGCGCCCGCCGGGCTGGAAATCAGCTACGTGGACACCTCCACCGCCGAGGGCCTGGCCGAGGCGGCTTACTATGAGATACTGGGCAAGCACACGCCCATCCTGGTTGTCGATGACCAGATCACCGAGGGGGCCATCGCCATCATGTCTCGCCTGAACGAACTGGCCGGCAACGGCGCGAAGGCGTGAGAATCTGAAGATCACATGATCTGCCTGGGGATCGAGGGGACGGCCCACACCTGTGGCGTGGGCATCGTGGACGATCAGGCCAACATCCTGGCCAATGAGCTGGACATGTACCGCCCGGAGAAGGGAGGTATCCATCCTCGTGAGGCGGCCAACCACCATTCCGACGTGGTCGTGTCCCTCATCCGCAAGGCGACCGAGACCGCCGGCATCGGGTTTAGGGACGTGGACGTGGTGTGCTTCTCCCAGGGCCCCGGACTGGGCCCGTGCCTCAGGACCGTGGCCACCGCGGCCAGGGCGCTGGCGATCTCGCTCGATCGCCCCATCGTAGGGGTCAACCACTGTATCTCCCACCTCGAGATCGGGGTGGCCAAGACCGCGTCGTCCGACCCGGTGCTTCTGTACGCCTCCGGGGGCAACACCCAGGTGATATCCTTCAACAACGGCCGGTACCGCATCTTCGGGGAAACGCTGGACATCGGCATCGGCAACATGTTCGACAAGCTGGGTCGGGAGCTGGGCCTTGGTTACTACGCCGGGCCGAAGATCGAGAAGCTCGCTGCCGGGGGGGACAAGCTGCTCGACCTCCCCTACTCGGTCAAGGGCATGGACATGGCCTTCTCCGGCATCATGACCGCCGCCCTGGCCCATCGTACCAGAGGAGAGCGGTTGGAGGACATCTGCTTCTCGGTCCAGGAGACCTGTTTCGCCATGCTCACCGAGGTCACCGAGCGGGCGATGGCCCACATCGAGAAGAAGGAGGTGCTGCTCGGTGGTGGGGTGGTGCAGAACAAGCGGCTACGGGCCATGGTCGCTGACATGGCACACGATCGGGGGGCGGAGATGTTCGTCCCCGAGCCCCGGCTGTGCATCGACAATGGGGCCATGATCGCGTGGACCGGTCTGCTGATGCACAATGCTGGCGTCCGCATGACGGTCGAGGACACCAAGGTCGACCAGCGCTTCCGCACCGACGAAGTGGTCGTCACCTGGCGCTGATCAGCTGGCGTCCTTCTTCCTGGCCTTCTGTTCCCCGACCATCTTGTCCACCAGCTCGAGGAACTCCTTGTCCCGGCCGCGAGGCACGGTCGCTCCGGAGGCGATGCGGTGCCCGCCGCCCACTCCTCCGACCTTCTGACCGCACTCCCTGAGGGCGGCGGCCAGGTCCACGCCCTTATCCAGCAGTTCGAACGTCCCCCGGGAGGAGACCTTGATCTCCTCTCCGGTGTCTGACAGCGCGAGAGTGGGTTTGTCCCTGTCCCCGAAGTACTGCATGGCCACCCCGCTGAGGATGCCGGAGAGGCCGAGGTTGTCGTTGTAAAAGTACTGGATGTTCTCCGCCTTGATGAGGCCGTTCTTGACCACCCTCTGCAGGGACGCCTGGACCTCGTCCACGTAGGCCTGCCGCAGCGCCCTCGCCGTCTCCATGGCCTCCGCGTCCCCCAGGGCCAGGGCCAGGCCGGTGCCCTCGTGGTTGGAGCGCCCGCAGGCGTTCAGCAGACCGGCGAGAGCGTCGGCGCTCATGCCCCATCGGGGGAAGTGGTAGCGCTCGTGCACTATCTCGTCCAGGGTGCTCATGGGCGTCCCTTGCGCCGTGAGCCTGAGCGCCAGCAGGGAGGACAGCTTCATGCGCTGGGCATCGTCCAGCCGTTCGACCTCGGCGTTCGCAGGAATGCCCGCCTCAGCCATCAGCGCCGCCGCGCCCTCGGGGGAGCCGGAAACGCCGATGACATAGGGGTCGGTGGAGCCTATCAGCCCGTTCAGAAGCCCGCCCTCGGGCAGCATCGATCCCGGACGTACCTCCACCACTCCTCTCTTGAGGCCCTCTTCGTACAGCCACTGGTTGAGGCCCGAAAGCCCCCTTATGGCCTGGCGGTCCCCGGCGATGCCGGCAAAGGCGATGGGCAGCAGGTCCCAGTTCTTCTCGTCCATGTGGGCGGCCAGCAGCATGCATACCGCCGATGCGGAAGCGGAGGTCATGCCGTCGATGCCCGCTAGATGGGGGTTCACGTGCACCACCTTCTCGGAATCCTTCTGCGGAGAGTGATGGTCGAGCACGATCACCTTGCAGTCCAATGCCTCCAGCGCCTCCAGGTGGGACGACCCCATGTCGCTGAGGACCATGGTCTTGCAGCCTGCGGACACTTCAGAGATGAGCTTATCGGTGAGGCTCTTGGTCATCGTCACGTGGATGTGCTTCCCCGCCCGGAGGAGCATGTTGCTGAGCACTCCGGCCGAGGATATGCCGTCGGCATCGTAGTGGGAGATGACCCTGACCTCGGGGGCGGCCTCCAGCTCCGCCTTGGCAATAGAAATGCGGGAAAGGAGTTTATCAGGCAGCTGGGTGCCTGGGTCCATTCACCATCACTCGATCAGGAGTTCGGCGTTGGCGATGGAGTACTGCCAGTCCGAGGGGAGAGCCCCTTCGCGCTTGTAGTACTTCACGATGCGGCGGATCTTGGACTCCACCATCTGCAGGTTCCTCTTGTTGGCGAGGTCCTTCTTGTTCTCCTGAAGATGCGACTGCAGGTTGATGGCCTTCCTCATCAGCATGACCAGGTCATCGGGGATGTTGGGCTGCAGGTCGTTCTCCTTCAGGATGCCCAGGACCGTCCTCCCGGTGGCCAGCTTGACGTCGGGTACGGCGTGCTGGTCGCGGAGCAGGAGACCGATGCGGGCCGAGGGAACTCCGTCCTTGCCCATCTTGACGATCATGTCTTCTATCTCTTCCTTGCTGAGGGGTACCCATGCCGGGTTCTCGGTGATCAACGGGCGCTGGGACCCGGACCTCCCCCTCCTTCTGGCGTGCATACGAGCCATGTGAGACCTCCAAATGTGAACTGTATAGCGTTTAGGTGGCGAGGATTAGGCCAATTCCAATCAAAGTATATAACCTTAAGCGGGAGCGGGGCCGTTCGCGCGGACGCCGTGGCTAAGGATCTCCTTCCTGGCCCAGGCGACCAGGGGGCGGTATTCCACCAGGGGAAAGGACAGCTCGGCGGGCAGCTCCCTGAAACCCTGCCAGGCCATCTCCCCCTTCCCCTCCCGTGCCCCCATCCTGCCGGCGAAGACGGAGACCCCGTCGACGTCGGTGCTGGAGGCGACGATGAAGTGGTGGCCTACTTCCTCGAGGAACTCCCGCTCCATGGCCTGGAGGTCGCTCTCCCCCTCCTCGACCTTCCCGCCGGGCATCTCCCAACCGCCCCGGCGGAGATTGCGGACCATGATGAACTCGTCGCCCAGGAAGGCGATGCCGTACACGTACCTCACAGCATCACCGCGATCATGGCGTGGTCCTTCTCCATAGGGTCCAGCCGAACGATCTCCCTGACCTTCAGGCCGCCGGCCTGGAGCTGCCTGCGGGCCTCCTCGTACGTCCTGGCAGGGTCCTGGGTGACATCCTCGGAGCGGGACTTGATCACCAGCAGCCCGGACCGGGCGGAGAACGCCTTGAAGTTCTTGAGGAATATCTGGGCCTGGCCCTTCTGGGCTATGTCCTGGTACACGACGTCCACTCCAGACACTCCGAACGAGTATTCGTGAGGCTTGGTGGCATCGGCCAGGAAGGGCACCATGTTGGGCCGGGCCTCGCACACCGGCACCAGGTCCCGGAAGGAGCGGGGGGAGATCTCGACGCAATATACCGTCCCCGCGGTCACTATGTCCGCGACGTGGCTGGCGGTGGTCCCGCTGGCCGCGCCCAGGTACAGGACCCTGGAATCGGCGTGCAAGGGAAAGAATGTCCCTCCGGACCGGATATAGGCGGCCAGCTTGCTGCGCGTGGGGACCCATTCCCGATACTGGACCCCTTCGAAGGTCACCAGCCTCTCCCCGTACACGGACGTTCCCGGGGCGGAGTTCCTGGTGTACAGCCGCTCTCCGTCGGTGAAGACCCCTTCCAGGCCGGCCGTGTGCATCGCGTTCCCGCTCATCGGACCGATGGAAAGCACCTACGGATAAATAGATGAGCTGCTAGGTCATGTTTCCTCAACGTGCCCGAGGCGCCTCCGCCGGCCGACGAGGACAATGACGACCGCAGGATAGAGGAGCTGTCCGATCGGATCGCCAGTCTCGAGGCGGCGATGAGGGAGGCCACCAGGCCGTACGCTCAATTGGTGGAGCAGCTGGCCCAGTTCCAGGGAGTGGTCAGCAAGTACTTTCGCCTGCTGGACCTCTACCAGAAGCACGGGGTCATCTCCGTGGACGTCATCCTCCCGGAGGTCAAGGACACCATGTCCCGGGAGATCATGCGCATCGTGATGGACCGCCCCGGCCTCAACATATCCCAGATCTCAGAGGAGCTGAGGACCAGGACGGGGAGGTCCAGCCGGAGGATCGTGAAGGCCCGCCTGGAACGGCTGGTGGAGCAGGGGATGCTGGTCAAGAACGGAGGCGCCCGCTCCACCTCGTTCCGGGTGTCGGACAGGGTGGTCAACAAGTGGTCAGAAGTGCTCGGATTGCACTAGTGCGGTGAACAACGATATACTGAACAGGACGCCGGGACCGTCGGTCCGCGGGGTCCGATCGACAAAGAAGGTGAAGACATGGGAAACAGCAACGACATGCCGAACCCGGACGAGCTCCGGGAGATGTTCAAGGTGCTATCGGAGACCGTCCCGGGCCTGCTGGAGAGCCTGGCCAAGGTGATGTACGGGGAGAAGGAGAGCGCGGAGTACGGCAAGGCGGTGGCTAACTTCTACAAGGCCCTGACCGATGCCGGGATGACCACCGAGCAGGCGTTCCAGCTCACCCGTGAGTACATGGGCAACATGTCCCTGGGCAACATCTTCAGGGGCGTGTCCCAGTCCGGCGTGGAGCGGAGGGCGAAGGAGCGCTCCGGGGAGGATTGAGCATGGACCGAGAAGACCGGAGCGCGGTCCTGTACGCCGCCGCCTTCGGTCCGGCCATCGGCCTGAAGGTGACGATATCCTACCTGCGGATGAAGCGGGCGGCCAGGAAGGCGGAGAAGGGGTTCCACCGCCAGCTGGTCCAGGCTGGCCTGCCCAGGGAGGACGCCAGGCTTCTGGCGGAGGAGTACGGGGCGGCGATCAGCCTCAGGGAACTGGTCGGGGGGCTCGGCGCCACCGCTCAGATGCGGCGGTAGGTCCTCGGGAAGCTCACTGGGTTCCGATGCCCAGGCTCTTCTTCCCCTCCTTCATCTCCAGCTTCCGGGGATCGGGCAGCCCGAAGTCCAGCGTCCCCTCCCGGACGTCGACCCTTTTGCCTCTTATCGGCGTCTTGAACGGGATCTGCACGTTCAGCATGCTGCCGTCGAAGGCCGCGTCGGCCTCATCGATGTTCACCGGATGGGCCAGGAAATAGCATCCGGTGATGACCGCGTCGTCCCTCACCGCGTGAACGCAGAAGCTGGTCTCCGTAAGCTCCAGGTCGATGGCGTCCCTCTTCACTCCTGGAAGCTCGACCTGCACCTTGTACCGCTCCCGGTCGTGGTCTATGGTCACGATGGGAGCCATCAGCGGTCTGGAAATCTCTACCGTGTTCATCTTCCGACCCGTTCTTCCTACGCAGCGCCAGGGTTAAAATCGTTCCGCACTAGCTAATTAAGGGAGCGTAGCGATATACGGTCGATGCAGAGAGAACTGGAACACATCGCCGGCCTGGTCAGGGACGCGGTCCGGGCGCTCCCCCCGGAGTTCGATCGCGGAAAGGAGCTGTACATCGGGGCCGACGGAACGCCTACCCTGAGCATCGACAAGATCGCCGAGGACATCGTCCTGGGAGCGGTCAGGGACATGGACCTGCCGGTGAACGTCCTGAGCGAGGAGGCCGGCCTGGTGGACCGGGGGTTCGAGGACACCATGGTGGTCGATCCCATCGACGGTACGCACAACTCGGCACTGAACGTGCCTCTCTACAGCATCTCCCTGGCAGTGGGCAAGCGCTCCCTCTCGGGAGTGGAGCACGCCCTGCTCATGGACCTCGTGAACGGTGACGTCTACCGCTCCTCACGAGGGGAGGGGGCGACGCTCAACGGCGCGAGGCTCGCTGTCCGCAGTATGCCCGAGCTGGGGCCGGCAGTGCTGTTCTATCTCGGCCGTTTCGTCCATCCCCACACCTTCTCGCTGGTCAAGCGGGCGTCCAGGGTCCGCTCGATGGGCTGCGCCTCCCTGGAGATGGCCATGGTGGCCAGGGGATGCTTCGACGCCTACTATTTCAACACCGAGATCTACGAGAAGGGCATCCGGGTGGTGGACATCGCCGCCAGCGCGCTCATACTGAGGGAGGCCGGCGGGGAGATCGTGGACCTTGAGGGCAAGGCCCTGGACATGCCCTTCGACCTGGCCGCGAGGAGCAACTTCCTGGCCTACGGCGACGCGAGGGCGAAGGAGGTGCTGCTGTGAGGCTGGGCATCACCGCCAACTCGGAGATCCCCGAGGCCATCAGGGTAAGCAGGCAGGTGCTGAAGGATTTGGAGGGCCAGGACCTGGTCCTGGAGTCCGGACTGGCCGGCCTGTTCGGCAGGCCGGGGATGCCCATCGAGGAGATGGACATCGATGCCTTGATCACGGTGGGCGGGGACGGCACCATCCTGCGCTCCCTCCAGCGGACCGACGCCCCCATCTTCGGAGTTAACGCGGGAGCGCTGGGCTTCCTCACCGAGATCACCGGGGAGGAAGAGCTCCGATCGGGGATACACCGCCTGCTGGCCGGGGACTACTTCGTCGAGGAGAGGATCAAGATGGCCACCCGGGTGGGGAACGAACGGCTTTACGACGCGACCAACGAGGCGGCCGTGCACACCGCCCACATCGCCAAGATCCGTCACTTCCACGTCTACGTCGACGACCAGCTGGCCATGGACGTCCGGGCCGATGGCATCATCGTCGCCACTCCCACCGGCTCCACCTGCTACGCCATGTCCGTGGGCGGGCCGATCATCGACCCCCGCGTGGACGCCTTCGTCATCGCCCCCATGGCCCCCTTCAAGTTCGCCAACCGCCCGTTGGTGGTCCCCGCCTCGTCCAAGGTGAAGTTGGAGATCGCCAGGCCCAAGCCCTGCCTGTGCGTCATCGACGGGCAGCACGAACGTCCGATCGAGGGGGACGAGACCGTCGAATGCTGGCTGGCGGAGAGGAAGAGCCGCTTCGTGCGCCTGGAGAGGAATTTCTACGGCCGCATGAGGGAGAAGCTGGTCTGTTCCCCATGACCGCTCGAAGGAAGGTCTGGGCCATCGAGGCGGACGTTCTGGACATGATCAACGAGGCCTCCCGGGACACCCTCCCCAACGAGTTCGTGGCGGCGCTCCGTGCGGAGAAGGGGGTCATCACCGAGATCCTGCTCTTCCCCGGAAGCGTGTCCAACGAGCATGCCGCGTTCATGCAGCTGCACATGCTGCCCATCGACCTCAGCGTGGTGGGCACCGTGCACTCCCATCCCGGGCCGTCGAACCGACCCTCGAACGAGGACGTGCACCTGTTCGGCAACTTCGGCAGCACCCACATCATCACCTGCCTGCCGTACGACCGGCGGAGCTGGCAGGCCTATGACCGCAGCGGCCGGCCGGTGGAGCTGGAAGTGGTGGACTAGAGCACCTTGCTGCCCGGGCCGACGTTGCCCCGGGCCACCGCCCCCGGCCCGATGATGGCGTTCTCGAAGATGATGGTCCCCGGGTCGATCATGGCGTTGATGCCGGTCTTGACATCGTCACCCATGATAACTCCCAGCTTGCGGCGCCCGGAATCGATCAGCTCACCTCTGAAGGTGACCTTGACCGGCTTGTCGTCGAACCGCAGGTTGGCCACCTTGGTCCCGGCCCCGAAGTTGCATCTCTCCCCGATGATGCTGTCCCCCACGTAGTTGAAGTGGGGGACGTGGGTCTTGGCCATTATGATGGAGTTCTTGACCTCCACCGACGCGCCGACCTTGACGTTGGGGCCGAGGCAGGTCGACGGGCGGATGTAGCAGTTCGGCCCGATGTCGCAGCCCTCAGAGATGTAGACCGGCCCCTCGATGTACGAGCCGCTCCTGACCGTCGCGCCCCTCTCCACGAAGACCTCGCCCTTCAGGGTCGCTCCCGCCTCCACCGTGCCGTCCACCCGCCCCTTCATCCTGGACATCAGGATCTCGTTGGCCTGCAGCAGGTCCCATGGCCGTCCGACATCCATCCATCCCTCGGTGAGGGTCTCGATGCGGACGTCGTTCTCTGCCGCCAGGGCGTTGAGGGTGTCGGTGATCTCGTACTCCCCCCGGACCGACTTGGGGGTCTTCCGGATGCGGGCGAAGATGTCAGGGTTGAAGACGAACGCTCCGGCGTTGATCTGGTCCGTCGGCGGCACCTCTGGTTTCTCGTGGATCTTGACCAGCCGGCCGTCCTCGGCCTCGATGACCCCGAACCTGTGGGGATCGGGCACCGTCACCGCGCCCATGACCGTGCTGCCGGTGGCGCGGTGCTTCTCCAGCATCCTGCCCAGATCGTCCCGGAACATGATGACGTCGCCGTTCAGGCACATGAACGGCTCATCGATATGCCCCTCCGCGCAGCCGATGGCGTGGGCGGTACCCATCCGCTCCCGCTGCTCCAGGTATCTCACCCTGATGCCCAGGCGGGAGCCGTCGCCGTAGTACTCCTTGATCTTGTTGGCCTTCCAGCCGACCAGGATGAACACGTCCTCGATGCCCAGCTCCTTGAGCGCCTCCAGGACGTGGGACATGAACGGCTTCCCCGCCACCAGCAGCAGGGGCTTGGGGGTGTTGGAGGTCAGAGGCCGCAGCCTGGTACCCTCTCCCGCGGCCAGCAGGAGCGCCTTCATCTCAGGCACCTCCCCACCATGTCCGCGGCAGTGTTCGCCAGGCGGTCCAGCTCCTCCATGTCCCGGGCCTCGGCGGTGATGCGCAGCTTAGGCTCGGTGCCCGAGAGACGCACCAGGAACCAGCCGTCGGAGAACTCCGCCCGCAGCCCGTCCAGGGTCAGCAGCCGGTCGCAGTCCAGGCCCTGAGCGGCCTCGGCCAGCCGGGCCTCGATCTCGGGGCGCCGGCGAGCCTCGAACTTGAAGGAGCTGCGGCGGACCGGGTACGAGGGCAGGGAGTCGATCAGTTCCGAGAGCCTCTGCTCCGCTGCCATCTGCGCCAGTAGGGCGCCGGCGTAGACCCCGTCGGGGCAATATGACTGTTTCGGGAAGATGTACGTCCCTGACGGCTCCCCGCCGAACTCCAGCCCGCTGGCCTTGAGGGCCTCGGCCACGTACACGTCCCCCACCCTGCATCTCACGACCTTCCCCACCAGGTCGTCCAGGACCATGGAGGCGTCCATGGGGGCTACGACCCCGCCCACCTTCAGCGAGGTGGCGAACAGGGCGATGAGGCGGTCGCCGTCGATGAACCGGCCGCGGTCGTCGTACGCCACCATGCGGTCCCCGTCCCCGTCGTGGGCGATCCCTGCGTCGGCGTCCTTCTTGAGGACCAGCTCCCTGAGGTCGGTGAGCTGCTCCTCGGTAGGCTCCGAGGTGCGCCCGGGGAAGAACCCGTCGGCCTGGCAGTTCAGGGTGGTGATACCGCAACCCAGGGTGCGGAGGGTTCGAGGGCTCACCTCGAAGGTCGCCCCGCATCCGCAGTCCAGGACCACCCGGGACGATGCCGATCCCAACGCCTTGACGATGGCCTCCACGTGCCTGTCCACCGCGCCCTCGAACCTCTTGCTGGCACCTACATGGCGCCAGCCCCTCGGTTCGATCGGCCGGTTGGCGATGCGGTTCTCCACATCGTTCATCTGCACGGTGTCGAAGGCCGAGCCGTCAGGGTTCCACATCTTCACCCCATTGTAAGGCGGAGGATTGTGGGACGCGGTGACCATCAGCCCGCAGTCATGTTCTGAGACCGCCCGGGCCAGGGTCGGCGTGGAGATCATGCCGGCATCGTGGACCTCCGCCCCCATCGAGGTGGCCCCCGCGGTCAGGGCCTGGGCCACCATGGGGCCGCTGGTCCTGGTGTCCCGTCCCAGGACGATGCTCTCATGAACGCTTCCCACGGCCTCGCCTATGCTCACCGCAAGGTCGACGGTGAACTCCTGGCCGATCACTCCTCGGATGCCTGATGAACCGAACAAGGACATAATATTGAACCATCCCGAAAGCATGCGGTCAATGAATAAAGTTATTGATGACCAATTAATGAGTTACCATTTTTTAGAGTAAATGGCCAGTCTAAAACGTCTGTCTACCAGAAAAAGCGTTGAAAAGGGGCAAAATCGGCACTCATCAGGACACTGGCTCGGCAACAATATAGGATAAATATTATATATGCGACTGGGCCATTACTATCTGGGTCGGATGGCTAGCATCGTCCCCAACTGCACAGGAGGGAAATCATTGGTCATGGAGCAGATCAACGTCGATAAGGCCAAGGAGATCGCGAAGAAGAAGGGCCTGAAGCCCGGCAGGGTCAAGGGAACGAACGGGATCCAGTTCACCAAGGGGTCCAATGATCGCCTGGAGATCATTCCCTGGGACGAGTTCGAGAAGACCCTAAAGACCCGTGGGCTCGGGGTCTTCGAGAGCGGTGGATGGATGAAGATCATGAAGAAGGGCTAAACCCTTCTTCAAAAACACCTTTCTTGTTTCTCATCGGGTCCTCATTATCAGCCAGTTCTTCTCGGAGGTTTCCTTTCCCTTGAACTTCACCAGCGCATAGGTGCCCTTCAGCCTGGCGCCGTCCAGCCTGACCACGATCTTGTCGGCCGTCCGTTCCAGGAGCTCGAAGCTCCCGCGGTCGAAGATCTTGACCTCGCCCGCGCCGTACTCCCCCTCGGGTATTGATCCCTCGAAGGAGCCGTAGGAAACGGGATGGTCCTCGGTCTGCACCGCCAGCCGCTTCACCTTCAGTTCTTCGGGCACCATCTTGGGCACCGCCCAGCTCTTCAGCGTCCCGTCCAGCATCAGGCGGAAGTCGTGGTGGTGGCTCGAGGCCCGGTGATCCTGGACCACGAAGAACGGGTCGACGTTCTCATCCTCCCCGGACGGTTCGGGGGTCCGGGAGAAGTCCCTCTTGTCCACGTACTCCCGCAGCTGGTCGTTCATGAGCTCCAGTACGGTCCTGCCAGGCCATAATCGTTGCGCGCCTGCTTGACCTCGATCCCTAGGTCCCGGCCGAAGGCCAGCCGGAACGCCTTGCTGTTGTTCTCCACCCCCCACACCTCTAGGGATACGTCCCCGCCGGTCTCGATCTCCAGGACGATGGCGCTCTTCCCCTCCTTCCGGAACCTGACCGGGCCGACCAGGTTGGCGTGGCTGCGGTCGAGGGTCTCCGCCAGACGCATGAACGCGGACATGACGATGACCTTGCGCTTGGACCCCTCGTCCAGCTCGGCCATCTCGGGGTCCTTGCGGCGGGGAGGCCGCTTGCGGTGGTAGCGGACCAGGTTGGCCATGGTGATAAGCTCCCGGTCGTCGAAGCCCAGAAGGTCGGCGTTCCTGACGATGTAGTAGGAGTGGGCATGGTGGTTGGTGAAGGAGATGAAATCCCCCACGTCGTGGAGGAACGCCGCGTGCCTGAGCAGCTCCCGGTCCCTCTTCCCCAGGCCGTGCAGCCCGATGGACTGGGCGCTGTCGAACAGGTCCAGGGCGATTCGGGTGACCGTTCGGGCATGCCCCTCGTCGATGTTGCACGATCGCCCCAGGAGCAGGACGCTGGCGTCGCGAACGGACATCCGCTGCTCGTGCGGGTATCCCTCGATGCCCGACAGGTAGTCGACCAGCAGCCCGTTCTGCACCCCACGGTCGCTGATGACGATCTCCTCTATCTTCAGCTGCTCCATGAGCGTTTCCAGTATGGCCGCCCCTCCCAGGATGATGTCCGCGCGGTCCGGGTTGATGCCCGGCACCGACCTCCTGGCCTCGAGGCTCAGGGGCCGCAGCACCGCCGTCAGCTTCTTCAGGTGGGCCAGCCGCAGCGTGCCCGGCCTGCCCCCGTAGGCCCGCGCGGTCATCTCCGCCAGGTTGATGATAGTGCCCGAGCTGCCCAGGACGATGTCCGCCCCGCCCTTGCTGACGGCCTTCAGGGTGTGGACCATCATGCTTCGGGCGTGCTTCTTCATCTTGTTGTACGTGCCGTCGTCCACCGGCCCCTTGTGCCCCTCCGGCAGGAACTCCGCGGTCATGCGGATGGCTCCCAAGTTCAGGCTGTCCAGGAACGTGTAGGCGGTCTGGTCCCCGACGATGACCTCGGTGCTCCCGCCCCCGATGTCGATGAACATGGCGGTCTTCCCACCCAGGTCGATGCCCGAGCTCACTCCCAGGTACACCAGCCGGGCCTCCTCCTTTCCCGAGATGATGCCCAGGTCGAGACCCGCCTCGTCCTTTATCCTCTCCACCAGAACGCTCTGGTTGGTCGCCTCCCGGGCCGCCGAGGTGGCCACCGCGATGATCTCGTCGGCCCCGTAGGTCCGCGACAGCTCGGCGAACTTCCTGCACACCAGGACCGCGCGGTCCACGGCCTCCCGGCGGAGGGTGCGGTCGGTGAAGGCGTTCTCCCCCAGCCGGACCACTTCCTTCTCCTGGCTGATGACCGTGAACGAGTAGTTGGGATTGAGGCGGACCACCAGCATGCGGACCGAATTGGTGCCCAGGTCGATGAACGACACCACGTGGCCGGTGCGGGGCCCCGGGTCGCTCATTCGAACCTCACTCTCCGGCCGAAGGTCGAGCGGAACATGTCGGCCTTCCTCTCCGCGGCCTCCAGCTCGGCGCTCCACTCGTTGTCCGAACGGACCCTGATGATCACCTCCGACTCCTGTATCGCGCACTCGACCTCCTTCACCCGTCCCACGTGACCGTAGTCCAGGCCGTCGGCGATGCGCAGTATGGAGGCCAGGGACCGCAGCCGCCGGCGGTCCTTGTCGTCGAGGCCCGCGATCTCAGGGTCCTCCTCCCGGGGAGGCCGCTTGCGGTGGTAGCGGGCCAGGCAGGCCACCATGGTCCTGTCGTCAGGATCGAGGGGCAGGGGGGACTCCATGATGAGCCGGTATGAGGTGCGGTTGTGCCCCTTCATCCCTTCGGTCGTCCCCACGTCGTGCAGCAGGCAGGCCGCTTCCAGTAGGAACCGGTCATGCCCTCCCAGGCCGTGCAGCGGTTTCAGCTGCCGGAACAGGGAGGTGGCCAGCCGCAGGACGTTCTCGGCGTGCTGGTGGTCGACGTTCATCTTCCGGGCGGCCTTCTCCACCCCCATCAGGGCGGGGGTGCGGTCCACCTTCTTCCTCTCCCCCCGCTCCGCGCTGGATATGCCCTCCCGGAACACCTTCACCACGTCCTCGGGCAGCCCTTTGGCCCTCAGGGCGGCGATGGTCGCCTCCACGTCGTACTCCACCCGGCGCAGGCTGATGGAATGGTCGGCGGTGTCCAGCACGGCGTAGGATGCCCGGGGATCACGGTCCACCGGACGGCCGACGCTCCCGGGGTTGGCGAAGAGCACCCCGTCCACCTTTCGGACGAACGGCTGGTGGGAGTGCCCGACCAGAACGATGTCGGTATCGGCGATCGCCCCCAGCTCGGCCAGCCGCTGGTCGGAGGTCTCCGGTCCCACGTGCTCCACCGGGCCGGCGGGGCTGGCGTGGACCATCAGCACCTTCTTCCCTCCGATCTCCAGGCGGATCTCCGGCGGCAGGGACGCTATGAAGTCCAGGCTCTCCGGGGACAGGTCCCGGGCGGCCGCGGCGATGACCGCTCCCTTGATCGAGGCGGACCGGGGCTTCTTCGACGCCCGGGAGAACTCCAGGACCTTGAGGTCGAAGTTTCCCACCACGCTTAGGAAGTGCTCCTCCCGGAGCGTCCTGACGACCTCCTCGGGGCAGGGCCCCGAGCCGACCATATCCCCCAGGTTAAGGAACCCCTCCGCTCCCAGTCCCCGCGCGTCGTCCATCACCGCTCTCAGAGCGCCGATGTTGCCGTGGACGTCGGCCACGATGGCCAGCTTGACCGGGCGGGGGGCCTGCAGCACCGGAATGGCGGCGTCCTTGCCCGCCAGACCGGACTGGAACCTGCCAGGCAGCCGCTCGAAGAACCTCTCCTTCCGCAGGCAGCTCCACCTGGCGGCGAACCGGCGGTAGAGGTCGTTCCTCTCCCCGTTCCTGTCGTCCATGATGGCCTTGAACCCCGGCGCCAGGCCGCCTTCCCCAGTCGGGCATCCTCCCTCCCCTCCCAGGGTGGCCAGCCAGACGTCGCAGTCGTGCATCTCCCCCAGCAGGTCCTGCAGCTCCTTGAGGGCGCCGATCTCCTCTTTGAGCTGGTCATCGAAGAGCGGCCGGAACGTCTCCAGGGTGTAGCGCAGCCGCTTGGCCGCGATCCTCATCCGGTGGTGCTCGTCCTTGGCCCGGGGATCGCCGACCGCGGCCTCCAGCTTCAGCAGCTCGGCCACCCGGAAGGAGGTGTGGGCCAGGCCGGCGGCGTAGGCCGTGCGGCCGCGGACGTCCGGTTTTCGGTGCCCCAGGGCCTGAACCTTCTTGGCCAGCACCGACTCCATCTCTTCGATGACCCCTTCCTCGCGGATATTGTCCAGCCATCCCAGCACCTGCTCCTGCTGCTCCCGGCGCTGGGCCTCCCGGGCGTCCAGGAGGTACCGCGCTCCGGGGCCCTCGGCCTCCGATGCTCTTTCCAGGAACGAGCGCAGGTAATCGATCTGCACGTCGGTGTCCCTGGCCTCCCCCAGCGCGCCGGTCAGCCCCTTGACCCCTTTCCTCCACCGGCCATGCTGGCTCTTCTTGAAGCACGAGGAGAACACCGGCAGGGCGGCGCGCACCCGGCGGGAGGCGACCCTCATCTGGTGAACGCCCTCCGCGTCCATGCCCCTCGCTCCGGCCAGGTTCGACCTCAGGTCGGTGACGTGGCGGAGGAGCATGGTGGCGCCCAGCAGGCAGAACCCGGGGTCCTCATTTTTCCCCATGCCACACCCCCCGAACGGCCAGCAGGCGCTCCTGGGAATCGATGGCCTCCTCTCCCCTGGCCACCCTCCTCCATGAACCGTCGGAGCACAGCTCCCGGGCCTTGACGTTATCGGCCAGATGCACCTCCAGGATGTCCTTCACCACGGCGTTCCTGAGCTTCGGGTCCCTCACCGGGAAGAGGATCTCCACCCGCCGGTCGAGGTTCCGGGGCATCATGTCCGAGGAGCCCAGCAGCACCTCCTCCTCTCCGCCGTTGCGGAAGTAGTAGATGCGGGCGTGCTCCAGGAACCGGGAGACGATGGAGGTGACCCGGATATTGTCGCTTATCCCCGGGATGCCGGGCCGGAGGCTGCACAGCCCTCGGACGTTGAGGTCCACCTTCACCCCGGCCATGGACGCCCGGTAAAGGGCCTGGATTATGCCCTTGTCGAGAAGGGCGTTGAGCTTGAACGCCAGCCTTCCGCCGCCAGACTCCTTGTGCCTGGCGATCTCCCGATCGATGCGATCCACCAGCCCCTTGCGGATGCCGTTGGGTGAGACCAGCAGCTTGCGGTACTCGTCCTTCTTGCAGTAGCCGGTGAGGGCATTGAACAGGTCCGAGACGTCGGAGGCGATCTGTGGGTCGGAGGTAAGGTAGCCGATGTCACCATAGGTCCTCGCGGTCTTAGTGTTGTAGTTGCCTGAGGATAGATGGCACAGTCTGACCGGCCCTCCCCTGCTCTTCCTGACCACCAGGCACATCTTGGCGTGGATCTTGATGTCCACCGGGCCGTACACCACGTGCACCCCGGCATGCTCCAGCTGCCTCGCCCACGATATGTTGTTGGTCTCGTCGAACTTAGCCTTCAGTTCCAGCACCGCGGCCACGGCCTTGCCGTTCCGCCTCGCCTCCATCAGCGCCTCGACCAGAGGGGAGCCGTTGTCGATGCGGTAGAAGGTGATCTTGATTGCCATCACGTCGGGGTCCACCGCCGCCTGCTGGACGAAGGTCACCACCGACTGGAAGCTGTCGTACGGATGGTAGAGGAGGACATCATGCTCGGCGACGTTGGCCAATATGGTCTTCTCGTTGGCCACCAGCTTGGGCATGAACGGGAGGAACGGAGGGTCCAACAGGTCCGGCCGCTGCAGACCGTGGAGCTGCCACAGATCTACCAGGGACATAGGGATGGTGGAACGGTATATGAGGTGAGGGGCCAGCTCCAGTTTTGATGCCAGCATGTCGATCAGGCGGGCGGGCATGGCCGCGTCCACCTCCAGCCGCGATGGGTCGCCCACCCGTCTGGATTCCAGGCCCTCCTCCATGGCGGTCAGGAGATCATGGGTCTCGTCCAGCTCGATCTCGAACTCAGCGTCCCTGGTCACCCGGAAGGGGTAGGTGGCGACCACCTTCATACCGGTGAAGAGAACATCCAGGTTCGACGCCACCAGGTCCTCCAGGAACACGAAGTGGGCGTCCTGGGCGCTGCTGGTGCCCTGGTCGACCCTCACCAGGCGGGGGAACAGGCTGCCCGAGGGGACCTTGACCCGGGCGAAGCGCTCGTGGCCGGCCTGGTCCCGGACGACCACAGCGAGGTTGATGGCCCCCCCGGAGATGAAGGGGAAGGGATGGCTCACATCGAACGCCAGGGGGGTGAGGATTGGGAAGAGGTCCCGCTCGAAGTACTTGCGGAGATACTGCTTCCGGTCCTCATCAAGGTCAGCGACCTTGTGGATATGAATGCCCCGGGCGTCCAGTGCCGGAAGCAGCTGATCGTTCCACACCCGGGCGTGCTCCTTGAGCAGTCTCTCCACCCGGAACTTGACCGCCTCCAGCTGCTCGGTCGGGGTCATGCAGTCGGCCGGGGCCTCCAGCGCCCCCTTGGCGGACTGCCTCACCAGGCCGGGGACCCGAGACATGAAGAACTCGTCCAGGTTGCTGCCGCAGATCGCCAGGAACTTGACCCGCTCCAGCAAAGGCTGGGTAGGGTCCTCGGCCTCCTCCAGCACCCGGTGGTTGAAATCTAGCCAGCTGATCTCGCGGTTGATGAACGCTCGCGGGTCGTCCAGGGAGGTTATCCCGCTCTGATCGCCGTCGCAGTCCTTCTGATCATTGGGTGCCATCGTTCCGACCATTCCCATTCCATCCTAGCAGATGCCGTCTGGACATATAACGGTTTAACTGTCATGGTCCCAGCTCTAGGGTCCGCGTCACGCGCCCCTTCCACAGTTCCAGGCCGCGATGATAAGATTTATATGTCGTGCCAGTATAAGGTGGCTTTACAAGCAGGGGTAGCCAAGCTTGGCCAACGGCGTAAGATTCAGGGTCTTATCCTTAGTGGTTCGGGGGTTCAAATCCCTTCCCCTGCACTTTTAACTCTTCTACCAACTAAGCAATGGCATGGGCCAACTCATCAAGCTTCCTCAGTGTTTTCCAATTGCGTATGGTGGACGGGACGCCCAACCGATCCAAATTGCTCACAAGCCTGGACCGACGAATGCCGTTGGGCAATAGCAGAAAAATGTCACGCCCAGCTATTCGATATTCTTCCTCCTTTTCCCGGCGCATATCCAAGATTTTCCTCGATTCAGGCTGTGGAGGGTTCACCAATAGGGCGACGTAGAGGACTTCGACCGGGGATGACGATCCCGCCTCTCGTATAGCCTCCGGAGAGAACGGGCAGTCCGCGATCAACTTTCGAACCTCTGCTGCTGTCCTCAGGACCACCGTGGTGGAAAAACCGAACATCTCTTCGACAGTCCTTTCAATCTTCTCACGCAGTGGGCCTTCGTCTTCGTTCGATTCGAAGATCACGTTGCCGCTCTGGATATAGGTCTGAGTCCGGGTCAATCCTATGTCCGCTAGTATTTCCTTGAGATCGGCCATCTTAATTCGATTGCTGCGTCCTACATTTATGCCCCGTAACAATGCATAATAAATGGTCAATCAATGCCTCCGAACCTGTGCATTACTCCGTTACACCAATTACCCTGGCAGATGATATAGCCAATACTAAGGGAGTAAAACATCCGTCCGCTTGAATGATAACAGAAAGGTTTCATCCAAGATTCAGGGCCTTATCCCTTGTGGCTCGGGAGTTCAGACCCCTTCCCCTGCACTTCCTTTCCTCTTCTCGTCCGGATCGATCGACCCTCAGGGCCTTGCGGTTCTCATCTTGAGATGTCACCATGTGCGGATGCGATCATCGCAGCAGCTCTGGCGGTTTAGTATTATCAATCCACATTCTGATTATAGATTATATTATCTGGCCGGAACCATTTATCTACTGAATCGTCCCTGAATCCGCATGGACCCGCCTCTAGTCCTCTACATTGATGATGAACCAGGGCTACTTGAGCTTACCAAGGTCTTTCTGGAGGAGGGCGGCGATGTCCGGGTTGAAACGGAGCAACGCTCGTACAATGCGTTAAGCCGCCTGTCCCAGGCGGCCTACGATGTCATCGTGTCAGACTATCAGATGCCGAGGATGAACGGCATCGAACTCCTCAAGGAACTGAGGAAGAGGGGGGACCCCATTCCGTTCATCTTGTTCACCGGCCGGGGCCGAGAGGAGGTCGCCATCGAGGCCCTGAACAGCGGCGCGGACTTCTACATTCAGAAGGGCGGCAACCTTCAGGTGCAGTTCGGGGAGCTGAAGAACGCGATAGTCCAGCTGGCGCAGCGGAGGCGGGCGGAGCTTCAGGTCACCGCCAGCGAGCAGAAGTACCGCGATCTGGTGGAGGGCGCTAACAGCATCATCCTCAAGCTCGACCCTGATGGCAGGATCACCTTCCTCAATCAGTACGGGCTCGATTTTTTCGACTGCGTCGATGACATCGTGGGGCGGCCGGTCGTGGGAACGCTGATCCGGCCCGAGGACCACTCGGAGGCGGAGATGGAGGAGATGGTGAGGGCCTTCACCACCGGGGCTTGCAAACAGTCGGCCTTCACCCTCCTCATCAGGCGAAGGAACGGGACCAGACGCTGGACCTCATGGACCGCCAAGACCATCCGCGGAGAGGGGAACAGGGTCAAGGAGGTCCTGGTCATCGGCAACGATGTCACCGCGGCCAAGGACGCGGAGCAGGATCTTCAGAGGTCCATGTCCCACCTGAGGGCGATGCTGGACTCCAACGAGGAGGGCATCCTGCTGGTCGATGACCAAGGAGCGGTGGTCCAGTACAACCGGAGATTGCTGGAGATGTGGAGGATCCCCGACCCGGCGGAATCGCGCCTGGACCGGAAGATGCTCGAATACGTACGGGATCAGCTCAGGGACCCCGACGCCTTCAAGCAGTGCATCGAAGCTCCCTGCGACGACCTCTTGGCAGACGACAGTAGGCACTTGGAGTTCAAGGACGGCCGGGTCTTCGATGAGCACTCCGTCCCGGTCAGCATCGGGCCCAATGTCATCGGCCGCCTTTTGTTCTTCAGGGATGCGACCGGCATGAAGGACCAGGGGCGAGACCCCCCCTCTGTCGGTCCGGAGCCCAACGGGGCCCTCGAGGCCAGCCCGGCGGTCATGCTTTTTATCGAGCCGGGGACTGGCAAAATAATCCATGCCAACGAGGCGGCCTGCAGCTTCTACGGTTACGATCTCGAACGATTCACGGACATGAACATCTTCCAGGTGAGCCTGCTCCCCCCAACGACGATCAACGATATGCTCAGGCCGGACGAGCTTGAGAACGTGCATCACCACACCTCCAAGCACCGGCTGGCGACCGGCGAGATCAAGGACGTGGAGACCTTCACCGGGTCGATCGCCTTCAACGGCCGTAACCTGCTGTTCTCCATAGTAAAGGACATCACCGAGATAAGTAAGGCCAAGAGGCTGTTCGACGAGCTGGAGTACCGGCACGACAGTGTATTGGATCTCATCGGGGAAGGCATCCTGGTCGTCGACGCCCAGGACCGGATCGTCTTTGCCAATCAACGATTGGAAAGCATCCTTCGACTTCCTTCCGACAAGATCATCGGCACCCACTTGCTGTCCCACATCGCCCGCGGATCGATCGAGGACGCGATGGTCAACATGAGGAAACGCAGGGAGGGATACACCAACCGGGCGGACTACCGGATGAATCGGGGAGATGGGTCGGAGCTGTGGGCCATCCTGTCCGCGAAACCGTTCTTCCAGCGTGGGGAGTTCGCCGGGACGACCTACGCCGTCACCGATATCAGCGAGCGCAGGGAGATGGAGGAGAGGTTGAGAGAGAGCGAACAGAAATGCCGGCAGATGATCGACAACGCCCAGGAGGGGATCTGGGCGGTGGACAGGGAATGGAACACCACCTTCGTGAACGACAACATGGTGAACATGATGGGATACACGAAGGACGAGATCATCGGCAGGAGCGCGCTGAAATTCCTGGACGAGGGGAGCAAACGCATGCTCCTCGAGCATATGAAGGACACCGGTACCAAGGCCGCCCAGAGGGGGGAGGTGGTCTTCCTCCGGAAGGGCGGCTCCAGGCTCCATGCCTGCCTGACCGTGTCCATGATCGTGGACGAGGAAGGGGACTTCATGGGGGCCGTCGCCTTCATCGCCGACATCACCGAGCAGAAGACGCTGCAGGAATCGCTATGGGAGGCGAACAAGAAGCTCAGCCTCCTGAACGACCTCACCAGGCACGACATCAATAATCAGCTGACGGCGCTAAACGCGAACCTGGCCCTGCTCCGGGTCCGCACCGACGAGCCCGAATGCCTGGCCCGCCTGAAGGCCATCGACCTCTGTGCCGAATCGATCTGGCGGCACATCGAGTTCGCCAGGATATACCAGGAACTGGGGACAAGGTCACCGCAGTGGCAGGGGCTGGGGCCCCTCCTTGACGCCACCGTCCTGGAGAACAGGGACATCGTGAACCTGGACATCACTGATCAGGTGCGGAAGGTCCAGGTCTATGCCGACCCCATGCTCGGCAAGGTCTTCCATAATCTGTTGGAGAACAGCGCCAAATATGCCCGCAGGCCGACGACGGTGAGATTGAGATGCCAGATGTGCGAGGACCACTTGTTGCTGACATATGAGGACATCGGTCCAGGCATCTCCTCGGAAAAGAAAGAGAAGATCTTCGAGAGCGGCTACGGCAGGGGGACCGGGTTCGGGCTGTTCCTCTCCCGGGAGGTCCTGGCCCTCACCGGGATGTCCATCAGGGAGACCGGCCGGCCCGGCGAGGGGGCGAGGTTCGACCTGATCATACCCCGGGGGCGCTACCGCCTAGAGGGGTCCGACGCCACCGGTCCCGAGGACCTCCAGGCCATCGAGGTCTGTACGAACGCATCGGCCGCGCCGGTCTCGTACTCCGATATCGTCCAGTGATCGATCCCTAACTTTCAATGTAACTATGATCGACAATAAAATTCTGGCAGTATTTGATCCGCTGAACGGCGGTCATGCTCCCTGACGGCCCCCCGCAGAGCGTAGAAAGACATATACGCTCAAAAGTATATGAACGCCTCAATATTCTTGCAGGAGAATTGAGGGACTACTGATGAAGGCACTAGTCGTCTATGAGGGTAACACCGAAAAGGTCGCACAGGCCATATGCTCGGGATTGAAGCAGGCAGGTCAGTCCGAAGTTGAATGCAAGTCGGTCGGGAGCGTAACCTCCGCGGACCTCGCCAAGGCCCAGTACTGGGTCCTCGGAGGGCCGTCGAGCGGGTTCCTGGCCGGGAGGAAGATCACCGGGCTGCTCAAGAAGACCATCGGCACCAACGGGAAGGCCGTCGGAGTTCTGTTCGACACCCGCGTGGCCGGAGAGCCGGCGGGCATGTCCGAGAAGCTCGCGGCGATCATGAAGGGAGCGAACATGAAAGTGGCCTCCTGGACCTACTTCAGCACCGGCCAGGACAAGATGCTCCTGCCGGGCGAGGAGAGCCTGGCGGTCATCTACGGGAAGAACCTCGCCGAGATGATGAAGTAAGAGATCAGCTCGCGGCCGGGGCCTCCGCCCCGTCCGCTTCCTGGTCTGTCTTGATCCTGCTGAGCACGATCAAGCCTACCACCAGGAAGGCTGAGGCTATCGCGAACACCACGCCGTATCCGAGGCTCTGGGCGACGTAGCCGCCGATGAGGGCACCGGCCACCGCGGCAGATCCCTGCATGGCGCCGTACATGCCCGTGGACTCGGCCCGGCACTCCTTCTTGCATATGTTGGACACGATGTGGTTTCCCGACACCGAGATGTTGGCCCAGAAGAAGCCCAGCAGGGCATGCAGGGCACAGAACACCACCAGCAGCCCGGTCGTCGACAGGCCGAGGAGGGTTACCAGGAAGAAGGAGGGGAACACCGCCATCCGTCCTGCCACCGCGCCGACCTGCAGTTTCTTGCTGCCGTACTGGGTAGCCCACCGTCCGGCCACGGAGTAGGTCAGGGCGGAAGCCACCGATGACGCCAGGTATATGACGAACACCTCCGCGCTGGTCATGCCCGCGTACTGCTTCAGGAAGATCGGAAGGCCGACATAGAACGTCAGGAAGCCGGTGAAGGTGACCAGAGTGTACAAGTAATAGCGTCGGAGATTTGAGGGAAAGTTCTCCACCCTCATGTTCTTGGTGCTGATCATCAGCACGTGCATCACCCGCTGGGGCATGTACCGCGCGCGCTCGACGGTGAACAGCGGCACCCGGTGCAGGGCACCGCTGATCTGGGAGCGGTCCACCAGCTCGCCGGGCTCGGGAACCCAGCGGTAGGCCAGGAACACGGAGACGAGGGAGAGGCTTCCGGCCAGCAGGAATAGCGCCCGCATTTCCACCGCGGAGCTCCCGGCGCCGGTGAAGAACGCGATCCATATGGTCCCGATGAGCAGGCCGAGGACCCACCCCAGACCGCCGATGCGGCTGAAGTCGCCCAGTCGTTTGGCCCACTCCTTCTTGGGGAACGACTCGAGGATGAGGACGGTGCCCACCGGGGCGGCCGCCGTCGACAGCACCCCCATCACCACGTTGGCGATGAGGTACTGGAAGAAGTTGATGGAAAAGGCCATCATCAGCATGGCCAGGGCCATGCCTCCGAAACCGATCAGGACGAACGCCCGCCTCTTCTTGGCAGCGTCCGACAGGTTGCCCCACAGGATGTGGGAGGGGATGGCGGCCAGGGACGATATCGCGCTAAGCAGGCCTACCTGGGCCACCGTTCCGGCCAGCGCCTCGGTTATGAACAGCGGTATAAGCGGCGAGGTGCTCCCGCCGGCCATGTTGTGAGGAAGGAACGAGTAGTACCACTTGTCGTCCTTCGGCTTGTCCTTGCCCATCCCTATGCATCCCGCCAGGAGATTGGTCCTCGCTTCATGAACCTTTGCTTCTCCGTACTCACTGGCAGGAACTCCTCAGCTCAGGAGGACCCCGGCGGCGATGACCGCGAGGACCGTTAGGGAGAGAAGGACGAACCTCGGCTCCCGGTCCACCGCGAACACGGCCATGGCGGTGAGCACCCGGGTGAGCGGGGTGGCGATGAGCAGGAGGATCCCAAGGTCGATCACGGCGATGGGGCTGCCCTCAAGCAGGCCAGGTATTATCTCCGCCGGCGACAGGTCAATCGCCTGGTGGTCCGCCGGCGATAAGGCGAACAGCACTAGGCCGAGGAGCAGGACCGACAGGCTGAGGACCATCCCCGCCCGCAGCACGATGTGCACCCACCGGTCGATGCGGACGTGGTCATGGGCATCGTACTTCAGGGCATCACCCCCAGAGCCTTGAGCACCATGATGGCCGCCACGGCGAGCATGATCACGGCGAAGTACCGCCTCAGGGTCGGGCCGGCGATGCGCCCGGACAGTCGCGGTCCGACGGTGGCGCCGGCGAACACCCCCACCGCCACCAAGGCGGCCAGGACCGGGGAGATGAGGCCGTTGGTGTACAGGACCGCCGCCCCGGCGAGGGCGGTGACGCCGATCATGAAGTTGCTGGTGGCGGTGGCCGCGCGGATGGGCACGCCCATCCACACGTTCATGGTGGGGACCTTGACGATGCCCCCGCCGATACCCAGCATCCCCGACATGTTGCCCGCCGCGAAACTGGCCACGAGCCCCTTGCCCAGGTTCCTGACCTCGTAGGACACCTCCTCGCCGGACCGGGGGTCGTTGTAGGCGCAGGCGAGGTAGTCGTAGCACTTGCCCTTGCTATCTATGGTGACCTCCGGCCGGCGGAGCATGTAGTACGATGAGTAGACGAGCACGGCGGCAAACACCGCCGACAGCACGAACTGATCAAAGTAGATCGCCAGGTACGCCCCGATGATGGAACCGACCGCCGTGGCCGGTTCCATGATCATCCCCAGGCGGATGTTGACCATCCCCTCCCCCACGTACCGCGACGCCGCCCCGGTGGACGAGGCGATGACCCCGATGAGGCTGGCCCCGATGGCCTCCTTCATGGGGATGCCCAGGGCGATGGTGAGGATGGGTATGATGATCATCCCTCCCCCGATGCCGAACATCGAGCCTACCACTCCGGCCAGGACGGCGCCGATGATGACTCCCAGGGCCAGCACGGGGTCCATTGCCATTCGATATATGTCAGCCGTTAATAACCCCTGTCCCGCGAAACAATAATAACCACCGCGGGCATCACAAGCGCGTGGACGTCATTCTGGCCCGGTACGCGGAAGTGGGCCTCAAGAGCTCCGGGGTGCGAAGGTACTTCGAGAGCATCCTCATCGACAACATGCTGACCGCGCTGTCGGCGCAAGGGCTGGAAGCTCTGGTGACCTCCGAGCAGGGGCGCATATACATCACCACCGACCGCATGGACGACTCCATACCGGTCCTTCGCCGGGTCTTCGGTGTCGCTTCCCTGTCCCCCGCCCTCATCTCCGACAGCGCCATGGAGGAGATGCAGCGGGCCGCCGCGGAGTACTCCCGCACCGTTCTCGGGGAGGGGCGATCCTTCGCGGTAAAGGCCCGCAGGGAGGGAAACCATCCCTACAAAAGCATGGACGTCGGCCGGGAGGTCGGTTCGGCCATCTTCCTGGCCAACGAGGACAAGGGGGTCAGGGTCGACCTGACCCGTCCTGATGTCACATTCTACGTCGAGGTCCGCGATCGGAAGGCGTACATCTTCAGCGAGTACCTGTCCGGGCCGGGAGGCTTGCCCATGGGCAGCCAGGGGAAGGTCGTGGCGGTGGTCGAGAACGACCGCGATGCCCTGGCGGCATGGATGATGATGAAGCGGGGCTGTCGGGTCATCGTTTCCGCGTCCTCCGAGGACGGCCCCGCGGCCTCGCTAGGAGCATGGGATCCCCGGCTCAAGGTCGTGGTCGGACGGGAGGTGCGCAGGGTGCTGCGGGACTCCAAGGCCCTGGCCACGGTCCACGGCTATGGCGTGGAGGACATAGATATCATCCGCGCGCTCCCTTCCGACGTACCGGCGTTCTTCCCCCTCATCGGCATGACCGGAGCGGAGGTCCAGGAGCGGTCGGCCTTCATCAGGTCGGCATGAGCGGCGGCCGCTTCCTCCGGCAGCGCGCTACTGCCGTCCTCCGAAATGAAGGTCGAGGCGAGTGACCGGGACGACCGGTTCCGGCACTGGATGATGTTCGCCGATCATCTTCTCCATCCAGATCATGTCCCACCACCTGCCGAACTTGTACCCGCACTTGGTGAAGTGACCTACGGTCCTGTACCCCATGCGTTCGTGGAACCCGATGCTTCCAGGGTTGGGGTAGGAGATGCAGGCGTTCAGATTGACGATACGCTGCTCCCTCAGGATGCGCTCCAGTTCCAGGTATAGGGCTTTGCCGATCCCCGCCCCCCGGCGTTCCTGCCGCACATACACCGTGGTCTCGGCGGACCAGTTGTAAGCGGCCCGCTCTTTGAACGCTGAGGCGTAGGCATAGCCAGCGATTCCGTCGCCGGTCATCGCCACCAGAAAGGGATACCCGGTGAGGACGCTCCCGATCCTCCTGCGGAACTCCTCCACGGTGGGCATGGTGTATTCGAAGGTGATCGCCGTGCCGGTGACGTACGGAGCATAGATTGCCAGAAGTTCCGCGGCGTCGTCCTCCGATGCCATGCGGATCGTCAAGCGGTGGTTCATGTTCGTGCCCTCATCCAATGGCGGGGGAACGATGCTCCGAGAGGCTGATATCTCTTTCGCCGCCAGCGCGTTCGTCATCGATCGCCGCTCGCAAAGGCCGTTCGGGAGGCGGACCATCCTCTCAGGCACAAGAAGAATGCTGAAATAAATAAAGGAAAAAGGAAAGGATTGAGGGCTTACTTGCCCTGGTGCTTGTGGGCGTTGATGGAGGGGCGGACCTTCTCGGCTCCCTTGCCCTTCCACTTCAGGCCACGGCCGGCCTTGCCCGCTGCGGTGAGACCACGGAACGCCCTCCCTCTCTGCTTGGAGGAGCATATCCAGTTGATGGTCCTGTCCGCCTTGATGACCGGGTGGTGCGGGTCGACCAGGATGATCTCGAACCACTCTTGCTGGCCGTCCATTCCGACCCAGTAGGAGTTAAGGACCTCGAGGTTAGGATACCTCTTGGAGGCGCGCTCCTCGGCGATCCGCTGGAGGCTCTTCCCCGCGGTGATCTTGTTGATACCCTTCCGCTTGGCGCGGCGGCCCTTGCGTATCTGTCGGCGCCTGAGGGAACCCTTGCGCACGCGTCCCCGCACTACCACGAAGCCCTGCTTGGCCTTATAGCCCAGCTTCCGGGCGCGGTCCAGGCGGGTGGGGTGCTCGACCCTCATGTAGTTCTCGTCCCGGCGCCATTCGATCATGCGCTCCCATTGGAGCCCCTTGACGTAGGTGTCGGACGGCCTGTTCCAGGCGTCGGCAATAAAACTGTACATGTTCTTGCCCTTAACGGTCCTCTTCTCCTCTTCCTCGACCGCGGGCGCTGCCTTATGGTTCTCTTCCATGTGTATCACCATGCCGCTTTGCGGCGTTTAGGGATTCACCCCCGGGTGACGGGGGCACATCTCCGACGAGATATCCTCTCGTGACTACGGTCGGACAGAATGACCGATTTATTTAACCCTATCGGGCCTCCATGGCCCGGGGGAGCGACCACGGCGTTATCAGCCGGCCTCGGCTACCGCGCGTTCGATAAAATCAAGTTCCTCGTCCAGCTCGTTCAGGGAACCCTCCCGGAAGCACTTGACGAAGCCTCCCCGGTGTCCCTCAAGATAATAGCCGCGATCCTTCAGCACCTTCAGCGCCGTCGCCCTCCGCTCCAGCATGGTCACGTCGTACTCCGACCCCTCATCAAGGAACAGAGGCACGTGCACCTCCAGGGAGTAGCGCTTCTCCCCCCCCTCCTGATGGATGCCGAGAATGGTGAGGAGCCCGGCGAGCAGTACCTGCAGGTCCAGTTCATAGACCCTCTGCTTAATGGCCTCGTTAAGCTCCCTGACGTTCACGATGCGGCGCTCGTCGCTCTCTTCCAGCGATCCGTCCGCGGCCCACTCTCCAATGATCTCAAGCTTTCCTATCAAATTCGATACCCGAGAGTTAAGAACCTCGTTGATATGTTAAACGTATCTGCGTGGTTTTTCATCTTCGGAACTAACCGCGCAGCCAGACGATGTTCCGACGCTGATCACATGAAGTCCCGGAGGTCCATCTTCTTCTTGGTGCTCTTCTGCTCTGGCTCCTTCTTCTTGGCCCGGGGCTCGGAACCGCCGGCGAAGGAGGTGTCGAACAGGGTGACCTGCTGCGATCCGGTGAGCAGGTCCTTCTCCCCCCAACCGAAGACCTCGGTAGCTCTCGCGGCGGTCTGCGCCACCCTCTCGGCGTAGTACCGGCAGTCCGGGCGGTGCTCGAACTTGCGGCCGCTCACGTACGGCTCGACCTCCTGCGGTGTCTTCCTCGAATCGGTGACGATCCACGACACCTTCATCCCCGGGACGAAGTCGTAGCCCATGGCCATGAGCTTCCTGGCCGCCTGCACGTTGGCCTGGGAGTCGGGGTCCTTGTAGGAGTTGAAGGACTTGCAGGTGCGGGAGATGACCAGCGACTCGATGGGGACCTTGCAGTCCATGGCCTTCTGGACGTTCTCCCGGGCGATCTTCACCGCCTCCTCCGTCCTCTCGTCCAGTATCTTCTCGAACACCGACATCAGCACCGAGGACTGGAGGTCGAAGGCGTCGGTCCTCCTGGTCTCGTAGCCGCGGATGAGCAGCTCGTTATCGGGCCATACCGAACGGCCGACGTACCTCTTCTTCTTGCCGTGGGAGAACAGCGGTTCCAGCACCTTCTGGAACTCCATCTGGGAGATCTCGCGAGAGAAGCGTTCGGAGATCTCCGTGCCGAACTTCACGGTGTCATCCAGATTATTATATGGTGATTGTAAAAATAAGCTGTCCGTGTCCCCGTAAACGACGTTAATGCCCTCTTCCTCGAGGCGGGAGATGAGCGTCTTCACCGTCTCCCGGGCGAAGGCAGTTATGGCGCTCCCGATGTTGCGGTCCGTGAAGCGGTAGAACGACGAGGCGAAGACGCCGTAAACCGCGTTCATGAGGATCTTCACCGCGTTCTGCAGCCCGTCGTAGTAGCGGAACTCGTCGGGGTCCGTGGTCGCCTTCATCTTTCTCTTGATGTCGTCCCTCTGGGCCATGAGGTCCTGGAGGATGCGGGGCAGGAGACCTTCCCGCTGCTCCTTGGACAGGAACCGGGCGCCGTTGGGAGCGACGATGGTCCCCTCGTCGTTCAGCGTAGTGAAGCAGATGTTCTTGTGGATGATGAGCGAGGGGTACATGGACTTGAAGTCCAGGACGATGACCCAGTGGTACAGCCCCGGCTCGATGGTGTGCACGTACCCTCCTTCGATGGCCTCCTCGTCATCGTCGAAGTTGCCGGTCAGGGGGACACCAACAGGGCCGTACGGCGCGGGCACGCGGTCGGCCTCACGTATCAGGATGGAGTCGATGAGCGTGGAGTTGCCGGAGGTCTGCACGTCCTCCATTGGGAGCTTGGACACCGCCGCCAGGTCCATGGTCCGCCGCAGCGAGCCGACGTACTCCAGGATGCGCAGCGCCAGCTCGGCGTCCTTGAGGCAGTAGCGCATGACCTTCTCCCGGTCGCGGTCCCACTCTTCGTCCATCTTCGACGGCTCCACGTCCAGCTTCTCTTCGCCGAGGGTGAGCTTGGCCACGTGGTTGAGGGTCTCCTGCTTCGGCCGCAGGTGGATCTTGGCCGCCCACCATGCGTCCACCACCAGCCGGCCGTTGAGCCTCCATCCCCGCAGGCCCACCTTGCGGGGCTCGGAGAGGTCCCTCCCCCAGGCCAGTTTGCCGGCCTTGACCAGCTTGGCCCGCTCCATCACGGTGGGGATGTCGTAATTGTCGATGTTGTAGCCGGTGATGACGTCGGGGTCCTCCTCCTGGATGACCCGGGTGAACTCGTCGATGATGGTCCTCTCGTCCCCGGATATGGGAGCGCCGCCCCGCAGCTGGCCGCTGCCCTCCCGGATGACGTAGCACACCGTGAGGATGGTCCCGTCCTTGATGGCGTTCTCGATGTCGAACGACAGCACCTTGAGGTCCGGGTTGAAGGGCGGCAGGTTCTGGAAGCGCGGCGCGCCGTCCGCCATCTCCATGTCCACGATGAGGTCGGTGCGGTACTCCCCCACCCCCTCCTTGCCGAACACCCGAATGCACGAGCCGATGTCGAAGTCGTAGATGAAGCGGTGGTGGAACGGTATGTCCGCGGCCAGGACGTCGAAGTCCCGCCTCAGGCGGGAGCGGAAGTCAGGCACCAGCCAGGGGAATCGGACGTACACCTTGGCGGACCGGCGGAGCCTGCCCTTGTAGAACAGCGAGATATCCTCCACCCGGCGGACGTCGGGGTCCCTGCGCAGCTTCTCCACCGCCTCCGCGGTCGGCTCCACCACGTCGAAGTACGGCTCGAAGCCGGTGTACCGCACGGTGATGGAACGGCCGTCGTCCAGCGTGCCATACATCTCTATGGTCAGCTGATCGTTGTCCGCCCTCCGGTATGTGGCGGCGAGAAGCCGGACGTCCCATTGGCCCACCTGGTTCACTTCCTGGAGATGATGGTCATGACGTCGTTGTTCTGCAGAACCTGATCGCCCCCCACCGTCCTGTGCGTTCTCACGTTGATCGCCCGGATAAAGTTTTCTCCCAGGTCGGTGTGGACCTTGTAGGCGAGGCCCCTGGCGGTGGTCCCCCGGGGCACCAGGAAGGCGTCGGGGAGCACCCTGCCGTCGTGGTCGGTGAGCCGGGTCTCGTCCTCCACCGGGTACACGATGATGAGGTCCAGGAGCTCGAAGGCGGCCTTCTCCAGGCACTGCTGGACCCCGGTGCCGTTCAGCCGCTCCATGCCCTCCCCGATCTTATCCAGTGCCTTCTTCTGCCCGACATTGAGCTTGGAAGGGTCGGCGATGCTGAAGCTGCCGGCGCCAGGGAGGTACTCCACCAGCTTGGCCTTGTCCGCCCGCCTCAGCGCCAGTTCGGCCTCGGCCATGGTAGGTACGGCCATGCCTCCGGCCGCCTCGCTCAGCCGCTTGAGGGCGGCGTCATCGGCCAGGTCGGCCTTGTTCAGAGCGATGATCATGGGCTTGGAGTACTTTCTCACCGCGTCGGCGATGCGCAGCATGTCCTCCGGGCCCCAGGTTATGGGGTTCTCCGGCAGCGCCGCGTCCCTCATGGCCGCGGTCACCTGGGCCTCGGTCACGCCCAGGCCGGTCAGCCGGTCGTGGATGATCGGCACGATGGACTGGCCGCTCATGTGGGCCTGCCGGGCGGCCCGGTCCCATCCCTTCTCCAGGATGCCCCTCATCCACATGGAGATCTCCCGTTCCAGGAAGTGGATGTCCTCCACCGGGTCATGCGAACCCAGGGGCACGGTGTTCCCCTCCAGGTCGGTGGAGCCGGACGCGTCCACCACGTGGACCAGGGCGCTGGCCTGCCTCAGGTCGTCCAGGAACTGGTTGCCCAGCCCCCTGCCCTGCCAGGCATCGGGGACCAGCCCGGCCACGTCCAGCAGCTCCACCGGTATCATCCTGGTGCCGTTGTCGCAGCCGGCGTTGCGCGGTACGCATTGAGTGTTGAAGTCCAGGTGAGGGCACCGCCCCCGGACGAAGGCGACGCCCCGGTTGGCCTTGATGGTGGTGAACGGATAGTTGGCTATCTCCACGCTAGCTAGGGTCGCTCCGCAGAAGAAGGTGGACTTGCCCACGTTAGGTTTTCCGACGATGCCGATCTGCATATCTCTCACCGCTCCAATGAACGACCTGGAACCTAAATAACCATTGCATTAATGCAATAGGCTGGCCATGCGATCGTTGGTTCAGGCTCGGGGAAGCCTAGGCTTTTCCGGCAGGCCTGCGATCGCCGTCATATTTTCTGAATTCGGTAGAAAAGATCGTGGGGTCAGGTGTTCGGTCATCACCGTCCAACACTTTCAGACGCTATGATTTCGTAACTCTTATCAGGACGGGATTGACCTAGGTGTGAGGGTCGGGTTCGGCATTATGTCCGATCATAGGGTGGATAGGGAGAAGAGGACCATCGAAGCTATGGTTCGTATCTATTGCAGAGCTAATCATGGAATGGATCCAGAGGGATGTCCAGATTGCCGCATGCTGATCGACTATGCTCTATCCCACCTGGATGACTGCCCGTTCCAGGAAGATAAGCCGACCTGTCTAAAATGCACGATCCATTGCTATCGGCCGGAGATGAGAGAGAAGATCAGGGAAGTGATGCGTTATTCAGGGCCCCGCATGATGGTCCATCATCCGATCCTGGCGATCGGTCATCTAGCGGACGGGCTAAGGGATCAGCGCACGCGTCGTGAATGACCAGATATCGTTACCGGGCGAGGTGTTCCCTACCCCGCGCCATCATGCTCGATGGAGGACGTCAGAACGATGATCATTACCTTCCGACCGGGCTGAAGCTATTTTGAACCAGTAGACCTTATCGGGACTGCCCGTGCCACTGGCATCCGCCGGGCGGAAGGGACGTGCCGTTCAATGATTCGCAAGATGAACCCAGCCACCCTGGAGGCGATAGGGGAGGTACAGGAGGCCGAGCTTGACTCGATAGGCCCGATGGTCCAGAAGGCCCGTGAGGCCCAGGCGGAATGGGCATCCTGGCCCCTGCAGCGGAGGAAAGCTTCCCTGATAGGAGTGCGTGACCGGCTGATCGACCGCTGGGAGGAAGTGGCCGAGGTCATCTCCAAGGAAACGGGGAAGCCCCGCCTGGAATCGGTGAACGCCGACGTGCTTCCTTCTCTGGTAGCGGCCGACCACTCGGTCCGTTCGATGAAAGGGCTCTTCGCCCGGCGCAGGGTGCGCTTTGGTAGCATGGGCCTGATGATGACCTACATGGGCCGGCGCTCGTACATCCAGCCCCGGCCGCTGGGAGTGATCGGCATCATCGCTCCTTGGAACTACCCCCTGGGCATTCCCTTCTCCCAGGCCATCATGGCCCTGGCCGCCGGGAACGCGGTGGTGATCAAACCCTCCCCGGAGACGCCCCTGACCGCCCTGGAGATGACCAGGCTGTTCGACGATGCCGATCTGCCGAAGGGGCTGGTGCAGACCTTCATCGGAGGGAACGATCACGGTAGGGCGCTGGTCGCCTCTGGCGTTGACCGCATCGTGTTCACCGGGAGCTCGGCGGCGGGCACGATGATCATGTCCCAGGCATCCCAGCGACTTACGCCCCTGACCCTGGAGCTGGGAGGCAAGGACCCCTGCATCGTCCTGGAGGACGCCGGTCTGGAGCGGGCCGCCGAGGGCGTCGTCTGGGGCGCCTTCGTCAACGCCGGGCAGACCTGCGCGTGCGTGAAGCGGCTGTACGTCCACGACCTTGTCTATGACCGCTTCGTCGAGCTGCTGAAAGAGAAGGTGGCCAGCCTCCGGCTGGGCTACGGGACGGAGGACGTGGACGTCGGCCCCCTGATCAGCGAGGCCGCCCTCCTGAGGACCGAGGAGATGGTCGAACGGGCGGTCAGGGAGGGCGGGAAGGTGCTCATCGGAGGCCGGCGGGCGGAAGGGTTGAGAGGATACTTTTTCCAGCCGACAGTGATCGTCGACGCCCCTCAGGCCTCCTGCGTGGTACAGGAGGAGGCCTTCGGGCCCATCCTCACGGTGGGCAGGTTCGGTTCGGACGAGGAGGCGGTGCGACTGGCCAACGACTGCCCCTTCGCCCTCTCCGGCTCGGTGTGGACCGGCGACCGGAGAAGAGGACGCAGGGTGGCGGAGCGCATGAGCGGCGGTACGGTCCTTATCAACAACGTCGCCTACACCTACGGCCTTCCGATGACCCCCTGGGGAGGGAAGAGCATGAGCGGCTTCGGGCGCACCCACGGGGAGGAAGGCTTCTCCGAGCTGATGGAGCCGCAGCATGTGCACGTCGACGACGGCCGGTTCCGGCGAGAGGCATGGTGGCATCCCTACCGCTGGGAGAACATGGCCGGAATGCTCGACGCACTTTATGGTCGCAGCTACATCGACAGGCTCCGCGCCCTGATGAGGCTGAGGAAGGCTCTGAAGGGAAAGTAGCGCCGCGTAGCGGAGCGTGGGCCCTCACTCCATCTTCTCACCGAGGCTCAGTCTTCTGGCCGGGAAGGCGACCTCGGCGCGCTTGGAGAGGAAGGAAGCGTCCACGTTCTCGGCCATCGACCTGGCGAGGGCCAGGGGCACGGCCATGGTCATGAGGTCGGGCGGCAGCCAGGCGTTCCCGGTGGGGTCGACCGGGCCGACGAAGGCGGCGTTCCGCGGCGCCCTCTCGGCCAGGCCCGCGGCGTAGGTGATCATGGAGGCGCAGGACGCCCCTCCCGGCATCAGAACGGAGGTGAAGATGTCGTCGGAGACGAACTGCACCAGGCCGCCGAGGTTGCGAACGGACTCCGCGGTGCCAATAAGGATGAAGGAAAGCACGCCGGCGTCATCGTCCACCTGATCGTACCCGGCGAGGCTGATGTACCGTCCCGGCGGCGTTATTCTGCCCGGAGAGGCGAAGAACCGCTCCGCCGCTTCCGGCGACGGCTTCAGGTGTTCGGCCGCCCCGCCCATGAATTCCGGGGTGCCGGTGGAGATGAGGTACTTGAGCTTGGGAGAGGGGCCCGAGATCCCGCACCACAATTGGCCGCCCGGGCATATGCCCCCTTTCTGGTCCGCCCCGTAGGTCATCGGCGGAGCGTCGGCGTCCATGGCCAGATCGAATATCGCCCTCGCAACGCAGCGGTCCACCTTCCCCAGATGCACCGCTCCGGGAAAGGGGTCCTCGCCGCCGATCACGCATACGGCCCTCCCGGCCAACTTTCCGGCCGTGGTCAGCTTCTCTCCGATGTCCCTGACGCTCATGATCATGGTAACAGCTCAGGAACGATGGCCGCCAAGGATATTTATCGCTTGGTCCGGAGGCCGGAAACGGCGTCGCACAGCTCACCGATCTGCTCCGGTGCCAGGGCCTCGATGCGCATGTCCACGTACGGCACCAGCGAGCGCTGTTCCGAAGTGATCAGGCCCTTCATCCGCAGCACCGTGCCGATCTTCTTGCGTCGCTGCTGGAACAGCGCCTCCACCAGGCGGAAGAACAGCTTCTCGTCCTGCACGGCGAAGGGAGCGGGGCGGGGCACCAGCTCAACGACCGCGGAATCGACCTTGGGGGCCGGCCAGAACCTCGAGCGGGGGACCTTCTCCAGGATCCGGCACTCCGCCCGGTAGTACACATTGACCGTCAGGCGGGAGTAGTCGTCGCTGTCCGGCGCGGCCACCATGCGGTCGGCGAACTCCTTCTGGAGCATCACCACCGCCCTCTCGAAGCGATGCTCCAGGAGCTTGAAGATGATCGGCGAGGAGATGGAGTACGGGAGGTTGGAGACCATCTTGTCGAACCGGGGGAAGGGCACCTCCAGGGCATCGCCGACGATCAGCTCGACGTTCTCCGGCAGATACGCCCCCAGGACCTCGGCCAGCTTGCGGTCCATCTCGATGGCCACCACCTTGGAGGCCCTCTCCGCCAGCCGGTGGGTCAGCACGCCCAGCCCGGGGCCGACCTCCAGCACCGTGTCGTTCCCGCCGATCCCGGCGAACTCCACCTGGCGCTCGGCCACCCGGTCATCGATGAGGAAGTTCTGCCCCATGGCCTTGGTGGGGGAGATGCCTGCCTTGGACAGGATCTCCTTGATCTCGGACGGGTTCATGACCGTCGGGGCAATGAGGCCGGTCCGATATAAAATCGCTCACCGTGCCCCGCTCGGGCCATGTATCGGCCGCACTTGCGGTGGAACATAAGCGGTCCGATGGTAGGTCAGGATGAAAAAAGGAAAACGCTTCGTGCCCGTCTTACCGGGACACGAATATGTGGTATTTCTGCGAAGGGTCCGAAAGCTCGTCCTCGATGCGCTTGGCGATGAGCTTCATGGGGTGCTTCAGCGCGGGAACCCTCTTGGTGAGGTCATCGTAGCTGGCGAACGTCCCCTTCTTCCGCTCCTCCAGTATGGCCCACATGGTCTTCTTCCCCAGCCCGGGGATCAGCTCCAGCATGTGGAACCTGGTGGTGATGGCCTGGGCCTCATTGAAGAACTTGATGAAGCGGGCCTCCTGCAGTTTGGCGATATCCTGGAGTATGAACGGAAGCTCCGCCTGCGCCGCCGCGGTAAGCTCCTCGTAGCCCACCCGCCGCTTGACGTGGATGATCTTGTCCCGCAGGGACGGCTCCTTCCCGATGTACACCCGGTCGCCGATGACAATGATGGCGTCCGCCTTGGGGACAAGCTCGAAGAGCTTGAACTCGCTCTCCCCGATGGCGTAGGCGGAGGGCTCCCGGCGAAAACTCTTGTCAGTAGGTATACCTTGTGGCAAATAATCTAGTATGAGAGCGTAGTCCTCCATGTGATCCGCCTTTTAAGTTTAGAGATACTTCTCAACGATAGATAGTATCTGTTCTATATTCTTCTTCTCCAACACCATCCTTTCCTTGGAGAAGAGCACCCGTACGTCGTCGCCGTGGGTCGGAAGGATGTCTGCGATCTTGGCGCACAGGGCGTCAGATACGAACCCCAGTTTCCCAAGCTCGGCCTGAAGCTTCCGGGCCTCTTCCGGCTCCAGCTTGGCCACCTTCTGAGAGTGGTCCAGCGCCAGTTTCTGGTCTGGGCTGAGCTCCCGCCCTCCTTCGGCCTCTTCCAGCAGCTGCTTTACCTCGGACAGAGGCACATAGCGCTCCTCGGACATCGGAACGCCTCAGAAGCTCTTCTTCAGGTGCTCTGCGCGGGAGACCACGGTCTTCAGCTTGTCGCCGTCATAGAGGTCCACGACAAAGGCGCGGCCCTGCTTGCCGGTGACCACCCCGGTCTTCCCCTGGAAGCGCTGGTGCGGCATACCGTGGTGGACACCGGGGTCGATGACCACGCTGACCTTCTCCCCGACCGCGAACTCACGGAACTCGTGAGTGATAGGGGTCATGCCCCTGGTGCGGGGGGTCTTGCTAAGTATGTTGCGCGTCTTGCGCCGGAGGCCTCTGGAAGCTTTTACCATTTTCATCCCTCGTTGGAGTTATCGATCACTTGTAGGACGTCGAGCGCGGTGACCTCGCACGGCACGCCCAATGCCGCCGAGAAGCTGGGAACGGTACGACCGTTGTCCCCGCTGACGAACTCCTTGACATAGGTCCCGGACTCCGTCCTCAGCCTCAGGAGAAAGCGGTCCTCGCTGAACTCCATTAGTTGGAGATCGTGGATCGCTCGCTGCCTGGCAAGGTCCGCCCGACGATGGGCGACCCTCGTTGGCGTCTGCTGAGTGATACGCGCCTGACTTAACGATTGGACTACCTCATCAACTCGACCCTTATTAACTTTACCATGTGGCCTGACCTCCGCAAGGTACTCCTTGTCCGGTGTCGCCGCCTTGATCTGGCGCACCTCCTCGCGGGTCGACGGGCGAAGGCCGGAGAAGTCCGCCAGCCCTGCCCCGTGCTCGTTGATCGAGGCGGTCAGCCCTTCAAGGTCGAGATGGCGCTTCCGGGGCTCGGATATCTCGATGACGAACGGGCGGCCGGTCCCCAGCATGCGGGCGTCGATATCCTCCCGCCCCATGCCGTGGAAGAAGTGGTCGGCGCCTTCCGCTTCCTTGATCAGCACGTCGCCGATGATCTCCTGGACGCTGTTCTGGTACATCTTCCCGGTGCCCTCGCAGCGCTTGCAGCCCTTGCCCTGGCACATCCGGCACGGCCACCTGGTCTGGGGGATCTCCCTGGAGTACTTGCGGTAGCGCCCGTAAATGAAGATAGGAGCCACGTCCAGTTCGATGTGGCCGAACCGGGTGTCGACCACTGCGACCACATCGGGGGAGTGAAACTCCGCGCTCTTGCCCGTCCTGGCCTCCACGATCTTGCCGATCTCCCGGTTGAACTCCGCCTTTATCGGCTCGGCCTTATCCCCGCCGACCTCCGCCCACAGCCGCTCCTCGCGGTCCTGGACGAGCGGATCGACCTTCGTGCCGATGAGGAAGGTATCGTACTCCACCGTTCCCAGCTTGTCCATGGCCGCGTCCGCGAACCGTTCCAGGCTGTCGAACAGGTCCTCGCACAGCCAGCACATCCGGGGCGGCACCGGGTCGCCGGTGCCGTCCGGCACCGCCGCCCTCATCTTCCTTCCCCTCTCCGCGTTGGTCGTCCCGGTATCCACTCGGGCGAACAGCCGTCCCAGGCAGTGGTCGCAGAGGTCGTGGGTCTTCAACGCCGTCTCGGCGCGCGCTATCATCTCGTCCATGGTCTCACCGTGTCGGCGGGAAGGTTACTGGTCCCCTGCCCGCACCTCCGGGCTATGGGACGACGATATAAGTCCCTTGCTCTCAGCTGAACCCCATCTCGGCGATGCGCAGGGTGGCCCTCGATCTCTCCAGGTAACGGTACACCGTGGCGTGCTCGCTGCCCCGCAGGATCATCTCCACCGCCTTCTTGGCGATCGGAAGCTGGACGGAGTTGCCGACGATGGAGACGGTGCCACCGTACACCGACATGTGCGCACCGGTCAGGTCCTCGATGATCCTCCTGGTCTTGCCGTTGGTGCCGATGATCCTGGCGCGCACCCGGGTCAGCTGGTCCGACTTCTTGCCGATATAGTCTCCCAGCTCGATGACCTCTAGGTACTCGTCCTCGTCCAGCAGGCGCATGGCCCGGTGGGGGGCGAACCCCCTCCCTATGGCCTTCACCAGGTCCATGACCTTCAGGGCGGCCAGGGGGTCCTCGGGGTTGTCTTCGATGTCCACCTCCCCTTCGGTGTCGATGCGCATCCTGACCCCGGCGCGCTTCTCGATCAGCTCTTTCGTCTCCCCGTCGGTGCCGATAAGGGCGCCGACACGTTCCTTGGGTATGCGTACCAGTCTCATCTGGATGCCTCTGTGATAGCAAGCAGGAGCTCGTCCCGGTCCATTACATCGACCTCGAGGCCCCTGAAATAGCGGTTGATGTTCTCGATGTCCCGCAACAGGAAGTCCTTGGAGTTGACGTGGTCCACCAGAACCGCCTGCCCGACATCGATAATCACTGGTCTCTTCCTGTAATAAAGGATGTTGTACTCGCTCAGGTCAGCATGCACCAGTCCCGCCTCCTGGTAGGCGAGGCGCATGTACTTCACAATGGTCTCGTAGACCTTGCCGGGGTCGTCCAGGACGACGTTCCGGAGGAGCGGCGCCGGCCCCCTCTTGTTGCCGATGTACTCCATCATCAGCATGTTGCGCTGGTAGCGGATGGGCGAGGGCACCCTCACTCCGGCGTCCACCAGCCGCTGTAGGTTGCGGAACTCCTTGTTCGCCCACGCGAAGATGACCTTGCGGCGGGAGCCGGCGATGCCCCTGAAGCGCTTGTCCCCCTCGATGTACTTGGCGATGCGGTTGAACGAGGCGTTCGAGGTCCGGTATATCTTGAGAGCGAAGAGCTTGCCCTCATCGTCGGCGACAGCGAACACGTTCCCCTCCTTGCCGGTGGATACAGGGTACTGGATGGTATCGAGGTACCCATCGGTCATAAGCTTGTAGATGCCCAGCAAGGTGTCGCGGTCGAACACCTCGTCCATGGTCTTGCGCTCGTCCCCGGTGCGGCTGTTCTCCCGCAGGGCCATGATCTTGTGCTCAAGGGCCTCGAAAGCGTCCTTTTGGACCATGACCCGCTCCTGTTCAGAACACGTCCAGGTTCTTAGGTATGGCCTTGCGGCGATGCAGATAGCTGGCCTGGGTCTTGGTGTAGCGGTACATGATGTCCGCCTTGTCCACCTGGAACTCCCAGGGCTTCACGATGAGGAGGTCCCCCTCCCTGATCCACATGCGCTTGCGGATCTTTCCGGGGATGCGCCCCATCCGGGAGGTACCGTCCTCGCACATCACCTTTATACGCGAGGCCCCCAAGAGCTGGTCGGCCACGCCGAACATCTCTCCCTCCTTGCGGTTGGGGAACGGACATCGCGTTATCTCCTCGTTCATCTCGGAATCAAACTGGGTCAAATGAAGCCTCCAATGGTAGTTCGGGACATGCTCCAGCAGCCGGGCTGAAACGACCCGATGTTCCATGACATAATCCCTTCTACTAATCAACCTTTGCTATTCGCCGCCTTCCCTGGCGAACTCCGATCATTGTCGGCGCCCCTCGGCTATGGGGTCCATATCTCGCACGCAGAAGAAGGGCAGAGGGGCTTGTACCGATGCCGCAGGCCATCACCTGTAGATGCCTCGCCGGGGAGAGTTTCATCGAGTACGGGATGAGCGAACGGGCCGATGATCTATGATCTTGGCCGCGGCTATCGCCCAGCGTGCCGTCATCGTCACCGAAAGAGGCGGAAGGGTTCGAACCGGCCGATCTCATCTCTTGACCGCCCGGTCAAAGAATATGTTCTTCCCGGTGGCGGAGAGGGGGATGCCGTGACAGATGTTAGAGCCGGTGAGGCCGAGGCGCCTGGCCGATGCTCCGATGCGGTACATGATGCGGTTATCCACGTTATGGTCCGCTGCCACCTTAGCGGCCGAGCCGAGAGCGATGCCCAAGTCCAGCAGGCGGATCGCGCAGTTGGGACCCTTGAACTCGCCGTCCGTCGAACGCTCGTTGAACTCCGCGCATCCCGGGAACCCGCAGGCCCCGCAATCAAGCCCCGCTCCCTTGTGCGGGAGCAGGCCTATCAGCACCACCGCCTGAGAGTCCAGAACGTTCTGGCCGTCCCGAACCCAGTTGGGGGAGCCGGACGTTCCGGCGAACGAGATCATCTCGTTGCCCAGTGCGACGCGCTCCTCATCCTCCAGCACCCTGGCCTCGATGAAGTCTTGGCCTACGGCCTTGGGGGCGGTCCTCGCCGCCATCTCCATGAGGTCCCCTACGAACCGGACGGTGTCCTTGATGGTCATGATGCCAGCATGGCCGGCCGGACGATTAATCCTATCGTCCCCTATTCCGTGCTCTCAAAATCATTTTTCCACTATGGCCCGGATATCGTTAAATTCTTGACATCGGTCCCACCTCCGATGTCGGTAGCGCTGGTCGCCATCTCCGTCACCCTGTTCACCGCCATATCAGCGGGCCTGATCATGCTGGTCTGGGGCAGCAAGCGCGAGTTCAGGACGCCCTTCGTCCTGCTCTTGGCATCCCAGATGCTGATCATGTGGAGCTACATGATGGACGTGGTCACCCCGAGCCTTGGCGGCAAGATGTTCTTGAACAACTTCGAGTACATGGGATACTTGGGGTCGGCCATCTTCTTCTTCCTCTTCGCCCTGCACTATACCCGCGATGCGATGGTGAGCAGGAAGGTCATCGCCCTCATCAGCGTTCCCGCCGTATTGATCCTCCTCTCCGTGGTGACCAACCCGTTGCACCACCTGTTCTTCGTGAGCACCGAGCTCTCCGAGGACATTCTCCGTTCCGTCAACGTGGTCCACGGTCCCCTCTTCTACGGCTACGTGGCCTACACGGCTACGGCCCTCATCGCGTCGATGACCGCCCTCACGACCCATTTCCTGCATGCGCTGCCGGCCTATCGGTTCAGGGTGGGCGTCACCTGTCTGGCCTCCGGCATCGGCGTGGCCGCCGTGCTCATGAGCTTCATCTACATCCCCTCGATCCCCGGCGGCATACTGGTGGCCATCGGGTTCATGGCCTTCAACCTCCTCATGTTCGTGGGAGCGTTCAGCTTCGAGCTGCTCTCCATGGTGCCTTTCGGGCTTGACCGGGTGGTGAGGACATCGAAAGGTTCGGCCTTCATCCTGGACGAGAACGACGCCGTCATATTCCTGAACCCCGCTGCCGAGATCCTTGCTGGGAGCTCGGACCAGGCATGCGGGAGAAAACTGACCGAAGTGCTGCCGGGCTTCCCCCGGTCGATCCTGTCGGGAGACACGCCGTCCTCCCTTGACATCGAGGACGTTCACGAGATCGTGCCCGGCCGCTTCTTCGATGTGGCCGTTCTCCCTATCCGCGACCATGCCGGCCGGCTGTCGGGGAAGACCGTCACGCTGCGGGAAGTGACCGCGCAGCGGGCAGCGGAAGCTGAGGCTCGTCTGGCCAACCACAAGCTGGACCTGATGAACAACATCACCCGTCATGACGTGCTGAACCAGCTGACGGTCATCGAAGGGCACCTCGCCCTCGCCGCCGTCAAAACCGATCCCCTGGCGGTAAAGGAGCATATTGCCGCCAGCCATCAGGCCGCTCTGAACATACAAAGGATGATGGACACCGCTCGCGAGTACCAGGAGATGAGCGAACGTACCCCGGTGTGGCAGGACCTGGAGAACAAGTTCATGAGCGCGAGCGCCGCCCTGGACCTCAAGGAGGTTGGCCTGACGATCGACACCAAGGGAGCGGAGGTGCTCGCGGACCGCCTACTGGAGAAGGTGTTGTACAACCTCATCGACAACTCCCTTACCCATGGGGTAAGAGTGAAGAACATCGCGTTCACCGTCACCAGGGGAAAGGGCGGACTCGAGTTAGTGTACAAGGATGACGGTCTGGGCGTTCCGGCGTTCATCAAGCCCGGGCTGTTCACCAAGGGCTTCGGTCACCACTCCGGCCTTGGCCTCTACTTGTCCAGGGAAATATTGGCTCACAGCGGCATGACCATAACCGAGGACGGTGAGCCGGGGCGGGGCGCCAGGTTCGTGATCAGGGTCCCCGAGGGGCGCTTCCGCAACATGGCCGACAGGAGAGCGGAGGTTTCCCCCAGCGGTAGTGAAAGGGCGAGCGGACGGCCGGGAGAGGCCAAGACCGCTCAGGCCTGAGGCAGGGGTCCTGGCACCAGACATCCGTTATCGCCAGGTTCACCATCGATGTCGGCGGCGCCCGACGGCGTTGAGCCGCTCGTTCGATCGCCCGAAGCGCCCCACCGATAAAATCAATTTCCGCCACTGGCCTGAACATGATTATATTTTGACCATCAGGTCACCCAGTAATGCTGGAAGAAATCGTTGCCTTCATAGCCATTCTCCTGACCATCCTATCCAGCGGTCTGGCCCTGTTGGTATGGAGCCGCAGCAAGCGGGAGTTCCGGACGTCGTTCGTTCTGCTCATGGTGTCCCAGATGCTGATCATGTGGAGCTTTTTCCTGGACGTGCGCTCCCCGGACATCGAGGGCAAGCTGTTCTGGAACAACATCGAGTATCTGGGCTACCTGCTCGCGGCGATATTCTTCTTCCTGTTCGCGGTCCAGTACACGCGGGAGATCAAAGTGGACAGAAAGATCGCGCTCCTCCTCGGCGTCCCTGCGGTCCTCATCCTGCTGGCCGTGATCACCAACCCCTTTCATCACTTCTTCTACCTCCACACCGCGCTGTCCGGCGACGACTACCGATCCTTCGTGGCCGTTTACGGTCCCGGTTTCTACATCTACGTGGCCTATTCGGTCGTGCTCCTGGTAGGCGGCATCGCCGCCCTTGCCCATCAGTTCCTGAGGGCCACCAACGCTCACCGGGTGAGGGTCGGGGTCACCTGCCTGGCCTCCACCCTGGGGGTCATCGCTGTGCTCTTGAACTTCATTTTCGTCTCCACCGCCCCCGGCGGTCTCCTGGTGTCCCTGGGCCTGCTGGCGTCCGACCTGCTGCTGTTCGTGGGCGCGTTCGGCTTCGAGCTGTTCTCCATGGTGCCGTTCGGACTGGACAAGGTGATGATGACCGCCAGGGGCATGATCTTTATTCTTGACGACTCCGACAAGATCCTGTTCATGAACCCGGCCGCCGAGTCCCTGGTCAGGGACACGGGCCAGGCATATCGATCGGATCTGATCGCCGTCCTGCCCAATTTCCCCAAGGCGGCGATAGCCGGGAACAAGGCGGAATCCCTAGATATCGAGGACGTTCACGAGATCGTGCCCGGCCGCTTCTTCGACGTTACGGTGCTGCCCATTCACGACCACGCCGGTCGGCTGTCGGGGAAGACCGTCACGCTGCGGGAAGTGACCGCGCAGCGGGCTGCGGAAGCTGAGGCTCGTCTGGCCAACCACAAGCTGGACCTGATGACCAGCATCACCCGCCACGACGTCCTGAACCAGCTGACGGTGATCGAAGGGCATCTGTCCCTTGCCTCTATGAAGGCCGACCCCCGGGCGGTGCAGGGCCACATCTCCGCCAGCCACCAGGCCGCTCTGAACATCCAGAAACTGTTGGATATCGCGCGGGAGTATCAGGAGATGGGCAAGCGGATGCCGGTGTGGCAGGACGTGGGCCAGAAGCTCAGGGAGGCGGGAAGCTCGCTGGACCTCAAGGGAGCGAGCCTGACGGTCGACACCAAGGGAGCGGAGGTGCTCGCGGACCGCCTACTGGAGAAGGTGTTGTACAACCTCATCGACAACTCCATCGCCCACGGGGAAAAAGTGAAGCACATCCAGGTGGTCGCTTCGGAAGTGGGTCAGGACCTCAGGATCGTGTACTCCGACGATGGCGTGGGGATCCCCACGGACATGAAGCCGAAACTGTTCACCAAGGGCTTCGGCCACCACTCCGGTCTGGGTCTCTACCTGTCCAGGGAAATATTGGCTCACAGCGGCATGACCATAACCGAGGACGGCGAGCCGGGAAAGGGAGCGAGATTCGTGATGACCGTGCCCCAGGGTCGCTTCAGGAACAACGCCGGGTTGGCGGCAACGGCCCTCGCGGACCGGACGGTGGAGACTGGCGGCCGGCCGGAGGAGTCATCGATCCCCCTAACGGCTGGGAAGGTCCCGTCCGCGTTGTTCGACCGACGTGAGGCGGTAAGAGGAGATATTAATCCAATGGCTAAGGATTAAGTATAACTTCTCTTATCGAACTTCCAACGCTCCCGTAGTGTAGTCCGGCCAATCATTCGGGCCTTTCGAGTCCGTGACCCGGGTTCAAATCCCGGCGGGAGCACTTCAATTCTATCCAGTCATCTGGTTTTGAAGGTCAATTCGTCCATTTTCGGTACCGAGCCTTCTGGCCCGAAAACCCGTTCCTTTTCTTATGTTCAAGCTTAGCCTCCCGCTCTGCCCGGTAGTTATTGGCCTTAATGAAGGACCAGATCTACGTGAAGGAGTCGAACGGTCGGCGGTTCATTGGATTTTTATGTATTACCGATGCTCTTCACTAGGTCTGAGTTCATGTACGCCTCAGCGCTCTCATGGGAATCGAAAACATGGATGCCGCCAAAATGACCGGTCGCTTCGTCATGGATGTAATACTTCTGCACCAGGCCAGGGACGGCACGATGCAGGTCGGCCCTTGCCTCGAAGTTCTTTATGACCTTGTCTTTCGGCAAGTCGCTCTTGAACAGGATGAGAACCACTTCCATGGAATGGCCTTGAATCTGAATTGGATTGAGATGTTAAAAGCGTTCAATGCATAGTCTCTCGTCCTCACCGGCATACCTGGAATTCCCATTAGCGGTTGAGCGAGAAAAAAGATGGGGGCGAGGGCACGCTCACTCCTTCATCTTGCCGCCGTCGTTCGTGCCCTGAACGAACGCCTGAAAATTCTCTATGGATATGCTCGGAGGGCACTCGCAGGCCATCGCGGCGATGAAGCCGTTCTTGAAGCGCTTGTAGCGCATGGCGTCCTTGTACGCCTGATCGTAGACCTGCTTCGGCGTGCCGTTGAACGCGAGGATGGTGTCGGTGTTGCCCATCAAGCAGCACTTGCTCTCGTAGATCTTGGCCACCTTCAGCAGGTCGAACGGGTTCTGTCCGTCGTAGGCGACGTGCATGACCGAGCCGGGCGGGAACGGCATGTCCTCGCATAGGTGGTAGTCCGCCGAATGATCACCGCACTGGTGGTAGAAGATCCCGGTCGTCCCCGCGCCTATCTTGATGATCTTCTCCAGCGCCTCCTTCATATAGTCGGTGGCGAACTCCTTGCACTGGTCCACGGACATGGTCGAGCTGTTCGCCAGCAGGGTGGCGCAGGACGTCCTGAATGGCTTTCCCTCATAGATCTGGCTAACCGCTTCGCAGGCGTTGACGCAGTGGGTCACGACCTTCCTCATGATGCCATGCACGAGCTCCGGCTCCTGGAAGCACCACATCAGCATGTTCTCCGGCGACACCCAGAAGCTGCCGATGACGAACGGCTCGTAGATGAACTGCCACGGCTTGTAGCCCTTGCCGGAGTACGCTTCCACCGCCTTCAGGCCCCTCACGTGCCTTGCCATCGTCGGCCCCTTTGCCAGCTCCTCGGGCGACAGGGGCTCGAGCTTATCTGCCAGCTCCACAGTAGGCGCAGGATGGGTCAGGATTCCGGGCGCGGGCATGAGGCCGGTCGGCATCTTGATCGTGCCGCCGTAGTCCTCGCTCCAATACACGGAATAGTTCCAGTTCAGGTTCGGGTTGATGCCGAACATCCGGGCGGTGTCCAGCTGCCAGGCGATGGCCTTCTCCGGTTCCGTGTAGTAATCGTACAGGGAATGGCCCAGGGCGGTGGCCGCAAAACCCCCGACCAGGGGGTTTATGGGCACGTGATCGTGGTCTCCAGCCACGAACATCCTCTTCACGTTCTCCTTTTCCCTGTCGTAGTTCTCCTTGGTCCCGGCAGGCAGCGATTCCCAGCTCATATCGATATCCTCATCATCTCTTCATCTCGGCACCACGCGCTCATTGGCGATCGCTTGATCCGCAGCGGGGCCAACGATGGTAGTACTGGCCTACCTATATGGGTTTTCTTCTTTATGCCTGCGGTTCGTCGTAAATGTTACATGTCGGCATATTGGGGCTCAACAACGGGCCGATCCGAAGGCAGGATGCGAATGCCCTGCTCAGTAAATGCTCCCATGCGCTTTCGCTCCCTGTCCCCGCAACCGCATCGATCCCCTGTGGATGTTGTCGATCGTGCAGCGCTCCCCCGCCTCGGCCGTAAAGAGCGGTCATCACAGCATGAATATCTGAAGAACAAGGGGGGTCAAGGACCAGGGACCGCCCGTATTTTCCGAGATCCTCAGCCCATCCCGGACATAGCCCATATTTCATCGAGGGCCGGGCTGGTTGAAAGGATTTATACCGCTCGCGTAATCACCGGGACATGTCGTTCAAGGTATGGATGGTCGAGGTGAGAGCGCCTTTTCTCCTCCTGCCCATCATCCTATCGCTGGTCGGAAGCTTTTTAGCACTCTACAACGGGGTCTTCGATGCGCTCAACTTCATCCTGTTCACCGCCGTACTGCTGCTCCTGCACGTGACCGTCAACACGCTGAACGAGTATTATGACAACAAGACCGGCATCGACCTCCATACGAACAGGACGATGTTCAACGGGGGCACCGGGACGCTGCAGAACGGGCTATTGGCCCCCCGGCAGGTCCTCGGCATGGCCATCGGGTGCTTCATCATCGCCGCGATTATCAGCGCGGTCCTGGTGGTCAGGGTCGGGCCCGTTCTCATCCCTCTCGTCCTCATGGGAATGGTCTTTGCCCTGTTCTACACCCAGATCTTCGCCCGGAACATGCTGGGAGAGATATCTGCCGGCCTGGGACTGGGTTTCCTCCCGGTCGTTGGCGCGTACATGGTGCATATCCCGCTCCTCTCCATCGGCTGCTTGGTGCTTGCCGTCGCCGCGGGGATCCTCACCTTCAACCTCCTGCTCCTCAACGAGTTCCCGGACGTGGAGGCGGACACCAGGGGCGGGAGAAAGAACCTGGCCATCAAGCTGGGTCCCCGGCGGGCGGCCGTTCTTTATTCCGCGCTGACCTTCCTTGTATACGGCATATTGTTGGTGTTCGTTCTCCTTCAGATGATCCCGACATTGTGCCTCCTGGGGCTGGTGACATTCCCCTTCGCCTACAAGGCGGCGACCACTTCCTTCAGCGATCCCACGAGGGTCGAATCCTTCGTCCACGCGCTCAAGGCGAACGTCCAGGTCGTCCTGATCACTCAGGTCCTGGTGGTCATCGGTATCGGAGCCTCACTATTGCTGCGTAGCTAGGCAAGTGGTCGATCATGACAGAAATGGACAAGTCGCCCAAGCGGATCGGGGAGCTGTTCGACGACATATCGCCGAACTACGACCTGTTGAACCACCTGCTTTCGATGTCGGTGGACGTTGGCTGGAGAGAGCTGGCCCTAAAGGAGCTGGAGATAAGGAAGGGGGACGTGATCTTGGACGTGGCCACCGGCACGGGGGACATGGCCCTGAAGACCAGATCTTCCGTGGACTGCACCATCGTCGGCATCGACCTATCGAGGAACATGCTGAAGACGGCCATGCAAAAGTGGGACGCCAGGTTCCCCGGGGGGACCTTCATGGCCCTCCAGGGCAACGCTCTCCAGATGCCCTTCGCCGACGACAGCTTCGACCGCTCCATGGTGGCCTTCGGTATACGGAACATGATCGACATCGGAGGCTTCCTCGATGAGGCCCACAGGGTGCTGAGACCGCATGGGCACATGGCCATCCTGGAGTTCTCGGTGCCCCCATACCCTCTGGTCCGCCAGCTATACCTCCTTTATCTCACCAGGGTCCTGCCGTTCATCGGAGGCCTGCGTTCAGGCAACCGAGGAGCCTACCAATATCTTAGCGAGTCGATCCGGCGGTTCCCGTCCCCGGGGTCGATCGAGGAGCTGCTCGTTCAGCACCATTTCAGGACCGTCCGTTCACTTCCCTTGACACTGGGCGTCTGCCATCTCTACATCATTGAGAAAATGTAGGGGATGGTGAACGTCCACCATCCACGTGAATGAATGGGGACAGGCCCCTGTTCGATCCAGCGTTCATGGTGGTGAAACTATCCTCGAACGTTTTTGGTGATATGTTCCGAGGATGGCCGGTCTTCTGTCACGTCAAAGAACGTCATCGCCCCTGTAAGAGAGTATTCCTTCTCGGTGGTCACGTCCTAACCGCGCAGGCAGGCATGGCATCTCGGGGCCATCATAATAATAGCAGAAGGAACCCTTGATTCTCGGTGAGGAACATGGAGAGAACTAGACCACAAGCCGTACGGGAGGGCACGCAGGGATCAGAGAAGAGCGTCACCGTGGAGAACGGGGAGAGCGCCGTGCTCGAGAAGATCGCCGCGATGCCGGAACCGAACAATGCCATGGGCCAGCGGCTCCATGCGATCATAATGGCCAGTGCACCATCTCTTACGCCAAGGCTATGGTATGGGATGCCCGCGTACGCCAAGGACGGCAAGGTCGTCTGCTTTTTCCGCGGCGGAGATAAGTTCAAGGAGAGGTACATGACGCTCGGCTTCAACGACGACGCGAACCTTGATGAGGGCGCCATGTGGCCGATCGCCTTCGCGCTGACGGAGTTGACCGCGGATGAAGAGGAAAAGATCGCGGCGCTCGTGAAGAAAGCGGTGAGCTGAGGGTCGAGCAGTTCCTAGGTCTGCTCTATTTTATCATAATAACTTCCTACTGGACACCATGAACGGAAAGGTATCCACGGTCCTCGTGACCTATCCTGACGAGGAGACCGCCCGTGCTATTTCGAGGTCCTTGATAGAGCGCCGTCTCGCGGCCTGCTCCAATATCTTCGCTGTTGGCTCCATCTACCGATGGAGGGGGGAGATCAAGGAGGCCTCCGAGTTCGCATCGCTACTTAAGGTCCGGTCGGAGGACTTCCAGGCCGTGGCCGAGGCCGTTAGGGAGCTGCATCCGTACGACGTTCCTTGCATAGTCCGGTACGACATCGCGGACGGCTCAGGGGATTACCTTGGATGGGTCATGAGCTCGACAGCACGGCCTCCGGAGGATCGAGCTCCTAAGTGAGCTGCTGATGGGGGAACATGGCTCCGAAACGCGCACAGGCCGCGAAGGCCCCGATATCGGCGGTCCTCCCCCTTCCCTACGCCCGGTCACCAGGCACCATAGGTCCCGTGGTCCCTGGCCGCCTGCACCAGGGCGTGGACGTTCATGGGCAGGGCATCCGGCGGAAGTTCGCACGCGGTCCCCAGGATGTACCCGCACTTGCTGTCCCGTCCTCTGATGAGCTGCTCCTTGGCCTGCTCGTAGACCCTCTTGGGATCGGGCAGGATCATCCTCTTGGTGTCCACCGACCCCATGATGGTGGCTTTGTCCCCGAACTCCTTCATAAGGACATCCGAGGGGAAGACGTTCCTCCCCATGTAGCCGGCGTGCACGATGGTCATGGGCGTATACACCAGCCCGTCCTTGAAGTACTTGTAATCGGTCTCATGGTTCCCGCACAGGTGGTACAGCACCTGGGGTCCGGCCCCCTTCCTCAGTGACTTGTTGACGAACTCCCGTAGATACTTGACCGAGAGCTCGTTCACGTCGGTATCGGAGAAGATGTCATTGTTCGCAAGCACGGAACCGGTGGAGATCATGGCCATCCCGTACCTCTCGGCCATCATCTCGGCCCCGTTGATCGCAACCTCGGTGTACTTCGATATCAGCTTGTGGGCGGCCTCCCTCTCGGTGAGGGTCCACATGATGAAGTTGTCGATCCCGCACAGCTGGGCCCCGCCCCCGGTGAGGTCGGAGGTGTAGGTCATGGGGATGAACATGTCCGGGAGATGGTTCTGGACGTAGTCGTGAACCTTGATCATCTGCTGCCCCGTCCATCCCTTCTCCAGATCATTGACGTCGGGGACCTCCAGTTTGTCCACCTCCTCGATGTCGAATATCGTGGGCGCCTTCACCACCGGAGGGAGGTAGGGCTTGAACTCGACCTCGGCCCCGAGCTCGGACATCCACGGCAAGGAGAAGTACCAGTGGGTCACCGGCAGGAGATCGTACAGCTCCGACGCGTTGGCCACGCATCTGGCCCCCAATTCGGGCTTGGTATAGAAATCGTTGATGGTGAAGCCGGAGATCAGGGCGGCATGCGAGAGCATCATGGGGTCGACGTCGATTCGGTCGAACTTCGATCCGGTGAAGGGGCTGGCGAACCGCTTGGCGGCGTGCTTCTGCCACTTCTGGTTGATCGACGGGAACAGTGAGTCGAGTTCGTGGGCCATGGTCCCTAAGAATGGGTGCGCGCCGATATAGGTTATCCCGTAATCCACGTCTGATTTGCGGGGAAAGGGCTAAACCTCTGTCGCCCCATCGGAACAAGGTCCAGAGAGATCTGGAACGAGGAAGGTAAACGATGACATCGAAGGTCAAGGTCAATATGCGGCTCTGCGGGAAGACGCACCTGATAACCGTGGACACGGCCGAGGACGGTGACTTCAGCTGCCGTATCGAGACCGACTGCCCCAACGTCCAGGAGTTCTCCGAGGGTCTGGAGAAGGTGACCCTCACCGACCTCACGGACAAGGCCAGCAGCGGCATCGTGAACCGCTACTGCAACTGCAGGATGTCCGCCAACTGCCTCGCCCCTGCAGGTTTGATCAGCGCGGGGTGGATGGAGGCAGGGATGATCTCCCGCAACAACGCCAGGAAGAACAAGGCCAACGACGTGGAGTTCATCGTCGATGAGGAATGACGAGACCGGTCGAAAAGGAAGCCAATCCCGCGGCTCGCTAGACCATCCCGCCCCGGACGAGGTCCGATGAACAAATTTATCGGCCTCCCCGCTTATTGGTCATCCCTGCCCGGACCGCGGCCGCAGTGAGGGCCCATCTATTTCGGGACCAAGGCCCAGGATAATGAACGATGAGAGCCATGGCGCTCATACCAAGAGCGGAGACATCCACATGACCGAGAGAAACCCTCCAGGAGCCTATGTTCAGGAGATCCCGGGATCCGTTCGACCGATCGCCGCGGTCCCCACCTCGCGTACCGTGTTCATCGGCAGGACCGCTCGCGGTCAGGTCGGCGAGCCGGCGGTGGTGAGAAGCATGGACGAGTTCAGGGCCACGTTCGGGGGAGGGCCGGTAGGGAGCGCGGTGGACAAGTCTCTCGCTCTTTTCTTCACCAACGGGGGGACCGAGGCAGTGGTGATACGGTTATTCAAGCCCGATAGCACCGGGGTGACCGGCAGGGCGTTCATCGATACCGGCCCCGTCGTCCTGGAGGCGGCCAGCGAGGGCGAGTGGGGCCGCCGCCTGGAGGCGAGGGCGGTGCCATCCTCCAAGGGTCTGACCAGGGCCTTGGGGCTCCGGAGGGGCACCTTCGACCTTGAGGTCAGGGACACTCCCCCGGGCGGCTCGACGGTCACCGAGGTTCACAAGAGCCTCGTTCTAGCGGACGGCCCGCAGAGGGTCGATCAGGTCCTGGCCAGGGAGTCCCGCCTCGTCCGCTGCAAGACCGTCACCGGGAAGGCCGCCCCCACCAAAGAGTTCGTACCCGCCGTGGGAGGCTCGGACGGCCTCCCCCTCGATGAGGCCAGTTTCACCGGGGCGAGCGGAGGGCTGAGGTTCCTGGAAAGGGCGAACGGGTTCAACCTGCTGTACATCCCTCCGTATCGGGAAGGGGATGTCGATCCCGCGGTCCTGGCCGCGGCCGCGGAGCGCTGCCGCCAGCTCCGAGCGGTGCTCCTGGTCGATCCGCCCAGGATCTGGTCCGAAGCGTCCGAGGCGGCCGCGGGCATCGAGGGGATCAGAAGGAACATGGGCAAAGGGGCCCGGAACGCGGCCCTGTTCTTCCCATATCTCCGGCGCAGGGCGGGCCTATCCATGGTGGACCTCCCGCCTGGCCCGGCCGTCGCTGGCATCATCGCCCGGACCGACGCCCGGGAGGGGGTGTGGAAGGCCCCGGCGGGAACGGAGGCCGAGGTGAGGGGAGCGGAGGGGTCCGCGGTGGACCTGAGCGACTCCGACATCGGTCGGCTGGGGCCGCTGGGCGTCAACTGCCTGAGGAAGGTCCACGGACGCGGGCTGGTCGTATGGGGATCGCGCACCCTGGAAGGGCACGCCGACGGAGGCTCGGAATGGAGATACCTCTCCGTGGTCCGCCTCTCCCTGTTCATCGAGGAGAGCCTCCGCCAGGGCCTGGAATGGACGGCATGGGAGCCCAACGGCCCGGCGCTGTGGGCCCTCGTCCGCTCCGCGGCAGAGGCCTTCCTCATCGACCTGTACCATCGGGGGGCCTTCCAGGGGAGCACACCCAGGGAAGCCTTCTTCGTGAAGTGCGGCCGCGATACCACCACCCAGGCGGAGCTGGACGGCGGACACCTGGTCCTGCAGGCGGGCATCGCCACGCTGAGGCCGGCGGAGTTCGTGTCCGTCAGCGTGCCGCTCCGGACCGGCGGGACCTCTCCGAGATAGGGGAAGTAACATTAAACCGGACGTCCGTTGCATGGAACAGGTTTTCCGGATGAGCGAGATCACTCTGAACGTCAAGGGCATGAAGTGCGGCGGGTGCGCGAAAAGGGTCGAGGACGCCCTCAAGGGCCTACCGGGCGTGACATCGGCGAAGGTGGACCTGAAGAAGGGAGAGGTGCAGGTGGCGTATGACAGCGCGTCGACCACCCCCGAGCAGATGAAGAAGAAGGTGACCGAGGCCGGATACAAGGTGGAATGAGCAGGAACGGACGAGAAAGAGCGGACGCCGTGCCATGAGGCAAAGGCCGTCCGTGAGGCCGCATCACTCGTCCAGCATCGTCAGGTCGCCGGGCGGCTGCCCGGTCTCCATGGCCTTAAGCACCCGGCGCATGATCTTGCCCGAGCGGGTCTTGGGGAGCGTTTCCACGAACTCGATCTCCCTCGGATAGGCGTAATACGCCAGGCGGGTCTTGACGAAAACCGTGATCTCCGCTTTCAGCCTCTCTGACGGCACGACGCCGGGTCTAAGGGTGATGAACGCCTTGACGATCTCGCCCCTCAGCTCGTCCGGCTTGCCGATGACCCCGGCCTCAGCGACGGCAGGGTGCTCGATGAGCGCCGACTCCACCTCGAACGGTCCCAGCCGCTCTCCCGAGGTCTTGATCACATCATCGGCACGGCCGAGGAACCAGAAGTAGCCGTCCTCGTCCCGGTAGGCCTGATCGCCGGAAATATACCAGCCGGGGACGTCGAAGTACTCCTTGAACTTCGGGGTGTTGCGCCAGATGCCGATCATCATCGACGGCCAGCCGGGGCGGAGGGCGAGGAAGCCGAAGGTGCCGGGAGCGACCTCCAGGCCGTTCTCGTCCACGATGGCGGCCACCACGCCGGGGATGGGCCGGCCCATGGAACCGGGCTTGATGTCCATGCACCGGAAGTTGGAGATGCACGGCGCCCCGGTCTCGGTCTGCCACCAGTTATCGTGAATGCGCCTGCCCAGGACATCGAGCCCCCAGCGCACCACCTCGGGATTGAGGGGCTCCCCGGCGGAACACACATGCCTCAGTCCGGACAGGTCGTACTCCTTGACCACGTCGTTGCCCGCCCTCATGAGCATCCTCAGAGCGGTGGGGGCGGTGAACCAGACGTTGACCTTGAACCGCTCGATGATGGAATACCACACCCGGGCATCGAACCTGCCCTCGTAGGAGACCAGGGAGGTACCCAGGTACCATGGTCCGAAGATGCCTACCGATGTCCCGGTGACCCACCCCGGGTCGGCCGTGCACCAGTAGGTATCATCCTCCCTAAGGTCCGCAACGTAGCGGCAGCCCATCAGCTGCTGGATCATGGCCCGGTGCCCGAGCAGCACCCCCTTGGGCTTGCCGGTGGAACCGGAAGTGTAGTGGATGATGTACGGGTCGGTGGGGGCCATGTTAACGGCCTGGTAGCCGGGATCACCGGACTCCAGGACCTCGTCGAACCTGACCGTCCTTCCGTCCAGCCCCTCGTCGTCGCCGACGATGATGAACCTCTTGACGTTCACCAGATCGTCGAGCACCGGCTCCAGCCTCCTGTAAAGGTAGGGCGAGGTGACGATGATGCTGGCACCACAGTCAAGAGCGCGGTCCTTGAACGCCTCCGGGCCGAGGGCGGAGAAAAGAGGGCCGGCGATGCCACCCATCTTGGCGATCCCCACGATGGCGATGTACAGCTCCGGCTTCCGGTCGAGGTACACGAAGACGCGGTCGCCCTTGACCGCTCCGAGCCTCTCCAGCCCGGAGGCGAAACGGCCGGTCAGCTCCGCCATCTCGCCGAAGGTGAGCTTGCGCACTTCCCCGCCGGCCTGGACGGAGTACAGGGCGATCTTGTTCCTTCTCCAGTTCTGGGCGTGGCGGTCGATGGCCTCCGCGGCTACGTTGTAGCTTCCGCCGGCCGACCAGGCGAACTCCCGGTCCACCGAGGCCCAGGTGAACTCCCGAGATGTCGCCGTGAAATCTTCGAGATTCCCTGGTCCGAGTGGAGGTATCCTGCCGTCCATGCCGTTCTGCCCCTAAGGTAACAACCGCAGAAATGGGGATTCCATATTTAAAGTGGACCAACGACACCCAGGCTGGCAGACGTCACTTTTTACGAATGACGAAGGGTGGCATCGATATGCATCTCAGTCACGGCCGGCCAGCACCCCGCTGACCCTCTCCGACAGGTTAGGATGCTCCTCGATCCTCAGGCCGCGGGGGTCGTAGACCTCCCCACCCCTCAGGACGATCTCCCCGTCGACGATCATCTTGATGGTCTCCATCAGCAGGGGCGCTTCCCGCCTGACCTCCTCGGCCCGGACGGCCTTGACCAGCTCCTCCTTGGATTCGAACCGGGCGCGGAGGGGGGCGGTGCTGAACGAGTCGTAGGCGATGATGGCGCCGCGGTCGAGTTCAGGGCTGCACACGTGCACCGTCGCCCCGTAGGCCTCGTCCCCGTTCTCCACCACCTGCCCCACGATCTCCTCCCACGTGCCCTTGTAGGTGTCCGGCAGCGCGGGGTGCAGGTTGATGAGGTCATGCTCGCGGCAGGTCATGGGATCGATGACCAGCATGTAGCCGGCCAGGACGCCGAGGTCCATCGGGTACCTGGAGATCTGCTCCCTCAGCCCCTTCCCGTACTCCTCCCTCCAGGCCGCGATGTCCCGGGCCTTCAGCTCCGGCATGAACCCGTCGGACGGGAAGATGATGACCGGTATGCCCTCGTCCTCGGCCATCTGGATGATCTTTCTGCGGAACTCGTTGCCCTTGACCTCGCGGTTGATGAAGACGAAGGCCAGGCGCGCATCGACGTTCCCGCTGTGGATGCGGGCCAAGATGCTGGTGAACAATCCATAGGAACCAGGGCCCCTCGCGGTGGTGAACCATCCTATCCTCTTCATGCGATCCCTCACGGCCGTCCGGGGACGTCCAAGCGCCCGGTCGGGGAGAGAGATGCGATGAGAATATAAAACGATTCAGCCGGACATGGGCATCGTTTATTGCTGGGGACGTGCTCTCCGTCGCGTGACCGCCCCGTGGCCGCTTCACAACCTCGAGGGGAAAGGGCCTGCGGCCCTCATCGTCCGCCATGCCGAACGGCACCCCGTCCGCTCCATCCATGACAGTCTGGCCATCGGCCTCACGGAGAAGGGAAAGGAGGACGCGGTGCGTTTCGGCGAGTCCATCGCCGGTCCCACCGAGGTCCGCCTCTACCACAGCCCGGCGGTGCGGTGCCGGGAGACCGCCATGGGCATAGCCGAGGGGCTGAGGTCCAACGGGCTCAGGGTCATCGGGACGGAGGAACGCCGTTCTCTCTGCGCCCCGTACCTCAAGGACGAACGCGTACTGATCGACGCCGACCGCCTCGGACATGCGTTCATGCGCGCCTGGTTCGAGGGCCGGTTCGATCCACGTTGGCTCCTTCCGACACCGGAGGCGGCGGACATGGTGCTCTCGCCGATGATCAGCGGCCTGGACTCCATTTCCGAGAACGGACTGGAGATTCATGTGTCCCATGACTGGGAGATCGTCCTGCTCAGGGAGGAGCTGCTGGGCGTCAGGTACGAGGACGCCGGGTGGGTGGAATATCTCGACGGCCTCGCCCTGACCAGGGCCGGGAGCGTTTATTCGGCGTCGTGCCCACACGGCCAGGGTCGGTTCGCCTTCCTCGAGGGCCGCCGGCAGGGAGCGGACCGGCGGCCTGGTGGTAGCATCGGCCCCCCGGCGGGTCCTTGAGAAAAGGATTCTCTACCTGTTCCCGTATCCCATATCATATGGACGAGCAGGACCTGATGCTGATCCAGATGCTGGTGCGCGATCCCCGGGCGACCTATCGGGAACTGGCCGACGGCATGGGGATGTCGGTGCAGGCGGTCCACCGCCGATTGCAGAACCTCCAGGAGGCGGGGATAATCCTCGGCTTCACCACCACCATATCGGTCTCCTACCTCGAGGCCATCCCCATCACCATCTACGGCCGCGCGCCGGGGAGGACCAAGCGTGACGTGATCGCCGCCTTCGATCGCAACGAGAGGATATCCGGGGTCCTGTTCGGCAGCGGCGGGGTGATGGTCATCTCCGCCCTGCTGAGGAAGATCACCGAGCTTGACCCCCTGATCGCGGCGGTGAAGGCCGGCACGGGCATGGTCCAGCTGTGGGTGGGCATCGAGAGCGTGAGGGCCTCCGGAACCCGGCCGTCCACCGCCGGCACCGAGCCCCTAAGCCCGCTGGACATGCGCATAGTGGCTTCGCTGGCCAGGGACGCCAGGAAGGCCTCCACCGACGTGGCCAAGGAACTGGGGGTGACCGCGGCGACGGTCAACCGGCGGCTGGAGAGGCTGGAGGCGATCGGGGCCTTGGAGCACGTCACCATGCTCCACCCCGGGTTCTCCGGGGATGTCGTCTCCATATTCCAGATCGACCTGGAGGAGGGAGCGGACCGGGCCGAGGTCATCGCCCGGTTGAGGTTAAAACTGGGGCCTACCGCGGAGTACTATCGCACCTTCGTGAACGTCCCTGACCGGTTCTCCTTCGTCACCTGGAACAGCACCCTGAGGGAACTGGAGCTGACCCTTGACAAGGTCGCGGAGGAGAAGGGGATCAGGACGGCGGTGCCGGACATCATGTTCACCGGATGGTACCATCCGACCTGGCGGGACCGCATGGTCATGATCCCGTAGGGATGCTGGCCCCTTCCAGCCATCGTGGTATTTTCAACCGACCGGTTGACAGGAGAAAGATGTCGCGCCACTCCCATGCCCTGCCCGTCAACCGGAACGTGAACATGGGAATATGACCCCCTGGCGGCTTGTCAGTGATGGGCGGGAGATACCTGCCAGGGAACGATGAAATGATGCAGAACATTGATGGTCACAAGAGAAGGAGAACGATCGGAAGGGAGAGCGTCATCGGCGGCCTAATCGCCGCCCACGGGGTCATGCACGCCGTGCTGCTGAGCACCCCCCGCCCGGACGGCGGGGCCGGCAACTTCGTCACCCGGGGCGGGGAGGTCCCCCTCTTGAGCTCGCTCGGCCTGGGGGGCGCCGGGGTGGAAGCGTTGGGCTCGGCGCTCATGCTGATCACCGCCGCCGGCCTGCTGCTGTCCGCCTTCATGTACCTGCGGCAGGTCAGGGGATGGGAGAGATGCCTGATGGCCTCCTCGACCCTCTCGGTGGTCAGCCTGCTCCTGTTCTGGAACAGCTGGATGATCATGGGGCCGGTCATCAGCGTCGGCCTGATGGCCCTTGCCCTGCGCTCGACGATGACCACGGAGGTCCGGGCATGAAGGTCCTGGCGATCATGGGCAGCCCCCGGCGGAACGGGACAGGGACGGAAGTGATGAAGATGATCGAGCGGAGGCTCAGGGAGAGAGGGGAGGTCGAGATGGAGGTGTTGCACCTCGCCGATGTCGGCCTCCAGCCCTGCCGGGGCTGCTTCAGCTGTATCAAGCTGGGTGAGGACCGGTGCCCCTTCAGGGAGGAGCGGGAGGCCCTGGAAAAGAGGATCGAGGCCGCGGACGGCATCATCCTGGTATCGCCGGGGTATGTCCAGAACGTCTCCGGCCTGATGAAGGACTTCATAGACAGGATGGCCTACACCAACCACCGGCCGAGGTTCTTCGGCAAGAAAGTGATGATCGTGGCCAACGGAGGCGCCGGCCTGGACCGGACCCTGGATGCGCTGCGCATCGCCATCGGCGGTCCGGAGGTGGTCAGCGAGCTCGCGTATCTGGCACTCCCATGGCCGACCCGGCCGAGGACGGGGGAGAAGAACGAGAAGGCCCTCCTCCGCGCCACCGACAGGTTCCATGACGCCATGGTCCGGAAGGACATGCGCCCCTCCTTCGGCAACTACATGCGGTTTCGCTTCTTCAAGAGCGCCAGCGAGGCGGCCCGGGAGTGGCTGCCGGCCGACCATGCCTACTACCACCGCCTGGACGGGTACTACTATGACGTGAAGATCGGCGTGGGCACCAGGCTGATGGCCGCAGCCTCGATGGCCATCGCCATGCCCCTGATGCGAGGCATGGCGCCCTGGAGCGGGGAGGACCGGCCGTGATCCAGGAATCGTTCCGCCTGCTGGGCGAGTCCGCTGTCCACAGGGTCGGGGTCAGGTCGATCGACGGGAGGGAGGAGATCGAGGTGCTGGTCAGGCTCTGCCCCCCCGGCCTGAAGTTCGACATCGAAGGGGCGAGGCGTGCGTTGTCATGCCTTGAGGTGCTGGAGAAGAAGGGATACCTGCTGTCGTCGCCGGAGGGCTGGTGGGTGGTCGGCGAGAGGACGGTCCCCCCGGACGAGCTGGCCGAGGAAGCGGACTTCATCCAGGCGGTGCTGGCGGGAATGCCCGCCCTCGGTTAGGCACGTCCCGGCACATCTCCACGTCATCGGGGAGCGGCGGAACGGACGGCGGCCATGCCCTTCACGGACGTAGGCCGCCTCGAGATCGGCGCATCGATCTCGGCCGCACCCCTCCCCCTTGGGCCCCCCGCCCTCGATCATGCTCCTGACGTCCGACCCGGACACGCCCTTATCCTGATGACGGTCGGCCTTGTGGGTCCTGACGTGCTCCATCACCTCTTCCTCATCCTCAGCGTTCATGTTGAACCCGAAGAACGGACACTGGGCCATGGCGCGGACGTCCCCGCCGGGGATACGGATGGCATCCCCGTCCGGCCGGCGAGATGGTGGGATCAGTAGAGGGTGCCCTGGTACTCCCCGGTGACCGGGCAGCCCATGCACTTGCCGCCCTTGAACGACTGGCAATCCTTGCATCTCAGTTCGATGCCGCAGGGCGGTCTCTTGCTCCTCTCCGGCTTCAGGGTGATCGGTATCACGAAGTCCTTCACCGAGGCGATGACGATATCGAAGTCAACGTCCTTGACCGAAGGGTCGGAACGAATGTGACCGTTGACGATGGCCTCCAGGGTGGTGACGCTCTCGCTAAAGAAGAACAGGCACAGGTTGTGGCGGCCGGAAACGCTGAACCCGTTGGCGAAGTACGGGCAGCCGACGAACATCTTCAGAATGCTGTCCGGCCGGGTGGAGGAGAGATCGACCTTGGCCAGGTACAGCCCCATCTTCAGCGGGTTCACCCCCACGTTCATCTCCAGCGCGCCCCCCTGCCTGAGCTTGGCGACCCTGGCGGCCACTGAGGGCTGGGAGAGCTTGAGGACCCTGGCGATGGCCTCCTGGGACACGTCCGGATCGGCCGAGTACATCGAGATGATGGTCCTATCTTTGTCATCGAGACGGATGCTCATGGGATATCCTCATCAAGTTGAACTCGATAAATAATAGGTGATAATTAAATCCTGCCTATAATTCATAAGGACCATGATTATATAAGAACAGATAGGTAATACCGCCGGAGATATCTCATGACCATGTACTGCTATCAATGCCAGCAGACCGCCAAGGGCATCGCTTGCACCACCCGCGGGGTGTGCGGAAAGGACGAGGACGTTTCCAGCTTGATGGACACCCTGATCTTCGGCCTGAAGGGGATCGCCGCCTACGCCTACCATGCCCGGGAGCTGGGGAAGACCGACCCGGAGGTCGACGCGTTCATCGAGGAGGCGCTGTTCAAGACCCTCACCAACGTGAGCTTCTCGGTCGAGGACATGTGGGACACCCTGATGAAGGCGGGCATGATCAACCTCAAGGTGATGCAGATGCTGGACGCCGCGAACACGGAACGCTTTGGCCTTCCGACGCCCACCAAGGTCCGCACCGGTACGGTCAAGGGGCCCGGGATCCTGGTCACCGGGCACGACTTCCTGGACCTGGAAGCGCTCCTGGAGCAGACCCAGGGCACTGGCGTGAACGTCTACACCCACGGCGAGATGCTGCCGGCGAACGCCTACCCCAACCTCAAGAAGTATGACAACCTAATCGGCAACTACGGCGGCGCGTGGCAGAAGCAGAAGAAGGAGTTCGAGGAGTTCGGGGGACCGATCCTGGTCACCACCAACTGCGTGCTGATACCTCCTGAATCGTACAAGGGGCGCCTCTACACCACCAGTGTGGCCGCGGTCCCCGGGGTCACGCACATCGCCGACCGCAAGGACTTCAGCGCCATCATCAAGCAGGCTCAGCAGATCGGCGACCTCCCGGAGCGGAAGGGTCCGGACATGTGGACCGGAGCGCACCACAAGGCCGTTCTGTCCCTGGCCCCGGCCATCATCGAGGCGGTCAAGGCCGGCAAGGTGAAGCACTTCTTCCTGGTCGGCGGCTGCGATGGCGCCACGGTCGGGCGCGATTACTACACCCAGATCGCGGAGAAGATCCCCCAGGACAGCGTCATCATGACCCTGGCCTGTGGCAAGTACCGGTTCAACGACAAGGAGTACGGCAGCATCGAAGGCATCCCCCGCTTCCTGGACCTCGGGCAGTGCAACGATACGTATTCCGCCATCGTGCTGGCGGTCGAGCTGGCGAAGGCCTTCAACATCGGCGTGAACGACCTCCCCCTGAGCATCGTGCTGTCATGGTTCGAGCAGAAGGCGGTGGCCATCGTGCTCACCCTCATGGCCCTGGGGATACGCGACGTCCGGGTCGGGCCGACCCTGCCGGCGTTCATCACCCCCAACAACTGGAAGCTCATCCAGGACAAGCTCGGGTGGAAGGCCATCGGGGACCCCGACCAGGACCTCAAGGACATGCTGAAGGCCTGATCGCCCGGCAGCAACGGGCCGCAGGCCCCCCTTTCCTTTTCCTTTCAACAACCATGGCCGCCGTGACCGTCACGGCTTTCTATCTCCGGCGCTTATGAATGAGGGCGATGAGCGAGAGCGTTTCCTTCTCCGTCCCCTCCGAGGTCCCCGCCGACCGTTCGGGCGAGCTTCTGGACCATGTCCGCAGGTATCACCTGATGCTGCACCCGGAGAGGTTCACCGCGGTGAGGCGGGGAAAGGTCGGGGGCTCGGACGCGGTGGCGTTCACCGCCCTCCGTCCCCAGGGCGACCTGGAGGTCGAGATGTGGAGCGGCGAGGGCCTCCAGGTCCGGGTGTCCGGGCCGGAGGGAACGGTGGGTGAGGGTGCCAACTGGTTGTACCAGGACCTGACCGGGGTGGTGCAGGCCATCGAAGGGGACCTTGCCAGCGCCAGCATGACCCTCATCTGGGTGAAGGGCGAGAGGATCATACCGGAGGAGATGCCCTCGGCCGCCAGGAGGTTGTTCGGTCGCCTGTTCTCCCGCACCCTCCTGCTGCTCAGCATCCTGCTCTTCGGGTTCAACATCATCCTCTTCCTCCTGTTCGGGCTGTGGGCGGTGGTGTCCATCCTGGCCGTACAGCTGCTGCTGATCGTGTTCGCCGACCGGCTGTTCGGCCTGATGGGGAAATGGACCATCGACCGGGACAGCCCGGAGGTGTTCCTCCTCAACATCCGGGTCACCAACGAGGTGGCGGAGGCCATAAGGACGAAGAAGGTGGACCTGGAGGGGCTGAAGCAGGCGGTTTTCGAGGCCTCCTTCGCCAAGGGGAAGGAGCCGAGCTGCCCGGTCATCGGGGAGACCCTGCTCCGCTTCGGGGTGGTGTGCTCGGAGAGCGACATCAAGGTGACCACCGTCAACGTGCTGGATCTGGTCGAGCGGGCGGCCCGTCCGTTCAACGCTCCCCTTCCCAAGATCATCATCTCCAACAGCCTCGTCCCCAACGCCGCGGCCAGCGGCATCAGCTTCCGCCGGGGGGTGCTTCTGCTCACCGGGGGGATCCTGACGGCGCTGAACGAGGACGAGCTGCTCAGCGTCATCGGCCACGAGCTGGGCCACCTGAAGGGCAGGGACCCCCTGCTGCTCTACGGGGTCGTTTCCGGGGAGTTCATCCTCCGCCTCACGGTCCTGTTCCCGCTGTTCCTGTTCTCCCCGCTGCTGTACCTGATCATCTCCACCTTCCTGATCTTCTTCGTGGCCAAGTTCTTCGAGGCCCGGGCCGACCTGTACTCGGTGATGATGATCGGCCAGCCCAAGGTGATGGCCGAGAGCCTGAGGAAGATCGGGTTCCACCGGCTCCAGGTCGAAAGGAGGTCCCGCCTGGGCAGCTGGCTGAGATGGGACACCCACCCCCCGCTGTACTTCCGCATCGAGAGGCTGGAGGCCATGAGCACCCCGGTGGTGGTGAAGCATCCCCTTCTGCAGTCGGCCAAGGACGTGATCAGGGGCTTCCGGGCGGCGTTCTCCGCTCCCTAATCCTTTTCTCGCTGCGGCTCCATTCGGAGGATGCATGGTGCCGCCTCCTCGCGAGCATACCTCCAGGACCAAGAGGTCAGTCCAGCTGGTGGCCGGGCTAGGCTCCATGGTGGCCCCCTTTCTGGTAGCGTCCATGGTCGTCGCCGCCCCGACCATCGGGGCCGACCTGGGGGCCGAGGTCGCCCTCCTGCCGTGGCTGACCGCGGCCTTCTTCCTGGTGGCCGCTTCCCTGCTGATCCCCTTCGGCCGCGTGGCGGACCTGAAAGGGTCCAAGAAGGTGTTCACCGCCGGCATGTTCGTCTACCTGGCCTCGGCGGCGGTGTGCGCCCTGGCCCCGGACATGGGGTCGCTGATCATCGGGCGCGCCCTCACCGGCGCGGGAGCGGCCATGGTCTTCGGGACGTCCATCGCCCTTCTCGGACTGGCGTTCCCCCAGCACGAGCGGGGCAAGGCCATCGGGATCAATGTCACCTTCATGTTCGCCGGGTTCACCCTGGGCCTGGTGGCCGGAGGCTTCATCACCTTCTATCTGAGCTGGCGTCTCCTCTTCCTGATCGCCGCGGCGGTGGCCGGGGCCACCATGGTCCTGCTGAGGTCTCAGGTCAAGGGGGAATGCGAACTTGCCCGGTCCAAGGACCTGGACCCCGGGGGAATGGCGCTTTATTGCGTCAGCCTGCTCCTGCTGTTCTACGGGATCTCGGAGATCACGCGGCCCCTGGGCCCCTATGCCCTCATCGCCGGGGTGGCCTCCCTCGTCGCCCTCGTGGCATGGGAGAGGAGGCAGCCGCATCCCATCATCGGTCGCTCCGTGTCCCGGAACCATGTCTTCATATTGGCAGTCGCCACCAACATCCTGTTCCAGGCCGGGGCGTTCGCGGTGCCGTTCCTCCTCTCCCTTCATTATCAGTTCATCACCGGCCTCGATGCCCGCACCGCCGGTATCGCTCTCCTGGTCCCCCAGGTACTCATGACCATCATGGGGACGGTTAGCGGCAGGCTGACCGCGCGGACCGGCAACCGGGCCATCACCGCCCTGGGAGCGGTGATCAACGTGGCCGGCCTGGTTGTCCTTCTGACCCTGAACGAGGGCACCTCCCTGGAGACCACCCTGGCCGCCCTGGCCCTGATAGGGACCGGCACCGGGCTGTTCGCTCCCGCGGTGGTCAACTGGGCTTTGGAAGCCATCGCCCGGGAGGATTACGGCGTGGCGTCCGCGGTCACAGAGACCGCCAGGCTGACCGGCATGACCCTCAGCAACGTTATCGTGATCCTGCTGTTCACCTTCCTCCTGGGTGGAAGCGCGGTGGGGCCGGGGAGCGAGGCCGATTTTCTCGCCGCGGTGAGAGCCTGTTCGCTGGCGTTCATCGCGCTGACGCTGCTCTCGATGGTGCCAGGAGTGCTGAAAAGAAAAGGATGGCCGGAGGCGGGCCGTGGGGAAAAGGTTTCTACTCGACGGCTTCCTTAGCCTCTTCCATCTCCTCGCACGGCTTCTCCATCATGTGGGACCACTTGTTCTGGTACTTCTCCTTCATGCCGGGCATCTTGCCCTTCATCCTCATCATGCCCCCGGAGACCATCGCGGAGACCGCAGCGGCGACCCACACGACCAGGACCATCATGATCCACAATTTCATCAGCTTGAACAGCATCTTTCCACCTCTGAATAATACCCGTTCTCGGGGTTGATATTCTTTTTCCTTGTTTCTTGCGCTTTTCCCCCGCTCCAGGCGAGGGCCGGCATGCCGCGGCGGCCACCGACAGCGAAAGATATATGCCCTGAGGCCTTTTCTAGCGGCCGGTTATGGACGACGTGCGAGCGGCGGCGGAGAGGGCCGAACAGGCCTCGTACCGGCTGGCGAGCCTGCCCCTGGAGGCGAGGGACCGGGCGCTGGAGGCTATAGCCGAGGCTCTGCTGGCCGGATCGGCGGTGATCGAGGAGGCCAATGCCCGGGACATGCAGGCGGCCCGGGAGAGCGGTCTCCCCCAGGCCCTGGTCAAGCGGCTGAGGTACGACCGTACCAAGATCGAGGAGTCGGTGCAATCGATCCGCTCGCTGATGACCCAGGACGACGTGGTCGGAAGGCTGCTGTCCCGGACGGAACTGGACGACGGCCTGGTCCTGGACAAGGTATCCTGCCCCATCGGGGTGATCGGCGTGGTGTTCGAATCCCGTCCCGATGCCCTGGTCCAGATCTCCTGCCTGGGCCTGAGGTCCGGCAACGCCGTCCTGCTCAAGGGAGGAAGCGAGGCCAGAGAGACCAACCAGGCCCTGGCCGGCGCGATCACCGGAGCGCTGTCCGGGGACGATCGGTTCAGGGACGCGGTGCAGCTGCTCTCGACCCGCGAGGAGTTCTGGGAGCTGCTGAAGCATGACGATCTCATCGATCTTATCATTCCCCGGGGATCGAACCAGCTGGTCCGTTCCATCATGGAGGGGACCCGGATACCAGTGCTCGGCCACGCCGCTGGCATATGCCACACCTACGTTGACAAGGCCGCGGACCTGGACATGGCGGTCCGGGTTTGCTTCGACGCCAAGGTGCAGTATCCCGCGGTATGCAACGCCACCGAGACCCTGCTGGTCCACCGCGATGTGGCCGAGAGGTTCCTGCCCCCAATGGCCGAGGATTACGCGCGGGCGAAGGTGGAGCTGCGGGGGGACGAGGCGGTCCGCCGGATAATCGAGGCGGACGAGGCCACCGAAGAGGACTGGGGAGCGGAATACAACGACCTGGTGCTGTCCATCAAGGTGGTCGATTCGCTGGACGAGGCCGTCGAGCATATCAACCGCTACTCGTCCCACCACACCGACGCCATCATCACCGCGGACGCCGGCGAGGCCGACCGGTTCATGGACCTGGTGGACTCGTCATCGGTCATGTGGAACGCCTCCACCCGCTTCGCCGACGGCTACCGCTACGGCCTGGGGGCGGAAGTGGGCATCTCCACCAACAAGACCCACGCCCGGGGGCCGGTCGGCCTCGAGGGATTGGTCATCTACAAGTACAAGCTTCGCGGCAGCGGACAGGTCGTGGCGGATTACGCCGGCAGGGACGCCCGCAGGTTCACCCACAGGAAGATCGTATGAGGGACCTCCACGCCAGGCGCATCGTCGTCAAGATAGGGACCAACACCATCTGCCGGGAGGACGGCACGGTAGATCAGGCGTACATCGACGACGTCGCCCGACAGGTGGTGGAGCTACAGGGACGGGGCATCGAGGCCATGGTAGTGACGTCCGGGGCCATCGGCTCCGGCTCCTCGGAGCTGGGGCTGGACGGGAAGAACAAGGACGTGGCCATGAAGCAGGCCTGCGCCGCCGTGGGCCAGGCCACGCTGATGCTGGCCTGGCGGGAATCGTTCCACCGCTACGGGAAGAGCGTGGGGCAGGTGCTGCTCACCTATGGGGCCTTCTCCGACCGGGCCAGGTACCTGGACCTGAGAAAGGCGATCGACGAGATGTTCCGCCTGGGGGTGGTGCCGGTGGTCAACGAGAACGACGTCATATCCACCGACGAGATCGACGAGATCTTCGGGGACAATGACAAGCTCTCGGCCTTGGTGGCCAGCAAGATGGACGCCGACCTCCTCATCCTGCTCACGGACGTGGAGGGACTGTATGACCGTAACCCGGAGGCGGACAGGGACGCCAAGCTCATCCCCACCGTGGACGAGGTCACCAAGGACATCGAGCGCATCGCCGGCACCAGGAAGAACGAGCGGTCCACCGGCGGCATGCGCACCAAGATCAATGCCGCCAAGATCGCCATGCAGTCAGGGTGCAACATGATCATCGCCAACGGGCGGACGCCGAACGTCATCGAGCGGGTGGCCGCCGGCGAGGAGATCGGCACCCTGTTCACCGCCCGCTCCCACTATACTAACCGGGAGCGGTGGATCCTGTTCGCCTGCCCCCGGGGGAAGATAACCGTGGACGAGGGGGCGGAGAATGCCCTCCATGCCGGGCGCTCCCTCCTGCCCTGCGGGATCGTGTCCGCCGAAGGCCGGTTCAAGAAGGGGGACGTGGTCCGCATCAACACCCTGGGAAAGGGCATCGTGAACTACTCCACGGCCGAGCTGCAGGCCCTGATCCAAAAGTGCCAGGAGGATAGGGCGGCGGGCCGTAACGGGAACGGGACCACGGTCATCAACCACGAGAACGTGGTTTTCCACGATTAGGGGCAGAGGGCCCGGGCCCATGCCCGGACCTCCTGCCATTCGCGGAAGTCGTACGGCTGGGAAGGGTCGATACCCTTTCCCCGCAGCCGCTTCTTCGTGCCCACCCCGGCCAGGAGGGCCTTGGTGAGGGTGTTGTAGCGGCCGAAGTCGATGACCCCCCCGAACATGCCCTTCGCCACCGGCGACAGGCCGGGCACCCCGGCGGCGACATCATCGAGGTACATCTTGCGGCCGGCCTCGACCTTCTCGGGGAACAGCACGTCGCTGCAGCTCACGAATAGGGCGACCTTCCTTTCCGTCAGAGCGGGAGCGGAGGACTCCAGGAAGCGCTGCGCTTCCTTGGTCCACTTGCCCACGAAGACGGAGCTTCCCAGCACCACCAGGTCGTATCCGTCCACTCCCCCGCCGGCGCCGTCCCGGAGGTCGAGGACGTCGACCTCGTAGCCTCCTTTGGTCAGCTCCTCCCCGATGATCTCGGCGATGCGGGCGGTCGTTCCGTACCTCGTCCCGAACGCCACCAGCGCCTTCATGCCCTCGCCCCCGCTGTCCTCAGCGCCTCGCTCCGTTTGATCGCCAGGTAGGTGATGGTGATCACCGGGACCACGAGCCCAATAACCGCCGAGGACTGGACCGTAAGCGCGGCGTACATGTCGTACACGATGGTGGCCACGGAAACGGCCACGGTGGCCTGGACGCCCCACTGCCGGCCCATGGCCAGACTGGCGGTGGCCGCGGCGCCGGCCAGCCCCAGGATGAGGAAGGGCGCGATGATGACCAGCATCTCGTTGCTCACCGGGGTCTCGATCAATGCCAACACCTGGTCCCTTGCCGCGGCGCCGAGCAGGCCCGCCCCGCTCAGGCCGAAGTAGGTGCGGAGCGCCGCCTGGACCGCGCCCAGGAAGGCGACCGCGCCGATGCCGAACTTGGAGATATGTTCCACTTATTTCACCTTGAACAGAAGAGCGAGGCCCAGCTCTTCTTTTTGCGTCAACGGAGGTGGTGAAAAGATGCCCGACCGGGCCTCTCCACGTCCATATTTTCAATGTGTTCCGGTAGGAAAATGACCTGGCGGCGAGGTGAGATCACACGCTGGCCCGGTGGGCGAGCGGTGGGGTGGTGCCCTTGATCCCCTCGTAGTACCGAGCGTCCATGATGATGTTGGGGACGACCTCCTCGTACACCCGGTCCTCTTCCAGCCCCGCCACCAGCTCGTTGAGGGCGCGGATGCTAGGCGACCAGGTCATGCAGATGATGGCGTCCGGCCGGTCGCTGAAACTGTAGGTGATGATCTCCCGCATGGACAGCCTGCGGACCAGGGCCGCGGCCACCTTCTCCCGGTCCGCCCCGGCACGCACCCTGAGGTGGATGGCGGACACCACATCCCCGGACTGCTGGGGATACCACCCGATGGCGAAATGGACCAGGTTCCCCTTCAGCAGCCGTTCGATATGGCGGTTGACGGTCCTCGGCGCCACGCCCAGCTCCTTCGCCACCTCGGTCACTGGCCGGCGGGAATCGCCCCTAAGGGCCTCCACGATCTTCACGTCCATGGGATAGATCAGGGCTGTGTCATCCACGTCCATGAGGCCGGGGTTGTAGACGATGCCCACGGTCGGCCGCACCAGCTTGGCGGTCTTGGCCACCGAGGAGGTGAAGCGGTTGATCCTCCCGGGGTCCACGACCGCGCCGCCGATGTAGAGGTACTTGCCCGACGCCACCATGGCCATGTCCATCTCCTTCTCCCCGTTCAGCGACTCCAGCACCCGGTTGACCGATGCGGCCTCCGACCGGCCGTGGACAAGGACCCAGGTCGAACGATAAGCCCTCGCGGAGAAGGCGGCGTTGAAGCCGAATATCACCCCGGAGGCGATGAGGTCCTGCACCCTACGGTGGGCGCTCTGCACGCTTATGCCCACGGCCTTGGCCAGTTCAGAGTAGGGCATCCGGGAGTTGAAGATCAGCAGCCGGCACAGCGCCACGTCGGTCTCGTCCATCAGCGGCCGTGAGAGGACATACGATACTATATTGGTTACTTTGGTCGATGAAAAATCAGAATATTCAGAATATTCAGAAAGTTATTAAACAAAGAGAGCGATAAGGCGGCGTTATCCCATGGTCAAGAAGGTGAAGGATCAGGCGTGTTGCCCCGATGAGGAGGAGCAGCACCGGGTGGAAGCCATAATCAGCGTGGACGAGCGAGGTCAGACCGTCCTGCCGAAGAGCATCAGGGAGAGGTTCGATCTCCGGCCAGGGGACAAGCTGGCGCTGGTGACGAAGGAGCGCGACGGCAAGGTCTGCTGCCTTTACCTGTTCAAGGCCACCGACCTGATGGCCACCGTGAAGGACCGCTTTGGCCCCCTCCTGGAGGAGGGGAGATGACCATGGAGCTGATGAGCGCCGGCTGCGAGATGAGCGGCCAGAACCGCTGGGATCATGTCCAGGCCCGGGTCGGATATCGGCGGGGGGAGCATCGCGTGGCCCCCGGCCTCTATCGTTTCGGCCAGCCGTCGAGGGCCTCCCCGGTCCTCGCCTCCGCTAACTACACCCTGAGCTTCGACGCCCTGAGGACCTCCCTACGAGGGATCGACGCCTACATCCTGGTGCTGGACACCAAAGGCATCAATGTATGGTGCGCGGCGGGCAAGGGGACCTTCGGCACCGAGGAGATGGTCTCCCGCATACGCGACACATCCCTCGCTGAGGTGGTCGACCACCGGAGGATCGTGCTCCCGCAGCTGGGAGCGCCGGGGGTGGCCGCCCACCAGGTGAAGAAGGAGACCGGGTTCACCGTTGAGTATGGCCCGGTCCGGGCCGCGGACATACCTGAATACCTCCGCCTAGGGCACGCCACCGAGGAGATGCGGCGGGTGAACTTTCCCCTGAAGGACCGTGCCGTCCTGACCCCGGTGGAGGTGGTCCAGTCGTTAAAGTACCTGCTGCCGGCGATGGTGCTCCTGTTCCTGGTGGGAGGCATTGGAGGGGCGATGATCGCGGTGGCGGCGGTGCTGGGAGGGGCGGTGCTGTTCCCTCTCCTGCTTCCTTACCTTCCCACCAGGGAATTTTCCTCCAAGGGCTTGATTCTGGGAGCGGCGCTCTCCCTGCCATTCTCCTACCAGCACGCCGTGGGCAGCGCCTTACCTCTATGGACGGTCGCGCTCTTCGCCCTGGCTCTCGCCATGATGATGGCCGCGGTGGTCGGATACATCGGCCTCAATTTCACCGGCTGCTCCACATACGCGTCCAGAACCGGGGTGCGCAAGGAGATCTTCCGGTGGATGCCGGTGATGGTAGGGATGTTGATCGTTGGGGCGGTCCTCATGATCGTGACTTTAGGTTTCGGAGAGGGGTGGTTCTGATGATGGACATACCGATGATGACGGTCGAGAAGATGGACGAGAACGGGGTGAACACCCTGCGCTACCTGCCGGGGAGGTGCGTTAACTGCGGGCGGTGCTCCGAGGTGTGCCCCCACAGGGTGTTCCTTGCGGGAGAACGGAGGGCGGTGCTGTCCTCTCCCGACCAATGCATGGAGTGCGGGGCCTGTATGCTCAACTGTCCGGCCGGGGCCATCATGGTCGATTCAGGGGTGGGCTGCGCCGCGGCGATGATCAAGGCCGCCCTGACCGGCAGCAAGGAGGTCACCTGCGGGCCGGATTGCTGCGGACGGTGACCGGGCAAAGGATTTTGTTCCATCGATGACAATAATTCCCGCTGATGGCGCTGTCATCCCTCAGTCTACCGAACCTCGTGCTCCAACTGATCATCCTGTTACTGCTTGTCCTAGGCGGGGCGCTGATGAAGTTCTGGAAGAACTTGCGGCTCCATCCCATCGTCCTCACCCTGGCCACCGTCCTGAACATCGCCAGCGTGGTGCTGGTCATGCTTCCGTCGACCCGCCGGGCCCTCCCCGGGTCGTGGGATAACATCGACATGGCCTTCGGCCTCCTGCTCGTCCATCACTCCATCGGGCTGGTGGCCCTGGCCTTCTCGGTCGTGCTGGTCGGAGGATGGCTGCTCTCCGGGAGGAAGCCCAACGGATGCCCGGGAAGCGCGAAGAACAAGAAATGGATCATGCGCATCACCTTCAGCACCTGGGCGTTGTCCCTCATCCTGGGCATCTTCCTGTACGCCGCATACCTGTGAGCGTTCTCAGGGACCGGACCAGGATGCCGATGTCCTCCGACCCCTGAGCTCCTCCCTCACGGCCAGGTACATGATGGTGTTATAGATCGCCGAGAAGACGGAGACCACGATCGCGAACTGCATGATGAACCGTGCGAGTTCGTTGGTGAGCCAGAAGAACACCCCGCTCAGCGGGCCGGTGAGGTAGTTCACCAGCTTGGTAACGTCGAACGGGTACACGACCAGGAGGTAGGAGGCGGCAATGATGAAGATGACCGAACCGATGATGTCGGCAAGCCGTCCCAGGTTCCTACTGGCGGTGATGGCACGGATCAGGCCGGGGAAGATGCCGTAGAGCAGCGAGCCGTACAGGGCCACCTGCTCCAGGGGCCCGAACTCATCGGTGAAGAACCCCACCCCGCTCATCTGGATGTCGATGAGCACGGCGAAGATGAACAGGATGAACACTATTCCGATCACGCTGCCGATGCGCTCACCCATGCCCAGCCTCTCGCGGCCGGCCTCCTGGAAAACCGTTCTTTGCCACCAGCTGCCAGGGGGGCTGGTCGGGACTGGCTCCGCGGTCACGTCATACCGTATCACGTTGGTCCTAGATGAACTGCACCGTGGGGATGTTTATCTTCCGAGGCCCGATTACTGACATCATGGCTGAGGGTTTGCGCCGGGAGATCGGCCTTTTCGGAGCGGTGGCCTACGGGGTTGGGACGATCCTCGGAGCAGGGATCTATGCCCTTATCGGGGTCAGCACGGGCAAGGCCGGGAACGCGGTGTGGCTGGCCTTCGCCATCGCCGCGGGCATCGCCCTGTTCAGCGGACTGAGCTACGCCAAGCTGTCCTCCATCTTCCCGTCCAGCGGAGCCGAGTACGTATACGTGAAGGAGTCCTTCGGGTCCCGCTTCTGGGCCTTCATCGTCGGATGGCTGGTGCTCATCTCCAGCATCATCTCCGGGGCCGCGGTGGCGCTGGGCTTCGGAGGCTACCTGTTCGCCCTCATCGACGTTCCCGTCGCCGTGGGGGCGAGCGCGCTCATCATCGTCATGTCCATGGTCAACTACCTGGGGATCAAGGAGTCGCTCACCCTCAACGTGATCCTCACCCTGATCGAGCTGGCAGGAGTGGTCATCGTCATCTTCATGGGGGTCGGGTTCCTCGGCACCGTCGATTACCTCCACATGCCCAATGGCCTAAGCGGAGTGATCGGAGCGGTGGGGATCATCTTCTTCGCTTTCATCGGGTTCGAGGGGCTGGTCAAGATCGGCGATGAGACCAAGGACGCTACCAGGACCATACCCCGGGCGCTCATCCTCTCGCTGGTCATCACCGCGGTGATCTACGTCCTGGTGGCGATCTCGGTGGTCAGCATCGTACCTTACCAGGACCTCGCCGCGTCCACCTCCCCGCTCTCGGACGTAGCGCTGGTGGCCTCGGGGGAGGGCGCGTCCCTCCTTCTCACCGCGATCGCCATGATCGCTACCGCCAACACCGTCCTCATAATCCTCATCGCCTCCTCCCGGATCGCTTTCGGCATGTCCGTCCGGGACGCCCTCCCGGACATCCTTTCCCAGGTCAACCCCCGGCGGGGGACCCCTCCCGCGGCCATCGCCATCACCATGGCCGCATCCCTCCTGTTCTGCTTCATCGGGGGGATCGAACTCACCGCCAACGTGGCCAACTTCACAATATTCCTGGTGTTCCTGGCGGTGAACCTGTCCGTGATCCAATTCTCCCGTAAGGGCAGGAACATGGGCCGGGGGTACGTGCTCTCCGCGGTGGTAGGATCCATAACCTCCCTGGCCATGCTCACACAGTTCAGCTGGGAGGTCGCCCTGCTGTCAGCGGTGATGACCCTGGCGGGCGCAGGGGTGTTCAAACTGTCCGAGGTGAGACCGGCCCTCTCATAGGTCGAGCACCATCTCGTGGTACGGCAGGACCTCCCCGCCCCCCAGGTCGTGGACCCGCTCGGCAACGAGGACGAACCCCATCCTCCGGTACATCCGTCTCGATACCAGCGAAGCGTCCAGGCGCAGACGGGGAACGCCGTCGGCCCTGGCCCTCTCGATAAGGGTGGCGACCAGCTTCCTCCCGATGCCCCTGCCCTGAAATGACGGCTCCACGAACACCCTTCTTATCTCCCCGTCCACGAGGGCGGCCGTACCCACCAATTTGCCGTCCGCGAGCGCTATCAGGCATACCCCCGGCAGGTCGCGCCTGATAGCATCCAGTTCATGGTACCGTAGGAAGAAATCGATCGCCGCCGGCGAGTAGACCCCATGATATGAGGTCCTGACGGTCCTGACCACCAGGGAGCGGACCGCCGGTACGTCGCTTTCGATCATGGGGCGGATATCGAAGGGCGCGCTCATCTGTCGTGGTGCACCGCCTCTCACCTCGATATCCTTATCTATCACCGGGGCCCAAGAATTCAGGGAGGGACATGAGGGACTACAACTTACTGGTGACGTTCCACCATAATGAGAAGGCGAAGGCCGAGGAGGAGGTCGCGGCCCGCATCAAGGAGGCCGGGCTGGTGCTGGAGGACCTAATGGAATCCAGCGTGGACGGCCTGCTCATGGTGAGGGTCAGCGGCGATGGGAAGGAAGCGGTGAAAAAGCTTCGCGCCTTCGCCGTAAGGTTCCCCGAGCTCTTCCGCCATACCCACAGGTGGACGCCGATAGAGGAATGGGTCACCTCTGAGCCGGAGGTCATGGTGGCCGCGGCGAGAACGTTCGGACAGCGGATCGGGGACGACGAGCGCTGGAAGATGGCTCTGCAAAGTAGGCACTACGACGGCGGGCCGAGCCTCGATGTGGTGAAGATGCTCACCGAGCCGATCGACCGGGGGATCGTCGACCTGGAGAACCCCGACCTGGTGCTCAACGTGGAGATCATCGAGGGGTTCGCCGGTTTCAGCCTGCTGAACAGGGACGAACGCATGGACATCAATGAGATACGTTCGGAGATAGGCCTAGCGCGCATTTTCTGAGACGACCCGGCCGCTCGGCGGCCGCCGCCCCGCGGTCACGGTCTTGCACGGGGCCGGCGGTTTTCCTGCTCATCGACGCGCGGGGTTATCTCTCCCGCTGAGAATGGAGACCGAGGGTTTTTGAGCGGAGGATGTGACCAGCGCCCCCCTGCCCCGCTCGATGCTCCAAAGTCGTCCATCGAAACAACTGGCTATGTCCGGAAACAACGGGTTTAATGGATGGATGCTCCATCCATAAGAATACTTATTAACAATCCTGAAGTTTGGGTGTCTGAGGGGAAACCGCCCTGGAACCATGCGTTGATCTAACGAACACGCATTGGTTCCAGTATTAGTGCCAGGTGGGAATATGGTAAACAAAGAGCAACTGTTGAGTGGATTGGAACAGGCCGTTGTGAACGGGAAGAAAGCGGAAGCCGCGAGGATCGCCAATGAGGTCATCTCGAGTGGCGTGAAACCCATGGAGGCCATCGATGCAGGCCTTATCAAGGGGATGATGGTGGTCGGCGAGAAGTACGCCGCGCACACCATCTTCCTGCCCCAGGTGCTGCTCGCCGCTGACTCCATGTACGGCGCCCTTGACATCCTCCTTCCGCACATCCCCAAGGAAGCTGCGGCGAAGAGGGTGGATATGGTGATCGGAGTAGTGGAGGGAGATGTCCACGACATCGGGAAGAACATCGTGAAGACCATGTTCACCGCCGCCGGATTCAACGTGCACGATGTCGGACGGGACGTCCCGGCCGAGAAGTTCGTCGCCGATTCGAAGGCCAACAACGCCCAGGTCGTGGCCATGAGCACGCTGATGACCCCGACCATGGACTCCATGAAGGCGTCCGTGGACGCCCTGGTGGAAGAGGGACTGAGGGCCAAGGTAAAGATCATCATCGGTGGCGCCCCGACCTCCCAGGAGTTCGCTGACGAGATCGGTGCGGACATGCACGCCGTGAACGCCCAGGACGCAGTGGCCAAGGTCAAGGCCGCGCTGTAAGGAGGAATGCAGATGGCTGACACAATGAACCACATCGAGAGGGACGTGGCCGCGCTGAGCAACAAGCCCGCGGACCGCCTGCCCACATATCCGTTGGCGATGGGTGTATGCCGCAGGCTGCTCAACGGAGGCGCCGGGATCACCTACCACGAATGGGTGACCGATCCCAAGAAGTTCGCCGACGCCTTCATCGCCGGGCAGAAGTACTTCGACTTCGACTTCGCCATTGGCCTGATGGACCTTTCGGTCATGGCCGGCGACATGGGTAGCCACGTCCGCATGGACGAGCAGAACACCCCGTTCGTCGACGACCCGGTCATCAAGACCGTGGAGGACTACGAGAAGATCGAAGTGCCCAACATCAAGGACCCCAAGACCCGCTCCAACATCCTGGTCGAGGGGACCGGGATGTTCGTGAAGGCGCTGGGTTCCGAGGTCATCACCGCGGCGTTCCTCGAGGGACCGCTGCTGGCCCTGACCCAGAGCAGGGGAGCGGAGTACGTGTTCAAGGACATGTACGACAACGAGTCCTCCCGTGCCGCCGTGCACAAGGCCCTGAAGACCATCACCGAATACGACAAGGATATGGTAAAGGCCTTCGCCCAGAAGAAGCCTGCCGGGCTGGTATGGGACTACCTGTGGGGGTCCTACTCCTGCCTCGGCGACGTCGAGTACGACGAGTTCGAGGGCCAGCAAAAGTACGCCGGCTGCCTGAACGACCTCGTGGTCAAGGAAGGCATGGCCAACTGCGTGCACAACTGCGCCGACCTGCCCCACCTGGACACCCAGGTGACCAAGTTCAAGTCGACGATCTTCAGCGGCGCCTACTACCCCCTCATCCCGGGAAGCCCGTCCGCCAAGGAGGTCATCTCCAAGGGATACTCGGACAACTGCCTGATGGCCGGCAACATCGACCCCCAGGGATATGTCCGCTGGTCCGCCGAGAAGATGCAGAAGACCACCATGAACCTGTGCACCGAAGCGGTCACCGCACTGAAGGAGCGCGGCCTCGGCGCCCGCTACTGCATCGCTTCCGGCTGCGAGGTCCCCCCCGCGCTGGTCACCAAGATGGACAACATCAAGGTCTGCGTGGACACCGTCAAGCAGTACGGCAAGTTCGCCTGATATCGTTCCAGGCGATGCCAAACCCCTTTCAATCATTTCCCTATTTTTTCCTTCAGACCTCGGGCTAAGTGTTATAATGCGCCCTTACATTTCTAGCGCAGGGCGGGGCGGCTACGGCCCCGTGATCTAGCGGGAGGAACATGGCGAGGAAGGAGCGAATCCTGGCAGGGCTCGAGCACGCGGTGGTTTCGGGGAACAAGGAAGAGTCCGTCCGTTATGCGAACACCGCCATCAAGGAGCAGGTGCCGCCACTGGATGCGATCGACGGAGGGCTCATCAAGGGGATGGCCATCATCGGCGACCGGTACTCGGCGCACAAGATATTCCTGCCCCAGGTGCTGCTCGCCGCTGACGCCATGTACGCGGCGCTGGGCATCCTCCTCCCCCGCCTGCCGAAGGAGGCAGCCTCGGGACGGGTGACCCTGGTGATCGGAGTGGTGGAGGGAGATGTCCACGACATCGGGAAGAACATCGTGAAGGCCATGCTAACCGCCGCAGGGTTCAACGTGCGTGATCTGGGCAAGGACCAGCCGGAGGACGCATTCGTGCGCGAGGCGCACATCTCGGAGGCCTCGGTGGTGGCCATGAGCACGCTGATGACCCCGACCATGGACTCCATGAAGACCACTGTGGACGCGCTCATCGAGGACGGTGTGAGGAAAAACCTGCTGATCGTCATCGGTGGGCCGCCCACCTCGAAGGAGTTCGCCGACGAGATCGGGGCGGACGTTCATGCCACCAACGCCCAGGAAGCAGTGGCCAAGATCAGGGCGGCCCTGGGGACGAGATGAAGGGACCGTCCGCCAGGGGCCCTGCCAGAACTAGCATAGAGCGAAAAAAAATCATCTCTTTATAGTGTATCGGTCATACCAATGGCAGTGACGCCATGAAGATCGCACAGATCGCAGGCTTTTTGGGAAGCGGGAAGACCACCCTGCTCATCGAGGTCGCCAAGGACCTCGTGGACCGGGGGAAGCGGGTCGCTATCGTGGTGAACGATGTCGGGGAGATCAACGTCGATTTCAAGATCGTGGAGTCATACGGTCTGCGGGCCAAGGAGATGTCCGGAGGCTGCATCTGCTGCGAGATCGCCGGCAACTTCGCCAACACCCTGGCTCTGCTGTGGACCAACTTCAAACCGGACATCGTCATCGTGGAGCCGTCCGGCGTGGCCATCCCCTGGGGGCTCAAGCGGGCGGCGGAATATTCCGAGGCTGAGGTGCCGGTGACCATCGAGCACGCGCCCGTGCTCACCCTGGTGGACTCCACCCGCATCGATACCCTGTTGCGCACCGTGCGCCGGCTGGTGGTGACCCAGATCAGAGAGGCGGACGTATGCCTGATCAACAAGGTCGACGCCTCCGACGAAGGCCGGATCAAGAGGTCCGAGGACCTTGTCCGGGAGATCAACCCCAAGTGCGAGGTCTTGCGGATCTCGACCCACAAGGGGATGGGGATCAAGGAGGTCGCCGACATCATCGCCGACCGCACCTCGTCCCGCTACGATGAGGCGGTGGAGAAGGAGCTCCTCCGCCAGCAGTACGGGGGCGGGGCATGAGCGAGATGGACGAGGACATCCACCTGGCGATGCACCGCGAGGCCGACGAGCTGGGCAAGTTCGCCACCCAGCTCAGGGTGCACGCTCCCGCCTCCCTGTCAAGGGAGCAGGCGGCCAGCGTCCTGGGCGAACTGCTGTCGCTGATCACCAAGAAGTGCATGGACCACGGTGCGGACCTGGTCGGCCACATCAAGGTCTTCCTGAAGACAGCGGACGGCGCGATGTCGGCAAGCCTCATCGACCCGGAGAGGGGACCGAACGTCACCCACGACTTCGGCGAGGGGGCGAGGTTCCAGGACGCCGAGATGACCCTCCACGTCATCGTCCACGGCATCTGGGACCCCGAGGTCAGGGAGCAGAGCCTGGAAGCCATCCAGGCGGTGTTCGGACGCCACGGCGTGAGCTACGAGATCATCAAGGACTATTACGAGAAGGATAAGGGCATGGCCCACCACCAGAAGTGATATCATGGCCAGGAAGGACGAGGAGGAACAGGAGCAGAGGGACTTCATCCACCCCAACTACGCCAAGGCGATGACCGAGCACGGGGTCAGCTGGAACACCCTCGCCACGTTGCGGCGGTCCAGGTGCCCCCAGTGCGGCTTCGAGTTCTCGCTGAGCTACGCCCGCACCATCGCCTGCCGGGGGTGCCCCATGGCCACCAAGAACTGCCCCAAGGTGCGGTGCGCCAAGTGCGACCACGAGTTCTACATCCAGGAGATGTCCCATATCGGGGGGAGCGAGTACGCGGAGAGGGCGGTGGCGAAGCACCAGTCGAAGGTGGAAAGAACTTACAACGAGCAGATCGGGCGGAACAGGAACCGCTGATCTCCCTATCTTTTTCTCTCAAAATACGCGGTCAGGATGTTGCGCTCCCCTCTCTTCAATGTCTCCGCCGCGGTGGAGATGGAGATCCCGCTCATCCTGGCCAGTTCCTCGATGGTCACCCGCCGGGGATAATCGAAGAACCCGCGCTCCAGGGCCAGCCTCACCAGCTTCTCCTGCTTCCTGGTGACCGTAGGCCTGTCGGCCGTACGGGCGATGCGCACTATGTCGATGTCCATTCCCTTGGAGGAGATGGCCCTGATCAGCTCGGGAAGGGAGCCCTCGCTGCCGGACAGGACCTTGAAGTACGCCTTTCCGTCGCCGTCGGACCATGCGGACTCCAGGAAGCATCCGCAGTCCACGATGGTCCAGATGATCCAGAGTTCACGCATCGCCACCGAGCCGACCAGCCGTCCCTCGGACACATCGGAGGTTTCCACGCTGATGATCTCCGGGCGGGACCTCATCTCCTCGATGGCCTCCGCTCCATCACCCTCCAAGCCGTTGATCTCGAACAGGGCCTGACCGCCCCTCTTCCTCCAGGGGATGCACTCCGTCACCGTCACGTTAAGGGATCGCGATGCTGCGAGGTCCACGATCCAAAAGCGCATCCCCCGGATGGAAAACTCGGCTTCCATCATGTGGCCGGTTCGTAATAGTGGACCCCTTAGTTAGCCTTTCTGGACCCGGGTCCGGGATGCCCGCCCAGATTATATAGCGGAAACGATGTCCAGAATCAGACAGCATATTGCGGGAGCACAATAATCATCGTCCATCGCGCTCGCACGACTGTCAGGCGATCTATCATGAAACTTGGGTTGGGAGTGGACACCGGCGGTACTTTCACCGACGCGGCGATCGTGGATCTGGATACCAAGAAGTTGATCGTCAAGGCCAAAGCTCCCACTACTTACCATGATCTCAGCATAGGCATCATCGGGGCGATCGACAGCGCCGTGGTCAAGAACGGCGTCAAGCCGGCCGACATCAAGCTGGTCGGACTGTCCACAACCCTGGCCACCAACGCCATCCTACAGGGACGGGGAGGCGAGGTGGGCCTCATAGGCATCGGCTGGAAACCCCAGCCGGAGTGGCATTTCGACGCCAAGCGGACCGCGTTCGTGAAGGGCGGCTACGACTCCATGGGCAAGCGGGCCGAGGCGCTGGACGAGGCGGAGCTGGCCAAGGCCATCGACGACATCTGCCAGGAGGTGGACGCTGTGGTGGTCTCGGGCATGTTCAGCGTGGCCAACCCCGTCCAGGAGACCACGGTCAAGGCCATGGTGAAGGCGAAGTACGACCTCCCGGTGGTCATGGGTCACGATCTCACCGCCGAGCTGGGCATTTACGAGAGGACGATCACCGCCATCCTCAACGCCAAGCTGCTGCCGGTCATCAACGATTTCCTGGACTCGATGGAGCGTTCGCTGCTGTCGAGAGGAATCGACGCGGCCATCTACGTGTTCAAGGGCGACGGGGGGCTCATGGGCCTGCCGGTGGCCAAGGAGATGCCGGTGGAAACGGTGCTCTCGGGACCGGCCGCCAGCCTCATGGGTGGCCGGGCCATCTCCGGACTGGAGAGCTGCCTGGTGATCGACCTGGGCGGAACGTCGACGGACATCGCCTACCTCGAGGGCGGCTTCCCCCGCCTCAACAAGGAGGGGTCTATGGTCGGCAAGTGGCGCACCAGGGTACGGGCCATCGACATCTGGACCGCCGGGCTCGGCGGCGACTCGAACGTGGGCATGGACGACAAGGGAAGGCTGGTCCTGGGGCCCGACCGGGCATACCCCATGGCCCTGGCGGGGCGGGAATATCCCGCGCTCAAGGAGAGGATGGAAACCGCGAGGACGGTCACCTTCTTCGTCCCTTACCGCAAGGCCACCGCGGCCCTGTCGTCCAAGGAGAAGAGGGTGCTGGAGTTCGTGTGGGAGCACCGGCCGTGCACCCTGTTCGATGCCATCAATGGCATCGACGACGTGGTCTTCGTGGAGGACCAGCTGATCTCCCTGCGCCGGCGCGGGTACATTCTGCAGACCGGGCTGACACCGACGGACATCATGCACGTGCAGGACATCTACGAGGCCGGGGACAAGGAGGCGTCCAGGATCGCCCTCGATGTATTCGCCGGAAAGTACGGAGCGGACCCCGGGTCCCTGGGGAACATGATCATGGACCTCATGGTCACCCGCATCGGCGAGGAGATAATCAAAAAGGCTCTGGTGGACCAGGGCGCGGACATACCCGCATCCTCCGGGTTCGACATGCTGCTGCGGTCCTCCGCCGGCTCGGGCCTGCTCAAGGACCTCAGCGTCCGGGCGACCCCCAAGGTGCCCATCGTGGGCGTGGGCGCTCCGGCCAAGGTGTTCATCGCCCCGCTGGAGTCCAGGCTGGGATGCCCGGTGGTGGTCCCCGAGGGCCATGAGGTCGGGAACGCGGTGGGGGCGGTGCTGAGCCAGGTGACCGAAACGGTCTCCGTGCGCATCCACCCCAAGGAGTTCAAGTACGTCGTGTTCGCCCCCGGGGCATCGCCCATGGAATACTCGAACTACGACTCGGCCATGGGCGCCGGGAAATCTTACGCTGAGTACAATGTGAAGAACAAGATATTGCAGACCGGGGCGGTCGATATCAAGGTAAAGATCGATGTGGACGAGCACCGCTTCTGTGATGGATACGGGCAGGAGATGAAGTTCACCAACTGGGTGGACATCACAGCCACGGCGACGGGAAAGCCCAGGCTGAAGGGGCAATGACGGCGCCGGAAGGACAGCAGGTCCGAGAGCGATGAGACCATAAAGGACGTGTCAAAATGGCATCAGGCAAGAACGGAGCAGCGAACCTGGGACTGGGGATCGATACCGGCGGTACTTACACCGACGCGGCGATACTTGACATGGGCAACGGGGCGGTACTGAGCAAGGCCAAGGCCCTCACCACCCGAAACGACCTTACCCAGGGAATAGGGAACGCCATCGACGAGTTGGACCGTTCCCTCTTCGGCAGCGTACGCCTGCTGGGGGTATCGTCGACCCTGGCCACCAATTCGGTGGTGGAAGGCAAGGGCTGCAGGGTCGGACTCATCGTCATCGGCCACGACGAGGTGCCCAACACCCCGGTGGACGAGATCGCCCGGATCAGGGGGGGTCACAACCTCCAGGGCGATAAGCGGGAGGAGCTGGACCTAGAAGGGGCTCGCCAGTTCGTACTGTCGGTCAAGGACAAGGTGGACGCCTTCGCCATCTCCGGCTACCTCAGCGTGAGGAACCCCGAGCACGAGATGGCGGTCAAGGAGCTGGTGCGGTCCCTTACCCCCTGCCCAGTGGTGTGCGGCCACGAGCTGGCCTCGGCACTGGGCTTCCACGAGCGGACCATCACCGCGGTGCTCAACGCCAGGCTGATCCCCATCATCGCCGACCTCATCGCCTCGATCAAGAAGGTGCAGGTGGACAAGGGCATCAAGGCCCCCCTGATGATCGTGAAGGGGGACGGCTCCCTCATGGACGAGTCGGTGGCCCGGGAACGCCCGGTGGAGACGATCCTGTCCGGTCCGGCCGCGTCCATCATCGGATCCAAGGCCCTCACCAAATTGGACGAGGCTATCATCGTCGATGTCGGGGGCACCACCACCGACATCGGGATTCTGAGGAACGGAAGGCCCCGCCTGGACGGCGAGGGAGCCATACTGGGCGGATGGAGGACCAGGGTCAAGGCGGTGGACGTGTTCACTTCCGGCATCGGAGGGGACTCCAGGGTAGTGGCGGCCGGAGGGAAGCTGCACCTCAGCTCGCTGCGCGTCATCCCCCTGTGCATCGCCTCCTCGTCCTATCCGACCCTGCTCCCCAAGCTGGAGGCGCTGAAGGGCGCGAAGGGCCGCTGGGTGCCCTCGTACATGGACCTCGACACCATCCCCCAGGTCACCGAGTTCTATACTTTCTGCCGGAACGTGTTCGGACCGGACCTGGGCAAGGACCATGAAAGAGTGATCGAGCTGCTCAAGCAGGAGCCCCGCTCGCTTTACGAGCTGGCCGAGCTGATGAACGTCCACCCCCTCTCCCTCAACCTGAGGAAGATGGAGGCGCTGGGCATCATCCAGCGCATCGGGCTCACCCCCACCGACATGCTCCATGCCGAAGGCTCCTACGTCGAGTACGATGCCGCGGCGTCCCTGGCCGGGGTGCAGGTGCAGGCGGAGAACATGGGAATGTCGGTGCAGGAGTTCATCGACCAGGTGAAGACCGCGGTGGTGGAGAAGATCACCACCGAGGTGCTGAAGAAGCTGGTGTTCGAAGAGATCGGGGAAACCAAGCTGGACGAGGCGGCCGTCTCGTTCATGAACAACATGGTGCGGGGGACCGGCCGGAGGGACATCGCCTACCACATGAAGCTCAACAAGCCGATCATCGGCATCGGCGCGCCGGTGGGCGCGTACCTCCCCCGGGTGGCCGAGCTATTCGGCACCGAACTGGTGCTTCCGGAGCATTCCGAGGTCGGCAATGCCGCCGGGGCCATATCCGGCAACGTCATGGAAGCGGTGGAGATGCTCATCAAGCCCAAGAAGGGCCTGGGGGCGATGGAGAACCCTCCCTGCACCCTGTTCTGGATGCAGGAGAAGAAGGACTTCGACAGTCTTGAGGAGGCCAGGGATTACGCCAAGGCGGAGGGCGGCCGGCTGGTCCGGGAGAGGGCTCTGGCCTCGGGAGCGGACACCGTTGAGGTGCTGGTGGACAATCACCGCAAGGAGGCCCGCCTGGACAAAGGCTGGGGCGGCAACATCCTGCTGGAGCTTAACCTCACCGTGACCGGGGTGGGCAAGCCCCGTCTGTTCTTCGAGGGGAAGCGATGAGCCAGGTCAACGTGGTCATGTGCGCCGGGTTCTCCCCCTCGGCCCGGGTGGTCCGCAAGGCGCTGAGGCGGGTGTCGGAGAGCGCGGACATCAGGGTGATCTCCCCCTGCCCGGCAGGGGCGGGGCTGGGGAAGCACATCGACGTGCTGGCCTCCCTGGACCCCAGCCGCACCATGGTGGTGGAGGGCTGCGACGGCTGCTGCGGGATGCAGTCCCTCATCCAGTACGGCATCATTCCTTCCCGAACGGTGATCGTGGACAAGACCGCGACCGCCGACGAGAAGGCGGTGGCCGAGGCCGAGAAGAAGATCCTCGCGTCCCTGAAGGAGATGGGAGCATGAGGGTAATGGTAGTGGTGTGCGGGGCCAACGGAGAGAGGTCGATCATCCTGGAGAGGGCGGTGGAGGAGTTCGCCAGGAAGTACTTCGACCGCATACTCCAGTTCAGCGCCTGCACCGTGGCCGCGGCCCCCATCCTGGTGCAGATGAGCGGCGGGGACCCCAAGCACCTGGTGGCGGTCAACGGCTGCCGCAACCGGTGCTCAGACCTCATCCTGAAGAAAGCGGGGATGGACCCTCTTGTAAGCATCGTCCTGGACGACGCCACCGAGCGCAAGCTTCAGGCGTGCCAGAGCTGCACGAAGTACGTGTTCCCGGACATCACCGAAGAGGAGTGCAAGCGGATGGCCCGGATGATGGGAGAGGCGGTCGAAGCGGCGCAGTGATCAGCCCAGCGCCCCGATGGTCTCGCCCCTGACCGAGCGCCGGAAGGCCAGGCTCTGGCGGGTGAGCGCCTTCATGTTGTGAGGGGTTATCCTCGCCACCGTCGGAGGCTTCTCCGGGAACACCTTCTCGAACTCCCGCATGAGGTAGGGGTTCACCAGTCCCGAGGACCTCATGCTCTCAACGCTCCAGTCCTCCGTTAGCGAGCTTATCCCCTCCATGCCCGCCTTGTGGAACGTCTCCGCCAGCACCGAGGTTATCACCGTGTTGTCGGAGATGACCGCGTACTCGGCCTCCCGTAGCGCGTACTCGTTGCCGTTGAAGGAGATGGTGAGGCCGCCGCCCTCGCGGACCAGCTGGAACGCCTGCATGTCGGTGATCGAGTCGCCGATGTAGATGGTGTCCTCCAGCCCAATGCCCGTCCTCCTGCGGATGTCCAGCACCGCCGATGCCTTCTCCTCCCCGCCCACCGGGTTGACGTCGAGGATGAGCTGGTTCGCCGCCAGGTCGGTAAGCTCCTCCCAAAATATTTCGTCCAGCCTCTGGATGGTCGCCTGGTCCTTGGGGCGGAACTCTTCCAGGTTCCTGGCGCCCTCGGGGACCTTGATCTCGGTCATCTGGGAGATCTCCCGGGCGTAGCGCTTGAGCATGTCCGCCTCCCATGGCTCCATCTTGATGGAGTCCATGTCCAGGGCGGTGCTGTAGGTGTTCTCCAGCGGGAATCCGATGGCGTCGCACACCGCGCTGATGTAATGCTCGTAGGAGGTGGCCACGATGAACGGGGTCATGAACTCCTGGACGAAGCGCATGGTCTTGCGCGCCCCCGGAACGGTCATGATGTTCTTCCTTGAGAAGTCCAGCATCGAGGTGTCGGTGGCGCCATAGGCCTTGAGGAACGGAAGGATGAGGCGGAGGGTGTCCCCGGCCTTGTAGTTCGGGCGTTGCAACACGTCGGACAGGACGTCATCGTACCTGCTGACGATCTTGAACAGGGCCCCCCCGTTCTCGATCACCTCGCTACTCAGCTCGAAGGCGTTGTCGTTCTTGGTTATGGGGCCCTCACCATCGCTGATGAACTGCCTCCACCCGCCTGCCGTGGTCTCTTCGAGCCCGTCAAAGTCCATCTGCCGCCTCCCCGGACGCTTCCGGTGGACCGCCCCCGTTCCGGCGATACGACGGAGCACCTGTCCATGCCCCGTAAGGGCCCGTACCTCTTATTCTTTCTTTCATCCCCCCGCGACGCATGACCTCAGGGACCGGGGGAGCAAGCCCCTCGGCCCGCCCTCGCTCCGAAATGTTCGAGGACCGCTCCGCCATCTAGTCCAGCTCCCTCGCGTACTTCCTGAGGAAACGTTCGTCGGGGTAGTTGCCCCTCCCATACGCGGAGATGCTGAGGGCTGCCGCGGCCGCTCCGATCTCCCCGCACACCTCCAGGGTCGCGCCGTCGAGGTAGCCGGCCAGAAAGCCGGCCGCGTACACGTCGCCCGCCCCGGTGGTGTCGACCACCACCGCCTTCTTGGCCGGAACACGGATCTCCGAGTTGCGGGTGACGATGACCGACCCCGAGTCCCCCAGGGTGCAGACCGCCACCTTGGCCCCGGCATCCAGGAGGGCCTGGCAGCCTTCCACCGGGGGCAGCCCGGTCAGCAGGGCGGTCTCCCGCCGGTTGACGAACACGATGCGGCTGAGGCCGATCACATCGCCGATCTGCTCCATTCCCCGGCGAGCGTACTTCTCCCCCGGGGCGAAGGAGATCAGGACCTCATCGTCCAGCAGGTCCAGTATCTGCTTCTGCATGAGCAGCGCGGAGTCGCTGGAGAACGAGCTTAGATGTACCGCGCGGGCTGAACCGAGATACTCCAGGTCCTCGGGGGCAAAGGAGAACAGGTCGTTGGAGTTCGGCAGGGCCAGCAGGGAGCGCTCTCCCCTGGAGAGCATGGAGATGCACATCCCCGGCTTCCGGTAACGCTTGACGCGGGAGACATCGACCCCGCCCATGGAATCGAGCAGGAACCTGCTGTCGTCATCCTTGCCGGTCACTCCCAGGAACCCGGTGGTGTATCCCATGCGGTCCAGTGCCACCATGGTGTTGGCCGCGGACCCTCCGCCGCTGCGGGCCAGGAGCTTCGCTGCTGCGAGCTCGTTTGAGACCTGGGCGAACAGCGTCCCGTCGTCCATGGTCTCGCTGCCCGGCTCGAAAGTTCGTCCGGCCAGGGTGAGAGAGGGGACCTCGTAGAACAGGTCGATGTTCAGCGCCCCGATACCGATAACGTCCATGAGGTCAAGCTAATCAGGGACGACATAAAAAAGATTGGCTATGAAAGAGGTCAGAAGAGGTGGTCGGGGACGGTCCTGGCCTCCCCGCCCACGGAACAGGTCAGGGTGTCGAGGCCCAGGGCAGCGACCCTCCGGCGTACCGCCGGAAGGTTCTCCCGGTCGGTGTTGACGTACACCGTCGCGCCGGTGTCGATGGAGAAATAGCAGGGGATGCCCTCCCGGCGCATGGCCTGCACTTCCAGGATGACACTGACGGTCTCCGGCCGCCACAGCACCATCTCGTCCGCACCGGTCATGGTAATGCCGTGCAGGAGAAGGGTATCGGCTTCGGCCAGGCGACCGATCTCCCGCACGTCGCCGGATCGGATGGCCCCCTCCATGCGGTCCAGCACCGTAGGGACGTACTCCAGCCGGGCCTTAAAGAACGGGGAGGTGAGGACGTCCTTGTGCGCGGCGTCGGTGAACTTGTGCGCGGGCACCAGGGCCACCAGGATGGCGAGGTCCAGATCCTCGGGGTACGGTATGGACCTCGAGATCGAGTCCAGGTCCCCGGTGCCGGCATACCATCGCGAGAACCCGCCGGTCACCGCCCGGGCCGCGGAGCCGGCGCCACGGCGGGCGAACCTCGATATCTCTTCCAGGGATATCTCCAGGCCCAGGGCCGCCGCGGCGGCGACCGCCAGGGCGGCGAAGCCGGAGGCCGACGCGCCCAGCCCGATGTTGGAGCGGAAGTCGTTCCTCGACTCCATGCGCATGCCCGAGCTGACCCCGGCCTCCGCCCTCATGGGGTCGATCACATCCTTGATGCGTTCCATGTCTCGTTCCGGGACGGGCATCCCGTCGATGCGCGCGGCGTCACCGTCCTGACCGAACCGCACGGTGGTGTGAGTGTGTATCGGCGCGGTGCACACGGAGATGGAGTCGTGGAACGGCAGGCGGAGCCTCTCGTCCCTCAGTCCGTGGTACTTGATCAATCCCTGGATGGGATAGGCGATGGCGGATGCTTTTTCGCTCATACATCGAAGAGGACCGTGATCGACGGCTCGCTCTCGTTCACCTGCATCATGTGATAGGTAACCGCCTTTATTTCCTGTTTGGGCGAGTGCTTCTCTCGGTCGAACCTCTCACCGCGCGCGTTGCACTCCAGGGAGCCGTCCTTCAAGGTGACGCGGAACTCGGACAGCGCCATCTGTTTGGCATCGAAAATGAACAGCAGTTCGGAGAGGAAATTGTACAACAGGTCCTCTTTCGTTTCCCCGTCCACCGAGAATGTTTCTTCCACCTTGAGCTCCACGCTGGATGCGTCTAGGATCTGGTCCATCATCCCGTAGGCGGCGTTCTCGAAGCACTCTTGGACGGTGGCCCCATAAGCGCGGATCATCACGTCGGCGGTGTGTTCGAGGTTCTCGTACTTCATCAGGCGGAGAAGGGCATGAACAGGATAAAACCATTGGCGGATGGGACAATTTCATATCCGACCCCGGCGATGAGGCCATCGTGCGCATACTGATCATCGGCTGCGGGTCCATCGGCTCGGTCCTGGCCACCGCGGTACAGGACATGCCCGAGGTCGACCGGATCTACGTGACCGATCAGAGCAAGGATTTCGCGGTCCACCTCATCGAGGACCTGGACAAGGCGGAATACATCGACAACGAGAACGGCAAGCTGTCCAAGATCCTGGGGGAGATCGACCTGGCGGTGGAGGCCGCCAGCCAGGACGCCGCGCGCAGGTTCATCCCCTTCGCATTGGAGAACGGGGTGGACGTCATGGTCATGAGCGTGGGGGTGTTCGCTGATGACGCGTTCAGGGAGCGCTGCTTCACCCTGGCTAAGAGGCACCGTTCCCGCATCTACGTGCCGTCGGGCTCGATATGCGGCACCGACGGGCTGCACTCCGCCTCGGCCGCGGGGATCAGCGAGGTGCACCTCACCACTCGAAAGGGGCCGAAGGGCCTCAAAGGCGCCCCTGGCCTGGCCCAGAGGGGCATCGACGTGGACGCGCTGACCGAGGCGACGGTGGTGTTCGAGGGCAACGCCCGGGACGCCGCCAGTCAGTTCCCCAAGAACCTCAACGTCGCGGCGACGGTGTCCCTCTTGGGCGTGGGCTTCGACCAGACCCGGGTCACCATCATCTGCGATCCCACCACCGAGAGGAACGCTCACACCCTGGTGGTCAAGGGCGAGTTCGGGGAGCTGAAGTGCGAGACCCACAACGTCCCGTCGCCCAGGACCCCCTCGACCAGCTATCTCGCCGCGCTGTCCGCGGTGGCGGCCATCAAGCGGATACTAGGCAATGTCTGGATAGGGGTTTAAAAAAAAGGGAAGGGCGGCCCGCAGGCCGTTGTTCCATTACTTCTTCTTGGGCTTGGCCGCGGGCTTCTTGGCCGGGGCCTTCTGGGGAGCGGCCGCCTTCTTGGGGGCAGCCTTCGGCGCGGCCTTCTTCGGGGCGGCGGCCTTCTTGGGCTCCTCGGCGATCTCCACGACCTCGACCTCTTCCTCTACCTCTTCGTAGTCGAGGAAGTCCAGGAGCGCGTCCTCGAGGTCGGCCAGGACCTCCATCGCTTCCTCCTTCTTGTTCTTCTCCATCAGATCGAGGGCCTCGGACACCATGTCCAGCATGCTCTCCAGTTCGTTGTCCAGGTCCTCAAAAGCGGTACCGAGTGTAACCATGTGAATTCACCTTTAATTTAAGTTACAACAATTTTTCGTATTTCAACCTATGGAAGCCGGAACGAAGCGGCACCGAGGCTTGCCATGACACGGCACTGTCCGCATCGGCGCCTCGGCCGACAGACCGGCGTCAGGTTTAACATGCTCCCAGCACCTTCTGGGGTCAGGTATGATCATGAAGGACCGAGCACTCCGCATCTTCTCAAAACTGGCCGAGCCCGTGGACGCCATTTTGTTCGTCAACGAGGAGGACCCTATGAGCGATGCCTCGTTCTTCTACGCCACCGGGGCGACGTCCGGCCTGTTCGAGCACTGCCCGGTGGTCCTGTACCCTGACGGCAGGGTGCGCATCATAACCTCCCGCTTGGAGGAGACCTCCGCCCGTACCACCCCGGCCGAGGTGCTGCCATACTCCAGCCCGGAGGAGAGGGACGACCTGCTCAGGGAATCGCTCAAGGGGGTGCGGCGCCTGGGCATCAACGGCCACGGCATCTCCTACCACTGGTGCAGGCAGGTGGAGAGCACCGTCCCCGGCATCGAGCTGGTGGACGTCAAGAAGGCGGTGACCGAGGCCCGGATGATCAAGGACGGCAAGGAGATCGAGGCCCTGCGGGAGGCCTGCCGCATCGCATCCCGGGTGGCCGAGGAGATCCCGGACCTCTTGAGGATAGGGATGCCCGAGTACGAGGCGGGGGCGGAGATCGCCTACCGCATGCAGAGGATGGGGGCCAGCTCCGTATCGTTCGACACCATAGCCGCCTTCGGTCCCAGTTCTGCCGAGCCCCACTACGAGCCGGGGGCGCGGCAGTTAGCCGTAGGCGATCCGGCGCTGTTCGACTTCGGCTGTAAGTTCCGGCGCTACTGCTCGGACATTACCCGCACCTTCTTCGCCGGACGCGTGGACGAGCGCTTCGAGCGCATCTACTCGGTGGTACTGGAGTCCCAGAGGAGGGCCATCGCCGAGGTGAGGCCGGGGGTCGAAGGCCGGGCGGTGGACGCAGCGGCCAGGTCGTACATCGATTCCACCGAGTTCAGGGGGGCGCTGATACACTCCACCGGCCACAGCCTGGGCCTCAATGTCCATGACGGGGGCAGGCTGGCGGCCAATGTCGATATCGTCCTGGAAGAGGGCATGGTGTTCACCGTCGAGCCCGGGGTGTACGTTCCCGGGGTCGGAGGGGTCAGGATCGAGGACGACGTCCTGGTGACCAGGAACGGATGCGAGCTGCTGACCTCGGCGAACAAGGAACTGAGGGTGATCTGATGGAGGACGTTCTACGCAAGGCGATAAGGATCATGCAGGACGAGGGCGCGGAGTTCTGCGATGCCAGGTATCAGGAGAGCAGGACATTGGTGATCTCGGTGTCCAACCGCGAGCTGCGCAACATGTCCAGCGGTCGGCTGGCCGGTGTGGGGCTGCGGGCGCGCATAGGCGGCTCGTGGGGCTTCGCCGCCGGCGGGAAGGCGGACAGTGGCGCGATCGCCGAGCTGGCCCGGAACGCGGTGCGGGCGGCCCGGGCGGGGGACTGCCCCGGAAAGCCGATCCCGGAGCAGCCGTCCAGGACTGGAAGCTATCGCCAGAAAGCGCGCATCCCGCCCTCAAAGGTACCCATCGAGGAGAAACTGGCTATGGTCAAGGACCTCGACGAGGCCCAGCAGATCTCGGACAAGATCGTGAACACCAACGCCATCTACCTGGAGAGCATGCGGACCACCGTCCTGGCCAACTCCTTCGGGTCCTCCCTGCAGTGGGAGGACGGGCGGGTGAGGATGTTCGCCAACGCGGTGGCCGCCGACGCCGGACGCATGGAGTCCTACCGCGAGAGCATCGCCGGGACCCGGGGGATGGAGCTGTTCCAGAACTATGATCTGGCCGAGGTAGGGGTCAACGCCGCCCGGGAGGCCATAGTGCAGCTGGGGGCGGTGAAGCCGCCCTCCGGGCCGGTCACCTGCATCACCGACCCGGAGATCACCGGACTGCTCGCGCATGAGGTCATGGGCCACGCCTCGGAGGGTGATGAGATCGTGAAGCGCCGCTCGTTCCTCACAGACCAGGTGGGAAAGGTGGTCGCCAACGAGCAGATCACCATGGTCGACGACGGCACTCTGGACGGAGCCTACGGCTCCCTGCAGTTCGATGATGAGGGCACCCCCTCGTCCCGGACGGTCATCATCCGGGACGGCATCTACACCGGCTACATGCACAACCTGGAGACGGGCGCGGAGATGGGCGTGCCGTCCACCGGCAACGGCCGGGCCCAGGACTTCGGCCGGAGGATGTGGGTGCGCATGACCAACACCTTCTTCGAGGCCGGCGACTGGACCCTGGAGGAGATGGTGGAGGATGTCAAGTTCGGCATCCTCACCGACAAGTTCGTCAACGGGATGGAGGACCCCGTGGGCGGCGGGTTCGAGGCCAAGGCCCATCGCGGGTTCCTCATCGAGAACGGGAAGGTGACCAGGCCGCTGCGGGCCATCACCCTCACCGGAAAGGCCCTGGACATACTGAGGACCACCGATGCGGTGGGGAGGAAGGTGGGGCATGACGCCGGCAACTGTGGAAAGGGGACCGAGGACTACGTCCCGGTGTCCTCCGGAGGGCCGTATTGCCGCTCCATCATCATCGCCGGGGGTGACTGAATGGACATACGGTCGCTGGCGCAGAAGGCCCTCTCCGCGGCGAAGCGGGAGGGGGCGAGCCAGGCCGAGGCGTTCGCCGTGGCCGCGGTCACCCGCAGCGTGTATGTGGACGATGGCCGCATCAAGATCGTGGACGAGAAGAGCGACCAGGGTCTGTCCGTCCGCGTACTGAAGGGGCGCCGGCTGGCCCAGGCTTCTTCGGCCTGCGTGACCGCGGGAGAGGCTGAGGACTGCGCCCACACCGCGTCCACGCTGGCCGACCGCTCTCCGGCGTCCAGGACCTTCGACCGGTTCCCCTCCCCGGTCACCGCCACCCTGCCGGCGATGTCCGGCGATGACCGCATCGCCTCCCTGGACGGCAGCGAGCTGGTCGAGCTGGTCAAGGCTACGGTGGGGGCGGCCGTGGACCGCGGGGTGAAGGTGCCCCGGGGAGTGCTGCGGGCCGCGGACGTCACGTCTATGGTGCTCAACACCAACGGGGTGGAAATATGCAACCACAGCACCCTGGTGTTCGCCGGGTTCGATGCCATGGCCGTGGGGCCTTCTCCCGGGGAAGGGGTCTGCACCTTCAACTCTCCCTGGCTCAAGGACTATGATCCGGTGCGCATCGGTGAGAACATGGCCCGGCAGGCCCTCGCCGCCAGGGGGGCCAGATCGTTCGAGGGTTCCATGAAGGTGCCCGTGCTCATCGCCCCCGGAGAGCTGATGGAGATGTTGGACTCCTCGGTCACCGTCGCCCTCAGTGCGGAGAGCGTCAACAAGAAGAGGAGCCCCTGGGGGGCGATGGAGGGGAAGAGCGTGGCATCGGACAGCATCACTCTGACCGACGACCCCTCGGACCCCCGAGGGGCGCTTTCGGCCGCCTACGACGATGAGGGGGTGCCCACCACGGTTAAGACGATAGTGGAGGGCGGGACTCTCAGAGGCTTCCTCTACGACAGCTACAACTCCAGCGTGGCCGGCAGGATGCCCTCGGGCAACGGTATGAGGCGCCGGGCCAACGATGCCCAGTACCTGTTCCAGACCTCCCCCGGTTGCAGCCCGGTGAACCTGGTGATGAAGCCGGGTCAGAGGTCCCCGGAGGAAATGATCGCCTCCCTGGACCAGGCGGTGCTGGTGGAGAAGTTCGCCTATCCCACGGTCAACCCATTCACTGGCGCTTTCGCCCTGGAGGCCCGCTTGGCCCACGTGATCAGGAACGGCGCGGTGGAGGGGCAGATCAAGCATGCCCTGGTGGTCGGAAACATCTACGAAGGACTGAAGAACGTGGTGGATGTGGGCAACGATGTCCGGACGGTGGGGAACATGGTCCTTCCCACGGTGGCGTTCGACGGTCTCGAGGTGGTCGGGAGCAAGTGAGGGCTCAGCCCTTGACCCATGCCAGGCTGGTCTCGACGATGCCGAAGAGCAGGTCGCCGCTCTTCCCCGACAACCGTACTCCGTAGGGGAGGTGATGCACCGGCTCGACGAACTGGTCGCTCTTCAGCGTGCCGTTCTCGAGCTGCTGGATGCGCATGTAGTGCTCCACCTCGCGCTCCCCGAAGGGCGTGGTTATCGCCTCCCGGCCGATCCTCTCGCCATCATGGAGAACCGACCATCCGGCGATGATGCCCCCCAGGTCGGCCAGTTCCTTCCCATCCCAGGGAAAGGTCAGGCGGGCCTTGTTCATGAACGGCACGCTCTTGGGCAGGACATTGACGATGAACTCGTTCTCATTCACCGCCACCACCCGAATGCCCACCGCTCCCTGCACCTTCTTGTTCCCGATGGTGCCGGTGGCCGAGTAGATGATGTGATCGTTCCTGCTAATGGTCTCGCCGCCATTCGTTGGAGGGATGAGGGCCATCAGCGTGCTGAGGCGAGGCATAAGATCACTTCCTGCGAACCATGACCTTTCTGCGGTCCCCGACCACCTCGAACCTGCGGGGGTCGCCGACCAGGCGGCCTACCGGGGACACCTCGGAGATGGCCTCGGGCGCCTTGCCCGTGCTGACGGGGGTGGGCCCGAAGAACACGCACAGCGCGCTGCCCTCCGGCCAGAACGCGATCTCCCCGGCCTCCAGCACCTTCCTCCCGTTCTCCAGGGCGTTCTTCACCGGAACCTCGAAGTATATCTCGTCCCCCCAGGCGTTGGTGGTCGAATCGAAAGGGGCCGCCAGCCAGATGGCGTTGGCGGTATCGCTGTCGTTCAGCTCGATCTCGAAGTCATGTTCGTCGATGAGTAGGAGGATGCGGTTTCCCATGCTCTCCCCTGATTGAACGAACGCCCGATAGTTATTAGTTCCGTCCCCTCCGGACCCGGTTGAGGTTCGGCCGAGGTCCAGGGATGGAACGTCACCATTATTTTCATATGGCAATGTTGATAATCATAATGGATAATGCGTCTTCATGACCACCGGTAATTACGAGGTAAGCTGGAACGAACTCGGCGATATAGAAGAAGGGCGGCCTTCCCTGGGGGGCTCGACGAGCGTGATCGTGTACCGCCTGTTCCAGTTCTCCCTGCGCCACGTCCTCGAGGAGCGGTTCGGGATCGAGCAGACCGACGCCCTGCTGCGCCGGGCGGGGAGGCTGGCGGGAAAGGAGTTCGCCGCCACCCAGCTCGACCGGTCCCAGGGCGTGGAGGATTACCTTTCCGAGGTCGTGGAGAAGATGGAAACCCTCAAAATAGGGGTGCTCCGGGCGGAGAAGGTCGATCTCCAGAGCATGGAATTCATGCTCACGGTGTCCGAGGACCTGGACTGCTCCGGGACACCGGTCATCGGCCGCCCGATATGCTCGTTCGATGAGGGGTTCATCGCTGGCGTGTTCGAGCGGTTCGCCGGGCGCGAGTTCGATGTCAGGGAGATAGACTGCTGGGCCACTGGAGCGAAGACCTGCCGGTTCACCGTCCGTCCGGCGTGAAGCCGGTCACGGGCAGTACGAAGCGGTGATAGAAAATGAGGAAAAGGGAAGGGGTTGAGGCAGGTGCTCGGCCTCACTTCTTGCGCTCGAAGAGCTGCCGGATCTCCTGACCGACCTTCTCGATCTTCTTCTCCGACTCCTCTTTTTCCAGCTTCTTCATGTTGGCCAGGTCGACCTTCCACTCCTTGGTCCACTCCTCGGCGAACCTGCCGGTGTTGATGTCGTCCAGGATCTTCTTCATGGCCTCCCGGGATGCGTCATTGATGACCAGGTCCCGGCGGGTGAGGCCGCCGTACTCGGCGGTGTTGGACACCGAGTCCCACATGTGCATCATCCCGCCGGCCTGGATGAGATCCACGATCAGCTTCAGCTCGTGAAGCACCTCGAAGTAGGCGATCTCGGGCTTGTAGCCGGCCTTGACCAGGGTGTCGAACCCCGCTTCGATCAGCGCGGTGACGCCGCCGCACAGGACCGCCTGTTCTCCGAACAGGTCGGAGGTGGCCTCCTCACGGAAGTCGGTCTCCAGCACTCCCGCCTTGGTGGACCCCAGACCCTTGGCCAATGCCAAGGCGATCTTCCTGGCGCTGCCCGAGGCGTCCTGCTCCACGGCGATGAGGGACGGCACCCCGAACCCCTCCAGGAAGGTCTGCCTGACCATACGGCCAGGGGATTTGGGGGCGACCATGATGACGTCGCAGTTCTTGGGCGGGGCGATGAGCTTGAAGGTGATGGCGAAACCGTGAGCGAACTCCAGGGCCGCGCCGGCCTTGAGGTTGGGGGCGATCTGGTCCCTGTACACCTTGGGCTGGACCTCGTCCGGGAGAAGGATCATTACCACGTCCGCCCCGGTCACCGCGGCAGGGATGTCCGCGACCTTGAGGCCATCCTCCTGCACGCGGTCCCAGGACTCCCCGCCCTTGCGCGCGCCCACGGTCACCTGCAGGCCGGAATCGTGCAGGCAGAGGGCCTGAGCACGTCCCTGGTTGCCGTAACCGATGACCGCGATCTTCTTCCCCTTCAATGCGCCCAGGTCGGCGTCGGGATCGTGATATATCTTGGTAACCATATCAACACCAGTGAGTCCTTTTCGACCTAATCCGAACCTTTGTATAAACAATGTTCGGCCGTCCTTCTCATCTCGCCAGCGTTCTTGTCCTGGCCGCAGGCGATGATGTAATCGGACCCCTTGCTCGGGGATGTTTCCCAGAAACAGAAGTAGTCCTCGGACAGATACTCGGCCGACTCGACGTCCTGCAGCGCCATCAGCGCGTGCAGCAGCCGTCCGTTCATGCTACCGGTCTCGGCCTCGACGATGATGTAGATATGGCCCTTCTCCCGGGCCATGAACGACTTCTCGACCTCGATCTTTCTCCTTCCAAGCTCCACAAGGACCCTCTGGAACAGGCCAGGGGAGTCATTGCCGACTATCTTGATCACTTCCATGTGCACCTACCTCTTATGACCGCGTTGGGGTTTCCGCCCGGGGGGATCATCGGAAGGACGTCCTCCTCCGGGTCCATGTGAATATCGATGAGGAATGGGGTCCCGGCATCGATGCCGGTCCTCAGCGCCTCCTGCAGCTCGGAGGACCGCTCGACGTGCACCCCGTCCGCGCCGTAGGCCTGGGCCAGCTTGACGAAGTCGGGGTTGTCCCGCAGCTCCGTGCCGCTGTACCTCTTCTCGGCGAACAGCTTCTGCCACTGCCTGACCATTCCCAGCCAGCCGTTGTTGAACACGCAGACGACCACCGGAAGGTTCTCCGAAACCGCCGTCGCGAACTCGTGGGAGACCATCTGGATGCTCCCGTCGCCGGCGATGTCGATGACCGCCTTGTTGGGGAAGGCGACCTTCGCCCCCAGCGAGGCGGGGAACCCGAAGCCCATGGTGCCGAAGCCACCGGAGGTGATGAACTGCCTCGGATACCGAGCTTTGAAGAAGTGGGCCGCCCACATCTGGTTCTGCCCGACCTCGGTGCAGACGATGGCGTCCTTGGGCAGGGTCCGGTTAAGCTCGAAGATGGCGAACTGGGGAAGCACCGGCGTCGAGGGGACATTGATGTTGCAGGCGCAGTTCTTCAGGATCTCCTTGATGCGCAGCGACCAGGCGGTCTCTCCCTTCGTCGTCTGCAGCCCCTTTATTAGCATCTGCAGCCCCTTCTTCGCGTCGCCCACCATGCGCACCTGGGTGCGTGCCGACTTGCCCGCTTCGCCGGGATCGATGTCGATGTGGATCAGTTTCGTGGACATGGGAAGCTCGGACTGCGCGCCGGAGCTGCGGTCCGAGAACCGGGTACCGACAGCGAGGATCACGTCGGCCTCCATGAACGCCTTCCTGGCGGCCTCCTTTCCGTGCATGCCGATGATGCCCAGCGACATGGGATGATCCTCGGGGATGACCCCCTTGGCCATTATGGTCGTGGTGACCGGGGCCATGAGCATCTCGGCCAGCTGCAGGACCTCCGGGCTGGCGTTGGCCCAGATGATGCCCCCTCCGACCAGCAGCAGTGGCCTATCCGCGGCCCTCAGGATCTTGATCGCCTCGGGAAGGTCATGGAAATCCTCGAGGGGAGGAGGCTCGGGGAACTCCCGCTTCATCTCGGCTTCGGGGACCTCGCCTTTCTGGACGTCAGCGGGCAGGTCGATGTGGACCGGGCCCTTCCGTCCGGAGTTGGCGATGGACACCCCCCGGGTGATGGCCTCCGGTATTTCTGCGGGGGCCAGCAGGCGAAAGTTATGCTTGGTGATGGGCATCATCATGGAGAAGGAGTCGGCCTCCTGGAATGCCTGATTGCCCAGGGCCGAGGTTGCCACCTGGCCGGTGAGGACCAGCATGGGCGACGAGTCGACGTAGGCGGTGGCGACCCCGGTGACCAGGTTGGTGGAGCCCGGGCCGGAGGTGGACGTGCACACACCGATCTTCCCGGTCGCCCGGGCGTACCCGTCGGCCATGTGCGCCGCGCACTGCTCGTGGCGGACCAGCACATGGCGTATGTTCGATGTCAGCAGGTCGTCGTACAGGGTGAGGGTTGTGCCCCCCGGGTACCCGAACATGACATCGACGCCTTCTTTTTCCAGCAGTGTGAGAACGGCCTTTGATCCTCTCAAATAAACATCCCCTTGCAATGAGCGAGGTCACCCAAAATCACTGGATGCCTCTACCTAATCAATACTACCACTACGCCCAATACGGTAGAAACGATGGAGCTAGTAGTGGTCCTAACAGACATTGTATTCCGGAAATACGGAAATCGTATATAAGTTCTTGCTAGGCCATATCATAACAATTGCTAGCACTCGTCACGGTCCGGCCCTTGATTTCGAAAGCAGATCCGACGATGCGTGACGGGGCGTCAGAACCCCTCGGACGGTCCGCCTCGTTCGTTCCGTGGGAGCGGGTGGGCGGACCATCGTGGTATCTTCGACATGATTATAACAGTACAGCTGTATCCGCCAGATTGACGGAGAATCATGGCATGAAGGTTAAGGTCGGTATCAACGGCTACGGGACCATCGGCAAGCGTGTGGCTTGCGCGGTGAAGGTCCAGGACGACATGGAGATCGTAGGGGTCACCAAGACCAGGCCCTCCTACGAGGCCAGGCTGGCGGGGATGGAAGGATTTCCTCTCTACACCGCCACCGCTGAGCAGGTCGGGACCTTCGAGAAGGACGGGATCAAGGTCGCTGGGACGATAGATGACCTCCTGGGAAAGGTGGACATCATGGTCGATGCCACCCCCGGCGGCGTGGCCGAGGAATACAAGGCCAAATATGAGAAGGCCGGGGTCAAGGCCGTCTTCCAGGGAGGAGAGGACCACGGGCTCACCGGGGTGTCGTTCAACGCGTTCGCAAATTACAATGAAGCCTGGGGAGCCCAGTTCGCCAGGGTGGTGTCGTGCAACACCACCGGCCTGGTGCGCACCCTGTACCCATTGGACAAGGTGTTCGGTCTGGACAAGGTCTCCGCCACCATCGTCAGGCGGGGCGCGGACCCCTCGGACATCAAGGGTTCGGCCCTCAACTCCCTGGAGCCGTCACTGAAGCTTCCCACCCACCATGGTCCGGACGTGCAGACCATCATGCCCTGGCTCAACATCACCACCATGGCGGTCAAGGCACCGACCACCCTGATGCACCTCCACTGCATCACGGCCGACCTGAGGAAGAAGGCCAAGGAGCAGGACGTGCTGGCGGTATGGGACAACGTGCCCCGGGTCAAGTTCGTCAGCGGCAAGGACGGCATCAAGAGCACGGCGCAGATCATGGAGCTGGGGAGGGACCTCAAGCGGGACCGGGGCGACTTCATGGAGATCGTGGTATGGCAGGACGGCATCAAGGTCGTCGGCAATACTCTGTACTACTACCAGGGAGTGCATCAGGAGAGCGACGTGGTCCCCGAGAGCATCGACTGCATCCGCTCGATGATGAAGATGGAACCCGACGGCATGCGGTCGATCAAGAAGACCGACAAGAGCCTGGGCATCGGCAAGTGAGACCGCGTCCCGCCGGCGACGGCGGCCGCCATTCCCTTTTTTATTATGTCATGACGGAGGCTGGGCCTTCGCCATGGGCCCGATCATCCCTTGTCGTCCTCCGAATCGTCCAGCTGCCTCAAGGCAGGGCAGGTGGGACCACCCTCTCCCTCCGGAGAGGCATGGGACCCCTTGACCTCCTCCACCACCGGGCAGGTCCCGGTGCGCCGGTTCTTGATGAGCGACGCCACGATGGCTACTCCCAGGATCAGTATGATGATGGCCAGCGAGAGCTCGACCGGGACGTGGTAGAACTCAGCGATCAGCATCTTGATGCCGACGAAGCTCAGGATCCCGGCCAGGCCGTACTTCAGGTAGCAGAAGGCGCTCATGATGTGCGACAGCGCGAAGTACATGGACCTCAGGCCGAGGATGGCGAAGGCGTTGGAGCTGAACACGATGAACGAGTTGGTGGTAATGCCCAGGATGGCGGGGATGGAGTCCACGGCGAACATGATGTCTGTGGTCTCGACCACCAGCAGAGTGACGAACATGGGGGTGGCCCACAGCACCATCTTCCCCTTGGCCCCCGGCTTCCTCACGAAGAACTTGTCGCCCTCGTAGTCCTTGGTGACCGGCATGATCTTCCTGAACCCCCGTACCAGGATGTTCTTGTCCGGCTCGACCGCCTTCTCTTCCTTCTTGGTCACCATCCTGATGCCGGTGAATATCAGGAACGCACCGAAGATGTATAGGATCCAGGAGAACGACTCGACCAACGCGACGCCGGCAAGGATGAACGCCATGCGGAACACCAGGGCTCCCAGGATGCCGTAGAACAGCACCTTGTGCTGGTCCCTGGCCGGCACGCAGAAGGAGGCGAACACGATGACGAAGACGAAGAGGTTGTCCACGCTCAGCATCAGTTCCATGATGTAACCGGTGGTGAACTCCAGGCCGGACTGGGAGCCCATGAAGTAGTAGATCCCGACATTGAAGATCACCGCGGCGGTGATGAAGACGGCGACCTGAAGAAGGGCCTCCCTCGGCTTTATGACGTGGGCCTTTCGATTAAAGACCCCGAGGTCCAGGGCCAGCAATGCGATGATGGATACAAAGAAGATGATCCATGCGGCGGTGGTAGCTTCTGTCAAACGACTCCCTCCGAAGGGAAGGAGGGGATCAGCCAGCTCTCCTTCCGTTCCGGTTCAGCCTTGCACCTAAATCACTCTCGATATATAGGTTATTCTGAACTGTTGGATCATCGCCTCGTTCACCGTCGATGTTCATCGTGGTGCCGGGAGGGATTCCGCGACGGGGTCCCTGAAGGTAAGTGGAGCATCGCGGCGAGGAGCTCCGCTCAGGAAAGACGCAATCGACATCCGTCGTAATTCCGCCTTAAGGCCGCTCACCTTCCCGGCACTAGTCCCAAGGGTCCTCGATGAAGTCCTCCCCCATCTCGCCCTCCAGCTCCCTCAATGTCGTCATCCTCTCCCGGCGGGAGGCCGCCCTCTCATTGCTGTGCCTCACCGTATATCGCAGATGGCAGGCTGGGCACAGCGTCTTGAGGTTGCCAGGGTGGTCGCTGCCTCCGTCCGAGCGGGGGATGATGTGATGCACCTCCAGGCTCTCCCATCGATATCCTCCCCTCCCCCGGCGGAGGGCCGGGTCATAGACCTTGCGACGTCTCCGTCCGAAAACCAAGCCACAGTCCTGGCAGCGGTAGCGGTCCCGGCGCAGGACGGCGCTTTTCATCCTGTCCCACACCAGCCGGCGGACCAGCGGTGTGGTGTGGTCCAGGTACGGAAGGTCCCTGGTGCCGTGGGGATAGTATCTCGCCCCTTCCGGCCTGCTCTCCCTCACCTCCTTGAGGGCCACCTTGGCCAGGGACCATCCCTCGCACAGCTGCTGGGATACCGAGCCCTGACGGTGGCGCTTCAGGCAACAGGGGCAGGGTACCAGGTCGGCCTTCCGGGCCTCCTCCCACGACCGCCACGGGCAGGCCCTCGCCAGCTCGGAGCGGCATCGCACCGGGCCCCCGTCCGCCGAGCTGAACACCAGCGCTCGAAAACCATCCCCGGAAGGGCGGCTGCTCTCCAGCCAACAGTAACCCTCGTCCTGAGGTACCAGCCTGTGCCGGCAGGGAAGGATGGTCATCGGCCGAACGAAAGGCCGGGGAGAATATAAAAGCGCCACGCCGGTTCGCCCGGAGCCAGGCCGAACGACGCGATCCTCCGTTACAGTGCGCGCCGATGGTGCGGCGAACGTGCTGGAATCGCAAGGATTATTTTCAACATCAATCATCGTGGTCCACAAGAGCACCGGTCTGGGATGATGATGAAACTGTTCAACACGCTCGACGATCTTCAGTTCGAGAACAAGACCGTCCTCCTGAGGGTCGACATCAACTGCCCCCTCGCCAAGGACACCCTGGAGATAGAGGACGATAACCGCATCCGGCAGATCATACCCACCGTGCGGGAGCTGCTGGGCCACGGGGCCAAGGTGGTCATCATCGCCCATCAGGGCCGGCCGGGCGACTGGGACTTCGCGCCCCTGGAAAAGCATGCCGAGCACCTCTCCCGATACCTGGGCAAGAAGGTCCGGTACGTCGATGACATCGTCGGGGAAACGGCGGTGGCGGAGATCAAGGACCTCACCCCGGGCAACGCCATCCTCCTGAAGAACGTTCGGGAGCTGCCGTACGAGCAGGACAAGAAGAGCATGGACGAGCACGCCAAGTGTGAGCTGGTCACCGTCCTCGCGCCCCTGGCCGACTATTTCGTCAACGACGCCTTCGCCACCGCCCACCGTTCCCAATGCTCCCTGGTCGGCTTCCCCCAGGTGCTGCCGTCGGCGGTGGGAAGGCTGATGGAGAAGGAGCTGACCGCGCTGCAGTCGGTGTTCGATGATCCCGGGCATCCCTCGGTGTTCATCCTGGGAGGGGCCAAGTTCGGGGACTCCATCAAGGTCATCGACCGGCTGCTGAAGAGCGGGACCGCGGACTGGGTCATCCTGGTGGGCCTCAGCGCCAACGCCTTCCTGACCGCCCGAGGGATCGACCTCGGGCCTCCATCGACCAAGTTCCTGGAAAGCGAGCTGACGCCGGAAACATTGGAAGCGGCCAAGGTCCTGTTCAAGGAGCGCGGGGACCGCATCCTGTTACCCTTCGACGTGGCGGTGGAGATCGATGGCAAAAGGAGGGACATGATGGTCGGCGACCTTCCGATCGACGTGCCCATCTACGATATCGGCAAGTTCTCCATCTCCAAGTTCGCCAAGGTGCTGGGGCCGGCCAGGACGATCTTCATGTCCGGACCGGCCGGTCTCATCGAGAAGGAGCCGTTCTGCCTGGGCACCAAGGAGCTGATGAACGCCATGGTGCACTCCGATGCCTTCACCCTTATCGGCGGAGGACACACCGTCGGGGCGGCCGAGCGGTTCGGGCTGTCGGAAAAGTTCTCCTACGTGTCCACCGCCGGGGGGGCCCTGGAGACGTTCATCCTGGGCAAGCCCCTCCCGGCCATCGAGGCGCTGAAGCAGTGCCGGAAGGTCTAAAGGACCTTCCTCATCCGCTCCAGCGCTTCCTCGATCCTCGCGGCCGGCTGGGTCAGGGCCATGCGCACGAAACCCTCTCCGTTCCGGCCGAAGCCGATGCCCGGAGTGACAACGACGCCGGCGTCCAGCATGCGGGCGGCGAAGTCCATGGAGCCACCGTCCACGCCGAAGAACAGGTAGAAGGTGCCCTTGGGCAGATGGACATGGAAGCCCAGCTCGCGGAGGCCGCGGACCATGACGTCCCGCCTCTGCTGGTAGACGTCCACGCTGTCCTGGACCATCGCCGGACGCTCCCGGCCGGTGTACTCTCCTAGAGCGACAGCGGCCGCCTTCTGGATGAACTTGGGGGCCCCGGAGTCGATCTGGGACTTGACCTTCTTGAGGCCGGCGATGAGAGTGGCGTCCCCCACCGCATAGCCGAGCCGGTAGCCGGTCATGTTGAACGTCTTGGACAGCGAGCCGAACTCGATGGCCTGCCTGCCGAACTCCAGGATCGACGGCGCGACGTAATCGTCGAAGGTCATCTCCGAGTAGGCGTTGTCGTAGCACAGGATGGTGTTGGTATCGTTGCACCACCGCAGGGCGTTCCTGAGGAACGGCGACGGGGCCACCGCCCCGGTGGGGTTGTTGGGATAATTGAGGTAGATCATCTTGGCGTCGGCGGGGCAGGACTCCAGGTCCGGCAGGAACCCGTCATGGTCGTACAACGGGACCTTGACCGGTTCCGCGTCGCACAGCAGGGCGGCGCCCTGGGCGTAAACAGGATAGGCAGGGTCGGGGGACAGCACCTTCTCGCCCGGGTTGACGAACGCCCGGGCGATGTTGGCCAGGCCTTCCTTGCTGCCGAGCAGCACCGCGACCTCGCGATCGGGGTTCAGCTCCACGCCGAAGCGCCGGCCGTACCACTCGGCGATGGCCACCCGGGTATCCCGCTCCCCTCCGGAGGACGGATAGCGGTGGTTCTCAGGGTCGTCGAGCTGCCTCTTGATCTCCTCCACTATCGGCCGGGGGGTGGGCAGGTCGGGATCACCGATGCCAAAATCGATGATGTCCACGCCCTGAGCCTTCTTCTTGCTGACCTTCTCCTCGATCTCCGCGAACAGGTATGGCGGGATGTTCTTCAAGCGCTCCGCGAACTCGCACGACATGTGATCACCTTCATAGCTCGATCTCGCCCTGGAACACCCGGGCGGCGGGACCGGTCATCCGGACCATGGAAAGATCGTTCTTAACATTGATGGTGAGGTCGCCGCCCGGCAGCCGCACCTTCACGTCCTTTCCGAGGGGGGCGACACCCTTCAGTCCGGCGGCGACCGCCACGGCGCAGGCGCCGGTGCCGCACGCCTGGGTCCAACCGGCGCCGCGCTCGAACACCGTGACGTCCAGGCGCCCGTCGACCGGGCGGACGAACTCCACGTTGGTCTTCCGGGGAAAGATGGGATGATGGTGTATCTCCGGCCCCAGCCTCCGCACCTCGGCGTCATCGAGGTCCTGGAAGATGATGAAGTGGGGGTTGCCCATGCTCACCGCGGTGCCCCGCACCGACCCGCTCCCGATCTCGATGGTGCCGTCGATGAACCGGCCGTCGCAGGCCATGGGGATGTCCCCGCAGTCCAGGCGGGGCGCCCCCATGTCCACTGTGGCCTCCACGGCCTCGCCGTCACGGACCCTCACGTCGATGTCCTTCACCCCTCCCAGGGTGTTGATGCGCATGCACTCGGTGGAAGCGATGGCGAAGTCGTAGAGGTGCTTGGCCGCGCAGCGTATGCCGTTCCCGCACATCTCCGCCTCGCTGCCGTCGGAGTTCATGACCTTCATGAACGCGTCGGCGTCATCATCTGGCTGGATGTACAGGATACCGTCCGCTCCGATCCCGGTGCGCCGGTCGCACAGCCTCCTGACGATCTCCGGAGAAGTGGGCGCGGTGAGGTCCAGGTCCTCGAACAGGATGAAATCATTGCCGATGCCGTGATACTTCCAGAAGATCAAATCATCAGCCTCGAGGGTATGCGCTGGTCCCGCAGCAGGTCCTCCATCGACTGGCCTTCGCGTATGAGGTTCGCCGTCCCCTTGTGGACCAGGACCTCCCGGGGAAGGGGCCGCATGTTGTAGTTCGAGGCCATGGAGAAGCCGTAGGCCCCGGCGTCGTACACACAGATGATGTCGCCCTCCCCCAGGCGGGGCAGCCGGCGCTCCTTGGCCAGGTGGTCGCCGGACTCGCAGATGGGGCCGACCACGTCGTAAGTGGCCTCCCCCGGCAGGTCGAACTTGTTGGCCACCGCCACGTGGTGGAAGGAGCCGTAGAACGCCGGGCGGACCAGGGTGTTGAACCCGGCGTCCACCCCGGCGAAGGTGCGGTCCGGTGTCTCCTTGATGTCCACCACGGTGGTCAGCAGGACGGTGGTGTCGGCGATGATGTACCTCCCCGGCTCGAGGACGATCCTCTTGACCGAGGTGCCTTCCTTGATGAGGGAGGTGATGCTCCTGGCCAGCAGGTCGAGGTCCATGGCGTGGTCCTCGGGATGGTAGGGGATGCCGATCCCTCCCCCGATGTCGACGAAGTCCAGGTGAAGTCCGAGGTCCCTCTCGAGGCTCTGCACGATGGACACCAGTGCCTCGGTGGCCTTGACGAACGGCTCCACCACCTGGACGCCCGCGCCGATGTGGCAATGCAGGCCCATGGGGCGGAATCCCAGCTGGACCGCCTCGGCGTACGCTTCCACGATGCGGTCCCGGGGTATGCCGAACTTGGTCGACCTGGCCCCGGTGACCACCTTCTCGTGATGCCCGGCGCCGACCTCGGGGTTCACCCGGAAGGAGATGGGCAGGTGCGGGTCGATCATGGCCAGGCGCCTGAGCTCGGAGAGCGAGTCGATGTTGATAGGGACGTTCAGCGAGGCCACCGCCCTCAGCTCCGGCGTGGAGACGTTGACCCCGGTGTACAGGATGCGGTCCGGGGTGAAGCCGGCGCGGAGGCACGCCTCCACCTCCCCGATGGACACCGCGTCGATGCTGCTGCCCTCCTGTTGGAGGATCCGTAAAATCGCCAGGTTGGTGTTGGCCTTGCACGCGTAGTTGATGCGGGTGGGCATGCACCGGTCGAAGGCATTGAACACCGCCCGGTAGTTGCTGCGGACGGCGTCCTCATCGGTCACGTAGACCGGTGAACCGTACTTCTTAACGATCTCGCTGGCCTTCACGCCCCCGATGAGCATCTGGCCATCCATACTCTCGAATTTCCTCATTTTAACCACCAATGAACGTATCGTGAATGCTTCTCACCACGTCCAGCGCCTTGTCGCTGGGAACCACGAAATTGAGGGCGACGTCGGATGCCCCCTCAGATATCATCTCGATATTGGCCCCGATATCGGCCACCGCCGAGAACACCTTGGCCGACACTCCCGGCATGTTCAACATGTTGTCCCCGACGCAGCAGATGAGCGACACGTTGCCCTTGACGGTGAGCTTCTCCACGTGCAGGTCGCCAAGGGAGTCGATCTTCCTCAGCACCTCGTCCACCGCCGGGGTGGGGATGACCATGGCCAGCGTCGATAGCGATGTTGAAACGGCGTAGGTATTGACCGCGGCGTCGGAGATCGCTCCCACCAGCCTGGAGATGAGGCCGGGCTGGTACACGATCTCGGAGGAGTACACCTTGATGATGGAGAGATCGCACTTCACCGCCACCGACCTCAGGATCTCCCCGCCGTTGATCTTCTGGCCCCTGACCAGGGTACCTTCGCCGTCGGGGTTGAAGGTGTTCTTCACCATCAGGGGGATCCCCTTGCGCCTGACCGGCTCGATGGTGCGGGGATGCAGCACTTTGGCCCCGAAGTAGGCCAGTTCGGCCGCCTCATTGTAGTCCATCTCCCGAATGCTCTTGGCCGAGGGAACGGCCCGCGGATCGGCGGTCATGAACCCGTTGACGTCCGTCCATATCTCGCAGCAGTCAGCGTCGATGCCGTACGCTATCACGCTGCTGGAGTAGTCGGAACCGCCCCGGCCGAAGGTGAGGGGGCGGCCATCCGGACCGCAGCCGTAGTAGCCGGTGAGCACCGGCGTGGAATCATTCTCCAGCAGCGGGAGCAGGTTCCTGCGCAGATTGTGATGGGTCGCGACCAGATCGGCCGAGCCGTTGCCCGGGCTTCCCTGGGCCACGATGCCCGCGGCCTCCGAGGTGAGCGATACGCCGTCCAGGCCCTTGGACCTCAGCACATAGGCCATGGTCAGGGACGACAGCCGCTCCCCCCACGAGGATATGGTATCATCGAGGACGGGGTCCATGCCCACCTTCCAGCGGTCGTGCAGGGCCCGTCCCAGGCCTTCCAGGCTGGTGTCCAGGGCCTCTCCGTACTCGGCGAACAACGAGGGGGTCATGATGACCTTGGCGCTGGAAGAGTACTTGCCCCTGAGGTGAGCGAGGACATCGTCCACCGGCGGGCGGTCGCGGATGAAGCTGATGAGGGAGTTGGTGACGCCGGACATCGCCGAGACCACTACGATCTTCCTTCCCTCGCCCTTCCCGATGATGGCAGCGGTCCTCTCCATGGCATCCACGCTGCCAACGCTGGTGCCCCCGAACTTCATGACCTTGATCATATTCCCAACACCTCGTCCATCGAATGGACCTTTCCGTCGTTCCTTCCGGCGACCCACCTGATGGCCATCACGCAGCCCTCGGCGAACGCTTCCCTCGAGTGTGCCCGGTGGGTAAGTTCCAGCCTCTCCTTGCGGCCGGCGAAGATGACGGTATGCTCTCCCACCACGTCCCCCGCCCGCACCGAGTGTATCCCTATCTCCCTGCCCCTGGCCCCTACGTTGCCCTCCCGGCCGTACACGAACCGGTCGGTGCCGGTGGCGCCGGCCACGATCTCCGCGGCCCGCCGGGCGGTCCCCGAGGGGGCGTCCTTCTTCAGGTCGTGGTGCACCTCCACGATCTCTACGTCGTAGCCCGGGAGGGTCCTTGCCAGGCTCTCGCAGGTCTTGAAGAACACGTTCACCCCGACCGAGAAGTTCGGCGTGACCACCGCTGCTGTGCCGTCCTCGCGCACCGAGGAGGCCAGCGCGCTCATTGACGCCGCCTGCATCCCCGTGGTCCCGATGACCAGGTTCAGACCCTTCCGTCGCATCGCTGGCAGGTTGGCCTCCGCCGCGGCGGGGGAGGTCAGGTCCACGTACACGTCCGCGCCGGCGACCGCCTCTTTCAGCCGGTCCGCGCCCATCAGGTCCACGCCCGTGGCTATCGGCCGGCCGACGCTCTCGCTGCCCGGGGACACCACGCCTCCGACCAGCTCCATGTCCGGCTGGGACCGCACGAGCTCGCATACCAGCCGGCCCAGCTTGCCGGTGGCCCCGCCCACCACAACCCTGATCATGGCGACCACCTCAGATTAGTTTCTTGTCCGACAGCACTGCCTTCAGGGCGTTCAGGTGCTCGGGGCTCATTTCGCACAGCGGCAGTCGGAACGGTCCGGCCGGCTTCCCCATGAGGCGAACCGCGGTCTTGACCGGGATGGGATTGGTCTCGATGAACAGCACCGACAGCAGGGGCAGAAGGCCGTCGTTGATGCGCCTCGCCTCCTTGATGTCACCGTCGAGCATGGCCTTCACCAGGGCGAGCATCGTCCCCGGCACGATGTTGGAGGCGACGGAGATTACTCCCTTCCCCCCCATGGCCATGGCCGGGAGGGTCATGGCGTCATCGCCGGACAGCACGCAGAAGTCCTTGGGCGCTTTGGACACGATGGTGGCGATCTGGTTGATGTCCCCGGACGCCTCCTTGACACCCACGATGCTGGGCAGCTCGGCGAGCTGGAGCATGGTGGCGGCGGTGATGTTGGACCCCGTCCGGGACGGGATGTTGTACACTATGGTGGGGATGTCCACCGCCGCATCGATGGCCTGGAAATGCTTCACTATCCCGGCCTGGGTCGGCCGGTTGTAGTATGGCGTCACCGACAGTGCTCCGTCCGCCCCGAGGTCCTTGGCCCCCTTGGTGAGATGGATGGCCTCCTTGGTGGAGTTGGAGCCGGTGCCGGCCACGATCTTCGAGCGCTTGGCCTCATCGATGACGATGCCGATGACCTTCAGATGCTCATCATGGTCCAGGGTCGCCGATTCCCCGGTGGACCCGCAGGGGACCAGGACCCGGATACCACTCTCCTCCTGGAACCGGACCAGCTCCCGGAGGCCCTCCTCATCCACTGCCCCGTCCTTCAGCATGGGGGTGATGATGGCGGTGGCGCAGCCGGAGAACATCTCACGCTCCCCCGAAATGTTCCCTCAGGATCAGGCGGGTCCTGGTGGACTGGACATTGTCGAAACGCCGGATCCGCTCGATGATCTCATTGAGCTGGGGCGAGGACGTCACATCGATGATCGCCACCACGTCCTCCTCTCCGGTGACCTCGAACACCTCTGACACTCCTTCGAACTTGGCTATCTTGGCGCTGACGTCGGACGTGTTCACGTTCACGTTGATCTTGATCTCGATGATGGCCTTGACGTTCTTGCTGCTGGTCTTGATGGTGAACGACTGTATGATCCCGTCGTCCACGAGCTTGCGCACCCTGCTGCGTATGGTCCCTTCCGATACCTTGAGCTGATTTGCTATGTCTACGAACGGCCTGCGAGAATCCTTCTTCAGTATCTCGATGATCTTCTCGTCCAGATGGTCGATCACAGTTTCACACCCTTCTAAATGATTTCTACGAATTCCTTAAGCCTTTTTGATGATAACAAAGGTGTATTATAAATCTATATGTGTGACGGAGGTCAGTCTGCGAAAATAGTTTAGTTCACGGGGTTTCTCGTCACCGCATCGACAAATCACGTATATCTCGTCCAGATACAGCGCCCGGTCCGGCCGCGCGGCGGCTTCCGGACGGTGGGTCGGCCTCATCTCACCTGGTCCACGAACCGCTGCCACCGCCGGACGTCCTCTATACGCTTCATCAGGTCCTGGCGCTTTATCTCGGCGGCCTCCCCCCTGGCGTTCCGAAGCTCGTCCACCGCCCGAAGGATGGAGCGGGCCTCATTCATCAGGTCGCAAGCCTGCTGCCGGCTGACGTCCCCGTGCTTGATGTCCGCCTCGATCTCCCTGACGTGACGGTCCAGAAGCTCGGCCAGGACCGCGGCGTCCTCCTGCTCCTGCTCCGTGGGGGCGTCGTTGGTGATGTAATGGTACACCGTGTCCCGGAGCCGCACCGAGCGGTCCTCTATGGTGATCTCCTGGGGTATCATCTCCCCGACCCAGAACAGCAGGGAGTGGATGCGGGAGATGATCCTGCCGCGGTCCTCGGCGGTCAGTGCCGACGTGCCCTCGCAGACATCTCGAGCTTCGCGCATGTCAGTGGTAGGGGAAGGAGTGCAGCGGCCCGCCGCCCAGGATCGTCCCGCCCATCGACCTCGCGCGTATCAGGCCTCTCAAGGGGACCCCCCCGATCTCGTTCAGGCTGCTCTTGTTCACGATCACCACGACCAGCGCGGGGTCCCCGCCGGCCTCCCGCACATCCTTTATCGCCTCTTCGGCTGTCGCCCCGGTGGTGACCACATCGTCGATGATCACCGTCCTCTTGCCCCCCACCGAAGCGTAGTTGGCGGACATGGCCCCGCCGGCCTTGCCCCTCTCCGCCGGAGGCTTGTACACCGCCAGGTCCAACCCCATGTTCTCTGAGATGTACGTGGCGAACGGTACGCCATTGAGGGCGATCCCCAGCACCACCTCGACCTCCATGTTCTTGTTCTGCAGCTCCTCCATCACGATGTCGGCGAGGATATCGCTCATCAGCGCTATCCGGGTCCCGCTGACCCCCAGGCTGCGCCATCCTACCTTGACGTCGCTCGGCGGCAGACCTCCGTCCTCGCCCTGCTCGACGAGGTACTGCACGGTGTCCACCGAGAGATGCAGCTCATCGGCGATCTCCCTGTCGCTGAGCTCCTTCGCGTTAAGCTCCCGTGCTCGCCTGGCGAGCTCCTTGACATCCACCATGACCTCGACATTGGGCGAATGAGATAATAAATCCCCCGTCACCGGAGGGAGCGCACGAGGGACCATAGGGTCCGGTTGACGGTCATGTTCACCCCTCGCTCCTCCCCTGCCCGGACCAGGGCGCCGTTGATCTCGTCGATCTCCGTCCGCTTCCCCCTCTCCACGTCCTGCAGCATGCTGGACCGGTTCCCGGCGGTGGCACGGACCACCTCCATGACCTTCTCGAAGGGGTCTCCGGCGCAGGGGACGACGCCGCACGCGCCGGCCGCCCTGGCGCCTTCGGCACAGGCGGCCCGGCTCAGCTCCCGCAGTTCGTTCTGGCGCAGGATGCAACCGTTCTCCTTCCGCACCAGAGCGGTGATGGGGTTCACCGACGCGTTCACCACGGCCTTGAGCCAGACCTCCTGCCGCACCTGGGCCGTGACCCGGGCGGGGATTCCGCTTCCGCTAAGGACCCTGCCCAGCTCTATCGCCATGCCATGCTGTCCGCTCGTCGAGCCTACGGCCACCTCCTTGAGCCCGGATAGGCGGACCTCCCCCGGCCCCAGATAGGTGACCCCCAGGACCGGCACGGCGATGATGGCCCGGGGACCGAACGCCCGCTCCATGATCTCCACGTTCCCCAGCCCGTTCTGCACCGATACCGCCATGGTATGCGGGCCGACCAGGGGAGCGACCTCCCGGACCGCGTTGCCGGTATCGTAGGCCTTGACCGTGATGAGAACCACGTCCTGAGTTCCCAGGCCGTCGACCGCCTCCCTAGCCTCGGGACGGTAGGTCGCTTCGACGGTCCCCCTGACCCGCAGCCCTTTGGCGTTGACGGCATCGACGTGCTCCCTGCGCCCCACCAGGACGACATCGTGGGCCGGGGAGAGCATGCCTCCGAGCAGGCTGCCCACCGCTCCCGCCCCGAACACCGTGATCCTCATGCCGAAGCCCTCTTGGCCTGTCCGGCAAGGTCGTGGGCGCGGCGTAGGGGCAGGGGTATCCCCCGGTCGAGGAATCGCTCGCACACCTCCACCGCCGTGCCCAGGGATACTCGGTGGCCTACCGAGACGAAGGTGACGCTCCGCCCCCGGCCCAGGCGGTATCCCCTGACCTGGCCGTCGATGCTCACCGGCACCTTGCCCTCCTTCTCATCTCCGGTCCTCCCGGTCAACGCGCTCTTCGCCGCCCCCACGGTGGGGACGTCCAGGCACACCCCGAGGTGGGAGGCCACCCCCACCCCGCGGGGATGCAGGACCCCATGGCCGTCCACCAGGTATACGGTACCGTCCCCGCTCCGTATCAGCGGCCGGAGGGCCGGAAGCTCCCGGAACGTCAGGTAAGTGGGGATGTAGGGGAACCGTACCACGCTCTCCGCCACCCTCTCCTCGACCAGCTCGCCGGAGACGGCGTCGTAGACCGTCACGGCGGCGAAGGCCCTATGGCCGGAGTAGGCGATATCCAGGCCGGCGATCCGGCCAAGCTCGTCGAGATCGTCCCGTTCCACGATGAGCTCCCTTACCCTCTCCTGCTCCTCCCTCAGCGTCTTCAGCACTGGCTCGATGCGGAGGTCGGTGAACCTACGGGCATCAAGATCGGCGACCCTGTCCTTCTCCACCTCCACCCCCTCCGAGCGCAAGAGCACGTCCGCATCTGCCCCCCCGTGGGACCGGCCGGTGCGGCCGTCCGAATAGACCACCCGATGTGCGGGCACCCCGGGAGGCAGCTCTCCGGACAGCACCTCTCCCACCGCGCGGGCGGCCAGGCGGTCCCCGAGGGCGGCGGCGATGTCCCCGAAGGTGGCGACCCAGCCCTTTGGTATCCGCTCTGCCGCTTGGACGATGAAGGGGGCAAGGTCCAGATCCTCCGGGCAGACCGGCCGGTCCCGGGGATGTCCGCCCTCTCTTCCCGGTGCGCCGCGCATCTCACTCCAGGAACCTGAACCTCTTGACCAGCTTGGTCTCCGACCACCTGGCCCCCAGCCCGATGTACCGGCCGGCCTGCGCCAGCGCGATCCCGATGAGGGCGAAGATGTAGATCACGTGCTCGTCCACGATGGGGTTGTTGGTCGGCGGGAAGTTGGAAAGCCACAGCAGGGCCATCAGCAGGGAGCCCCCTACCGCGGCGATCTTCAGCCCGATGCCCAGTAGAAGCGCGACCCCCAGCAGCAGCAGCGCGGCCATGAACACCACGTCCACCACCGCGTTGTTGGCCAGGTCGGCGAAGAGGTCTCCGAACAGCCCCCCTGTCCCGAAGTTCAGATAGCCGCTGGTCGGTGACACCCCGTTGATCCATGCCTGCCCGGACTTGGTGGCGTAGCCGAGTCCCAGCAGCTTGTCAAGGAACGCCCAGATGAATATCCAGCCCAGCGTAATCCTGATGGCCACCCATGCCCAGATATCACGTTCGTGGCCGAGGAGCGACTTCTTGGGTATCATGAGCGGGATATCCCAGTTGCCGATAGATTAATCTATAGACCGGCCGCAGCTCAGAGGTAACGTATCTCGAGCATCTTGATCCCCGAGGAGGTGGAGAAGTAATGTTCCTCGTCCCCTTCCATCAGGAGGATGTCCCCCGGGCCGAAGGCCATCATCTCCCGCCCGTTGGTCACCGTGCCGGTGCCTTCGATGACGTAATTGGCCTGTTTGAGGGGATGCCGGTGCGGTCTCTGGGGGACGACCGAGTCGGGCTCGATCCATCTCACCCCGAGCAGGAAGTTCTCCTCGTCCAGCAGGTCGCACGCGAGCACGGCGCCCTTCTGGCCGGGCCTGCGCTCGCATCCGATGTCCGCCTCGTGGGCCATCCTCATTGGCGAGCCCCGTAGCGTTCATAGTGGAACAGTTCTTCCGCTGGCTTCCTGGGCCGGGCCTCGGGATCCTCGTCCGGATATCCCAGGGTCATGCACGCCATGACCGACCGCTCCGGGGGCACACCAAGGAGCTCCCCCACCTTGTCCTTGTCGAAGGCACCGACCCAGCAGGTGCCCAGCCCCCTCTGGTGGGCTTCCAGGGTGATGTGGTCCAGCATTATGGTGGTGTCCACCCTGCTCCATTTCTGGGCGGGGTCCTCCACCGCGACCAGGAGAACGGAGCACTCCTCCACGAACTTCTGGTTCCTGCAGAGCGGCACCAGCTCGGTCTTGGTCCCCGGATCCTTTATCACGATCAGCTCCCAGGCCTGGCGGTTGGCCGCCGATGGCGCCAGGCGGGCCGCTTCCAGTACTTCCTTCAGGATGCTGTCCGGTATGTCCTTTCTCTTGTACCTGCGAACGCTCCTCCGTGTCCGAATGGCTGTGGCGACGTCCATGTCATTCCCCGCTCGACAGATGAGGAATGGTCGCCGAATTAGATATAAATGGGGGCGGGACCGCTCAGTCCTTGCCCCCGTTCTTGAGGCTTATCTCCCTCTGGGGGAACGGTATCTCGATCCCCTCCTGGTTGAAGCGGTCGTAGACCATCCTCCTTATCTCCGAGGCCACCTGGCCTCTCTTGTTCAGGTCGACCATGTACCACAAGGCGAAGTCGACGGAGGAGTCGTTGAACCGGACGACCCGAACGTACGGTTTCTGCCCCTCCCTCTTGATGATGTCCGGGTGGCCGTCGGCGACGTCCAGTAGTATGTCCTCGACCCTCTTGAGGTCAGAACCGTAGGCCACTCCGACCTCACAGCTCATGTACCGGCGGCTGTCGGGGCGGGAGTAGTTAACCACCTTCTTGTTGACCACGTCGTTGTTGGGAACCACGACCATCTCGTTGTCACCGGCGTTGAGCATGGTGGTGGACCGAAGGCCGATACGCTTGACCTCGCACACCTCCCCGGAGTCCAGCTCCACGATGTCCCCGACCCTGAACGGACGGTCCACCAGAAGCTGCATCCCCGCGAACAGGTTGCCCAGGGTCTCCTGGACCGCGAAGGCGATGACCAGGCCGATCACCCCCACGCTGGCGACCAGCAGGGTGACGTCGATGCCCATGATGCTGAGGACGGTCACCAGACCGACCACGGGGATGAGGACGATGCCCACCTTGTGGAGCAGGGGCACCAGGACATCATCGACCTCGGTATCGGTCTTGCTGGACCACTTCTCGGCGTAGGCGATGATGACCCGGTCGAAGATGCGGTAGGCCATATAGGCCAGGACGACGACCATCACCACCTGGTATGCCTGGATGATGGTGACGTACCAGTCCGGTGATATGTCCAGGATGGTCAGGGAATCGACCAGCCCGAAAAGGACGATGAGAATGAACACCGGCATCCTGGTCTCCTCCATGATCCGGTCGTCAAGCTCCGTCTTGGTCCTCTTGGTGACGAGACTGACGATGGGATCGATGACGAAGTAGATGAAGCCGGCGAGGAGGGCCCACAGCAGAACGGTGATGACGAACGTCCCGACCAAGGTGTTCAACGGTGAGGGGAGATTGTTCTCCCAGATCCCGAATATCTTGTTGCCGCTGGTCTCGAACAGGGCCTCGACCTGAACGGTCACCGTCTTGGAGGCCGTCTGCACCTGGCTGGGGTCGTCCATCCTGGTGAAGGTCATGTTCACGAACACCGGGAACACATCGGACCGCGAGGTCCTACTCGCGGAAACGTTCAGGACGATCTCCCGACTCTCCCCGGGGTTCAGGGCGGAGAGGTCCTGGGTCACTCCCAGGGTGATGTCCGGGGGAACGACCCCGGACGCATCGCCCCCCTCCCGAGCATCTACCTGGACCAGGTAGGGGACGGTGTCGTTGTTGAAGACCACCCAGGTGAAGGAAACAGATTCCGACGCGTTGTCGATCTTGGTATAGCCCTCGTTGAGTTCGAGGACGTTGACCCCTGCCCCCGCCGCGGAGGGGACCAATAGGAGGGCCACCATCATGACCGGCAGGAACATGAGAGCGAGGCTCTTTCTCATCGACGGGCGAACTACTGCTCGCTAATTAATCTTCTCTGATTCGTAGGCAGAAAGAATTTTGAACCCATCACCGATTTGGCCCCAGCCATGGACTGGATGCTCGTCCTCAAGGTATCGCTCGCCTTCATCGTTCTAGCCATGGCCGCCCGGGCCGACTGGAGGACCAGGGAGGCCTCGGACCTGTACTGGGTGTTCCTGGGGGGAGCGGGCATGGTTTTCCTGGCCGCCCAGATCATCCTGGACGGGGCGGAGCCGGCCTATCTGCTGATCCTCCTCCCCATCGGCTTGTTCTTCGCCGATATCTTCTGGGAGAGGAAGGGGATGTTCGAGGATGGAGTGAACGTCGTCCCCCTGGCTATGTACGCCGCGGGGTTCGCCGTGCTGGGGGCGATGGTCTACCTCTACAGCTCCGACCTGTACTTCTGGAAGCTGATGCTGATCCCCATCCTGTTCCTGGTGTTCATTCTCCTGTATCAGTTCGATGTCATCAAGGGAGGGGCGGACGCCAAGGCCCTCATCGCGCTGTCCATCATGCTGCCGCTCTATCCGGTCATCGGGCCGTTCCCCCTCATCGCCATCCCCTTTGACACCGCACAGTTCGTGCTGCCGTTCCCTCTCCTGGTGCTGTTCAATGCGGCCCTTCTCACCCTGGCGGTCCCAGTGTTCATGCTTTTCCGCAACCTGGCGGGAGGTCAGGTCCGCTTCCCGGCCATGCTTTTCGGCCGCCCCATGCCGGTGGCCGAGGCCAGGGACAGGTTCGTTTGGCCGATGGAGAGGTACGAGGACGGGAAGCTGAAGCTCAGCCTGTTCCCCGGGCCCTCGGAGGACACCGCCGCGGACCTCGACAAGCTCTCTGCCGCGGGCATCGAGGAGGTCTGGGTCACCCCCAAGATACCCTTCCTGATCCCCATCACCGCGGCCCTGCTCTTCTCCGTCATCGTAGGCAACCTTCTCTTCCTGTTCTTCCGGTGAACGCGCAGGCGTCCATGAGGACGCAATTATCACAGAGGGGTCGGGTGCGGCAGGTGGACCGGGCGTGCTGTACCATGAGGGCGTAGCAGCGGGCATAGGTCGAAGGATCGGGTTCCAGGCGGGCCTCCATGTATCGCTGGACCTCATCGTAGTCCTGGGAGGCGAACAACCCCGTCCTGCTCAGGACGCGGGACACATAGGCGGCGGCGATGAACCGGGGCCTGCGGCCGGCGAAGAGGAGGATGGCGTCGGCCGTCTCCTTGCCCACCCCTGGGAGGGACAGCAGCTCCTTCCTGGCGGACCCGGGGTGCTTCGAGAGCAGGCCGAGGGGGTCGGAGCGGTGCGCCCCCCGCAGATGCGCGGCCATGGCCTTGATGCTCCGCGCCTTCTGACGGTAGAACCCCGCGGGGCGGACAAGCCTCTCCAGCCGCTCGAGCGGGAGATCATCGATAGCGTCCACCTCCAGGAGGCCACGCGCCCTCAGGTCGTCGAGGACCATCGTCGCGTTCTCCCAGGCGGTCCGCTGGACCAGGATCGCTCCTACCATGATCTCCCAGGGCGATTCCGCCGGCCACCATCTCTCCACATCGTAGCGCGACCCGAGGCGGCGGACCAGTTCCTCCAGGCGCATGCTCAAGGCCTGCGGCCCCTCCGCGATTCCGACTGCTCCACCTCACCTCGACGCTGGACCATATACAGGTCCTGGCCGCAGATGGGGCAGTGGCCGTCCCGGGCCTCCATCCTGATGATGGTGAATCCCGACCGCTCCACCAGGGAGGCGTTGCAGTTCGGGCACACCGTATCCTCGCCCCGCGGGATCCGGACGTTGCCGAGGTACACGAACTGCAGCCCCGCCTCCTTCCCCATGTCCCTGGTCATCTCCATGGTGGATATGGGCGTGGGGGGCCGGTCGGACATGCCATAGTCGGGGTGGAAGCGGGAGAAATGGACCGGGACCCGGGGGTCCAGCCGGGCGACCCATTCTGAGAACTTCCGGATCTCCTCCTTCCCGTCGTTCTCCCCTGGGATGACCAGGTAGGTGAGCTCGATGTGGATCTTCAGCTCATGTGCAAGCTCCACCGTCCTCAGCACCGGGGCCAGGGACGCCTTGCACACCCTGTCATAGAAGCCCTGGGTGAAGCCCTTGACATCGATGTTCATCGCGTCCAGGTATTTCGACAGCTCCCGCAGCGGCTCTTCCTGGATGAACCCGTTGGTGACGTAGACGTTGAACATGCCCTTCTCCCGGGCGATCTTCATGGCATCGTAGGTAAACTCGTGCCAGATGGTCGGCTCGTTGTAGGTGAAGGCGATGCCCCGGCACCTGTTAGCCAGGGCGGTCTCGGACACCGCTTCCGGGGGCATCTCCCGCAGCACCAGCTCGCCAAGGGAGGCCTGAGATATTGTGAAGTTTTGGCAGTGGGCACACCTAAGATTGCAGCCGATGCTGCCCAAGGAGAAGACGTCCTCGCCAGGGTAAAAGTGGAACAGCGGCTTCTTCTCGATAGGGTCCACGTTCATCGCCGCCACCCTGCCGTAGTTCATGCTGTACAACTTGCCGTCCCTGTGCTCCCTGACCCCGCACATCCCCCGCCTCATCGGGCTGATGCTGCAGGACTGGGGGCAGAGGTGGCAACGTATCCTCTCACCCTCCCTGGTCCAGAACCTGGCCTCGTGCATTCCGCTCACCTGAAGTGCTCGTAACCCCGGGTATCCAGTGGAACTACCTCATCCCCACGGATTAATACGTTCTCCTTCCCGGCGACCCGGCCGATGACGTGCAGCCTCCCTCCCAGTTCCCCCCGGAGCCGGTCGTAGGCGTCCGGGGCAAGGGTCACCAGGAGCTCGTAGTCTCCGCCGAAGTGCATGATGAGGGCCTCTTCGGACACCTCGGCCTTGGTCGCGACCCTCTCCACGTCCTCGCCCCTGGGGATCGAGCACCAGCGGACCTCGAAGCCCACCCCGCTCTGCTTGGACAGCTCACCGATGGAGAAGGCCAGGCCGTCGGTGATGTCCATGCACGAGGTGACCGCGCCTGACCTGGCAAGTATCATTCCCTCCGCGATCCGGGGCTGGGGCTCCAGAAGCGCCTTGATGGAGCGGGGGGCGTAGATACCCTTCATGAGCGCGGTGTAACCCGCAGCGGCCAGCCCCAGGGGGCCGGTCACCGCCACCAGGTCGCCCTCCCTGGCCCCCCGGCGTAGCATGATCTTGTCCTTGTCCACCAGGCCTAGGGCGGTCCCGGAGAGGACGATCTCGCTCCCCTCCTTGGTGTCTCCGCCCAAGAGCTCCGCCCCCACCGCGCGGCAGCAGTCCTGAACCCCCTGGGAGATCCGCTTCAGGTCCTCCAGGGGCAGGCACCGGGGCAGCACGTAGGCCATCACCATCCCGATCGGCCGGGCGCCCATGGCCGCGATGTCGCTGAAGTTCACCGCGGCAGCGAACCAGCCGATCTGCCACTCGGTCATCCCCTTGGGGAGATGAGAGGCGCGGGAAACCACATCAGTGGACACCACCAGGTACTGCGAGCCTAGGTCCACAGCGGCGGCGTCGTCCCCCGGCCCCACGGCCGCGGTGGAACTCATGTTCTCCAGAAGGGCGGCGATCACTCCTTTCTCGCCGATGTCGCCCAAGGTCTTCATGCTCCTGAAATGGCGATCATGGTGATTTAGCATTGTCCGTTCACCCCCGGTCGAAGGCGGGAGGTTCGGCGAACGGAGGCCGCGAGCCTTCGATTTCCGTGACCGAGTCGCGTTCCTCGCCATAATGCGCAATGTCGCGGACGATAATCCGCCCGACCGGGCGGAAAAATATCTAACGGTTAAATACCGCCTCCATTATTCCAAAAAAAGGTTCTGTTGATGAGGTTCACGATTCCATACGGTAAGGACGAGAAGCAGGTCCTCGACATTCCCGAGGAAAACTTTGCCGGAAAGATATATCCTAACGATGTCCAGGTGGAGGATGAGAGGGCCGTCATCCGGCAGGCTCTCGATCATCCGGTGGCCGGATCAGCGTTGGAGAGGTTCCTGGAGGGCGGAAAGGACATCGTGTTCATCGTCAACGACGGCACCCGGCCAACGCCCACCTGCAAGGTGCTGGACGCCCTGGCCGAGAAGATGGACCCGACCACCGCGAGATACCTGGTGGCGACCGGTGATCACCGCGCTCCCACCGAGGACGAGTACCGCTTCATATTCGGGAAGCAGCTCGACAGGCTGAGGACGAACATCCACAGCCATAGCTCGAGGAACGACAGGCACGTGCTCCTAGGCACCTCCAAGAACGGAACGGAGATGCTGGTCAACGAGATGGCGGTTAACGCCGACCGCCTGGTGATCATCACCTCGGTGGAGCCTCATTACTTCGCCGGCTATACCGGCGGCAGGAAGTCCTTCCTTCCCGGGGTCGCAGCGAGGAAGACGATCGAGCAGAACCACAAGCTGGCGATGCGTCCCGAGGCCCAGGCCCTGGTCCTCGACGGCAACCCTGTCCACGAAGACATGATGGACGCTCTCAAGGTGGTCAAGGACAAGCCGATCTTCGCCATCCAGATCGTTCTGGACCGCCACCAGAACATTTACAAAGTGGAGGCCGGGGACCTGCACGCCTCCTTCGCCCGAGCGGTCAAGTGGGCCAACGAGGTCTTTTCGGTCAGGATAAAGGAGAAGGCCGACATCGTGGTCTCCGTCGCCCCCTACCCAATGGACGTGGACCTGTACCAGTCGCAGAAGGCTCTGGACAACGGGAAGTGGGCGCTCAAGGAGGGCGGGACGATAATCATGGTTTCCAAGTGCAGGGAGGGGATCGGTCACGACACCTTCCTGCAGCAGCTGTCCCTCTCCGAGGACCCCCGCGAGGTGCTGGAGAACCTGGCCAAGGAGTACAAGCTGGGGTATCACAAGGCGGCCAAGATGGCCGAGATCGCAGTGTGGGCCGACGTATGGGCGGTGACCGACCTGGACCCCGAGCTGTTGAGGAAGGCCAACATCCGCCCCTTCTCCACGGTCCAAGAGGCCATGGACGCCGCGCTGGCCAAGAAAAAGGATGCCAAGGTCCTTATCAACATGGACGGGAGCATAACCGTTCCGAAGGTGGGTTAAGATGGCCGAGAAGATCGAAGCGAGGAACCTCCAGGAGGTAAAGCATGAGATGATGACCTGCACGATGTGCGGGTTCTGCAAGAGCGTATGCCCGGCGTTCGAGGACATCGGCTGGGACCCCGGGGTGGCCCGGGGAAGGGTCATCCTCTCCTATGGCCTCCTGCAGAAGGACATTCCGGCCGACGACTCGGTGGTCGAGGCCCTGTACCAGTGCACCACCTGCCGGGATTGCGAGAGGCGGTGCCCTTCCAAGGTGCGGGTCGTGGACATCGTGGAGCGGGCCCGCAGGGACCTTGTGGAGTCGGGGAAGCTGCTGCCCAGCCACCGTAAGGTGGTGGACAACATCCTCAGGTACGGCAACCCCTACGCCGAGAACCGGTCGGTCCCCGAGACCTTCGGGGAGAGGCCGCGCAAGGCCCGGCTCGGGTACTTCATCGGCTGCACCTCGGCCTACCGCAATCCCTCGACCGCCAAAGCCACCATTTCCATCATGAGGAAGCTGGGGGAGGACTACACCCTGCTGGACGAGTCCTGCTGCGGCAGCGTCATGGAGAGAGTGGGCTGGAACGAGGAGGATGTGGTCGCCCGAATGAGGAAGAACGTCGATGCCATCAGCGCCCAGGGGGTGGAGGAGGTCATATTCTCCTGTGCCGGCTGCTACCGCATGTTCAAGGAGGAGTACCCCAAGCATGTCGAGGTGCCGTTCAAGGTCCGTCACGTGTCCGAATACCTCGCGGAGAAGGACCTCAAGCTGTCCAACCTGCAGAAGAAGATCACCTATCATGATCCCTGCCACTTGGGCCGCCACTCCGGAGTGTACAAGGCCCCCCGGGCGGTGCTGGCCAAGGTGCCCGGGGCGGAGTTCAAGGAGATGCCCCGGAACTCCGACCAGGCCCGCTGCTGCGGCGGCGGGGGCGGGGTCCGCTCCGCGTACCCCGACCTGTCGGGCCAGATCGCCGGCAAGAGGGTCGATGAGGCCTCCTTCGCTGATGTGCTGGTGACCACCTGCCCGTTCTGCGTGAACAACCTCAAGGTGGGAAAGGAAGGCTCCAAGTCCAAGGTCGAGGTCATGGACCTGGTGGAACTCATCGACCCGCTGCTGTGAGATGATCTACCGACTGCGGCGGTACCGCTCGTTCGAGGAGGCCGTCACCGACCTCTCCCGCCTGGGCATGAGCGCCCCGCCCGCCGGACCGGCGGTGCCCTCGGCCCTCTTCGTGGAGGGACGCAAGGAGGAGATACAGGCGGTACACCGCAGGTTCTGGGAAAGAGGAGTGGAGATCGCCTCCTCCGAACGCGGCCACCGTTCCCGGGCCTGCATGGTCGGAGACGACGAAGACCTCCGGACGTGGGCCGAGCTGCTCCCCGACCGGGGCGCCGCCACCAGGGCGATGGGTTCGTACCACAGCGATGATGCCCCGCCGGTCAGGATCCCCGGGGGCGCTCTCACCTTCGACCGCCCGCTGGTCATGGGCATATTGAACGTGACGCCCGACTCCTTCTCCGACGGAGGGTCGTGCAAGAGCGTGGAGGCCAGCGTCCTGAAGGGCCTGGCGATGGTCGAGGAAGGCGCCGACATCATCGACGTGGGCGGGGAATCCACCCGGCCGGGGGCGGCTCCCGTGCCGCTCGAGGAGGAGATCCGGCGCACCGTACCGGTGATCAAAGAGATCGTCGCCCGGACCGACATCCCCATCTCCGTGGACACGATGAAGCCGGAGGTGGCCGCGGCGGCGGTCGCGGCCGGGGCGCATATCATCAACGACGTCACCGGACTGGAGGACCCCCGGATGATCGACGTCGCCGCCGAAGCTGCCGTACCGGTGGTCCTCATGCATATGCTGGGCACTCCCCAGACCATGCAGTCCCTGGTCGACGCGAGCACCTACGACGACATCGTGAGCGACATCATGTGGCGGTGGGAGGAGAGGATGGCCGCGGCCGAGATAAGGGGGCTGGAACGGGACATGGTCATACTCGATCCGGGCATCGGGTTCGCCAAGCTCCAGGAGCACAACCTCGAGGTCCTGGACCGGATCAGGGAGCTTCGCTGCGCCGGGCGGCCGGTGCTCATAGGCGCGTCAAGGAAAGGATTCGTCCGCAAACTGGCCGGGGGTAGCGTCGAGCAAAGGGCCGGCGGAAGCCTGGCCGCAGCGTCCGTGGCAGTGATGAATGGAGCGAACATCGTCCGCGCCCACGACGTTCCGGAGACCGCGGGCGCTCTCCGCCTGATCGACGCGGTCAGAAAGCGGCCTAGAGAACGAAGGTGAACAACCAGAGAAGGACCAGGGCGACCGCCGCGATAACGTAGAACAGCTTGTTCCTGACGCTCGACTGCTTCTGCTTGACCTTGGACTCCACCATGCACTTCTCCGAGCAGTATTGCTCACCCTCAGGGACGGGTTCCTCGCAGTTCAGGCAGTGGCTGTGGGGGGGCAGTCGAACGCTCATGTCCTTGCGTGCAATGACCGCCTCGCACTTAACATTTATCGGTCTTCGAACCGGATGGCCGTTCCTCGGTCCCCATCGCGTCCGCCGGGCCGGTCCTGGCCTCCGAGGGCCGATGGCGTGAACCGCATGGCCTCGTGCGGCTCCCGGTCCGGCGTGCCATCATGATAAGCAAGAACGCGGAAGCTCTAGGGCAGAAGCCCGACGGGCCTCGGAGATCAGTGGCGCGAGCGGACCGGACCACCCCGGGCAATGATCAGCGGAGGATCATCGTACCGGGGGTCAGCACGCTGGGGATGGAGAGGGCGATGCGGGTGCTGTATCCGGCCGGCGGGATGACCAGTATGTTCACTGAGGAGCCTGGACTGGCCGACATCCCGCTGATGACGAACTCCACCCGGTCATCGACGATGACCGTGTTGGTAGCATCGCACACCAGGTCAGCACCGATCGACCCGCCCTCCGATGAAATGGAGATGGACAGCACCACGCGGGTGACGTCGATGTCCTGGCTGCCGGAGGCGAGCCTCATGAATAGGTGAAGCTCGGTCACTTCGTTATCGGACACGTCCCCCGTTATATAGATCAGCTCAAATCCGGTGGACACCGACGCGGTCGCATCGGTCCCCGTCCTGATCGCCTGTTCCTTCAGATCGTTGGCGGTGGAGATTAGAACGGAAGCGGCGACAGTGGCGACCAGCACCATCGCTATGAAGATGACCATCGCGCCGATGCCCATATCGGCCCGCTCATCACGCCTCATCCTTCGCATCCGAGGTCCCCCGCGCACATGGCGTCGTAGAATGATATTCGAGGTTCGATGATATATACAGATCTGATAATTTTATAATGGTCTCAAAGGGGGTCAGGTCCGCTTCCGCGCGGAAAAGACCAGCGATGAGAGAGGGCGTTCGCAGAGGCGGGCCGGCATTCCACGGCCTTCATGAACGTGGTTCCAGTTCGGAAGGGGCTGCGGTCCTGCCCCTGCCGGCATGCGGACGACGCCTTCGGCTCTGTAGAAATCATCGCTGACAGTGACGCAATCAACAAGTAACGTCCGGCGAGAATTGGCCACGTTCGAGGGCAGCGACAAGTCTTGCTGAAGGACAGCTGGCCTCAGGACGTTGAGGTCTCACGCCAAATGATTCATTGAGGAACAACAAGATAATGCGTGCGGTCGAACAAATAGCGCGAGGCGCTCGGCGCCTCGGCGTGCCGCTTTATTCAAACGAATGCTCGAAGCATGTGTTCACGCAGCACCAGCTGCTGGTGCTCGTAACGCTGCGCCAGATGCTGGCGAAGTCGTACCGCGACTTCGCCGACTGGCTCGAGCTGATGACCGCGGTGCATCGCCGTCTTCGAATTCGCAGGATGCCGCACTTCACCACGCTGCACAAGTTCTCGCTGCGACTCGAAGCGCATACGCTCGATGGACTACTGGTGACGCTCGCCTCGACCGTCGCCGACGGTCGAGCGGAGGTCATCATCGACTCCACCGGGTTCCAGTCCGGGAGCGCCTCGTACTATTACATTCGAACGATGTCGCTTCGAAATGGCTCGCAGGGTACGGAGCAGAGGGCGGTCCGCCACCACGTCAAGGCGACCATCGTCATCGACGCGCGGACGATGATGATCCTCGGGATGCTCGCCACGCTCGGACCGGGGCCGGACGCTCCATATCTGCGGCCGGTGCTGGAGAAGGCGGTCGAGCATGGAGCCAGCATCGGAACGGTCATCGGGGACAAGGGCTACGATTCGGAGTCGAACCGCCGCTACGTCGTTCGCGAGCTGGGGGCGGAGACGCACATTCCGCTGCGCAAGGTTCAGCGGACAGCGGCGGACCACCAGGGCTTCTACCGCCGTCGCCAGCTCAGGGTGTTCGATCCTGGCTTGTATCGGCGGCGCTCGCTCGTGGAGACGGTGAACTCGATGCTCAAGAGAACGATGTCCTCGGCGACGCTCTCGCGCTGCGAGAGCGCACAGTACGCCGAGCTGGCGCTGCGCGCTGTCGCGCACAACGCGCAGCGGGCGGCGGAACTGCTCAGCTGAATGGAGGATTTCTACAGAGCAACGCCTTCCCAGGATTTATCTAGGCCTAACCGCTACCGGATGGACATGTGGAAGGTTCTTGGGGTCGAGACGATAATGATCAACGCCGATGCGGTGTGGGCCGATCGGCTGGTGGCTCTGTCCCAGAGGAGGAAGGAATCTCCCCGCTTCCGGGAACTCCTCGCCATGGCCGACATCAGGTACTTCTTCGATACCATCCGTGAGATCCACGTGTTCTATCTCCGGTTCCCGCCCTCGGTATCGATGGATGACCTGGAGTTCATAAAAAGCTTCATCATGAAGCTCCACGCCGCGGCCAAAGCACCGCTGGTGGAGTTCGATGGCGAGTCCCAGCGGGCCTCGGTGGCCATGACCTCGGAGGAGGACATAGACGACCACAAGAAGCGCAATGATTGGTGGGAGACGGAAAAGGACGGGGACCGTCAGTCCGTCTGAGCGATGCTCAGGCGGACGCGTCCATCTTCGCCATCAGCTCGTTGAACCGGCCCTCGCCCATCGACGGATCGGAGTTCTGCGCTCTGGTCCACTCCTGAAGCTTCCTGACCGCTCTTCCACTGACCAGGATCGACCGGGCTTTTTCCACCCCGTCCCTTAGCGAATCGGCCCGTCCCATCATGTACAGGATGGGCGCGGTGTTCAGGCAAACGATGTCCTGCTGGGGACCGGTCTCCTCTCCCCGTAGTATCCTCAATAGTCTGAGGGCTTCCTGTTCGCGGTCCCCGGTGGTCAGCAGGTCCTCCTCCCGCGCGAGGTCCAGACCCATCGCTTCAGGCGTTATCTGGTAGATCACGGTGCGGCCGTCACGGCCCAGCTCCACCACCTTGGTCGGTCCGAGGGTGGACATCTCGTCCATCCCCTTGCTGCTCCCGGTGAGGCCGTGGAACACGATGGCGCGGTGGTAGCCGATCTCCCGCATCGTCTCCACGGTGGGGGTCAACATGCTCTCCGAGTATACTCCCCTCACCCCGTAGGTGGGAAGGGCGGGATTGGCCAGCGATCCGGCTATGTTGAGAATGGTCCCGAACCGGATCTGGGACAGGATCCTTCCCAGGGCGGTGGGGTGCACCTTGGGGGACATCCCGTTGAACATGCCTATGCCCGCGGTCTCGATGCTCCTCTTGACCACCGACACGTCGCACTCCACGTCCACGCCCAGCGCCTCGGCGATGTCCACCGTCCCGCAGCGGGAGGTGATGGCCCGGGCCCCGTGCTTGGCCATCACGATGCCGTCGGCCGCGGCGACGATGGACGCGGCGGTGGAGATGTTGAACGTCTTGAGGGTGTCCATTCCCGTGCCGCAGTTGTCGACCAGGGGTGAGTTCACGTTGGGGGTGACCTTGATGGTGTCGATCTCATAGATCGCCTCCCAGCTTCCGGCGATCTCCTGGGGGGTGGCCCCCTTGGCGGTGATGGAGGCCAGGAACGCCCCCTGCTGGAGGTCCGGCTGCTCGTTCAGCAGCACCTGGCGGAACATGTCCTTGGCCTGTGCCCTGGTCAGGCTCCCCCCGCCTATGAGCTCGTTCACCTTCGCACCGAATGTCCTTAATCTCTCTTCCATCTCATCACCTCGTTAGATCATCTATCACGCACTTGAGCGCCCTGCGTTCCTCGATCATCATGAACGCCTCGTCTATAGCGCCGAGGGGCATCCTGCGGGAGATCAGCGGCCGGAGGTCCACGCTTCCCTCGGCCAGCAGCCTGAAGGCCTCGGCATTGCTGCCGCTGGTGCACCCGTACGCGCCCACCATCGACAGCTCGCGATAATGGAGCTGATTGATGTCCAGAAGGGCCCGGGGATCGTCGCGGGGGAGCCCGGAGAACAGGCATATCCGTCCGCGGGGGGCCATGGCCCTCAACATGTCGTCGTCCGGCCTGACCTTCGGCGTTGCCAGCATGGCGACGTCGGCCCCTTGGCCTCCGGACCATTCCATTATCGCCTCACATGGGGGCTCATCGGTACCAATGGCCCTCTCCGCTCCCATCCTCACGGCGAGCCTCCGGCGATCGCCGTCCGGTTCCACCACCAGCGCGGCGGCCCCTCTGGCCCGGGCAAGGGAGGCGTGCATCAGTCCCATGGGGCCGGCGCCGAAGATGGCCACCAGATCGCCCGGGGCCACGGAAGCGGCGTTCTGACCGTGCACGCAGCACGCCAGCGGCTCGGTCAGGCTGGCCACGGCGGCGTCCATGCCCCCGGGGACCATGTTGACGCCCCCTCTGGCCAGTGTCTCCGCGGGCACGGCCATCCGTTCGGCGAACCCCCCGTCACGGTTGAAGCCGATGATGCCCTGGTGGGCGCACATGTTGTCCTGCCCCTTTCGGCAGGCGGGGCATGAGCCGCAGGCGATCCCCGGCCAGACCTGTATGGCATCGCCCTCTTGGAGGTTCGGTGATGAGGATGAGTCCACGATCCCCACCACTTCGTGGCCCAGGACCCGGGGGTAGGACAGGTCCCTCTGCCCCACCCTGACCATCTTGATGTCCGTAGGGCATACCGCACAGGCGGTGACCTTGATGATCGCGCCGCCTTCAGGGCATGCGGGCTCGCCCACCTCTTCCACGGACAGGACCCTGGGGCTGCGGAGCACCGCCGCCCTCAATCAATCACCCTCATATGGATGTATCATCCAACCGGTTTCAGGCAGGCGGGAGAGGACTATTTACTTCTTTCCCACTTCCAAATCAAGTTGGATTATACATCCAACATTGACTGGCAGTTGGTCGCTCAGGCCGCGTCTTCGACCAGCTCTCCGGTTCGGCGGATGGTGTACGACCGCACCGGCGCGGCGCTTCCGGACCGCTTCCGGGCCTCCTGCACCAGCCGCTTCATCTGGCCGCAGCACGGCACCTCCATGTGCACGAGGGCGATATCCTTGATGCTGTTGGCCGACAGGATCGCCGACAGCTTGGCGATGAACTCCTCGTTGTCATCCAGCTTGGGGCACCCTATGACCGTGGTCCGCCCGCGGATGAACCCTGGATGCATGGCCGCGAACGCGAAAGCGGTGCAGTCCCCTGCCAGCAGCAGGCTGGCATCTCTGAAGTACGGAGCGTTGGGCGATACGAGCCTCATCTGGATGGGCCAGTTAGTAAGCTCCGAGCCCTCCCCGGAGGGAGCGGCGGGAGCGGAACGGGGACCCATGATCATCGGCACCGCCGAGGGACAGCCCTGCCCGGCGGCCCCCTTCTTCGAGCCGACATGCTTCATGGCGGCCTCCTCGTCGAACTCCTCCGCCTCCCTCTCTACGATTTTCAGAGCACCCTGGGGGCATTCCCCGAGGCAGGCGCCCAGCCCGTCGCAGAACACATCGCTGACCACCTTCGCCTTCCCTCCGCGGATCTCGATCGCTCCCTCCGCGCAAGCCTCCACGCACTGCCCGCAGCCGTTGCACAGCATCTCATCGATCTCGACTATCTTCCTCACCGTCACGACAACACCGTTTATTATGATGCCACGAGAGGCCAAAAAGGAATCGCCTCACCGTGCGACAGTATCGCCTACCGGTGCGAGACCGGCCTGGCCCTCGGTCTTTAACAATATTTAATACTCATTAGAGCAAAATTATCGATAGAGGTGTCGACATGCAGGACGACGAGCCCTATCCCAACAGCAATGAGAAGGTGAAATGGGTCAGCACCGGCTGGTTGGAGGACCATATGGACGATGAGATGAGGATCATCGACGCTCAGCCCAACATCCACGATTATATCGCCGAACATATCCCCGGCGCGAATTATCTCAATGAGGAGTTCCTGAGAGCGCCCAAGAGGGGCCTGTGCGGCCAGTTCATGTGCCTGAAAGCGGTGGAGCCATACTATCAGAGGGTCGGTGTGAAGAACGATACGCCAGTGCTCGTTTACACCGGAAAGGGAGCGGTCAAGGGATGGGGGGACGGCCTCGAGCAGACCATGACCGCTTACGGCCTCACCAGGTACGGGCACGATAACGTGTACATCCTCAACGGGGGCCTGGACAAGTGGAAGGCCGAGGGCCGGCCGCTGTCCCAGGATTTCCCCAAGTTCGAATCCGGCGACTTCAAAGGAGAGGTACGTCCGTATTTCATCCGCTACGAGGAGTTCAAGGAGATCAAGGACCGCGACGACGTCCTGGTGCTGGACGCCCGTCCCCCGGCGGTGTATGAGGGAAAAGGCCCGTGGAAGAAGGGCGGGCACATTCCCGGCGCGGTCAACTTCCCGTGGGCCAGCCTCATGTCCCCAGATAACACCCGGTTGCTCAAACCGGACCCCGAGATCAGGGAGCTGGTCGATCGGATAGGGGCGACCAAGGACAAGACCATAATCTGCTCCTGCGGGACCGGCCGGGAGGCGACCAACGAGTTCAACCTGTTCAAGTGGTACCTCGGCTATCCGAAGGTCAAGCTGCACGAGGGAGCGTTCACCGAGTGGACCTCGTATCCGGAGAACCCCACAGTGATGGGCAAGAGCCCGAGATGATGGGCGGACGGGGGTAATGGATGCGGCCCCCGGTCCGTTCAGCGGACTATAGGCCGAACCGTCCCCCGCAGGGCATCGGCATCCCGTCGCCAAGGTCGGGGACGGGAGAACCTTCGACCTCGGCAAGGAAACCCAGGACGGCCTGGTTGAAGCTCCGGGGGAGCTCCACCTGGAGCTGATGCCCGGCCTTGAGGTCGGCCCGCCTGGCGTCGGGGATGCCTGAAACCAGCTCCCCGGAGCAGGAAGGAGGGGTGAGGCGGTCCTCGCCTCCGGACACGACCAGGGTGGGGGCGGCGATCTCCGGGAGGCGTTCCCGGACGTCGAACCTGAGCATGGCATCAAACTGGGCGGAGAACCCAGCCCAGGAAGTGCCCCGGTATCCCGAGGCTCTCGCCCTGATGACGAACTCCCGCCATCGATCGTTCTCGAGGAACCACGCGGAATATAGCCAGGGCACCATGGAACGGCTGATCGCGGCGTCGTCAAGCCCGGATCGCGCCGACATCGCCAGCGTGCCGTAGACCTCTCTCTGCTGCACCGTCGCCCTGGCGGATGAGGATGCCAGTACCAGGCCGCCCACCCTGCCCGGCCTCTGCAGTGCCATCTCCAGCGCGATCATCCCTCCCAGCCCCATGCCTACCACGTGCGCCCGCTCGACCCCCACCAGGTCCATGGTGCAGATCATGTCCCGGGCCATGGCCTGGATGGACCACCCCTCGGCGGGACAGTCCGACCATCCTGAGCCCCGATTGTCCAGCCTCATGAGGAAGTGCAGCCGACCGAAGTTGCCGGTCTGGAACGACCAGTAGGTGAGGTCCTCCCCGATGTCGGATATGAGCAGGACCGGTTCTCCCTTTCCGCACAGCTCTATGTTGAGCACCACGCCGTTCGCCCGCAGGTAGACCATGGAAGCCCTCGGGATGGGGAGGGTCAGCAGGGTTCACATACTTTAGGTCTCGACCTCGGCGACACTACGAAGCAACGGCATCGGTCCGCGCCGGACCCGCCCGGAAGAGGAACGCCTTACGCGGGACGGTGCCGTTCCGCCGGCATTATGGCGGCTTTTCATGAGGGACAATCTATTTAACAATAGTTTACATTTATGTCCATCGGTCCTATGCGGGTCGAAGGATATCACGGCTGGGTGGCCATCGACGGCAAGCGTTACGAGAAGGATATCGTCGTTCATGCCGACGGCAGGATCACCGAGCGCCCGGTGGAACGGTCCTTTCCATATCGCGGCGACTACTTCCACATCCCGCTCTCGGAGCACGAGCTTGACACGATCGACGCCGAGCGCCCCGAAGTGGTCCTTATCGGCACAGGGTACAAGGGCATGATGAACCTCACTCCCCGGGCCAAAGAGAAGCTCGCCGGTTACGAGATCATCGCACGGCCGACCAATGACGTCTTCCCGCTGGTGGAGAACGAGAAGCGGCGTTTCGTAGCGATCCTTCACCTCACCTGCTGAACGCGTGAACGCAGAACATCGATTTTAGAAAAAATAGAGGGTTGGAAGGGGTTTTACTTCCGCCGGAGGTGCGCAACTACCGCGTCCTTGACGATCCTCACGCTGTCCATGGTCTGATCCCTGACCAGCGCGATGAGGCCAAAGCCGCGGGCCTTCGCCAAACCCAGGAGGTAGAGGCTCAGGTCCCTCATCAGCTTGCGGTCGGGGAGGTTCATTTCCCTGATCAGTTTGACGGTGGTGAAGGCGAGCTCCCTCGCCGACCGGACCTCCGAGATGGTGACGGTCTTCCGCCGGGAGGAGAACTTGGTTCCCCTGCCCATCCCGTAGTACCCGACCAGCCCGACGACCGAAGCGCATACCAGCCCGACGACCATCAACATAGAGTTGGTGGTCCCCCAGCCGACCGCGCCGGCGATGGACTGCCCGGAGCCGGGAACGTCCGAGGACGGCTCACCGAAATCCAGGCTGTAGGTGGTGTTGAGCATCGTGCCGTTCTCCCCGTACAGGGAGAGGGTGACCAGTTGGTCGCCGTCGGCGAAGGCGTGGCTCGGGGAGATCTCGTTGGAGACGCTGCCGTCACCGAAGTCCCACTGGACCCTGGAAACGGTGTCCCCGGCCAGTTCGGCCTCGAACGAGAACCGGTACTCCCGGGGAGCGATCTCCTCGGCCGATATCGTCGCCGAACCCCTCTCGGGGTCCCCGGCCACGGACAGAGTGTATTCCTGCACATCCTCCTGGCCGTTCGCCGTGGAGATGACCTTGATGGTATAGTTACCGGCCATTCCCGGGGTCCCCCGGAGGGTCGATCCGGACCGGTCCAGAGCGAGGAAGCTCGCATCGGTATCGATCCGGATGGACGCTGGAGTGTTGGTGAGCACCTTGTACTCATAGGCGTTGCCTACCTTGTCCTTGAGGGAAGGCGAGGAGGTGATGTCCAGCGCCAGGGAGGCATCGTCGGAGCCGCTGTAACTCCCCTTCCAGTTGTTCGGCATGGGCACCGAGGCGGATCCTGAAACCCCGCCATAGTAAGGGTAGCCGGGGGTGCCGGTCAACACCATCGAGGCGATGGCCTTTCCTCCGGCGTTCCATATGGCGTCCTCACCATAGTCGTAGCGGACCAAGGGGTACGGGCCGTTGTTGGCCAGCTCGCCCCAGAACAGGGGCTTGCCTGCCGCCCGGGCCCACTGCTCCGGCCCGGCGAAGTTGCTCGGGTCGGTGTTGGAGCCGTAGTAGTGCCGGTGGAGGATCTCGAACCCGGTGTCACCGGTGGCCAGATCAAAGTCCGCCTTGTTCATCCCGAACATGTTCCCGAAGCCGGCCACACCCATGGTGCGGGGGTGATCGCTGACGCCCGCGGTGTCGTCGGCCACAGCATTGGACCACTGGTTGAACCTGACCTTGTCACCATGCCAGTACTGGGCGTGGATGTTGTTGTGGTCCGGCTCGTTGAACAGGTCGTACATCGCGATCGCGTTCTCCTTCTCCAGCTCGACCATGGTCGACTTGGAGTACTCTATGTAGTTAGCATAGGCCGAGGAGGACGGATCGAACACGCTGCCCGATCCGCCGTAGTGGTAGGTCGGGTATTCCTGAGCGCCGGCAACGACGAAGGCCAGCCATACTCCGTGGGCCTGAGCGTAGTAGCTCATGGTGTGGAGCAGGTCGAAGTACTCTTCCCTGTGGTTCTCCCAAGCATCGTACTGGTGCTCGGTCCCCCAGGTATCCCCGGCGCCGATGCGCACGAGGTTGACACCATAGTATTCCATCTGGGCGAAGTACTGGTTCCAGAAGGCGTCCGGAGTGTCATTGGGGGTCACTGGAACATGGGATCCGGTGTCCGGTGCATTGAACACTGACGTCCATCCGGCAACATTGCGGTTACCGTCGATGTACGTCTGAATAGCGAACGCTAAGGCGGTGGTATCGCACACGCCGAAGAACGGGTGGTCTGGCACTTTGCCGTCCACAAGGATGTCGGGGCCGGATACGGTCACTCTCCCAATATCGTTGGGAGCAGCGGCCGAAGAGGTCGGAATGTTGGATATCAGTAGCAGGCCTGGCAATAGGAAAGCTATTGTCGCCAAAGCTACCGCTAATTTGCTTATGTTTCGTTCCATAGGCATCCCTCTCTGTATCGACAGAGCTGTAGCCGTACCAAAACTGGGATATTTCAAGAGGTTTTCCATTCTATTATCTTGATTGATAATTGGGAATTATGAGATGCCAGATTAATTTCAGAAAGTGATAATATGTGCCAGTGATTATGAGAGTACGCGATAAGCTCCAGGAAAAAGAGGGAAAAATGATGGACAAACAGGGCATGAGTGGCAAGTTGGTCGTCATCACCGGCGCTACGTCAGGCATCGGAAGGGCGACCGCGGAGGGCCTGTCGGCCATGGGCGCGACGCTCCTTCTTGTCGGCCGGGACGAGGGCCGGCTAAAGGCGGCGCAGGACTCCATGCCCCGGGTGGAGGGCGTGCCCATGCCCGAAACGCATTGCGCTGACCTGTCGTCCATGGCCGAGGTCCGGCGGCTGGCGGCGGCGATCAGGGATGCGCATCCCAGAGTGGACGTTCTGATCAACAACGCCGGGACCATAGCGGGGCGGAGGAAGCTAACCGTTGACGGTTACGAGTACACCTTCGCGCTGGACCATCTCTCTCCCTTCCTTCTCACCAATCTCCTGCTGGACCGCCTGAAGGCCGCCGCTCCGTCCAGGATCATCACCGTCAGCTCCTCGGCGCACTTGGCCGGGAAGATCCATTTCGACGATCTCATGCTGGCCCGGAGGTACAGCGCGCCCCGGGCCTATGGGCAGGCTAAGCTGGCGAACGTTCTGTTCACTTACGAACTTGCACGCCGCCTCGAGGGGACAAGGGTCACCGCCAACTGCGTCCATCCGGGGGCCGTCAGGACTCACTTCGGCAACGAGGCCAGTGGGCCGGTGCGCATCGGCCTGGTGGCCGTTCGGCCGTTCGAGCTCAGCGCGCGGCAGGGGGCCAGGACACCCATCTACCTGGCATCCTCGCCGGAAGTGGAGGGAGTGACCGGAAGGTACTTCGTTCGGGGGAAGGCGAGAAGATCGTCCACCGCGTCATATGATCTGGACGCGGCAAGGCGGCTGTGGGAAGAGAGCGCCAGGCTCACCGGCCTGGAGGCCGATGAGCGGGCCGCCGGTGATCGGAAGTGAACTGCCCCGCCCTCGCGGACGTGGCTTCCTGCTTCATACAGGCAACTTGCTGCCCGTTCGCCGACGACCGCAGCGGTCGTCTGCCCCAATGATGACCGAAAGTGGTTCACTGGCCTTCACCGTCGCGGAGCAGCGGAACTCCCGCTCCAATATAGTTAATAGTGCCCGCGGCATTTGCCTCAAGGGGTACGCGCATGAACAAGATACTGATCGGTGTCCTGATCTTCGTCTCGATCTTCCTCATACTGCTGGGGGGCATATTCATCATCGCCGGAGGGGTGGCCAACATCATCACCGGAGGGATCATGGTGCTCGTCGCCATCGCCCTCCTGTTCTACATATATCGGTTGGAAAAGGTCGAGGCCTCGAAACCCAAGCTCATCAACCAGACCTTCAATGTCCAGATGAGCGGCTCGGGGAAGCTGGATCAGAAACAGCTCACCTGTCGGTCCTGCGGCGCGCCCCTGGAGGACAAGGACCTGCGGGTGGTCCAGGGCGGGATCATGGTCAAGTGCCCGTACTGCGGGACGGTATACGCGCTGGAGGAGGCGCCCAAATGGTGATGTGGCGCTCCCTCATGGCCCTGGCCGCCATCTCCTGCCTTTGTATCGCCCTCATCGTGCCAGGGGGGCCGGCGGCATCGGCGGCGGCGCAGGACCCCTCGTTCTCCCTGTCGGAGGAGCGGGTCAACGTGACGGTGATGCAGGACGGCAGCGTGGACATCGATTACCGGTTCGAATTCACCAACGTCGGATTCCTGGACGGCGTGGACATCGGCATGCCTAACGACCGCTACGACCTCTCCACGGCGACCGCGTCTATCGTGGTCGACGGCGTGGAGCGATCCCCTCGCCTCATACACGACTCGCCGTTCGTGACCCCGGGGGTGGCGGTGGAGCTGGACCCAGCGACGGTATCGGCCGTCCAGGGGGGCGGTTCGTTCACCCTGGTCTTCCATATCAACAACCCCCACATGATCTACTCGGTGCCTGATCAGGAGGGGATGGCGGGGGTGGCCTTCACTCCCACGTGGTTCAGCACTCAGTACCAGAACGGCAACACCGGCCTGCTGAACGCGTCGGTGATCCTCCCGGCGGGCATGACCGACATCTCGGAAGCGACATGGCTCACCAACCAGCCGTTCGACGGCATCTATATTGACAGCGCCACCGGCCGGGGAGTGGCCACCTGGGAGGAGACCAGCGTCGATCCTGAAGGCCAGGCCGCCGGGGCGTTCGACGTGGGAGCGGGGTTCCCGTCAAGGTACGTTCAAACGTTCTTCGATCCCTCCACCGACCCCAACACCGGCCAGGGGGGAGGTGACATCCTGGGCGACCTGGGTGTGCTGGCCGCCCTGCTCGCTCCCCTGCTGTTCATCGCCATTTTCCTCGCGGCCGTCGTGTCGGCCGTGAGAGGGGCGTCCAAGCGCCGGGAGGACTACTTCGATCCCAAGCTCAGCGTGGTGGGGGCCGGCCCCCGCCGTGATCTCACCGCCCCGGAGGCCGCGGTGATCATGGAACGTCCGCTGGAGGACGTCGCCACGATGATCCTTTTCGGCCTCATCCGCAAGAACAAGGTCAGAGTGCTGTCGGAGGACCTGCCTATGCGGCTGCAGAAGCTCGCTGAGGTGGGCGAACATCCGTACGAGATGGCCTACCTGAAGGCCATCACCGCGAACGGGACGATGGACCGAAATCTGCTGAGGGCCTGCCTGGTCGACCTCATCAAGGCCACCTCGAAGAAGGTAGAGGGGTTCGATTTCGCCGCCACCAAGAACTACTATGGTGTCATCGTGGAGAAGGCCTGGAAGCAGGTGATCGACGCCAAGACGCCTGAAGAGGTGGCCGCGGTGCTCAAGGAAAGGAACGACTGGATGATGGTCGACAGGAACTACCAGGATCGCATGAGGCGCACGGTCATCCCTCTGCCGATCCTGACCAACTGGGGGCGGCCCTCCTCCGGTCAGACGGTCCTCGGCTTCCCCTCGGGAGGAAGCGGCAACATCGCCCAGGACTACGTCAGCAAGGTCCAGGCCGCCAGCAGCAACCTTGTGAATGACATGAAGGGCCTCGCTCGCCAGGTCGTGCCGTTCACCAATCCCGTGCCGGTAGCCTCCACCTCCGCTTCCAGCGCCGGGTTCAGGGGCGGCGGCGGGGGAAGGAGCTGTGCCTGCGCCTGTGCCTGCGCCTGTGCCTGTGCCGGGGGTGGCCGCTGATGGCGCTGGGACGGCGCTGGGCCGAGCTGACCGGCAAGGGGCTGCCGAAAGGGGTTTGGAAGTTCGATGGCCAGGGCCCACTGGCCCACCATCGCTTCCACCTTCGCGTGGACTCCCACCGCCGGGGCATACTCATCGTCGACGCGGCGCAGCTGGTGGAGCTCAACGGCACCGCGCTGGACTATGTGCGGTGCATCCTGGAGGGCCGGTCCGAGGAGGACATGTACAAGTACATGGACCATCGGTACAAGAACCTGGACCGGGCCATCGCGGTGGAGCACTATGCCGCCACCGCCCGGCAGCTGGAGGCCTTCGTTCACGGCGACACCGAGGTCGTTAACGTGATAGGATCGGACCGGCCGACCAAGGGAGCGGACGATTTCCCTGCCCCCTACCGGATGGACCTGGTCCTGACATACCGGTGCCAGAACGCCTGCTCCCATTGCTATAACCAGCCCCGGGAGCTGGTCGAGCTTTCCGCGGAGAAGTGGGCGAAGGTGATAACCCGAACCTGGCAGCTGGGCATCCCCCATATCGTGTTCACCGGCGGGGAGCCCACCCTGGCGCCGTTCCTTGGAGACCTCATCGCCCGGTCGGAGGACTATGGCCAGGTGACCGGCCTGGTGACGAATGGGCGCAACCTGCGCACCCCCGGCTACCTCCGGGACCTGGTGTCCAGAGGGTTGGACCACGTACAGATCACCGTGCTCTCCCACCGTGAGGACGTCCACGACCATCTGGCCGGAAGCCCGGGAGCCTGGAGGGAAACGGTGGAGGGGCTGAAGGTCGCCCTGAGCGAGGACCTGTACGTCAGCACCAACACCACCATCATGGCCTCGAACCTGGAGGACATGGAGGGGACCATGCGTTTCCTTCTCGAACTGGGGGTGAAGAACATCGCCTTCAACGGCATCATCCGCTCGGGGAAGGGGACCGAGGCCGCGGGCGTGGACTGCGCCAGGATGGAGGAGGTCCTGACCCGGTTGAAGGACATGGCCGAAGCCGGTGGGGCCAAGATGATGTGGTACACTCCCACCCCCTACTGTCAGCTGAACCCCGTCAACCTGGGGCTGGGGATCAAGCAGTGCACCGCCTGCTCCCTGAACATGGCGGTGGAGCCGGACGGGACGGTGCTGCCATGCCAGAGTTACTACCGGCCCCTGGGCAACATCCTGAAAGACCAGTGGGAGAACATATGGAACCATGAGCTGTGCGGACAGATAAGGGAGCGGAAGTACCTCGACGACCAATGTTCTGGATGCGCCATGGTGGACACCTGCGGAGGCGGCTGCCCCCTGGCCCGCGAGCACGGGGACTATTCCTGTCCCGAGCATCTCTGAGCGCTATCGCCCCTTCCTGGCCATGGCGTAGAACACCGGGTTGAACTGGACCAGGGAACCGTTGGCCGCCGCTGCGTCCCAGTCGTTCCTTAGGGCGTCCTCCGCGCCCCCCTCATCTGCCGGGACCAGGGAGTTCCACTCCGCGTCGGAACCCTCTCTCACGCTGCGATCGTTCCACATGCTGGCATGGACGCCCATGTCCGGCCGCAGTCCGCATCGGGCATAGGTCCCCTGCAGTTTCCTTCCCATCTGGGGGTCTGCGCCCTGCCGCCGAAGGCTGTCGATGAACAGCCGGTCCACGGCGGTGATCTCCGGCGGATAGGATATCCGACCGAAATGGTCCGGCTCGGCCAGGCATATCACCCAGTCCCTGGAGACGCGGGCCATCTCCTTCACCACCTTCACCGGGTCCGCCGTCCACAGGAGGAGGAAGGAACAATATACGATGTCGAAAGCGCCGTCCTCGAAGGGAAGCTCCTCGGCCCTGGCCACTCGTGCCCGCAGCCCCCTGGCGGTGCTCTCGGAGACCATCCGATGGTCGATGTCGATCCCCTCCACGTCAATGAAGGGGGACAGCAGCTCCATGACCAGGCCGGGGCCGCAGCCGACGTCCAGGGCGGTCGGCCGGGGGAGACCCTCCTTCCGGCCGGCCAGCACCCTGGTGCGCAGCAGCCAGATCCAGGAGTCGCCGAGCCAGGAACGCTGTCGGGCGAGCTGCTCCTCGGGGACCACTCCGGCACACACGACCCAGTGAAGCGGGGCGTAGCGAGAATAACATTTCGGTCGGCGGTCTTCCGGAAAAAAGGAAAAATTGGAAAAGGTTCTAGGATCTTTCATCCGCTCAAGTAGACCTGATGGTCCGAGGGTATGGCCTAGGCCGGAATGGGAGTGGCCTTTAGCGTTCCGGGCGATCGTTTCCCGACCAGTTTTCCATGTTGCCATAATTAATTATACGACCCTGGTTTTACACGATTCGGGGTTCGCACTCTGACCAAGATGACGCTACCTACGGCTTTTGTCATCAACATGGGCGCCAATGGCCTGGCCGTTGCTCGAACGCTCGGTCGAAAGGGTGTGCCGGTGGTGGGCGTGGACAGCCGGCCAAAAGCTCCTGGGCTGGCGTCCAGGTATGTCACCGAACTGCTGACCGAGGACCTGCAACAGCACCCCGATGCCGTCCTGGACGCCATGCTGGGCGCCGGTCGCGAGCTGGACCACAAGGGCGTGTTATTCCCGGCCTCCGACGCCGCGGTCCAATTCATTTGTGCCAATGAGCGGGCGCTTTCAGAATACTATGTCTTCACTACTCCGCCCGAGCGGGTCAGGGAGGCCATGGTGAACAAGCGCCTGCAGTACGATGAGGCGGTGCGGCTGAACATTCCCGTACCGGAAACGATGTTCCCCATCGGTCCGGAGGACCTGGACAAGGTCGCGGTCCGCTTCCCCGCCTTCATCAAGCCATTGTACTCCCATCAATGGTGCACCACCTTCGATAACAAGGGGTTCGTGGTCAAGGGCCGGGCCGACCTCAGGGACAAGATGGCCATGGTCTTCGCCTCCGGCCATAAGGTCATGGTCCAGACCATCATGCTCCCTCCCGGGAAGGGCCTATACAGCGTCGGGGCGTACTTCAGCGGGGACGGCTACATCTCCCCGGAGTTCTGCTGGCATAAGCTCCGGCAGTATCCGCCGAGCTTCGGCGTGGGCTCGCTGGTGGAGAGCGCCCATGAGCCGGAGGTCAGAGAGCTTGCCCTCCGCTTCATGAAGGGAATGGACTACAGGGGCATCGGATACGTCGAGTTCAAGAGGGACCATCACGACGGCGAGTTCAAGATGGTGGAGATGAACGCCAGGACCGGGCAGACGAACGCCCTGCAGGCCGCGGCCGGCCGGCCCCTGGTGCTATTCCAGTATTATGACCTGATCGGCCATCCCCTGCCCGATGTCGGTGACTATCCCGACGGGGTCCGGTGGTGGGACAGTCTGAACGATCTCGAGTCGTTCTGGCGGCTGAACCGGAGGGGGGAGCTGACCACGTCCCAGTGGTTGGGCTCGATCGCTCACGTTAACGTGCACGCGTACTTTGCGTCCAGCGACCTCGCCCCGGTGCTTCGGCGTTACGGATTCGGTGTGGAGCTGGCAAAATTGACCTATAACCTTCTTAAGATGGAGTCTGATGACGACGCCGTGGTGAGCTCGGACAACTCGAGCATATCTCCTGCGGCGAGGCCCACCTCGTTGAGAGCGGGGGAATGTGAGAAGAATGACAAGGGGAGCCCTTGAGACCCAAGCCCCGCTCAGAACAAAGATGGTGATAACATAAGTCTCGTACGCGGAGTGGCCAAGAACTCGATGGCCATGGCCATCGTCCAGTTCACCGGCCAGGTGAGCACTCTCATCCTGGCCATGGTGCTCAGCCGTTCCCTGGGGGACGACTATACCACCTACACCGCGGCCTTCTCCATCGCCGCCCTGCTGTTCCTCATCGCCGATCTGGGCCTGGGGGTCAAGCTGGTCATCGATGTGGCCCAGGAACGGTCAACCGCCAGCAGCAAGCTCACCTCGGTCCTGTTCATCCGCGGGACCATGGGTATCGTGGCCATACTGTTGACGCTGACCATTGTGGTGATCCAGGACCTGCCGTCGGACGTGGCCTTTGCCTACATGATCATCGCCCTGTCCACCGGCCTGGGATGGATAGCGCAGACCTTCACCTCGATGTTCACCGCCTACGAGCGGATGCACTACGTGCTCATGACCTCCCTGGTGGAGAGAGCCTTCACCGTGTCCATCTCCATTGCCCTGGTGCTCCTGGGATACGGACTGGAGGTGGTGGTGATGGTCGTCCTGGTCGGCAGCATGCTATATGTCATCCTCTCGTACACGGTGTGCAGCCGCCTCATCGTCAAGCCGTCCAGAAAGATCAGCCTGGCCCAGGTCAAGGAGGAACTGAAAGGTTCCGCCCCGTTCGCCATCAACATCGCCCTGGTGAGCACGCTGTACGCGGTCAACGGGTTCCTGCTGCTGTCCATCGTATGGGGTATGGACGGCCTGGAGGCCGGTCAGTTGGCCAATACTCAGTTCTACATCGCCTTCAACCTGGTGGTGTCCCTGATCGCCGTTCCCACGGTGTTCAGGACCGCTCTTCTGCCGGTCATCGCCCGCCTGTTCGGATCATCGAAAGAGATGACCAAGCTGGCGCAGCAGAAGGTCATGAAGTACATGTACACCATCGGCCTTCCCATGACCCTGGGGGGCATGGTCCTGGCCGACCAGATCATCGCCCTGCTCTTCCCCAACTACCCGGAATCGGCCACCGTGCTGAGGGTCCTCCTGCCGGTACTGGCTATATCCTATTTCGGCACGGGCCAGGGAAGCCTGCTGGCTGCGGCCAAGCTGATGCACCTGAGCACCATCTCATCGGCCGCCGGCGCGGCCACCAACCTGGTCCTCTGCTTCCTGGCGATCCCCGTGCTAGGGCCGGTGGGCGCGGCCCTGGCCTTCACCGTGGCGACCCTGGTCACCAATCTCATCAGCCACCACTACATGAGCAAGCGGGTCGTCAAGCTCAAGGTGTCAGAGATCATCGTCCGGCCGACCCTGGCAGGCCTGGGCATGACCGCGGTCCTGCTCCTCCTGCCATGGGACAACCTGTTCCTCTCCATCGTCATCGGTGTGGCCGTCTACTTCATCCTCCTGATCGCCCTTAAGGCGGTGGACCAGGACGACATCGATATCTTCCGCAAGGCGGTCAACAGGAAGGCGTGAGGGCGGGGCACCGTACAGAATAAATATCGGCGCATGCCTCTACCGTACGGTCGTGCGACCAGGAGGTTCCCGTCAATGATGCCCACTGCTGTTCTTCATATGCTGCCGGGAACCGCGATCTGAGATCGTCATCCTCGGCGAGGCCCGCGTCCGAACGCCAACGATCCGTTCAGAAAGAAATGCCTAATCATCCATATCTTGACGCCAGCGTCGCGTGGCGCATCAAGAACGACAACATACAGTTCCGCGAAGCCGACCATCGAACGACCGTTATGGCCATCCAGGAGGCTGGTCTGGCCACCGAGGTGAGGGGCGTCATCAGCGCCGGCAAGGAGGCCGACGTGTACCTCGGAGGCTATAACGGAGCCCCGCTCGCGATCAAGGTGTATCGCCTCTACCGTACCTCCCACCGCGGGGGCAGCCCCATCAAGCTGGAGTCGGCCGGCCGCCTGGCCGCCCACGAGTTCGACATGCTGCTCCAGGCCTGGAAGGGAGGAGCGCCCGTCCCCGCGCCGGCCCGGAGGGTGGAGAACATGCTGACCATGAGATATCTGGGGGACGAGCGTCCGGCCCCCCGTCTCCAGGACGTACGCCTGGAACGGCCCGAAAGATGCCTGAACGAACTGCTGTCAGGGATCGGGGCCCTGGCGGGGGCGGGGGTGGTCCACTCCGACCTCAGCGCCTTCAACGTCCTCATGTACCACGACCGGCCGTGGTTCATCGACCTCTCCGAGGCGATAAGGGTGGACCGCACCGGGTACTCCCCATGGCAGCGCCTGGAGGCCGCCGAGGCGGCGCTGGTCCACGGCCTCCGGGCCCTGGGAGCGTACTTCCGCCGTTACGATCTGGAGGTGGACGCCCAGGGCGAGGCCGACCGGCTGGTGCGCAGGCTGGACCGCTGGGGGGTGCTGGACATGGACTAGAGCCTGCTGACCTTCTCCTGGAAGGCGTGGGTGTCGTAGCTCAGCCTCTCCTCGGTGTAGGTCATCGCCTTGACCTTCCCCAGCACCTCCTTGGACTGCCACGGCCTGCCATAAAGTCCGCCCATGACCATCGCTATACCGGTGTACCCGCTGGGGTCGCGGGCATCGAGACCGTATCGGTCGTTGAGATGAATGGCCACGCTCAACGCGACCTCCGGCGACGGGCTCCATTCAAGGATCTTCTCCGCCCAGTACGCCCTCAGCGATCCGTGGATCTTGCCGATCTTGACCAGTTCGGTCTGGGCGGCGTTCCACAGCGGGTCGTGGGTGCGCGCTCCCTCCAGTTCCTCGGCGGTGTACAGGTGCTCCCGGGGATCGGAACGGTGCTTGTCCATGGAATCCCTGGCCCACTTGGGGAAGGCCCTGAAAGTATCGTAGTGGGGAGTATGATAACAGAAGTTGTCCGACAGCTCGCGCTTCACCACCAGCTGGTCCAGGTAATGCTCCTTGGCCTCGGAAGGGGCCGCTGAGGCCCTCACCTCCAGCGCCACCCGTTGGGCGGACAACTGCCCGAAGTGAAGGTATGGGGAGAGGTCCGACTGCCCGCCCAGCAGAGGGTTCATGGAATCGGCTGGGTAGGCCGACAGCCGTTCCTGGCAGAAACGGCCCAGGGCCTCTCTGCCGGCCCCTTCTCCGGGAGCGGCCCAGTGGACCTCCTTCACCGTTCGGTCGATCCTCAGGTCGTCAAGAACGCCCTGCCAGTCGATGGCCTCGCTTCCTTCCCACCGCGCTTCGGGGACGGCGGGGGGCGGAAGGTCGTTCAGGAACCGTTCGAGCAGGGGTGTTATCCTGGCCCTGAAGGTGGCATAGGACGAGATCCGGCGGGGAGCGACGATCCAGGTCGGTACGATATTATGGGCGTCCACCTCGTGGAACGGGAGATCGCTTTCGATATGCACCCTTCGCTTCCACTCCCGCTTGATCCGCAAGGGGTCCAGATCGGTGACCAGCAGTCCCGCCCCCACCCGATGCAGGAAGGATGGCAGCACCACTTCCGGGAGCCCCTCCAGGAGCACGAAGCCCATGCCTCCCGACCGCAGGCGCTCCTCGGCCTCCCTCAGCCCCCGGAGCATGAACCCATACTGCCGGATGGTGGCCCCCAGATAGTCGGGCGTTAAGCAAAACACAACGCACAGGGGGACACCATGCTCGTCCGCGGTCTGTTTCGCGTATTCCAGCGCCCAGTTGTCCGAGGCTCGCTGGTCCCTGCTCATCCAGTATATCGCCGGCCCGTCTCTGAAGGGACGGTCCAGGACCTTCCTGACCCTCATGGACAGTATGGGCTCGATCAACGGAGGACCTCGTCCTATGGGACCCGTATACCGGGATATATTGTATGCCGGTGGTCCTCCGTTCCCGGACGAACGGTACCGGCCGGCACGATCTCGCCGGATGAGAATATATTTATAGCTAATCATGTGATATGACCATTAGTCATAATATGACGGTGAGTAATATGAAGACACTGGTGACATACATATCCCGTAGCGGGAACACCCGAACGGTGGCCGAGGCGGCGTACAGCGGACTGGAGGGGAGCAAGGACCTGAGGCCGATCGAGGAGGTCGAAGATGTCGAGGGGTACGACCTGGTGCTCCTGGGCTTCCCGGTGGTGGGGGAGGGGGCCCCGGGTAAGGCCAGGCGGTTCATCAAGAAGGCCGGGAGAAAGAGGATCGCCCTCCTGGTGACCCATGGTATGCCCGCGGAAATGGACGCCTTCGCCGACGTCATCCCCAACTGCCAGGCCGCCGCCGGGGCCGCGGAGCTTGTGGGAACCTACCACTGCCAGGGAGCGATGGTCTCCTGGATGCCCAAGGTGCTCCGGCTGCACCCCTATGGATACGTGCGCAGGTGGGCCCGCATGAACGGCAGCTCCCACGGCGCCGGCCACCCCGACGGAGCGGACCTCGAGGGCGCCCGGGCTTTCGCCGCGGAGATGGAGGCGAAGATCGTCGCGGGGGAAAGAAGTTAAGCGGGTCGAGGTACATCGGGGCGATCGGATGGGAACGGCGGAGAGGAGGAAGAGGGAGCGGGAACGGAAGGAGCGGGAGATCGTGGAAGCGGCCCGCTCGCTGTTCTTCCAGAAGGGGTTCGACGCCACCACCGTGGACGAGATCGCCGCCCGGCTGGAAGTGTCCAAGGGCACGATCTACCTGTACTTCACCAATAAAGATGAGATATACTTCGCCGTGGCCCGCGAGGGACTGATGATCGTCCGGGACCTGTTCCGGGACGCGCTGGAGGGGCCGGGGACGGGACTGGAACGCCTGGAGGCGATAGGGAGGGCGTACATTCACTTCTGGTCGTCCCAACCGGACTATCGGAGGCTGTTCCACGATACGAGGTTGAAGGTCCCCCCGGAATCCTCCGGACCCCAGGGCATGGAGTTCGCCCGGGCCGGGGCGGAGGCCTTCGGCATGATGGTGGAGGCCATCCGCGCGGGGATGGAGGACGGCTCCATACGGCCGGACACCTCCCCGGAGAAGCTGGCCTTCTGCGCGTCGTCGATGGTGGACGGCATCCTGGAGCGGATGGAGCGCCGGGGTGGAAGGGCCATAGGTCCGCCGAGGGACGAGGCCCTGGAGTACGCCTTCGACCTGATGATAAGGGCGGTGGCCAGCCCGCCGGAGCGGGCACCGGCACGCAAACCGGACCATTGACCGATGCTGGCCGGACCCGTCCTTGTTGATGCTCCGGGAAAGAGGTTATACCATACTTCGGGAATTGCCTGCCGACCTCGGAGGTCCCGGGCCAGGCCCGGGCCGCCGGAACGGACGGACAAGGATGACACCCGACCAAAGCGCTGGAACCATCTGCGGACTGGGGATAGACACCGGCGGCACCTACACCGATGCGGCCATCGTAGACCTGAGGACGAACGGCGTTCTGTTCAAGGCCAAGGCCCGGACCACCCATCACGATCTGAGCATCGGGCTGGGGGAAGCCATCGACAACGTGCTGGAAAAGTACGGCCAGAAGTCGCCGGTCCTCAGCTTGGTAGGGGTATCCACCACCCTGGCCACGAACTCCATCCTCGAAGGGAAGGGCGGACGCGTCGGCCTCATCGGATTGGGGTGGAAGCCCCAGGAGGGATGGGAGCTGGGGGCGAGGGTCCAGAGGTTCATCGACGGCGGCCATGACGTCCGGGGCCGCACCGCCAAGCTCCTGGACGTCGACGGGGTCAACGCCGCGGCGGCGGAGATGAAAGGGCAGGTGGACAGCGTGGTGGTGTCCGGCCTCTTTAGTGTCCACAATCCATATCACGAGATCGAGGTCGCCAGGATATTGAGGGAGAAGCACGGGATCCCCGCGGTGCTGGGGCATCAGCTCACCGGGGAGCTGGGCATCCACGAGAGGACGGTGACCGCCGTCCTCAACGCCCGCCTGATCCCGGTGCTCAGGGACTTCCTCGATCGGGTACAGGAGATACTCGCAGGCAGGGACATCACCGCCCCGCTGATGGTGTTCAAGGGCGACGGCACGCTCATGAACATCACCACGGCGTTGGAGCGTCCGGTGGACACCATACTCTCCGGGCCGGCCGCCAGCGCCATGGGCGGACGCGTGCTGGCAGGTCTGGACGATTGCATCGTGATCGATATGGGAGGGACCTCCACGGACATCGCGGTCCTGGAGAAGGGCGTACCCCGGGTGACCGCGGAAGGCGCGGTGGTGGGCAGGTGGAGGACCAGGGTGGAGGCGGTGGACATGTGGACCACCGCCCTGGGCGGAGACTCCGAGATCCGCGCGGCGGCGGGGAGGCAGCTCATCATCGGCCCGGAACGGGTGATCCCGCTATGCGTCGCCTCCATGAGATACCCGTCGCTGGTGGGCAAGATGGCCGAGCTGGGAGAGGCCCGGTTCCTGGTCCCATCGCTTCGGCAGCACGTCCTGTCGCCGTCCGAAGAGCGGATCGTTCGGTATCTGAAGGAGAACGGGCCGCTGACGCCCGGCGAGCTGAAGAAGGGGATGGAGGACATAATCCTCATGGACTCTTATGTTCGGGACCTCCGTTCGCGGGGGGTCATCGAGGGCATCGGCCTCACCCCCACGGACGTCCTGCACGCCTCCGGCGTCTACGTGGTGGGAGATGTGGAGGCCGCCCGCCAGGGCGTCCGTTTGTTCGCCCGGGTGCTGGGAAAGGGGGAGGAAGAAATGATCGGCGAGGCGGTCCTCCTCGTGGGGACCAGGATCGCCGATGAGGTGGTGCGAAAGCTTCTCTCCGACGAGATAGGGACGCTGCCCGACTCCCCCTCCTTCCAGGGGGTTATGGACCTGGTCACGGGGAAGAGATGCTGCCCGGCGGTCAAGCTGAGCGCCAGGGTCGACCGGGTCATCGTGGGCCTGGGCGCTCCGGCCCACGCGTTCATAGCCCCCCTGGCCGAGAGGCTTGGGGCCAGGGTGGTGGTCCCCCAGGACCACGAGGTCGGGAACGCGGTGGGGGCGGTGTGCGGGCAGGTTTCCGAGTTCGTCGACGTTTATGTTTACCCTCGAGAGAAGGACTATGCGGTGTTCTCAGCGTACGGGGCGCCCCTGCCCTGCGGAGGCGAGGAGACCGCGGCGAAGAAAGCCCGTGAGCTTGCGACCATGTATGCCCTGGAGCGGGCGCGGAAGGCCGGAGGGACTGACCTGGTGGTCGAGCTGAAGGTGGAGGAGGAGAGAGGAAGGTCCAACAGCCGGCTGCAGAAGGACGAGCTGGTGCAGATGAGGGTGCGCGCCCGGGCGGTGGGGCGTCCGGCGGACAGCTAGAGATCCTCTGCCGCCTGTCTCATCATCTCGTCGGCGAAAGATGCGGCGTGGTATGCTCTTCTGGCGTATTCCAGGGGGCCATACATGACCAGGTCCGCGCCGGCCATGATCGGCATCGCCACCGAGGCCACATCGACGTATCGGTAGATAGCGCGGTCATCCCCCTTCAATGATGCCAGGGGAGGATATGACTCCACCGCGTTGTGAAGGGCGCAACCTGTGGGGAGCCCCCACTTGGCCTTGGCCACCACGATCGCCCGGAGGGAGGAGCCGGCGTTCTGCTCCGCGGACATCACCGCGGTGTCGAGCAGCGGCTTGGTGATGCCCGCCTCCCTGGCCATGGCGATGAGTCCCGCCGGCAATAAGCCCCCGCCGTCCTCGAGGATGTAGATCTTCCCCTTGAGCCCCGTGTCTCGGGGGTTGAACGCCAGGAGGACCGCGGCGTCGATGCCGGAGTCCTTGATCCCCTCCAGCTCCTCAGCGGCAGCACCGGCCGAAAGAGAATTGTACACCACCCGGCGAGCGATGCCTATCTCCCCGGCCACCCTCGCTCCCGATAACCGCACCTCGGCGCTGGGGGAGTCGATGAACAGCGGCAGGGAGGTGAGATCGGCCGCTTTCCTCAGGTACACCTCCATGGCCTCGGCGGTCTCGGCGAAGAGCATGATCCCGCCGGGAGCGGAGGTCTCCTCCTCCGCCATTTTGGCCTGGGAGAGCAGTCGTTCGAAGGAGCCTTCCTTGCAGCGGCCGGCCGCGCGGTCCTCCACGATGCTGTGGCGGGGATAGCACATCGAACCGAGCATGACCGTACGGCGCTTCCCCGGCTGCCCTCCGAACCTCACTCCCGATATCTCGAACTCTTCCTGTTGGTTGTGGAACCTCAGCACGTCATCCCTCTCCCCTCAGATATTTCTGCAGCCGCCCGGCGAACTCCACCGAGGGCACCGTCCTCACCACCCCGTCCACCGGGTCCAGGATGACCCTGAACTCGGTCGATATGATGGTGATGTCCGCCGAAGTGCTCAGCCGCTCGCTGGGCATCCTCAGCATCTGACCCACGAAATCATCGGCCAGGCGGTTGAGGTCCCCGGCGATGCGTCCTCCCTCGACGTCCAGGGCGCCGACCTCGAACCACAGCGGAGCGTCGGGGAACGGCCCGGGGTCCCTCGACCGGCACTCCTCGATCGCCCTCTCCACCTCTTTGACGTTGTCGGCGTCGAGAAGGTACTCAGGGTCATAGGCCACGATCTCCCTCACCTCCTTCACATGAACGAGGTCGATCACCTCGACCTGCTCCCGGAACCGCTCCACCGCCGACGGCGGAAGGTTGCACAGGAAGGGGATGGCCGACCGGGGGCCGATGATGCGCATCTGTCGGTCCACCCCGTTCCGGGCCAGGCAGTTCACGGCGTCAGCGGGGAAGTGACCGAACTCCTCCTTTCCGCAGACGATGATGAAGCGGAGGCGGGGGTTGGCCACGATGTTGGTGACGACCTTCTCCAGCCCCATGTTCTCGGTCTTGAGGGTGCCCTTGATGGCGAACCCTCCTCCCGGGAGATCGGCCCGTCCCCGGCCGATGATGAGCACGGCCACCGGGCTTTCCTTATCCCCTACTACGTAGTCCCCGGGCACCGCCGGCCACTCGCGAGGGTCATCCGGGCCGCTCCCTGCCTTCGTCATCAGCAGGGGAATGCGCGTCCCGGTTATTGTTCCTTCCCGGGAGGGGGGCAGGCGTTCAGTCATGATACCTGAGCAGCTCCCGCCAGAACACCGGGGTCAGGATGACGAAGACGGTCAGGAACTCCAGACGGCCGGCCCACATGGTGAAGGTGAGGACAAGCTTGGCCACGTCGGAAAGGCCGGCGAAGCTCCCCATGGGCCCCAGCTCCCCGATGCCAGGACCTGCGTTGGACAGCGTGGCTATGGCCCCGCTCAGGGCGACCATAGGCTCTATTCCCGTCATCATCAGGACCAGTGTCGCTGCCAAAGCCGTTCCTAGGTAGCAGAAGAACACCGCCATGAGCGAGGTTAGGGCCTCCTCCCCCATGGGCCGGCCGTCCAGCTTGGTGAAGAACACCGACCGGGGATGGACGGTCTTGTACAGGCTGGAGTAGACGAACTTGTATGACAGGAGGAAGCGGACGACCTTGATGCCCCCTGCTGTGGACCCACTGGACCCTCCGATGGCCATGATGAGGAACAGCACGAAGATCGCCGCCCCGCCCCAGGTCACGAAATCGGCCGAGGCGAAGCCGGTGGAGGTGGACACCGAGATCACCTGGAACATGGCGGTCCTTATCCCCCTCTCGATGTCTCCCAGTTCCCCGGTCCATATGATGGCGAAGATGGCCGCGGACGCTGCCAGGACGATGAGCAGATAGGCCCGGAACTCAGAGCTTTTCCAATAATGCTTCAGGTTCCGGGAGATGAAGACATGATAGTGCAGGAAGAAGTTGGTGCCTGCCAGGAACATGAAGACGATGATGATCCACTCCACCAGGGGGTCACCGTAGAACGCTATACTCTCGCTGTGAGGCGAAAACCCCCCGCTTGAGGATGTGGAGAACATCACCACCAGCGAATCGTATACTCCTATACCGGTGACCAGGAGAAGGACGAGTTGGATCGCCGAGAGGCCGATGTAGATGTAATGGAACTTCTTGGACTCCTCCCGGATTCGCAATGAAAAGTTCTGCACGTTGAGTCCGGGGAACTCGTTCTTGAACAGGGCCCGTCCCCCCACTCCCAGCATGGGAAGGACGGTCACGAAGATCATGATGATCCCTGCTCCTCCCAACCACTGGCTGAAGCTCCTCCAGAAGAGCAGGCTGGCGGACCAGGCCTCGATGTCGGTCATGATGGTCGAGCCAGTGGTGGTGAACCCGCTCATCATCTCGAATAGCGCATCCACCGGGGCCATCCCGCTCATCATGAATGGTACGGCACCGATGATGACCACCACGAACCAGCTGGTGGCCACCATGAACAGCGCCTCACTCGGCCGGGTGACCCCGGGAGGCCGGTATCGGAGCACCAATCCTCCGCCCACGATCGCGGTCAGGGCCAGAGGGAAGAGCCAGATGCGACCGTCTTCACCGTAGAACAGCGATACGATATAGGGCAGCAGGAGCGCGATGCTCATGTACAGCATGAGGATCCCGTACAGGTGGGGTACGGTGCCCTCCTTCCTGGCCATCTTGCTCATGACCCAGTACCGATCGATCCCGATGTGCTTGAGCACCGTGCGATACTGCTTCTTTCTTCTCTTCGTCCACTCCTTCAAGCGCATGCCCGTTCACGGTCCGAGAGGTATCTTGGTGTGGAACATCCGCTCCAGCCGGGGGACGTCCTGCCGGGAGGCGTAGATGAGCACCACATCCCCATCGTTCAGTTCCATGTCCGGTCTCGGGACCATCGGCCCTCCGTTCTTAATGATCATGGCCAGGACCGAACGGGCGGGGAGGTCCAGATCGACCACCAAGGTTCCCGACATCCGGCTCCGCTCATGCACGGTGATCCCCACCAGCACTTCCTGGAACCCCTCCAGCAGGAGCAGCATCTCCAGTTCCGGAACGATCTGCTTTACGATCTCATTGGCCACCACGTGGTAGTATCCGATGGCCACGTCCACCCCGCTCATGTTGAACACCTTCTCGTACTCCCGGCGGGAATATTTGGTGATGGTCTTGTGAACGCCCAGATGCTTACCGATGAGGCAGGAGAGAAGGTTCTCCTCCTCGTTCTCGGCAGTGCAGATGAGCGCATCGGACATGTTCACGTTCTCGTTCCTGAGCACCGAGGGGTCGGTACCGCTGTCATTGATGATGACCGCCTTGTCAAACCTCCTGGACAGACGCCTGCAACTGGTCTCGTCCTTCTCGATGAGCTTGATCGTGCAGTTCTCTGCCTCCAGGAGGGTGAGCAGGTGTTCGGCCAGAATGCCTCCGCCCACGATCATGAGGTCCCTGCGCTCCTTCACCTTGCCCAGGGCGGAGTTGAACGCTTCGACCGTCCCCGGCCGGCCGATGATGGTGACGTCGTCACCCGTCGCCAGCCGTTCGGTGTCCCCGGGCATGAGCACCTCTCCCTTTCGATGGATGGCGACCAGGGCGCTGCCTGGGGGCAGTTCCATGTACCTGAGGGGCTTGAACAGCGCGGCGTCATGCTTGGCGGCCACCCTGAACACCCCCAGCTCGAGGCCGAGTACGGGCAGGCTCTCATAGTCGACGAGGTTCTCCATCATGGCCACATGCCTCATCTTGGCCGCTGTGAGCCGCTCCGGCGATATCGTTCGGTCGACGCCCATGGCATCGGACCGCAGCACCCCGCCGAGATACTCGGGGTTCCGCACCCGGGCGAATGTGACCGCTTCCGGCCGGATCTGCTTGGCCACCAGGCAGGCGAAGATGTTGAACTCGTCCCGTTCGGTGACCGCCAGGAAGAGGTCGGTCTCCGCCTTCATGATGTCCTTGAGCACCCTGGGGCTGGCTCCATTGGCGTTGATCGCCCCGATGTCCAGGCTCTCCACGACCTTCTCGTAGCGCTTCTCGTCGATCTCCACCATCATGACCGAATGGTTCTTGCTCAGCGTACGGGCCAACGTGTATCCCACGTTCCCTGCCCCGACAATGATCACCTGCATCTTGGTCCCGGGCCGTCGGGGCGAGAATGGGTCAGTTAACTAAATGCTTATCGTTGCCAGTCGGCTTACGGAGATGCAAACTCAGGGGCGATGGCCGTAGCGTTCCACGCTCTCCTTGAGCCTCTTGATGTTCTCCACCGGGGTCTTGTACCCCATCTCGCAGCCGGGCCCAATTATGATACCGGGATCGTCCCCCCAAAGCTCGAGGGCATTCTTCACTTCGGCCTCCACGGTGTCGGGGGACCCCGTCTGGAGCACCTCGGTGTGATCTACCCCGGCGATCATGCACGCCCTCCCCCTGACGCCATCGAAGACCTCGCCGGGGTCGACGTTCTTCAGGTGGATGTGCATCGCCGTCGGTCCCAGCTCCAGCTGGGCGGACCAGAACGGCTTGGCCGCGCAGTTATGGCAGATGGTCCTCAGGCCCTTCCCCTTGTACGAGTCGAGGACCAGTCCGAAGTACTTCTTGTCGTATTCGTCATACTGCTCAGGACTGACCATCTCCCCTCCGGCGGTCGCATTCTCAATGAACACGTCCTCCACCCCGATCTCGACCAGGGCCTCTCCGTAAGCCTTGGAGGATTCGGTAAGCACATCAAGCACCTTGTTCACCGCATCGGGATCGGTGAAGTAGCCCATCATCACGTTCTCCATCCCCAGGAGCTCGGAGGCGATGACCGTCGGAGAGTTAATGCAGCCCACGACCGCCGCTTCCTTTCCCACCTTGTCGAGCATGATGGACGCCGCCTCCAATGGTACCGACCAGAACCGGTCCTTCCGGGGGTCGACCGGGACCAGCCTATCCACGTCACTCATCTCCACGTACTTGTCCACCCGAGGATAGAAATCCCGTTCGGGCCACTTCCATGCCATGCCGTGGGCCTGCGCCTCCACCAAAATGTCGCCCCAGCCGGCCATCAGGTTATCGAAGCCGTACATCTCGTAGGAAGCGAGGGCCAGCCGGGCGAAGATATCGGGATCGTGGAATCCGTCGTACCATTTCAGCCCGGTGGACTGCAGCAGCCATTTGGCCGCCCCCAGGTGCTGATAGAAAATGGGCACTCTGTCGGTCGCCTGCCGGTCAAGCGCGGCCTGGAATCTCTCGCGAGGGGTCATGTATGCATATCGTATCAGCGCGGCATTATAATGGTACGGTAATGCCCCCCGAGCGTCGAACAGGCGAAAGGTTGAGGTATTGAACGTGCCATCAAAGGGCCATGAACACAAAGAAGGGAAAGAAGAAAGGCTTCAACGCCGACATCGAGAAGGATACCGTGGAGAACACTAACTTCCGAAAGGTGCTGTATACCGCCAAGTACAGCCAGCTCGTGCTCATGAACCTCAGGCCGGGCGAGGAGATCGGCATGGAAGCCCATGACGACGGCGACCAGTTCTTCCGGTTCGAGGAGGGCGAGGGGGTTGTGTATATCGACGGCAACGAGTACAAGGTGACCGACGGCAGCGCGGTGGTGATCCCCTCCGGGGCCATGCACAACGTGACCAACACCGGGAAGAAGAATCTCAAGATGTACACCATCTACTCTCCTCCTGAGCACCAGGACAAGGTCGTGGCCAAGACCAAGGCCGATGTGGTCGAAGAGCACTTCGACGGCAAGACCACCGAGTGAACACCTTCGGGGCCCTGCCCCTTTTTTTTTTTATCAATGTCGTACCCCCAATGGACCCGGCATATGCCGGGATAAAGGATATGACCGCATCCGATCATTGACTTGCCGATGAGCGCTTTACGTATCGCCATATCCGCAGCCGCGGAGGGGCCGATGGGCCGGCTATCCTCCGCGTTCCCCGGTGCCTTGCTGGAGGGAACGCCGGTGGGCGCTTCCTTACTGATCCGTTGCCGCGGGGACGCCAGTAAGCTGAAGAACTTAGAGGACCGGATGGCGTCACGCTTCGTGACTCGATATGAGGTCGACGGGGAGAGCGTGCTGACCATGGTCGCAGCCCTGCTCCCGTCCGAGGCCAAGCTCCTGAAGGCGCTCCGGGATGAGGACCTGGTTCTCCTGCCCCCGCTGATCTGGAGGGCCGGCCGGATCCAGGTCCGGCTCCTGGCGTTCAAGAATCCGGGGGACCGTGCGATCGTGGCGCTCAAGGACGCGAGGGTGATGTCCAAGATCGTGCTGGGACCACAGCAGGTGGAGGACGAGCTGCGATCGTCCGGCCTAATGCTGCCGGACCTCACCATGAAGCAGGGACAGGCCATCCTGGCGGCTTTCGAGGCGGGCTACTATGACTCCCCCCGAAGATCCACCGCCGGAGAGGTGGCCAGGGGACTGGGGGTGGCCCGGAGCACGTTCGAGGAGAGCCTCCGTTCGGCGGAGTCGCAGATGGTCCGGGCCGTCGCCCCCCTGGTCCGCGTCCGCCTGTTGGAGATGGAACAGGGGAGGAGGGAAGCAGGGGCGGAAGCACTGCATCTGTACGCCCGCTTCAGCGAAGACCTGGGGCTCTATGTTAATATGGCCCTAAGGGAGAACGGGGTGACCTCGGTCAGCTTGACCACGGAGGCGCCGGAAGCCTCTCATGGGACAGACCATCCGTATCTGGCAAGAATGATCGAGCACCTATCCAGCGGAGAGGACGATCTGAGGGATATACCGGTGGACCTTCGGGTGTCCCCGTTCGACCGCGAGGTCCTGGTAGCCCTGCGGGAGATACCAACTGGGGAGGTTGTTACCTACGGGGAGGTGGCCAGTCGGTTAGGGCGCCCCCGGGCGGCGAGAGCGGTGGGCAGCGCCTGCGCCCGGAACCCCATACCGCTCATCATACCCTGTCACCGAGTAGTGCCTGCCGCTGGAGGCCTGGGTAACTATTCCGGCGGGAATGGCCCGGCGACCAAGGCGGCGATCCTAGAACGGGAGGGCGTTCCCGGAAAGAAGGTGAAGGGGGGGGACCGGTAGGTCAGCCGTGAATTCCAGGGAGAAAAGGAAAGAGGATAAAGTGGTTTGAGGAGGTCAGCTGACCTCGACCTTCTCATCTATCGCGGTCCTGCTCTTGCGCTGGGCAAAGGACTCGTTCTGCGAGTAGATCCACAGCGGGAAGAACAGCGCGAGAACGCCGAAGGCGATGATATTGGAGGTCATGCCGAACTCAAGGTAGTTGATGTAGATCCCTCCGATGAGAAGGAAGGGTATCTGCAGGATCGCCAGCGCGAGGGCGATCCACACCCAGCCACGGGGCGCCTTATAGGGCCTGATGATCTTCCTCAGCTCGGGATCACGGTGGGCCTTGACGTACGCGGCCAGGGCGATGGCGAAGACGAAAACGTATCCTATCGCCGAGATGGCCAGGATGGCCACCGGGTTTCCCTGGAGCAAGACCAGGAGGGCCATATTGAACAGGGCGATCACCAGTATCGCCCGCATCGGCTCACCGTTCTTGTTGGTCTTGACGAACCAGCAGGGCAGGTTCCCCATCAGGGCCATCGAGTGCATGGCCCTGGCGCCGGCGGAATATCCGATCTGGATCAGAAGAACGCAGGCACAGACCAGCAGTAGGATGACCACGGAACCGCCTAGTTCCCCGAAGGCCATGGCCGCCACCGGCCGCAGAGGCGATATCGGCTCGGCCAGGATGCCATCGATGCCCAGGGCGCCGATGACCGAGGTCTGGATGAGCACGAACATGAACAAGCAGATGGCACCGCAGGCGAACAGGGCCTTGGGCAGGTCGACGGACGGCTTGTGGTACTCCGGACCGTAGACCGCCACCACTTCCCAGCAGCACGCGCTCCACTGAGCGATGACCATCATGCCCAGGACCAGGAGGATGTGGTCCCCGTCCCACACCCAATCGGCCGGCACCATGTAGTTTGTAATGTTATCGAGGTGGAAGTTGCCGGTGACGAACGGTGCCAAAGTGATGATGGCGATCGGCAGGAGGGTGACCACCCCGACGATGAGACCCAGCTTGGCGCTGTGCTCCAGGCCGCGAGAGGCCAGGACCGCCAGGCCGACCAGGACCATCAAACCGACTATTAGGTTGAGCGTGAGGAAGTCGATGGACGCGAGGTTGGGGAACAGGCCCACCAGGTATCCGCAGATGACGATAATGAAGACCGCTAGGCCGGGAGCCCAAACCAGCCAGTATGCCCATCCGCAGAACCCTCCGATGAGCCGGCCCTTTTCGTACTTCCGGTCGACCCCGTCCCTGCTCTTGAAGATCTCCTGAGTGAACCCCGGGATCCCGCTGGCATTGGGGAAGGCCACCGCCAGCTCGCCGAACGCCATGTTCTGAATGAATCCCTGGACCACCGCCAGGCCCCACAACAGGATCGACGCCGCCCACAGGAACATGGTGGTAGGCACAATGCTGGGCAGGATGGCCAGGGGAATGCCGATACCTATCAGGAGGCCCTGTTTCCAGTCGATCCTCCGATGCAATCCGTTATCTGAATCCGTCATGTCGATACGCTCCGCTAGTTCGATCGAATTCTATCTCAAACAAGTTGGACCTATAATCCAACTACGGCCGGATTGAGGAAAGGACTATAAATCGTTTTATCGACCGAAATATAGTTGGATGTATACTCCAACTGTATCATCCAGTAGGTCGCTTCGATCGCTGCTTATTCCAGGAAATGTATGCACACGTTCTTCTCCTTGATAGCGTGGCGCTTGGAGATCATCCCCACCTCCATCCATATGACGTTGAACACGGCCACGGGTATCAGGCAGGTTGGGGTCAATCGGGCCTCTTCCGCGCACTTCCAGACCTTGGAACCGGTGTTCTGCACATAATCCTCCATCCCCACCGGTCCGAGACGCCGGCCAAAGTCCCGGACGTCCTTGCAGGTCGATCGTATCCTTACCTTGACCGTCCCGTCCGGCTGTTCGTCCGCGTCGATGAGGGTCTTGTGATCGCAGATGGTCATATCCACGCGTACCTTGGAGGTCATGTAATCGTCCTAGGCATTGACCTCAATAGATATAGTGGTTCATCGGTCCGGCCGTCGGAACGCTCAACAGTATGATATATAGAAAAGGGTCAAATCGATATCATGGACCGGAGGGTATTGGCGGTGATCGCCGTGGCCGCTGTCGTCATCATCGTTATCGTCGCGATCATGGTTATGCAAACACCCCCTGGCGGGAACGGTAACGAACAACTGGGCGGCAATATGGTAGACATCAGGGACTTCTCGTTCGACCCAGGGACCCTGACCGTCGCCAACGGGACCACCGTCACCTGGACGAATCTTGATTCCTTCGATCATACCGTGACCTTCGACAACGGGCCGTTCATCAGCAGTGAGCTGATGAGCAGGGGCGAGATGTTCAATGTCACTTTCGATCGGTCGGGCACATATAACTATCACTGTTCGATCCACCCGAGCATGACCGGCACGATAGTGGTGGAGTGAGCCGACACTTCTCGTCCGGAGGGCAGACGTTCGGGTGAGGAAGGGCGGAGAAGTGCCCTGCCCGCCTTTCATGTTCGTATGAACTATGTGGCTAGCGTCGGCTCATCAAAAAAGCCCCAAATTATCATTCTACATTTCTAGAACGAACTTTTACAATCGAACATTAGCTTTATATCGTTACGCGGAGAATCGATAGATTAGTGCGAGAGTAAGGACTATCAGGTTCCTCAATAAACTCCCTTTCCTGACTTCACTGGATGGGGTTTGAACGATTACGATAGGTCTTACTTTAATATCTCGCTAAATATTATATTGTTCTCTATTTTACTAAAATTGTAAACAATTGTTTATATACTATTTTCGTGATGTGGAAAACGAACGGTCCGAGTTCCATGGTGGGGTTCGGATTGTTGAACAAGAGGAGAGAATGGGAAAATGCTAGACTTCGACAATGTGAATGCTGACAAGATCTTGACGCGTTATGACATCAAGATGGAAGCAGCGGAGAAGCCCGAGACGATAGCTGCTAGGATCCTTCCCAAGGACCCCCTTCTGAAGAAGGTCGCCGACGATGTGTGGACCCTGAAGGGAAAGCTTGTTGAGGAGGATGTTAAGGCCGCGCTGAAGAGCCACTCCCCCGAGGAGGTCATTCAGAACGGTCTGCTGAAGGGAATGGATGTAACGTCCGAACTGTACGGACGGGGTATCTACTACCTGCCGCACGTCATGGTCGCTTCCGACGCTATGACCAAGGGAATGAAGCTTGCCGAGGGTGCCCTCGCATCCGGTCACATGAAGACCAAGGGAACCATCGTCATGCACGCCGCCGAGGGAGACCCCCACGACATTGGCAAGAACATCGCCGCGGTGCTGCTGAAGTCCAACGGCTTCGGTGTCGTCGACCTGGGCAGGGATATCCTGGTCAGCGATGTCGTCGACGCGGTAGTGAAGAACAAGCCGATGATGGTCACTGGGACCGCCCTTATGACCACCACCATGTCCGCGTTCCCCAAGATCGCCGAGAGGCTGGAAGAGAAGGGGATCAACATCCCGTTCATCTGCGCCGGCGGTGCGGTTAACAGGGAGTACGTGGAGTCTTACCCGATGGGCGTATACGCCGAGAAGGCCGCGCAGGGACCTGGTCTCGCCACCAAGGCCGTTGAGGGCTGGGACTGGAGGAAGCTGAGGGACAAGTGGGATGACCTAATGTCCGGGAAGGCCTAATCGAGGTGAAAAAAATGGCACTTAAGAACTTTACAAAGATGGAATACGGCTCTGCTGATGAGATGGTTTTTGGTGAGGCAAAGTACCCCCTCTCATACGGCCTAGGCTTGAAGGTAGGTGCGGGATTCGTTTCCCCTGAGATCAACTTCGCCCCCAGGCCGGGCGCGGAGAAGAACCCCGAGTCCCTGACCAAGGAGTACGTGGACTACATCACCAAGGACATCATGAACCGCGCCGTGACCCTCGGGTTCCCCTCCCTCCAGCTGGAGAACGAGTGGATCCACCAGATGGGTAACGACCCCGAGAAGTTCGCGAAGCCCGTGGTCGTCGGCCAGAAGGCCGTCATGAGGAAGTTCCACGAGGAGTACGGCGTTGCTTGCGCTATCAGGCACACCTGCGCTGACCCCAGGCTGGCCGAGTTCGGTATGAGGCCCGGCATGGACAAGAGGCACGCCTACCCTGAGAAGACCCTGGAGTCCTTCGAGGTCGCTGCAGCGAACGGCGCCGATGTGCTGTCCATCGAGACGATGGGTGGCAAGGAGATCGCTGACTACGCTGTTGTCAGGCAGGATATCCGCGGATGGCTGTTCGGTATCGGCTACTGCGGTTCCCTCGACATGGCCTGGCTGTGGCCCCAGATCGTGGACATCGCCAAGAAGCACAAGGTCGTCCCCGGTGGAGACACCAACTGCGCCGGTGCGAACACCTCTATGTTCATGGCCGGCGGCTACCTGGACAAGGATATCCCCAGGACCTTCTCTGCGGTCACCCGTGCTATCGCCTCGGCCAGAACCCTGGTCGCGATCGAGGCCGGCGCAACCGGTCCGGACAAGGACTGCGGCTACGAGGGACCAATCCTGAAGGCCATATCTGGCCGCCCGTCTGCCCAGGAGGGCAAGGGCGCTCAGGACGCCCACGCTGACCTGATGGGTAACCTTACCGCCCAGGTCTGCGACCTGTGGTCCAACGAGTCGGTGGAGTACCACTCCGAGTTCGGCGGCTCGTCCGTCCAGTGCTGGCTCGGCGTCATCGGCTACGAGGCCGCGCTCATGAACGCCGCCAAGGCTCTGAAGCAGGACAAGGTCCTCAGGGACATCTACACTGCCTCGGACCGGTACCGCTGCCCGGAGGCCTTCATCATCTCGTACGACAATGCGTACAAGATCGGTGAGGCCATCGTCGCTGAGGGTAACAACTACTACCTCAGGGCCAAGGCTGCGGGTCTGAAGGCCGCGGAACTTATCCAGGCGTCCAACGACAAGGGCAAGCTGAAGCTGTCCAAGCAGGAGAAGGACACCCTGAACAAGATCCTCACCGACCTGAACTCCCTGCCGTCCGAGGAAGGCAAGTTCGTCGACTGGGCTCTCAAGGAGTACAAGGACGTACAAGCCTGGAACCCGAAGAACTACGAGCTCTGAGCGAGGAGCGATTCCCTCCTGGCCTAAACCGTTTCAAACCCTTTCCCTTCACCTTTTTTTGTAAAGTTCGATCATCGTGCATATGCTGGAAATTCTATAGCACATCGAACTATGGCTGAGGATACTATCGCGCCTAGGATCAGCGGCCTATAGCGATCACCAGGCGAAGTAGCGGTCATCGATCCGTGCAAGCCGCACCGGCACGCTGTAGAGCTCGCCGAGGTTCTCCTCGTTCAGCTCGCTCATGTCCCCGTCGCGGAAGATCTGACCGTCCTTCATCAGAATGACCCTCTCCATCTCCGGTATGATGTCCGACGGGTCGTGGGTGACCATCACCAGCGTTCTGCCGGTAGCGGCGAGGGCGCGCATGGCCTCCCTTACTATATGCTTCCCTGTGAGGTCCAGGGAGGTCATCGGCTCGTCAAGGATCAATGCTTCCGGCTCGTTGACCAGCGCGCGGGCCATGAGCACCCTGCGTGCCTCGCCCGATGACAGCGTGGATACCGTTCTCGATGCGAGGTGGGAGGAGCCGACCAGGGACAACGCCTTCAGGGCCTTCGTCCTCATCTCCGCGGTCAGCGCCTGGGAGCGGTTGGTGCCGATGGAACCGTAGAACCCGGAAAGGACCGCCTCGACCGCCCCCATGTCCCGACGGAACTCGTACTGCAGATCCCCCGACACCAGGCCGAAGGCTCTGCGGACGTCGAACAGGGAGAAGTGCTCCTCCCCCATGATGCGTACGAACGAGCCGTCCGCCGAGGTGTCCGCGCGGTTTTCCCCCAGCATGACCTTTATGAGCGAGGATTTTCCGGACCCGTTAGGTCCCAGCACCACCACTCTCTCACCCTTGCGGATGCACAGGTCGATGTCCCTGAGGATCACCGATCGTTCCTTCACCACCGATACTCCGTGCATCTCGATTATGGGCGTGGACACGACCTCCCCATCGACCAGGACCTACATTAAGGTCCATCTCGGAAGGGAGCGGGCAAGGAACACATCTCTGCCCGGTGGTAACGGGCGGGACGTTAAAGCAACGAAGATTAAGAAAAGAAAGAGGAGGGTCCGAAGACCCTCGTTGGACCCTATCTTTAAGCCTTGGGTTTGCCCTTGCGCTTCACCATGAGGATCACGCCCACCGCAGCGACGGCGGCTATGGCCACCAGGGCGACGATCAGCAGCAGGTTCATCGGGTCATCGAGGAAACCCTTGGCCGCCCCGGCGGTCAAGCTAAGCTCCTCGTACGTCTTTTCCCCGGCCACCTGATCAGCTATCGTGGTTGCGGTCTTCTCGGCCTCACTTACCGGCACAGACCTCATGTCCAGGACCATCTTGGCCATCGGGAGGGGGTAGGTCAGCTCGGCCCCCACCAGGTATCCGTTTGCCGGGCAGTAGATCAGCTGGAAGAAGTTGTTGTTGCTGGCATCCTCGAAGCCCAGCCGGTAGGCGGAAATATTGCCGTGCACGGGGTCGTCAATGGTGACATTGCGGACGTTGCAGAAGGTCATGCTGGCCTTGGCAGCCTCGATCTCCAGTGTCCCATTGTCGATCCGAGGATCATCGTTGTAGGGATTGTATATCTTAGCCAGGTCGATGGGGAAGCCAGTTATGCCCCATTCGGCACTATCCTCATCGAACCACTCATCAGTGAACCTCTCGGGCATCCCAGTAACGTTTAGGACACCAGTCCATCCGAAGGTCGCGTTGACGTATGATTCCTGTTCCCATTCGCCCCTCTCTGCCGGGGCGTCCTTAACGATGGCCAGATACGGGTCGAAGCTCATCTCGCCGTTAAGCGAGAGGTCCATGGTGATGTTGCTGCGGAAGGTCTCGTAGGCGGTGATGTTCTCGATATCCAGGTCGTTGTCCGAGTCATAGTAGTAATTCATGACCGGGTAGTTCATCACATCAAGGTAGCCTCGAGCGTAGGCCATTGCTTCCATCTGCACCGATTTCACTGCCAGATCGCTCTTCTGCAGGTGAACGATGAAGGTCTGGTTGGACCCCGCAGCGATCTTGCCGTCAACGCTGAAGGTCTTCACCGAGGCCGGAGCGTCACTGAGGTTGAGAAGCTCATTCGGGTTCTGGGACCACCCAGACCAGTAGCTGATGTATGAACCCGTGTCCACCACCTCTCCGGTCATGGTGAACGTCGCGGCCAAGGAGAAGTTCTGGGCCGCGGTGATCTTCATCACATACTCGTCAGCCGATGCCCCGATCACTTCGAAGACCGCCACCGAAGTGATGTAACCATCCATCCTGGCGTCCTCGATGATGGCATTGTGCACCCACGAATCATCATCGCCGATACTGATCAGTTGGTTGATGGAGGTGTAGCTCAAGCTGAGGTCCTTCTCCCCCTTCAGCGCGAACTTGTCACCCACGCTGTAGGTGGCATAGCTGGCCTCGGAGGTGGTGGTTCCAAAAATCGCAATGAACGATGCGCATACCATCACGACGACCATTGCGGCCGCCAGGATTGGTCTGGCCATCCTTGATGCTGAACTCATGAACGTTAAAAAAATATCCACATCTTAAATTAATTCGTCTGGGATTCAAAAACAATAATCAGTCGCCAGGCGACACCATCACCTTGCGTGTTCTTGGATAGAATGCCTCGATCCCCTGGGGCCTCTTGAGACCATCATGAACGCACGTGAATATACGAACAATCGTCTTTTTTCTCGCTACAAGACCAAAGAATAATTATAGGCGCGGTCTTCGGCAATCCGGTGTTATACTGGCTAAGGTAGGAATCGTTGATCGGATTCGCCGGGCCCTGGGAGGGTCGCCGGGAGACCACGGAAGCGGGCATGGTGCGCCCGCCGCCAAGGTCATGGACTACGGACCGCAACTGGACATTCTCCGCGATACCGCACGGGACCTGTGCGCAGATCCGTGGGTGGCCAACAAGCTCACGCTGGACGTGAGGATGGAAGGAGGACGTCCTATGCTCAAGGCGCTGCCGGAGACCATGCCGTACCTGAGGGCCGCCTACGCGATAAAGCGGAACGAGCTGTCGCCGGAGCTCAAGGGCCTCTTCGAAGGCATGGCCGGTTAGTCCATTTCCCTTTTTTCATCGCGGCCTCCGGTCCGCATTTTCATTTAATCTCCACCGGCCCCCGGGCCCGGAAGACATTTCCTCGAACGTCCCTGAAGCGGATGTTTCAAATACTGGGACGGCATCGTTCCACCGTTCCCGAGCATCCGGGTGGGTGTGGAGGACGAGTAGGTATAGTAATGTACGGAAACAAGAGACAGGGCGGCTACAGCCGCGAACCCCGCGAAATGCATGACGCAAAGTGCTCCGACTGTGGAGCCCAGACCCAGGTACCTTTCAAGCCGACCGAGGGCAGGCCGGTTTACTGCAGGGACTGCTTCCAGAAGCACAAGCCGAAGGACAGGTACTAAACCAGTTCTTCCAAACCCCTTCCCCAAATCCCTTCTAACTCGCTGTTCTTCACACACTATTCGAACTCTTGCTTGCCGTTTCTATCGATCGGCGCCAGGCATCTCCATCGCCTTGCGTCCGGTAACGGCAACAGGATGGACGTTGAAGCGTCGATGCGGCCTTTTGATGTCCCCGAGGTGCTGAGGTCGAGGTCCCGCGAGCATCGGAATCATTGTCTGGCTAGTGTCAATTATCACACTATCTTTATGGAGAAAGCTTATTTACCCCTGCCTGACCAACCTTTTGAGGGTAATATAGGATGCTTCGCCATCGCATTAACGATATGATCACCGGAAAGCCGTTCGAGCGCCCGGTGAGGAACGCTTACAGCTTGGTTTACAGCTACTACACTCACGACCCCAATTTCTATTACGACAAGCAGGCCAGGAAGGTGATGGCTCAGGTCCTGAGAAAGGACTCCAACTGCGTGGACGTCGGTGCCAATGAGGGCACCTTCCTGAAGGACATACTTAGGCTCGCTCCGCTGGGCGAGCACATCGCGTTCGAACCGATCCCCGAGCTGGCCGAACGCATCGCCGAGAAGTATCCGAAGGTGGATGTGTACGACTGCGCCCTCTCCAACGTGGACGGGACCTCGACCTTTCAGCTGGTGACCAACAATCCTGGCTACTCCGGCCTGAAGCGGAGGCATTATGATTTCGGGGAGCCGGTCATCAAGGAGATCACCGTGCGCACCCAGATGTTGGACGATATCTATCCTCCAGACCGGCCTCTGGATTTCATCAAGATCGATGTCGAGGGAGCTGAGTACCTGGTGCTGCAGGGAGGAAAGAGAACGGTGGAGAAGAACCGCCCGTACATCGTTTTCGAGCACGGACGGGGCGCTGCCGAGTTCTACGATGTTACGCCTGAGCAGGTCTTCGACCTTCTGGTGGAGGAGTGCGGTCTCGAGGTGTCGACGATGGAGGAGTGGCTGAAGGACGGAAGCTCGCTCGACCGCGAAGATTTCATCGATCAGTTCGACAAGGTCACCAACTATTACTTCCTGGCCCATCCCTGAGATATCGACTTAGGCCGGTCCATGGGACGCCGGCATAGGAGTTCAGTGCGGGGACAGATCTTGGCAACGAAACCGGTGGAGAAAAGATCATATTGACACCAGAAAGCCTCGTTCGCCGTTCAGGCAGTCCCGCAGCCGGGACACGATGCTTTCAGATGTAATCCTCCAATGTCCGATGCACGATATATGCTTTGTGTTCTTATGGAAAGGTCGTTTCCTTTTTCTATATACAACAATGTGAGTGGGGCGAACGGTTCAGGTCCCTGGTCGATCCCCACGCCAAGATGATGCTGTCGTCGTCACCCGGCACCTCATCGCCATTTTGAAATCAGGGATGCCAGTGGCGATCGACGGCCTGATATCCTGTGAGGTCCTCGTTCATCATAATGATTATAATCGGGTCAATTGATTGGCCCCCGTCCATCGGCGGGAGGAATGGTGGGTTTGTCAGCGGTAGAGGTCAAGGGTCTAGTGAAGAACTTCGGGGACTTCCAAGCGGTCAGGGATGTCAGTTTCAGCGTGAAGGAGGGAGAGATATTCGGCCTCATCGGCCCCAACGGGGCGGGGAAGACCACCACCATGAGGATGATGGCAACCTTGCTCCAGATCAGCGGCGGGAGCATCAACATCTTCGGAAAGGACGTGGTGAAGGATACCGATGACGTGCGCAGGATCATCAGCTACCTGCCCGAGGAAGCTGGCGCCTACAAGAACCTGACCGGCAGGCGGTACCTTGAGTTCATCGGCCGGTTCTTCGCCGATGGAGATGAGGTCCATAAGATGGTCGATCGGGGCATCGAGATCTCAGACCTCGCTGACCGCATCGATGATAAGGTCGATTCCTACAGCAAGGGCATGACCCGTCGTCTGCTGGTCGGCCGGGCCCTCATGTTCAAACCCCGCCTGGCCATCCTTGACGAGCTCACCTCCGGCCTGGACGTGATCAGTGCCCAGCAGATTCGTAGGATTGTTAAGAACATAGCCCGGGACGGGACCACGATCATAGTTTCATCACACAATATGCTCGAGGTCGAGCTCATCTGCGACCGCCTGGCCCTCATCAATGACGGGAAGGTGGTGGAGACGGGGGGCCCGGCCGATCTGAAGAAGAAGTACGATGCGGCCAACATCGAGGACGTCTTTGTGAAGGTGGTCGGATGAAGTCGTTGACCAACATCATGCTCAAGGAGATCAAAGAGCTGCTGACCGTGACCACCATCATCCCGGTGGTGATCATGGCCGTGCTGTTCGCCTCCCTCGGGGGGATGATCGGTGGTGTACAGGACGAAGCGTCCCAGGCTCCCCGCATCGGGCTCATCGTCCAGGACCTCGACAGCTCCTGGTCCATGCTTGCCCAGGGGACCATAAACAATCACACCGAGGTGGTCTACGGCGGGACGGACATCGATGAGGGGCTTAAGGCGGTCTCCTCGGCGGGCGGGACCGCCCTCCTGGTGATCCCCGAGGATTTCGGCGACAATATCAGCAGCGAACGTCCCGGGACCATCGCCGTGTACTGGATAATGTATGGGGCGGGCCTCATGGACTCCATATCCTCCTCGGTGGTGGACGGCATCATCGTCCAGGTCAACACCGATATCTCCAGGGTGATGATCGAAGAAGGTTCATCCTCCAACGCATCGATGGTCCTTTCCCCGACCATCAAGAGCGAGACCACCTTTTTCAAGGAGAAGTCTATCGAGGGGGTCTCCCCCTCGGCCATCTCCTCAATGCTCTCGTCCCAGTCGTTCATCATACCCCTGGTGGTCATGATGATGATACTGATGTCCGGGAGCACGGTCATATCCTCGATGGGCCTGGAGAAGGAGAACAAGACTCTGGAAACCCTGCTGACCATGCCGGTCAGGCGCAGCCATATCGTCCTGGGCAAGCTGGGAGGGGCGGCAGTGGTCGGGCTGCTGATGGCCTTCATCTACATGGCGGGGATGGGCTACTACATGAACGGGATGCAGGGATCCGCCGCGATCGACGTCGCCAGGTACGGGCTCGTCCTGGAAACCATGGACTATGTCCTGGTGGGAATATCCCTCTTCCTGTCGGTGCTGGGCGGTCTGGCCCTGTGCATGATCCTGGGCGCGCTGGCCCGGGACTACAAGGCTGCCCAGAGCCTCACCCTTCCGATCACTTTCCTGGCAATGCTGCCCTTCTTCGCGCTCATGATGAAGGACTTCAACACCCTGCCCGCATTGCTGCAGGCCGTGCTGTTCGCCATACCCTTCACCCATCCCATGATGGCCATGAACAACCTCATGTTCGACGATTACGGACTGGTGATCGCCGGCATCGCCTACCAGCTGCTGTTCGCCGCCATCGCCGTGGCCGCGGCGGTGTGGCTGTTCAAGAAGGACATGCTCATCACCGGGCGCCGGAAGAGAGGAGGCAGTCCCTTTGGGAAAGGTTCAAAAAGGTGATCGTCCCGCCTTACCGAACCCGTTCGGCCGCCTGCCCCATCGGCCAGAAGACCATCTCCCCGGCATGGCCGAGGGAACATGGCGAGCGCCCGATGAACGTTCGGTGAGGGGGCATGCGGTCACCGTCGGCCTCACTGCGGCCATCAAGGTGTCAGCCTGGATCAAACAAAACGGTCAATGAGGGTGAGGCGTTCCGCCGAGGATACGGTCCTGCACGAAGTCCCAGAGGGACGGTACAGATACCATTCTCATTGCGAGCTGTGAACGAGCGAGGCATTGAGATCATCGTTCACTCGTACTAAGACTCCCGCGCTTCGGAAAGGCCGGTCGTGAGAGAGATAATAGAAAATGGTGGGTCTGTCCGAATTTGAATCGGAGTCACCAGCACCCCAAGCTGGAAGGATACCAAGCTACCCCACAGACCCAGTGGATAAAGGGGTTATTGCGAAGAGGTTTATAAACGTTTCAGCCCAGCGGGATGACCTCATCCACGAGATCCGCATGCGCGACGATCATGCGGCGGCAGCAATAACGCTGCAGCCCAAGGTCATCGAGGACCTGCTGGGGGTCCTCCCCCAGCTGCACCCTCTTGAGGTACGTCTGATAGACGCCCCCTACGACCTTTCCGCACGTGAAGCACCTGACGGGGATGATCATTCAGCTCACCTGTAGGACTTCTGCCTCTTCTTCCGAGCGCCCCGACCCTGCGGCTTCTTGGGAAGCTTCCTGCGGGGATCGCTGATCAGCAGCGAGCGGTCGTAGTCCTTGAAGAGCTTCTCCAGCTCCTCGTCCTTGAGGAAGTCGACCAGGCCCTTGGCGATCGCGGTACGCGACGCCTCTGCCTGACCCATGAACCCGCCTCCTGCAACGTTGACGGACACGTCCACCTTGGTGGCCCTCTCTCCGGCCAGGGCCATAGGCTCCATGATCCTGAGGCGAGCAAGCTCGGGGGTGAAGATCTCGACCGGAACGTTGTTGATCCTGACCTTGCCGGTGCCGGTGCTTACCACGCACCTGGCGACGGCTTCCTTCCTCTTTCCGCTGGTGTTCACTACCTCTGCCATTTCTTTCACCTCAGCCTCGATCCAAGATGCTCGGCCACTTCACCCAGGGTGACATACTTGTCGGTCCACAGGTTCGTTGCGGCCTCCACCTTCTCCATCTTGGCGGATTCCAGGTCCTTGGGCACCCCGACGAACACCTTCAGGTGTCTGTAAACCTCCCTGCCGCGGGGGGACTTGAAGGGGATCATGCCGCGCACGGTCCTCTTGAGTATCAGGTCGGCCCTCTTGGGGAAGAACGGCCCGTTGATCTGCTTGCCCCTGTTGTGCTTGGCAGTGTAGTTGTCGAACACCATGTCCCGGTTGCCGGTGATGATCGCCTTCTCGGCGTTGACAACGATGACGTCCTCTCCGTTGAGCAGGCGCTTGGCGACATTGGTGCTGAGACGTCCCAGGATGTGACCTTCCGCGTTGATAATGATAGCCATCTAGATCACCCCATGATCCTGACGCCGTTGCCGGCGGGGTTGTCTGCGATCAGCTCGGTGATGGTCATCTTCTTACCGCCGGCCTCCTCGATGGCCTTGGCGGCCGATTCAGAGAACTTGAAAGCTGCGACGGTGACCTTCTTCTTCAGGCTACCGGCGCCCAGTACCTTGCCGGCGACCACGATGACGTCGCCCTCGTTCGCGTACCTTTCCAACTTGCTCAGGTTGACCTCGGCCCAGTTCCTGCTGGGCTTCTCCAGACGCTGAGCAATGTCTCGCCAGATAACGGCTTCCTTCTCCCGGGACTCTCTCTTCAGGTCGCTGATGAGGGCCAACAGGTTGGGGTCCGTCTTACGTGTCTGTTTCATTCTGACTACCTCGACATTGAGCGAAGCCACTAATGGGCAATCATTAATTAAACTTTCCCCAGCCCGATATCCCTCCGGCTGTGCTCCCGGGCATCACCTGGCCCGGTGCAGCAGGTCCTTTCCCCGGGGCACCAACATCCCCTCTCTGATCAGCCGGTCGAGCGCGTGCTCCAATCGCTCCCTCGCCTTCTCTGATGGCTCCTCCAACTGATAGAACGAGGCGGTGCGCTGGATGAGCGTCCGGCGGGAGATCTCGGTGGCCACGCTCATGTTGTACATCTCCGCCTCGCCGATCTCCTCCAGAGAAACGTATTCCAGTTCCATGGGCTCCTTCCCCAACGGTCGCCGCACCGGAGGTTTGGTCATCTGGGATGGCCAGATGAAGCCGTCCCTGACCACGATGGTGCCGTCCGTCACCAGGGCGAAGAGGTTCTCGGACAGGGCCTGATCGACGTCCTCGGGCTGGTGGACATGATCGTCCAGAACGTCCCTGGCGATGTCCACGTGCACCGGCGCCTGGTCGCGGATGAGGTCCAGCAGGGCCGGTCTGAACGTTTCTTTCTCCCCATGCCTGACCTCCCCGGCCTCCGCTTGCGCCCCTCCTTCCTCGACCGACGGTCGGGAGGGCGCCCGGGCCGCCTCCAGCGCCCTCTTCACCTTCGCCACCTCCCTGGGCCGGTCGCTGGTCCAGTCTTTCGACCAGATGCGGTGGAGGTTCCACCCCAGGCCTCTGAGCACACCCTCCCGGGTGCGGTCGCGGTCCCGGGCGGTCTTCCCGGAGCGATAGGTGGCCCCGTCGCACTCGATCCCCAGGATGAAGGAACCCGGCCGGTCGGGGTCCTCCACCGCCATGTCGATGCGGTACCCGGAGCATCCGACCCGCCTGCGGAGCGTTAGGCCCTCGTCGGTGAGCACCCGGAAGACCTCGTCCTCCAGCATCGAGTCGACGTCCGGAGCGGGCCTGCGCGTCTGGCCGGCCTGAAGCAGCTCGCGGTCCCCGCCGCTGGCAGCATAGGCCAGGTACTCCCGGAGAAGCTTGGCCCCCTGGCTCGAAGAACCGTCGACCTCCTCGGAGGTGATGGACGATACGAGCTTGACATGCATCCTCGCCCGGGTTATGGCCACGTTCAGCCGGCGCTCCCCGCCGGCCTTGTTCAGCGGACCGAAGTTCTGGTACATCTTTCCCTGAGCGTCGCGTCCGTAGCCGACGGAGAAGATCATGACGTCGCGCTCATCGCCCTGGACGTTCTCCAGGTTCTTGACGAAGAACTCCTGCATCCCTCCCTCGACGAAGAACCTCTCGAAGTCCTGGTCCTCTCCCCGCAGGGCCTCCAGCTCCTCGATGATGGCCATCTGCTGGGGCTCGGAGAACGCGACGACCCCGAGCGACCTCTCCGGCGACCGGGCGAAGTGCTCGAAGACCAGCTCGGCGACCTTCCTCGCTTCCACCGGGTTGGTCCGGGTGCCGGCCCGGTCGTACACCCCCTCGGGGACGTGGACGAAGACCACCCCCCATTCCCCATCCTCCCTCCCCGGGGAGGGGAAGGTGATCAGCCGCCCATCGTAGATGCGGCTGTTGGAGAAGGCGATCAGCGACTCGTGCCTCGAACGGTAGTGCCACATCAGCATGGGCTGCCTGATGCTCAGGGCAGTGCACTCGTCCAGGATGCTCTCCAGGTCCTCCATCTCGTCCTCCGCGTCCTCGCCGTTGGCGTTGCGGAAGAAGGAGGTGGGGGGAAGCTGCCGGCTGTCCCCGACCACGATGACCTGCTTGGCCCGCATGATGGAGCCGATGGCGTCCTCCGGACGCACCTGGGAGGCCTCGTCGAATATGACCAGGTCGAATCCGACCGCAGCCGGGTCCAGGAACATGGACACCGACAGGGGGCTCATCAGCAGGCAGGGCTTGAGGTCCATGATGATCCCTGGGCAATCCTGGAACAGCTGTCGGATGGGCTTGAAGCGTTTCTTCTTGGCCGCCTCGTGCCTCAGCATGCCCAGTTCGCTGGTCTTCGCCGCGGGGGCGTTCAGCACCCGTTCCCGCCTGGTGTTCAGCAGGTTCCTCAGCCGCCTCTGGGCGATCTCCAGTTGCTTCTCGTCAAGGCGGCGGAAGAGGGCGATGGCCTCCTCATGCTCCTCGCTGCGGAAGTCCCGGAGCAGCGGCTCGGCCGCGCAGGCCTGGTCCAGCCAGGAGCGGAACGCTCTCTTCTCATAGGCGGCGGCGAGGTCGGCGGAGGGAAGCCTCTTCCTGCGCCCGAGGTCGAACACCTCTCCCAGCCCGCCGTCCCGGCAGGATCTCTCCAGGGAGGATACCTCGAGCCACTCCTTCAGTGATCCCATCTCCGCCAGATGTGCGGCCGCCAGCTCGTCGAACCGCGGGAGGGGCATGGTCTGCAGGGACCCCGGAGCGTCCTTGATGGAGAACCAGTGATCGAGCCATTCCGCCGATGAGGAGACCTCTTCGAGGCTCTGGTCGGCCTCCCTGACCGCTCCCAGCAGCTCCGGTGCCGCTCCCACCGGCCCGCTCAGCACGGACACCATCGCCGGGGACAGCGGCCTCCGGGCGTCGCTCATGAACCGGGAGGACCACTGCAGCACCCTCCTCACCTCCTGCCAGTCGGTGGAGTCCCCCTTGAACCGCTTGCCGAACGCAAGCGCTCCCGATGCCTCCGCGGCCTGGGTCCGGAGTACATGCTCGTCGATGGCCACCAGCCGCCGGAGGTCGGCCGCGGCTTCCTCGTAGCCCATCTTCCTTCCGTCCCTGCGGCACCTCTGGAGGGAACCCATCTCCTGGCGGTAGCGGCCCTTGAGGACCCTGAGGGGTCCGCGGTACTCACCGCTGAACCTTCTGGACATGCCTCGGAGGTCCAGGCCGGACAGCTCCGGGGCGTAGTTGTCCCTGACCCACTTATCGTTGTACGCGCGCTTGGAGTACAGCTCCTGCAGCACGTCGATCTCGCTCATCAGCTCCTCAGGCCGGCCGGCCCTCAGCCATGACGCTTCGGGGGACGGGGATGTCGTCGCGCGGTGCATGAGGTCCATCATCCACCTGGCTTCGGCGAGGTTCCCGGCGCCGTCGATGCCGACGATCGCCCCGAGCGACGCGGTCCGGTCCCTCAGCCGACGGACCCTGTCCCTCAGCTCCTGCAGCGACCTCTCCATCATCACCTCGTCCCCGGCGGCCCAGCCATTGGTCCGGAGATCGCTCCACGGATGCCCCTCCATCCTCTCCAACGAGGAGCGGAGGGACTGCAGCCGCTTGACCAGCTTGAGGCGGTCGTCCAGATCGGCGAGGCCCAGGGACAGGGCGTCGGGTACGGCCACCGGCAGCTCCGGGCTGTCGGCCAGGGCGGCGACGCGGCCGTAGGCGTAGAACGCGGACCGCTCCATCTTCCCGCGGGGCCGGTGCAGCGCGCGCACGTATCCGTTCAGCTCGTCCCTGACCCTCTCCAGCCGCTGCAGATCATCAAGGGCCGTCGGCTCGGTGGGCAGGGCCATCATGCTCCTCCGGACCTCGTCCATGACCACGGTCTTGCTGGCCTTCCGGCTGTGGATCTCCAGGCAGTAGTCGCCCAGCCCCCGGTCGTCCAGGCGCTTCTTGACCACTTCCAGAGCGGCCATCTTCTCAGATACGAACAGCACCTTCCTGTCGACGGCCAACGCTTCGGCGATGATGTTGGCGATGGTCTGGCTCTTCCCCGTTCCCGGCGGACCCTGCAGCACGAAGCTGATTCCCCGCTTGGACATCTCCACTGCCTCCTGCTGGCTGGAATCGGCGTCCAGGACCTGGAACGAGTCCTCGGGCCGGACAGTGTCGTCCAGCTTGTCGGCCACGAGGTGATCGGGGACCACCGGGAGCATGGACTGGTCCCCGGACAGCGCGTTGATGAACGGATGGCCGACTATCCTAGTCCGCTCGCTCATCATCTCCTTGTACATGGCCAGCTTGGCGAACGAGAACAGCCCCAGGAAGCAGCGGTCGTCAACGCTCCAGCGGGTGGAAACAGCGGTCAGGGCCGTCCTCGCCTTCCCGATGTAATCGGTCAGGGGGAGCGGTTCCTCGGGCCATTCCGGGAGCGGCAGGCCGTAGGTGGACCCCAGTTTGTAATCCAGACTGGGATTGATGACGATGTCCTCGTCGATGGTTCGCAGCTTGAACGGGCTCAGGGGGCCCTCCTTGATCAGCTCCACCGGCACCAGCACCAGGGGGGATAGCAGCTCCTCATCGCTGTCCGCCTCCTCGTACCACCGCACCAGGCCGAACGAGAGGTACAGGATGTTGACGCCCTGCTCCTGCAGGTGAGAGCGGGCCTTGAGCCTCATCTTCCTCAACGTGTCATTGAGGCCCCGGGGATCGTACGGCGGCAGGACCTGATCGCCGGCCAGCGCGATCGCCTCGACCGGCTCTCGGCTCTCCTCCTCGGCCATCTCCCTGAACGTCAAGGTCCGCTCCCCCTTCACCAGGAGGTCGAACATGGAAGTCCCGTCCGGACGGACGATCTGGACCGCCGAGCGGGGCTTGAAGTTAAGCAGGCGGTTGCGCAGGGTCATGTCTAGCAGGCTCTGGCACCAGCGCTCGATCTTCCGGTCCAGATGTGGCGAGGACGTGGACATTTAAATTCCCGCCTCAGGATGGCGTTCAAGACAAAAAAGTATGGTAAAGAGGTTTGACGGAAGGCCGTTCAGGGGCAGGCCTCTTCGTCCATGCCCTCCGCGCCGGCCTTGGGCGGGGCGCACTTGCCGTCCGGCTCCTCGGAGGCCACCGCCCCCTTGCTGTCCAGATCGTCCACGGCATGCTCCACCCGTTTCTTGATCGACGGGGTCGACCGCTTGTAGCCGAGCAGGGAGGACACCCCGTCGATAACTTCCTTCATGTTGGCCGGGCGGTCGGTGGGAAGCAGAGAGTACACCATCGCCTCGATCTCGGCGTCGCATACCTGGTCCACGTCCCGGCGGAAACCATCGCACCTCCGGGTCGGGGCCTCGCTCAGGCCGGCGGGCCACAGGAACTCGCCCTCCGCCCTTACTTTCCCCTGCTCGACCAGGGCATCGACCGCCTGCTTGGTCGCCCTGTCCACGTTCCCGGCCCGCTTGCCGGTGGACGCGGAGACCAGTTCCCTGACGCGCTCCCTGACCACTCCCAGGTGGACCGGGCCCTCCTGGCCGACGATGATCTCCACCGCCTCGAGCATCGCTGTGGGCTGATCCTCGCCGTAGGTGCGCACGAGGGAGGGGACCTCGCGCAGGTCCACGCGGCGGTACAGCGGGCACATGCCTTCGGCCACGCCGTCGGAAGGGGCGGCGGTCCCGCTACTATCAAGGGAGCGCTCGATCTCCCCGTTCACCGCCTCCTCCACGGCCGAGAGCATCGGCTGGACATGGCCGACCATCTCGGCCGGGACCGCTTCCGCAGGCTCGGGCAGGGCGGTGACGGCCACTTCGGCCGGAACGATGTTCTCTTCCGCGCTGGGGAGAGCTTCCACAGCCTCCGCCACCGGGACCTCGATGTTCGTTGGCATCTTCGCCTCGATCGCCGTGACGGGGGCTCCCGCCTCCGCCACGAACGGCTCTGCGGTTAGGGGCGCTGGGTCAACGGCATCCAAGGCCGGCGACCCCTGGGCGGGTGACACGGGCTCCGCGACCGGGGCATTCGGGAGCGGGGCGTCCTGGACGATCATCTCGACAGGACCCTCGGCCTCCGCAGGCATCTCTTCAACGTAAGTATCGTCCATGGCGGGGGAAACGACCAGCACTGCCGCCCGCTGGCGCTCCTCCTCCGCCGACCTCTCCGCGGCCAGCGCCCTGGCGCGGTCCAGGGCGGCGAGGGCCCTCTCTCCCTCCCGGTCCCGGTCCCTTATCCATTCTTGGGACCACAGCCGGTGGATGGACCAGCCGAGACCGGTGAGCACGTCGACCCGGAGCCTCTCGCGGTCCCGTGCCGCTCCCGCCCTCAGGTACGAGGGACCGTCCAGCAGAATGCCCAGGACGTGATTGCCGGGCCGGTTACGGTCGGCCACGGCCAGGTCCACCCGGGCCTCCGACCTGCCGACCTGCTCCTCCACCACCAGGCCGCGCGACTCCAGCCAGGCGCGGACATCGGACTGCAGCCCGTCCGTTCTGCCGCCCTTAGCGGCCCCCGCGTCCTCGTGGTCCGCGGAGCGGGCATAGGCCATATACTCCCTGAGAGCGGCGGTCCCCGCGGTGGTGGCCTCGACGTCCTCGGGCAGCATCGACGACACCAGTTTGATGTGCATCCTCGCCCGGGTTATGGCCACGTTCAGCCGGCGCTCCCCGCCGGCCTTGTTCAGCGGACCGAAGTTCTGGTACATCTTTCCCTGAGCGTCGCGTCCGTAGCCGACGGAGAAGATCATGACGTCGCGCTCATCCCCCTGGACGTTCTCCAGGTTCTTGACGAAGAAGCCTTCCTCCCCCTCGTCGCTGAGCAGCCGCCCGAGGGACGGACGCCTGGCAACATGCTTCTCCAGCTCCTCGATGATGGCCATCTGCTGGGGCTCGGAGAACGCCACCACTCCCAGGGACCCCCCGGTGCTTCCGGTGAGGTGCTCCACCACCATCTCGGCCACGACCTCCGCCTCACGCACGTTCTTCCGGGTACGTGACCGGTCGTACACCCCGTCGGGGACGTGGACGAAGGCCACGCCAAGCCCGTCATGGTCGGTGGTGGCCGAGGGGAAGGTGACCAGCCGCCCGCCGTAGAACCGGCGGTTGGAGAACGCTATCAGCGACTCCTGCCTCGAGCGGTAGTGCCATCGCAGCATGCGCTGGGGCAGGGCCGAGGAACTCTCGTCCAGGATGCTCTCCAGGTCCGGAACGCTCTCGTCCTCGTCATTGACCTCGCGGAAGAAGTCGGTCGGGGGCAGCTGCTTACCGTCGCCCACGACGATGACCTGCTTGGCCCGCATGATGGAGCCGATGGCGTCCTCCGGACGCACCTGGGAGGCCTCGTCGAAGATGGTGAGATCGAACCTCACCCGGGAAGGGTCGAGGAAGGTGGACACCGACAGGGGGCTCATCAGCAGGCAGGGCTTGAGCGCCTGGATGGGCTCGATGGCCTGGGAGAAAAGCTCCCGCACCGGCCGGAGGTTCCGCTTTCTGCTCACCTCGTGCTTGAGCACCCACAACCCGCTCCCCAGCTCGGGAGAGGCGAGATCGCACAGCTCCCTCCTCCGGGCGTCCAGGACGACCTTGGCCCGGGCGCCGGCCCGATCGATGTGGCAGCGGTCCAGCTCGGCGAACCGCTCGATGGTCCGCTCGTGGGCCTCCCGATCGAAATCCCTCAGCCGGCGGTCGCGCGAAAGGATAAGGTCATGCCACAGGGCGAGGTACCGCTTCCGCACCCCGTCCCACAGACCTGATGCCGGCAGGGTGCCCTGGGACGACAGGACCAGGAGATCCCCCAATCCCCTCTCCCGGGCCTCCTTCCGCACCCGCTGGACCTCGGTCCACTCCTGGAACCGGGGCATGGTGTCCATGTGCTCCTGGGCCCAGTTCGCGATGTCCTCGAAGGGGACCTCGTGGACGGTGCGACCGGCGGTGAGCCGGCCCATGTCGAACCGTGCGGAGAGCGGGCTCAGGGAGCCCTCCATGCGCATGGCCGCGTCCTGCAGCCCGTCAACCTTGGTCTTGAGCCCGACCAGCTCATCGGGGCCGGAACACAGCAGGCGGACGATGCCCGGGGAGCGGGGGGTGCCGTAGTGGTCGAAGTACGCCTTGGTCCAGTTGATCGCCGCGCGCACCTTCTCCCAGTCGGTGTTCTCTCCCTGGAAGTGCTTTCCCAGGCGTTCTCCGCATTCCCCTTCCAGGGCATGCAGCTCGGTCACCTGGTCGGAGATCTGGATGATCTCCTCGAGGTCCTCCCGTGCCGGCTCGAACTTCAGCTTGCGCTGCCCCCGGTAGAGGCTGCGCAGCGCGCCCATGTCCCGGCGGTAGTTGATGCTGAACAGGCGTTTCAGCTTACCCTTGTAATCGTTCTGGAAGCGGCCGTGCATGGCGTGGAGGTCCAGCGCCAGGACGTCCTCGCGGTAGCCCTGCCTCAGCCAGGCGATGCGGTCCCCGAGGCCCAGATAGGCCGCCTTGGTATCGTCCAGCAGGGTCAGCAGGGGTGTGGGGTCGGAGGCCAGCCACTTCTCCTCGGGATAAGCGGTCAGGTTGACCGCCCGGATGTGCTCGATGAGGTCGTTGACCCCCTTGAGGTGGGGGGGCATCTCCACGTCGAGGTCCTTGCAGAACCCCTCCAACGTTTCCCGCAGCCTGCCCGCGTTCATCTTGAGCCCGGACAACTGGTGGGCGATCTCCGTCTGCGCGCTGAGCTTCCAGGAGTCCTCCAGGCAGTCGGACCAGGGATGGACCGCGTCACTGGCCAAGAGAGGGGCGTACCGCTCCACGTCCCTGACCAGCGGATGCAGGGGGGCGAGGTCCTTCCATCCCAGCCTCTCCAGGTTGGGGAAACCCATCGGCAGCTCCGGAGCGGCGCGGAGCGCGGTCAGCTCGGACAGCAGCTCGCGGTAGGAGATGCCCAGGCCGTCGCGTACCTGATGCAGCGCGCCCATGTATTCATCCAGGTGCGACCGGGCGCGGTCCAGTTCCTCCTGCTCGGAGGCAAGGGGCTCGCTCCCCGCGGTCGCCGACAGGCACCGGGACAGCTCGTCAACGACGTCCTGCCGCCGGGCATCGTGGTCGTGGATCTCCAGGCAGTAGTCGCCCAGTCCGCGGGCGTCCAGGCGCTTCTTCACCACTTCCAGCGCGGCCATCTTCTCGGACACGAACAGTACCGTTCTTCCTCGGGACACGACCTCGGCGATGATGTTGGCGATGGTCTGGCTCTTTCCCGTTCCCGGCGGACCCTGCAGCACGAAGCTGGAACCGCTCACGGCCATGGAGATGGCCTCCTGCTGGCTGGAATCGGCGTCCAGCACCTGATAGTCGACGCCCGCGCCCGGTAGCAGGGGGGCGATGACGTCATGTTCGACGGCCTCCCCGGACAATGCCCTGATCACCGGATGCCCGGCCGCGACCTCGCGATGCTGACCCAGCTCATCGTACATGCACATCTTGGGGAACTTGAACAGCCCGAGATAGGACGCATCGGCGGCCTCCCATCCCAGACGCAGGAAGGACCTACGGACCTGCTCAAGGTAAGCGGCGACGTCCAGGGGGCCCTCGGGCATGGGTGGGAGGGAGAGCGACAGCTCCGAGCGGAGCTTGTGCGCCAGGGTCGGGTTCACGGTCACTTCGCCGGAAGCCCTCAGAACGTAGGGATCGAGCGGGCCTGCCCGGGCCAGGTCGACGGGGATGAGGAGGAGGGGCGAGCGCACCTTCTGCCCCTGGGTGCCCTCGCTGGACCATTCCAGCACACCGAGGGTCAGGAACAGCACATTGATGCCCTGCTCCCGCTTGGCCTCTCTGGCCTTGGTGCGGATCAGCATCAGGGAACGGTCCCCCCTGCCCTTTCCGGCGGGGGCCGGCGCTCCCGGCCCTGCCCTGGTCGCGCACGAGGCCGAACCGTTGGGGCCGACCTCCACCTCGAAGGAGCCCTTTGCCTCCACCAGGGTACGAAAGATCGTCTGGGACGGCGGTTCCATCAACCGCAGGCAGCCCAGCCGGCTCTCCTTGACGTCCAGCAGCCTGTTCCGCAGGCTGGTGTCGACCAGGTTCTTCCTCCATCGCTCGATACGTACGTCCACAGGGTCCTCTAGCAGAGCGCTCATCCCAACCGTGCGGGAGATGGATTGCGGTTTGAAAAGGATTGTGTCCCTATTCCGTCATCGGGGAATGATAACCTTATTATAGCCAGATGGCGTCCAGGCACATGCTGTCGCCAACGGCAATTATATATACCAACCTTCATAATCAGATAGTCTTTAGGGGAAAAATCGGAGTATCGGTGTAATTATGATTCGATTCGGTCCAGCGGGCATTCCACTCTCCTGTAAGGGCAGGACCCTTCGTGACGGCATCGAGGACGTCCACGGCCTAGGTCTCAACGCCATGGAGGTCCAGATGGTAAGAGTGAACGTCATCGACAGGTTCCCGGACGAGGAGGAGGTGGGACTCACGCCCTTGGAGGTGGAGAGCGACCTCATCATGGAAATCGTCCGTGTCAAGAACAAGAAGGAGGTCCGCCTCACCCGGCCCACCGAGAAGATCAAGGAGGATGACGGACTCATCACCCTTGCGTCCGGTCTGGCCCAGAACTTCATCGAGCTGCGCGAGCTGGGGGAAATGGGAAAGGAGATGGACGTCCAGCTCTCCATGCACACCCCCTACTACATGGACCTTGCCAGCAACTCCGAGCTGACCGACAGGTGCATGGACAACATCCGCTGGGCAGGTATCATGACCGACCAGATGCACGGCTGCCTGGTCGACACCCACCTGGGCCTGGCCCCGGAGAAGATCAAGAAGCAGGCCAAGAAGAACATCACCGAGAACATCACCGAGATCATGGGGTGGTGGGAGGACAACAAGATCCGGCCCAAGCTGGGGTTCGAGACCAGCGGGAGGAACGAGGTGTTCGGCTCCTTGGAAGAGGTCCTGGAGATGTGCGACAAGATCAAGGGCACGGTCCCGGTCATCAACTTCGCTCACGTCCATGCCCGGGAGAACGGCGCGCTGAGGGACCCATCCGACTTCGGCGAATTACTGGACAAGGTCCGCGAGTACGTCGACGGCCACTTCTACACCCACTTCTCGGGGGTAGAGCATGAGGGCGGGAACGAGAAAAGGATCACCCCCATCAAGAAGGGCGACCTAAAGTTCGAGCCGCTCGCCGACTTCCTGGCGGAAGAGAACCCAAACATCACCATCATCTCGTCCTCTCCCCTCCTGGAGCATGACGCCATGTACATGAAGGTCATCTACGAGCGGGTGCTCACCAAGCGGGTGGCCAAGGAAGGCAAGGTAAAGAAGTCGGACAAGGGCAGGGACGAGGATGATGAAGAGGAGATCGGCTATGAGGGCCTGGGCATGGATGACGGGGAGGAGCCGGAAGAGCCGAAGGCCAAACCCCGGCCTGAGAAGCCGGCCCCGGTGAAGAACGAGAAGCCGGCGCATAAGTCGGAGAAGAAGCCGGCGCCAAAACCACCGGAGAAGCCTAAAGCCCCGGTCAAGCCGCCGGTCAAGCCGTCGACCCCGGTCAAAAAGAAGCGGTGACCATGCAGGAATCCCTCGACTATATCCTCGGGGAGATGAGGGGAGCGCTGTCCAGGGTCGATCCGGGGGCGGTGGAGGAGGCCATCCGCGCGTTCTCGGAGGCCAGGAAGATATTCATCTACGGCGTGGGCCGCTCCGGTCTCGTGGGCCAGGCGTTCGCAGTCCGCCTGGTGCAGATAGGCTTCGACGTCCATTTCGTCGGTGACATGACCACCCCGTTCGTCGACGAGCATGATCTGGCGGTCATCGTGTCCAACACCGGGGAGACGATGTCCGCGGTGCAGACCGCCAACATCGTGAGGAGGGTGGGGGCCAAGGTGGTCGCGGTCACCTCCAATCCCAACTCCAAGCTGAGCCACGCTTCCAGCATCATACTGGAGGTGGGGCAGTCCAAGGACGAGCAGAAGAAGAGGCTGGCGCCCCTGGGCACCATATTCGAGGACGCCGCCCTGGTGATGTTCGATTCCATCGTCCCCCTGATCATGGAGAGGATGGACCAGAACGAAGCCTCGCTGAGGCGCCGTCACGCTATCTGGGTCTGAGGCCCGGACGGTAATGCAGGGGTCCCTCGTTCTTGGAGGGGCACGCTCATAATGATGTACCAGCATCGCCGGGACGGACCCGGTGGCCCATCTCCGGCCGCTCACTGCGGAACGTCCGGGGCCTTCGGCGGCACCGCCGTCTGCCTCATGCGCACCGAGGTGCCGTAGTAAGGATTCTGGTACTCATCCCAATAAATGCCGAACGGCCGGGAGCGCACCTTCCCCTCGTCCAGGAAGAAGGCCTCGATCTCCTTGTTCACCGGATCGATGACGATGGCCGAGTGGCACCGCAGGTTGAACATCCCCCGCTGGGTCTGCACGTCGGTGGAGGACATGAAGCAATGGTAGGAAGGATGGGAGTGGTACCATCCGACGATCACGTACTTGAATCCGATCTCCTCGAGGGAGGCGAACAGCTTCTCGAACGCATCGGGATCGAACCGCACGCTGACATCGGTGGCGTCCAGGTCGGTCGTCGCCACGTCCCTGACCAGCGCGTACTCCCTGCCCTCATGCTGATAGAAGCCGCCGAGCAGCAGGCCCATGACCTCCTTGCGCTCGTTCAAGTGCTGGAGAGCATGATTGCGCATCTTCTCCTCGGCGATCTTGGATATATAAAGCTCGAAGCCCTCCCTCTCACGGTCAAGGTGCTCTTCCAGGCACCTTTCAGTCAGCCACTTGTGGGCCTTCACCCGATCCCTTCTGGGAGGTGGAAGCTCCCTCACCTCCGCGGTCTGGCCGCCGGTGATGAGGGGAGGGTTCATTCATCCTCCACCACCCTCGGCGGGGGCACCGACACCATCGGGGGCTTATGTCCCTTCCTGGTGTTGAAGTACTCCGCCGAGGCGGTGCAGCTGTCGGTCCCGAATGGGCTCAGGGGATTGGGGTTGGTCACTAGCGTTTCCACCCCTTTGACGAAGCATATGATGGTGGAATTGAAGCCCCAGCCCTCCAGAAGCTTGGAGCAGAGATGGCCCCCGTCCTCCGGCATCATGATATTGGGGTGATAGATGGGCGTGAGCCAGGTCACCAGAGGTTTCTCCGTTGGATAGTTTGGCCCGATGACCATGCGGAAGCGGTGATAGTACCGCGGGACGCACCTGGAACCCTCGATGAAGTAACCCGGGACCCTGGTCAGCTCGATCTCGATCACAACGGGAAATCTCACCTCGGCGGGATCATCCAGGTCAGGGGCCGAAACGAGGTACTGGGAGACGGCTTTCAGTTCGTTCCTCACCCTGTCTATAAGGATGTCAGTTGGGAGCGCCACGGCATCCGCCTTCTGGATCGGGGATCACTTCAAGCTCGTCGCCTTCAACGATGCACGCCTCCAGCACCGTCTGCTTGCCTCGCAGCAGCTTCTTGCCCTTCCTCAGGACATAGGCACCGGGATCCTTTTCCCAGTGATTTGCGGCACTAGAGATGATCTCCTCCACAAGGTTCTCCTGTTCAAGCTCCACATCGATCACGGACCCGGTCTCCGCATTCCTCACTTTTACCTTGAGAGGCATATTATCTGCACGTCCAGATTAATTGCTTCAAATAAAGGTGACTGCTCCCCGTAACCTTTCTGATACTGTGTTATGTTCGGTTCACATGCAGCGGACAGGCGGGGTCGAAAGATAACTCCAGCTCATCCCAACTGTTGCGAAGGCCGTTATAGTGGATCACGTTGCGGACGATGGCGTCCTCCCGGCCGCACACCAGTTTCAGAGCCTCCCTCACCTGGACCGCGGCGATGATCGAGGTGGTGGTGATCTCCGCGGCGATCTTGGGCTGGTGGAAGGAGACCTCCGACCCAGTGCACGAGAACCGCTTCTCCAGAACCTCGTAGTGGCTGCGGTTCAGGCCGCACTGCAGGCACGGAGTTGAAGGTGGAACGATGACCTGGACCCTTCCGGCGAAACCGTCGGTGGCCCCATCGACCAGCGGCAGGCCTTGATGATATGAGTGGGCATTGACATGCACCCTTGCCGCCACGTTGTCCAGGCAGCCCAGGACGATATCGTGATCCTTCCACTCCGCCTCCGCCATTTCTTCGATCCTGCCCACGACCGGTCGCACCTCGACCTGGGGGTCGAGGTCCCTGGCCCTTTCGGCCACGACCTTCGCCTTGAGCCTCCTCTCCGCGCTGTCCTCCTCACGGAACATGACGCACCGGTTGAGGTTGGACCGGACCACGTGGTCCATGTCCACCAGCGTGATCCGCCTGGCGCCGGACAGCACCAGGTCCTTGACCACCTCGTTCCCCAACGCTCCGGCCCCCACGACCAGGATGCGGGCCCGGTGGACCTCGTCCATGTTCATCCATCCGGTCCGCCGGGAACGCTCCCAGCGGTCCTCATCGATCTCACAGGTCCTGATTACTGTCATGATGTCTCACTGACGCCCGGAGGATAATTATAAGACATAAATAATATAGCCTGTATTATCATATATTCTCGTGGCCAGGAATATACCGGTGCGAGAGCGGCCTTGAAGGCTACCTCTATCCGCTTGGTTCACGCCCCGCTCCCTCGTGGTCGAACGGCGAGAGGAAGTCACAACTATGGAAGTTATCAACAAGCGTCCCGCAAGAGTGCTGGTGGCCGACGAGCCGAGCATCCAGGAAGTGACCTGCGAAATGCTGAGGGCGTTCGGCATGGAGGTCGGCTCGGCCTCCACCGGCAGGGAGCTGATAGAGGCTTGCCGCCGCGCGATCGCAGACGACAGGAGGTTCGATGTGGTGATAATCGGGGTGTCCGTGCCCCTGGCGCTCGGAGGCGGGAAAGAGATCGCGGAGCTGCTGGCCGTCGACCCCGTGGCCCGCATAATCGTCACCTCAGTCCTGCCGGAGGAGGTGCTGCTCTTCGGGCACGATGATCATGGCATCGCCAGGGTGCTCATGAAACCCTACCGCACCCAGGACCTCATCAGGGCGGTCCGCGCGGCGTTGGAGGCCCCCGCCTCCGGACGTTTCGTTGCCAGGCCGGAAAAGGGTTATTATATTCCCTGACCGCTTGCCGAACGAGCGTACCATGAACAGCGAGTTCAAGGTGACCCCGTGGGAGGTCAGCGGCGAGATTGACTACGACCTCCTGGTGGAAAAGTTCGGCACGAAGCGTATCGACCAGGGGCTGCTGGAGAGGCTGTCCAGGTATGGGGAGCCACATCCGCTGCTGAAGCGCGGGGTGGTCTACTCCCACCGGGACATGGATTGGATCCTGGACCGGTACGAGGCCGGGGAGCCGTTCTACCTGTACACCGGGAGGGGGCCGTCGGGACACACCCACCTGGGCCACCTCATGCCCTGGATATTCACCAAGTATCTGCAGGACACGTTCAAGGTGCCTCTTTACTTCCAGTTCACCGACGACGAGAAGTACCTGTTCAACGACGGCCTGGAGCTGGAGGACACCAGGGCCATGGCCTATCAGAACATGCTGGACGTCATCGCCCTGGGCTTCGACCCCAAGCTCACCAGGATAATGGTGGACACCGAGTACATCCGCTCCCTCTATCCCCTGGCGCTCAAGGTGGCCAAGCGCATCACCTTCTCCACCGCCCGGGCGGTGTTCGGGTTCGACAACTCCACCAACATCGGGAGCATATTCTACACCAGCATCCAGGCCGCCCCGGCGTTCCTAGGGTCCGAGCTGGCGGGGAAGAACGTCCCTTGCCTCATACCCTGCGGTATCGACCAGGACCCCCACTTCCGGGTGGCCAGGGACATCGCCCCCACCCTTGGATACTACAAGCCGGCCCTCATCCACAACAAGATGTTCCCCGGGCTGCAAGGCACCGACAAAATGTCGTCGTCCCAGCCCAACAGCACCATCTATACCACTGACCCTCCCAAGACGGTGCGCAAGAAGATCATGTCCGCCTTCACCGGCGGAGCGGTCTCGGTGGAGGAACAGCGGAAAAGCGGCGGCCGGCCGGAGGTCTGCTCGGTGTTCAAGTACAAGTTCTTCCTCTTCGAGAAGGACGACCGCAAGCTGGACGAGCTGGCTGAGCGCTGCCGGAAGGGGGAGGTCCTGTGCGGTGAGTGCAAGAAGGCCCTCGCCGACACCCTGGTGCCGTTCATCGAGGAGCACCAGAGGAAGAGGGAGGAAGCGAAGGGGCGCGTCGAGGAGTTCATCGTCCGGGATTGCGATGGAGCTTAGGCCCATCGGCACGGTGCGCTCGGTCCGGGGCGAGATCAGCGAGATCGAGGTCCTCCCCGAGCTGGCGGACGGACTGTACCGCATCGGGGAGAACCGAAAGCTCCTCATCCTCTTCCAGTTCCACCGCAGCGAGGGATTCGACCTCCGGGTCCACCCGAAGGGCGATGCGGGGAATCCTCTTGTAGGGGTGTTCGCCTCCCGCGCGCCCCGCCGCCCGAACCCCATCGGAGCGACGGAAGTTAGGCTGCTGAAGGTCGAGGGCGCGGTGCTCACGGTGGAGGGCCTGGACGCGTTCGAAGGCTCTCCGGTACTGGACATCAAGCCCCTGGTCCGCAGGGACCTGTTGGTGCCAGACCTCCATGGGAAAGACTAATTAGTTCCGGGGGTTTTCACGGTCGACATGAACGCCTCGGAGATCCTCGAGGGGCTTTCCGCCAACGAAGCCCGCCTCATGCTGGCAATGGACCGCCTCAATGGCAGCGCGACACCGGAGGACGTGTTCGGGGCCGGGGGCTTCGGGCAGATGGTGGAGGTCATGAACGCGGCGTCCTGGCTGCAGTCCAAGGGCGCGCTGCAGATCTCCGAGGTGGCCAGGAAGGTGTACTCCCTCAAGAGCGCCGATGCCGTGGAGAAAGGCCTCCCGGAACGGAGGGCGCTCCGGCTGCTGGACGAGAAGGGCGGGGAGATGGAGATGAAGGACCTCTCCCAGGCCGTGGGGAAGGACGAGGTGTCCATCGCCCTCGGATGGCTGAGGAAGAAGGACCTGGCCACCATCCGCAAGGAGGGCGGCAGGACCATCATCACCATGACCGAGAACGGGAGGGCCATGCTGGGACGGAAGATGGAGGACGAGATGACCCTCGCCGAGCTGGCCTCCGGAGACCTCTCCGAGGACCGCCTGGACAGCGCGACCATCCTCGCCCTGAGGTCCCGCCAGGACCTGATCTCCGAGAAGCTGGTGGTCAGCCGCAGGCTGGAACTGACCGACCTGGGCAGGGAGATGCTGGAACTGGGCATCGAGGTCCGGGAGGAGGTCGCCCAGCTCACCCCCGAGCTGATCCAGACCGGAAAGTGGAAGGACGTCACGATCAGGAAGTACGACGTCCGCACGTTCGCTCCGGCCATCCACCCGGGGAAGAAGCACCCCCTGACCAGGGTGGCCGACGAGGTTCGCCGGATCTTCGTGGACATGGGCTTCCAGGAGATCGACGAGGAGTATGTCCAACCGGCGTTCTGGAACATGGACGCGCTGTTCACCCCCCAGGACCATCCCGCCCGGGAACTGCAGGACACCTTCTACTTGAAGCGTCCTAGCAGGTTCGACCTGGAGGACGAAGGCATCGTCGACCGGGTGTGCGACATGCACCAGTGCGGCGGGGACACCGGATCCCTGGGATGGAGGTACGGATGGTGCCGCGAGGAGTCGGAGCGCGCCCTCCTGCGGACGCATACCACCGTCAACACCATCCGCCACCTGTGGAAGAACCCCGAACCGCCGGTGAAGGTGTTCTCCCTGAGCAAGGTGTTCAGGAAGGAGGCCATCGACGCGACCCACCTCCCCGAGTTCACCCAGATCGAGGGCATAATCATGGAGGAGGGCGCATCCTTCGACATGCTGTGCGGCATCATCCGGGAGTTCTATGGGCGCATGGGGTTCAAGGACATACGGTTCCGCCCCGGGTACTTCCCCTACACCGAGCCGTCGATGGAGATCGAGGTCCGGTTCAAGGACTCCTGGATGGAGCTGGGCGGCTCCGGCATCTTCCGCCCCGAGGTCACCGCGCCGTTCGGAGTGAAGCACCCCGTGCTGGCCTGGGGTCTGGGCTTCGAGCGCCTGGCCATGCTGCGTTTCGACCTCAAGGACCTCAGGGACCTCTACGTCAGCGATCTAGATATGCTCAGAACATCTCCGTTAATCTGAGCTCGTTGGCCTTGAGGGCGAACTCCAGGGACTTCTCGCGGTTCCCGATGCTGTAGTACATCTCCGAGATCTTGTTGTACAGCTCGGTCCGCTTGCTGCTCATGGCCCTCCGGCTGAGGGCGAACATGCGCAGCGCCTCGTCGTCCTCCCCGGTCTTCAGGGCGATCTGGCCCATCAGATAGTAGGCATTGGACTCCTCCTCGGGGTTGTCGAAACCCCTCCGCAGCAGCCGCTCCAGGATCTCTCTCGGTTCGTGATAGTCGCCGTTGCGGATGAGCGCCTCGGCGATGTAGCACTCCAGCTGGGTGTCGATGTGGTCATCGTACACCCCCCTGGCGCGTATGAAGGCCTTGTAGGCGTTGGGGTGGTCCCTGAGGTCCAGGTGCAGCAGCCCCTCGATCATGTACCCGTCGAAGCGTTCCGAGGGGATGCTGGACGCTTCCATGAACTTGGTGATGATCAGGCAGTACTCGTGCATCCCCACCCGCCGGGCGGTCTCCGCCTGGACGTAGTGGACCAGGCCGCTGTATCCCCTGGTGACGTCCCTGATGTTGGACACCGCCTCCAGGAGGTCCTCGTCCGGGGCCAGCAGCAGCTCCTTGGCGTGGTGGAAAACCAGGATCTCGGCGTCGGCAAAGCGCTTGGCGCATACAAGGTGGTACAGCGTCTCCTTGAGGTCGTCCCAGTGCAGCCAGTAGTCCACCGCGAAGCTGTGGTAGTCCTTGAGCTTCTCGGGGTCGGTGACGCTGACCACGTACTCCTTTAGGTCCCTGGGAAGGTCGACCATCCCCCGTTCATCTACGGGAAGCAGGGAGGTGGCGATGTCCGGAAGGACCTCGCGGCGGAAGGGCTTGCGGAACACGCAGGACATGGCCACCACCGGCTTGAAGCGGGCATCCAGGGTGGCCCATAGCTCGGGGCCTTTGCACTTGCGGATGTCCTGGAACGGCGTCAGGTCGATGGCGTTCTCCTGGGCGTAGTCCTTGACCACGCTGGCCTTGCTCTCTCCCTGGGTCGTGAGGAAGTAGACCTTTCTTTTGGTCCGGCCCTTCTTGATGTGGGACAGGCGTTCGGCCACGTCCTTGGAGTCCTTGAGCTTCTTCAGCTCCAGGGCGGCATGGGCCCTCGATATCCTGAGAGCCGCGGCGATGCCGTCCTGGGTGATGTCGATAGGGACGTCGAACGCATCCTGGAACTTGGTGTATTGGGATAGGTGGAAGATGATCCGCTCTCCCACTGTCAAGGAACCGGCCATTTTATTTGCCCTCTACCGATTGACGCTCAATGCGAAGAGCGTATTTGTAATTCTCCTCAGATCCTACATGGATACCCGGGGACCTTGGACCTTCTTGGCCCGCACCGCGTACTCCTCGGCCTTCTCCTGCATTCCCATCAGGCCGTAGGCATCGGAGAGGCAGAGGTACAGCTCCCCGTTCTCCTTGTTCCTGGCGGCTCCCCGGCTCTTGCTGAAGAAACGTACCGCCCCGGCCCCGTCCCCGGTGCGCAGGGACACCGTCCCCAACTGGTAGAAGATCCGCTCCAGGTGCTCGCCGTCGCCTGCCCCATGGGATATGAGGCGGTCGAGGGCGTCCCTCGCTTCAGCGTACCTCCCGGCCATGATGAACGTTTCAGCGGTCTCGCATTGCAGCCTCACGTCCGGTCCGGACAGCTCCCCGGCCCGGTGCAGGCAGGACAGCGATCCCTCGTGGTCACCCCTGGCCCGCAGTACGAGAGCCTCCACCATCAGGCCGTCGAACCTTTCCCGTGGCCCGGGCATGGCCAGCAGCTCCGTGGCCCGGGCGGCCGCCAGGTCGAGGTCCCCGACCCTCAGTGCCGTTTCCGCCTGGGCCTGCAGCACCCGGCCGCGGTAGCGTTCCGAGCAGGGCACCGACATAACGATGTCCAGGAGGTCCCGGTCCGGGGCGCCCAGCGACTGCATGCCTTTCGATGCCAGCAGCATCTCGGCCTCCCGCAGCCGTCCTGACCGCAGCAGGTGGTACAGCCTCTCGCGGTAGTTGCCGTTGGACAGCCAGTGATCGGCGGCGTGGGAGTGGCACTCCCTCAATAGCCCCGGGGCGACCTGCTCCGGGACGTACCTGCGCAGGTCGGGGGGCATGTCCACCATGCCCTCGGCGTCCACCGGAAGGAGTGAGATGGTGGTCTCCGGGAGCGCGGAACGGGCGAACGGCCGGCGGAACACACATGCCTGCGCCAGCACGGTCCTGTGCTGGTCGTCCAGGGCCGACCACAGCTCCGGTCCCTTGCACTTCTTCAGGTCCAGGAACGGCTGGATGTCGATGCCCTCGCTCTCCGCGAACTGACGGATCTGCCTGGACCGCTCCTCGCCGGGCGCGGTCAGGAAGTATACCTTCCGCTTGGTCTTACCTCTCTTGATGTGGACCAGCTTCTCCACCACCTCCCCGCTGTCCTTGAGCTTCTTCAGTTCGATGGCCGCGTGCGCCCTCGATATCCTGAGGGCCGCGGCGATGCCGTCCTGGCTCACGTCCAGGGGGGCGTCGTAGCTGTCGAGGAACTTGGTGAACTGGGACAGGTGGAGGACGATCCTCTCTCCCACGGTCAGTGTGCCTGGCATGAAGGCCCCAAGCGGCCGGTCCCGTATATAATTTATGAAGTTAAATGTATATTTCTTAAATTAACGAAACCGGTAATGGCACTGGACGTTGCGCATGTTTAATTCCATGGTCCGGGCAGCCAAGGTACGGCCTCCGCGTTCCGAGAGACGTCCCCGCCCTGGATGCTACTTCAGGGTCCCGGTACAGCGTCCCTCAGGCCGGTGCGGACCCTGCCCTTGAATATGAAGTGATGAACGTATCTGACGAGGACATACAGGACGAACATTACCGCCAGGGCGATGGAGGCCCATGCGAGGTACTGAAGGGCAGGCATATCGTTGCCGAGGTCCCTGAAGTACAGGCAGGTAGCGTTCGTCGCGATGCCAGTGATCACGAGGGGGAAAGTGAGGGATGAGTAGCTGGGATAGAATTTCATCCTCAGCACCCTGGGGATCAGGGTCAGCGAGCCGATCCAGAACACCAGGGAGAAGGCCAATAACAACCACACCATCCATTCCGCCCCTGATGTGCCGTAAGCCCTGAGGTAGCCGTAAAGGACCACGCTCGCCGGGGAAGCGAAAATGACCACCGTGGGGACCATCGGCTCCTGAAGTCCCTTGACCACGAGCACGCGATACAGCAGGGGCGGGAACAGGGCCAGGAACGAGCCGAGGCCGAACCAGAAGAGGGCCTGCCCGAACTCCGTGTGACCGTAGACCGGAGCGATGAACGCGTTCACCGAGAAGCCGACATACACGATGAAGTAGCACGGCAGGCACTTCTTGATGTCGAACCTGAGGATAGCGATCCCGGTAAAGTAGACCATCAGCGCGATGTGGATGAGCATCGCCAGGACCCACATGGCGAGTGCGGCGTCGAACTGGTACGGCCGGATGTAGGTCGAGAGGACGGCGACGGCCATGGGGAAGGTGCAGGCGATCCCGGTGACGGCAGGGTTCTTCAGGTCGTCCCTTATGGTGCCCCAGTCATAGGCCACCTTGACCAGGAGAACGGCCAGGATGGAGAAGGCGAAGAACCCGAAGAACCATCTGTACTCGGGCACCATGTTGCCTGTGGATGAGAGGCCGAGCATCAGCCCGGACAGCGGGATAGGGGTCTTGCTCGCGATCCTGCTCAGCGTCCCATCCTTGCTCGGTGCCCACATGATAAAAGAACCCGGGGTTGGGCTGGAAAGCCTTTTGACATATATGAACTATACGATTGTTAAGAGCGTTAAGGAATATTATTCTCCAGAAATGTAAAAATGAAAAGGTTTAGGAGATCACCGAGACGTTGGGATGATCCTCGATCATCACCATCCGGATCCACCTCTTGTCGCTCTCGTCGCTGAACTTGATCTCGCCGACCTTCCTCAGCTCGGCACCGCTCACCTTGTGCACATGGCAGATGCCGCTCTCCTTTCCATCATCATGTACGAAATCGAGCTTCAATTCCATAGTATCCCTCACGGTTTGAAATATAGGTCGACGAAGTTGCCTATCGTGACCTCGGGGCCGATGATCTCGACGTCTGGATGCCCTACAACCATGATCTTGCGGAGCTCTTCCCGTTCCTCGGCGTTCTCATAGTCGATATAGCCGAGCGGAACACGGCAGGTCCATGACTTTCGAAGATACACCGCCAGACGGCCGCTCTCTTTCCCCTCGTCCTGTTCAAAACGCATCGATGTCAGCATGGCTGGCGATCCTTCCAGGCCCGGCATGCTTTCGGCCTACTTAACGCATTGGCCAATCATCACGGCGCTGGCTGAATAAACTATTGTTAATATTAATCGACCTGGGCCAAGTTCGCCGACGAGAGCGTAGTGATGGTCAACATAGCGGACGATCACTCAGCCCGCTGGGTCTTCGGGGGATCGAACCTGGACACCTCATCGACGGCGATCACCATGACCGTTTGAGGCGGAGGCAGCGGAATCTTCAGGGAGGAGGAGATATCGCACAGCCGCTCGTACGCGGCCCCTGTTTCGTCCCTCTGCCCGCGGCCCTTGATCTGATATCCCCGTCCATATTGGTCGATCACCACCACAGCGACCTGGGGCCGGGACGCCAGATTGCTGGACGTCCGTCCCCCCACGAGGTCGGCGTACACCAGGCGCTCATCGTCCAGCACGGTCAGGCTTCCCTTGGGGGCGATATTGGGAACGCCGTCCGGGGACACCGTGGCCAGCAACGCCGGGCGATGCTGCCGCACGAACTGCTTGACCTCGTCGCTCATCTTGACCGTCCGATCACCGGGTAAAATTAGGAGCGCCCAGGATAAAAAACGGGTGGAAGGTGTTTCAGGATATCCGATGGTTCACCGGAAGTTGGACATACCCAGGTTCAGGGTCGAGCTGAGCTCGGTGTTGATCTCGCTCAGCACCGAGCCCAGGTCATCGCTGACCTTGGTGTGCTCGGAGATGCTTGAGGCCATGATCGCGGAGGCGCAGCGGTCGGCCACGATCTCCAGGAGCCTCATCTCCCGCTCGGTCTCGGGGTGCGGAGCGTTCCACGCGACCTGGAGCACCCCGATGATGTTGGAGCTGTGCCTGATGGGCACTCCCATGACGCTGCGGGCCCCCGCCGCCTTGAGGGTCTCGGAGACCGACAGATCGACTTGGGCGTCCTCGACGTACTTGCCCTGGTTCTCGGTTATGATCCTGCCAGGGAACAGTGTGGAGATATCCTCCACCTGCCCCACGGCGATCTTGTCCCCGAAGCCATGGACGGTCTTGGCCACCAGCTTGTCGTCCTTGCGGACCATGACCGCTCCTCCGTCAGCGCGGGTGATGGTGGCCAGGTTGCGCAGCAGGGCGCCCATGGCCAGTTCCGGCTGGGCCACGTTGACCGAGATGGTGGACACCTGGTTCAGGCCGGACAGCTCCTCACTGACACTGGCCAGCTGCTTGACCAGCTGCTCCTTGTCCTCACGGTACCTGGCTCTCTCGGACACGTCCCATACTCGGTCCTCGCGGGCCACGGCACCCTTGTACTGGACCTCCCGGGAACGGACCTCCACGGCCACGGTTCGGCCGTCCTTATGGTTCAACATCGCCTCGGAGGTGCCGTTGGAAGCCTCGGTCACCTGGGAATAGATGAGGCCACGCAGCCCCGGGGTCACTAGGGTCGCCTCCTCCACGCCCTTCAGCTCCGACAGTTCGTACCCGGTCATCTCGGCGAAGCGCTCGTTGGCCACGGCCACCTTCCCGTCCTGAAAGATGACCACGCCCTCGAAGGCGGTGCCATTTATGTCCTGGGCCTTCTCCCCCGCCTCCTGCAGCTGCTGCTCCAGGCGATCGGCCCTCTGCTTCTCCGAGCGGTCCTTGATCAGGGCGTAGTAGTACTGCACCTTGCCGTCCCGGTCGTTGGTCTGGGACAGGATGACCTCCACGGGGGTGCGGGAGCCGTCCTTGTTGGCTTGCTCCTTCTCGTACGTCTGCGGCTTTCCGGTCTTCCGCAGCTCCTCCATGGCCTGGGCTTCCTGCTCCTGCCACTCCGCGGGGGTGAGGTACAGCACCCACTGCATGTTCCTCAGCTCTTCTTCCGTATAGCCGCTGAGCTTGGTGAAGGCCTCGTTGAAGGCCATCGTCCGCCCGTCGGGGTATCCGGCCACGAACGGTATCGGCGACTTGTCGATGGCATCGGCCAAAAGATGAACATAATCACGGAGGGTGCGTAGCTCCCTCTGGGCATTGGTCTCTTGCTTGTCGTTGGAGACTGGCATTGTGATCTCTCCTAGAACTCCGGCCGGGCGGTCCAGGCCCGCGGGGCCATGACGGCGTTCGGCCAGAGGCGGGCAGGCGAACGACGATTACAGATTAAGAGTTATCCTTCCAAAGAGTGGGAAATCATAATTATATCCCAGGACCGGCTCCGGGGCCCCATGAGGCTGTTGGTGTGCAGTACCGAGGACAACGCGAGCGTGAACATCCGGGACGCGCTGCTGTCGTCGGGAGGCTGGTCCGAGGGCGGAGAGATGGAAGGCGCTCCCGTCCACCGCCGGCCAGGGATGGCCATGATCACCGTTCCCCGGTTGCACCTGTACTGCGACAACATCGACGCGGCGGCCGCGGAGGCGATCGGCGAGCGGCCGCAAGAGGTGGTCTTCCTGTCGCGCCACAAGGCGGCTTCCGGACAGCGGTCGCTGACCGTGCACCCCATAGGCAACTGGGGCAAGGCCGACTTCGGCGGGAGGGTGGGAGAGCTGGTCCCAGCGGCCCCCCACCTCATGACCTCGCTCCTCCGGCAACTGCGCCGGGAGGCCGACGGGATGGGCTTCGAGGTCACCTATGAGGTCACCCATCACGGCCCGTTCCTCCAGACGCCCACCCTGTTCATCGAGATCGGCAGCAGTGAGGAGAGCTGGGGGGATCCTGATGCCGCCCGGGCTATAGCCAGGACGCTGCAGAACGTGGAGGTGTCCGCCTATCCGGTGGCCATGGGGATCGGCGGCGGGCACTATGCCCCCAGGTTCACCGAGGCGTCCCTGGGCAAGAGGATCTCGTTCGGCCACATGCTGCCCAACTACGCGTTCGACCTGAAGGACATTCAGGCCCTGGGGGAGCGGGTGCGGACGGGGATGGAGCGCAGCGGGGCCCGTCTCGCCTACATACACAGAAAATCGATGAAGAGGTCCGAGGCCACCGTCGTGGCCAAGCTCGTTGCCGATCTGGGCTACGATACGGTGGACAGCTCGGACCTTGAGGACATCGGCCCGATGTCCCCGGACTGAGCGCTTACTTCTTGGCCTTCCTGGGCGCGGGCTTATCGGCCACCTTCTCAGCGGCCATGGGGCCTCCACATGAGCCCATTCCCGGGCGGGCTACTTTCTTCCCCGACGCCTTGTCCTCCTCCATCTCGGAGAACACCTGGCTGAGCCCTCTCTTGGCCACAGACCACACGGGGACCCCTCCGGTGACGACGGCGACGTGCATGGCCTCGACGATCTCCTCCTTGGTCGCTCCGTAATTCGCGGCGACCCGGGCCTGGGGATATACGCAGTCCTCGCACATGCGGGTGGCCACGCAGGCCAGGGCGATGAGCCTCTTGGTCTTGCGGTCCAGGGCGCCGTCCTCCACCAGGACGCGGTCCAGTTCCTTGATGATGACCGCCAGCTCGGGATTGTGCTCCTTGATGTGGGCGAGGGCATGCGGCACGTAGTTGCCCATGCGGCATCTCATCTCGTCCACGGCATCCTCCGCGCTGACCTCGTCCTTCAGGTTCTTGATCTTCTTGCACTGCTTGTCATTGGTAGCCATGTTGATCCTCCGTTGGTATGTGATTTGCTATGTGCTCTGGAGTGATATAGGTTGCCCCAAAGTCAGCCGTCGATGACCGTACCGTTGATGCGCTGGCCCAGTATGGCCCGCCTCATCTCGTCGAGGTCCCGGCCGTCGACCACCAGGATGGGGATGCGACAGCGCTTCACGATCTCCGCGCCCAACGGGTCGAACACGTGCGAGCGGCCGGCGCCGTGCTCGCCCTTGTGCATCATGCCCTCCAGCTCCTGGAACGTGAGCCTTTCGAACTTGGTGCTGCCGGGGTCCTTGCGAGGGTCTGACGTATACACCCCGTCCACCGAGGTGGCGTTGATGATGCGCGACGCCCCCACCCTCTCTGCCAGGGCGGCGGACACCCCGTCGGTGGTGTGCCCCGGGGTCGTCCCGCCCATGACGGCTACCTTCCCCTTCCTCCCCTGGGAGGCGGTCTCCTCGACAGTATGGGGGACCTTGGCGTAGGCCGCGCTCCCCAGGGCCAGCTGCAGCAGTCGGGCGTTGATACGGGTCACGTCGATGCCCATCTCGTCCAGCTGCTCCTCCCCGGCGCCCAGTTCCCTGCCGGTGACGATGTAGTAGCGGGCGATCTTCCCGCCCCCGCAGACCACGTAGATCTCGAGGTCCTCGGTGAGCGGTCGTAGAAGGGATGCGAAACGGTTGAGGAACGCTCCGTCCCGGTCGTCCGGGATGATTATGGAGCCCCCCAGCGAGATAACTACCTTGTCCATGTGGGTCCACCAATAGATTTAATATGGCAATATCTTTAGTGTAGAAAAAAGCGTAGGTCGAACTTACAATGGCTCCTGATGAGAGCGATAATGACAGGATGATGGAGAAGCGCCGGTATGATTTCAAGCGCGCCCTAGAGGAGATCAGGGAGATCCATGGGCGCGGGACCGAGCTGGTCTCCGTTTACGTTCCACCGGACAAGCAGATCTCCGATGTTGCCAATTACCTTAGGAATGAATATTCTCAGTCGGTCAATATTAAGAGCAAGAGGACCAACAAGGCGGTCACTGGGGCCATCGAATCGATCCTGGCTCGCCTGAAGTACTTCAAGACCCCACCGGAGAACGGGGTCATCTTCTTCGTGGGTGAGGCGCCCACCGCCGGGGACCAGACCAAGCAGGTGCAGTACGTGCTGGAGCCTCCCGAGCCCATCACCTCCTTCCTGTACCGATGCGACTCGGAGTTCTACACCGAGAAGCTGTGGGATATGCTGGACGAGAAACAGGTCTTCGGACTGGTGGTCATCGACCGCTCGGAATCGACCATCGGGTTGCTCCGGGGCAAGCGAGTGCTTTCGGTCAAGAACATCCAGTCCCTGGTGCCGTCCAAGCATAGCCGGGGCGGTCAATCGGCGCTCCGTTTCGAACGGCTGATCGAGATCGCTGCCCACGAGTTCTACAAGAAGACCGCCGATGTGGCCAACGAGGCCTTCTTGAGCCAGCCGGAGCTGAAGGGGATCCTGATAGGCGGCCCTGGCCCCACCAAGGAGTTCTTCGTCAAGGAGGAGTACCTCCATCACGAGCTCCGGAAGAAGATCATCGACACCTTCGATACTGGATACACCGACGAGTACGGGCTCAAGGAGCTGGTGGAGAAGGCCAAGGATTCCCTCGTGGACATGGACCTCATGCGCGAGAAGGAGCTGATGAAGAGGCTTCTGGAAGAGATCCGCAAGAGCGAGGGGGGACTCGCCAGCTATGGCGAGGAACAGGTCCGCCACGCCCTCCAGATGGGGGCTGTGGATACTCTGCTGCTGTCCGAGGGTCTGAGGAAGAAGCGAGTGAGCCTGAAGTGCCCGCAGTGCGGCTGGAGCGGCAAGATCACCGTGGACAAGGTGGAGGATGCCAAGTGCCCCGCCTGCCCCCAGGCCCGTCCGGAGATCGAGACCAGCATCGACTTCATCGATGCCTTCTACGAAGAGGCATCCGAGGTCGGAACCAAGGTCGAGCTCCTGTCCGTCGATTCAGAGGAGGGGGAGATGCTGATGAAGGCATTTGGCGGCGTCGCCGCGATCCTCCGGTACAGCGTTGGTGATAAGTGATGGACCCCCTAGAGCCGTTCCAGGAGCAGATACGCAACGCTGTACAGCATACCTTCGCCGCCATGGGCGGGGACGTGGCGTTCGAGATCGAGGTGCCGTCCACCGGGGTGGCCGACTTCGCGGTGCCCTGCTTCCCCCTGGCCAAGGTGTTCAGGAAGGCCCCGCCGCTCATCGCCGAGGAAGCGGCGTCGAAGCTTCCGCCCATGGACCTGATAGCGAGGGCGTGGGCCGAGAAGGGCTATCTGAACTTCAAGCTGGATGACCGCAGGCTCAACATCGCCACCATGGGCGCGGTGATGGATATGAGGGCCGACTACGGCCGGGGCAATGCCGGGGGGGTGAAGGTGCTGCTGGAGCACACCTCCGTCAACCCCACCGGCCCCATCCACGTGGGCCGGGCCCGCAACCCCATCATCGGGGACACCCTGGCAAGATGCATGAGAGCCTATGGCTACGATGTCACCACCGAGTACTACGTGAACGACGTGGGGAAGCAGGTCGTCCTGCTCACCTGGGGCCTGGAGAACATCCCCTCCGGCGAGATCGAGGAGGTCGAGCGGGACAAGGCCGACCACCGCCTGGTGTTGTACTACCAGAAGGCCAACAGAATGATGGAGGAGGACCCCCAGGTCTCCAAGCAGGTGGGACAGATGCTCCGCCGGTTCGAGGACGGGGACGAGGAGGTCATGGTCAAGGTGCGCCGGACCGCCAAGCTCATGCTCGACGGCATCATCGAGAGCCTCACCTCGATCAACGTCATCATCGACCAGTTCACCTGGGAGTCGGAGTTCATCAAGGACGGGACCGCCCACCGCGTGGTCGAGCAGCTCAAACGCTCGGAGCACTGCAGCGTGGAGGAAGGCGCCTGCTACCTCGAGCTAAAGTCCTTCGGCATACACGGGAAGGAGACCAGGTTCTTCTTCACTCGGGCCGACGGTACCACGTTGTACACCACCAGGGACATGGCCTACCATCTTGACAAGTTCGACCGGGCCGACCGCCTGATCAACATCCTGGGCGAGGACCAGAAGCTGGGGCAGACCCAGCTGGCCATCGCGCTGAAGCTCCTGGGGAAGGAGCGCGCTCCGGAGTGCGTGTTCTACTCTTTCGTCTCCCTCCCCGAGGGCCGTATGTCCACCCGCCGCGGCACCGTGGTGTATCTCGATGACCTCATCGAGGAGGCCGAGGAGCGGGCGCTGGAGGAGGTCCGCAAGCGCCGGACCGACCTGTCCGAGGAGAAGATGATGGAGATCGCCAGGGCCATCGGCCGCGGCGCGGTCCGCTACAACATCGTGCGGGTGCAGCCGGAGAAGCCCCTGGTGTTCAAGTGGGAGGACGCCCTGAACTTCGAGGGCAACTCCGCTCCCTTCGTGCAGTACGCCCACGCCCGGGCCTGCAGCATCCAGCGGAAGGCGGGGCAGCCGGCCGGGGCGTTCGATCCCGCGGTGCTCACCAACGAGTACGAGCTCCGGCTGATCAGGGTGCTGGCCAGGTACCCGTCGGTGATCAAGGAGGCCGGGGAGAAGGAGAGGATCCAGGCCCTCCCGGCCTACGGCCACGAGCTGGCCGCGTCGTTCAACCAGTTCTACACCTACGTGCCGGTGCTGAAGGGCGAGGAGAACCGGGACGCCCGCCTCGCTCTGGTGGACGCCACCCGCGTCGTCCTGGCCAACGTGCTCACGACCCTCGGCCTGAGCGCTCCGGAGGAGATGTGATGAACATCGTGCCTCTGGCCGACGAGGACCGCGCGTCCGTGCGCATCCTCGAACTAGCCTGCATCCGCGAGTACGTGGAAGGTCCCATGGGGCGGAAGTGGGAGGAGTTCGACCTGGAGACCAGGCAGAAGCTGGGGGCCTCGGCCAGCGGGTCGTTCGCCCACTACCGCGGCTCCGGCCTGAGCTTCGTGGCCAAGGAAGGGGGCCGCATCGTGGGCTTCGTGTTCGCCCAGATGATGCCGTGGATCGACGGCATAGAGAAGGCGGTGTGGGTGGAGAACGTCGGAGTGGACCCGGAGTACCGGCGGATGGGTATCGGATACATGCTGCTCAAGCACCTGGCTCTGGAGGGAAAGAAGAACGGGGCGCAGGTCGTCCATTCCTCGATCTCCCCGGACAACGTCAGCTCCCTGCTCATGCACAAGAAGCTGGGCTTCCTGGCCGAGGACCGCAAGATCGCCTACCTGGACCTCGGCAAGTTCGCCTGAGCGCCGGCTCAGGCCTCAATCTTAGTCGACAGCTTCTCCGAGACCGCTGTCCGGGCCACGTCCATCTGGTCCTTTAGGAACTCGCAGTTGTACTTGCACTCCTGCAGGATGAACGACATCTTCCCGATGCCGGTCAGCCCCTTCTTGAGCGTGACCGTCTGGACGTCCATATAGGGGATGTAGAAGCTCTTGTCGCTCTTCTCCAGGATCTGCTTGGCGGTGAGGCCTTCGAACTCCGCCCTGCCGGTCCGCTTGTCCTTCTCCATCGACCCACGGGCGGCCAGTGCGCCTACCGCTCCGAACTGCGCTCCCACCGATGCCTTCAGCACGCTCTTCAAGGCCCCGCAGGTGCAGGCGAAGAGGATGCCGTCGTCCATGAAGAACAGGTCGTAGTCCCTGGGCGTTCCGGCCATGCCCTTCGCCGCCTTCACGTTCATCATCACGTGCCGTATCTGCTCGTTAGCCCTCGGTTCCGCCATCATTATCGTCGGTAAAAAAATATGATGGATATTAATAATTTACCTATCGGCGAAACGTCCAGTTCAGTACAGGCGGGTGTGCTCTTCGCTGCCGTATCTGGTCAGGACCAGCTCCTCGGCGCGGCGACGCTCCGTTTCCGACAGCTGTCCCCGGGCGAACCGGACCCCCAGGGCGGTGGAGAAGCCATCGGCCATCGCCCTCCATATCTCGTCGATCGGCGGCACCCAGGAAAGCTCCTCGGCCAGCGAGGTCATGTCCCCGGGGGAGCGCTTCCCGGCGCGTAGCACCTCGAACATGCGCCTGTAGTCGGTACACACCAGCAGGGTACCGTGCTGCACCACCGCGCCGTACCGCCGGACCTGGGCGCTCCCGGAGATCTTCCTTCCCCGCACCAGGACATCGTTCACCGGCTTGAACTCCGCCTCGATGCCCATGATCCTCAGGGCCTCGACCACTCCCCCGCACAGCAGGCGGAAGGTTTCCTGGGGGCTCTCCGGCACCGAGCGCCGCCCCACCGCCACGGTGTAGATGATCTGCTCCGGGTCGGTGTAAATGGCGCTCCCCCCCGACAGCCTGCGGACCAGGGTGACGCCGTGACGCTCAACGGCCTCGATGTCCACGCACCCCTCGACCTTCTCGAAGTGGCCGAGGGAGATGGTGGGCGCGGTCCTCCGGTACAGGTGCAGGGTGTCGGGGACCTCCCCCTCGCTGCGGGCCAGCAACATGGCCTCGTCGACGGCGGCGGACATCGCCGGTCCGAGGTCGGAGCAGACCAGGCGCCAGGTCCCGTGGTCGTGGGGGATCAGGTCACGATCTCCTTAAGCCGGTCCTCCTCCAGCGCCCTGCGGACCTCCATGGCCAGCCGGCGTCCGGTGGACATGTTCTTCCGCCACAGGGAGTTGCCGTAGGCGTGGCCGACGTTCATGTGGACGTTGGTGCCGCCCCCGATGCGGGGGGCCACATCGTAGATGTAGAACTTCAGGTCCTTGTCCACGCAGGTCTGCAGGCAGAACGGGCCGATGATGCCCGGGGAGTAGTGCTCCTTGGCGGCTTCGACGTACTTCTCGGCAAGCTCGAACGCGTTCTCCAGCAGCGATTCCCGAAGGGTGGCGGAGTTGTGCCCGCACACCGTGTATTCGGGCACCCTCTGCTCGTCGCCCAGGGTGAGCTGCTGGGGGGCTGGTATCCTCACATGGCCGTCCAGGGAGCTCTCGAAACGCCAGTCCACGCCGATGAGCTCGACCCTCTCCCCCTGCCTTTCGAGCGGGGAGTAGAAGAAGTCCAGGTTGAACACCGGGCCGATGATGTACTCCTCCATTCGGGCTCCCTCCAGGTTCTCCCGCTCGATGACCCCCTGGCGGATGAGCTGCTCCGACTTCTCCTTGTACTCTTGGTACGAGGCGCAGGTGAAGAACCCGCGCTCGAGCTTCTTCTTGGCGTGGTGCAGCTTGACGATGCTGAGGGAGTTGATGTCCTTGGGGTCGGTGATCTTCCGCGGGTACGGCATGCCGGCCTTGTCCAGCAGCCAATAGTAATCGCGGGGGCCGCCCCGGTCCTCGCTGCGGAGCAGGTTCCTCGATCCCACCAGGGGGACCTGGAAATCGTTCTCCACCGAGTCGATGGAACAGTAGGAGGTGAACGAGCGGTTGGGCACGAACAGCACGTTCCGCTTCCTCAGCTCGGCCATGACCTCGGGCCTGAGGACGTCCCTGAACTTCGGCAGCAGCATGACCTCGTCGACCATTCCCCTGGTGACGTTGCCGTCCTTGTCCCGGAAGGCCTTGAAATAACGCGAGTACGGGGTGTCCCGCCCCTCCTGGCACACCGCCAGGGTCCGCAATCCTTCCTCCACCGCCCCGTCGCAGGTGTCCAGGGCGGAGTGGGAACCCATCACCCCGATCTTCGCGTCGCTCGGATCGTATCCCTCAAGAAGCTCGAAAATGGCATCGCGGTCTATCAAGTGCTACCACCTGCTATCCGGAAGGAGGTGGAGGGTATAAGCCTGTCGAGCTTCCCCGGCGGGACGGGGCGCTCACCGCCTGGTGACGATCACGTCCCGGGCGGCCATGAGCGCGCCTCCGAAGCCCAGCATCCACAGCAGGATGGGGTAGACCAGCATGCGTTCCATGCCCCCCATGCCGAGCCCCAGGTCGATCCTGAAGCCGATCCCCAATACCAGGCACAACAGCCCGATCCCTCCCAGGGTGAAGGACAGGTAGGAAATGGGAGCGCGGAGGTTCCTGCCGACCACCACCACGGCCAGGTTCCCGAAGAGGAAGGCGGTCAGCGCGAAGATGGCGTGGAACGGCACGATCCCCTCGTTGAAGATGCCCACGCCCATCGCCCCTATGCCCGCCAGGATGAACAACAAGGTGATCAACCTCAGGCCCCACTCCCTGTGCATCAGCCAGGTGCCGGCGAGGATGAGGGCACCGAACAGGATGATGGAGGAGTTGAATATGATGGCCGAGGCATGCCCCCACACCCCCAGGTCGCTGATGACGTTCGCCCCGGCATTGTAGCCGGGGTACTGGGTCTCGGCGATCATTAGGAACAGGGTGAACTGCAGGGCGGCGAGGAAGAAGATAAGACCTATCCACTGGTGCCTTGCCATGCTCTTGACGTCGGGCATGCGCCGATTATTTGAGCCAGTAGTTAATTTAATCTTTCATTATCTAAAGGCCGTTAGCATCCAAGGGAGCACCAGCCCTCCGACCCTACGCCAGCCCCATGAGCACGATGAAGCCCATCAGCGCCAGGGCACCGATGGAGTCGATGGCCGACGAGGTCAGGGGGATGGAATGATCGTCGGGGTCCAGGGACAGGCGGAAGGTGGCCACCGCGACATAATAGGCGATGATGTTGAGCGCGGTCACCGTCACCAGCCCGGCCCCCAGGGCCAGGAGGATGATCTCCCACAGCGGGGGGGTCCCCAGGCCCATGAGGATGGCCACCGCGTAGGTCGAGATCCCCACCAGGGTGAACACCCAAAACGCGAAGATGTAGATGATGGCGAAGTTCTCCACCGCCACTTTCCCTGGGACCTTCCTCGGTTCCAGGATACCCATGTGGAGCAGGGAGGAGAACCTCGAGGTGAGGATCCCCCCTAGCGCATTGGCGTCCTCCAAGAACGGCGGGATGAGCACCAGCAGCGCCGGCAGAGCAACGAGCGCCTCCAGCTGATGGTCGATGGTCACCCCGGCGATGATGTCTAGAAGGATGCACAGGATGAGCACCGGGGTGCTCTGGACGAATATGCGACGCATCTCTCCCTTCCCGTTGGTGACCGCGCGGTACGCCAGGAAGATGGTGATGAACACGAACAGCAGCGTGAATATTTGGATCGCCAGGTCCGGAGAGCGGAGGACGATTATGGCGGCCATGAACAGCATGGGCAGGGTGACGATGTCCCCCGCTGCGGTGATCAGCGGTGCGGAGATGTTGTCGATGTCCCAGTCGCGCCTGAACCCGACAGATGCCACCAGGATGTTGATGAGGATGAGCACGAACCCGGCCAGCATCCCGCCGAGGACGGAGATGAAGACCATTTTCTCCACGGGGATGGTTATAAGGCCCAGGGAGGTCGCCACGATGTTGGCCATCACTCCCATGATGACCGACATGACCAGGGTCAGGAGGAGGGACGACTCCATGTTCGATCTCAGCAGGCTGCCTTTGCGGAACGATAACTGGAAGGTGCCGATGTGCATCGCCGTGCCCAGCCGGCTGCCCAGCGCTCCGAAGACGTTCCCCCTCATGCCGATGGCCGGAGGGATGAGGATCATCAGCCCCGGAAGGAGCTGGAGGGTGTTGGTCATGGCCCCCAGAGTGGCACCGGCGAGCAGGTCCCCCAGCGAAGATATCATAAGGGCCACCAGGCCGAGGGAGAAGACCGACCGGTTTCGAGAGAAGAAGGACTTGACCACCTTGAACAATCGGCTCACCCCGGATACGGAAAACTCCTCGAGCATATATGAATATCCGTGAACGCCGTCCCCGCCGTCCGGGCCGGGGCCCTCGGCAATTGATATATATCTCAACTCGATTCATGGAATGCACGGGCGCGCAAGGCCCGTGATAGTGTGGTGCACACCATTGAATCGAGGAGTAAGGGGAGCGGACATCGGTCCTGCCAACTTCCGCCTTGGGGCCCCGCGACCGGGGAGGCTGCTCTAGGCGATGTCATTCTTTGATGATCCTGACGAGGAGGAGAAGGAGAACCTCACCGTAAGGGAGATGCTGACGGAGATGAAGGACATCTCCGAGGTCGCCGTGGACCTGGCCTACGCCGCGCTGCTGTTCGACAGCCAGGAGATAGGCGCCGAGGTGCAGCACCTCAGCTCGAGAATGGACGTGCTCAACCACGAGATCAAGATCAGCATGATGCTGGCCTCCCGCACCAAGAAGGACGCCGTCCAGCTCTCCGGCCTCCTTCAGGTCGCGGAGGGAGCGGCGGCCATATCCCAGGCCGCCGGGGACATCGTGGAGCTGCTGGAACTGAACCCCAAGGGCAGCCCCATTGTCAGCCTGGTGCTCAAGGAGGCGGAGGAGAAGATCCGCCTGCTCACGCTGTCCGAGCGTTCGGACATGAAGGGCCGGAGTCTGGAGGACCTGAGCGTGGAGTCGGAGACCGGGATGCGGGTCATCGCCATCAAGCGGGGCATCCGCTGGATCTACGATCCCGAGGAGGACACCCGGCTGAAGGAAGGGGACCAGATGGTGGTCCGGGGTACCGAGGACGGCTTCGAGCGCCTGCGCCGCTTCGCCACCGGGGCGGAGAGATGGCCGGTGTATCCGGAGGAAGGATGATGGGGCCGCTGGAAGAGATGCTGCTGGAGATCAAGGACACCTCCGAGCTCATGGTCGACCTGGCCTATTCGTCGCTCCTGTACAACAACCGGGACATCGCCGAAGAGGTCTACCAGATGGACGGCCGCATGCGGGAGCTGGAGGACGATATCCAGGAGATGGCCGTCCAGAAGGCCACCGAGGACAAGGACATCAAGAAGGCGCTGCTGATCATCCGGATGGCCCAGTCGGTGGGGGCCATCTCCAACGCCGCCCTCAAGATCGCCGACGTGGTGCGGAGGGGGGTGCCTCCCCATCCCGTCATCCAGCTGGCGCTCAGGGAAACGGATGTCATCATCACCGCGGTCACCGTGGGAGAGGGCTCCGACCTGGCCGGGGCGACCCTGGGCAAGGTAAAACTGGCCACCAACAGCGGGATGTTCGTCATCGCCATCCGCCGGGGCCGACGCTACATCTACGGTCCGGACCGGAGCACCATGATCATGGCCGGCGATGCTCTGTACGCCCGCGGTCCGGAGGACGGCGAGTCGTACCTCCGGGACCTGGCGGGAGGAAGGGAACATTTCACCCCGAAGGACCTGGAGTAAGATCAGCTAGCTTTTGTCAGCCTCCTATATGTCCCTTCGATAGTGCTCACATCAGGACGCATGCGCCGAGCCAGCACATCGCTGACGCTGTGGATCTAGAGAAGTGGAGAAGAGTAGCCCCGGGCAGATTCGAACTGCCGTCGCAAGATCCAGAGTCTCGCATGATTGACCGCTACACTACGGGGCTGTAGTAGTAGCCTGGAAAATGGTCCTGGATTTTAAATGTATCGCCCCGGGACCGGGAGCTCCGGTCCGGGAACGCCTAGTGTTTGAACTTCTTGATCGCGGCGAGGATGCGGTCGTAGACCTCGTCGATCTCTCCCTGGCCGTCCACCTCGATCAGGATGCCACGGTCGGCATAGAACTTCGCCAGGGGGAGGGTGCGCTCCTTGTAGACCCTGAGCCGCTCGCGGACCACGGCCTCGGTGTCATCGGTCCTCTGGTAGGTCTCCCCTCCGCACTTGTCGCACTTGCCCTCCATGCGGGTGGGCTTGGCCACCATGTGGTACACCTCATTGCACTGCTTGCAGCTGCGGCGGTTGACGATGCGGTCCACGATGATCTGCTCGTCCACCTCGAGGTCGACCGCCATGTTGACCTTGGCGATGGTGTCCAGCATCTTGGCCTGCTCCAGGTTGCGGGGGAACCCGTCCAGCAGGAATCCGCCCTTCAGGCCGGCCACCTTCTCCTTGATGAGGCCGATGACCAGTTCGTCCGGTACAAGCTTCCCGGCGTCCATGAACCCCTTGGCCTTCACGCCCAGGGGGGTATTTTTCCGTACCGCCTCACGGAGGAGGTCCCCCGTGGATATCAGCGTGAGCCCGAGCTCCTGGCACAGCCTCTTCGCCTGCGTCCCCTTGCCCGACCCGGGTGCTCCCAGAAGAACGATCTTAGCGTCCATGAATGGGTCGTATCAGCTCCTGCCTTAAGCCTTTTTTCACCTGACCTGAGAACGATTTATAGTCGAGGGAAGCGTTCGACCACCAAGGTAGATGATGCTCAAGGGAGACCTGGTCGGCCTCAGGCCGATGGAGAGCGAGGATGCCTGGCACCTGTTCCGGTGGTTCAACGATCAGAGAGTGTTGGAAGACCTGGGCCTGCGCCGGGCGCTGTTCTGCGTGTCTATAGAAGAGCAGCGGAAGATCGTGGAGCAGAAACTGTCTTCCCCTCATGACCGCGATTTCATGGTGATCGACCTGGCCGAGCAGAAGGCGATCGGGTGGGCGGCCCTGTCGCACATCGACCAGCGGAACGCCATCGCGGAGCTGAACGTCGTGATCGGGGAGCCCGGGGAGTGGGACCGGGGCAAGGGCACGGAGGCCGCCCGGATGATGGTGGACCATGCCTTCGAGGTCATGAACATGCACCGGGTGCACCTCCGGGTCCCAAGCCGCAACGCCCGGGCCGTCGCCTGCTTCACCGCCTGCGGGTTCGTCATCGAGGGCACCGCCAGGGACGATCACCACCATCGCGGACGGTTCGCCTCCTCCCACCTGATGAGCGTCCTGCGGGACGAGGGAGGGAGGAGCTGATGCTCGAAGGCAGGCTGGTCCGCCTCCGGGCCATCGAGAACGGGGACCTCCTTCTGTTCGTGAAGTGGATCAACGATCCCGACGTCTCGTTCTTCCTGCAGTTCGAACCGCCCATGTCCTTGGAGGACGAGGCCACCTGGTACCACCACATGCTGAACAGCAGGGACAAGGTGTTCGCCATCGAGACCCGGGAGGGCCGGCTCATCGGGAACATCGGCCTGGTGGGCCTGGACTGGAGGAGCCGCAAGACCGACATCGGGATCATGATCGGGGAAAAGGACGCCTGGTCCCAGGGCTACGGGACCGACGCCATCACCGTCCTGCTGCGATACCTGTTCGAGGAGCTGAACCTGAATCGGGTGGGCCTGTACACCGATGCCACCAACCTCCGGGCATTGAGATGCTACGAGAAATGCGGCTTCGTACGCGAGGGAGTGGTCCGTCAGCACAGGTTCAGCAACGGCCGGTACATCGACAGCGTCCAGATGTCCGTGCTGCGCCAGGACTGGGAGGCGGGGAAGGGAATATCATCGTCTGACCAGTGATTCGTACACCGGCATGATGCGCTTGACGATGTGGTCCGCGGAATGTTCCCTCCGCACGTACTCGCGGCCTGCCAGTCCACGGTCCCTTGACCCCGGGAGGTCGGCGACACGATCCCTCACCGCCGTCTTCAGTGCCTCAGAGTCAGCATCTATGACCATGACCGGGCATCCCGGATAGTACGGGCGGTATTCGGCATCGAAGGTGGAGATGGACACCTTGCCCATGCTCATCGCCTCCAGCGATGCCAGCCCGATGATGCTCGGCAGCCCGGAGGTCCGGGGGTCGATGACCTGGTCGATGAGGACATGTGACCGCGACAGCTCCTCCATGGCCACCGCATGGTCCACCCTGTCCAGGACCGCCCAGTCGAAATCGAGACCCTCCTCTTCCAGCTCCTTGAGGCACTTCTCGATGAGATCGGAGCCCTTGGTCCGACGATTCACCGCCATGTGGACCACCCTGGGCCGGACGCTCGCGTCGAAGGAGTATGGAAGTTCTCCAACCGGGTTCGGGACGTACTCGCCGTCGGGGACCCACTTCAGCAGGTCCGGCCGGGACAGGAACTTGTGGTCGGCGAGGAAACGGTACCTCATGCCGTAGCCGTCCCTGGCCTCGCTCCCATGGTAGTGGACGACCATCGGCTTTCGCCGCCAGAACTTCATGGCCAGAGCGTCCCAGCGCTTCCAGTGGATCCCCCCGTGAAGGTGGACGATATCGAAGTCCCGGGCGAAGCGGACCACCTGGAGGCCATTGGACAGGTCACCGCGCAGACTCTCATGGGTATAGTAGAAGTCGCGGTCGTGGGGCATGTTGATGGTATTGGCATAGGTCTCGATGACCACGGCATCGTGGCCCAGCCTGCGCTGGGCCTGGGCCAGCTGCCAGGCCACTCCGGCCTGGTTCTCCACATGCAGTATCCGCATCCGGACGGTACGGAACAGGTACGCGGTAAAGAATCCGGCGGTCCGACACCATGCCGGCAAAGACCATTATCCCGGAGGTCATTGGAGGCACCTATGCCATCTGACGACGACCGGGTCTCCCTGGTGCGATGCGAGGACTATGCCCCTGAGCAGGTCGCCGCCGCGGTGCGCCGGGCCGTCGACCTCCTGGGAGGGCTGGACCGTTTCATATCTCCGGGACAGAGGGTGCTGGTGAAGCCCAACCTGCTGCAGCCGGTGGCGCCGGACGAGTGCGTCACCACCCACCCGGAGATGGTGACCGCGGTGGCCAGGATGCTCAGGGACCACGGCTGCGAGGTGGTGATCGCCGACAGTGCCGGAGGAGGGACGCCGTACACCGAGGCCCGCCTGAGGAAGCTGTACGACATCACCGGCATGAGCGGGGCGGCCGAGGCCGCGGGGGCGGAGCTTGGACTGGACGCCACGTACCGGGAGGTGGCCTGCCCGGAAGGCAGGGTGATCAAGCGGTTCCAGGTCATCACCCCCGCCGCGGAGGCCGACGCCATCGTGGTGGTGTCCAAGGCCAAGACCCACGTGCTGACGGCCATGACCGGGGCCACCAAGTGCATCTTCGGCGTCCTCCCGGGCATGGAGAAGCCCAGCTTCCACGGGCGGCTGCCGGACCTGGAAGGGTTCTGCGACATGCTCCTGGACCTCAACCTGGCGATGAGGCCGGAACTGCAGATCATGGACGCGGTCATGGGAATGGAGGGGGACGGACCGAGCGGGGGAGAGCCGCGCCGCATAGGGGCGGTCCTCGCCGCCGCCGACCCGGTGGCCCTGGACATCGTCGCCGCCGGCCTGATGGGCTTCCGGGCGGAGGACCTCCCCACCATCCGGCGGGCGGCGGAGAGGGGGATGGCCCCCGACGGCCTACGGGTGAAGGTAGTGGGGGAGGAGCCCGGGTCCCTGACCGTTACGGACTTCAAGCACTCCTCGAGCACCGCCGCCAGCAAACTGGGGGTCGGGGCCCCCGTCCTGGGACGCCTGCTGCGGGCCTACGCCCTAAGGCCGGTGGTGTCGAAGGAGAGATGCAACGGCTGCGGCCGGTGCGCGCGAAGCTGCCCCCGGGAGACCATCCGGGTGGTGCGAGGGAAGGCCCGCATCAGCCACGGGAGGTGCATTCGATGCTACTGCTGCCACGAGATGTGCGAGAACCGGGCCATCGAGCTGAGGAGGAGCACCGGGGGAAGGTTCATCGCCAGGATCATGGAGGGCCGGAACGCGCGCTCGGACCTGTCGCCGGACGAACAATCCTGACCGCCCGCTGACCCCGTTCGGTCAGGAGGATTATTAGCATGTTAGAGCGATTTCGGACCTGCAGGTAAGCAAATGAAGTTCGAGGAGTTCAAGAGGGACACCGAGATCCGGGCATCTGTCCACAGGAAGGAGTATTCCATCGCCAAGGTCGCTTCGGTCCCAGCGGTGGACCGCAAGGTGTTCGCCGTGGTCACCGACGGGTCGGAGATCACCGTGATCGCGGAGATGGACCACGGCCTCAAGGTGATGGAGGAAGAGAAGCCGTTCCGCATAATATCCTTCGACACCAAGCTGCCGTTCGACCTCATCGGCTTCCTGGCCTACATCACCAAGCTGCTGGCCGACGAGGACATCAGCCTGTTCGCCATCTCCTCCTTCTCCACCGACCACATCCTGATGAAGGAGGCCTACCTGGAGAAGGCGCTGGAGGTCCTCAGGGACGCCGACGTGAAGATCGACCTGAAGTAGGGCGGCGAGGCTGCCGCCGGCCGTCGGCCCAGCGGGCCGCATCCAATGCCGCGGCGGTCATCGCGGGACAGCAGTAATGCGTGCGGTCCGCATCGCTCCCGGCCGGCGGCCCGGGGTCCTGGAATGCGCAGGGGACCGCCGTCATTCGTGACATGGCCTCAGGATTTCCCGATAGGTTTTTTATCACCCCCGCGTAATGGTACGCCGAGTGATTTCATGGACCAGGACGTGGTTGAGCAGATAGGGACGATCGTCGGCGAGAACAACTATTCCACCAGGATTGCGGACCGGTACACCTACGGTTTCGATTCGTCCATTCACCATGTTACCCCGGACATCGTGGTCCAGCCCCGCAGCGCCGAGCAGGTGTCCAACCTGGTCAAGCTGGCCAACCGGCTGAAGATCCCCATCGTACCCCGTGGCGCGGGCACCGGCCTGTGCGGCGGGGCGGTCCCCCTGAAAGGCGGGATGGTCATCGACCTGACCCGGATGAACGCCATCAAGGAGGTCAGGGTCGAGGACCTCTACTGCGTGTGCGAGGCCGGTGTCGTGTACGACAGCCTGCAGAAAGCTCTCGCCCCGTTCAAGTTCACCTTCCCCCCCACCCCCGGCAGCGCCGAGGCGTGCACCGTCGGAGGCATGGTCGCCACCAACGCCTCGGGCATGCGGGCCATCAAGTACGGCGGCACCCGGGACTACGTCCTGGGGCTGGAGGTCGTGCTGCCCACCGGGGAGATAATCAACGTCGGCACCAGGACGCTGAAGAACGCCTCCGGCTATCAGCTGGAGAGGCTGTTCGTCGGGAGCGAGGGAACGCTGGGCATAATCACCCAGGTGACCCTGCGCATAGTCCCCAAGCCCAAGAAGATGGCCATGATCGTGGCCGGGTTCGACACTCTGGAGAAGGCCGGCAAGTGCGTGTCCGCCCTCATCGCCAAGCCCCTCCTGCCGTCCGCCGTGGAGCTGATGGACTCTACCTGCATCCGGGCGGTGAACAAGGCCATCAACGCCGGCCTGCCGGACGTGGCCGCGCTGTGCATGATCGAGGTGGATGGCGACCCCAAGGTGGTGGCCGACGAGCTGGCCGAGGTGGTCAAGGTGGCCGAGTCCATCGGCGCGGTGGGCCTTCAGCAGTCCGACGACGCCGGACAGATGGCCAGATGGACCAACTCCCGGAAGAGCGTCATGTCCGCCCTGTCCCGATACGGCGCCGGCCTGGTGTCGGTGTCCCTGGCCGATGACATGGCGGTGCCGATATCGAAGATCCCGGAGGCCGTGGTGGAGTTCAGCAGGATCGCTGACAGGTACGGCGTCATCGTGGGAACGTACGGCCACGCGGCCGACGGCAACCTTCACACCAAGATGCTGCTGAACCCGGAGTCCCCGGAGTCCTGGCGCAACGGGGAGAAGGCGGTCAGGGACATCTTCGACACCTGCATCCGGCTGGGCGGCACGGTCACCGGCGAGCACGGGGTGGGGATATCCAAGGCGCCGTACTTCCAGAAGGAACGGGCCACCGCCCTGGGGGCGATGGCGGCGATCAAGAAGGCGCTGGACCCCAACAACATCATGAACCCGGGAAAGATGCAGGAATGGGAGGGCTGCATCATACAGCACCTGCGTTACCCCTGCGCCGATCAGAAGAACTGATCAGCCCAGGATCCCCAGCAGGAGCAGCGCCGCCAGGACGACGGTCGCCCCGAAGGTGACCACGTACACCGGCAGGCTCCACCGCAGCACCTTGCTGCCATCGAGGGGCGGAATGGGCAGCAGGTTGAACGCGGCCAGCAGGATGTTGACCGAGCCGATCCAGTACAGCGCGATGGCCAGCAGGCCGGACTCCATCCACAGGCCGAGCGCCAGGAAGGCCAGTCCCAGGCCCAGGTTGGTCAGGGGCCCGGCGATGCTGATAAGTCCGTTCTGCTTCTGGCTTATCGCGCCCTGGATGTACACCGCCCCGGGGGCCGCCAGGAGGAAGCCGAACAGGGCGCTGACCACCCCGATGAGGAGGCCGAGAGGATAGGCCCGGAACTCGGCCCAGGCGCCGTTGCGCTGGGCCACGAACTTGTGCGCCAGCTCGTGAAGCATGAACCCCGTGAGCACGGCAGCGAAGGACGTGCCTAGGGCGAAGAGGAAGAACTCACCTCTGGTCAAACCGTTTATCGACGAGTACAGGAACATCGACAGGGTGAACGCCAGGGTCAGGGCGGCGACGGCGATCGATATGTTGCGCATCTCCACCTTGCCGAACCGTATCTTCCCGTAATCCTGCGGAATGTAGATGGTGTTCGAATCGTGCATCTCGCCCATCTTCACGACCGCCTGGATTTTAAAGGTTGGCCTGCCCGTCGCGCCGACCCAGACGGAGGCCCCTATACCACTAAGGCGACGAGGGCAAGAACGATGAAGATAACGATGAGCCACCTGGCCTTGGTCAGGGAAAACCCTCTGACCCTTGCCGCGCCCAGTACCGCGGCGATGGCGGCGAGGGCGAAGAACAGCACCGCAAGCTCGAGGTTCATTTCCCGTCACCGGACCTAACGCATATGACTTCGAGCCGGCCGTACTTATCCTTTGGCCGGTCAGGCCGGTGAAATGCCAATGCCTGTTCGTGGAGCACATCCGGCCGCTCTCCGCCGAACTGGCGGTCCCGATGATCATCATCGTCATGCCCATCTCCTCCATGGTCACCGAGCTTCCGGAGACGGTCAACAGCATGCTGTAGATCAGGAACGGGAAGGAAGTGTACGCTCGGCGGCATCACCGGGGCCATGGTATCGCCCTGCCGCCTGCGGCTTTGCTCCACCGGCGCTCCTCCCGCTCCGAGCTCGGGATTCCCGCCCTTATGTTCGAAGGGTGCTCTAACCGATCTTCATGCTCGCGGTCATCACGAGCATCTGAGGCCCCCGGGACAAAAGGATTGAAATAACAAGCGCATTTAGGTTGGATGGCCCATTTCGAGCATGGCAAGGTCGGCCTCCGATGGTGCGACAGCTGCGGGACGCTGATCCTAGGGGAGCGCTGCGACGTATGTTCCTCGGCCGGCAGGCGCTTCGAGGTCTCCAAGCCAGGCGATATCCGGCCATGCATGGGAGATAGTTCCGAAGTGGTCGCCGGCCTCTTCGAGAAGCATTTCGGGGTATCGGACATCTTCAGGAACCGCACGATGTTCCTCAATAAGGTGGCAGGCGAGGACCGCACCGACGAGATCGTGTACCAGGGAGCGGTCATCGGGGTCCTGCGCTACGACCTGAGGTCCTGCGGTTTCCAGCTCGACCTGCGGCTGGAGGGGGCGCTGCTCATCCATCCGTTGGCCAAGAGGGGCGTGGTGATCGTCGGCCACGACACCGGCCACCTGAAGGGGAAGAACCTTCCGGGAAGGGCGATCAGGGAGATCAGGGGAGAGTTCGCCGCCGGGGACCCCCTCATCGTCATCGCCGGCAGCTTGGTGTGCAGCGCTGTGGCCAAGGTCCCCAGCAGCGAAGCCCTCACCGCGGACAAGGCGGTAGGGGTCCGGGACGTGGGGAAAGGGGCCATCGAGGTGGTCAAGCGCCGCTCTTCGTGGACCGGGTTCGTGAACGTCAACGAGAAGCACCTGCGGGCCCTGGAGTCCAAGGCCGTCTCCGACATCCGATCTTACACCGGCAACAACAAGCTGCCGGTCACCCTGTCCTTCAGCGGGGGGAAGGACTCCCTGGCCTGCTATGGCCTGGCCTCCCGGGCGGGGAACAAGTTCGACCTCATCTTCGTCAACACCGGCCTGGAGTTCCCGGAGACCGTGCGCTTCGTCGAGGAGTTCGCCAGGAAGAACCGCGAGAGGCTGCTGGTGGCCGACGCCGGCGACGCGTTCTGGGATCAGGTGGACTCATTCGGCCCTCCGGCCAAGGACTTCCGCTGGTGCTGCAAGGTGTGCAAGCTCGCTCCCCTGACCGACCTCATCGAGAAGAACTTCCCTCAGGGGACCGTGACCATCGAGGGGAACCGGACCTTCGAATCCTTCGCCCGTTCTAACATCTCCTTCGTGGAACGGAACCCCTTCGTCCCCAACCAGGTCACGCTTAACCCCATCCGGGACTGGAGGGCGGTGGAGGTGTGGGGGTACATCTGGTGGCGGAACCTGGACTACAACCCGCTTTACGAGAAGGACTACGAGCGCATCGGCTGCTACCTCTGCCCGTCCTGCCTGGAGAGCGAGTGGAGGAACACCTCGCGCATCCATCCGGACCTCCACGCGGAGTGGGACTCCCACCTGAAGGCGTGGTCCCGGAAGGGGGGCAGCGGCGACGAGTACGTGAAGTACGGTTTCTGGCGGTGGAAGGTCTATCCGCGGAAGATGCACCAGCTGGCTGAAGAGGTGGGGCTCAGATTACCCGAGGCGCGCTCTGACCGGCTGGACCTCAAGTGGGTGAAAGGGGTATCACCTTGCCTCACCGGCGGCTACTCGGCCGAGGGGGTGCTGTCAGTGCCCTGCAAGCGGGACTTTTCCATGGTCGTGGAGGCGCTCAAGACGGTCGGGCAAGTGAAGCACTCCAAGGAGTTCGAGATCGCCCTGGTGAAGACCAAGGACAGCACCCTCAAGGTGTTCGGAGGGGGGCAGATGGTCGCTACCGGCCCGACCCCGGAGAAGGCCCACGCCATCTTCGAGGCCGGGGGGAAGGCGCTGCTCCGGGCCCAGCTGTGCACCGAGTGCGGTATCTGCGTCCGCAACTGCCGCACCCGGGCCATCACCCTGGACCGAGGGATCGTGATCAACGAGGAGAGGTGCACGCGCTGCGGCAAGTGCGTCGAGGGATGCGTGGTCGCGCACTACTATGACAAGCTGGTCACAGCCTCGGGGGCCAGGGCGCCCGGCCATTGAGCGGTGGGACCGCCCCGTTCATCGTTCGGCGACCGGCGGTCCGTTCGGCAGCGGTCGGCCCAGACATAGGTTCAAATAGCGACACTTTTTCCTCGTCCAAGGATGGACATCACATCGTACGTGGCCGCGGCGATCGGCTTCGCGCCACCCCTGGCCCTGATGCTGTGGACCTTGCAGAGCTATACCTACCCCAAGGTCGAGCGGCCGTACTTCAGTGACCCCAAGCTGTTCGGGATGTTCACCGTGGGCATCGTCATCGGCGCGGTGCTCTTCGCCCTATCCATCTTCCTGCCCTTCGAGTACGTCGTGCTGGGCTTCCTTCTCGAAGAGTCGATCAAGCTCATGATCTTGAACCTCCCGAGGTTCCAGCGGCACGCCGACACGCCGTTCTACGCCTTCGGGCTGAGCGCGGGCATGGCCACCGCCCTATCCTACGGGGCGGTCAGCCGGGTGCTGGCAGCGACCGGCCTGGAGGTTCTGGCGTTGGTGGTGGTAGTGGTTTACTCGACCATGATCGCCATGCTGCAGATCTCCACCGGGACCACCATCGGGATGGGAGTGGCCCGGGGGACCCCCTGGCCCTTCTTCGGTCAGGCCGTGGTGGTCCATCTGGCGTTCGTCCTCCTGCTCTTCCCTTCCAGCCAGGCTTTGGTGGGCGACAATCTGGTAGGAACGGCCCTGTTCGTGGTCGCCCTGGTGTTCGTCGCCATCTACTACCATTATGTGCACCACCGCCTCCTGCCCCATTACGTGAAAGAGGCGATCGCCAGGATGGGGGGCCGGGAGCCTAAGAAAGCAAGAAAGGTACCCAGGTCGAAAGATTGAAATCGTAACAGCCATGTCGATATGGACGTGGCAGCCACGAAGAGGAAACGCCATGGGGTGAAGGCCGCGGTGGCGGTCGCCGTCGTCCTCATCCTCGTCCTCCTGCTCCTCACTCCCGCGGTGCAGAGCTTTCTCATGGACCTCATCTCCTCTCCCTTCCAACGGCGTTATCCGGCCAGTGCCACGTTCACGCTGGAGAGGGCGCTCACCGTGGACGCCAACGGCGGTGAGATCATAGGTTACGACTTCGACATCTGCGAGCCGTCGACGGTGTCCCAGAACGGGTACGTGATGCAGGAGGTCACCTCCATCACCTACGACCCCCAGCTCTCCTTCCGAGAGGTCCGTTACGGCCACAGCTGGGTGGGATGGAACGGCACTTCGATCTCCGGGGAGATGACGCGCACCTCGACCGTCACGTACCAGGTGATCGCCTACACCCACATATGGAACATCGACAGGGAGGGATCCCTGGGAGCGTCCGCTGTGCCTTCGTCCCTGCAGGACATGTATCTGCATGACGAGTGGGGGCTGAGGGATGATAACGGCAATGTCGTGGGGTGGATGATCGACACATCCTCCCCGGCCATAGTGGCGGCGTCGGGGGAGATCGTGGGCAACGAGACCAACGTGTACCAGGTCCTCAAGGACATCTATGACTGGATGACCGCCAACGTGCGGTACGCCACCGATGCCTCGGGAGGGGTGCCCCAGACCGCGGTGGAGACCCTGCAGCGCCGGGCGGGCGACTGCGACGACCAGTCCATCCTGTTCTGCTCCCTGGCCCGCGCGGCGGGGGTCCCGGCGTGGCTGCAGATGGGGGCGCTGTACATCAGCACCGACAACGCCTGGGGCGGCCATGGCTGGCTGCAGGCGTACATACCCCTGGCCTCGGGCGGGGGGGAGAACGTCACCATCGACGTGGTCAACAAGGACTTCCTGGTCTTCCGCCCCAACCGTTTCATCGAGTTCACCGACGACGGGTCGGGGGATCACCTGGAGGACTACTACTACCCGTTCTTCACCACCTTCGACCGGAGCACCTACCAAGGCGGCGCGGCCCCGGAGTTCAGCGAGGCGTACGAGCGGCTGAGCTACGAGGAATCGAGCAAGAAGGTCAGTTCCGGAGGGGTGTACTCGACGGAGATCAGGACGGCCTGTACCGGCCGGGCGCCGCTTCGTAGATGATCCCGGCCTCCAGCAGCCTGGAGATCATGTCGTCCAGCACCTGACCGTCCACGTCCGGGAGGGCGCGGGCGATGTCCTCGCGGGCAGCGTCTCTGCGGTCCCAAGAGATCGAAACGATCGCCGAGAGCACCGCCTCCTCGTCGGTGCGGGGGGCGCTCACCTCGATCTGGGGGCGGGGGGCCCCAGGGGCTTCGATGTCATAGACCAGGCGGGCCCCCACCTGGCGAACGGCCTCGGCCAGCTCCTTGGGGGAATCGGTAGAGAAATAGACCTTGGCCCTTTTCACCTCGATCTTGCCCCCGCAGCGGGGACAGGTGATCCGGGCCATTGATAGGTCCGCGCCCTGCACCAGGGTGCAGCGCGGACAGATGATGACGCCGAACATTCAGTATTCGACGAAGACCAGGGCGGCGACGCAGGCCCCGTAGTTGTCCATGGGGACCGACAGCTCTTCGATGCGGTATTCGATGGTCTCCATCTCGATGCCCCGGAGCTTGGCCATCTCGTCCATCTTCCACTCCATGATCTCGCGGAGGGCCTTCTTGGAGCCGTGGATGTGCCCCTCGGCGACATACCCTCCCCTGCCGTCCTTGCGGAACCCGTAGGCGATGCCGGCGGAGATCATCTCGCCCTCTCCACCTCTCATCTGAGCAAGGACGCAGTGAGTGACCGCCCCCATGGGCAGCTCCCTGATCCCGACCTGCTCGGCGCCGACCGGCAGGACCGAGGAGACGGATACGATGTTCAGTTCCCCGATGCCCGCCTCGAGCAAAGCCTTGTCAAAGGCGTTGAGGTCGGAGACCTTGCTCACGGCGCAGCCAGAACTGATGAAGAACTTCTTTGGAACGAGATGCATGAGGCGATGTAATTAGAACCTCGAATTTAAGCGTTTCCCCATCCTCGGAACCCTCTAGAACCACGCTCCTGGCTTCGAGCTCCGAAGATATCGGGGGCCTACTGTTCGCTGCCCGGCCGCGGGTCCGGTCCCCACCCGTTCCCGTTGCCCCCATTGTTGGCGGTCCTGAGGTTCCGGAACTCCCGCTCGAGCATCTTGACCTCGCGGGTGGTGAGCGCCCCCGGGCTTATGGGGAGGAGGAATATGGAATCGCTGACCGCGGCCGCCTCGGAGAGCAGCTGCACGAACTTGAGGACCTTCACGAAGGTCGTCTGGGACACCAGGTACTCGAGCCCGCTGATCAGGAAGACCGCGCCCGAGGTCTGCTCCAGGAACGCCTTGATCTCGCTGTAGATGAGGGGTATGTTGGTCGGCTCCATCGTATGTCCGCCGTCCCCCTCGTACGAGAGCCAGGCCATCTGCGCCCCTTCCAGGCGGTAGGTCTTGCGCAGCTTGTCAGGGTACTCTCGGGAAACGCACAGCACCGGGCTGCCGTGGGCGATGTACTCCTCGAGGATCTCGAACGCCTCCCTGGAGTCCTCCGATTCGATGAGGTACGAGCATCCTGCCTCCAGGCGGTACCTCTTGCCCGAGGCCACCGCGGACGGGTGGGTCCCCGCCGGGGGTATGCTCACCGGGATGAGGTGATGCACGCACCGCTCCGCCCCCTGGGACATGCACACCATCTCGGTGGCCCGGTACCTCTGCCCCAGAAGCGCGCTGGTGATGCCGGCGAGGTAGCCGCGGGTGAAGTCGCACCTGCGCCCTCTGGCCGCCTCCACCGATTCGTCGAAGGTGACCACGATCTCCTCCGTGCTGACCCTCACCACCTTGGTGCGGGACAGGCCGCTCTCCGACCACAGCTGGGTGAACACCTCGGTAAAGCTCTCCAGGGGCGGCGGGGGGACATCGAGGGTGGACACCAGGGTCATCCCGGCCTTGAACCCGGTGCGTTCCAGGGTCTCCCCCGCCCACTCCCCTGCCAGCAGCTCCAGTTCCTCCCTCAGCGACAGGAGCGCGGACGCGGGCATGACGAAGAAGGGGTTCAATGGGCCACCCCGAGCACCCGCCGGCCGATGTTCTCGAACGCCTCCTGGACGCCTTGGCCGGTCTTGGCGCTGGTGAACAGGAAGTCATGGCCCATGGCCTCGCGCACGTCGGTGAGGTTCTCCGGGGAGATGGACGTCGGCAGGTCCGACTTGTTGACGACAGGGATCACCGGCACCGTTCCGGTGACAACCTCCAGATCGCTCTTCCAGGTCGGAAGGTTCAGCAGGGTCTCCTCCCTGGTGTTGTCGCACACCAGGAGCACCCCGTTGGCCCCGTTGTAGTAGGCGCCGTGCAGGGTCTTCTGGGTCTTCTGCCCTAGCACGTCCCAGATCATCAGGGTGAGCTGCACCTCCTCGTACTCGATGACCTTCTTGGAGACCCTGGTACCGAAGCTGATGATGTAATCCTCGCTGAAGCTGTTCAGAACAAATCGGTCGATCAGGCTGGTCTTGCCTACCCCTCCATCCCCGAGTAGGCAGATTTTCCTGATGACCTTACGTTTCTCCATGGCTGGACGAAAAGAATTGGCGTGTCAATATATAATGATTGGCTGGAAAGAATCGGTCCGAGGCATGATGAACGGCGGAACGGGAGCGGGCGGGGCCGCTGTCATCCGTAGATCACGGCCTCTTCCGGCGTCATCTTCTTCGGCCGATTGACGCTCTCCATGGCCATCTTGATCTGCTTCTCGATCTCCTCGGCCTCCTTGTACAGCGGCTCAGGGTCGATCCTCAGCTCCGGGAGCATCCTGGCCACCACCTCGAGGAGCTTGGCGGACCCCCGGGCATCGGGCAGGTCCGCCCTTGCCGGGCCCAGAAGGCAGATGACATCGATGTCCCTGAGCTCGCCGCCGTAAAGCAGCACTCCGGCGATCCCGCCCACCATGCCATCGGTCATCTTCTCGATGCCGTACTTCCCCAGCAGCTCGCGGCCTCTCTCCGTCCCCCCGACGCCCATGATCTTCGGCTCCTCCGCGGATTGCCAGCCGATGCCCTCCAGGGTGACCACGGTCCTGATCCCCTTCTCCTTGCAGAAGTCCAGCAAGGCATCGGCCAGGGGCATCACCATCTCCGGCCGGGGCATGAACTCGCCGGCCGCGGTGACTATCTGGCGGCACTGCTCCCCGCCGTCCCCGCAGGTCCTCTCCCCGGCGTAGATGCGCACCGGAGGGGAAGGCACCCCGTCATGGATCAGGGCGTAGGGAGGGAACTCCTTAGAGGTGATCCCCGCGACCCTCTCCAGCTTGGAGGTCCTGATGATGAAATTGGCCGCTATGGAACTGACCAGGCCCACCGAGGGGAAACCCACTATCATCATCGCATCCTCGTACTTGCCCGCCTTGTACTCGTGAACAGCAAGACCGTCCTTCATCGACATCCTTCCTTCCATGTTCCATTTTAAGCCACGGTACTTAACTCTTCTTTCCTCTTGGCGTGGCACGGGGCGGCGAGGAAAGTAATATTGCCCCGGTACCATCTTGAACCCATGTGAACAGCGAGATCAAGTTACTGCACACCCCTGGAGGCATCCCGGTGATCATCGAGAGCCTTCCCCGTTCCCACTCTGCCTCATTCTCGGTATACTTCGGGACCGGCTCCCGGGACGAGCCGGCCAGCCAGGCGGGCATCGCCCACATGCTCGAGCACATGATGTTCAAAGGAACCCACCGCCGCACCGCCCAGCAGATGGCCGAGGAGATCGAGGGGGCCGGCGGGGAACAGAACGGCTACACCACCAACGAGGTCACCAGCTACCACGCCTTCTCCCTGGACGAGACCGCCGAGGTGGCCGAGGACGTCCTCGCGGACATGGTCCTCCATCCCCGGCTGGACCCAGAGTGTCTGGCCACCGAGAAGAACGTGGTCATCCAGGAGATCAGGATGCTGGAGAACGATCCGGAGGACTACATCCACGTGCTGTTCGACGAGGCGCTGTGGGGGGACCACCCCATGGGCCGCTCGGAGGCCGGCTCGGTGGAAACGGTGTCCGCCCTCTCCGAAGGTGACATCCGGTCGTTCTTCCTCTCCCATTACCGCCCGCCCCGCATGGCGGTGGTCGCCGTCGGAAACATCGACGAGAGGCAGGTCACCGACTGGGCCGCGCGGTCGTTCGACGGCCTGGAGGTCTCCGAGAACGGCCGGGAGAGGAAGCCCCCGGAACCCATGGCGCGGTTCAGGGTCTTCCCCCGCAATGACCGCCAGGCGTACGTGGGCATGGGGTTCCCGGGCCTGAGCTCGGTGCATCCGGACCGCTATGCCCAGAGGCTGATGGCCTCCGTCCTCGGAAGCGGCACGTCGTCCCGCCTGTTCCAGGAGATCAGGGAACGCTCCGGCCTGGTGTACGAGATCTACGCGGCCTCGCACAGCTTCACCGACTGCGGGTCCATGGACGTATTCTACAATACCTCGGTGAAGGACCAGGAGAAGGTGGCCCGGCTGGTGGCCAAGGAGATCGGAAGGATGAAGTCCGAGGGCCTGGTCCCCGGCGAACTGGAAAGGGCCAAGCGTCTGGTCAAGGGGGTCTACGTCCGCAGGCTGGAGAGCACCGAGTCCCGCATGGTAAGGCTGGGAGAATCGTTCATGTCCTCCGGGGAGATACTCTCCCCCGAGGCCGTCCTGGCCAGGATGGACGCGGTCACCGATGAGGACGTGATCGGCGCCGCCGAACGCCTCCTAGTGAGGGACCGCCTGTGCATCGCCATGCACGCTCCGGGTAAGGAGAGCGAGGCCGCGGCCGGGAACCTGGCCGACCTCGATTTCTGATCAGTTCTCGGAGATCAGCTGGAGGACCTTCTCCACCGTCCCCTCGAGGGCCGCCTCCACCTCGGGGGTCATCTCCTCGCTGACAGTGAACACGTCGTTGGCCTCGACCGCGACGAACAGGATCTTCCGGGGGAACCGCTCCGGCTCCAGCGTGCGTCCGAGCTCGATGGTGGTGGCCACGTTGGCCTCGTGGGGGTTGGTGCCGTGGACGGTGTCGCTGAAGTCCTCGGGGGAGAGCACCATGATCGTTCCCGGGGGGTTCGAGGAGTTGATGATCGCGTCGACGATGATGACCAGTTCGTAGTCGAGCATGACCTCGATGAGGTCCAATCCGCTGGCGCACGCCTCGGTGAGGTCCACGCCCTGCACACCTCTCTTCTCCATCTCCTTCAGCACCCTCAGGCCGATGGCGTCATCGCACATGATGGGGCTACCGATACCGAGCACAAGCGTCCGATTCCTCATGCCTCGGCCAACAGGAGGGGATTAGAAAAGGTTTCCCTTTTCGCCCCCGGACCTTGCGTCTGATTTCATATGTGCGCACGCGCATTCGTCGGCGATGCCCGCGAGGGAGCTAAAACTGGAGCCGGCGGTGGCCCTAAGGGTGGGAGGCGCCACCCTCACCGAGAGGCAGTTGGAGGTCCTCCGCGCGGTGTACGAGGAAGGGAGCCAGAACCGGGCCGCCGCCCGCATGGGGATCGCCACTCCGGTGCTGAACCGCCATCTGGCCCACATCGAGGCCAAGGTCCGGACGGAGCTGCTGGTCGCCACCCCCAGGGGCACCACCCTCAACGAGGAGGGGGAGCGCATCGCCCTGGAATACATCGCCCTCAGTCGGAGGATGGAGCATTCCGGCGGCACGGTCGTCGGGGGCACCATCGTTTCCGAGGAGCTGCTCCTCGCCGCCCTCACCACCGCCGACCCGGAGGGGGAGTGCGAACTGATCATCTCCGACGACCGCAGGAACCTCCGGGACTTCAACGCCGGGCTGATGGACGTGGTGGTGCTGGACGACCCTCAGTACCTGTTCGACCTCGAGGGGACCAGGTGGCAGGAGGTGGCCACCGACCGCCTGCTGCACGTGGACCGCGGGCCGCGCTACGCTGGATGCGTGTACGGGGCCCAGAGGATCGGGTTCCGCCACCTGGAGAGCGTGGGTGCGGAGTTCCGGGTGGTGCGACATTTCCGCTCCCCGGAGATGATGGCCGCCTCCGGTCTGAGCTTCTTCATCAACGAATCCCTGGCCCTCCGCCGGGGCATGAGGATAAGGAGCGACACCGACCCGTCCAGGCTGGTCCACCAGATCAACGCCGTGTACCGGAAGGAGACCAACCGCGTCCGCCGCCTGGTCTCCGATATGAGGAAGATCGGCCGAAGAGTATGACCCATTTAGGTTAAACAAAGGCCGATTTTTCTATATGTTTATATATCGTAGCGCCATGACAAGGGTCAGGTGAATTGATTGTCATCTCCCAAGGAACCTAACGCCGAGTTCACCGAGTCCCTGCAGAAGGAACACGGTGGCGAGACCTTGATGCTATGCTTCCAATGCGGTACCTGCACCGGCAGCTGCCCCTCTGGACGCATGACCTCCTTCCGGACCCGGAAGCTCATCCGCAAGGCCCAGCTGGGCCTCAAGGACGATGTGTTGAAGTCCCCCGACCTGTGGATGTGCACTACCTGCTACTCATGCATGGAGCGCTGCCCCCGTGGCGTCGAGATCGTCGACATCATCACGCTCCTGAGGAACAAGGCGGTCAAGGAGGGCATCATGTCCGACGAGCACCGCAAGGTCGGCCAGTACCTACTGGCCAACGGTGCCACCATCCCCCTGAACCCCAAGTACGAGGAGTTCCGCGAGAAGCTGGGCCTCTCCCGCCGCCCGGCCAACACCCTGGGCGACAAGAAGGCTCTGGAGGACTTCCAGAAGGTCCTGAAGGCTACTGGGTTCGACAAGCTGATCGGAGGTGCTTGAAATGGCCAAGAAGTATGCTCTGTTCCTCGGATGTGTCGCTCCCGCCAGATACCCTGGCATCGAGTCGTCCACCCGAGAGGTATGCAAGAAGCTGGGCATCGAGATCGTCGAGCTGGAGGGTGCCGGCTGCTGCCCCGCCCCCGGTGTGATCAAGTCCTTCGAGCAGGACGCCTGGCTGGCCATCGCCGCCCGTAACCTGGCCCTCGCCCAGAAGCAGGGCGCGGACATCCTGACCATCTGCAACGGATGCTACGGGTCCCTGTTCGATGCCGCCCACGTCCTCCACAACGACCCCGAGAAGCTCCGCCAGGTCAACAAGATCCTGCGCGAGGTCGGCCTGGAGTACAACGGTGAGACCCACGTCCACCACTTCGCCGAGATGTTCTACAAGGAGATCGGCCTGGAGCACCTCAAGTCCCACGTGAAGAACCCTCTGGACCTCAAGGTCGCGGTCCACTACGGCTGCCACTTCCTCAAGCCCAGCAACATCAAGCAGCTGGACGACCCGGAGCGCCCCAAGATCCTGGACGAGCTGGTCGAGGTCACCGGGGCCAAGAGCGTGGACTACAAGGACAAGCAGATGTGCTGTGGCGCGGGAGGAGGCGTCCGTTCCGGCAACCCCGCCCTCGCTGCCAAGTTCACCGAGGAGAAGCTGAAGAACATGAAGGCCGCCGGCGTCCAGTACATCGTCGACGTGTGCCCGTTCTGCCACCTCCAGTTCGACAGGGGCCAGAAGGACATCCCGGGATATGACTTCCCGGTCATCCACCTGTCCCAGCTCTACGGACTGGCCCTCGGGGTGCCCGCGGACAAGCTCGGTCTCGATATCCAGGAGATACCGGCGAACTTCTGAGGACCGACGGAGGACGAGCCTCCCCGTTCCTGAAACACCTTCCTTCTTTTCATTTTAATCTATTGTTCTAAATAAGACTGGCCATGCCGAAAATGGCCAGCAGTTCTCTTCCATATTAGAAACCAGATAATAAGTTCGGACCAGTAATCCTTAACGGCTTTAATTTTCATCGCAAATAGAAAAAAACTTAGATATGTAGCGCAATAACGTCGCTCAGATAAAAATGCCGACCAAAACCACAGCTAAGTCCGCCAAGCCCGCGGCGAAGCCCGCGGCCAAGAAGGCCGCTGCAAAGCCCGCAGCGAAGAAGGCAGAAACGAAGACCGTCGCGAAGAAGGTCGCGGCTCCCAAGAAGGCGGCCGTCAAGGCAGTGGCGAAGCCCGCGGCCAAGAAGGCCGCCGCCCCCAAGAAGACGGAGGCCAAGACCGTGGCCAAGAAAGTGGCCGCCCCGAAGAAGGCCGCCGCCCCCAAGAAGACGGAGGCCAAGACCGTGGCCAAGAAAGTGGCCGCCCCGAAGAAGGCCGCCGCCCCCAAGAAGGCAGAAACGAAGACCGTCGCGAAGAAGGTGGCAGCTCCCAAGAAGGTGGCGGCCAAGAAGCCCGCGGCAAAGGCGGCAGCGAAGGCGAAGTAATCAGGTCTGTTGATCGACAGCCCCGAACCGACGATCAGATCGCCTGGTCATGAAGGGACCGCATCAGCGGATGAGGTGAGGGGGACCCTCGCACCCCATGGGCACAAAGATTTTTATATAAGTGGTACCTTCGACTTTTATCCCGTTCACCCGAGCATGACGGCCCAACACTTTGCTGTGGACCGCGGCGCGATCACGGAGGATTACTATGGCAGTCAAGAAGGCGAAGGCGGCAGCGCGGAAGGTCAAGGACAAGTGGAAGGCAAAGGAGTGGTACAAGCTCTATGCCCCGAGGATGTTCAACCAGGTAGAGCTCGGGGAGACCCCCAGCTCCGATCCCGCGACCATCATGGGCAGGAACACCGAGGTCACCGTCCACGAGCTGACCGGTGACTTCTCCAAGATGCACATCAAGATCCGCTTCATCGTCAACGACGTCCGCGGCCTGGACGCTCACACCATCTTCGCCGGTCACGATCTTACCAGCGATTACGTCCGCAGGCTCACCCGGAGAAAGAGGACCAAGACCGACCACGTGGTGGACGTACGCACCAAGGACGGTTTCCTCGTCCGCGTCAAGCCGATGAGCATCACCGAGCAGAGGATCCAGGCGGCTCAGGAGACCGCCATCAGGAACATCATGACCAACACTCTCAACGAGCAGGCGGCCAACATGACGGTCTCCGAGCTGGTCAAGGCCATCATCACCGGCGACCTGTCCAAGGATCTGTCCATCGCCGCCAAGGCCATCATCCCTATCAAGAGGATCGAGGTCCGCAAGAGCGAGGTCCTGGAGTTCGGGACCGCCGCGGCCGACGAGCCCAGCATCCAGGAGAGGTTCGGCCAGGAAGCGGCGGCCCAGGCCGCTGCAGAACCGTCCGAGGCCCCCGCCGAGGAAGCCCCCGCCGAGGAGGGCGAGTCCGAGGAAGCGGAGGAAGAGGTCGCCGAGGAGAGCGAAGAGTAAGACTGAACAATGCCGGGGTGGCTCAGACTGGTAGAGCGACGGACTCATAAGGTCCTGGCCACAGGCCAGGGTCCGGGAGATCCGTAGGTCATGGGTTCAAATCCCATCCCCGGCACTAACCTTCATCGGGGGGCTCGCGCCCCCTCCTTTCCTCTTTTTTAAACCACAATGCCGCACCTGGCCCCAGACAAATCATTCTTATAGATTGGCAGAAATAAGAAAAGATCAGGTGTACGATTGAGGATCATCATCTATACGGGGAAGGGCGGAGTAGGGAAAACTTCGGTCGCCGCGGCCACTGCGTTGAGGGCTGCCAGGATGGGATACAGGACCTTGCTAATGTCCACGGACGCGGCCCATTCCGTTTCCGACTCCCTGGAAATGACCCTGTCGGGCACCATAACCAAGGTCGAGGACAACCTTGACGCCATCGAGGTGGACATGCTCCACGAACTGGAGACGAGGTGGAAGGAGATCCAGAAGTTCATCTCCGACTTCCTCATGTCCCAGGGCATGGACGGCATCACATCCAAAGAGATGGCCGTCCTCCCGGGCATGGAGCTGATGTCCGCCCTGTTCTACGTCGAGGACTTCCACAAGCGCAACTCCTACGATGTCATCATCATGGACACCGCTCCGACCGGGGAGACCCTCAGGCTGCTGAGCTTCCCCGAGGTGTCAGAATGGTACACCGACCGCCTCTACGGCATGGTCAAGAACATGCTGCGGGTGGCCCGCTTCACGGTGGGGAAGATGATGACCATGCCTCTCCCCTCGGAGGAGCTGATGAAGGACATCGAGATTCTGGGCGGACGGATGCAGGAGGTCCAGAAGATCCTGACCGATCCGCAGATAACCTCCGTGCGGCTGGTGGTGAACCCGGAGAAGATGGTCATCAACGAGACCAAGCGGGCGTTCACCTATATGTGCCTCTACAACCTCACGGTGGACTGCTTGGTGGTGAACCGTCTCATCCCCGAGGGCAGCAACGGGTTCTTCAAGGACAAGCTCGAGGAGCAGCACAAGTACATGGACATCATCAACGACTCGTTCAATCCCCTGAAGATCCTGAAGGCCTACCAGCTTCCCCTGGAGCTGGTCGGCCTGCCGTCCCTGGAGAAACTGGGAGACATGGTGTTCGGGGACATCGACCCCACCACCCATTTCTCGGTGGACAAGCCGATGGACATTTATTCCCGCGACGGCATGGACATAATATCGTTGAAGCTCCCGTTCGCCATGAAGGAGGCGGTGAACCTGTACATGGCCGGGGACAACCTGCTGGTGGAGGTAGGGCAATACAGGCGGTCCATCGCCCTGCCCACCACGTTCACCAGGAAGGAGCCGAGCAAGGCCGAGTTCAAGGAAGGCCGTCTGCTCATAATGTTCGAGGGGGATAAGCATGGTGGAACCAGAAAGGGAAAGTGAGAGCGCGGAAGAGGAGCAGCGCATGCATCAGAGGCGCATAAGGATCGAGGCGGAGAAGATGTCCGAGTCGGTGTTCTCCCGGGAGACTAGGGACCACCTGGTACGGGCGGGCACGGAGATGATCCTGGCCATCGACTCGATGATACCCCGGGACAAGATCCCCGAGGACGTCAAGCAGCACTACCTGGCGGCCAAGCGGGAGACCTTGCTGCTGGTGAGGGCCCTACTCGATTCCCAGATCACCATGATCAAAGACATCGAGGAGAACGCGGACCTCCCCGAGACCGGCCTCCGAAAGATCGACCTGGAATAGGTCATTCGGTGGGCTGGCGGACGAAGATGTCCCGGCACTCCGCGCACAGCAGGGAGCCGCGGCCGGACACTGCTCCCGTCTGCCTGAGGTCGTACGAGTAGTTCTCGCAGTTCTCACAGTAGCCGGCGAACGAGCCGAGGTCCCGATCCTCCGATCCAGGCAGGTTGATGTTCCTCCATTCCCTGGTGATCTCGATGAGCGAGGGGGACAGGCGGGTGATGTCGTTCTCCGTGAGCATGCCCACCAGCTGCTCCCCGACCACCACCGGCAGCCTCCTCAGGTTTAGCCTTGCCATCTTTCTCCCGGCGTCAGCGACGCTCTCCTTCGGCCCCACCGTCACCAGCGGCCGGGACATGATGTCCTCGGCGGTCATTTCCCGGGGCATCCGGTCCTCGGCCACCAGTTTGTTCACGAAGTCCCGTTCGGTGACGATACCCAGCGGCCGCCCGTCCTCGATGATTATGACGCTCCCCACCTTCCAGGCGCGCATCAGGACGGCGAGGTCCCTGGCGGTGAGGTGGGGGCTGCCGATCACCGGCACCTTGGTCATAATGTCCTCGACATAGATGTCCCGCGCGCGGTTAATGGCCATGATGATATCATGCGAGGAGGCGATAGATAAAGGTGGTCCGGGAGCGTCCGCGCAAACCTGATAAATGACCCGTCGCCTTTAGAGAAGGCATGGGATGGACATGAAGGACAACGAGGGAGAGATCGCGGTAAGGATGGCCCGACAGGCGGTGGAAGCCGAGGTGAAGGGGGAGAAGGGCGGACGGGTGAGCGCACCCGAGAGCTTCCAGGAGAAGCGCGGGGTGTTCGTGACCATCAGCTCGCATCCGGAGCACCTGCTGCGGGGATGCATCGGCTTCCCGGAACCGATCTACTCACTGGCCAGCGCCATACTGAGGGCCGCGCAGCACGCCTGCCACGACCCCCGTTTCGAGGACCTCCAGCCGGGCGAGCTGGACACCAACGTGATCGAGGTGACCATACTCACGCCCCCGGAAGAGATACGGGTCGCTGACCGCAGGGACATACCCGGGACGATCGTCATCGGCCGGGACGGCCTGATCGCCGAGCTGGGGCCGTATCGCGGCCTGCTGCTGCCCCAGGTGCCGGTGGAATGGGAGTGGGATGCCGAAGAGTTCTTGGGGCAGACGTGCATGAAGGCAGGGATGACCCCGGACATGTGGCTGGACAAACGGACCCGGCTGTACCGCTTCGGGGGAGAGATCTTCGCCGAGGAGAGCCCTCGGGGGCCGGTAACAAGGAAGGACATCACCCATGGAGCTTGTCGTTGAAGGCCGCGCGTACGTAAAGGGACGATTGTCCAACTGGTGCATCGGGATCGAGGACGGGAGGATAGCCGAGGTGGGCAAGAACCTGCGGGGCGAGGAGCGGCTGGACTGCCGCCACATGATGGTCCTTCCCGCAGCCATCGACCCCCACGTCCACTTCCGGGACCCCGGCCTTACTGCCAAGGAGGACTTCGCCACCGGGACCCTGGCCGCCGCGTTCGGCGGCGTCGGATGCGTTCTGGACATGCCCAACACGCTCCCACCATCGACCGGGCTGAGGGACCTCATGGAGAAGAAGGAGGCCATCGCCCGCAAGTCCTGGGTCGACCACGGCCTGTTCGCCGGGTGCGTGCCCGGAGGAAAGCTGGAAGAGATGACCCCCCACGTGGCGGGGTTCAAGATGTTCATGGGCTCCTCCACCGGGAAGCTGCTGGTCACGGAGGACGCGGACATGCGGCGCATCGGGGCGGCGGTCAAGCGGGCCGACAAGGTCCTCAGCGTCCACGCCGAGGACGAGGCCCTCATCGGTAAGGAGGCCGAGCGGGACCTGGGCGATCACCTGCGGAACCGCCCCTCCAGGGCGGAGGCGACGGCCATCAGGAGGCTCCCCGCCCTGGGCTGCCGCATCAACGTCTGCCACATCTCCTCGGCCGAGGGGCTCCAGGCGGCCATGGAGCTGCCGTTCACTACCGAGGTCACCGCCCACCACATGCTCCTGGACCGCGACAACGGGCGGGGGGCGTTCGCCAAAGTGAACCCTCCGCTGAGGACCGCGGACGACCGGGCGGCGCTGTTCCAGGCGTTCGTCGCCGGCAAGATCGACATGCTCGCTTCCGATCACGCTCCGCACACCATCGAGGACAAGTCCCAGGAGTTCGACGTCGCCCCCTCCGGAACGCCGGGGGTGGAGACCCAGGTCCCCCTCATGCTGGCCTGGGCCAAGAAAGGGGTCCTGCCTCTGGAGGTGCTGGTGAAGGCTATGGCCGAGCGTCCGGCAGAGGTCTTCGGGCTCAACAAGGGGAAGATCGAGGTAGGACGGGACGCCGACCTGATGATCGTGGATACCCGCACCATGGGGGGGATAAAGGTTAATAACCTCCACAGCAAGTGCGGCTGGACCCTCTACGAGGGGTTCGACGCCATCTTCCCCCACGCCACCATGGTCCGTGGCAGCATCGTGGTGGAGGACGGGAGCGTCACCGGGGAGAGGGCAGGCAGGGACGTATTTGGCACCGGAACTTGATGTGGACATGTCGGAGCTGGAGGGCAGGAGCTTCACCTGTGACGAGAAGTGCGGACTGTGCTGCCTGTGCCAGGCCGAGGTGCTGCCCCACGAGGTCCCCTTCTTCAAGAACGGCCATCCGTCGCGCATCGTGATGAAGGAACAGCCTCACCGCCACGTCGCCCTGGCGCTCAAGGGCGGGGAGGGGCCGTGCACCTTCCTGGGGACCGAGCGGCGTTGCCAGATCTACGCTGACCGCCCCCACTACTGCCGCCAGTTCCCTTTCCACCTGTACGTCGGGGAGAGGGTGCAGGTGGAATTGGACCTGTCCTGTCGGGGAGTGTGGTACGGCGGAAAGGAGGATGCCCTGGTCGTCGGCGGCAGGATGGTCGCCGACAACGCCGATACGCTGAGGCGGACCCTGACGGAATCCCGCGCTGTGTACCGGGAGTTCGAGGCCAATTGCGTGGACGCGGGCATCCACCGCGCGCCGGAGGCTCTGCGCAGGAACATGGCCGCGCGGATCGCCGACCTCGCCGACGTGCAGTACCTGGCCAAGGTCCTGGACCTGTCCGCCGAGGATGAGGAGATGGAGGCCCTGCCTCCCCCCCTGGAGATGCCGGAGTACGAGCGGGGGGAGCTGGAAGGGTCGGCCCGGGAGACCGGCCTGGAATCGCTGAGCGCCGAGGATGTGTTCTCCGCCCCGGTGTACTGCGATCCCGCGGGACGGTGGAACCTGCTGCTGGCCAGCCAGGGCAAGGTGGAATGGTCGGTGATGAACGACGACGGCAGCCTCTCTCCGAAGAGGACCATCGACCCCCGCCAGGTGAAGCTGCTCTTCCCCGAGGGCGAGGGCATCGAGGTGTTCCGCTCGTACATGGGCACCCTCAACCGCAGGGACAGCATGCTCGGCTACGCCTACTATCTGGTGGACGACTACGGCTACGAGGACCCGGTCGCCAACACCTACTACGGGGCGATGGCCGCCGCGGCCCTGGACCTGCTGTGGCGCTCTTCCCTGGTCGCCCACATAAACGGCGGGAGGCTGGACCGGAAGGGCATGATCGAAGGGATAATAGCATACGACATGGACCGACTGGATGCGCCCACCATCGGCGCGTTCATCTAGCCCCGTGCTGAGTAACCTTAAAATAGTCCTCGGTTTATGGGGCAGGTTGGTGGCTGTAATATGCAGAAACCTCTGACCGTTCTGAACCAGGCGATCAACCGTCCCGTGATCGTCGAGCTGAAGGCTAACAGGGAGTACCGGGGCGTGCTGGACGGATACGATCCGCACATGAACTTGGTCCTCAAGAACGCCGAGGAGCTCATCAACGATGAGGTTGTTAGGAAGCTCGATGTCACCATCGTTCGCGGGGACAACGTCATTTACATTTCACCGTAAGGAGATCATCACATGAGCAAGGGCACTCCATCAATGGGTAAGAGATCAAGTGGCAAGTCGCATATCCCCTGCCGCCGCTGCGGGAAGAGCGCTTACAACATGCAGAAGGGCGTCTGCGCTTCCTGCGGATATGGTAAGTCCCCGAGGTTGAGGTCCTATTCCTGGGCCAAGCAACATTAGGTCCATGGTCGATGACATGGACGACAAGCCCAAGCATTACTGCGGGATTGTCGCCATGGCCTTGGAGACCAATGCCGCGCCGGACCTGAAACGCGCTCTTAGGATCATACAGCACCGGGGCCAGGAGGCCGCCGGAGTTGTTGTTTTTGACAATCATGGAACATCATACGTTCGAGGCCCAGGCCTGGTGCACGAGGTGCTCACCGGCAGGGACTTCGACGCTCTGAACGGAAAAGTGGGCATCGGGCACGTGCGCTACGCCACCACCGGCTCGGCCTGCTCGCAGAACGTCCAGCCCATCGTGGTCACCTCCATGGCCGGGGACGTGTCCCTGGGCCACAACGGCGATATCGTCAATGCCACCAAGCTGCGCTCCAAGCTGCAGAACGACGGATGGGCTTTCCTCACCACCACCGACTCGGAGATCATCGTCCGCCTGCTGGCCAACGAGCTGAAGCAGGGGTCGGACGTGGTCAAGGCGATCAGATCGACCATGAAGGTGCTCGAAGGAGCGTACTCCCTGGTGATCATGGTCGGAAACCGGGTGTTCGGGGTCAGGGACCCCCTGGGGTTCCGCCCGCTGTGCGTGGGCAAGATGCCCCGCGGTTACTGCATCGCTTCCGAATCATCGGTCTTCAGCGTCCTGCAGGGAGAGTTCATCCGGGACCTGCTTCCCGGCGAGGTCGTGGAGATCACCAAGGACGGCTTCACCTCCTCCAAGGTCGCCGGCCCGGCCCACCGGGCCCACTGCATGTTCGAATGGGTGTACTTCGCCCGCCCGGACTCGGTCATCGACGGCCGCGAGGTCTACGATGTCCGCAAGAAGATCGGGATGGTGCTGGCGAAGGAGCAGCCGGCCGTTGCCGACGTGGTCATCCCGGTACCGGACTCCGGCCGGGCCCACGCCCTAGGCTATGCCATCGGGTCCGGCATCCCTTATGACGAAGGACTGATGAAGAACCGGTATGTGGAGAGGACGTTCATCATGCCCGAGCAGACCCAGAGGGAGGAGGGGGTCAGCATAAAGCTCAATCCCATCCGCTCGACCATCCAGGGGAAGAGGGTGGTCGTGGTCGACGACTCCATCGTCCGCGGGACGACGCTCCGGAAGATCGTGCAGATGCTGCGCCGCGGCGGGGCCAAGGAGATCCATGTCCGCATCGGATGCCCTCCGGTCCGCGCTCCGTGCTACTACGGCATCGACATGAAGACCAGGGACCAGTTCATCGCCACCGGGAAGACCGTCCCCCAGATCGCCGAGTACCTCACCGCCGACAGCCTGGGCTACACCTCGCTGAAGGGTCTGGAGCAGGCCTTGGAGATCCCGGAGAACGATCTCTGCCTGGCCTGCCTCAACGGAGAGTACCCCACCAACATCGCCGGGGAACGGATGCGCTTCCAGAAGAAGCTGGACATCTAGTCGCGTTTCTTTCTTCCGTGCGGGCACACCGCGACGCATATGCCGCACACCGCCTCCACATCCCTTGTCTCCAGCTGCCGGAGGTATTCTTGGCAGGCGAGGGCGTCGTAGCGCGCCTCTCTTGGCTCGTCCTCCCTGAACGCCCGGCCCGTGAACGCCTTCACTGGGCAGGCATCGACGCAAGCTCGGCAGAAGCCGCATCCGTCCCCCAGCATCGGTCTGCCGGCCGGCAGGGGAGCGTCGGTGAGCACCGAGACCCACCGCACCCGGGGGCCGAACTGGGCAGTGATCAGCAGGCAACCGCGGCCGATCCACCCCAGCCCGGCGAGGCGGGCTGCCAGCTTGTGGGAGAACATCGCGCAGATGCGCTGGTCATCGATGCGCTCGCTGGCCGGCACCGGCAGGGCGGCATGGCCGGCGGACTGGAGGGTCGACGCCACCCTGGAGGCGATGTCGTTCAGCCTCCGGTTCACGTACTCGTAGCATTCCGTCCGGTAGGTTGTGGCGATGGCCCTGCTCTCCCTTTCCCCGGGGAGGCGGTCGACGATGGAATCCATCAGCCGTATTCCGATGACCACCGCCCGGGGGTACTCGTCCGCATCGATGCCCCCCTGCTCCAGCACCGCCTCCCTGGCCAGGGTCAGGTCGGCGACGCCATAGAGGTCCCCTCCCAACCGCCGGACGAGGCGGGGAAGCTTCTCCGATAGTTCCATGACAAGCATATCGGCGAGGGTTTGATAAAGTTCCCGGGAAACGTTTGAGGGAGGCGGTCTGGGATGACATGAAAAGCTTTAATTAGGACCATTACTTTGCCAGGTTACACTGGGCAGGTAGATCAGCTGGAAGATCGCTACCTTGGCATGGTAGAGGCCGGGGGTTCAAATCCCCCCCTGTCCACTCATCACTCTTTCTAACATCCTCTCATCTTGCATTCTCTTGGTTAGGCGATTTTAGCGGGACCGCCAACGTGAGGACCGGTGGCCTTTGTTGCATTGTGGGTCGATAGTATCATTCTCAGAAGAATACCAGGACCATCGATAATGGACCGATGAGAGGGTCATGGACCGTCCGAACACCGAAGATTCTGAAAACGGATACCATCCTTATCTATCCGCACTAGATTTGAGAGATCGCTGCCCCATGAAAGCGGTAATATGGACCAGATACGGCCCTCCTGAGGTACTAATGCTGGAAGAGGTCGAAAGACCGAGGCCTAAGGACAACGAGGTGTTGGTGAAGGTCTATGCGACCTCTGCCTTCGCAGGCGATTGCGAACTTCGCCGTTTCCAGGTCGCACCATCGGTTTGGCCCTGGCTGAGGTAGTACATCGGGATTACACGGCCGAAAAGGATCACCATCCTCGGACAGGAGATGGCCGGAGTGATAGAAACCGTGGGTAAGAACGTGACTCGTTTCAGTCCAGGTGATAATGTCCTTGGAATTTCAGGCATGAGAATGAGCACTTATGCCGAATATGTTTGCATATCCGAGGATTCACCGATGGTCCTAAAACCGGACGATATGCCGTTCGAGGAAGCCGCGGTTATATCCACCGGGGGATTGGAGGCTCTGCATTTTCACCAAAAGTCAGATCATCAAGCAAGGATTCGACAATTCAGGATCAGTTACTGTAAATGCAGCTCTGTGATCGAGTTGTATATATGCCAAGGTCTCCAAACCTTACAGGCTAATATCCATCTCCAACACTGTCCCTTAATACAATGTAGCACGAATCTAACTGTACTGATGGTAAATGGGTGAGCTAATGAAAGTTGTAAAATTAAGCGAAGTGGCTCCTAAGCCAAATCCTCCTGCTCCCGGTGTTACCGTGAGGAAGATCATCGACAGCGAACACGCATTGGTAACCCATATGACGATGAGGCCAGGTGAAAGCGTGACGATCCATGGGACGCCTGTGGATGTGTATCTATTTATTCTTGAAGGTGAGGGCAAAATGCAGATAGGGGACGAGGTGCAGACCATTGGCAAGGATATGATCGTCTATAGTCCCGCAAATATCCCGCATCGAGTGATGAACCCGGGAAGTGAAAACCTCATTTTCTTAGCCATCAAGGTACCAAGGCCGTAGAAAGGCATGCAGTCCTTCATCGACCGGCTCATTCTTGAGATATGGTTCGTAGCCTTGATGTCTGAGATGAAATAACTCTCCTCGGTCTATTCCTCCCACCCTTGGTGCTTTGGCTGTTATGGGGATAGGTGGTGTGCGAGTCTTGGATGTAGTGGAGGGCGATCCCAAGATCGATATGATAATTTGTATTAAAAAAGGCCTCAGCTCCGAGTACGCCTCACTAGAACGGAATGTCGGATCCCTGGGTGACGAAAGATAAGGTCTCTCCTATCCACTATTGACAATCCAGGCGGCTCTCGTGTTTTAAGTCCTTAACTAACTTCCGCGATGTCATCACCGGGGCGCCCCTCAAGGTTCCTTGAGCTGTATGATGACGGATCCTTGTTCCATGCGGCAGTTGGAACGTTGGGTCTGGCCTAATGCCTTCCGTCTCAGCTGGGCGGACATGGCCGGGAGGAGGCTCATGCCGCTGGTTACAGTGATTGAGGTCAGCATTGAACAGAAGTTCTCGAGTAAAGTCTCTGGTATAGGTAGCCAACAACTATTCCCAGGGCGAGAAACCTTGGTAGGTTGATCACCGCGCCGATGAGGAATATATTCAACTCGTCATTCGTCTGACTTGCTGCAACTTGCACCAGGATCAAGCCAATGAATAGGGCGGCAATGCTCAGTATCACAGATTTTAAAAGGGGATTCTTTGCTGGAATCTTATCAAAAAATCGAAGCAACAAATAGCTGAGACAGCAACTGATAATCATGCCAGCTAGCAACGATTCGACGATCATCGGAAGATAAGAAATGGAAAGGGCAGCCCTGTACTCCGCTGCGAGGGGGGTCAAGGATGTGGCAAAATTGGCTGCCCCGAACGCTGCTCCTCCGGCGATTACCAATATTGACGCTTTTTTATGCGCCTCGTTCATCAGCTAGCACCAGCCATGGTTGGTTTCCGTTCCTCTACGCCCTTTATTAAAAGCCACAATGTCAGCGAGACCTCAGCGATAAAGCTCACCGCCAGGCCGGGGTAGGATATCACATCCGCCCCTGGAAGCAGGAAGAACTGGAGGAACCATATCATGACGCTGATAAAGTCGACAATCAGCAAAATGCCCAGCGGTCGAGGAAGGAAGCCCGATCGGTAGACCAGATAACCGAGAGGCAGTAGCCAGGTGCCGAAGAAGAGCTGAGCTATTATTATTCCGTTGCTATACAGGCCGAGATAGAAGAGGGCCTGGGCCTGCAGCTGATCGGCCGGGATCACGGTCAGATAGTCGGCTCCACTCAACAGCGGCAGGGCAGCGAACAGATTGAGCATGTTGATGCACTCTATCACGACCCCGCTTAGGTTCAGTAGCAGGAACAGCAAGGCCAGGTCCTTGTTGACCGGCTTCAATAACACATACAAGGCCCAGGCCGCAAGAACAAAGAACAGGGCCGAGACCAGTTCAGTTACGAACCCGACACGGAACAGAAGCTCGTTAGCGGTAATATTTTGGGCCGTGGCGGTGGCATCACCGAACACGATAATCCGAGAGCGGATATATGCGGCCAGGACGAAGGTCAAGATGAAGACCAGATAAAAAAGCCCGGCCAGTCGTGCAACCTTTTGCATTGAGTTCAACCGGGCATCCCCTCCCTTCGTTGAACCAAGTTCTCTACCGAAGTTCAAAAAAGCGTTCATCGGTCGCTCCTCCGGTCATTCTTGGGCCTCTCAGGTCTAACTGAGTGGCTGAGATCCATGCTGGTTAGGTCGATCCTTAGCTCCCCATTGCTGCCGATCACTTCCATAACTAGGTCTTCAACGAATTGAGCTCGTTTGAACGAACCAATCGAACCCTCGATGACTATTTTCTCATCCTCATCCAGGGAAACGTTCTTCACATCGCCCTTTGATCTGAGTTCGACGGTGAACATCCGTTCGTCCTTCGCATTTCTGGTTTGGGCCATCTTCAACCCTCAAATGCGATGAGGGCGAACCATGGTTGATAACCATTATTTGACTCGGATGTGTTGGTGTTAGCAGCAATGTGTAGGTGTTTCATTTGGTAAGAACGAGCACCAACGAGGATCGTCTTTCCGACATTCACTTTCAGTTGTCAAGCGCGGACAGGCGCAGAATAATCGATGAGCTTCAAATGCAGAGTCTCAAGCTGAACGAGGTCGCAAAGAAGATGGACATCACCCCCACCGAGGCGTTCAGGCAGCTGCAGCGGTTGACCGACGCCGGACTCTTGGAGAAGACCTCTGAGGGCAGATACCGTTCCACCGCGTATTCCAGGCTCATCCTCGAATCCTCCGCAACCCTGGGTTTTCTTTCCAAGCACCGAGAGTATTTCAGGGACCACGATGCGTCGCTCATTCCTCCCCAGTTCCGCGTCCGGTTCGGAGAGCTCTCGAAGACCGTCCTTCTCACCGAGGCGGTCGTTAACCTGAACACCTCCACCGAGGTCTTCAAGAACGCCGAGAAGCGGATCGATGCGATGAACGAGGGGCATTTGAAATCCAATAGCCAGATACTCAAACAGCAATCGATGAAGGGGGTTAAGGTCAGGTCCTTATTGCAGGAGAACATGGTAGATACTCTCAAGGAAGATCCCATCGTGGCCGAGCGATCGTGGGAGAAGAGGACCACTCCCAGAGTTTGCGCCATTGTAATATTGACCGAAAAGATAGTAGGGATCGCGTTGCCGAAGTTAGACGGAAAGATGGATTACCAGGTCTTCGAAGGTACCGATCCAGAATCAATGAGATGGGCAGGCGACCTATTCGAGGACCAATGGAATAAGGCCAGGCCATGGCAGCCTTATGGTGGCCCGAAGACCAACCCTCCCTGACCCGCCTCGTCGCCTAAAAAACGATTGTAGGGATCGGTGCCGTGTTGCGTGACTGCGCCATCAACAGCTTGTTGTAAGCGACCGCCTTCCGATGCGCCTCGCGCGGCCTGAGGTCGTCCGGTCGATACCTTGTTCTCTCGCCCAGCGCTCTCTCGTTCGTCATGAACGGGCCCTCGACCGCCCATCGTCTTCCGTAGCCGTGATCGAACCGCCAGTACGCCTAGCCGAAGAGGTTGCGTTCCTTGAACGCTAACGGCCTTCTAACTTTGGCCGCCCATCTTTATATTGGCGTTCGAGCGCAGGCGTTTCGTCGGTTCGATGCCTCGTTCGTTCAGAATATCGATGCTCCGTATCATACGCGCCGTCGTCACGCGGCCGTCCAGCCTGGAAGACGCTTCCTCGATTCATGACCAATGCATCGTTGGTCCATCGCCGTCAGGCCTATGTCTCAGTGAGGAGGACGACCCGCCATCGAACGATCCTGAGCCCTCAGCTTCTTCGCTTTACAAGATAAACGACCAGGGCGGCGATGACGACCACGGATGCGATCACCGCGGCCAGGGTCAACGGTTCTAAGCCAAGGGCCGTCGGTCTTTCGGCGGGCATAACGACCGTTGATGAATAGAAGGTCCCGCCGACCGTGTCAGGCCCCAGAGATCCGACCATGTTTATCTGGAGGTCGCACCGGCCCATCAATCCGATCTTATCTTCCAATAGTATCTCCGCAGAACCACCGGCCGGAACCGATCCTTCGGTCCCGTTGATGTTTTGTCTGTAGGCGGCCTGGATGTGTACTTGCCCCTGGTAGGCTAGAACATTGATCGACGTGATGTTGAAGGGTAGAGGATTGCTATTGTGGACGATGAGCGTCATCGTGGTCGTCACTCCTTGTGTCATTTCCGACGGAGCGAACTCGACAGTGACACCGG
>JAEILR010000030.1 GCA_016109435.1 Methanomassiliicoccus sp.
ATCGGCCTCCTGGGGGTGCAGTGATGTCCCGCATCAGCAAGGCGCTGGTCGGCGGCAGGAAGCTCGTGTGCTTCGTCACCGCCGGCTATCCCACCGCCGAGCTCTCGGTCGAGCACGCGCTGGCCTGCGTGGAGGGGGGAGCCGACGTCATCGAGCTGGGGGTTCCCTTCTCCGACCCGGTGGCCGACGGCAAGGTCATCCAGCATACCTCCCAGAAGGCCCTGGAGAATGGGACAACTCCCATGATGGTGTTCGACCTAGCTCGGGATATCAGGAAGAGGACCGACGCGCCTATAGTGCTCATGGGCTACTACAACCCCATTTTCCAGATCGGGGAGGACCGCTATGCGCAGCTCTCGGCACGGAGCGGGGTCGACGGGTTGATCGTTCCCGACCTGCCATGCGAGGAGTCCCTCACCCTCTCCGAGCGCTGCCGGGCGAGGGGGTTGGACCTCATCCAGCTGGTGGGGCCGACGACCCCGGCGAGCAGGATGAGGAAGATCGCCGCCGCCAGCTCCGGGTTCCTGTACGTGGTCAGCTCGCTGGGTACGACAGGCGCGCGCGGATCGCTCTCCGGCAGCGTGTCCGAGGTCGTCCGCCGGGCCAAGGACAGCGCGGGCGACCTGCCTATCGGTGTCGGCTTCGGCATATCCCGCCGCGAGCACGCCGAGGCTATGTATCACGAGGGAGCTGATGCCGCCATCGTCGGGAGCGCGATACTTCAGGGCATCATCGACGGGGCGTCCCCCGAGGACACCCGGAGGTTCGTCGCCGGCCTCAAGGGGGCCTGATCCCTTCCCTTTTTCCTGGTTACCGTTCTATCCTCGGAGCAAGCACTGAATTGTCGGCCCCGTTCGAGTAAAGGGATTTATACGATGGGCTCGATGCAGTAGCACGAATTAAAAATTCGTTACAAGGGGATTATTATGCATATTGCGGACGGGGTGATGGCGCCCGAGGTGTGGATCGCCGGCTGGGTGGTCGCGCTGATCGGGCTGGGGCTGATGTTCTGGAGAATGGGAAAAAGGCTCGATGAAAGAACGATGCCGATGATGGCGATCCTGGCAGCGGGGATTTTCGTGGCCCAAATGCTGAACTTCCCGGTTGGAGGTGGGACCACAGGCCACCTAATCGGCGCAGCGCTGGCGACGATCCTGCTGGGGCCGTATGCGGCCATGCTGATAATCACTGCCATCCTGACCATTCAGTGCCTGGTGTTCGGCGATGGCGGAGTCACCTCACTGGGCCTCAACATTCTGAACATGGCGATCATCGCCCCCTTGGTAACCTATGGCATCATGACGCTCTTCGGCGCAAGGAACAGAGTGACGGCCACGCCCGTCGCGGCATGGGCATCGGTCTTCTTCGCAGCTGCAGTATGCGCGGCGGAGCTGGCTCTTAGCTACTCCATATCCGGCGGCGCATACGGAATCACTGGTACCTTGGCTTTCCCGGCGATGATGGGCTACCACGCGTTGATAGGCATTGGGGAGGCAGCGGTCACGACCGGTGTGGTGCTCTTCCTGTCCAAGGTCTCTCCGGAGATGCTGAAGCTGAACAAACCAGTGGAGGCGTGAGGATGGACCGCAAGTATCTGGTCGCTAGTATCGCCATCCTGTTGGTGTTCTCGGTCGGTCTCGTAGGCTTCTTCCTGGTGTCGGACGGTGTGCCTGATGGGCTGGACAAGACGCTCGAGGAGCACGGGACCGGGGAGGAGAGCGAGCCCATATGGTCCGCCCCCCTGGACTACGGTTCCAGCTACTTCACCTCGCTGATGATGGGCATCGTCGGGTTCTTCATAACCCTGGTCGCGGTGTACGGGGTCGTCAAGCTCAGGAAGTCCATCAAGGCCGAATGATCAGACCAGGCGAAGAGTTCAATAAACCCCTTCCATTCTCTTTTAATTCCCAGGCCGTTGTACCGGCAGAAGATCCGAGGAGCGAACGATGGAAACGATCGAGATAGACCAGTTCAGCCGGTCAAGCACCCTCTATCGGTTCGATCCCCGGGTGAAGCTGGTGTCGACCATCGCGCTGGTGGTGGCGCTCTCGTTCATGCGCGACATCTCCGCCCTTGTTATCGGCCTTGCTTTCGTCCTCGGCATGCTGGCCGTTTCCCGGCTGCCGATAGGCCATTTCCTAAAGGTCTTCTCCCTATCGGTTCCGTTCATCGCCGTCGCGTCGGCCGCGCTGCTGCTGACCTCCGGCAGCCAGCCAGCCTTGGCCATGGCTCTGAGGATCTCCTCTTCGGTGATGGCGCTCTTGCTCCTGGTGACCACTACCCCGTTCTTCGATGTCCTGAGGGCGCTGAGGTGGTTCCACGTGCCGTACCTGTTCTGCTCCCTCCTGCTGTTCACCTACCGGTACATCTTCGTGATCCTTGAGGAGCTGGAGCTCATGAACATGGCCAGGAGGTCCAGGGGCTTCTCCCTGAGAGGGAACCTTTTCTCGAAGGACATCTTTCAGACCATCTCCTTCACCGCGGGGATGGTCTTAGTGCGGTCGTATGAGCGGTCCAAGAGGATATATGACGGCCTGCTGGCCCGCGGTTTCAGAGGAGAGATCCACACCCTGAGGCCGCCCCGGGCGAGGCCGCGGGACCTAGCGTACGTGGCCGCCTTCGCTCTCGTCATAGTGATGATCTCATCGATCCAATGGGGGTTGGTCCAGTGGACGCTCTGAAGCTCAGCAACGTTGGTTATGCATATTCGGACAGTACCCGGGCGCTCGAGAACGTGACGCTCACGATCAAGGAAGGAGAGCGCGTCTCGCTGGTCGGTCCGAACGGGGCGGGGAAGAGCACCCTGCTGCACATGATGGACGCCCTGTACATACCTACAGAAGGAGAGCTGGAGGTCGCCGGCATTAAGGTGGACAAGAAGACCGCGCCGCAGGCAACGATGAAGGCCGGGCTGCTCTTCCAGGACCCCGATGACCAGATCTTCATGCCCCGGGTGTGGGATGACGTTGCCTTCGGACCGATCAACATGATGCTGGACGAGAAGGAGGTGAGCAGGAGGGTCGAGAGGAGCATGGCCCTCGCCGGGGTGTCGGAGTACGCCGAACGGGTGCCCCACCACCTGAGCTTCGGGGAAAAGAAGCGGGTAGCGATAGCCGGCCTGCTGGCCATGGACCCGGAGATCTACCTCCTCGATGAGCCGACGGCCAACCTGGACCCGGCGAGCCGGAGGGCGCTGGTCGACGTCCTGCGCTCCTTGAACAAGAGCATCGTACTGGCGACCCATGACCTGACGGTCGCCTTCGAGCTCACGAAGCGGATCATCGTTCTCAAGAAGACGATCCTCTACGACGGCGACATGCGCGGGCTGATGGCCCGGCCGGACATCCTGGCCGAGGCGAACCTGGAGCTTCCCTCGATCCCCAGGCTGATGAGCGAATGGAAGATCCGCAGCGGCCTCGGTTTCGAGGTGCCGACAACGATGGACGAGGCCCTTGAAATTTTGGACAGGGAGCTTCCCCGCCATGGGTGAAACGATATCAAGGAAGCGCCCTTGGCGAGAGCACGTCGGACCTTGCTACATCTGTGATCGATGAGCATGGAGGGCGTCGATAAAACTCTCTCAGTCCCACATATATCCTACCGAGCTAACGCGCTTTTTTTACCATCTCCTCGAGGAGATCGCGGAAGGTTGCGTTCGTAGGAACCGCCTCGACCCGCACGCCCATCTGCTCCAGCCGCTTCCTGGTCGGGCCGCCCATGGCGCCCACGATCCGGAAGTTGAGCATTTCTATGACCCTCTCGCGAGGAGCTATTTTCTCCGCTGCCTCGATGAACGTGGCCGCCGATAGCGAGGAGGAGAAAGCGAAAGCGTCCACCCTCCCGGCCATGCTCTCCTCGGCGAGGTACCGGACCTCCGGGCTCTGCAGGTCGGGGACGAGGTCATAGAGAACGATCTCGGTCACGTCCGCGCCGGCCTCGACCAGGCCGTCGAATAGTATCGGCTCGCCGTGCGATGAGCGCAGCAGGAAGACCCGCTTGTAAGCGAGGTCGCCTGCCATCTGGCGTACCAATCCCTCGGACGAATACTCATCCGGAATGCTGTCCACTTCGATGCCTCGGGAGGTCATCGCCTTTGCGGTCAGAGGCCCTATGGCGATGCGGTAGGCCGAGCGGAGCAGCGACCCGGCATCCTCGCCCTTCCTGGATGCCATCCTAACGAGCGCCTCGACCCCGGTCGAACTGGTGAGGATGACGACATCGACCTCGCCGTTCTTAGATGACCTGAGGAAGCTGTCGAACTCAGGGCCGTCGTTCAGCTTTATCTGGAGAGGCGAAGCGGCCACCACGTCGAAGCCCATCTCCCTGGCCATGGCGATCGACTCCTCCAGCTTTTCCTTGGGCCTCATGACCGCCAGCCTCATCGGAGATCACCCAGCACATCGCGCAGGGAGGCGACCCCGCCGACCACGACCACCGCCGGGGAGCCGATCCCCTGGCGGCGGCATTCCTCCGCAATGCCGTCAAGAGTGGACATGACCACCTTCTGCGACGGGGTGGAGCCGCGGTGGACCACCGCCACTGGGGTTGAGGGGTCCAGACCCCCTTTCACTAGCCGTGACATGTTCTGCTCGAGGTTGGCCATACCCATGAGGATGACGATTGTGCCGCCCGTGTTTGCCAGCGCCTTCCAGTTGATCCTCTCGTCCGGGCGGTCATCGCGCTCGTGTCCGGTAACGAAGGTCACCATCGGCGCGTGATCGCGGTGGGTCACGGGTATGCCGGCCATAGCCGGGGCCGCGATGGCCGAGGTCACTCCGGGAACGACGTGCACCTTGATGCCGGCCTTCCGGAGCTCCTCGGCCTCCTCTCCCCCGCGACCGAACATGAAGGGATCACCGCCCTTAAGCCGGACGACCATTCGGCCTTCCGTGGCCTCCTCGACGATGATGTTGTTTATGCCTTCCTGCCTGACCTTATGGTGGCCGCCCTCCTTGCCCACGTCGATGAGCTTGGCGTCCGGGCGGGCGCGGTCCAGCAGCTCAGGGTTGGCCAGCTGATCGTAGACGATGACGTCTGCGGTCTGAACAAGCTCCATACCCCGGACGGTGATCAGGCCGATGTCGCCCGGTCCTGCCCCTATCAGGTACACCTCACCGGGCAAGCTCGCACCCCCCGACCGCCGGGCGCATGGCCTCGGCCATTTCCATAAGGCCTTCCTCCCGCCTGTCCAGGCGAACCGTCCGGTCGACGAACACGCTCTTCTCCCTTTCCTCGGAGATCACCGAGCCGCGCACTCTCAGCTCATCTCCTTGCATAGTCGCCCAGACGCCTATCGGCACTGAGCATCCGCCACCCAGCGCTCTTAGGACGAACCGTTCGGCCTCCACCTCGGTGCGGGTCTTGCGGTCGTCCATCAGCCGGAGGGAAGCGAGATGCTCGCTATCCTTGGCGCACACCACGGCGATGGCGCCCTGGCCGACCGCGGGAGTGAACATCTCGGGGTCGAGGGTGTGGTATTTTACGTCGATGCCCAAGCGAACCATTCCCGCCTTGGCCAGCACGATCGCGTCATACTCCCCGTCCTCCCACTTCCTCACCCTTGTCGGCACGTTGCCGCGGAGGTCCCTGACGTCGAGGTCCGGCCTCTTCCAGAGCAGGATGGACCGCCGGCGAACGCTCGACGAGCCCACCACCGCTCCGCAACGCAGATGCTCCAGGGTAACATCCGATAGCAGCACGTCCTCCACCGGTCCGCGCGGAAGAACCGCTGCCAGCTCGGTCCCGGGGGTCAGGTCCACGGGCATGTCCTTGAGGCTGTTTACCGCGGCATCGATCTCCCCGGACACGATCCGCTGGTCCAGCTCCTTGGTGAAAGCCCCGTACCCGCCCAGTGATGCCAGCGGGCGGTCGGTGACCTTGTCTCCGGTGGTCTTGACCTCTCGTACCTCGATGCCGATG
>JAEILR010000031.1 GCA_016109435.1 Methanomassiliicoccus sp.
CCCAACGAGAACGGATCGATGCGAAAAGGGTCGACTCTTGGTGGATGAAAGAAAGTGCGGGCGACGGCCCGAACCAGCGACCCTAGCCAGACTAGTGACTCAAAATTCCAATCAGCGGGAGATTGAAAACCTTTTCCCCTCTTTCTTTTTATTGCTATAATGCGATAATGATTTCACGATGATGGAGCGGGCAGGGTGAAAAAGCCATCACGATGAGGTTTATGATAGCGAGTGACCGATGTGGTGATATTTGTGAGTGATATATAGTCGATAGGCAGAGCGGAATTTCAGATATCGAAATTGTCTGGATTAATCAACATAAGCTCCTCATCCGTTCTACCATCATCAATTTCTATAGGTTGTTGCACAAAAGCTTTTGTTAGGATAGTCTTATATATGAAGTATTTCAATTCGATATTTGTGGTTATTTCACAAAAATCAAAGAAAAACTCCAAGGAGGCTTAAGATTGCTAATAGAGTTCTCCGTAACAAATTTTCGCTCAATAAAGAATGAAGTCCATTTTAGCATGCTTGCGTCTACTGATGATACATTAAATGAGAACACTATTGCGAACCAAGTTGATTCTAAACACCGATTACTAAGAATTGCGGCAATTTATGGTCCAAATGCTTCTGGGAAAACCAATATACTGCTAGCATTTGACAACCTGAGAAGGTTGGTACTATCATCGCACTCCTTCCAAAAAGGAACAAAAATGGGGTACTTCCCATTCATGCTAGATCAGAACTGGATTGGGAAGCCAACGAAATACGAAGTTGCATTCATAAAGAACAATGTTAGGTATCAGTATGGACTCGAGTACAACAATGAAAAAGTAATATCAGAATATTTGTATTATTTTCCCAATGGTAAGAAATCGATAATATTTGAGAGAAACCTGAATGGAAAAATATGGCTTTTCAATGTTGACAAAAAGGAACAAGAGCTCTGCTCCAAACAGACTCTTGAAAATACTCTTTACTTATCAAGATCCTCACAGTTGAACTACTCAAAGACAGGTGAGGCCTTATCGTGGTTCATGGAAAATGTTGGGATGCTACTACCATCAATACAAACAGATTTGGAAGAATGGACCGCTCGCATGTTATTGGCCGATCCAGAAACGAAAAAGAAGATATTACTTGGCTTGGCCGAGGCAGATCTTGGAATTGTTGACGCCACGACCATAATTAAAAAATATAAAGATATTGAGAACGAACATCAAGCGCCTTTACCCAATGAGTTAAAACAATTAATGGGGCTCGATAAAAACCCTAACCTTGAATTCCTTACGATCAGAACAGCCCATAGGGGTATTGATAAGAAGGGACAACCAACCACGGTGCCATTTGATTTCCAGAGCGGCGAGTCGGAAGGGACAAAAAGGATGTTTTCATTAATTGGCCCGTGGATTGATGCATTAAAGACCGGTAGGATGATATTTATTGATGAGCTGGACGTTAAATTGCACCCATCCTTAATTAAATTCCTCCTAAAAATGTTCAATGATCCTGAACAGAATCAGAAAGGAGCACAGCTCATCTTCACCACGCATAACACTGGTCTCCTGGACCAAGATATCTTTAGGCGTGATCAAATTTGGTTCACCCAGCGGAACCATAAGCTTGGTGATACTGAGCTATACTCATTAATTGAATTTGGTCCCCGGAAAGACGCTAACATCGAAAAAGGTTATCTCGCTGGAAGATATGGTGCCTTACCGTTTATTAAAGGGAAAAAGGTCATTTAATGAACGGATATAGGAGAAGGAAGGAGCAGGGTAGAGCTAGAAAAAAGCTCTTGTATATTGTTTGCGAGGGGAAGAAGACAGAACCTATCTACTTTAACAATTTTAGAACCCCAGAATGTGATTTTAATATTGTAATCACAACCGATGGCAAAAAGAATGCCACAGGATTGGTTTCGAAGGCCGTAGAGATAATCGATTGTGGACCATACGATGCAGATTATGGTGATAAAATTTGGTGTGTATTTGATGTGGATCAAAACTCCGATGAGGAGCTAGATAAGGCGTCAAAGATAGCTTTAGACAAAGGAATATTCATCGCTCTATCAAATCCCTGCTTTGAGATATGGTACCTTGTCCACTTTATCCATTGTTCATCCAGGATATCAAGCTATGACCTTCTTATCAAACTAGATACCCATATAAAGGGATACCATAAAACGATGGATGTGTTCGAACAGGTAGAGCCAAAAACTCCAACGGCTGTAAAAAATGCGAAAATTTTAAACAAGATGCATGAAAAGGCTTCAGTTAAACTATATGGGACAGACAGCAATCCATCATCACAGGTTTTTAAAGTGATTGAAACAATATATCAAATTGAAAAATATAACACAAAATGATGGGCTATGCATGAGTTGAAATTAGTTAACACATCTAACATTTAAGAAAGAAAATAGATTAATCGCATCATCTGGCTCTAAGCAAGATGGAATTGTTAGATGGTAGTTAAATCGAAATTAAGAGGGCGTGTGTGGACAGAGCGGGATTTCTGCCCCCGAAACTGTCTGGCTCAGTCAAAAAGTGCCCCGGTCCGGGTCCAAAGAATAAACACTTTCTACTGCTACGCCAAGACTCGGAGGGGGACGACCCCGAATGAAAGATTAGCGACAGCTAGGCCACCTTACGGCCATTCTATACATATTAAAGATAGCACTTATCGTTTTTCTGCCTACTTTTTCTATGCTGGACATAAAAAACGATATTTGCTAAAAAAAGAATTAAGCGGGTAGGGAGCCGATTCCTTTCACTCCCTCCCATGTCGCCCACCCCAATCTGCTGGAAACAGTGCCCCAATCGACGCCCTTCCTATGTAGCAGGTCCTGACCGATCGAGTCCGGGTCCTGTTTGTATTCCTCATACTTGTAGCCATAGAATCTGCTGTGAGGACATCCCTTGATTATCTCCGGCGTGACGAGCAGGAAGACCGTCCTGTTTGGGTTACGCCGGGCTAGGGGCCCATGCTTATCGAGGTTCCATTCGAGCATAACATCGATGTTCCGAGCCATCTGGTTCCTCATGAGGTCGAATGTAACTTCACAGCTCATGTCGGAGAGTAGCTTGCCCTCGAACTGGGCTGCGAACCCGTTCGACTCGTTGATAAGTAGGGCGTCCACGTGCGTCGGCCCCTCTAGTTTCTTCTTCTCCCAGGCGGCATCCCGGATGTATGGGATTATCCTCCTCTCATCTCTACCGGATAGCCACTCTTGGTAAACCTTCGACGATGGCAGGTTGGCTTCGAAGAACAAGGAGATCTTGCCATCGAGACATTGCTCCCAAGTCGTTAATCCGTCCAGTTTTGGCATCTCTTTGAAAGACTGCTTGAACAACTTGATGAACAGTTCCTTATTTCTCTCGTTGTGGAAGAGTGACATTAGGGACGAAGCCACCCAAAACCGCTCGTCCTTCTCTATTTGCAAAGGCCGCCGCATGTCGTCGACTTTGTAACACTTTCTATTAGGGTTCTTAGCACAGTACTCTTTGTGCAGATCGGCAGGGTCGGTGTATTCCTTAAGCCACCTATCCCTAGTCCCCTCGTCCCCGTCCCCGGCGTAATGTTGCATTAGCTGTTCTTTGGAAAAGGGCAGGTAAACATCGTGAATAAGCTCCGTATTCTCACCCGAGACTGTATCGTTGTGATGGATAATATCCCTCTTTTGTTCGTCTCACAAAAGAGGGACGACAATGTAAGCAATGGACATCCGTCTCTTTCCCTCTAATTTCCCTCTTTGATCCGTCTTTATCCCTCGACGATGAAAGACTGATTTAAGACGAACTCAAAGGGGGAATTCTCAGTAAGATGTTGTCTCTCACCTACGAGTGGGATTTCGTTCGATGATTCCGTGCGATTGGTAGGAATCCTAACCACCTTCACTATCCCATTATGGACAGGGCCCATAGAAACGCAGCAGTATAGGTGATGAGGAAGACCACACCATGGGCCGCCGCCTCATTAGTTCCATTATAAACCGCCTTTGCGTCCCCGATCAAGACAGCTAACCATAACAGACCGAAACAGACCTTAACCCATAATGGGCCGCTATAGGAGGTAAAGAAAGCTTCGGCAATGAGTAGACCAACACTCGGGATTAGCGCACCAGCCAATGCTGTTAGAAAGTAGGTGACCAAATCCCTTGGATCGAACACTTTCGAGGTATCGAGTTATCTGGATATAACACTTCGATAACTCGCGGACCACATTAGGGATTAAGTCAGGTGTGGAAAACCCACCCGCCCCATATATAGCCAAGAAATAATACGTCCAGGCTGGGGAAAAAGTGGTACAGGAACGATTTGACGCTTATCCGACAGACGCTGGCCTTAGCCTAAACACGTTGGAATCTTGGTTGTGGGAAGCAGCTAACATCCTGCGCGGCCCTGTGGACGCGGCCGACTTCAAGACCTACATCTTCCCGATGCTGTTCTTCAAGCGCATCTCCGACGTATATGATGAAGAGCACAAGGCCGCATTGGAGGAGTCGGGAGGTGATGAGGAGTATGCTCTGTTTCCCCAGAACTACCGCTTCCAGGTGCCAGACGACTGCCACTGGTCCGATGTCCGCGCCGTCACCACCAACGTCGGCTCGGCCCTCCAGACCGCCATGCGGGGCATAGAAAAGGCGAACCCCGAGACGCTGTACGGTATCTTCGGTGATGCCCAGTGGACCAACAAGGACCGCCTCCCCGACTCGTTGCTCCGCGACCTGATCGAGCACTTCTCTCAGTACAATCTCGGTAACAAGGTGGCGCAGTCGGATATTCTGGGGCAGTCGTACGAGTACCTCATTAAGAAGTTCGCCGACGCCACCAATAAGAAGGCCGGGGAATTCTACACACCTCGGTCCGTAGTCCGCCTGATGGTCAACATCCTCGACTCCAAGGAAGGCGAGACCATTTACGATCCAGCCTGCGGGACGGGTGGTATGCTGTTAGAGGCTGTCCATCACGTCAAGGAGAATCACGGCGACGACCGCACGCTATGGGGCAAGCTCTACGGCCAGGAGAAGAACCTCACCACCTCGGCCATTGCCCGCATGAATCTCATCCTCCACGGTGCGGCGGATTTCCGCATCGTTCGTGGCGACACGCTACGACAGCCCGCATTCCTTGCTAACGATTCTCTTTCCACCTTCGATTGTGTGATCGCCAACCCCCCATTCTCGTTGGAGAACTGGGGCGAGGAGGTCTGGGCTAGCGACCCCTACGGACGGAACTTTGCCGGGATGCCGCCGAGCAAAGGCGATTACGCCTGGGTGCAGCACATGATCAAGAGCATGGCGCCGAAGACCGGGCGCATGGCCGTCGTTCTGCCGCACGGTGCCCTGTTCCGCATGGGTTCAGAAGGCAAGATTCGTGAGAAGATCCTTAAGATGGACCTGCTCGAAGCAGTCATCGGGATGGGACCGAACCTTTTCTACGGCACCGGTCTCGCGGCCTGCATCATGGTCTTCCGCCAGCGTAAAGATGAGGGTCGTCGAAACAAGGTGCTCATCATCGACGCTTCCAAGGAGTTCAAGACCGGCCGGGCGCACAACGAATTGCTGCCAGAGCATGTCGAACGCATCTACGGTTGGTATCACGACTTCAGGGATGTTCCTGGCGTTGCCAGGGTAGTCCCTCTCGATGAGGTTGCTGCCAATGAGTACAACCTCAATATTACACGCTATGTGACGCCGATGGCCACAGAAGCGACACTTAGTGTCGAAGAGGCTATGGTCAACCTCAGGAGGAGTGCTCTAGACGCGTTCGCCTCCGAGGACAAGCTAATCGCCACACTCAAGCAGGAGGGGATGCTACAATGAGCCGCATCCCACAGCAGCAGCTCGAATCGTACCTCTGGGGTGCTGCGACCCTGCTTAGGGGCACCATCGACGCTGGCGACTACAAGCAGTTCATCTTTCCCCTGCTGTTCTACAAGCGCCTATGCGACGTGTACGATGAAGAGACCAAGACCGCGCTAGCCGAGTCGCAGGGCGATAAGGAGTTCGCCTCGTACCCGGAGAACCATCGTTTCCAGATACCGCCCGAAGCGCATTGGAACGAGACTCGGAAGGTGGCGAAGAACGTCGGTACCGCCTTACAGAACTCGTTAAGGGCAATCGAGACTGCCAATCCCGACAAGCTGTATGGCATCTTTGGCGACGCCCAGTGGACCAACAAGGACCGCCTCCCAGACGCCATGTTGCGGGACCTCATCGAGCACTTCAGTTCACTTGAACTGACCATCGCCAACTTGCCGGAGGACGAGCTGGGGAACGGGTACGAGTACCTCATCAAGAAGTTCGCTGACGATGCCGGTCATACAGCTGCGGAATTCTACACCAATCGTACCGTCGTTCACTTGATGACTGAGCTACTCCAGCCGCAGCCGGGCGAAAGCATCTACGATCCGACCTGCGGCTCGGGCGGCATGCCACTCTCCTGCGTTGCCCATCTGCGCAGACAGGGCAAGGAGTGGCGTAACGTTCGCATCTACGGCCAAGAACGGAACTTGATGACCTCGTCAATAGCCAGGATGAACTGCTTCCTCCATGGTATCGAGGACTTTCGGATAGAGAGGGGCGACACACTCGCGGAACCGAAGTTCGTGCAAGGGGATCGTCTTCAGCAGTTCGATGTCGTGCTGGCTAATCCGCCTTATTCGATAAAACAGTGGGATCGCGAGGCGTTCGCCTCCGACCCGTGGGGGCGTAATATCTTCGGCACACCACCCCAAGGACGGGCCGATTACGCTTTCTGGCAACATATCATCCAGAGCATGAATCCTCAGACTGGAAGATGCGCTATACTCTTTCCCCATGGTGTTCTGTTCCGCCCGGAGGAGGCGGAGATGCGACGCAAGCTTATTGAGGCCGACCTAATCGAGTGCGTCATCGGCCTTGGTCCGAACTTGTTCTACAATTCACCGATGCAATCCTGCGTCGTTGTCTGTCGGGCCAATAAACCAAAGGAACGACGCGGAAAGATACTCTTTATTGACGCTGTCGATGAAGTCACTCGCGAACGTGCACAGAGCTTCCTCACCAGTGAACACATCGAACATATCGTTACATCATATCAAGCATTCCAGGACAAGCCCGGTCTAGCAAGGGCTGTTAGCATTGAGGAAATCCGTCGGAACAATCACGTTCTCAACATACCACTCTATGTGCAGAAATCATACTCTGGAATTGAAAAGCCATCGAGCAGTTTGTTAGACCTTGAGGCCATTTTTCAAGCCTGGAGCAATTCTGTATTTGTTGTTCGAGATACTCTCTCAAAAGTAGCTGATCTTCGGGGAAAGGAGATGCCTTTATTGGAGATTCCAAGCCCGGCCTTACAACTCCCTCGATGGATAGACTATGAAAGATGGCGCAAAGTTACTCTTGGAGAAGTTGTGGGAGAGATTAGCGAGAGGATTGACGACCCTGCCACTTCAGGAATGAACCGTTTTGTTGGACTTGAGCATTTTGATCAAGGAGAGCTAAAAATCAGGCGTTATGGGGCGACAGAAAACCTTATTTCGTCAATGAAAAAATTCTCGGCGGGTGACACTCTGTTCGCCCGCCGGAATGCCTACCTTAAGCGAGCGTCCATGGTCGATTTTGATGGACTGTGCTCAGGCGATGCAATCGTCCTACGTGAAAAGGAAGGCCAGTTGGTTCCAGGTTTCCTTTCATTTCTTCTCAATACAGAATCGTTTTGGGAGTTTGCCATTGCCAATGCTGCTGGAACAATGTCCCGGCGGGTCAACGTGAAAACACTGCTTCAATACGGGTTTGACCTCCCACCGCTCGATCAACAGCACCGCATCGCTGAAATCCTCTGGGCGGTTGACGACTATAAGGCTCGCCTTGAAGTGTTACACGAATCCTTTGAGAAGTTCTATACTTTATTCATCGATGAGCAACTGTTTAGGGCTGAATATTCACGAACGACCCTCGGAGAATTGGCCAAGCAGGGTAAGCTGGATATACAGACTGGCCCCTTCGGAACTGTGCTTCAAGCATCGAGCTATGTAAAGGCTGGAACTCCAATCATCAATCCAGTCAACATGGTCAAACGTAGATTAGATGTCAGAGAAGGCCCATTCCTTAGCCCCGGTGAGTGCGAACGCCTCAATCGTTACAGGATGAAACCTGGAGATATCTTACTCGGGCGTAAAGGAGACGTTGGTAGGGCGGTGCTTGTTACCCCGGAATATAATGGCTTTATCGTTGGCTCTGATACAATCAGGCTCAGGCTTATCGACTCCGAATTGCGTCCAGAATACCTTTACAACTTTATGTTGGCCCAAAAGACACGATCTTGGGTCGCTCGCCACGCTTCCGGGACAACCATGCCGGGAATAAATGAAAAGCTTCTTCATAAAATCGAAGTGTTAATTCCCACCACCAATGTACAAGATCAAACTGTTCAAAAAATTACGGAAATAAACCAGGTGGACGATGCCCTTGTGAGCGGTATCAATGTGTGTCGGGACCTGATTCTTGCCATTACCAATGAGTTGATTCAGAAGGAGCACTAAATATGACATTCACCGAGTCCAACACCGTTGAGCAAATGATTCTTGATGCTGTAACGGAACTCGGTGGTGCCGACAGCTGGACCTTTATCTCAGCCGCCGAGACGCCACGAAATTTGGATGGAGTGATGGTCGAAAAGTGGCTGCGTGAAGCTCTCATCCGTCTTAACCCCGAAATCGCTGCCCAGCTGGACCGGGCGGACGAGGTCATCTACAATCTGAGGGCCATCCTGCTTTCGGTGAACGCCGATGGTCTCGTTCGTGCGAACGAGAACTTCACCGCCTGGCTTCGGGGTGAGAAGACCATGCCTTTCGGCCCGAACGGCGAGCATGTCCCAGTGCGTCTGATTGATACTATCAACCCGGCTAACAACCATCTCGTCGTCACCAACCAGTGGACCTTCAAGGCCGGGGAACTGGAGAAGCGTTTCGATGTCGTGTTCGTCGTCAACGGTCTGCCGCTCATCCTCGGTGAGGCCAAGACGCCGACCCGTAGCGCCGTAACATGGTTCGATGGTGCGTATCAGATTAATCAGATCTACGAGCGGGACGTGCCGGCGATGTTCGTGCCGAACGTGTTCTCGTTCGCCACCGAGGGACGCTTCTACCGCTACGGCTCGATACGCATGCCCATCGACATGTGGGGTCCCTGGCGTGATGATGACAATAAGGAGGAAGGACAGCTCCACCAGGTCAAGGCGACGCTAAAGAGCATGTTGCGGCCGGAGGTCGTCCTAGACATCATGCAGAACTTCACTCTCTTCGCCACGGACAAGAAGCACCGCCGGATCAAGATTATCTGCCGTTACCAGCAATACGAGACGGCGAATAAGATGATCGCCAGGGTCGTGGCCGGTTATCCTAAGAAGGGATTGATATGGCATTTCCAGGGCAGCGGAAAATCATTATTGATGGTCTTTGCGGCTCAGAAACTTCGCTTGCATCCGAAGTTGGGGAACCCTACGGTCATGATCGTGGTGGACCGCATCGACCTAGACACTCAGATTACCGCCACGTTCAACGCCGCCGATGTGCCGAACATGGTCGCCGTGGAGACGAGGGAGAAACTTCAGGATCTCCTGGCCAAGGATGCTCGCAAGGTCCTCATTACCACCATATTCAAGTTTGCCGAGGCCGGCGGGCGGCTGAACGACCGCTCGAACATCATCGTCATGGTCGACGAAGCCCATCGCACGCAGGAAGGCGACCTGGGTCGCAAGATGCGCGACGCTCTGCCCAACGCATTCCTGTTCGGTCTCACCGGCACGCCCATCAACCGTGCGGACCGCAACACCTTCTGGGCCTTCGGGGCCGATGAGGACGAGCGGGGATACATGAGCCGCTACTCGTTCCAGGACTCCATCCGCGACAAGGCAACGTTACCGTTGCACTTTGAAGCACCAGAGATACGGCTGAAAATCGACCGGGCCGCCATCGACGAGGCGTACAAGAATATCACCGACCAGCTGTCGGAGCAGGATCGTGACGATTTAGCGAAGAAGGCGGCCAAGATGGCCGTGCTGGTCAAGAACCCTGAACGCGTGCGGGCGGTCGTTCAGCACATCGTCACGCACTTCCAGCAGAAGGTCGAGCCGAACGGTTTCAAGGCGCAAGTGGTCGCCTTCGACCGGGAGTGCTGCGTTCTTTACAAGAAGGTCATGGACGAGCTGATTGACCCGGAGGCCAGCGCCATCGTCATGACGACGGCGTCAACGGACCCACCGGAATGGAAGCAGTACGAACGCAGCAAGGACGAGGAGGAGAAGCTGCTCGACCGCTTCCGCGACCCGGCTGACCCGCTGAAGTTCGTCATCGTCACCAGCAAGCTGCTCACCGGCTTCGACGCTCCTATTCTCCAGGTGATGTACCTGGACAAGCCGATGAAGGACCACACACTGTTACAGGCGATCACACGCGTTAATCGCACCTATGGGCCGGAGAAGACCCACGGCCTCATCGTCGATTACATCGGCATCTTCGACGATGTCGCCCGCTCGCTGGACTTCGACGAGAAGTCGATGCATGAGGTAGTATCGAACATCGACGAACTGCGCAAGGCGCTGCCGATCCAGATGCAGGCCTGCCTGGCGTTCTTCCCCGGCGTCGATAGGACGATCGGTGGATACGATGGCCTGATGGCCGCGCAGCAGTGCCTGCCGAACAACGAGGTCCGCGACAAGTTCGCATCTCAGTACACGGTCCTGGGAACCATTTGGGAAGCACTGTCGCCCGATTCCTGCCTCAGTCCATATGAGACGGACTACCGCTGGCTCACGCAGGTGTATGAATCGGTAAAGCCAGTTAGCGGCAACGGCAAGCTGCTCTGGCACGCCCTCGGGGCGAAGACGGTCGAGCTGATCAATAAGAACGTTCACTTAGAATCGGTCCGCGACGATGTCGAGACGCTGGTCCTCGACGCCCAAATGCTCGAAGAGATACTCAATGACAAGAACCCCCGCGACAGGGCGAGGCAGGTGGAAATCGTCTTGGTAGCGAGATTGTTCAAGCATGTTGGCAATCCCAAGTTCACTGCATTAGGCGAGCGGCTGGAGAAAATCAAGGAACGCCATGAGCAAGGACTACTGACGAGCCTGGAGTTCCTAAAAGAGATACTGGAACTCGCGAAGGAAGTCGTCGAGGCTGAGAAAGAGACCGACCCCGAGGAAGAGAGGGACCGGGCCAAGGAAGCGCTGACCGAGCTATTCAACGAGGCCAAGGGCAAGAACACTCACATTATCGTCGAGCGAATAGTCGCGGACATCGACGACATCGTGAAGAAAGTACGGTTCCCTGACTGGCAGCGGACCACCCAGGGCGAGCGGTTGGTGCAGAGGGAGCTTCGCAAGACTCTGCTTAAGTACAAGCTGCACACCGACCAGGAGCTGTTCGACCGAGCGTATGGGTACATCAAACAGTATTATTGAGGCGTTACCAGCCTCTTTATATAGAAGCCATAGGAACTGTAAAGCTTTTTCAATTAAGCAATATGCTGGTTGACAGAATGTGGGAGAGTAAAACCAACATGGCGGTGCTGTGGGGAGATTACGTCGGCCTTATGTCCTCAGCGCCTTTGGCATAATATATTTGGCCGCTCTCCTTTAACAACTCTAGTGCTTTTATTATCTCCTTCTCACTGGCCCGCTCCCCAAGTGCCTCTAGGAGTTCCTCCAGGTTGGTCCCGCGTAACTCGTTACTAAAGATATCATTGATCTGCTTAAAGACAATCTTCGCATAGCTCGGCCAGTGTATAGAAGCATCACGATAGTAACCCTCGGAATCCTTGCGAGCCTCATGCACCTCCCTACTAAATTCTACCGTCATCTTGATGAGCTGGATGAATTTTTTCATTTTATCTCTAGATTGGAAATGGGAGGTGAAATCGAGGCGACACATTGACAGGGCGGTCCTACGAACATCGCCTTCCCCGAAGAATATGTCCATATCGGCCAGTTCAGAACCGTACTTGTCGTTTATCTCCACAGTCAATTTCTTGATTACCTTCTCTCCCTCCTCATCCAATGATGGCTGGTGAAGACGAGCCTTTAACACATACTCGATGACATCGGTGTCGTACTCGATGCTCTTCTTAGGAGGGATGGCGTTCCGTAGCAGGGTTGGGACCGTGGGCGGTATCCCTGTCTTCTGAAGGTTGAACACATTTGTAGAGGGTTTGAGGATGCTATAGGATACCTCGGCGATGTTGCGCGATTTGTAACAGGCTAACGTGTCGGTGACTCCATTCCTTGTTTCTATAGCCCTGAAATAGCTCCATGGATTCTTCACATGGAGTTCCCACGGTAAACATCTGTATAGCGTCGATCTTAGCTCTGTCCTCAAACCTTTCTCATCACTGGTCTTGTCCAAGAAGAAAGATTTGCCGCCGATGCCTCCCGAGCGAGCATAATCGATTTGTGGTGAGGATAAGAGCTGTAAGCCCAACGAAAGATCGAAGAAATCCTCATCTTGGTATTTCCACCCATCCGTGACGAGGGCTAGGTAATCATTCATGTCAATATGGGGTCGACCGACTTTGAACTCGAACTCTTCAATGCCTTCAACCCGATACTCAAACCGGTCGGTGTTAACTATGGTGGTGTCCTCAAAAAATGAGTCCCTCTTGAACCCTTTTTCACCCACGATAATCTTGACCGAAGCATTCGGATCGATTTCCGCGATGGTCTTCGACGGCAAGCGATAGAAGTTATTGCTGGTTCCCTTTGTCAAAAGTGGGTTTGGGACAAGTTGGAAAAGGTCCTTTCCCGCGGGCCGGACGTAACCAGTATGCTGGTTTTTAAAAAATATGGCCTCGAAGTCAAAGAAATTTCGCTCTCTTCCACTAAGCTTGAACCGATTCATCAGTACTCCATTATCGGGCAATCGTCCGGTATCTCGGCGACGATCATGTCGGAACCAACTGAGGAATCGTAGCGCTCAATCAACACGGCTTCGGACCCTCCAGCCCGGCATTTATGCGTGGCGACGATGTTACCGCCATCGTAGAAGAACGGACAGTCGTTGCATTTCTCAATACGCCGCCCAACTAGGGAATCTGGCAACCTAATCAAGTGTTTCAAGCATCCCATCCTAGTAAGAGCTAATAAAATTCGGCATATTTAGCCATTCTGCTTTCTAAAAATCCTTTAATATTTATCATGCTCCCCCATAATGTCAAAAAAGCTCAGAGAATATTATCCTGGCGTTTGTATGGCGGCTTCCTTTTTTTTAAATATTATCTGGAAAGTCCTTCCTGGGTAATATTCTGAGCGCCCGGTCAGATAAAATTCGTAGTTATTATCATCACACCACTGGATTAAATCTCTCATCTTCTCCATGGTCATGGTGTATGGGTGTTGGGTCACCTCACCCCTATCGTTCAAACGGACGTGATCGACAAAGAACCTCCTGTCGACATCATCCTTCCTATCGTTACGAAAGGGGTTCCAGCTGACCGTGTCCATAGAATACAAGTTTCCCTTCAGAAGCTCATCGATTTCCTCGATGATTTGTTTGCGCTTCACTTTGGACTCGGGCTTCTTCGTGGTCATGCGACTGTAATCAGCTTTCTCCATGAAGAAGCCGGCAGTAGCCATTGGCATTGCCATTTGAAAGAGACACTGCCTACCCAGACACCAGTGTCCATAAAAAGTCCTTCTGGTTCGTCCCGACTGTTTTAGCCATTTGATTATCCGTGGCAGCGATAGGGCTCCTCGGCCTTTGATAGCTGAAAAATGAATATGTACTCTGACACAAGGGGCCGGACATAAGATATTTCGCCATGGTGTCCTTATGCTCTTTTGTTTATCTTTATAAAGGGGCATCTACCAACACATTGTTTGTTCGCCTTGACGTGGTGTAGGCCCCAGTCTTCTATTCCCTTCCTGGGGCAGTTGCCCTTCTCCGGCAAGTTGCATACATACTTGGGAGGTTCGACTGGCCTTTTATCGAGCGGCTTGAGCTGGCTGAGCTGCGGGTCGTCCGAGTGGTGAATCTTGGAGTGGCAGGACTGGCAGACGCCTATGGTCTCGTCGTCCGCGTAGGACAGGTGGTGCCTGACCTCATAGGTCACGTCGAGGCCGACCATCTTCGCGGTACCCATCTCTAGGAAGGGGATGATCTTGCGGCCGCATACCTTGCAGAACGGATAGTCCTTGATGCGCTTCCCCAGCTCTATTTTCAAACGCTCCTTCTCCCTCTCCCACTCGGCTGCCCTCCGGGCGGCCTCTTGTTCCGAGTGGTCGGTAGCGCAAAACTCCCAGAAATGACTTGAGAACTGCTCGATGATGTCCATCTCGTTGAAGTGGGGGAAGTCGAACTTCTTGACGATGGCCTGGCGGTCCACCGGGGCGTCGCAGTAGCCGCAGCGGTACACCTTGTCCACGCACGAATGGCAGATAAGCCCAGGGGCCTTGAAATCGGACCCGCACACCTTGCAGTAGCCGTCCTGGAAGACGTCCCAAAAGGGGAACTCGGCCTTGATGCCCTTGGAATTCAGGAAGGCGTACTCTTCGTCTAGGATGCGGTTTATTAACCACTGCTCAAGTTTATCGGCCTTCCACATCCGCATGGTCGGGTGCATCTTCCCGTACCTGTTGGTGTCGTCCTCGCGTGTGTCGATGAACAGCACAGCCCCCCCTATTGGTTCGTAGAAGAGGTTCGCGTGCTTGCTCGACTCCTTGTAGCCCAGCTCCCTTAGTCTGGACCGAACCCACTCTACCTTTTTCAATACAAACTGAATTTTTTCGGAGCGATCTGCCCCTTCCACAACCACGACATAGCCGGGACCTGAGGAAATGACCTTCCCTACCACAACGGCGTAATGGCCGAGGCGCATTAACTCATTTCCGCTCGAATCATCCCGACGGTTTATCTTCAGGACCGTTAGGTATTCGGTGACCCTTCGTCGAGAAATAAATAATGGTACGACAATCCATTTTGGGGAACAATATGGGGTGCACCAAGTATCCGATACTGGACGACGATTTTGTTACGCTTATGCTCGGCTCCTGCTACGATAATGAGGATAGGGGCCTTGTAACCATACTGAGTCTGACGGGGATGCACATCTCCAGCCTATGCGCGCTCGGACCCGGTAACTTGATAAAGCAGGGGTCGAAGGCGTACCTCCAGTGGGTGCGTCCCAAGACCAACAAGACCTTACAAGCCCTAATCCCGAAGGATTATGCAAAGGACATATGCGAGTTCCTCGCCCTGAGAAGGAAGACCAGGCAGCACTATCACGCTCTCGTCAAGAAGATCGGTGAGAGGGCCGGATACGAGGACGTCAGCCCCATGACTTTCCGCCACAACCGCTGCCTAAGGGCACTCACCAAGGAGGGCTACTCTATCTTCGAAGTCCCGCAGATCATGGGCTGCACGCTTGATGTTGCTGTTCGAAACTACTCGAAGTTACGGGAAGATCAATTGTCTCGGGATCATGGCTCAACGGACACCTGAGTGTTTGGCCGGATCATCATCAACGAACATCTGTCCGTTGCGATGGCCTGTTCTGACGTTTCTTATCGACTTATCATGTGCTATTCGTAGTATGGATGCGAATTAAAAAGATATCATGTGATATCTATTTAAGGAACGAAGGTCAAAATACGAATACCGACAGCTATAAATTTCTGCAAGTATTGCCCTATCCAGTGAGGCAGCCTTGCAGCGGTCTTTGGCCGCGAGATACACTTGGGCGCGCGGGTCATTCCCCGCCCCGTATCTCAAACCAAAACGGCTGAAAAGTACAGGCGGGGGTGTTGGCGCACTCCCCGCCTCGCTAACCCGACTGTGCTAACCCACAGGTGAGCAGCATGAAGAGGATAATCGACACGATAGATAACGATTCCGTAGGGGAGGACGAATCCGACTACTCCTACGGCAAGTTGGGCCTTGTTTTGAACGTTCCCATTGACTTTATGCCGGATGTTCTGAGAAAGCTCAGAGAGATACCCGGTGTGAAGGTCATCTACCAGCGCAAGAGCGTCGGTCTGCTGAGAATCATCGACTACGAGCCTTAGGGCTGACCAGGGGATGGGACGATGCCTGGTAGCAGTGCCAAAAACGGCGATTCAGCAGGGCGACCGAGACCTACAGACCTCGATTTCGTTAACGAATTCCACCCGTTGATTCTGGTGGGGCGAGTTAACAGGAACGGAAAGGAGGTGCTGGCCCAGACCGCATCAGAGCTTTACGGCTCAGGAGACGTTGACTATTGCTTTCTGGTCAATACAACCGCTGCCGTGATCCTGCCCCTTCTCAAGCGGATAGAGGTCAGGGGGATACGCCATGAGATAGGAGAGGTGCCCTTATGAGGCCGAAGAAGACAGAGAAGGTCCAGGACCCTCTAGAGTGCACCGTGACCCATGATTTCTTCCTTGATGATGGACAACCTGGGGCCATTGTTTTATTTACCAATGGCCACTGGAGAGCCCTCTCCTTCGATGAAATGAGGGCCGACGATGTGTCCCCCGATTTAATCGAGAGCTTGGAGGCCGAGTATAAGGAGCTTTTCGGCCAGGGCCTTTCCTGGCCAATCTGCGGTCGGCCGGATTACCAAGACGACCACGATGACCTCGACACAGATATCCAGAGGTATCTCTATGAACACATTGAACTCCAGGATGAGGGCTATTACAACCTTCTCAGTCACTGGACCATCGCCACGTATTTCACCGAGCTACTTACCCATTTTCCGAGGCTGGTGTTCTACGCCCCTACCAGGAGCGGTAAGTCCAGGGCGCTCAGGGTCCTAAGCCTGCTTGGATACCGAGGGGATTCCTCACCGAGTTCCACCGGGCCTGCTACCTTCAGAGACATCGAACGGTGCCATCTGAGCACTTTTATCGATGAGTACCAGGCGCTCAGCAGGGATCGTCGCCAGGATATGGACTCGGTGTTCATAGCAGGCTTCGACAAGAGCGGGCCAATCAAGCGAGTCGGTGAAGATGGCAAGGTCAAACGGTTCTGGGCTTGGGGGCCGATGGCCATCGGATACAAGGATGGAAAGCTCAGAGAGGACCTGGAGAACCGGAGCATCTTGATTAATATGGTCCAGAGGACCAGGAAGGACATCGTCCGTCGTGTTAACGAAGAGGAGGCGTTCAGGCTTCGGACACGGCTGATGGGATTGAGGTTTCGCTTGCTCTCTGGGGTGATGACCGAGGAGGTGAACTACGACGAGCTGTTCCGTTTATCGTGGTTGGCCTCCGAGGCCGACGTCTTGACCCAGGCAGGGGTGGTTAGGCTGGATGATCGAACAGTTGACATGGCCGCCAATCTAATCATCGGTTCGGTAATACTCCAGAGCCGGGAGAGCGATTTCCGTGACGATCTGCGTCTGCTAGCCATATCTCAGACCAAAGCTCTGGACACGCTGCGGGAGAGTCTCGAAGGCCAGACCTTCCATGCCCTTCTGGAGACGATTGTGAAAAGGATGGGAGTCCACGCTATAGTCGAAGAGTATGACATCACAGGAATAAGCACGACCGACATCGCCGACCAGCTCAACGAAGACCTCAGAGAGCAAGGTAACGACCGCTTCGAGAAGGTCAAAACCGTCAAGGTCACTAATGCTCTCCGTGAGATGGGGTTCGAGTATAAGACTGGAGGGAACAACAACAAGTCATTCCTCGTCCAGCGGTACGACCGGGATGGAAAAGATATCGCCTTCTACCCAAGGCTGAGACAGTACATCCAGAAGTATGGTAGTGGCAACATTGTCTTGCCCATCGGAGGTCGCTGAGAAGCACCCCTAACCGGAATCTAACCAGGTATCTAACATTTTGAATTTTGATGCTGGCATACCCCACTGGTTAGACGGTTAGGTGAAGAAGGGAAGGGGACGAGATGGTTTTGAATACCTCCGTTCAGATTTCCTATACTGAGGGCGCCGATGACCCAATCACAAATGGTGCCCGTAGTAGGTCACGGCCGGGACCACGAAGGGGGGCGAGGAGCATGGGTCGTTATCCCTTCATGGAGGCTGTAAATCGATACCTCGACGTGATGCAAGGGGTGCTGGCCGAAAGCACGTACTCTGAGCTGAAGCGGAGATTCAAGCGCATGAACAAGGACATGATGGAGCTGGCCAAATTGAATAAAATGGACAAGGGGAAGGGCATTAGGAATTGTACCCCTGTCAAGATGTCGGACCAAGATGTAGTGGCCTACATGGGGCTGCTGCGGGGTCGCGGCATGAAGGACGGTGGCATCGATCACAACATCGATGCGCTGGCCGGCCTGCTCCGGTATGAGGGCAATGCGGCGGTGGATAGGGCGAAGGCCAGATTCCCGCAGCACTTTCCGCATAACAGTGTAAGAAGGCAGGACCCAATATCCGATGAGGATAGGAAGAAAATCCTAGAAGGGGCCGCCAAGGTGCCAACCGAAGATTGGCGTCGGATGGAAGCCTATGCGCTATCAGTCCTTGGCATCTGTTCGGGACTCCGGCCGAAGGAGCTTCGGCTGGCGAAGTTAAAGGACCTGAACCTGAATCGCAGCGTTATGCACGCTGAGGAGGTGAAGGGAAAGGGGCGTTATGGTGAGCCAAGGGATACAGCGATACATCCCGACGGTCCACCGTTCCTTCGCCGCTACCTCCAGGCAAGGGCTCAGGCCCTCATAGGCGAATATCTTATCAGCGACCTTCTGTTCCCATCGCTACAGAACCTACAGAAGGGCCGCAGTGGGGAGTTCTCGGTCAATGGGACGACGGTCCTTCGGGCCATTGTTAAGCAAGAGACGGGTGTCGATTTCGACCTCCGGGCCTGCCGTCGGACCTTTGGTCAGAACTGCCTAGATCAGGGCGTGCCCCTTGACTCGACATCGAGGATGATGGGGCACGCCACGAGCAAGACGACCGAGACCTACTACGCGCGCAAGAAGAACGACCAAGCGGTTGCGGAGGCTCAGAAGGCTTGGACTGTTAATACAAACCCAAATCTAGAGAGCCAGATGCAGCCAGCTTCCAATCCCCCCCTGATTGGAAAAAAAGAGTACTTGCCTGGATATGGTTGATGGTGCGGGCGACGGGATTCGAACCCGTGTTCTAACCTTGGCAAGGTTAAGTGATAACCAACTACACTACGCCCGCGTGTGCCACTGTGAACATTCTTCTCCTATTTAGATATTATCTGCCCTGGCCCATCCATTCCACCACGCTGGGAGGGACGGTCAGGGGCTCACCGCGATGAGCACGTCCCGGACCTGCAGCGTCTCCACCGCCTTGCCCTCGATGGTAAGCTTCTTCTGCACTTCGACGAAGGAGGGATCGAGCGTCACCGTGCTGCCGTCGGACAGCGTCAGTTCCAGCCCTCCGCCGTCCAGTGCGGCCGCGGCCTGTTGGGGATCGATCGACTCCAGCAGCTGCAGCACCTCCTTGCCCTTGGCCTTGAACGTCGGACCGACCTTGGACTTAACCGGCTTCACGGCCACCACCTTCTCTTCCAGATCGGCCTCGGCCACGATCTTCAGCTCCTTGGCCCGCGACGTCTCCAGGATGTCCTTCTCGTAGCCCTGCAGGGACAGCGCGGACGGGCCGATAAGCTCGATCATCTCCATCTCCTTGTTCAGGGGCAGCTTCCTCTCCGCCTTCCACGAGCGGATGGCGCTGACAACGTCCTTCACCAGCTCGCCGCGCGCCTCGTCCTCGTCGGAGGTCAGCACCGGCTCCGGCCACGTCGACACGTGGATGCTGCGCGCGCCGTCCATCTCCGCGAACCCGTCCTGGTAAATGTCCTCGGTGACGTGGGGCATCAGCGGCGCGAGCATCTTGGCGATGCCCAGGGTGATGGTGTACAGGGTGAACCTCACGCCGTCGTCCCCTTCCCTGGTGCGGTACTTGACCAGTTCCAGATAGTGGTCGGCGTACTCGTGCCAGGCGAAGTCCTCGACCTCCCGCATGGCCTTGTCGAATTGGTAATTCTCGTAGAACTGGGTGGCGTTGGCGACCACCTTCGAGTATCGGCTCAGGATCCAACGGTCCAACGGCTGGAGGCCCTTCATCTCCGGACGCTCCTTCACCACCATCCCGGTGAACTTGCCGATGTTCCACAGCTTCGTCGCCAGCCGCTTCCCGTGGATGACGTCCTTCTCCCTGAACGCGTTGTCCTCACCCAGCGCGCAGGTGCAGGCGTAGTAGCGCAGCGCGTCCGCGCCGTACTCCTGCAGGATCGGCACCGGGTCGATGACATTGCCCAGCGAGGAGTGCATCGGCGTACCGTCCGGGGACATGATGAAACCGTGGATCATGATATCGTTCCACGGCTTCTCGTCGGTCATGAGGTAGCAGCGCAGGAGAGTGTAAAATGCCCAGGTTCGGATGATGTCATGGCTCTGAGGCCGCATGGACATCGGGTACAGTCGTCCGAACTTCTCCATGTCCCGATCCCAGAAGGTATTGAACAGCGGGGAGATGCTGGAGTCCATCCAGGTGTCGAAGACGTCCTGGCAGCCGACCAGCGTGCCGCCGCACAGCGGGCAGCGGTCCACCGGGGGCTTGTCCACGGTCGGATCGATGTAGCAGTCCTCCTCTTTCGCCGGGACGACGTACCCGCAGTCCTCGCACTCCCACAGCGGTATGGGGGTGGCGAAGAACCTCTGCCGGGAAATGACCCAGTCCCACTGCAGGCTGTTGATCCAGTCCCTGAGGCGCACCTTCATGAATTCAGGATACCAATTGACCTCGTCGGCGAGCTTCAGTATGCGCTCCTTGAAGTCCATGGTCTTGAGGAACCACTGGGGGACCTGCAGGAACTCGATGGGGGAATGGCACCGCCAGCATCCGCCGACGTTCTGCTTGACGTTGTCCTGACGGACGACCAGGCCGGCGGACTTGAGGTCCTCGATGATGGCCGCCTTGGCCTCCTTTACCGCAAGTCCCTGGTACTTGCCGGCGAGGTGGGTCATCCTACCCTGCTCGTCGATGGCCTTATCCAGCGGCAGGCTGTATTTCATGACCCACTCCAGGTCGGTCTTGTCGCCGATGGTGCAGATCATCACCACCCCGGTTCCGAAGTGGGGATCGACCTTGTCGTCGGCGATGACCTTGATCTCCTTGCCGTAGATGGGCGTAAGGAGGGTCTTCCCCACCAGCCGCTCCTTCTCCCTGTCCTCCGGGGAGACGGCAACGAGCTGGCACGCGGACAGCAGCTCCGGTCGGGTGGTGGCGATGATGACCTCCTCGTCCTCGCCCTTGATCCGGAACTTGATGTAGTTCAGTTTGGTCATGTTGTCCGAGTACTCGACCTCGGCGTCGGCGAGAGCGGTGATGCAGCTGGGGCACCAGTTGACCGGGTATGTTCCCTTGTACACCAGGCCCTTGGCGAACAGTTTGAGGAATGTGATCTGGGTGATCCGCCGGTAGTACGGAGCGTCGGTCTGGTAGTAGATGGAGGGGTCCATGCTCTCCCCCAGCACCTCGAACTGTTCGGTCATCTGGTCGATGAACGAGTTGGCGAACTCCGAGCACAGGCGTATGTACTCCTGGCGGGGCACGGTGAGCTTGGTGATGCCGTGCTTCTTCTCCACCTTGACCTCGGTGGGGGTCCCGTTGACATCGAAGCACAGGGGGAAGAACACGTTGTGGCCGCGCATTCTTCTGTACCGGGCGGCGAAATCGATGAGCGAGTACCCGGTGGCGTGGCCGAGGTGAAGGGACCCGGAGGTATATCTCGGAGGATTGTCGATGCTGTACACCGGCTTGGGGGAGCAGGGGTCGAACCGGTAGATCTCCCATTCCTTCCACTTCTGCTGCCACTTCCTCTCGGTCTCTACTGCTTCATATTGTGCCATGGACGGGTTGGAAATGGCCGAAAGGGTTAAAAGGGTTTGGAGTCGCGAGTCCCCGAGCGTGGACGCTGACCATACCGCATCACCAATGAGGCCTGGATCGCGGGACGGTGCGGAGAAGATCAGCCCTCGATCTTATCTGCCTGCAGCCTGCCGATCTTCATGGTGTCCTCGAGCGTCCAGACGTATTCATCGGTCGCCTCGAAGTGCACCACCGATGTGAACTTGCCCATGAGGATGACCAGGATGGACACGTTGCCGGTGGCGTTCGTGTCCCCGTCCGGCCGGAAGATGAGGGCGCGGTCCCCGAGCGCCACCTCGGTCACGTTGCTCAAGGTCCGGTTCAGCTCAGCGGTCAGGTCGTCGAACCCCTGCTGAGCCTCTTCGGTGGTATTGTACTTCTCCAGGACGATCCACATGGTCATCCTCCCCTCGGAGCCATCGGTCCGGTTCTGGATGACGAAGGTGCTCTCGTGGGATACCTCCTGCTCCGGCTCCAGCCAAGGCCCCGTGGCCGCCTGGCCTTCGACCTCCTCCCACGGCCCGTCCGGCAGCTCGGACGCGGTCAGGATGGACCGCTCCGCGTCGGTGGAGGTCGCCCGCTTGAGATAGAAAGAGGAATAGGCCCCGAAGACCAACAGCAGGGCTAGCGCGGTTACGGCTGCCGCAGCCATCAAATGTTTGGTCCTCAACTCCGTCCCCGGAGGCGAAGGGTCTGATGATATAGGCAATTGACGGAGGACCCTTCGGGGCGGCCGGAACTAATCCATGGAGTGGCCGATGTTCTTCGTCCTCCTGCGGTGGTCCAGCTTCTCCTCCTTGTGCTCGATGACCCGCCGCTCGAAGGTCTTCATGAGCGCGGCCGTGGCCCTGATGAGGTCCCAGTCCACCGAGCTGGCGGTGAACACCCGGTCATCGGTGGTCAGCCGTCCGTGGAGCGAGTACTTGTAGTTCAGCCCCTCGTCGTTGTAGACCCCGACATGAAGGTTGAACATCATGGGGGCGACGATCGGCGATATCTTCCTCATGGACGTTTCGATCTCCTTGATCATCATGTCCTGAGAGAAGCGGTCGTCCTCCCTCAGCCCGGATATCTGGGTGTACATCATCTTCCTCTGCCGGAGGGAAGCGATCAGCTCGATGAGGTCGTACTTGGTCACGATCCCCAGCAGCTTATCGTTCTCCACCACCGGCAGGGTGGAGATGTTGCGCTCCAGCATGACCCCCGCCGCCTCCCCCAGGTTCATCGTCGGGGGGGCGGTGACCGCCGGCTCGACCGCCACCGAGCCGACCTTGACCTTGACCGGGTCGCTCTCCCCCGCGAACTCCCCTGCGGTCTGCCTGTTCCGCTCATGCCAGTTCATGAGGGCGATGTCCTTGATGCCCACGATGCCGATGACCCGACCGAGGTCATCGACCACCGGCAGCACCCGGACCTCCATGGTGCTCATCATCTGCACGGCGTCCTTGGCGCTGGTGTCCAGCTTGACGGTTCGGACGTCGGGGGACATGATCTCCCCGATCGGGATACGCTGCAGCTCCTTGATCTCCTGGACCACCCTGAGGAGCCCTGACCGGGAAACCATCCCCGCAATCACCCCGTCCCTCAGGACCGGGACCTCCCGGAAACCGGTCTTGATGAACAGCTCGGCCACCTCGGTGACCGGGGTCTGGAGGGATACCTGCTGGGGCATGAGCATGATCGTATCGGCCTTGGCTTCGATGGATAGGTTCCTCCTCTTCAGCAGCGTGCCGTAGCTGACCACCCCCATCAAGCTCCTGCCGTCCGCGGTCACCGGCATCTCATGGATGTCCAGTTCCCGCATCTTCTTCAGCACATCGTTAATGGTGCTCGACGGCGAGACCGTCTCGAACTTCGCGTTCATCATCCGCTCCAGGCCCATGGAGTCGACCTCGACCCTGAGCCTCTCCTTCCTGTTCACTCCGACCAATTCCTCGGCAGCCATCAAAAACCTCCAAGTTCGGAACTGGTTCCGACCCCCCTTCGTCCTCCTGACGGCAGGGGGCGCGTTACCGCTCGTCAGCTTCTTCGGAGCCACGAGTATATATCGAATGCCATCGGACCGGGGTCTGGACGGCCAAAAATAAAAAAAGGGAAGTGGTTTTCGAGAACGGTCCGCTCAGTGGTGACCGATGTTCTTGGCCCTCTTGCGGTGGTCGATCTTCTCTTCCTTCCGCTCGATGACCCTCCTTTCCAGGATCTGCATCAGGTTCACCGTGGCCCGGTTGAGGTCCCAGTCCACGGCCGAGGCGACCCACACCTTGTTCTCGGTGATCAGCCTGCCGTTGAGGGAGTACTTGTTGGTGGTGGCCTGGGCGTTGTACTTGGTCACGTGCAGGGTGAACAGCATGGGCCTGGAGATCTTGGCGATCTTCTGCAGGGAGGCGGTGATGTCCCTATCCATCAGCTCCGCGGCGAACTTGTCGTCCGAGTCCAGGCCGGTGATCTGGGTGTACACCATGTCCCTCTGCCGGAACGATGCCAGAAGCTCGATGATGTCGTACTTGGTGATGATGCCCACGAGGTCCCCGTTGTCCACCACCGGCAGGGTGGAGACCTTGTTCTCCAGCATCAGCTCCACCGCCTTTCCCAGGTTAGCGTCCTCCCCGACGGTGATGACCGAATCCAGCTGGACCGAGGAGACTTTCACCTTCACCGGGCTGTTGTCGCCGGTCATCTCTCCCACGGTCTCCCGCTTCCTCTCTCTCCAGTTATAGTTTGCCACCTGCTTGATGCCCACGATGCCGGTGAGGTGGTTCTCCTTGTCCACCACCGGCAGGGTCCGGATGGTGAGGTTCTTCATGGACATGAGGGCGGCCTCCACCGGCTCCTCGGAACCGACCGTCTGCACGTCCTCGGTCATGACGTCCCTGACCTTCAGCTCGCTGAGGTCCCTTATTCCCTGGACGATCTTGATCATGTTCGTCCGGGAGATGATGCCCTGGATGATCTGTCCCCGAACGACCGGTATCTGGCGGAACCCGGAGGTCATGAAGGCCTCGGCCACCTCGGTCACCAGGGTATCGGGGGTGATCTCCTGGGGCATGATGGCGATGGAGCCTGCCTTGGTGGTGATAGGGAGGTTCCTCCGCTTCAGCAGGGTCCCGTAGCTGACCACGCCCATCAGCCTCTTCCCGTCCAGGCTGACCGGCATCTCGTGCAGGTCGAGCTGCCCCATTTTCTTAAGCACGTCCGAGAGCTGCTCCTCGGGGCTGACAAACTCAAACCCCTTGGACATCAGGCCAGCAAGGCCGATCGCCTCGATCATCGACCTGAGCTGCTCCCTCTTCTTGATCCCCGCTATCTCCTGTGCGTTCATCTTTTCGACTCCAGTTTTTGCATGGGATTCCCATGAAGAGGTTTTCGCCATGTTGGGCGAACTTTCGTTCCTGGTCCGGAAATCGACCTCCGAGCTATTGAACCTTGGCCCTGGTTTACAACTAGGAGTAATCATCGACCGTCCGGACCTAGGGAAAAGGAAGGTGTTTACTCGTCCGACCCCGGCGCCCTCGCCTGGTCGGCGACCACGAACTGGTCGATGTTGGCCCCGCAGAGCACGGCCCTGGCCACCAGAGGTATGTCCCTGACCGCGACCCGGACCTGGGACTGGCTGTCCCTTTCCCGCATGGTGACCGTGCCGTCCTCGATGGTCTGGTAGTCCACGGTGATGCAGTACGGGGTGCCGATCTCGTCCATCCGGGCGTACCGGCGGCCGATGGAGCCCGAATCATCGTAGTAGGTCTCGATGCCGCTGTACCGGATCTCCTCGTCGATCTCCTTGGCCACCTTGTCCATCTCGTCCCGGTTCATCAGGGGGAACACCCCGAACTTGATGGGAGCGATAGCCGCGGAGAGCCGCAGCATCTCCATGTCCCCCTTCTTGCCGTAAGCGTGCTCGAGGCAGGTATAGGTGATGCGGTCCAGGCCGTGGGACGGCTCTATGACGTGAGGTATGACCTTGACCCCGGACACCTTCTCCTTGACCCTTACGATGTCATAGAGGTCCTTCCCGATGGTGTGCTTCTGCCCCTCGACCTCCACGGTCACAGCGTCGTCCTCGATCAACGAGGGGTCGGTCGCTTCCATGGCCTTGCCGATCTTGGCCCCCAGGGCCTTGTACTTAGGGCCAAGATGGCCGTACCTCGGCTTGATGACGTCCCTCTCCACCTCGTGAGGGGTGTCGAAGCGCTTGAAGGCGGTCATGTCCACCCCGGAGAACTTGATGTGGCGGGAGAGGTCCCAGCACCCCCGGTCGGCGATGCCCACGATCTCCGTCCACCCGAAGCTCAGCTCGGCCTCGGCGTCCCAGCAGTCCATGGCATAGTGGGCCATCTCGTCCTTCTCGTGCTGGCGGAAGCGCAGGCGCTCGCCGTCCACGCCGACGGACCTCAGGAATTCCTGGGTGAACCACATGAAGTAGGCCAGGACCTGGTTGCAGATGATGCCCTGCTCAACCGCCTCGCCTACCGCGATGAGTAGGTCCCGGCCGTCGTTCGCCAGCAGTCTGATCTTCTCTTCCTTCACATCGTCGAAGCGCGGCCACCCCTTGTCCTCGGGGTCCACGAACAGCTCGCACTCCATCATGTTGAACTCCCGCATGCGGATGACCCCCTGGCGGGGAGAGATCTCGTTGCGGTATCCGCGGCCGACCTGGATGACTCCCAGGGGCAGCTTCTCGCGGTTATATCGGTACAGGTTGGGGAAGTTGACGAAGATGCCCTGGGCGGTCTCCGGCCGGAGGTAGCCGACGCGGCCGGAGCCGGGGCCGATGACCGTCTTGAACATGAGGTTGAACTCTTCGACCGAGGACAGTTCCCCGCTGCAGGCCGGGCAGGTGACCCCCTTCTCCCTGATGAGGTCGTCCAGCTCCTTATCCTTCAGCACGCCGGGGTTGGGATGGAGGTCCTTGACCAGGTGGTCGGCGCGATGGGCCTCCTCGCAGCTCTTGCACTTCACCATCTTGTCGGCGAACTCGTCGACGTGGCCGGAGGCCTTGAACACGATCTCCGGGCCGATGGTCTCCGAATCGATCTCCACGAAACCCTCGCCCAGGGTGTACAGTCTCCTCCATATCTCCACTATGTTGTTCCTCATGGCTATGCCCAGCGGGCCATAGTCGTACATGCCGGCGACACCGCCGTAGATCTCGAATGAGGGGTAGAGGAAACCCCTGCGCTTGCAGAGCGAGAGAACATCTGATGCATCCATTGTAATCACCTCGTCGATCGGTCGAACGTCTATCGAGCCAGGATGGAGACCACGTTGACGTCGTACAGCATCGCCACCAGGTTCTCCTTGGAGTCGACCACTGGGAGCTGTCCGAAGTCGTTGCGGCGCATGGTCCGGGCGGCCTCCGATACGTTGGTCTTCCTAAAGACCGTTGTGGGCGATCTCACCATGATGTCCCTGACCGGAACGGCGGGGACCTCGATCTTGGAGACCTCGAACCACAGCTTCATGACGTTCCTCAGCCCCTCCCAGGTCCACTCGTCCTCGTCCCCCCCGATGCCCAGGGCGGTTAGGGCTATGGAGCCGTTGATGAGGCTCTTGTTGAACACATCGCGGTCGGTGAGGATGCCGGACAGGCGGCCGTTGGAGTCCAGGACCGGCAGGGCGTTCACCCTGCTGGCCTTGAAGGTGACGAGGGCCACCCTCAGCGGGGCGTCCTGGAATATCGGAACGCAGGGGGAGAGCGCCAGCTCCTCCACCGGTATGCCCGAGGCCTTCTTCTCCACCTCATTGAGCAGATCGGTGGGGGTGAGTATGCCTATGAGCATTCCGTCCTCCACCACAGGAAAATGGGTACCCTTTCCGCCGGCGATCTGGGTGGCGGCATGTTCCACCGTATCGTCCGGGGACAGGACCGGGGGGTCACGGGTCATCACCATAGCCAGCTGGTCCTCCTCAGGGTGCTGGAATATATCGGCGCGGGTGATCATGCCCACCAGCTTGCCGTCGGCCTTCTTCACTATGGGCACGCCGGTCAGGTTGTGCTTGACCATCAGCTTGAGCACGTCGTTGCGGGAGCCGGGGATCTCCGCGGTGATGGGGTTGTGGGTCATCACTTTCCTTACTGTGGTCATTCCTTCTCCTCCGCCGGTGGCTCCGCCCTCACTACCAGGACAGGGACGGGAGCGAACCTTACCACGCGCTCGGCCACGCTGCCCAGGAGGAGCTTGGAGATGCCCGTGCGGCCCAGGGTGCCCATGACCACCAGGTCATGCCCCTCGGCCTCGTCCACGATCTTCTTGGCGGGGTTGCCCTCGACGACCTTGGCCTCCACGCTCACGCCCTTCTTCTCTCCTTCCTTGACCACAAAGTCGACCGCCTCCTTGCCCTCCTTCTCCAGGAGGGAGTAGATGCTGACCACGGTGGCGTCCATGGGAAAGTTGACGAACGACGCCTGATCGACCACGTACAGAGCAGTTACCTTGGACCCCATCAACCTGGCCAGCTCGAGGCCCTGGGCGATGGCCGCCTTGGTGTTCTCGCTTCCATCGGTCGGAATCAGTATCTTGTTGAACCTGTTCATCGAGTTACTCTCCAAGTCTTACCATCTGCGCAAACCAACAAAGGCTCCTCTCCGGCCGTGCGCAGCACGAGGTCGGTGAGGGGATCTCCATGTTTGGACCGTACGACCATCAGATCGCAGGGCCTGCCCGGTTCAATCTCTATCACACGTGCCTGATTTATAATTTTTCGCCCATGGCTGGTGACCATGGGCAAAACACAGTCAAGGCGGTCGAGGCCCTGCTGACGGAGGACCCTCCCCGCGAACTCCATCTCCACGAACAGGTCGGGCAGGGCGATCATGGCGTTGTCGGTGCCCAGCGCCACCGTGACGCCCTTCCTGACCATCCTGGCTAGGGGAGGGGTCATGCCGAAGAACATGTTCGAGCGGGTGCATACCACCACCGGGACGTCCAGCTGGGCGCACCGCTCCAGGTCGGCGTCGGTGGCCTGGGTCATATGCACGAGGAACGAGGGCTGGAGGTCCAGCACCTTGTCCAGGTCCTCCCTGATGCGCTCCGAGCAGTGCAGAGCGAACCTTTTTCCCCTGGACCTTACGAACTCCGAAAGTTCCCTAAGCTCCTCGTAGTCCCAGTCAGTTATCGCCGATGGACCGATGCCTTCGGTGATCTTCAGCAGCTCCTCGATCTCCTCCCGGTCGAAGGTCGGCGCCCGGGGCTTGCCCAGGACGGAGGGGCGTGCCCACTTCGCTGAGGTCATGAGCCTGGCGCCCTCGACCCCGCCCTCCCGGAAGTCCGAGAATCCCGATACTCCCTTGCGGAACATGGTCTCCGACATCAGGGCGATGGCCTCACGCTGCCGGGACTCGGGGGTCCGCGCCAGCACCCGGTACTTCAGACCGTTCGGGGGAGCCACCACCTCGGCCAGGGTCAGGGACAGGTCCACCGGTACCACGTAGTCGGCGATGTGGGTGTGGGCGTTGATGAACGTGGGCAGGATGATGCCCTCGGCGACGTTCTCTTTCGCCCGGCCGCTGCCGACCTCCATGACCATGCCGTCCTCGAAGCCGACGTGGCCCTCGCGGAACCCGGCGGGGGTCAGGACCTGACCGGAAACGTACTGCATCGACCGGGATATCGAAGGAGGATATTTCAATACTGACGCTCCCCCTACCATGCTCGGACCGGCCAGCACGTGCATCCAACTTATTACTTAGTTGGTGTATACATCCAACTATAATTGGACAATGATATCTATTATATAGTTGAATTTTAACTTCAAGCTTAAGTTGGATAATACATCCAACTACGGAGGATGAAAAATGAGCGTAGTGATGTGTAGGATGGAGTGCAAGGTGGACGGAAACGGGCTCTCGCACTACATCATATACGACGGAGCGGGCGAACTGCCCTTCTAAACCACTTTCCCCAAACCTTTTTTCCAAGGTGATCAAGATGATATCAGAGCAATCTCAGACCAGCGACAGCGCTGTCCGGCCGTTCGGATTGAACACAGGAAAGGGACCCCATCTCCAGCTGATGGATGTGGGAGAATGGTATGTACTGCTGGACCCCGAAACCATGTTCTGGGCCCTCGTTTCCAAGGAGAAGGACCTCTCGCGATCCCTCAAGGAGGAGATCCTCCCGCTGTACCGGGAACACGCCGAGGCCATGGGCAGGGAGCTGCAGGAGTTCCGCTCCCAGGAGAGGTTCAGCGCGGTGTACTTCAACCCCACCGGGGCCTGCAACGCCGCCTGCAAGTACTGCTACCTTCCCGATGACCTCCGCCGCACCGGCCACCATATGAGCTACGAGGAGGTCACCGCCGCCCTGGACAACCTCCACGAGTTCTTCGAGAACTATACCGGTTCGGTGATGCGCAACCGCGATGGGAGGCGGCCGGTGATCGTCTTCCATGGCAGCGAGCCGATGCTGGTGAAGGACGTCATCAAGCAGGTGGTGCTGGACCACTCCGACCGCTTCGTCTTCGGAGTTCAGACCAACGGATACCACCTCGACGATGACAGCGCCGACTTCTTCATGGACCACAAGGTCTCGGTCGGCGTATCTCTGGATTCCCCCATCAGGTCGGTGCATGACAGCATCCGCCCCCTGCGGGGCGGGGAGGGCAGCATGTACGACCGGGCGGTGCACGCCATCGAGCACCTCGACGGGTACAAGGCCATGAGCGTCATCTGCACCATCAGCTCGATGAACGTGGACACCCTGCCGGAGATGATCGACTTCCTGGCCGACCGCAACGTGCCCTCGGTGCTGATGAACCCGGTGCGGGGGACCCAGGACCTCGCCCGCAAGCTCCGTCCGGCCAACGAGGTGCTCATCCCCAAGTTCATGGGCGCGGTGGAGCGGGCCATCGAGCGGACCAAAGGCGGGCAAAGGATCACCATCGCCGACTTCTCCAATCTCGTGCTGGGCATCGTGGCCCCCATGGGCCGGAGGCTAATGTGCGACATCACCCCGTGCGGCGGAGGGCGATGCTTCGTCTCGGTCGCCTCGGACGGTTCCATATACCCCTGCTCGGAGTTCCTCGGCCTTGCCGACTACCGCACCGAGAGCGTGTTCCGCCCCGGAGGGGTGGAGCGGGCGGTGAAGTCCCCGGCGCTGGTCGAAGTGCGGTCCCGCTACGCCGAGAAGATACCGGTTTGCGGACAGTGCGCGCTGCGCAACATCTGCGGCGCTCCGTGCCCCGGAGAGGTGTACAGCGAGACCGGCTCCATCATGGGGAAGAGCCCGTACTGCGAGTTCTACGAGGCGATAATCCGTCAGGCCTTCCAGCTCATCGGCCGGGGAGAGCTTCCGAACATGGTGCGGACGGAGGGGTACGACTTCCGCTTCAACATCTTCCAGTGAGGGGGGCCAGCCCCCTTTTATTCATTGGATGGTTCCGGGGAAGTCTTTTTATAGAATCATAAGATTGAGAGGAACAAATTAACCGAGGTGTTAAGAAATGGTTGTTAAGATCAACGCTGACGAGTGTGTTGGATGCGGAGCTTGCGAGGACGTTTGCCCCCAGTCGGCCATCAAGGTCACCGATGTAGCGGTCATCAACGAGGCCGACTGTGTTGACTGCGGCGCATGCATCGACGAGTGCCCCAACAGCGCGATCGTCCAGAACGAGTAAACGCTGATCAGGATCAACTGGAGCATCGCTCCACCCTTTCCGATTTTGTTATCTTCATTTCACCGGCACCGCCGGACCAGTGAGGTTTATACGCCTGTTTACGCTATGGTCGGAGGATGGTACCGGGATACCTCCCCTCGATCATCATCCTTCTAACGGCCGCGTACATCCCGGCCATCCTCGCCTTAATCTGGATAAGGTGGGGGGAGAGAGGAAGGAGGGAGAGGTGGGACGACCTTTTCCTTACATTCCTCGGCGGCGCGGTGGTCGCAGTCATCGTGGCAACGGCCCTGGAACTGGCCGCGGCGGGCATACTCAACTCGTCGGCGATCCGGGAGTACGACATCTTCGTCCGCAACCCCAACCTCATCACCTTCATAATCATCATCGGGCTGGCGCCGATCATCGAGGAATTCGTCAAGATGATGGTCGTCCGCCGATTCTCGCGCTACATCTGGCGCCCGCGCAACGGCCTGGTGTTCGGCGCCGCCTGCGGGCTGGGCTTCGCCGCCACCGAGAATTTCCTGTACGAGGGGACGGCCCTGTTCACCGTCAGCTTCGCCGCGTTCGTTTCCCTGGCCATCATCCGCAGCATTTCCTCCATGCTCATGCACGCCTCGGCCACGTCCATATCCGGCTACGGGGTAGCGAAGGCGAAATCGTACGGCGACCACTGGTGGCCGTATTTCATCGCCGCTGTGGTCATGCACTCCACCTTCAACATGTTCGCTTCGTTCGGCGAGCTGTTCGAGGTCCGGCTGGGCCCCGGGGCCAACATCATCGGCCTGATGTTCTCCATCGGACTGGTGCTGATCACCACCCTATTCCTCATGCGGAGGATACGGGGCTACCACGCCTGAGGATCACTTCGCCCAGTACGGCTCCTTGATGAACTTGTAGGCGCTGTTGGAGGCGATGGCGGCCTCTCCGCAGGCCACCACGATCTGCTTGTACTTGCCCTTGTAGGCGACCGCGTCCCCGCAGGCGAAGACCCCCTTCCTGGAGGTGCACATGTCGGTGTCGACCTTGACCAGGCCTTCCTCCAGCTCCACTCCCCACCTATCCATATCATCGGCCACGTTGGAGGTCCCGATATTGATGACCACGCCGTCGGCCTTCCGCTCGATCAGCTTGCCGCCCACCTTCAGCACGATGCTCTTGACCTGATCGGTGCCCTTGATCTCCACGACCTCGGCCTTCATTATGGTCTCGATGTCCGCGTTGTGCACCCGCTCCACGATGGCCTCGTCCGCCCGGAAGGTGTCCCTGCGATGGATGATGCAGGTGTCCGACCCCTCACAGGCCAGGAGGGCCATCTCCAGAGCGGAGTTGCCGCCCCCGATGAAGATGATCTCCTTCCCCAGGAGGTACTCCCTCTCTGGCAGCTTGTAGTACACCCCTCGTCCTTCGAACTGCTCCTCGCCGATCGCCCCCAACCGCTTGGGCTTGAACAGCCCCATCCCGGTGGCCAGTATGACCGCCTTGGTCTCGTACTCGCCCAGGTCGGTTCGCACCACGAGATGTTCGTCGCGGTTCTCCAGCCCGTTGGCGCGTTCATGCTCCTTGATAACGCAGCCCATGGTCCGGGCGTGGTTGATGAGGTTATTGGACAGATGCCCGGCATCGGTGGTCACGTACCCCGGCCAGTTCTCGATCCCCTTCTCCGGGTAGAGGGCGGCCAGCTGACCGCCGGCGGCGGTAGCGTCGATGATGAGGGTGTTAAGTTTCCTCGTCCGGGCGTATATGCCTGCGGTCAGGCCGGCCGGTCCCGCGCCAATGATGATGAGATCGTGAAGCATTAGAAGGGAGCAATACAGGTTCATGTTATTAGTTTATCGAATGCCGGAGCCCGGACATCGCCCCTCCGTCGGTGATATCGATGGTAATCGTCCTCTCAACAACGGAATCCGGAAGGCCGACACATTCAAGCATGGGCGGCGACGATATTCGGTACCAATGACGTTCCGCGCTTTCATCTCGGTCGATCTCGCCAGGATTCCTGAGATCGAGGACCTCATCGTCGCCCTGAAGACCGCCGACCCCACCCTCAAGGTGGTCGATCCCGGCCAGATACACGTGACCCTGAAGTTCCTGGGTGATACCTCGGAGGACAGGATCGAGGGGATCGCCGCGGCCATGACGGAGGCCGCGGAGGGCGTATCTCCCTTCCAGGTCGCTCTCAAGGGCACGGGAGCGTTCCCCTCCCGAAACCGCATCCGGGTCGTATGGGTGGGGATGAACGACACCCTGCCGCTGGCGACCATCGCCAATCGTCTGGACGAGTCACTGTCGCAGATGGGCATCGAGCGGGAGAAGCGTCCCTTCGCTCCCCACCTGACCGTGGCCCGGTCGCGCACCGAAGGTCCCAACCCCGTCATCCGGCAGCTGCTGGAGAATCGGGCCCAGTCGGACTTCGGTCTCTTCCATGTGGACCGCATCAGGCTGAAGAAGAGCGTCCTGACCAAGTGTGGTCCGCAGTACTCCACGGTGGAAGAGGTTCCTCTGCGGTGATGGACGAAGCCTCAATGTAGCAGTACATGAAAGATACCCCTCCCGCCGGTCCACGGACGGGAGAAACATGATTCTCAGGAAGAACATCCGAAGGGACAGGGACGCGGGAATTGAAGGGCTGCCGCTGCAGCTGATGATCATGGTGGCGGTCGCGGGACTAGGAATGGCCATCATCCTTGGATGGATGGGCGGTCTAAGCGCACCCAACGGCATCAGCGCGGTCTATTCCTCCCCGAACGAGATCGTGCTCAACGACAGCGACCACGACGGCGTTTTCACCGCCTCCGGCAGGTCCATAACCATCACGGTGATGGACACCAAGGGGGAGCCGGTAGGGGGCGCCACCGTCGTCCTGGATGGCTGCAATCTGCAGACCAGCGGGGGAAGGCAGGTCCACGGGACCACGGATGATGCCGGCAAGGTCATGTTCAACGGACTGAGCGCGTCGCAGACCGGCAAGTCGGTAGGGTTCGTCACCGTCACCGTGACCAAGAGCGGAATGGGCACCGACAACACCCTGACCATACCGGTCATCTCGGAGTGATGGGATGAAGGGCTGGGACCGGCGGGCCCTCGAGGGCCTGCCCCTCCGGCTCCTCATCATGGCCCTGCTCGTATCCCTGACCCTGCCAGTGGTGCTTGGCAGCATGGAGAGCTACGAGCGGACCACTGCCCGGACCCGGCTGGCGGCCGAGGCCGAGCGGGTGGGGGGCGTCATTGAAGAGGTCATGTCCGCGGGGGAGGGCAACCGGCGGATCGTCACGGTCGAACTCCCGGAGAGCCTGGCGAAGTTCTCGATGAGATTGGAGGTGGGGGGCGCGATCGGCAGCGCCGAGTCCCTGACGGTACGATGCTTGGAGGGCGGCGCGGTCTTCCGCAACATCGTGCTGGAGGACCCCCCGGCGAGAACGACGACCGCTGACGGGAGGGGCATGGTGCTGGAGGCGGGAATGTATCGGCTGGCGGTGGAGTGCGTGCGCGCGGACGATAGGGCCTTCGTTCTGGTGTCGGTGTCGCTATGATCGAGTTCGTGATGTCCAGGGTGTGGATGGTCATCGCCGGGGTGGCGGTGATGGCCGTGATCGTGGCTTCCTTCGCCGGCCTGGACCGCAATGTCCAGAGGGAGGTGGAGATGGAGGGGGCTGAGACCCTGGCCGCGGTCATGAACGAGCTTGCCGCGTGGGAAGGGCAGGGCGAAACGCGCGTCGAGGTGGACGGCCTGCTCATCGAACGCGAGGCTACGATCATGATATGCCCCGGCTCGATATGGGTGAACGGACCGTCGTCCAGCAGAGCAGTGGGGTGCGCTACGGACTTAATCCTCGTCGACGGGGGCCGGCAGGTCGACAGCCTCGAGCTGGCTCACGGGGACCACGTGGTGATCAGGACGGCCGGGGACGGCATCGTTCAGCTGGAGAAGGTGTCGGCCACCGCGCGGACCGCGGAAACGAACCTCTCGCACTCCTCGGCGGTGTTGTACAGATAGAACGACGCGCGGGCGCATCCGTCTATGCCCCGAGAGCGGAAGTAGGGATGCATGCAGTGCATGCCCGAGCGGATTTGCACCTTAGCCATCTCGTCGATGATCATGGCCACGTCGTGCGAGGTCATGCCCCGGATGTTGAACGGGAGGAGGCCGGCCCTGAGCGCGGGGTCCGGCGGCCCCAGCAGGGAGATCGCATCAATGTCCTGCAGACCCTCGGTGGCCTGCCGGTTGAGGCTGGCCTCGTGGTCCGCCACCTCGTCCATCCCCACCGCGCCCAGGTACTCGACCGCCGCCCCCGTGCCGATGATCCCCGAGTAGTTCAGCAGCCCGGCCTCGAACCTCTCTGGCGGGGGGAGGAACTCCACCTTTTCGTAGTCGGTCATGCCCACGGCGCCGCCGCCGCTGACCAGCGGCTCGATCCTCTCCAGGACCGGCCTCTTGCCGTAGAGGACCCCGACACCGGACGGACCGAGCATCTTGTGAGCGGAGAAGGTGAACAGGTCGACGTCCAGCTCTTCCACGTCGATGCGCTGGTGTGGCGCCGACTGCGCGCCGTCGAGCATGACCAACGCCTCGCGCTCGTGGGCCATCTCCACGACCTCCTTCGCTGGCAGGGACGTCCCGGTCACGTTGTTGGTATGGACCATGGATACCATGCTCACGTCCGCGGCCACCGCGTCCCGGTATGCTTCCAGGTCGAACAGGCCGGAGGGCGGCGTGCGCACCACGCGGTGCCTGACGATCCCCAGCTCCCTCAGCTGCAGCCACGGCACGTGGTTGCTGTTGTGCTCCATGTCCGTCGTGAGCACCGCGCTCCCCCTCTGGAAAGGATATCCCTTCGCCACCAGGTTGAGGGCCTCGGTGCAGTTCTTCGTGAACACGATGCAGGAGGGATCGGAGCAGCCGATGAACTCGGCGACCATCTCCCTGGCCTCCTCGATCTTGATGGACACCTTGGTCGCCAGGCGATGCACCGAGCGGCCCCCGCAGGCCGGGTACTCGAGGTAGTACTCGTTCATCGCCTCGATGACCTGCCTCGGGCGCAGGGTCTGACATGCGCTGTCGAGGTAGATGAGGTCCCGTTCGTCCGATGAATAGAGGGGGAAGTCAAGGCGCAGCCGTTCTACGTCCATTGGAGCCATCTCGCATTCCGGTTACATCTATTTCAGTCTATGCAGGTCCCTCGATGAAAATCCTTTTTAGGGTCCTAATCGGTTGAAGCTAGTATCATGTGGGCATCGGGAAAAGATTTAACAATCGTTATTACGTTGAACGGTACAGATGCCCTTGGGCATCGTAGGTGAGATGATGAACGAGGTATATTTCGATAACAGCGCCACCACCAAGGTGGACCCACGGGTGTTGGATGAGATGCTTCCGTACTTCACGGAGAAGTACGGTAATGCCTCGTCCCTGCACTCCTTCGGTCAGGACGCCTACGGTGCGATGGAGGAGGCCAGGGAGAGAGTGGCCAAGGCTCTGGGCGCGGCGTCCAGAGATATAATATTCACATCCGGGGGAACCGAATCGGACAACCTTGCGCTGCAGGGAGCGGCGTATGCCATGGCCGGGAAGGGCAAGAGCATCATCACCTCGGTGGTGGAGCACCACGCGGTGCTGCACACCTGCCAGTTCCTGGAGACCCAGGGGTACAAGGTGACGTACCTGCCGGTGGACAAGGAAGGCTTCGTTTCCGTCGAGAGCCTGCAGAACGCGCTCACCAAGGAGACCACCATGGTCTCGATCATGGCCGCCAACAACGAGATCGGGACGATCCAGCCGATCAAGGAACTGGCGGAAGTGACCAAGGAGGCCGGAGCGCTGTTCCACACCGACGCGGTACAGGCGGTGAGCAAGGTGCCCCTGGACATGAACAAGCTAAAGGTCGATCTCCTGTCCCTCTCAGCGCACAAGCTCCACGGACCCAAGGGGGTCGGGGCGCTGTACCTGCGGAAAGGGGTGAAGCTCCGCCCCATAGTCTACGGCGGGGGACATGAGCGCGGGCTGCGGTCCTCCACGGAGAACATACCGGGCATCGTCGGCCTGGGGAAGGCCATGGAGCTGGGGATGAGCGAGATGGACGAGAGCGTGGCCAGGATGACCGCGATCAGGGAACACCTCATCAAGAGGGTCCTGGAGACCGTGCCACGCTCCCACCTCAACGGGCCGGTGGGCGAGAAGAGGCTGTGCAACAACGCTCACTTCCGCTTCGACTTCATCGAGGGCGAGGGCATGATCCTGCACCTGGACATGAGGGGCTTCGCCGGTTCCACCGGTTCGGCGTGCTCCACCAAGAGCCTAGAGCCGTCGCACGTGCTGAGGAGCCTGGGACTGCCACACGAGCTGTGCCATGGCTCGCTACGGTTATCACTGAGCAAGTTCAATACCATGGAGGAGGCTGACAGGTTCATCGAGGCCATCGGCCCGATCATCGAGAACCTGAGGAAGATGTCCCCGCTGAGGGAGGGAGTGAGCTACAATGTCGCCACCGTACACTGAGAAGGTAATGGAACATTTTACGAATCCGCACAATGTAGGTGAAATACAAGATGCGGATGGCGTAGGAGAAGTGGGAAATCCAGTATGTCTTGTCCGAGGAACCCTGGTCCAGCTGAACAACCACTACCTGGAGATAGAGAACATTCAGGACAAGGAGCGGGTTCTGACCCACGAGGGAGTGTACTCGACGGTGGAGCAGAGGTCGGTGCGAGACTACAGCGGCCCGATCTACAAGCTGAAGAACAAGCTCGGCTCCATAGAGATGACCCCGGACCACTTGGTCTTAGCGGTGAAGAGGCCGGAGGGGCACAAGTACAACTACACCCGCCACAAAAAGAAGCTCAAGGCAGACTGGCATCACGTCAACGAACTGGACGAGAGGGACATCGCCCTGTACCCCATCCTCAAGGTGACTAAGGACCAGGAGTTCTTCGACCTCGACTTCGAGAAGAGGAAGTTCGATTACCGGAGCTTCGACCTTCCTGAAAAGGTCCAAGTCGACGCTGATCTCCTCCGTCTCGCCGGTTATTATCTGGCCGAAGGGAACGCGGTCACCACGGCGACAAAGGCGCACATATGCTTCACCTTCCACATCAACGAAGTGGAATACCAGCAGGACGTGGTCCGGATAGTCAAGGACAAATTCGGGCTGGAGGCGTCGATTAAGAAGCGGGAGGACGCCCATTCTGCCAACGTCATAATCAACAGCGCCAATCTGGCCAGGGTGTTCGAGCTGACCTTCGGCAAGGGTGCGGAGAACAAGCACATACCTGACTTCATGCTGTTCCTGCCCCCGGAGAAGCAGGTTCACCTCCTGCAGGGCCTATGGCGTGGTGATGGATACATCAACCTCGAGAGGAAGGGGGCTCGCGCGGGCTATGCTACGATCTCCGTGCAGTTGGCCGGCCAGATAAAAACGCTCCTGCTCCGACAGGGGATTATTCCATCCATGTACTCTGAGCCGGGCTCGTTCATGGAGGAAATAACCCATAGCGAGGCGTACCGCGTTCATGTGGGCGATGCCGCGTCCCTGGAGAAGCTCTCAAGGATCTTGGGAGTGAAATTCACCATGCCCGAGCACGTGAAGGAGCATTCCTGGATCCAGGACGGTTTCCTATACACTCCGATAACCTCGATCGAAACTAGGCCGTTCACCGGGAGGGTCCATAACTTCGAGGTCGCCGAACAGCACTCCTACGTCACCGACTCCTTTACCATACACAATTGCGGAGACCTGATGTACATCTACATCAAGGTGAAGGACGACATCCTGACAGATGTCAAGTTCAAGACCTTCGGTTGCGGGGCGGCCATCGCCACCAGCAGCATGGTCACCGACCTGGCCAAGGGCAAGACCATTCAAGAAGCCCTCAAGATCACCAGGAAAGATGTGGCCGACAACCTGGGCGGTCTGCCGCCCCAGAAGATGCACTGCTCCAACCTCGCGGCCGACGCTCTGCACGAGGCCATTCACGACTACCTGCGCAAGCAGGGTAGGGAGCCGCCACTGCCTCCGGGAGCCAAGAAGCCTCACGAGGAGGACCACTGTGAGACCGACCCCGACTCCCCGATTCACATCGAGGACTCGGTGCCGAAGAAGTGAAAACCCTTTACATTGCCCCTTTTTCTAACCTACGATCTGATCCGCTCTACGAGTGCGGTACCTGGCCACTTTCTTTATCCCCGCGTCCGTAAAAAGCACCGCTACGGCGATCAGGCTCAAGATCCCCCAGTCCTCCGGACGCAGGGGCGCGGTGCCGAAGATCGGCTGCAGCGGGGGGAGGTAGATGATGAGCATCAGCGTACCGACCATCCACGCCAGTCCGGCGTAGATCCATGGGTTGCTCTGCCAGTCGGCGGTGTGGATCGGTGCGTCGAGGGTTCGCGAGCCGAGCAGGTTGGCCATCTGGGCGACCACGATCCCGGCGAAGACCATGGTGGTGCCCCGCATGTATACTAGGGAATCAGACGGCAGGCTTTCGCCCAACGACCACCCACCCTCCATCCACACGTGGAAACAGGCGAGCATGGCCCCCGTCGCGATCACGGCTCCCAGGATCACCGAACGAGCTAGGAAATCAAGGTCGAACAGCCTTGAGCTGGCCGAGCGGGGCGGACGCTCCATGACCTTTGGCTCCGGCGGTTCCCGGCTAAGGGCCAGGGAGGGCGGGACGTCGATGATCAGGTCAATGGCCAGGATCTGCACCGCCAGGAGGGGCAAGGGTATTGCCAGGAGCCCGAACAGGACGTAGGGGATGAGCTCGGCCCAGTTGTGCGAGAACACGTAGGTGAGGAACTTCCTGATATTGTCGTATATGCCCCTGCCGAGCCTCACCGCCGTAACGATGGACGAATAGCTGTCGTCCAGGAGGACCATGTCCGACGCCTCTCTGGCCACGTCGGTGCCGGACGCGCCCATGGCCACCCCGATGTCCGCTTCCTTCAGGGACGGGGCGTCGTTGGCGCCGTCCCCTGTGACGGCGACGACCTCCCCCATGGCCTTCAGCGTCCTCACTATCCTCCGCTTATGGTATGGGGTCGCCCGGGCGAAGATCAGGTTCGGCCCCTCCAGCGCGGTCCTCAGTTCATCGTCGTCCATGGCATCGAGGTCCCCGCCCTCGATCACCCGGGGCTCACCACCCTCGGCCAGACCGACCTCCCGGGCGATGACCAGGGCGGTCGGACCGTAGTCGCCAGTGACGATGATGGTCCGGACCCCGGCGGTGCGTGAGGTCCTCACCCCGTCCAGGACCTCCGGCCGGGGAGGATCGTACATCCCGGCGAGGCCCGCGAGGACCAGCCCGTTGACCTCCTGGGCCTCCTCGATGGGAGCGTCCATCGGCCGGTAAGCCACCGCGATCATGCGCAGCCCCCGGGCCGCCAGGCGTTCAGCGGCCGCCTCCGCTTCCTTTCTCCGGGCCTCATCGAGATCGACGACCCCTTCCGGGGTGAGGACGGCCCGGCACGCCGGAAGGACGGAATCGGGCGCGCCCTTGACGCAGGCGAGGCCTCCACCGTCGGCACGGTGGAAGGTGGTCATGCTCCTCCGCACCGCGTCGAACGGCAGCATCGCCGTCAGGGGATGCTCCTCGCGGACGGCCTCGGGGTCGAGCCCGAGCTTCATGGCCGCGACCAGAAGGGCGCCCTCGGTCGGGTCTCCCACAACGCTCCACCGTCCCCTCTCCCGGTAGACCCTCGCGGTGCTGCAGAGCAACGCCCGCTCGAGGAGCAGGGTCAGGACCTTCAGCTCCCCTCCTTCCACCGCTCTGCCGTCGACGGTGAGGTCGCCCTCAGGAGAGTAGCCCGTCCCGGAAACGTCGATGATCGTTCCGCCGGCCCATATCTCGGTGACGGTCATCTCCCCCCTGGTGATCGTCCCGGTCTTGTCGGTGCAGATCACGGTGACGCTGCCCAGGGTCTGCACCGAGGCCAGCCCCTTCACCAACACGTTGTGGCGACCCAGCTCCAGCAGGCTGATGGCCAGGGCCGTCGATATCGTCAGCTGCAGCCCTTCGGGGACGCATGCCACGATCACCCCGATCATCAGCAGCAGACTGTCATAGATGTCCAGACGGAAGAGCAGGCTGCCCAGGAAGAAGAAGGTCGTTCCCACCGCCAGGGCGATCACGAAATCGTACCTGGCCGCCCGGGCGATCTCCGCCTGCATGGGGCTGGGGGCCGGGCGCACCTCGCTGGTAAGGGAGGCGATCTCCCCGAAGCGGGTCCTCATGCCGGTCGAGTGGACGACCGCGACGCCCCGCCCCCGGGCCACGCTGGTCCCCATGAACAGGAGGTTGGGAGAGGCGGTCAGCGTCGCCTTCCTTCTCCCGACCGCGGCCGAGGTCCTTGACTGGGGGGCGGACTCTCCGGTGAGGGGGACGTTGTTAGTCCACAGCCCGTAGCTCTCGATGAGCCTGGCGTCGGCCGGTATGCGGTCGCCTTCCTCCACCTGGACCACATCGCCGGGCACGAGGTCGGAGGCCGGGACCTTGGTCAGCTCCCCGTCCCGCAGCACCGTGGAGGCCTGAGGCAACCATTCCCGGAGGGTCTGCATGACCCTCTCCACCCTCCATTCCTGGAGCACGCTGAGGGCCGCGTTCAAAGCGACGATGATGAAAATGACGGCCCCCAGCTGGACGATCCCGCCGATCACCGACAGCGTCCCGGCCAGGAGGAGCAGGAGGCTGAAGGGGTCGGCGATCAGGTGCAGGGCGCGGGAGAGCAGGGAAGGCGGCCGTCCGCTGGCGATCTCGTTCCTTCCGGCCGAGCGCAGGCGGGCTTCGGCCTCTCCAGCGGTCAGCCCCTCCTTCCCTGACCCCAGGTAGGAGGGGACCTCACCGGGGTCCATCGCTATCAGTCTCTCCGGGGAAGGGGCCTTCCAGTTCTCCATCGGCGGCACCCCGCGGACGAACCGTCCGTTCGGTCATTACTAACGCACCGGAAGGCTAATGAAGAGGTGGCCGGCGTTCCGGCCACCGAAGGCTTATCATCCCGTTACGTAATCGGTCCTGGATGATGTCCAAGCTCGAGGTGAGCTTCGCCGGCATGAGGCTGAGGAACCCCACCCTCCTGGCATCGGGAGTGATGGGAGAGACCGGCGATTCCCTGCTGAAGGTAGCGTCCGCCGGGGCCGGGGGGCTGGTCACCAAGTCCATCGGCCTGGAGGCGCGGAAAGGGTACCCTAACCCCACCCTGGTGGAGCTCGCGGACGGATACATCAACGCCATGGGCCTGCCCGGGCCGGGGATCGACGCGTTCGCCGAGGAGATGGAGACCGCGAAGCGAGGCGGCGTGCCGATCATCGGCAGCTTGTTCGCCGCCACTCCCGGTGACTTCACCGCCCTGGCCGGGAGGATGGAAGAGTACGGCGCGGCGGCGGTGGAGCTGAACCTCAGCTGCCCCCACGCCAAAGGCTACGGCATGGAGGTGGGGGTCGATCCCGACGCGGTGAAGAGCATCGTTTCCGAGGTCAAGGGATCGGTGGGCATCCCGGTCCTGGCCAAACTGACGCCGAACACCCACCGGCTTGTGGAGGTCGCCCGCGCGGTCGAGTCCGCGGGCGGGGACGGCATCGTCGCCATCAACACCGTCAAGGCGATGGCCATATCGGTGGAGGCGAAACGGCCGGTGCTGTACAACCGGACCGGCGGATTGTCCGGCCCGGCGGTCAAGGGGGTGGGGCTGAGATGCGTGTACGAGCTGTACGAGGCGGTGGACCTTCCTCTGATGGGCGTCGGCGGGGTCGAGAGCGCCCGCGACGCGCTGGAGTACATGATGGCCGGCGCCGCGGCGGTGCAGGTGGGCAGTGCAGTGGGGAGGAAGGGTTTGGGCGTGTTCGGCGCCATCTGCGACGGCCTCTCGGAATACATGGCCGAGGCCGGGGTCAAGGACCTCGGAGAGATCGTGGGGGTGGCCCATGTTCAGTGAGGTCGTCAAGATCATGGAGAAGGTCGAGGAAGGCAAGGGCATCACCACCCTGCGCTTCCTCCTGCCCGAATGCGGTTCACCGGGACAGTTCATCATGGTATGGGTCCCGGGAGTGGACGAAATTCCGATGTCCCTGTCCTACTGCGGGGATCGTGGAGGGATCACCGTCAAAGAGGTCGGGGAGGCCACCAGGGCGCTATCCGGCCTCCGCCCCGGGGACGTTCTGGGCGTTCGAGGGCCGTACGGTCGGGGCTGGGGCCTGTCGGCTGGCAGGACGCTCTGCGTCGGCGGGGGCGTGGGCATGGCCCCCATCATGACCGCGGTCGAAGCGCTGGGACGGAAAGCGGACGTGGCCATCGGGGCGCGCAACGCCGGTGAGATCATCTTCGAGTCCCGGGCTCGCGCCGCCTCCGGTGACGTCAGGGTCACCACCGACGACGGCAGCTACGGGGAGAAGGGTACGGTGGTCGCCCTGGCCGACCGGATGATGAAGGAGAAGCGCTACGACATGGTCCTGGGCTGCGGCCCCGAGGTCATGAACAAATATCTCCTAAAAGCATGCCAGGACAACGATGTTCGATGCCAGCTGTCCCTCGAACGGCTGATGAAGTGCGGGGCCGGCCTGTGCGGATCGTGCGTCATCGACGGTCTGAGAGTATGCGCCGACGGGCCGGTGTTCAGCGGCGAGGACGTGGCCAGGATGACCGAGTTCGGGAAGTGGAAGCGGGACGATGCCGGCCTCAGAGTGAAGTTGTAGGGATGACCTGGGCGACGATGGCGTTGAACTCGGCGTTGCTCACCCTTCCCTTCTTCTCGCCCAGTTCCTTGATGCGCCGGCAGATTTCGATGGCCTGCTGGTCGGTGGCCTGCACCCGCATCTCCTCCAGCCTCGCCTTCACGTAGTTGACCCCGGTCTTCTTGCCCATGATGATGTGGCGCTCGTTGCCGACCGCCTCGGGCGGAATGGACTCGTAGGTCATGGGGCAGTTCAGTATGGCCGCCACGTGGATGCCGGACTCGTGGGCGAAGACGTTGGTGCCGACCAGCGGCTGGTTCCTTGGCTTGTGAAGCCCCGATGCGGCGCAGACGTAGTCGGACAGGGCCTTCATCTTGGTGCAGTCGATGCCTATGTCCGTCCCGTAGAGGTACTTCAACGCCACCGCGAACTGTTCCAGCGGCACGTTCCCGGCCCGCTCCCCGATCCCATTGACGGTGGTGGTCACCGCCGCCGCTCCGGCCTTCACCCCGGCGATGGCGTTGGCGGTGGCGAGCCCGAAATCATTGTGCAGGTGGAGGGCTACCGGCACCCTGACCTCTCTGCTGGCGCGGGATACCAGGTCGGTGATGGCCTCCGGCGTCGCGCAGCCGAGCGTGTCCGTCACCCCGACCCTGACCGCGCCGTTGGCCTCGGAATGTCGGTAGAACTGCATCAGGAACTCGAGGTCGGTCCGAGTGGTGTCCTCGGCGCTGACCGAGGCCGGCACGCCCCTCGCCTTGCAGTGATCGAGCGCGTCGGCGGTCATGGCCAAGACCTCCTCCCGGGTCTTCTTCATCTTGTACCTCAGGTGGATCTCAGAGGTTCCGACGAACAGGAGGACCATGTCCACCCCGGCGTCCACCGCGGCGTCGATGTCCCCTTTCATCACCCGGGATAGCGCCAGGATGTCCGCCTTCAGGCCCAGGGACGATATCTCCTTGATGGTCCTGACCTCGTTCTCCGAGACCGCGGGGAATCCCGCCTCGATCTGATGGACCCCGGCATCGTCCAGCATCCTCGCGATGGCCACCTTCTGCTCCGGCGAGAATGCCACTCCAGGGGTCTGCTCGCCGTCGCGGAGGGTGGAATCGTACACGACCACCTTCGTCCCCTTGAGCAGGGGATTGTAAGGGCTGACCGCTACCTTGTCCATGCCGGGTCAATAAGGGAATTGCCTTAAAATTGTATTTGACGACCGGTCAGCCGGGCGGAAGGGAACGAGGTCATTATGAATATTATATTTCTTGGTAGAAATACATATAAGCCTCGACGCCATTGGTGCGGCGGAGAAATCGAATGGACTGCCCCAAATGCGGCAAGGAGATGGACCACGGGTTCATACGCGCGGAGAGCTTCATCGGAGGGGTCAAGTGGATGGCCGAGAAGAGCTCCAAGAGCCTGGGCATGGAGGGGCTGGCCAAGCCGGACGCGCTGGGGTTCTGCTTCCTGGAAGGTTACCGCTGCCGGGACTGCCGCAACATTGTTATCCAATACTGACGCTCATCCGACGATATGACCGATGACGCCCCGTCCCGCTTTCCACGGCTGAGGAAGTACGAGCTGAGGATCAACCTCGCCCTTACCATAGTCTTCCTCATTTTGTTGGCGGCCGGCGTGCTCCTTAATTCGGGCGTCATCGCCGGGCTGAGCTTCCTAATGGTCATCTTTTTCGCCACGTACACCGTGTACGCCTATGTCCGCCGGGACCTGTGACCGCCGAAGCGAGGCACCGCCCGGAAGAACGGCCAGCCCGGAGCGCGCTCCAACCGAAAGATCAGGAGCGTCGCCAGAATGGGCAGGATAGTCAACATCGCCGGTACGAATATGATCTCCGGAACGCCGAAAGCGGAGATGGAGTACTTGGACGCCTCCACCGTCCCGGTGAACCGCTTCTCCACCACCGAGCCGTCCGGGCCACTGGCCAGCACGTACACGGTGTAGGGGTAGGTACCCTCAACCTCGCTGGGCATTCTCTCCGGGGCGCTGACGAACTCCCTGGTCTCCCCGGGGGCGATGGTCGCCGCGCCGTCGAAGACCCGGTAGTACGTAGGGGTGCCGGGCCATACGATGGTCACCGCGACCCAGTTCACGACCATATTCTGCCCCCCGGTGTTGGTGACCGTTACTCTGAGATCCTCGTCGAAGTTTATGTGCACCGGGCCCTCGAAGCTGGCGCTTCCGGACCAGTCCGCTGTAGCGCTTCCGGCGAGGGTCAGAGATACGATCGCGAGAATGGCGAAGGTCAATACGCCGCGGGTCGCCGACATCGGTAGGGATGAGGGCCGGTCAGGGCGATAAAGTTTGCTGGCCCACTGGCACGGCAACAGTGATCTGAACGGGCGCTTGGGGGGGGGGCCGCCGGGAAAAACGATTTGTAACTCCGTCGCAATCTTCGCATCATGAAGGCCGTGGCCCGCTCGCAGGACAATCCCAACTTCATCAAGATGTACCACGGCAACCTAGAGATCAACGTGCCCCGGAGGCTGTTCCGCGACGGGACGGCTAACATAATACCGTCGGAGGAGGAGGCGTTCCGCAGGACGCTGAGGTCCAGGTACCCGTGGCTGAGCAGGTATGCTCTGGACGAGGTGATGAAGGGTGCGCGGGAAGCGATGGCCGATCACATCGAGCGGTCGAAGAAGGCTCATGAGCGGGCGAGGGAACATCTCGCTCACGGCCGTACCAGGGTGGCGCTGAAGATACTGGAGGACCAATTGGTGGACGAGCCGGAGGACGCGGAAGCATGGTACGCCGCGGCCGAGGTCCTGTTCAAGCTGGACCGCTCGGAGGACGCTTTCCGGGCCATGAGCCGGGCACGATCGTTATCGAAGACCGTCAGCCGAAAAGAGCCGTGATGGCATCGGCCACCTCTTTCACGGTGGCCCCCCAAGGCACGATGGCGAGATCTCCCTTGATCCTGTAGCCTTCGCGGACCTTGCAGCACTTGACCAGGCGCTTCCGACCATCCTGGGGCGCGAGCTCCTGGGGGCACATCTCGATCCTCCCGACCTCGGAGCGGTACAGGGAGCGGTATATGCGCAGCGAGAGATCGCAGCCGACCAGGGTCACCTCCCGGTCGATCACCGGCACCTGGTCCAGATAGAACACCGGCCGATCGGAGCGAAGCCCGGAGGCCTGGCAGGGGAAGAGGACCCCTTCGGTGTTGACCTCCTGGGCCAGCGAGTTCAGGTCGATCTCGTGGAACTCGGGGACGACGGGCAGGTCGACCATGCCTGCAGAGAGAGCGCGGGAAACCAGGACCGACAGCTTGGACGGGGACGGCGGGACGACGTCAAGAACCTGCAGCTCGAGGACCTCCTCGGGCTGGACGAAGGAGATGTGGCCGAACAGCCCCTGGACGACCACGGTGCGGCCGGGGTGCCCCTTCGCCACCGCGGCCATGGCCGGGCCGTTGAGGACGTCCACGCTCTCGTCCTCGATCAGGACGGTCGTGTCCGGCAGGGATATGATCTCGTGCTCGATGATCGGGCGGAACAGCTCCACCCCATCCTCTTTCACGACCCGGACGACCGCGAGGTCGCTGCCGTTCCTCAGGACGTAATGATCACAGCGGGTGTACGCCTTCTTCCCCGCGATCTCTCGTTCGATGTTCCCGGCGGTCAGGGGGAAGCGTACCTCCTTCACCGCCACGTCCTTGCAGTGCCCAGGCAGCATCGCCGAGAGCACTCCATCAGGATTATATAATCCTGTTCAGGAGCGCCTCGGATGACCTGACCTTATCCAGTTCGATGGATATCGATCGATACGCCATGCTCTTCAGGCCTTAGTCATGTTCCATTCATCAATATGGTGAGGACATTTCGTCCGCAACGACAACCAAAGCTTAATGTCGTTCAGGATAGAACCTATGGAGCATGATGAGCGAGGGCGTAGTCAAGGGCAAGGAGCTGATTATCCAGCGCACTTTCAAGGCAGATCCTAAGCGGGTCTGGACCGCATGGACGGACCCTGAGACATTCAAGGCGTGGTGGGGGCCCAGGGGCTTCACCACCCCAGTGAGCAGGATCGACCTCCGCGTGGGGGGAAAGAACCTCAGCGCCATGCGCTCCCCCGACGGGAAGGACTTCTGGTCCACCGGAACTTACAAGGAAATAGTTCCGATGTCCAAGATAGTCGTTACTGACTCGTTCGCCGACGCCGAAGGCAACGTCGTGCCGGCATCCAACTATGGTATGCCTGGGAACTGGCCGCTGGAATTGCTCATTACCGTGACGTTCAGGGAGAAGGACGGCGGTACGGAGATGGAGCTCGTGCACGAAGGGCTCCCCGAGGGAATGGCTAAGGAGTCGACCAAGGCCGGCTGGAACGAGTCGTTCGACAAGCTCGATGAATACCTGGCAACGGGAAAGGTCGCCATGCCCAAGACCATCGTCATCGCCAACCCGGGCGTACAGGAGCTGTTGATACGGAGGACCTTCGATGCCCCTCGCCAGCTTGCGTTCAAGGCCCTAACGGACCCTGAGCTGATTCCACAGTGGTGGGGACCGGCGATGTACAAGACCACCATCGATAAGCTGGAGGCCCGGGCGGGCGGGGCATGGAGGTTCCGGCAGAAGGACGATAAGGGGAACGAGTTCGCCTTCCGCGGGGTCTTCCACACCATCCGGTCCCCGGAGCTGATCATCCAGACGTTCGAGTACGAGCCCATGGCCGATCATGTGGAGCTGCAGACCGCCACCCTGGAGGAGAAGGACGGAAGAACGCTTTACAATGTCAAGTCGGTGTATCTCTCGGTCGAGGACCGGGACGGGGAGCTGAACGCGGGCATGGAAGCGGGAATGAACGAGGGCTTCGACCGCCTGGACGCCTTGTTGGAGAAGATGAAGCGAGGGTGATACAGGACCTTTGGGACCTGACCCCGGCCGCCAAGTGTGTGGCGCCATAGGAGATGAATGCCAGGCCATGCCCTGTCCGACGCGACCAGTGGGGATCGCCCTAGTCGCTGATATTTCCTAGCTGTGATATTTTTATAGTGACATCCTCCCACCAATGAATTGGTGGGCTTCCAGCTCGAAGGTCACGCGAGACCTCCCGAGCGTGTAGTTCCTGGTTCAGCGACGACCGCCTTCGATAACGAAGGTCTAACGTCATCTCCGCAGGCGTAAATTCGGGCTTGTCCGGCCCTATGTATGTTGATCGACGCGTTCAGGTCACGGTCG
>JAEILR010000032.1 GCA_016109435.1 Methanomassiliicoccus sp.
TCGATCTCCAGGCGATCGTGGAGGTGAGCTTTGCGGGTCTGCGAGGGGTTAACATATAATAGAAATATCACCACGGAGCGAGGCTTACCAATCCATTTATCAATCGACCTATACATTATCGATTGCAGAGGCGAGAAACGAACATGGACGCACTAGTCAAGGATTATATGAGAAAGAAGATAGAGACCGTATCTCCAGATGACTCCATACTCAGTGCCATCGAGCTCATGGTGGAGAGCGACCAGGGAAGCGTGGTCGTTCTTGATGAGGGCGACAGGGTCATCGGCATCTTCACCGAGAGGGACGTGCTCCGCCGCTACATGGTCCCCCAATCCACGTTCCTTCACCTCAAGGTGTCCGAGGTGATGAGCTCCCCGGTCCACACCGTGTCCAAGGACATGAAGGTGTCCGAGGTCCTCGAGATAATGAACGAGAAGCATATTCGCCGCCTTCCGGTGGTCGACAAGGGCGGCAAAATGATCGGGTTCATCTCATGGAGGGAACTTTTCGCCAAGATCCCCCGGGACGCTCTCTGAGCTGAGCCACGGCAGGTTGGTCATCGACCAGAACGGCCATCTGCTCCGGCCATCGCCTCCTTCACTCTGGGGGTGAGGGAGACGGACGGCACACCCATATCCCCGAGGCCCGGCGATGCGAGGTGCTAGGTCCGCGGCCATCCTGCCGGTGGTAGAACCGTTCCTCGGAGCTCGACCGACAGCCGGGAGGACGAGACCTCTTATGTCGCTCCGCGCATTCTTGTAAGCGTGAACGAACCGACCGATCTCCAGGGAATTCGATGGTGTCTTCGGTCGATCGTGCTGGACGGCCGCGCCATCGATGGCGTGGAGGAGGCGGGAGCGGACCTCACGCTCGGTGCGGAGCTCAGGGTCAGCGGAAGCGGAGGCTGCAACCGCTACTTCGGAAGCTACTCGCTGGACGGCGGGAGCATCCGGTTCGGGCCCCTGGCCTCGACACTGATGTACTGCGAAGGGACCATGGTCGTGGAGCAGGCGTTCTTCAAGGCGTTGGATCTGGTCCGGGGGATCTGCGCTGACGGCGATGCATTGTGTTTGTCTTCAGAGGATGGGACGACGGTACTGGCCTTCCGGACGTGGACCGACCCATAATCGGATCCGCACCGCTCGATCGGGTCATGGTCGCGGCGTATCTCCTCGGCCACGAGAGCGAGAGGGTCGATATTCTTTAACCGTGCTCATCAATATCCGGACCGAGGCGCCTATATGCGGAGGGAGAGAGGATTGGCGTATTGCGGCCTGGCGTGCTGCGTCTGTGGCCAGAACGCTACGTGCTCGGGATGCCGGGACGAGGGCTGCACAGGCAAGGAGTGGTGCAAGAACTTCAGGTGCTGCCGGGAGCGGGGATTGAACGGCTGCTGGGAATGTGCCGAGTTCCCCTGCACCGGCAGCATGCTGGACAAGCCCCGCATCAGGGCCTTCGCCGAATTCATCAAGGAGCACGGCGAGGAGGAGATGCTGAACTGTCTGGAGCGGAACGAGAGGGCCGGAACGATCTATCATTACGAGGGGCAGTTGGTGGGCGACTACGACCGCCCGGGAACGATCGAAGGGATCAAGCGGCTCATCAAAGATGGAACGTAGGTGAGGCCGTCGACCTCATGTCCCCGCGGTCATGACTGGCCCGGAGGCGGACCGGCAGGGGATGAGGGGCGGAACAAGGTCCGAGGCGTCCATGCCCCGACCGCACCTCTCTCCGGAACACATATTAATACCAATCCGGCATCGGATAGAACACTTCTCGTATCGATATTTTGCGACCTGTCCTGCACAACGTTCGTCAGACACCGACACGGGACAAAGAAGGCTTTGAATGGATAGGAAGATCACGATCCCGGGGGAGCTTTCCCTCGCCGCAGGGCTGCTGCTCATATCGCTGGCCATACCTCTGATGGTCCGCGCCGACTTCGGCATATCGACCATCTCATCGCTGCCGTTTGTGCTCAGCAACGTCTTCGATGGGATGTCGTTCGGCGTCTGGAACCTGATCTTCCAGACATGTCTCCTGATCATACTGGTGGCCATCACCGGGAGGTTCAAAACGGGATACCTGATATCGTTCGTGCTGACGGTGGCGTTCGGCTCCATACTGGACATCTTCTCCGGCATCCTCTCCGGCCTGCCCACGGACCTCGGCCTCAGGCTGCTGTACTTCGCGGCCAGCTACCTGATGATGTGTCTGGCCATCGCCATGATGGTGTCCTCACGGGTCCCCCTGATCATAATCGACGCATTCATCAACGACCTTACCGCGCATTATCACGTCACCTTCAGGAGGCTGAAGACGCTGTTCGACGTCATCTGTCTGTCCCTCTCCGTGGCGATCTCCATCGTCGTGTTCGGCGACCTGGTGGGGGTAGGCATTGGAACGATCCTCCTGGCGTTCATCACCGGATCGGGGGTCCATGCCGCCAACCGGCTCATGAGCAGGGCGATCGTCATCAAGCCATGGAGCGAGACGCTGGGCAACATGGCCAAGTGATGGACATGGAGGAGATGACAACAATGAAGGAACGGTCGACCCATGTCAGGCAAGAGAGCGCGGTCGAGAACAATGCCACAACATGAACGAAGGCCCGAGCGGATGATCACTACCCCATACCGGAACATACTGGTCCCCACCGATGGGAGCGACAATACCAAAGCCGCCATCTCCTACGCCCTTGACCTGGCCAAGGTCACCGGGGCGGAGGTCACGGCGTTGTGCGTCAACGACGAGAGCAATTATGCCACCACTGCCGTGGATGATGTTCCGGACGTCGGATCGCACCTATACCAGGCGAGCGAGGCCGCCGTGAACTACGTGGTCGAGCAGGGCAGGATGAGAGACCTGAGCGTTCGGCCGGTGATCATCAACGGCATTCCGTCCAGGGAGATCATCGAAGCGTCGGGGAGCCACGACCTCATCGTGATGGGCACTATCGGCCGCACCGGCCTGGCGCACCTTCTTCTGGGGAGCGTGGCGGAGAAGGTCATCAGGTTCTCGGCCTGCCCCGTGCTGGTCCTGCATGGCCGTCCCCAGGCCGACGGTTTCGCTGTCCACAGGATCCTCATACCCACCGACGGGAGCCCTAACACCGAGCCGGCCATCCGGCACGGGCTCCTGCTAGCCCAGACCTTCCAGGCCGAGGTCACCGCGCTGAGCGTCGGGGACGTCCGGAACGTACCGTCCTCGGCGAGGGGGAGCGGGAGGATCGACCAATACCTCACTGAGATCGGCCGGAACGCGGTCGATCACGTGGCCGAGGAAGGCCGCAAGCTGAGCGTCGACGTCCGGACGTCCATCGTCACCGGCTCCCCGTCAGAGGAGATCATCAAAGCGTCTGACCATTACGACCTCGTCGTGATGGGGACGGTCGGCCGCACCGGTTTGGCCCACCTGCGCCTGGGCAGCGTGGCGGAGAGAACGGCACGGCACGCCCGGTGCCCTGTCCTAACGGTCAGGGCGCCCCGGCCGGCGGAGCCGATGCAGTGATATCATCGAAAGAAAAAGGCGGGAAGAGGTTTAGACGGCAGCGTCGGGATCACGAAGCGTTCAGCGCCTCCACGCACGACATGCCTCTGAACTGGTCGGGGAACTGCATCATGATGCCGTTGCTGAACAGGTCCCCCATCATCCGTCCCTGGAGTTCGATCAGGTCGAAGGTGGGGACGGAAAGGGCATAGTCCCCCTGAGCCTGCGCCGTCGCTTCCTGGATGGTCAGGTTCAGGTGCTCGTTCCACATCGCGTTGACCTCCCCGGCGGGCCAGAACTGAGGGTTCATGGCGTTCATCACCCGGGTGAGGTTGGCAGCGTTGGCGAACCAGTCCTGGACCAGGGAGGTCACGTTGGTGCCCTCCCTCACTCCCGTCACGATCTGGGCGGCGATGGTGAAGTGGCCGACGAGTTCCGTGTAGAACGTGTCAGCCTGATCGCCATAGTAGGGCCTCAGCATCTCCCGGGTGTCATTGGTGACCTTGATCAGTCTGTTGACCGAGGTATCGGTCCAGTTGGCGTTGTCCAGGATGCCGATGATCACTTCCCTTGTCCACCATACGTGTTCCTCCCATACCGCCCTCCACTCGTTGTGGAACTGAACGGCGGAGACCGCTCCGCAGGTCGAGGACGGCGGCACCGCCGTTCTGTCTCCCGAGCTTCCGGCCCCCCGATCGCCCTGGCCAGGCGTCAACAACGGTCCCCCGGCCAAAACAATGATGGCGGCGATGGAGAGCACTAGGCCGATGATCGCTGTGTTCTTTCCCCTCAATATATCACCCCTCCTTTATCATAGGCGCATTCTCTAAAACGCCAGAATAATAACACGTCCAGTGCGCTGTTAATGAACTTTTTTCGCCGGAGCCACGGGAGAACGTGGAAATGGCGATCATTATAACGCCAGGCTGGCCACCCCGCCGCCCGGAAGGATGGCACCATGATCTCGCCCTCGGACCCCTCGTCCGCACGGCCGCATGAACGACACCCCCTCTCTGGACGGGAGCGGACCGCCCCCGAGCCTTATCTCGCGGATTAATGTTATCGAAAATGATAGATTTAGGTAATGACATACTGGTGCGAGAGCTTCTCCCTCAGAGGCCTCGCTCGTTGGGATGGGAATGATCAGGAAGCATGAAGTAAGGATCCTTGTAGCGATAAGCGTGGCCCTGTCCGTGGTCATCGCTGTCGTGGCCATGTTCGGGCCGTACGCGCCATCGACCGGCTCGACGCCCCAGCTGCAGGACGCCATGGCCATGGGGAATGTGAAGGTGGTGGTGACCGGCCCGGCGGAGCGCACGGCGGGCGGCCATGCGATACCCATAAATGTGACCAATGAGCGGGACGGCCCCATCAGCGTCACGGACATGGTGATCACCGTCATCCTGACCGACATCACCCGTCTGAGCGCCACCTGCGTCGGCCCGGACAGCATCGCTCCGGGGGCCACCGAACGGTTCCGTGTTCTAGTGGATGAGCCCGGGGACATCGAGGTATTCGTCATCGACCTGGTCAAGGGGGACCACTACCTCAGGTGCGTTATGCCCACCTGGCCTGCTGCCCTGCCGCTGCCGGACGTTCCCAAGGTCATCGTCCCTGACGATCCTCCCGCGCCGCCATCGGAGCCGGAGGTGAACGAACCGCCGGAGGATGACACAACCCCCGACCCCCAGCCGGAGAAGGTGGAGCCGGTGGTGTGCACCCTGCTGAGCAGCGACCTGCCCCTGCGGCCCGCGTACTACGAGGCCAGCCCGCCGGTGTACGGCGAGGCCGCCGCCGGGCGGGTGGACACTTGGGTGGAGGAGCACGGCGATCCCACCCGGATTGCGGTGTACATCCACATGGCGGGCCTGTCACCGGACCAAGTGGGAGTTGCTGCCTCTTACGGCGGCGGGGTCATGGTACCCGCCGCTCTGGTCAGCGACGGGGCCGGGGGATGCCGGGGTCTGCTCATCGACGCTCCCGCGGCCGGCGGATCCAACTGGACCTGGGCATATGACGGGGCGGGAGGGCATCACAACATATCGCTATCGGTGACCACCCATGTCCTGGGGACGCACGAGGTGCGGTTCTACGCCTACGACGCTGATACCGGGAAGGCGATCTCCGAGGTGGAGTCGACCAGCTATACGGTCTACGGCAACGGGGGCGTGTACGGCACCGCCCGGATGTTCGACACCGTGATGTCCTCCGACCTGGCAGATCCCTTCATCCCGGGCTCGGTCTACAACCTCACGTTCGAGGACACCTGCCGCTATGACAGCTACCGCGGTACCGTCCGCTCGGTGTTCACCTGCCCTTACGCGGTCAGCGTGTGGGTGGTGAACGATGGCGAGGAAACGCTTCTGACGCCCGACGGGAGCGGTGAATACGTGGTGAGCTGGCAGCACGAGGCTGGCACTACTCACCAGCTGCACCTCAGGGTACAGCTGGGAGAGGCCGACGGCACCTACCCGCCGGCCGTCGGCCGGTACTGGTTGGAGGATGCGGCCACGGGCATGATCGTGTCGGCCATGGACGGCGCGGGGGCCGGCATGACATTCACCGTCCGGGGGCCGGAAGAGCCGCTCTGAGGCCCGCAGGGCTCGGTGCCGGGTGTCCGGCCCGTACACCGGTCAGGCCGGGCCTACCTCTCGCTGGTGACGCGTATCCCTCCGAGCGACATGACCTTGTCCAAGGTCATCGGCCGGATGTCGGTGCACATCTTCCTGGCCTTGTCCAGGAAGCTATCGAACTCGTCCGTTTCCCTCCACGCCTTCAGGCTCTCCAGGTCCTTCCACGGCCCGAAGGTTATGTAGCGCTGAGGAAAGGAGCGGTCCTTCAGCAGCCATACTCCCAGCGCTCCGGGTCGGTTCTTGGACGTCCACTTGGCGAAGGAGGTCCACGCCTCAACGAACTCGTCTTCCATTCCTCTCTTGACATCCCATATAGCCATCGAGAATAGGCCGTCGTCGCCCATCGTTCATCCCTCGGATGACCATTGGAGCGGCCGGTACATAATGGAGTTCGATGCCCCCCGGCCTAGCCTCTATTCTCCTTCTGCCCCTCCTTCCTCAGCCTCTCCTCCCAGTCGGAGGGCCGCTCCCGGAAGCCGCGGGACCTCCAGAACGCGATGTTGTTGGGGTTCTTCTGGTTGGAGCGGTCGTTGCGGTACTGCATGTACTTGTGGGTGCTCATAGGCTTGCCCGCCTCGTCGGTCACCCGGAGGCCGGTGCACCGCTCGGGCTCCTCCTCGGCCCGGGGCGCGGGATGCCCCTGCATCAGCTTGCTGCTCCTGGCCAGCAGCTGGATGACGTGGCAGCCGAAGCCATAGGACTCGCACTTGGTCACCAGGAACCCGGAGAGGGAGTTGGCCTCCCCCACCACCTCGGCCCTGACCTCGTGATCATGGATGTACTCCAGCGCGACGGTGATGTCCTTGTCCCCGGTCACCAAGACCATCACCTCCGGGCAGTCCGGGTCGTGCAGGCGGTCGACGATGAAGCAGTGCATGGACGGGTCGGTCAGACTCTTCCCGAAGGATATGGCCCCGGTGCGGGAGTCCACCCGCTTGAACGACTTGCTCTCCTGGAAGTAGAACCCGTTCAGCTCGTAGTCCTCCCTGGTCTTGAGCCTGCGCCACATGGTGGCCTCGTCCAGGAACACCTTGGCCTCGACCACCTCCCCCAGGCCCTGGGCGTGTTCCATGAGCAAGCTTCCCACCCGCTCCAGCACCGCGATGTCCCCGGCGGTGTACAGCCCCATCTCCACGTTGGGCCCGTCGACATAGATGCCCACGGTGGTCATGGTACCCCCCGCAGGCCGTCGATGATGAGATCGTCCATGTCCCGGCCCTCCAGCGCGGTATCGAGGAGGGCGAGAAGCACCCGGGGCATGGTGAAAGTGATGTTCTGCTCTCCCTCCAGGACCTCCAGCAACTGCTCGCTCAGGGCGTAGCTGTACCGGGCCAGGGACTCGTAGTAGTCCAGCACGGTGATCTTGGCGATGATCTCCCGGGCCAGCTGGTCGGTGAGCTCGCCGGTCTCGGCCCGGTCGATCAGCCCGCGGACCTCGGTATCCAGCTCATCGATGTCCCCCCCGGGGAAGCGGGGAGGGTCGCGGTACAGCTGCCTGGACAGGGCCAGGAGCTTGTCGGCGAAGGCCAGGCCGACCGCGGGCATGGTGGACTGGGACACCACGACATCGTCTATGATGAAGCGGTCGATCTCCCGGTCGAGGTCGAGGCCGAAACCAAGCACCGAGAAGTCCTGGTCCCCGCAGCCGGGGTCAGCCAGGTTCACCGGGAAGCGGACCTCCGCCCTCACCCCGGTCAGCTGCATAAGCCGGGAGCGGAACTCCGACAGGCCCTCGGGGCTCATGGGCCGGGGGACGGCTGCCGTCCTCCCCCCGGCGGTGGGGTCCTCGACCACCATGGTCTCGATGCTCATGGCCTCCTCCAGGGCCACCTCGTCCTCGGGGGTGGCCCCGTGCACGTCCACCCGGCACCCGTTGATGCTGGGGCTCCTCTTCTCGTTGGCCAGGAACTCCACCAGATCGTAGTAGTCGGGGTTCTCGGTCCTGGCCAGTCCGAAGGACCGGGAGGTGTGGTACAGCCCCACGGTCATGGTCCCGGCGGACGGATCGATCTCCAGGTGGAAGACCCCCTGGTCCGGAGATACCACCTCCCAGTAATCGTCGATGACCTCCGGGGGATGGAAGAACTCGTTCCTCCCGTGGATGTTGTTCAGCCGGAACAGGTTCTTCAGGAAGTACCGGGAGTACTTCTGGAGGTCCGGGGGGACGGCGTCCCGTCCCATCCTGACCCGGAGGACCGGGGAGGTGCGTCCCGGAGACGTCCCCAGGTCCTCGGCGTCGATCTCCTCCTCGACCCTCCTGCCGGTCCAGTCCTCAAGGGACTGCGATATCAGGCCGGCCTTCTCGGGGTCCATGGCCGGGGCCATCTTCTGGTGGACCTCCGCCACTACCGGGGCCAGCAGGCGGCGCATGAGGTCATCGCGGCCTTCCCTGGTCTCGCCCATCTCCGCCATCATCCTGAACAGGGTGGTGGCGCGCACCGCCACGCTCCGGGAGGCCATCTGGGAGAAGCTCCTGCGGAACACCGCCTCGCCGTTGAACTCCAGCGTCGCCAGGAGGCGGGTCGTCTCCTCCGGGCCGTCGCCGGTCCGGCTGGCCTCGATCAGGTCCATCACCTTCTTCTTAGGCAGCAGCCTGATCACATCGCCGTACGGCACCGGGTAGAGGCCCTGGACCGAGGCCAGGATCTCTGCGTTGGCGGCCTGCTCGGAGGGCACCTCGCGAAAGGACATGCCCAGTATATCGGGGTCGAGTATTATGCCGTTTTCGCGTTAAACGTCCACGGTGACGCACCCGCGGTCCACCGTGACCGGATAGGAGCGGAGGTCGCGGGCGATGCCCTCAGCGTCCACCGGTCCGCTGACCACCCTGCCGTCCCGGAGGTCGTAACGGGCGTAGTGCCGGGGGCACTCCAGGATGAAGCCGTCCAGTCGCCCCCGGGCGAGGTCGGCGAGGCCGTGGGAGCAGATGCCGTCCATAGCGTAGAATTCCCCGTCGACATTGGCCACCACCACGGAATGGCCCAGTATCTCCACGCTGATCATCTTCCCCGGCAGTAGATCGGAGGTGAGGCAGACCATCATCTTGACCATTGGATCACCATCACTGACGGGCATGGAGATTATTTCAATCCAGCGATGGTTTGCCCGGCAATCAAGAAATAGCTACGAGCGGTTAATGGTGCGATGATCATCGACAGCCACGTCCACATATGGCTCCGGGACCACCTGCCCGATTCCATGGTCCGGGCGTACCTGGAACCGCTCCGGGCGCTGAAGGACCTCTTCGATCTGGACATCGATGCCGAGAACGTCTGGCCGGACTACGGCGTGGACGTGAGCAAGGTGCTGGAGATGATGGCCGCGGGGCCGGTGGACCGCACCGTGGTCCTGCCCATCGACTACAACATCGTGGAGCAGGCCCGCATCGACATCGAGGAGTACAACACCTGGGTGTTCGACAGCGTTGCACCCTACCGGGACCGGATCGTGCCGTTCATCGGCATCGATCCCCAGAGGGGGAGCAGGGCGATCGAGATCATGGAACGGTTCGTCAGGCGGTATGACGCTCTCGGCGTCAAGGTGTACCCGGCCACCGGGTGGTACCCTAACGAGGAGCGCATCATGGAGTTCTGGAAGCACGCCGACGATCTCGGCCTGGCGGTGGTCACCCACGCCGGGGCGGCGTGGGGTCCGCTGGAGGAGAAGTACAACCGCCCGTCGTTCTTCGACCAGGTGCTGGAGCGGCATTCGGACCTGAAGGTCATCATCGCCCACCTGGGGGGCAAGTATCGCCAGGAAACCTACGACCTGTGCGCCCGGCACCCCAACTGCTACACCGACATCTCGGCCCTCCAGGGCTGGCTGCCGTCCGACCCGGACACCTGCCTGGCCCGCCTGAAGGAGGTGGCGGAGAAGGCCCCCGACCGCGCGTCGTTCGGCACCGACTTCCCGCTGTTCGACCTCAGCTACGCTTCGTCCATGTGGCTGAACTTCGTCCGGGAACGGCCGTGGGCCGACGAGGACACCAAGGCCAAGGTGCTGGGCGGGAACATGCAGCGCCTGCTGGACCTGTGACCCCCCGACCTTGAGGAAAGGCTTACAGCGTACCGGCCAGGTCGACCAGGCGCCGGCCGTCCACCCGGTACACGGTCCACTCGGACATCGGCCGGGCGCCCATGCGCTCGTAGAAGGCGATGGCCGGCCGGTTGCTGTCCAGGCACCACCACTCCAGGCGGCCGCATTTCCTCTCCAGCGCTATCCTGGCCAAGCAGGCGAACATCGCCCTGCCGATCCCCTCGCCGCGGTGCTCCTCCTCCACGAACAGGTCCTCCAGGTACAGGTTGGCCTTCCCCAGGAAGGTCGAGAAGTTGTGGAAGAACAGGGCGAACGCTACCGGCCGACCCCGGCGCTCGGCGATGATGACCTCGGCCTGCCGCTTGACGAACAAGGAGTCGAAGAGCACCTCCTCGGTCGCCACCACCTCGTTCCGCAGCCCCTCGTATTCGGCCAGCCGTCCGATGAGGTCCAGGATGAGGCTGACATCGTCCTCTCCGGCGAAGCGTATGGTGAGGCCGGGGACCGAGGTAGCGAATATCGTGCTCATGCCCTCCCTCCGTCGGCGATCACTTCAGCGGCCGGTCCCACGCGTCCCGGAAGAAGTTGTGATCGAGAGGCCTCCGCTCCGGCCTCTCCAGCTGCTGGGCCTTCTGCTTGTCGGAGAGCAGGCTCTCATCCTCCCCAGGGTAGCCGCAGATGATGAACGTGATCACGACGTAGTCGACCGGGATGCCGAGGACCACCCGAGCCATGGCCGGATCGAACCCGGCGATGGGATGAGCTATCAGCCCCAGCTCGGTGGCCTGCAGCAGCATCTGCCCCACCGCCATCCCGCAGCCGAACTGGTAGTAATCGCGTCCCTCGCTCATCCGGCAATCCTCCGACGGCTTGGAGGACAGCACCATGATCATGGGGGCCTTGGTGGCCCACGCATTGCCCCGGCTGAGGCATTCGCGGACACGATGCAACGCCTCACCATCGCATACGGTGACCCTCCATGGCTGGTGATTGTTGCAGCTGGGAGCGAGGCGCATGGCCTCCACCAGCATGTGGATCTTCTCGTCCTCGATCGGGCGGGGGTCGAACGCCCGGACCGCCCTGCGCCGCTGAACAGCCTCGCTCACTTCCATAATGATTCCGGCACGGATGCTCCTCTGCCCCCTTAAGTATTTTGAAGCTCCGCCCCGCCGCCGGCATGGTCGCGACGTAGAAGGCCAGATAGGAAATCGGCCCCGGGTGGCGCAGGCCAAACCTTTTATCAGACTAGCCCTATCGAGGGTTCGCAGGGCTCGTGGCTTAGCCTGGATATAGCACTGGCCTTCTACCATGACCATCATGGAAGCAAGTCAGTGGTCTCGGGTTCGAAACCTTCTCAAGAAGGCGAAATTC
>JAEILR010000033.1 GCA_016109435.1 Methanomassiliicoccus sp.
AGAAGTCGTTGAAGGCTTTCGATAGACGATCCGCCTGGTTCTGAAGCACTAGACTATACACGGACTTGAAGCGAGTATCCTTGTGCTTGATCTTCGGTATCAGATTGTTCAGATCGAACCTGGATAGCAATATGCCTGCGTGTTCGTAGGCTGCTCGTGCTCTGTCAACAGGAGATTATACATCTCTGAGCAAAGGCGGAACGTCGAGTACAGGCGAGCCTCCTGCTTGTTCGTCGGATAAAGACGGTATTCGAGGTTCCGGAGCATCCGTTCATTCTTCTATCTTAATATATATGCCTCTTTGCAGGAGGTGGCCGAAAGTGCTCTCCGTTCGCTAGACGTATTAAGGGGGACGGCCGCTCGTCGCCGATTATCCCACTCTAGGAAAGTGAGTTTGGTAGCGACAATGTTTATAAATAATGACGCGGTAACCAGCAAAAACGAGCCGAGGTGGCCCAGACCGGTAAGGCGCAAGCCTGGAAAGCTTGTTTCCGCAAGGAATCGGGAGTTCAAATCTCCCCCTCGGCGCTTCACTATACTTCTTCTCAGCCCAGCGAGATTAATAATCACCAATGCCATAAGCGGGCATTATTGTTGAGGGACCTCCAATGAAGGTTAATGTGAACCTACGGCTGAAGGACATTCCCGGGCAACTCGTGGGTGCTCTGGAGCCGATATCCGCGAACGACGGCAACATACGTGGCGTCGTGCACCATCACGACGACCGGCTGGGAGGGAGGATCGCGGTCAACGTCACCTTCGAGGTCCGCAACGAGCAGGCGCTGGACCGCATCATGGAGGTGTGGAAGAAGCGGGAGGTGGACATCGCCAAGATCGACGCGTTCTTCGACACCTACCCTATCCAGTACCTCATCGTAGGCAACATCCCCACCAAGGAGCTGGAGAGCCTCACCAAAGCGCTGGAATCAATGGAGAACGTCGCCTCCATCGAGGTCCGCTACACCGGCTCGGCCAACTCCTCGTCCCGCGCCGCGCTGGTGACCGGGAAGGCCTCGCGGAAGGAGGCCATCACCTCCCTGGACGAGTTCTTCAAGAAGCGGGCGGAGAAGCGCGACTACATCCTCATCAGGGGGCTGGACCAGTGAAGGTGGTCATCGCCGGATTTGGCACGGTGGGGCAGGGCATCGCCGAGGTCATCGGCATGCGCCAGGAGCTTTTCTCCAAGAGCTTCAGGCAGAAGGTCCGCATCGTGGGCGCGTTCGACTCCTCGACCTTCGTCAAGGACGCCAAGGGCCTGGACCCCGGCGAGCTGGTAGCCCGCAAGGCCGCCACCGGCGGGGTGGGCGCCAAGAGCCAGGAAGGCAAGATCCGGGAGTTCATCGAGGAGTACGATTTCGACACGCTGATAGAAACAACCCCCACCAACATCCTGGACGCCGAGCCTGGCTACACCTACATCATGGCCGCGCTGAACGCCGGGAAGAACGTGGTCACCTCCAACAAGGGCCCCCTGGCGCTGAAGTTCAGGGAACTGTCCAGGGCCGCGGAGCGGAACAAGGTCCAGCTGAGGTACGAGGCCTCGGTGGGCGGGGCCATGCCGGTGATCAACCTCTCGCGCGAGCTTCTGAGGGGAGAGCATATCTATTCCCTCAGGGGCATCCTGAACGGGACCTGCAACTTCATCCTCAACCGCATGAAGGATGAGGGCCTGCCCTTCGACCAGGCGCTGAGGGAGGCGCAGGAGATGGGGATCGCCGAGCGGGACCCCTCCTACGACATCGACGGAGTGGACTCCGCATGCAAGCTCGCCATCCTGGCCAACGCCATCTTCAATATGGACGTCACCTATCACGACATCCTTCGAACGGGGATCAGGAGCATCACCGAGGACGCCATCGCCCTGGCCGCGGAGCAGAAGAAGGTCGTGCGCCTGATCGGCGAGATCAACGACAAGAGGCTGGAGGTCTCCCCCCGCATGGTGCCCATGGGGCATCCCCTGGCCATCGGCGGCACGCTCAACATCGTGCAGCTCATCACCGACCTGGCGGGCGAGATCACGGTGGTCGGCAGGGGCGCCGGGCGGAGGGAGACGGCCAGCGCGCTGCTCAGCGATCTGCTGGCGATCCTGAGCGATGACCACGCCAAGGGGCGATGAGCGCAGAAGGGATTTATGTGAACTGCCCCGCACACTAGGACAGGGCTTCTTGCTTCATCCATTGGGCATGCACCTCTTTGCTAAGGGGTGTAGCGGTCCAGTGTCCACAAGCGAGTTCGGGCAGTTCCTGCCCTACCTTCACAATTCCTCGGTTGAGGATATTGATCGAAGCGTTATGGTCACGTGACATCGACAACCCGCAATGGGGGCAGTCGTGCCACCTTTCCTTTAGCGTTTTAGGAACGAGTTTGCCGCAGCACGAGCACTCCTGACTTGTTCCTCTGGGATCAACCTGAACAAACAGCTTACCAGCCCTTTCAGCCTTGTAAGCGAGCTTCTGGTTGAACGAGGACCAGGCAGCGTCGTTGATGCTTCCTGCCATGTGGCCGTTCTCGATCATCTCTTTGATGTCAAGTTTCTCAGTGACAATGAGGTCGTAGTTGTCGACGTAGTGCCTCGAAAGTTTATGCTGGAAATCGTTTCGTTGATCATCGACGCGCTCATGCGCGCGAGCGACCTTTATTCGTTGCTTCTCATAGTTATGTGAGCCTTTCACCTTCCTGTTCAACTTTAAATGTTCCTTGCGTACTCCTTCTAGCCCATTCTTTAAATGTCGAGGGTTCTCGATCTCCAGACCCTCACTGTCGACCAAGTAGTGTTCCAGGCCGACATCGATTCCGACAGCCCTCTCGATAAAAGTGACCGTGTTTCCTCCCTGACCATCATCGACAGCCATTAGAGCATACCACTCACCAGATGGCATGTGCTTGACTGTTACCTGCTTGATTTTGCCGATCACTTCGCGATGCAGGCATATCGGTATATCGCCGATCTTCGACAGGTGCAGTGCTCCAGTCTTACCTCTCCCTACCTGAAGCTTGAACCCCAGCTGATTGTAAGTGAAGCTGCGGAAGCGTTGTGGTGGTTTCCATCTCAACTTTCCAACCTTATGGCCGTGCTTCTTTCTTCCTTCCAATCCTTTCTGACTATAGAGCAAGCGGTGGACCTCATACTGAAGGACCTTTGCATATACTGTCTTTAGATCTGCATCTTCCTCCTTCCAGACTGGGAGGAGGGCTTGAAGCACGAATCGATCATGCTCGCCTTTATAATACTCCTCTAGCAAACGGTTGTATGCCTTCCGACATACCTCCAGCGTCTGCAATAGTTTCCCCTCCTGATCCTTATTGGGAAGGAGCAGGAACTTGTAGACAAGCAATCCCATCCAATTAGATTGTGGAACTAAACATATAAACGTCATTCGGGGGGATGACCGAAAGTGCATTTATACTGGCCTTAACTTCGATATATCTGGAAAAGAACACTACAACTTCGCAATGTTTAATTAGCAATCTGCAATATGGATATTCTATCACGGAGAATATTTTCTATGAAAAACGAAAGCTGGGATGTATTTATTAGGCGATAAAGTCGCATTATACGACACCACACTGAGGGATGGCGCCCAATCCGAGGGCATATCTTTCTCCACCGAGGACAAGCTGGACATCGCCAGAAGGCTGGACCAGTTCGGCATGGACTACATCGAGGGCGGGTGGCCCGGCTCCAATCCCAAGGACGAGGCGTTCTTCGATGCCGCCTCCCGCATGAGGTTCGAGCACGCCCGTCTGGTGGCCTTCGGCAGCACCCGCAAGGCGGGGGTCGACGCCTCCGAGGACTCCAACCTGAGGGCCCTCATCGCCTCTAAGGCGCCCTGCGTGGCCATCTTCGGAAAGAGCTGGGACCTCCACGTGAGGAACGCCCTGAAGATATCCCTGCGGGACAACCTGGACCTCATCGCCGACAGCGTGTCCCACCTCAAGCGCCACGATCTTGAGGTGGTGTACGACGCGGAGCACTTCCTGGACGGGTTCAAGGCCGACCCCAAGTACGCGCTGAGCACCCTGGAAGCGGCGGCCGGGGCCGGCGCCGACTGGCTGGTACTGTGCGACACCAATGGCGGCTCTCTCCCCCATGAGGTGGCGGAGGCCTTCGACGCCGTCTCCAAGCGCTTCGATCTGCCGCTGGGCGTCCATGTCCATAACGACGGGGATCTGGCGGTGGCCAACTCGCTGGTCTCCGTCGAGCATGGCGCCACCATGGTGCAGGGGACGATCAACGGCCTGGGAGAAAGGTGCGGGAACGCCAACCTGTGCTCCGTCATCCCCACCCTCAAGCTGAAGATGGGGCGCCAGATCAACGCCCCCGACCTAGGGCTCCTGACCTCGCTGTCCGACTTCGTCAACGAGACCGCCAACATCGTCGCCGATCCCCGCCTGCCGTATGTGGGGCGGAGCGCCTTCGCCCATAAGGGCGGAGTACATGTCAGTGCGGTGATGAGGGACGAGCGGACCTACGAGCACATCGACCCCGCCCTGGTGGGTAACCAGCGCCGGGTGCTGGTGTCCGAGCTGGCCGGCACCGCGTCGATCCTGGCCAAGATGAAGGAGTTCGGCATCGACACCGAGAAGGACTCCGGACGGCACATCCTGGAGCGCATCAAGCACATGGAGTCGGAGGGTTACCAGTTCGAGGGGGCCGACGCTTCCTTCGAGCTTCTGGTGCGCCGCCTGAACAACGGCATCAAGCCGCCCTTCCGCCTGGAGGGGTTCCGCATATTCGTGGACGTCACCGGCAGCAACGTCTCCTCGGAGGCGAGCATCAAGGTGGTCGATTCCAATGGGACCATGGAGCATACCGCGGCCAACGGGAACGGGCCGGTGAACGCCCTGGACCGGGCGGTGCGCAAAGCCTTGGAACGCTTCTACCCGGAGCTGCGGGAGGTCCGGCTGGCCGATTACAAGGTAAGGGTCATCGACAGCAAGGACGCCACCGGGGCCAGGGTGCGGGTGCTGATCAGGTCCACCGACGGCGAGCGCTCGTGGACCACCGTGGGAGTGTCCACCAACGTCATAGAGGCGTCGCTGACCGCTCTTCTGGACAGCATGGAGTACAAGCTGCTGAAGGGGCGGAAGGGCGAAGCGTGACCAATGATCGATAGGGACGTCGGCACCTCGTTCCGAGAGGACTATGATGTCGAATAGAGGGGACCTTCGCTCTTCGCCTGGAAGTCCTATCCCGCATCTGCCGCGATAGAGGGACATGTGAGATAGGCGCAATCATTTATCCCGCCATCGCCCTCCCAGGACCGATGGCATACGAGATCGAGCTTATCGGCCCGGAGGAGCGCAACGAGCTGTTCGAGCGCTACGAGCCGAGATACCTGTATTCCTCCAAGTGCGAGATCCACGGCACCTGTATCCGGCTTCTGACCGACCAGGAGCGCACCAACCAGATATGGGGGGACAACTTCTACAACATGTCGGAGAGCGTGCGGTCCCACGGCCGCCTCATCGTACTGGATGACCCGGAGCAGAGGATGATGGTGAAGTACGAGCCTCTCACCCGGACGGCGTTCCTATTCAACATCGACTACTATGGCTGGGTAAAGAGCATCGCCCTGGCCCTGGCCAGCGACATCCTGGAGGACCAGCACCGCATCTACTCGGTACACGGCGCGGCGCTGGACGTAGGAGGCAGGGGCGTAACGTTGATCGCGCCGTCCAAGTCCGGGAAGACGACTCACTCCTGGGGCCTCCTGCGGATGAACGATGCTAGGCTGGTGACGGATGACTGGTTCTTCGTGCAGATGTCCACGAGGAAGCCCCTGGCCTATGGCTCGGAGAAGAACTTCTATGTGGAAGGGGACATCGCCAGTATCTGGCCGGAGTACCAGGGACTGGTGGACAGGGCCACCTTCGATAACAAGGGGAGAGCGATCGTCAACGTGCGGTGGACTGTCGGCCAGGGGGGCGTGGTTCCCATGACCACCATGCGAAAGGTGATCCTGCTGAAGAGGGATCGCGAGGACCCCCGGGTCGACAGGAAGTTGGAGGTCGGCGAGGCCATGGACTACCTGGAGAGGAACAACTTCTGCAACCCCCACCAGCTGGTGAGGGACGACAGGAAGATCGCTCTGCGCCGTGCGTTCTTCCGCAGCTTCCTGGAGCAGTGCGAGGTGCACATGGTCAACACCGTCAGCCCGCCGCTGGAGGTGCAGGAGGTCATCCGCCGGATAGCCTGCGTTACAGCACAGGGGTCAGACAAGGACTGAAGAACGTATCGCGGTACCGTTCAGGTTGGTGAATGAGAGGAGCCCCCGAAGATTAAAGAAATGGTGGGGAAGTTGGAGAAGGTCCACGGGGACTCCTCGGGGGAATATTGAGCAGGGTCTAATAAAACCTATCGATGCTCATATCATGACGGCGGCCGATATTATCTGGCCAGATTCTGTCTAAATATCGAGACCGAAGGCATCGGCGAAGTCCTCCATCTTCCTGAACTCCGCTATGAACCTCGTGCCCTTGTCGGTGATGGAATAGGCGGCCCGGTCCCCGTCCTGTTCCTTTACGATCAGTCCCGATTCCTCCAACTGGACAAGATACTTGGTGAGACGGTCGTGAGACAGGTTGGCCTGGTACAGCACGTGGGTCACCTTGGCCGGCCCGTTGTCGGCCACCGCGCGCAGTATGTCGGCGAAGATGCGCCCCTTCGAACGGTATTTCTGGGGCCCCTTCATCCCTTCCTCCTCAGCAGGTACAGCACCCCGGCCAGGGAGAGGAAACCTGCCAGGCCGACGATGCGGCCCAGGACATACATGGTGTCCTCGATCGAACTGAACATCATCAGCACGTGGCTCCCCATGATCATGGTGAAGCTAGCGGTCACCATGAGGGAGTGCCAGCTCCACCGTGCGATGAGGTGGGCCAGTTGCGCTATGACGATGAACAGGAGAAGCACCACCAGTACCATCTCCATGAACGGTCCGGCGGATACCAGCGAGCCGCCGGCGGACCTCTGTCCGAAGATCAACATCCCCGCCAGCGCCACCAGGGACGGCCTGAGGCGGGAGGCATAGGCGATGACCAGGATGGAGAAGGCCATCATGCTCGCCATGTAGTACACCCAGAACCCCAGATCGGAGGCCACCAGTGGCTGTACGTGCCTGGAGAACGGGACGTCCACAAGGTAGGTGTAGGCCAAGGTCACCCCGCTGACCAGGAGGCCCCCGGATAGCAGGACGAACGCCAGGAACAGGGCGTACAGCGTCCTCTCCTTCACCCACTGGTAGCCTCGCAGGGCGTACACGGCCACGGCCAGGGCGACCAGAGCGGTGATGATCTGGAGAATCGCATCATATGGCAGGAACCAACGTGGTGGGAACATGACGACACCTTGTCGTTGCCGACCACCCCATTACCAATATCTGATATGAACCATTCGTTCACATGTTGAGAAAACTTACCGTTCCAGCAGGGGAACGGCGCCCTGGTCCGTAGCCTGCGGGCCAGATCAGGCCCGGCACCGGCGGGAAAGAAGAAAGGGGGCCCGGAGGCCGTTTGTCCTACGGTACCCGTTCCTTGGTCACCATCTCATTGATCTGGGTGCGCAGCCTCATGCCGGAGACGATGTTGAGCACACCGACGACGATCAGGAAGATGCCAATGAGCCACATCAGCGCTATCAGGCCCGAGCTCGGGAACACCGCGAGCAGTATGCCTACGAGCAGGGAGAACGCACCCGATATCACCAGGAGCCAGCGGTTGGACTGCCCCAGGGTGGTCCTTCCCCTGGCAGCGACAACGCCTTCTCCGATCTGCAGCAGACCCGAGATTATGGCGAAGAACGCCACCAGGTACACCGCGAGAAGGGAGGTGAACCCCGGGGCCAGTATGGCCACGATACCTATTATGATGGCGATGACGCCCTCGATCCTGTTAAGATTTCTCCAATTCCTTCCTGAGGTCCTGTCCCTGCTGAACCCCAGCAGCACGATGCCGGTCAGTATCATGAACGCACCGAACACGATCAGGAAGAGAGTCAAGGTGATGTCCGGGACGAGAAGGAACGTCAGTCCGAAGATCAGGGCTATCACCCCGAA
>JAEILR010000034.1 GCA_016109435.1 Methanomassiliicoccus sp.
CCGGTCTGGGTAGCCTGCTCGCGAACGGTGTTAGCGGTGCTGATCAGAACGGACGCAGCGACCGCGGCCACAAGGACCATGGCGATGAAGATGATCATCGTCCCCACGCCCATCTCGGCGCGCTTGTCCTTGGACATCTTTGCAAACTTCTTGCTCATTCCCATTTTAATACCTCTCCATTGTATTTCCCGGACCGAGCACCTCGGTTAGGGAACTATGCCTGTGATTCCAGAACAGTACACATCGGTCCGTTCTGCCCCTCAAGGCAATTTAAAACTCAAATTTTAATATATAAGTCGTACAATTAGAAAATCATTCTTGATTCGTATAATACTATATTTTTATAATTATTTATATTCTATATTTATAAATTATTTGATATTGGAAAACTTAAACCGTACTGGCTTGCAATAACCTGACTAGTACTATCGCCTCCACTTGTATACTTACGTTATAACCTTTATCCATCAATATTAAAATTCTGATATTGTGTAATTTCTACATCATCGTCGACGCCTGGATTCGGAGCATTGACAACAGTAACAAGGCGGCTCGGTCGTTCCGCTTCACAGCTCTCACGGGGCGGTGAACACTTCGGTGGCCAGGAGGCCGGCCCCGACAGCGATGGCGATGATGAGCACAACATCGACTATCAGAAGGATCTTCCTCATGGGCATTGTCCCATGAAACACAGTATGCATAAATATGGTTTGGCAAAATGGAATTCGCTTGAGCGGCGATTCTGTCGCTAGCGGACAAGCACCACGGTGCAGGGGGCGTTCTTTATGACGGCCTCTGATGTGCTCGCGCCAAGCAGCTTGGCCATGCCCGTCCGCTCGGTCGGCGAGCCGATGACCAGTGCGTCGGCCTTGAGCTTGTCAGCGGCAAGGAGCAGGGTCTCGTGGACCTCTCCCGCCTCGAGAAGGGTGGCAAGGGGCACGCCGATGTCGGATGCAAGGATCTTCGCCCGCCCAAGCACCCTCATGCCGTTCTTGATGTTCTTCTCCTTCTCCTCCTGCGCTTTGGGGCTCACGATGTAAAGCATGTAGAGGTTGGCCTGAAGAGCCTTGGCTAAGGCGAAGGCGTACTCCGCCGCCTTCTCAGAATGTGACCTTCCATCGTTCCCAACAACAATGTTCATCGGTACTGCTCAAATTATTAATCAGACCATATTTAAAAGCCAAGACGACATAATCAGTTCTGATAGCTTGTTATGGTCAATGATTGGACATCTGTCGTGAAGGCCTCCGGGTGACGCATTCCTGAGGTCGTCATGAATACTGGAACCAGATCACTGGCCGAGCGAAAACACGTAGCTGCCATTAACGAACGCTCACTTGGCCGGCGCGGGGCCCTTTCAGACTATCAGAAAAGATAGTGACCCTGGCCCACAGCAAATGGGCGATGTCGAGTCGAGCGCCGGTCAGGCATGCCATAAAAAAAGGAGGGGAGCCCCCTCGATGGTTCCTGGCCCAACTCAGGCCTTGCTGGCCGGGGCGGTCCCCGCGCGCAGCTTCATGCCCGCCACGATGTTGAGCGCACCGGCCACGATCAGGAACAGGCCGACCAGCCACATGAGGGCCAGGATGCCGGAGCCCGGAAAGAGGACGAACAGGAAGCCGATTATCAGCGACCACACGCCCGAGATGACCAGGAGCCACCGGTTGGGCACCGCCATGGTGGTGGAGGTCTTGGGAGCGGCCAGTCCTTCGGCGATCTGGAATATGCCCGAGAAGATGGCGAAGAACCCCACCAGGTATATGGCCCAGAGCGCGGTGAACCCCGGCGCGACGATGGCGATGATACCGATCAGTATGGCGAAGACGCCCTCGATCATGTTCAGCATCCGCCAGTTCTTGCCGGAGGTCTTGTCCTTGCTGAACACCAGCAGCACGATGCCGCTTAGTATCATGAGCGCTCCGAACACGAACAGGAACACCGTCAGGGTGAACTCGGGTACGATCAGGAACATCAATCCGAATATGGCCGCTATCACACCTACGGCGAACCTGCCACGCCAATCCCCTATCAACGATGCGAATTCCATTTATTTTCCTCCTATAACTATGTCGGATGTCGACCCAACGAATTATGATAGGATTCCATAATTAAAAAGAACGGCCCGAAAATGAGATACGGCCTGAGGGCTGAACTGGCGCGTTCACGAAACGCGTACGTGTCCGTTCAGGGCACTCGGTCATCTGCTGCCGACCATTAAGGGGACGGACCATGGCCCCGATGTACCGAGGGCGTCCTATTGAAAAAGGGCGGCGTCCGGGTGAGTCCCTGCCCGAACCATGGCGACGGCGGGCACAGTATGATATGGCTTCCCTGCCAACTATGTATCGCATAGTGATGCCATGGCCGACCGAATGTTCCCCCGCATCAGGGCGTTCTACTCCCGCAACCTACCCGTCGGCGATCTCCTGGGAGAGATGTTCTATGCTGTTTGGATGGTCGTGGTGTCACTGGGGATCCTCGGGGGGACGGGGTTCGAGGGAGGGGCGATAGTCACCGTTGTCATCATCGCGTTCCTGGTCAACATCACCTGGGGGATGATCGATGGGCTCACAGTGATGCACTCCAACGTCATCGAGAGGGCGAGGAACGACAAGATCGTCCATGATCTGCAGGCCAGGGATGACGCTGTAGCGAGGAGGGCCGCGGATCAAGCGCTCGAGGAAGGGATCGCCGGTGTTCTCGGACCCGCAGACCGGGAGAAGGTCCTGGACATGATCGCCTCGGCCCCTCCCGGTGAGGATCCCGCCACAACCCCATACCACCCCCGCGGGGAGGACTGGTACTATGCCCTGGGCATACTCAGCATCGACGTCCTCCTGGTCGTCCCGCTCGTCGCCCCGTTCCTGCTCTGGTCCGACCCGGCCCAGGCCCTCTACGCCTCCAGGCTCATCGCCACGGTGTTGTTCGCTACCCTGGGGGCCGCATACGCGGCGAAGCTTAACCGCCGCCGATGGGTCGCCGCCCTGTTCCTGGGGACCCTGTGCTTCTCCGTGTTCTCCCTGGCCTTCCTGGCCGGCTGGTGACGCCCCCCGACGCGGCAGGCATGGATAAAGAAGTGAACAAGGGGTTTCAGCGGTAGGCGATGACCGTAGCTCCCAGGCTCTTCTCTACCTTCTGGAGGTCCTTTATGCCCTTCACGTTCAGCTCGGCGAACTCCATCGGACGGTAGGCGATGAGCACCACTCCCAATTCTTCTTCCAGTTCCTTGACCTTGCTCAAGCTCCCGACCGAGAGCTGCGCAAGTTGCGGCAGACAGACCATATGGGGTCCTAGGCAATCCCCATTATATCAAAATGCTCGGGACTGGATATATCCACCATGGCGTTCCATGATCGGGAGCCATCCTCCGTCGTAACAGCGAGTCATTTCGTTCTTTCGATACTGGATAATCAGAGCGTACCAGTATTGTTGCGGATAATGATATTCACATCACAATTCTTTATACTAATGGCCAACATAAAAAGTGACAGAGGAGCGAGTTCCTTTGGTTGACCTAGGTGAGGTGATGGGAAATATGGTCGCGGACATCATCAACGCGATCCCGGCCATATTAGGGGCAATAATTGTAATCGCGCTCGGTTATCTGATCGGTACGCTCGTAGGCAAGGCCGTCAACAAGCTTGTCGAGAAGATAGGTCTGGAAAGGACCTTTGATCAGAGTCCTGTCGGAAGGGCGTTCAGGGCATCAGGCTTGGACCTATCGAACGTCATAGGCGGCGTGGTCAAAGCGTTCATCATCATCCTGGCGGTCATCTTCGCCATCGAGATACTCAATGTCGGCGGGACCCTCGGTCTCTACCTGACGCAGATAGCGAACTACCTGCCCCGCCTGCTGGCCGGCATACTGATCATCATCCTCGGAGCGGTCTTCGCCGACTTCCTGGCGACCTTCATCGGCAAGATGATCCGGCCGATGTTCCCGCCCGAGAAGGTGGAGATCGCGGACATGCTGAAGAACCTGCTGTTCATCGGCCTGATCGCGTTCATCATCCTGCTGGCCCTTGACACCATGCTCCTGTCCGGCGGCACCATCTACCCGCTGATCCTCGGCTTCGTGATCATCGGTGCGGGCATCTCGCTCACCGATGTGCTCATCAAGTCGATCACCGAGGACCACGCCGAGTTCAGGCCCGTCGCGGGATACGCGAAGTTCGTCCTCTACGCGATCTTCCTGATCGTCGGCGTGGGCGCGATATTCGCCACCTTCCCCGGGGTCACCATGATCGTGGCCAACATCTCCTGGGCCTTCGCCATCGCCCTTGCTATCATCCTGTTACCGATAGCTTACGGCCTGACCAAGAAGATGTCCAAGGAGTTCAACTAAGCCGTTCCGGCTTTCCTTTCCCCCTTTTTTTATTTTCTCGTTTTCAGACATCCTGATCATTGCGGCGGCTTCTGTCCGGCCGCAAAGAAGATATCTGCCGCCTCCGATGTGCAGGAAGAACGAGAGAGATGCTTATGCCGGCCGACGATGCGCTCCTTGCCAACGAAGTAAAGGTCCGTCCGCAGCTGGCGACCTGCCCCCGCTGCGGCGCGTGGAACACCCTGAGCGCCAGCTACTGTATCGGATGCGGCGCGTTCCTGCCCCCTCCGGTCGGGCGTCCATCCAACTATGGCGGCGTGCCCATGCCGGTGGAGAGGACCGGGATATCGTTCCCCCTGGCCCTCCTCATCATCGCGTTGGTGCTGGCCGTCGTCCTTCCGCTTCTGTTCTTCCTCTTCCTGGTCGCGATCTGAGGTCACCGACCGGTATCGGTACGCCGATACCGGCCTCGGTCCCCTGCATCGCTCCTAACCGGAGGCTGGGACCCAGACCAGAGCCACCAGCTTGGTGGAGATGTTGGTCTTGGTGGGCTTGATCGATACCCGCTCCAGCTTCTCGGTCAAAGGGTCGGTCCTCTCCCCGACGGCCCTGGTCTCCGCCTGGAACTCCTCCTCCAGCTTCTTCCGTTGCTGCAGGAGCGCGTCAAGATTATCCTCCGCGTACTCGACGTCCTTCTTCTCCTTGTCCGCCCTCCCATATTCCCGGGCGGCTTTGTTCGCGGTGCTGCTCGACCTTCTGCCCACCACCGCTCCGAGGAAAGAGGAGCCGATGGACATCGCCGACTGGTACTTCTGCCTCCGGGCCTGCTCTTTCTCTTTCTCGATCGACGCCTGGGCCTTGCGGATGCGTTCGTCCAACGCGGAATATTTCGGAGCGTACTTTTTCTTCAGCTTGTCCATGCTCTCGTCCGTCAGCTCCCTGGAGGCCAGTTGCATGCGTATCCTGAAATCGCTTTCCTTCTCTCCGGGAGCGGAGTGCTGATTGAGGGCCGGACTGTAGAACAGGTCCAGGCTCTGGGTCCTCGCCAGCCAGTTGTTGAGGTCCCTCGCCCAGGCGGTGTAGCTCTTCACCTTGGCTGCCGCCGAAGGCAGGCTGGCGAACCTAGCCCCCTCCGCCGGGGCAATCCCCAGCTCGGAGACCGTGACCCCGGCCGGGCGGGCCGTTTCCCAGTTCAGGGGAATGGGGTCATCGGTGAGGGGGGCGAGGAAGATCAGATCGTTGGTCACATCCACCTTCTTCTTGACGTCGGAGAACCTCACCTGGGACGCTCCCAGGACCATTGGCGCATAGGTCATCGATGCCGATGACCGTCCGACGTGGGGCAGGAAATATTGGGGTATCTCCATTGGAAGCACCGGCCTCTGAGCCCCTCCGGCCCCTATCCCGGCGATCGCCCGCTCGACCGTAGGCGCGGCCGCGGCCGGGGCACGAACGGCCGTCTTGATGGGGTCCATGAGGACCTTGATCTGCTCCCTGGTGAGCGGACCCCGGAGGTAGGACATCGCCCATCGGGTCTGGAAGACCGTGGGAGCGTCGTCATGGACGTTGTGCATGAGGAAGACGCGGTTGCCCAGACCGGCGATCAGCTGGTCCATCTGGCCCCTGTCGAACTTCTGGCCCGAACCGGCCGATACTCCTTCCAGGGCGTCCAGGATCCGCAGCTTGTCCCGCTCGGTCTGCAGACGCCCGATGAACCACGTCCCGGTGTTGGACAGCCCCTTGTAGTCCAGGTCCACCGGGTTCTGGGTCACCAGGGTCACCCCCAGGCCGAACGCCCGGGCCTGCTTCATGAGCGTCAGCAGGGGCAGCTTGGAAGGCGGGTTGGCCACCGGGGGAAGGTAACCGAACACCTCATCGATGTACAGGATGGCCCGCAGGCTGGTGGTCCCGGACTGGGTGCGCATCCAGCCCACGATGTGGTTTAACAGCAAGGATACGAAGAACATCCTCTCCGCATCGCTGAGATGGGCGATGGAGAAGATGGACATCTTCGGCCTACCGGCAGGACCATAGAGGAAGCTCTTGACATCCAGCGCCTCCCCCTCCATCCACAGGCGGAAGCCAGGAGCGGCCAGGAGATTGTTGATCTGCATGGCCAGGGCGAACCGGTCCTTGGAGGGGTAGAACGACTCCACCTCCAATACTCCCACCTGCTTCACTGGAGGCTTCTGTATCTGGTGTATCAGCGAGGCCAGGTCCAGGTCCGTCCCCTTCCTCCATGCGTCGGCGAGGATGGTGGAGATCAGGATATGTTCCCTCGACCGGATGGGGTCGCCCTCTATGCCGATCAGTCCCAGCAGGCTGGTGACCGTAGTGTTCACCCTTTCCTGCAGCAGCTCCTCATCAGCCAGTATCTCGGCCGGGGGCGCGGCGAAGGACTTGAGGATCGATATCGGTATCCCGGCGTTGCTTCCCGGAGTATAGATCGAGAGGTCGCTGGCCTCCCGGAGCCTCCTTATCCGGTCCCCATCCTGGCCCCACGAGGCCAGTCCTTCCTTCCACGTCTCAGCCTGCTTGGCCGCGTACTCGTCCACGGACAGCCCCTTCTTCTGGGCGTCCTCGGCATTGACCCATGGAGCGAAGTCCTCCTTGCGCAGCTGGGGAAATGTCAGCATGAGGTTGGTCATGTCCCCCTTGGGATCGATGACGATGGCCGGCACTCCATCCAGGGCTGCCTCCTCCAGCAGCGATATGCACAGCCCGGTCTTCCCGCTCCCGGTCATGCCCACGCACACCGCGTGGGTGACCAGGTCCTTGGAGTCATAGAGAAGGAGATCCTCCTTCGTGGTCTTGCTGGCCAGATCGTAGTTGCGACCTAGGTAGAAGATGCCCAGCTTCTCGAAGTCCTGCATATTGTAAGCCCCGTCCCTGAAGGTATCTCTGTGAACGCTAAAAGCTTGTTCCATCGGGCCAACTGGCCGGGCAACTGGATGGCAAAGGCCGCCCCCGGGGCAACATCGCGCGATTTAATGTTATTTCATTTGATAATAAATTGTATATACCATCCCGTTCCAGTTTACGCTCATGGATTCGATCAGCACGGATGCAATGAAGATGCTGTCCTCGGGAGATAACCTGTCGGCGATCAGCAAGAAGGTGGGCGGGGACCAGAACGCCGTCAAGTCCGCGATCGGAATGGGCCTGCCCATGATCATGGGCCCCATGGCCAACACCGCATCGAAGCCCGGAGGGGCGGATATGCTGACCGGCCTCATGTCCAAGCTGGGCGGGAGCAATCCGGCGGACAATGTAAGCGGTCACCTCAGCGACCCCAAGGCGTCAGGTGGTTCGGACATGTTGAGCGGCCTGATGGGCGGTCAGCTGACCACGGTACAGAACGCCATCTCCAACAAGACCCGACTGCCTCCCGCGGCGGTGGGCCAGGTGCTGGCGATGGTGACCCCGGTGGTGATGGGCATGGTGAGCAAGAAGTTCACCCAGCAGAAGATGGACAGCAAGGGGCTGACCGCATTCCTGGGCAATGAGTCCAAGGCGGCGATGCAATCATCCCCCGATGCCGCGGACCTTCTCAAGCAGGTGGAGGGCGGGCGGGTGGAGAAGGCCGGTTTCATGGCCAAGCTGAAGGGCCTGTTCGGGGGTTGAATTAGAGCCGAGGATCGGGACGCGGGTTCAATAGATGAAAATGTGGGCGGGGGCTGACCCCGCCCTAAGATCTTCTCTTTCTCAGGACGAACCACGCCGCTCCCCCGACCGCGGCCACGGCAACGGCGATCAGCCCTATCAGCATCGCCGGGTTGTCGATGATGTCCCCCAGGATCCCGCCGGTGGAGGGCGCCTCTCCAACGGTGAAGTTGGTCTCACCCTGGATGACGCTGCCGATGCTTGTCCCCGCCCTGATGATGAGGCTGTGGGCTCCGTTGCTCAGGCCGGTGAAGGAGACCGATGTGGCGTTGGAGGCGATCTCCACGAACGCTTCGCCGTCGAGCGAGTATTCGAGCTTGTCGACATCGTAGCCGGTGGCCACAGCGAACTCGATGGTGATGTTCCCGTCGGCATATGTTCCATCGTTCTCTTGGAACACGATCGCTTCATTGGCCCCGGCCACGGTGAAAGTGTAGCTCTTGGTATCCTCGCCATTGCCTGCCCTGTCCACCGAATAGTACTCTATCGTGTTGGTACCGTTAGTGGCGATCCCTATGCTGCCAGTGTAGGTGGTCCAGTCCTCACCATGCAGCCTGTACATGATGCGGTCTACCCCCGAGGTGGTGTCAGCGCTTCTCAGAGAGAGGGAAACCGCTCCGGTGTAATTATTTGCCTGACCCTCGCCGGTGACCGTCAGTTCGGTGCTCGGAGCCACGGTATCGACCGTGGTATTAGTATCTGGGGCGTCCCGTCGCGGTTCGCTGACATCGTTCTGGTCCACTCCCAGGGTGAAGAACTCGTACTTGCCGTCCTGGGGCGCGACGAAGGTGATCGGACTGGACGTGAACTTGCCATCAGGCTTCGACGGGGTCGTATACTTTATCCAGGCCCCTGTGCCGTTGGTCCGGTAGTACAGGTCGACCCACTTCATGGGCGTCTGCGGTCCGCTGTCGGAGAAGCGGACAGGGAAGGAGGCATTGGCCTGGTAGGTAGGAAGGGGGTCGACGGCGGTGATCAGGGGAACGACCCGGGGGTCGGTGCCCACGACCGAGATGTCGTCGAGGAACACGCCCTCCTTCATCCCAGTGGAATTGGCCAGCGGATATGTCCTGATGCCATACGAGGAGAGGGCATTGGGGGCGTCCCCTCCTGTCGGAGGCGTTGTTCCGGAAACGAACTCGAAACCTATCATGGTGGCGGTGTTGGGCACGTTCAGTGTCACCTGGGTCCAGGCCTTGGAGGTCGCCTGTTCCTCCGAGATGGTCCACAGGACATGCTTCACCCTGGACTCCCCGCTCCCGGTGTAATACAAGGCGTTGAGGAAGTCATATCCGACGAGCTCACCGCTGTCCGGCTGTCTGGCGTCGGATGCGCCGGTGTCCGAATAGAACCAGAAGGTCAGGGTGACGGTGTCGTAGTACTGTGCACCGGTGATCGGCCGGTGCATGATGGAGTCCTGATTCGTGTCGTACCTGAGAATATAGTTGGTCTGCGGTACTGAATCATTTTCGCTGGTGATGTTCACGTTCCACGGGTGATGGCCGGTGGCGTTGAGATAGTGAGAGTTCTCGCCGTTCCTGGCACAGTAGATCGAGCGCTGCCCGGAGTGGACCTCGTGCATCTGTCGGCACCACCAGTCCTGTCCGGAGGTGGCGTCATTGTTGTCATCCCATCGCTCCCAGCGCACGTTCCATTCCTCGTAGGTGCTCTGCTCGGCCCCCTCGTCCAAAAGGACGCCGGAGGATGCCGGCGCCGCGTGCGTGCCGGTCGGCAGGACGGTCAGGACCATGGAGGCGCATAACATCAAGGACAAGGCTATACCCAACTTTCCTCTCATCACGGACATTAATTAACGATTGTGTATCTAATACCTTCTAGACATTTCATATGCTCGAGCGAAGTGCCCCTCGGGGCTTGCCCCTATGGGGGCTCGCGAGATGGCACCCCCTGCCGTGGCGAGGTCGGGATGAACGGTCGATGGGCCGGACGGGAGAAGGGCGTCGAAAGCCTACCATGTCTTTGGGTACATCCAGATGTAACCGCCGCCCATGTACTCTCCGGTAAGGACATCGGTGACCACCACGTAGATATCATGGGCCTGACCGTCAATGACGGTCAGCGACAGATTGTATGCGGCCTCGCTCTCGACGGCCGCCTTCCACGTCCCCAGTTCGTACATGGTCCCGGTGAGAGGACTGCCGGACGGCGGAGCGTATGCGGACGCGGTGCCGTTGACCGTCTCTCCATTAAGATCGATGGAATAGCCGCTGGCCCCCTGCACGAAGAGCTGTACTTTCACATCGCCGGAGTACGCGTACGGCATAGGCCCGTGCTGCGACGATAGATAGGTGCCCAGCTGGGCGGCGACCGAGAAGTTCTTCGGTTCACCGCCGGAGAACCAGTTCCCGTCCATCTTGTAGGGGGTGGAGATCACGTTCTCGGCGTTGGTGACGAAGGTCCGGATCAGGTTGTTGGACACCGCTTCATAGTCCCCGTCGCCGTGGTCATGGATGGACCACACCTCGACAGTATGGCTTCCAAGCTTGGTGATGTTGACGGAGAACGTCTGGAAGAACCGGGTGTTCTTGCCGTGCTCGTAGGTCCAGGTATGATCCCAGGTCGCGTAGGTGTCGACCAGGATGCCGTAGCAGCCCCCCTTGCCGTCATCGTACAGGTTCACCAGCCTGGAAACCTGGGAGCCGGACGGGTAGGTGCGGATCTCGCAGGAACCTTCCGCATCGCCCAACGTCCCGCTGCGGGGCGTGACGTCGCTGATATGGATGAAAGTCGTTATCTTGAACTCCCCTTCCGGCTGGTCGGCGCCGTACTCATGGGTCTCGATGGTGAACCGGTTGGCCTCTGCGTTGGGCATCCCGTAATGGATCCCGTCGCTCCATGAGGAGGTGTATTCCATCCACAGCTTCGGCTCTAGGAGGGTGACCGGTTCGGTGTTGTTCTCCTCAACATTGGCCGATGGGGCGACCGGTACCCTGCAGTTGACATACTGGTCCCCCTGGACGATATTGATGGTGGTGATGTTCAGGTCAGTGTCGGAATCGATGATTATCGAGTACGCCTTCGTCTCCTGCGACGGCAGGGGGTCCAGCGGATAACAGGAGCCGAACATTTTGGAGCCATCGGAAAGGGTCACCCTGACGCTCAGCTTGCTCGGATCGAGAGCGAACTTACCCCCGTTGGTCATATTGATCGGTATCTTGATGTAGCCCAGCGGGGTGAGCGCGGCAGGCCCGGTGGCCTCTATGATCACTCCGTCCAGTGGTAGAGAGTTGCCGTCCTTCGTCCCCGAATGGTCGAGGATCCCGTTGGCGAGCACCGCAGCTAGGATGACAAGGAATGCCGCTCCTAATGCCGCCGCTATCAAGACCCCTCTGCGCAACCTATCCACCGTCCCCTTGATTCCCGCCGTCAGGCGGGGTCAGCCATCAATGGAATCAGGAGCTATTAGTATCTAATTATATAACGATAAAATATCCATCTATTCAATACTTCTCTTTCTCCTCGGAACGGTCTTTTGGCAGGGATAGCGGACCGCGCCCGGGACATTGATCCCTATTGGACCAATGGGCACCGATATGCCATTGAAGATTAAATTGTGAAAAAATAAAATAGCGCTTGGACCATACGTATGCTGAGGTGGAACAATGGCTGAAAAGAAAGGCAAGTATGAGTTCGACGACAAGCTGAAAGAGGGAGCAAAGAAGGTCGGGAACGAACTGAAGGAGACCGGGGGAGAGATGAAGAAGGACATCTCCGAACTGGGCTCCAAGGTCAAGGGGAAGCTGAAGAAATAAAACAGCGGACGACCGGCCCTCCGCCGGTCGCTCCGGATTTTTCCAACCACTTTTCAAGTTATTAAATGGGTCACGACCCCCCAGCATGCCCCCTCGGTCATGGGCGATCACCATGAACACGGAGGGCATGCCCACCCCGCGCCCCTGCCCGCCCACCATCGTCAGCATGATGATGTACAGCCCCGCCTCGCCGAGACCGATCTCGCACGCGCTGTCCAGACGGATGATCGTCATGTCGGAGGATCTCAAATTGACCGTCTTGTCCTTCTGGACGCCCTAGTTCCATCCCAACGAGATCAGGGCGTACACGATGAACACCACCAAGAGCACGGCCGGCACGGTGATGATCACCCCCGCTCTGGCGAGCTCGCGGCGGGTGAACTTGCCGGTGGAGTAGGCCAGGGTGACCGTGGGGGTGCCCACCGGGGTGATGAAGGATATCGAGGCGCAGAACGCGGTGACCAGCACCAGGTACTTCGGGTCGAAGCCCATGGCCGATGACACGCTGATCACTATCGGCACCATGATGGAGACGGTGGCGCTGTTGCTCAGCATGGTCCCGATGATCACAGTGATGAAACCGATCAGCAGCATCATGACCAGGAGGGACTGCCCACCGGTGATGGCGGTGAGACTGCTAGCGAACCAGGCCGCCGTTCCGCTGGCCTCCAGCGCCTGCCCGATGGCCAGCCCGGCGCCGATGATGAGGAATATCTCCCAGGATATGCGGCGGGCATCCCCCCACTCGATCGCCCGGGTGGCGAACAGGAGGAAGGCGGCGATGAGGGCGACCACGGTAGCGCTCAGAACGCCGGGGGCCAGCCCCAGGGCCTGGGCGATCCAGCCACCGGTGACCCAGAGGGCGATGGTCGGGAGGAACACCGCCAGGGTCACCGCCTCCTTGGGGGTCAGCGGTCCCATCTCCCTCAGCTCCTTCTTGATCGGTACCAGGTCGATCCCGTTGGATGAGGGAGGGATGGCCCGCGGGAGAACGAGGTAGACCAGGGCGAGCAGGGAGAGGCTCACCGACCCGCCTACCAGTATCCAGTCCAGGAAGGTCCAGGGGACCACCTTGTTCAGCAGTCCGAAGGCTATAGCGTTGACCGGGGAGCCGATGATGGTGCTCATGCTCCCGAAGGCGGTGGCCATGCAGATCCCGATCAGGAAGAGGGTGGTCACCTTCCGACCGTCCCCTTCCGCCCGACCGGCGATGCTGAGGACCACGGGGAGGAGCAGCGCGACGGTGGCGGTGTTGGAGATCCACATCGACAGGGCGGCGGTGACCACCATGATGGCGATGAACGTGAGATGGATGTCCCCCCTGGCCATGGTGACCAGTTTGAACGCGATCCTGCGGTCCAGTCCGTTGACGCGGAAGGCCTCGGCGATGATCAGCCCGCCGATGAGCAGGAACACCACTGGGTCGGCGTAGGGGGCCAGGGCCCTGGCGGGAGTGAAGATACCGAAGAACACCAGGAGGATGGGCACCAGCAGCGCGGTCACCGCCAGGGGCAGCGCCCCGAAGGTCCACAGCATGGCCACGCAGATGAACACGGCGAGGGTGTACTTGATGGGGTCATCGACGCCCAGGGGGGCCAGGGCCACCGCGGCCATGGCCACGAACGGGAGGACGATGGTCACGAAGGCGATGACCGGGCGGGGGAGACGATCCAGGCACAGGTAGGTCTCGGTGCAGGTCTTGATGGTCTCCTCTGTGCTCATCCCTTCCGCCGGCATGCGTCCCCTCAGGTGAATAGCGGTAGGCCACTTATCGATTGTGATTGGCCGCCGCACCAAAAGGAATATACTCTGTTACGGATTCTCACGCCATATGGTCTCGAAGCGTGTGTTGTCGATCAAGCCCTCGGGGATCAGAGAGATATTCGAGATGGCAAGCGTGGGCGCCATCAACCTGGGTCTAGGAGAGCTGGACTTCGAACCGCCCAAGGAGGCCAGGGAAGCGTACAAGGAGGCCCTGGACAACGATCGCAACCGCTACGGGCCGACCAAGGGCATCGACCCCCTCCGAGAGCTGGTGGCGGACAAGGTGCGCAGGTATCGCTCCGACATCACCCCCGCCAACGTGGTGATCACCGCTTCGGGCACCCAGGGCACCATGGCCACCTTCCAGACCCTGTTCGAGCATGGCGACGAGGTCCTCATCCCCGAACCCGGTTTCGTTCTCTATGAGCCGGACAGCGTGCTCGCGGACGCCCGGCCGGTGGTGTACCCCCTGCTGGACGAGAGCGGCTTCCAACCGGACATCGAGGCCCTCAAGGCCCTCATCACCCCGCGCACCAAGGGACTGGTGGTGAACTCGCCATCCAATCCCACCGGCTCGGTGCTGAACGAGGAGAGCTTCCGGGCGCTCAAGGACCTGGCGGTGGACCACGACCTGTGGGTGGTTTCCGACGAGGTCTACGAGGACTTCATCTACAGCGGGAAGCACCGCTCGTTCAACGAGATCATCGAGCGGTCGGTGGTCCTAAACTCGTTCTCCAAGTCCTTCGCCGTGCCTGGCTGGCGGATAGGATACCTCACCGCGCCCCTCGAGCTGGTCGATCACATCGCCAAGATGCAGTACCACCTTGTGGCTTGCCCGCCCACCCCTCCCCAGTTCGCCCTGGCCAAGGTCTTCAAGGTCCAGGAGGAGTTCACCCGCGGCCTCATACCGATCTTCGATCGCCGGAGGAGGTCCATGGTCGACCGCCTCAACGCCATCGAGGGCGTCAGATGCCACCTGCCGGAAGGCGCGTTCTACGCCTTCCCGTCATACGAGCTGGACATCCCATCCCGGGACCTGGCCCGCAACCTCGTCAGCAGTGGGGTCATCTGCGCCCCGGGGACCGCGTTCGGCGAGAGAGGAGAGAAGCACCTGAGATTCTCCTACGCGGCGTCCGACGAGGACATCGTCAACGGTCTGGCCATCGTGAGGAAGGTCATGGAGGCCGGCGGCCTCGGACCTGGAAATTAAAGAGGAAATATATACTGGCATGTCCTTTATTCGAAACGCCAGGACCCGGCATCGGAACTGAGGACGAGCCACCAGTACCGATGGGGCGCCTGGACGACGGCTTCGGCAAGGGAGGATCCCATTTGAAGAGCGATAACAAGAAGACCAAACCGACCAGGAAGATACCGGCCAAGGCAGAGAGGGCCAAGGCCAAGCCGCCCAAGAAGGCCGATGAGAACATGCCCTCGGAGGAGGAACTGGTCGAGGACCTCGACACCATCGCCGAGGGAGTGATCTTCGGAAAGAACCAGGCCCGCAGCTACGCGCTCCGGGACGTATGGTTCGCTAGCCTGAGGGAAGTGATCAACGATAAGTCGGTCCCCGAGGACTCCAGGGAAGAGGTGCTGTTCCTCACCCTGACCAACGCCCTCCTGGACATGACCATGGACGTCGTCCCCGAGGACATGGCGCTGGCCTATGCCCGCAACCTCGATGATTACATCACTGTCACCATAGTCAACAACAAGTACGGGGTGGACCTGCTGAAGACCTTCCGCGAGGATTTCAAGGAGCGGGAGGGGGAGAACTTCCCCAGCGAGGAGAAGCTCGTCGAAGCGCTCAGCAAGTTCGAGGAGGAGTGGTGGAGCACCGCACGTGACGACCTCGACGGGAAGACCCCCAACGATGCCCTCGAGGAGATGGCCGAGAAGTACGGTCTCTGAGATATAGGGAGAAGAGGTGGGCCTCTGCGCCCGGAGTTCAAACCTACGCTAGTACTGTCAGTGGTGGCCTTCTTCGTGATGATGGGCGTGTCCATCATCTCGCCCGTGCTGCCGGCGTACGGATTGAGCTTCGGGGTCTCCATGGCCCTGGTCGGCCTGCTCATATCCGCCTTCGCCGTGGCCAGGGTCCTCCTGGACATCCCGGCGGGGATGTTCAGCGCCCGCTACGGCATGAGGCGGTTCATGCTCCTGGGGCTGGGCATCATCGCCGTGTCGTCCATCTTGGCCGGCATGGCGGTGAACTACCCCATGCTGCTGGTCGCCCGGATTTTCGAAGGCGCGGGCTCGGCATTGTACACCACCACCTCCATAACCATGGTCAGCCAGCTGGCCCCCCGGGCGTCCAGGGGCGCGCACCTGTCCCTTTATCTATCGATGTTCCTCCTGGGGACCTCCTTCGGCCCGGCCATCGGAGGCCTGGTGGCCAGCCAGTTCGGCCTCAGCGCCCCCTTCCTAGTGTACGGGATCTGCGGGGCAGTGTCCTTCTTCATGGTTCTGTACTGGATCGAGGACGTCCGCCCGGAACCGGAGAAGGTGGAGAGGATCACCCTTCGCCAGCTGGGCCGGCTGATGCTCCGCTACGACCTCATGGCCATCAATCTGGCCACCATCGCCATCTTCATCAATCGGCAGGGCATACTCAATACCATCGTCCCCCTGTACTCCAGGTTCGACCTGGGCATCACCGAGGGACTGCTCGGCCTGATACTGACGATCAGCGCCATCGCCAACCTGGGCATGATGGTGGTGGCCGGGCGCCTGACCGACATCTACGGGCGCAAGCCCTTCCTGATCGCCGCCCTGGTGCTCCTGGCAGTGCTGATGTTCGTCCTGCCGTTCACCCATGACGCCGTGGGCCTGACCATCGTGCTCGTGGCCATGGGATTCGCCGTAGGCCTGTCGGGCCCCATCGCCGCCTGGGTCGCCGACGTTACCGAACCGAAGGACCTGGGCGGGGCCATGGGGCTGTTCAGGACGATGGGGGACCTCGGCTTCGTCGTCGCCCCGGTGGTCCTGGCCTCCCTGGTGGTGAGCCCGGGGGAGGGCGTGGGCATGACCCCGTTCCTGGTGGCCGGGAC
>JAEILR010000035.1 GCA_016109435.1 Methanomassiliicoccus sp.
GGATGACCGCAGCCTCCGCTCCAGGCAAAGTGATATTGTTGGGCGAACACGCCGTGGTGTTCGGCCGCCCGGCCATAGCACTGGCCATCGATCTGAGGCTTCGATGCGAAGTGGCCCCGTCCACGGCCATGACCGTGAACGGGCACATCATGGAAGGGGCCGGGGACCCCTACATCGCTACGGCAGTGAAGGAGAACTGGAAGGGAGGCCCCCTGGCCATCGACATCTCGTCGACCGTTCCCCCGGGGTCCGGGCTGGGGTCATCGGCCGCGGTCACCGTTGCAACCCTGGGGGCCCTGGCCGCGGCGGAAGGGGACATCGACCCTCAGGCGGTGGCCCGCCGGGCCTTCGATGTCGAGTCCCTGGTGCAGGGGAGGGCCAGTCCGATCGACACCTCCGTTTCCTCGCACGGCGGGGGTATATTCATAAGCTCGGAGCGGGGGGAGAACCTGCTCTGGGAGATGGCACGGGACACCCGGCGGTGGTTCATCCACGACTGCGAGGTGCCGGAGATGACCCTGGTGGTCGGCTTCACCGGTCGGAAGGCCCCCACCGGCCCGCTGGTGGCCAAGGTCCGCAGGTATCATGACCGCAGCGGCTTCGCCCGGGAGATCATCGATGAGATTGGTGGGCTCACCATCGACGGCCTGGCCCGCCTGAGGGCCGGCGACGTGGAAGCCCTGGGACGTCTGATGACCAGGGACCACAACCTGCTGGCCATATTGGGGGTGTCCACGCCGGAACTGCAGAAGCTGGTGGACGCGGCCCTGCCCTTCTCCTACGGCGCCAAGCTCACCGGGGCCGGCGGCGGGGGCAGCATGATCGCGCTGACCGATGCTCCGGAGAAGGTCGCTAGGGCCATCCGGGCGCGGGGCGGAACGCCGTACATCGTCCGCACCGGCGTGGCAGGGGTAAAAAAGGAAGAGGATTGAAGGTGTTTATCGAGGCCCTCAGATAAGGTCCTCGAACTCCTTGACCAGGTCGGGATGTCGGCTCTTTATTGCCGCCAGAAGGCTCTGCACCGAGAGCTTCTCCACGCCGACCTCCATCATCGTCTGGACGAGCTTGTCGAGCGTCTCGTCGGAGAGGGTGGTAAGCTTCTCCTTGGCCATCCAGTTGCGCCACTGCTTGTTCTCCAGACGGTCCCTCCACGCCACCTCGTACTCCTTCAGGGTGTTCATGGACAGGTCGTTCGCTTTGACCCCCTTGGCCAGGACCTTGCCGGCGCACATGCCGGCGATGCAGCTGATGGAGATCCCGCCGCCGGTGATAGGGTCGATCATTCTTGCCGCGTCCCCTACCAACACCAGGTTGTCGGTGGAGACCGAGTCCAGCGGGGCGCAGATGGACACCGCGCCGGCCACCGCTTCCAGGGGCTGCCCCTTCTTCAGGCCGGGGTTCTTGGCGATGAACCGGTCAAGGTACATCTTGGGGTCCGAGGGATGCTTCACCTTGGACAGCTGGACTCCGATGCCGACGTTGGCGGTGTCCTCGTCCTTGGGGAAGATCCACACGTAGCCGCCCGGAGCGGCGGAGCCCAGGGTGAACTCACAGTAGTCAGGGTCGTAATCGATGCCCGTGAGCCGGTACTGGTAACAGGTATCGATATCGTCCGCCGTCAGGCTGGTATCGATGCCCCCCCAGCGACCGACCTGCGATTCGTAGCCGTCCGCGCCCACCACGCACTTGGCGCGTATCTCCAGTGGCTCCCCGTACGATTGGGCCATGACCCCGGCGATCTTGCCGTTCTCCCATATCAGGGAGGTGGCCGAGGTCTTGAGCATGATCTCGGTGCCGGCGCGGGCCGCGTCAGCGGCCAGGGCCTTGTCGAAGAACACCCTGTCCACGACCCAGCCGACCTCGTTGCCGGCGTTCTTCTCGTCCACCAGGAAGGTGTGCCCGGAAGGGGATATGATCTTGGCGCCGCGCACTTCCCGGGCGACCCACTTAGGGTCGACGGAGATGCCGACCTCTTCCAGCCATTGCTTGGAGATCCCCTCGGCGCAGCGGACCGGGGAACCGATCTCCTGGCGCTTCTCGATCATCAGCACGTCCGCCCCGCCCTGGGCCGCCCACTTGGCGGTCATGCTCCCGGCCGGGCCGGCGCCGACGACCACTATGTCCCGCTCGATCCTCTTCATGCCTTGGCCTCCATGGTGATGGCGGCCACCGGACAGACCTTCACGCACCGGCCGCAGCGGTTGCAGTCCTGGTTGAACAACAGGACCAGGTCGTTGAGGTAGATCGCGTTCTTGGGGCAGGAGCCCACGCAGGCTCCGCAATGATGACATCTCTCTATCGATACTTGCATCGTGATTCCTCAGGTATATTCTTCGCCCCGGGTCTTTCTCCACTCGGCCAGCGGCACGGAGAACTTCTTCTCCACCTCGGTGCGGTAGGTCGGTCCGCCGTTGTAGGCGCAGAAGGGGATGATCCTGCCGTCGGGCACCACATAGTGGATGACGCACCGCTTGACCCTCTCTATATCGTAGTTGTAGCCGTCCTGGAAGTGCATGGCCGATATCAGCATCATTCCCCAGGAGAACTTGGCCAGCCCCTCCTTGGTGTCGTTGTTGAACACGTTGGTGAGCACGTTCAGGAACTGGTTGGTGGTCAGGCCCTCGGGCATCTTCGATTCGTCCATATGGTCCTTCAGGATCTTCCTCGCCTTGAGCAGGGACAGCTTGGGGAAGGCGGAACCGGCGGTCTTCTCCGACAGCTTGTACAGCTCGGCGAAGAGCCCCTCCACGTCCACGAACTGGGTCACCGGGACCACGGTCCCGTCGTCCTTGATGAACCAGTAGGTCGCCATGCCGCAGTGGGGGTGGGGAGTGAAGGTGACCTTCTCCTCGCCCAGGATGACCGAGGCGTAGGTGGAGATGGGGACGACGACCGGTACCGGGTACCAGTCCTCGGACTTGGCGAAGCCGGTCTGCTGCTCCACGTCCTTCACCAGGTCGGGGATGGTGTAGCGGCCCTCCGCCCTCTCCTCCTGATCGATCCGCCCGGTGAAGGCGACGGGCTGGAAGTTGATCCCCCTGACCACATCGCGGTTCTTGATGGCGAAGCGAATGATGTCCCCGATCTGATCATCGTTGAATCCCCTGACCAAGGTGGGTACCAGGACGATCGAGGGGCGGTGATCCTTGAGCTTGCGGACGTTATCGATGGCCTTGAGCTTGACGTCCAGGAGGGACTTGCCCCTGGTCTTCTTGTACAGGTCGTCGGTCAGGCCGTCGAACTGCAGGTAGATGGTGTTGAGGCCCGCGTCGGCGCACTTCTGGGCGAACTCAGGGTCCTCAGCCAGCTTGATGCCGTTGGTCGCCACCTGGATCTGGGCGAACTTGAGCTCCTTGGCCTTTTTGATGACGTCGAAGAACCGGGGATAGATAGTAGGCTCCCCTCCGGAGAACTGGATCGCGGTGCAGGGGACCGGCTTCTCCGACCTCAAGGTCTCCATCATCTTGACGACCTCCTCGAACGAGGGCTCGTAGACGTACCCCGCCTGATTGGCGTTGGCGAAGCAGATGGGGCATTTGAGATTGCACCGGTTGGTGAGATCGAGGTTGGCGAGGGAGGTGTGGCTGGTATGGAGGTTGCACAGCCCGCAGTTGTCAGGGCAGGTCTTGGCGTTCTGGATAAGCGCGTTGCTTACCCCGATGCCGTCATAGGCGAACCTCTCAGCCTTCTTGTACAGGGCAACGTCCGACCAGTAGACATCGGTGACCTTGCCGTGCTCGGGGCAGACCTTCTCCATGAGGACCCTGCCCTCGGACTCGAAGATCCTGGCCGTGATAACCTTCTTACATTCGGGACATAAGGACTGGGTGTCCTTGGGCAATCCCTTCTTGAGTGCACTCTCTTTTGCGATCATACGAGCGTCATCCCGTGCCCAAGATTCAGCATAGTATAATTTAATACTATTGTAGCCTATAGAGCGACAAGAGGGTACATGAGCGAGCATGGAATGGACGGCGCGAGAGGCGCGAAGGCGGAACTGGAGAAGGAGGACGTCCTGTACCTGCTGAAACGTACTGGGCTGACCGACTATGAGGCGAGGGCGTACCTGGCCCTGGTGATGAGGGCTCACGGTTCAGCGGAGGAGGTGGCCGACGCCGCGGACATCCCCCGGACGTCGGCCTACAAGGTCTTGGAGTCTCTCCGCCAAAAGGGCTACGTCAGTTCCCGGGGAGGCCGCCCCATCGTCTTCCATCCGACGCCCCCGCTCGAGATCAGGGACCGCATATCGTCCGAGCTCGAACGGGGTTTCCAGAGGCTGGACTCACTGCGCGGCTCGCTCACCGAGAAGGGTACTCCCCAGCTGGTGTACACCATCATCGGCAAGGCCAACGTACTGGTCAAGATCGGGGACATGCTGGACCTGGCCAAGGAGGAGTTCTTCCTGTCCTCTCCGGCACTGGGAGAGATCAACAACGCGTTCGCCTCCAAGTTCGCCAACGCCCTGAAGCGAGGGGTCTTCATAACCGTGGTCGCGGAACCCTCGGCCAGGGTGCCGGAAGCCTCCCAGGTCATAAGGAAGCAGGACCTCCTGGCCACCGACATCATCACCGATTACAGGGAGGCGCTGATGGCCACCCCCGATCTCAGCATCTGCGGCTTCACTGACAACCCCTTCCTGGCCGCTCATCTGGCCAACTTCTTCCAGATCTCCCTGGAGCGGCCCGAGGGAGGCGGATAAGGGCGGGGCCGTAGCATGCAGTTAGCTCTCCCCCTTTTAACACCCCTCCCTCGTGGAAGGGGCGATGACACTTTCCAAGCGGGGCTTTAGTTCCAGGTTCGTTAGGGCGAGGGCCGACCGGAGGGCCCAGATGCCGTTCTCCATGATAGCCGTGCTGTTGCTGGTGATATCCTCGGCCAGCGTGGCGCTGGTCTACGGCCTCGACTCCCTGAAGGAGTCGGCGCGGATCCCGACCGAGCGGCTGGAGGACCTCAAGACGGCCATGGACGATGCCGTCGATGATGTGGTCCGCATCGCCTACTCCTCCGCGGTAGAGTCGGTGAGGGGCACCGGAAAGCTCAACGCCAGCGAGCTTCAGGAACGGTACCTCGCTGCCCTGACCTCGTCCCTGAACGCCGCTTATCCCAGCCGCTCCGGCGACATCCTCGTCTCCGTCGCTCCCGCGCTGTCCCTGGACTTCCTGCTGGCCAGTCTCCAGGAGTCCTATTCCGCCCACGGCGATGATCTCGCCTCCTGGAACGGCGCATCCGTCCCCGCCTATTTCGTCATCAACGGCAACTTCTCCCTAGAGGTCGCATGTCCGGAGGGCAAGCTCACCCGGACGGTGGAGATGGAACAGGACGTTCACGTCCCGTTGCCCCTTCTCCTGTACAAACTGGACCGATTGAGCGGCGCCTCCGCCCCTCGGGGAGAGATCGAGAGCATCGTCCGGTACGAGCTTGCCGCCCTGGCCCAGGACCGGGTGCTGCGCGGCTACGGTTCCAGCGCCCGCAGCGGCACATACGGGACCGAGGTCATCATAACCGCCGAGGATGTGGTCCGCGCGGTGAACCTGGCGGTGACGCTGGAGGAGATGAGATACTTCCAGGACATCGGGGCCATCGACGATGACCTCGAGGGGATATCGCCCCTCCTGATGGGCCTCCACGGCGAGGTCGACCCCGCCGACCTGTTCCTGCGATCGTACCAGGAGGGCGGAATAGACCTGGCCACGGTGGTCGGTCAGGCGCTGTACGCCCGCGCCGATGCCATCGTCCTGAAGTGGCTGGACTACCTAGGGCTGATCGACCTCGTGGGAATGGGCGAGGACCTGGCAGAGCTGGGGGAGGTGACCCTCAACGGGGTGCTGGACCTCCTGACCGGAGGGGACCATGACCAGAGCAGCATGGTCCAGTACATATCCGCCGCTCTGGCCGAGGCCGGCTTCCAGGAGTACGATTACCGCTGGTACTGCTTCGGTGGCGGGGACATCTTGGTGGACCTCCCCGCCCTCAGGATCCAGCTCTTTGACGATCTGGACCGATCGGTGATGCACACCTTCCAGGGCCGGTATGCGGTCGACCTTCCCGGTGTGGACGTGTTCTCATCCCCGGCCTGGGGGGAGCTGTACGGCAAGTACCGCTCCGAGACATACGCCGTGGCCGAAGGGATGAGGAGCTACATCCGGACCATCGCCTCGGGCATCGCCGCCCACTGCTCCCTGCCTTCGGTGGTCCTGGAGCTTGATCCCGCTGACGGGAGGACCTATCTTGAGGAGATCGACCGCCAGCTGTCCGCGGCGTTCAGGGACGGGGCCTCCTGGCTCACCCCGGCGCTGGACCGAGTGAACGAGATGGGCAAGGTCCGTGACGGACTGGCCCAGGCGGTCATGGACCACATGGCGGACCACTGGATGGAGATCCTGGATGTCGACCGGTCCATCGAGCAGGGGGGCTGGGACCTGGCCAACCAGCTGGTCCAGGAACTAGCCGATCTTCCGAACTTCTCCGAGGCCTCCCTCGCCGAGGCCCGGCAGAGCATCCAGGCCACACTCGTCGGCGATTACAGGGGGGTGAAGGAAATATTCTACGAGCAGGTGAGGGTGCGGGCCGGGGACGTTCTCAACCGGTTCGAGGAGGGGCTCTCCCAGAAGTACACCGACGTCGACCCCATGACCTCCTTCCTGGCGGGCGGCCTGTCGTCCCTTCCCGGTCTTGGACCATTGACCGCCCGGGCGGTCCGCGATACTCTGAACGGTTATGGTGCCGGGCTCGAGGCCCAGGGAGGGGCGGTGCAGGTGCCTGTATACACCGGCGGTTCGCTGGTCACTCTCAACGATGGCCGGCAGCGGTCGGAGAGCTTCAGCATCGACTCCTCGGTGCTGAGGCTGTCCCAGGACGGAAGCGGGGGATCATTGGATGTGAGGGTGACGCTCCCATGGCAGTTCGACCGCTCCAACACCTCGTACCCCAACCGTCATGTCACCGACCTGGGGGGCATGTCCTCCACACCGTACCTGACCCAGTGGAACGTCGTTTATGAAGGGGACATCGCCGTCACCGCGAGGTCGGCCGGCGATCGGTTCGACATCCCCTGCTCCACGGTCCTGAACCTCCGAGGCAGCCTCGACATCGTGGCCTTCAGCGGCTGGGCCCTCAGGGGGGTCGACTACTTTCCCACCGCTACCCTGGCCGGGGACGTGCAGAAGCTGCTGGCGGGTATCTACGATTTCCTGTCCTCGGCGGTGCAGGCCATCGGCGGGCTGGCCAACGACCTGTTCGTCCTCCTGTGCCGTTTCCTGGGTGACATGCTCTCCTGCTCGACCTCTTCCGTAAGCTCCCTGGAATCTATCATCGCCTCCTCCGGCGATGCCCTGGCGGGCATGGTGACGGGGTCGATTAGCGAGGTGATCGGGGCCCTGGCCGACGCGTCGACCACCATCCTCGGCGGGACGACCGTCGACCTACGGGTGCTGGGCGCCGAGATCAAAGTGGTGTTCGCCCCTCAGGACTCCGCCCTCGTCGGGACCGAGGACCGTCTGAGGCTGGACATCGTCCAGTCGTGCGCCGGGGCGACCATGCTCTCCACCCTCAGGGTGCTAAAGCTCAATACCGGGGAGCACACCCTGGCGGCGGCCGTAAGTCTGGGCGGCGGGGACTGGTCAGTGGACCTGACCCTCGACCCCCTGGCCATGGTCTACCCCCATCAGGTGGAGATCAGGGGCTTCCTGGGCGGACACATCCTCGAGATGTATGCCCCGGAGGTGGAGAGGGTCCAGAAGGTGTCCCTGTCCCTGAGCGACGTTCCCGGCCTGGGAATCATCCTGAACAGCATCCCTTCGCCCATCCCGGGCACCAAGTGGAACGTGGACGCCGGCATGGAGATGAGCTTCAACGTCCTGGAACGCAGGACCGTGCTCATCAACGAGGTCGAGCTGAATCCCAAGGGTACGGACCGATCGAGGGAGTGGGTGGAGATATACAATCCCGGTGACAGGGCAGTGGACCTCGCCGGCTGGAGCCTGGCGACCTCGAGGGGACAGCAGCACCGAGAAATGCTGACCGGAGTGGTCCCATCGCACGGCTACCTGGTCCACCGGTTCACCGGCCAGGCGCTGGACAATGGCGAGGTCAAGGGGTTCCCCCTCCAGGAGTCGGTGGCCCTGCTGGACCGGGAAGGAAAGAGGGTGGACTCGGCCCCCTGGATGAAGGACCTGGCCGATGATGACCGGACCTGGCAGAGATCCTTCGACGGCTCCTCCCGATGGGAGCTTCGCGACGACACCAGGGGCAGGTCCAACGGTTTCGTCCTGCTCGACGAGGACGACCTCGACGGGCTGACGACCTTGGTGGGGGAGTGCTTCTTGGAGGCATTCCACGAGGTCGTCACCACCCTCCCGGACATGGAGACCCTGAAGGAGATCATCGTCGGGGGCATGCACAAGCTGGAAGACCGCCTTCTGGACGAGGTCGAGCGCAAGGTATCGTCCCTGCGCTTCTATATCGTTCTGGGCCTCGATGACCTGACCGGCACGGCCGGCGGGAGCATCTCCGCGGCCCTGGTCTATGACGGCAAGGCGGTACGTGACTGCCTGGCCTGGTTCATCGACGCCATCGGCGAGGTCCTGCGGGACCCCCTCAACCCCATGGCCGCCGGGGCCCGGGCGCCGGTGCCAATGCAGACGCTGGCCGATCACGTCTTCGTGGAGGTCGGCGCGTACTTGAGGATAGGCACCCCGGACCTGATATCCATGGCCGTGGATTCGAACATCAAGATCATGGCCACCATCAAGGCCAGCCTGGGAACCCTGGGCATGATCGACGGCGGCAGCGTGACGGAGGTCAAGTTCGGGGTGTTGGTCTCCGGGGTCATGGGGGCCATGCTGAAGACCGGGACCGGCCAGTCGGCCGGCTCCTGCTACGACGTGTGGTTGATCAGGGGGTCCCTCAGGGCGGCATAGGGATAGAAAATTCATTATCGTACCTGCCGATATGCCAACATATGGTCTTGGTGCCGACCTCCCTGCCTATGGAGGTGGGGGATGTGCAATGGATGAACGAGGTAGGGTGGCCGATATTGGCCCTGGTGGGGGCCTTCACCCTCTCCCTGTACCTGTGGTCCTACCTCAGGAAGAACTTCGAGATCTGGAAGGCTCATGAGGGCCGCTACTTCGACTCCGAGGTGCTGGACGCATCCCGGAGGATGGGACTGATATTCATCATCTCCCTCCTGGCAATCTCCACCTACGTGGTATTGTCCATCGTGCTGAAATGGACCACCCATCCGTCCTGGCCGGGGATAACCATCAACATATTCAAGCTGCTGGCCATCCTGATAATCCTCCTGGTGGCGCAGCTGCTGGTGCTGATCCTCAACCGGATCGCCAGGCGCAGCCGGGCCAATGCCGGCAGCCACAAGGCGATGCCCTCGGCCCTGGAGTTCTCCACCCTCCTGGTCAGCTACACCATCTACATCGGCTCGATCATCCTGGTGCTGCTCATCGCCGCATCGATGTTCATGTCCCTGGACGAAGTGTTCGGTGGCATCGTGGAGTTCATCCAGGACAACAAGGCAAGGCTCATCGTCACCGCCCTGATCATCGTGGGGATCTTCCTGGCGATCAGGCTGGAGAAGAGCATATTGGAGGACGTCAAGTTCCGCACCAAGAAGTTCAACCCCCAGGTCATCGACCTGCTGAGCGCGGTGATCAGGTACGCCCTGATCATCATCGGGCTCCTGGTCGTGATATTCGACGTGTTCTCCATGATCGGGATGGAAACGGTGGGCATCCTGCTGGTGGTCGTGACCCTGATCTTCATCTGTCTCGGTATCACGCTGTCGTACTCCACGATACAGAACGTGGTGTCCGGGCTCGCCCTCATGGACACCAACCCCTTCGAGGCCGGGGACCGCATCATCATCCTCGATAGCATGATGTGCGACGTCCTGGAGAAGGGGCTGATCTTCACCAAGGTCCGCACCCTGGACGGCGAGATCGTGGACGTTCCGAACAACGAGATCCTGCAGGGTCGGATCTACAATTATTCGAGAGGGGCGAACCACGCCATCAGCGTGATGTTCGAGGTCTCCTTCGAATTGTCCCACGCGAAGGTGGAGAACTACGTCAAAGAGGCTATCGTCGGGATCGAGGGGATCCTCAAGGAGCCCCGGCCGTCGGTGCGGGCCCTGGAGATCAAGGGGAGCAACATCCAGTATGAGGTCGAGGTCTTCACCAAGGACGTGCAGAAGGACCCCGCCATCCGCTCGGCGATCATCGCCCAGATCCAGGACATCTTCCATACCGAGGGCTACAAGCGGCTGATCGGGTGACGGCGGCCGCGGCCCGCAGACGTCGGCAAACAGCTCAGCCGATGGCCCCCGGCCGCTCCACCGGCTCGCCGCTCGGTCCGCACTCCCCATACTTCCTGCGGAACGCCCAGGTGAGCAGGAAGGGAGCTATGATGGTCGTGGCCATGGACATGAACACGACGACCGAGAACATGCTCGGGCTGATCACCGCCATGCTCAGGCCGATCGTGGCCACGATTATGCCCACCTCTCCCCGGGGGATCATCCCCACCCCGATGATGTTGGCCGAACCCCGGCCCAGCTTCAGCGACCCCAGGCTGCAGCCGATGTACTTGGTGAAGACCGCCATCACCGTGATCACGACCGCCAGGACGATGACCTCGACGAACGAGGCGATGATCACGGACATGCCCACGAACAGGAAGAAGAACGGCACCAGGAACTCATTGATCGGATGGAAGTCCTCATGGCAGGGCCACCGGTCCCTGAACTCGGCGAAGACCATGCCCGCGAGGAACGCCCCGATGATCGCCGCAAGGCCGACATAGGAGGCGGCGAAGGAGAGGGCCAAGCATACTATGATGGCCAGGGGCAGCGGGGACAGGGCGAATCTCCTCTTCTTCACGCAGACCACGGGGTCCTGGTCGGCCTGCCCGTTCCTCCTCTCGTTCGCCCGGACCCGCGCCTTGGGGATGACGATGGAGCCGAAGAAGATCACCAGGACCACGAAGGCGACCCCCGTCACCGACACCAGGACGATGTCCAGAATCCCGCTGGCGCCGCCGGCGGCGATGCCCACGACGATTGCCAGCACTATCATTCCCAGAACGTCGTCGATGACCGCGGCGCCGATGATCACCCGCGACTCGATGGACCTGGTGAGGTCCAGGTCCTTGATCACCCGGGCGGTGATGCCGACGCTGGTCGCTACCATGGCCGCGCCGATGAACAGGGCCTCGATCTGCCCGTGGCCGAGGGCCAGTATGTAGGTAAAGCCCATGAAGAAGGGGAGGATCACGCCCAGGACAGCCACCAGCATCGCGGTGCGGCCGACCTTACGGAGCTCGCTGAACGGCGTCTCCAGTCCGACCGAGAACAGCAGGAAGATGACGCCGAGCTCGGCGAGGATCTCGAATAGGGACATGTCCAGGTCCATCTGGAGCCACCCGAACAGGAAGGTATTGGCCACCAGGATGCCGGCCGCGATCTCCCCGATCACCGAGGAGATCCCAAACCTCTCGCACAGCATCCCCCCGGCCTTGGCCAGGGCGAACAGCACCAGCAACTGCAGTAAGACTGTCCCTATCGCTATCTCATCCATCGCGCATCCCGTTTTTGGAACGATAAGTAGTTATTTAATAAATATGGGCAGAAGAGGAGTTTCGCTCCCTCCCAGCTGCGTTCTTCGAAGAGGCACTTACTCGATCAGTTCCTGTCCCTGCATGTAGGGGCGGAGCACATCGGGCACGGTGATGGTCCCGTCCCGGTTCTGGTAGTTCTCCATGACCGCGACCATGGTGCGGGGGAGAGCCAGTCCGGAGCCGTTCAGGGTGTGCACGAACTCGCTCTTCAGGTGGGGCTCGGGGCGGTACTTGATGCGCGCCCGCCGGGCCTGGAAATCGGTGAAGCAGGAGCACGAGGACACCTCCAGCCATTGGTCCTGACCGGGAGCGAAAGCCTCCAGGTCATAGGTCTTGGCGCTGGCGAATCCCATGTCCCCGGTGCACAGCAGCAGGACGCGGTACGGGAGCTTCAGGCCCTGCAGGACCGCTTCGGCGTCGTCCCTCAGCACCTCCAGGTCCTGGAAGGAGGTCTCCGGAAGCACGAACTTGACCAACTCGACCTTGTTGAACTGGTGGACCCTGATGATGCCCCGGGTGTCGGCGTTCCTCCCCGCCTCCCTGCGGAACGAGGGCAGATAGGCGGTGTAGGAGATGGGCAGCTGGGCCCTCTCGAAGATCTCGTCCTGGTGCAGATTGGTCACCGGCACCTCGGCGGTGGGGTTCAGCCACAGGTCATCGCGTTCGCACCAGTACATGTCATCCTTCATCTTGGGATACTGTCCGGTGCCGATGACCGCGGCCTTGTTGACGATGGCCGGGGGGAAGATCTCGGTGTATCCCTGGCGGTGGTGAAGGTCCAGCATGTACTGCGTGAGCGCCCGGTCCAGTCTGGCCCCGTCGCCCTTGAGCACGAAGAACCCGCTGCCGGTAACCTTCGCTCCTCTTACGAAGTCGATGATGTCGAGGTCCTCGCCCAGCTCGTAGTGCTTCTTCGGCACAAAGTCGAGGTCACGGACGTTCCCGCTCCAGGTGCGGACCGTGAGATTGTCCCCGCAGTCCTTGCCCACCGGCACGGAATCATCGGGAAGGTTAGGGATGGTCAGAACGACCTCTCCCCTCCTCGCCTCAAGGTCGAGGATGGAGGCGTCGATCTGCTTGATCCTCTCGGACACCTGCCTCATCTCGGCGATGACCTTCTGCTTCTCCTCGCCCTTGAGCTTGGGAACGGCCTCGGAGGCCTTGTTCCGCTCATGCCTCAGACGGTTGCCCTCATCCACAAGCCTTCGCCATTCACCGTCGATCCGGAGGAACTCGTCAAGTATCTCTTCGGAATAGTTCCTGTTCTTCAGGGAGGCGCGGACCAGGTCCGGATGATTGCGAATGAGGTCGATGTCGAGCATGCCCAGTCATCTTCGCGGCGCTAATGCGCTTTGTCATCAAAAAGACTTGCCTCGCACATCAGCACGGTGAAACCCCGGGTCTCCACGACCTTGGCCCCGGTCCTGGTCGCCAGCTCCTCGGCCACCTCGTCCTTGGTCTGATCGGCCGCGGGAAGGACCCGTACCTTGATCACCTTGGCCCTCTTTATCTGGGCCTTGATCTCCTGAACGATCCCCTCGGTCACTCCTTCCTTTCCCACGTGCACCGTCGGGTCGATCTCCGACCCCATCTTCACAAGTTCCTTCCTGCTCTTCTTCATCGGCATGCTCTGCACCCCTCTTCTCGTCGATATACGGCACCCGCCTGACGCTCCCGCAGGCGAGGCAGTGAACGCTGACCCGGCACGATCGCAGCCGGACCCGGCAGTTGAGGCCGGGTACCAGGGCGATCATGCACTCATGACAGTACGGGCGGTCCTTCAGCATGGAGGTCTTGGTCCTCATGCCGATGGAGCGGGCCAGGGAGACGTACCTGCGGCTACGGTCCTGATGACCTTCCCTGGCCTCGGCCACGGCGAGGTCCATGAGGCGGACCATTCGCCGGCGGGCTATGCCCCTGGCTTCCCGATTGGTGATCTTCTTCTTGACCATGTACTGCCTTTGACGACCGAACGGGAGAGGGTATCCCCATCAATAAGGTTTGCCCGTCAGCTGAGGCTGAGAGGTGTCACTCCCAGACCTTCATAGGTTAGGACGACCACGGGTAGCTCACCCATGGAGTACATAAGGTCGGTCACCCTGCTCACGCACCTCTTGGGCACCAGGACGCCTACATAGTAGCCGTCGTTGGAGGCCTCGAAGTACTGCAGAACGGCATCCGGCCGCTTCCAGCTCTCCTCCGTTTCCAGGAACTCGAAACCTACAAGATGTCCCCGTTCCCTCAGCGTCAGGAGGCCCCAGGTGCCTTCTTCCACATCGTCCTCTATCGACAGGTCGGGATTGGCGTTGGTGAGCATCGCCACTCTCGACCTGATCATCCGCTGGATATCCTTTGGCCCCATCATACCTATTTTTCGAACAGGTGATATAACAAACCTCGCTCGAACGGGCAGCGAGGGCTGCTCATTTCTGTTCGGCCAGTTTCCTCAGGGCGATCGACTGTCCCTTGGTCATGGACATGAACGTGGCGACCATGACGGTCTCCATGATCTCCTCCCTTGTAGCGCCGGCCTTCAGAGCCTGGGGAAGGTGGACATTGAGGCAATGCTCGCTGCCCAGCGCCGCGCTGGCTGCCACCGCCACCAGCTCCATCTCCTTCACGCTCAGGTGCTTCGGCTCCATGAGCAGCCTCTTGGAGAGGTCGGAGTACGGCAGGAAGAGGCCGGGGTCCTCGGACAATACCCTGGAAACGAGGGGCACCTCCCCGTAGAGGTCGGCCAATCGCTCGAGCCTCCTCTTGATCTCATCCTTTGTGCCGTTCTGACCTGAACCGTTCCCGGACATGAGCGCCCTGATGACCGTACCCCTATTCTAGCCTTGCCGACACAATATTATTGGAATCTAGGAAGAGAACAATGCAATGAATTATATCATTAGATAGTGATTCGCCGTCCAGGGATGGAAATGGATGCACTTACCGCCTCGGGCGTGATGAACGATGAGTATTCGGCGCGCATTCTGGTGTGGTCGATAGACCGTGCTAGGACCGCTTCGGAGATGAGCGAAAACCTCGGAATACCGATTTCCGCATGCTATAACCGTATCAGGATGCTAGAGAACCTCGGACTGTTGAGATGCACGGACATGAAGATGTCCGCTTCGGGCAAGCGCATCGCCGTCTATCAGTCCATGCTGCGTAAGGCCTCTATCTTCATGGAACGGGGAGAGGTCAGGGTCAAGCTCGAGCTCATCGACGGCAAGGTCGAGGACATGTCCCTGGTGAGCGAGAGGCCGATGATCACCAAGAACTAGCCAGATACTTTTATTTCCAAGCTGGTGGTCCTTGACTGGCCACCAGCTATAAATACAAAAACATTAATGAACCCACCCTTCGTATCAAATCTCACAGGTGAACCTTTATGTCGCGCAAACCCGGAAGGATGTACCGTCAGATCAGAGGTCAGGCCTACACTCGCAGGGAGTACATGGGTGGAGTGCCCGCCCCGCGTATCAACACTTTTGACCTCGGGACCACCAACGGGGAGTTCCCCATCGTCATGAACCTCAAGTTCAAGGAGCCCTGCCAGGTCAGGCACAGCGCCCTGGAGGCGGCCCGTATCGCCGCCAACCGGGCATTGAACAAGGGGACCACCGCCGCCTCCTACCACCTCAAGATCAGGCTGTACCCCCACATCGTGCTCCGCGAGCACAAGATGGCCACCGGCGCCGGTGCGGACCGTGTGTCCGGCGGGATGAGGGGCGCGTTCGGCAAGGCCGTGGGAACCGCGGCCAGGGTCCAGAGCGGAGAGACAGTCATAACCCTCAGGGTCACCCAGCAGGCGTTCCAGGTAGCCAAGGAAGCCCTATGGAAGGCCTCCATGAAGCTCCCCTCTCCCTGCTACATGGAGATCGAGAAGGGCGCCGAACTGGTGTCCTGAACATTTTACCCCAACCCCTTCCATTTTTCATTTCTCCGGAGGCCCCCGATTGTACGACTTCAGACTCGACGAGGTCGCTGCCTGGATCAGGAAGATCGGCGCCCGGACGGTCGCCCTCCAGATGCCCGAGGGCCTCAAGGTTCATGCACAGAACATCGCCCGCGAGCTTGAAGCGGCGACCGGAGCTTCGTTCCTGATCATCGGTGACCCGTGCTACGGGGCCTGCGACTACACCGTGCGGTACCGCGATCATGCCGACGCCCTCGTCCAATTCGGCCACGCCGACATACCATCGATGCCCCGGGACGACCGAGTGCTGTTCGTCGAGGTCTTCCTGGACCTGGACGTGACCGAGCTGCTGGAACGGGCGCTGCCGAGGCTGAAGGAGCGCATCGGTCTGATCACCACGGTGCAGCACGTGGGCATGCTGTCCCGCGTAAAGGACTGGCTGGAGGCTCACGGGAAGGAGGTGCACATCGGCCGGGGGGACTCACGTATAAGGTTCGAGGGGCAGGTGCTAGGCTGCAACATAACCACGGTCGATCCGATCGCCGATAAGGTGGACCAATTCTTGTACGTCGGGAGCGGTGATTTCCACCCCCTCAGCGTGGCCATCAGCTCGGACCGCCCGGTGCTGATCATCGACCCGCTGATGAACGAGGTCCGGGAGATCGGCGAGCTGAAGGACCGCATACTAAGGCAGCGGCATGCCGCCATGACCAGAGCGGCGGACGCGCGGCGGTTCCTCATCCTGGTGTCCACCAAGGTGGGGCAGACCAGGATGGAGCTGGCCAATGACCTGCGTCGCCTGGCCGAGAGGCACGGGCGGAGCGCGGAGATCGTCCTCCTGGAGGAGTTCCACCCCGATCGGCTACTCCCTTACGATGCCGACGCCTTCGTCTCCACCGCCTGCCCCCGCATAGCCATCGACGACTACCTCCGCTACAGCAAGCCGATCCTGACCCCGCTGGAGATGGAGATCGTGCTCGGGGAGAAGCAGTGGTCCGAGTACCGGATGGACAGCATCCTGGGATGATCCGCTCAGTCATTGCGAAATCATCAGAGCAGGTTTCAGATCCCCAAGGGGCCTGGGCCCGTTCCTTACCACCCTTGATCCGACCGTTGAGGGGATGAGATATTAATCTACCCTGGGGCCATGCCCTCCCGATGATGACCTCCGACCTCGTTCTCTCCCGGGCCAGGTCCAGCGGGATGCGCATCGGCATAGGGGCAGGCGGCGATCAGCGGAAGGCGTTCAAGAGCAGGGCCGAGGCGCTGATCGAAGGCTATGGTGAGGTGACGGTATATGACGACCCCCTGATGCTGGCCGAGGACCTTGGGGAGGGGCGGATCGACGGGGCGGTGAGGGGCGATCTCGGCTCGAACGAGGCCATGGCCGCGGTGCGCTCAGTGTTCGGCGTCCCCAAGGTCCTCCGGGCGGCGTTCCTGGAGCCGGAGGGCGGCAGGATGTTCCTTCTTGCGCCGGTGGGCATCGACGAGGGGTGGACGGTCGAGGAGAAGGTCGAACTGGCGAGGCTTTCGGTAAGGACGCTGCTCCCCATCAGCCCCCGCCCGACGGTAGGCGTGATGTCCGGCGGCCGGGCCTCGGACCGCGGGCGGCTGGATGCGGTGGACCGCACCATCGACGATGCTGAGGAGGTGGTGGCTCGCCTGGTCGGCGAAGGCATCGACGCCAGGGACGTGCAGATACTCATCGAGAACGCGTCCCGGGAATGTGACATCGTCATCGCTCCGGACGGCATCTCCGGCAACCTCATCTTCCGCACGCTGCACTTCCTGGGAAAGGGGAAAGCGCTGGGCGCGCCGGTGCTGAACATCGACCGGCCGTACATCGATACGTCCAGGGCGAAGGACGGCTACGCGGACTCCATCGCCCTGGCCGCGGCCTTGGCGATGAGGAACAGGGCATAAGGGATCGCTCCAGCGGAGGAGTGGTCTTTTGGATTACTACATAAGGTCGGCTAGGATGGCGACACGATGGCCGACGGAGGCTATAGGGGCGACCACCTCCTATTCCATCATCCGACACAAAACGATGATATTATCATATTATAGAAATGATTTCATCACATTCCGAAGCTATTATATAATTACTATCAGATTCGATATTGCTTTCTTGATGGGGGAAACGGAGAAGGCAAAGAAGTCCGGTCAGCAGTAGCTCTTCGCATCTCAGCATATCGATCGGCTTGAGGCTAGCCAGCATCTAGGCGAACTCCGAAACGATAGCGAAAGCTCTGAAAAAGCGCGAGGGGAAGAAGATGGCAAATGGTGAGGGAGCATCAAAGAGAAGGTCCACGATAACGTTCGCATGTCTGTCGGTCGCATTGATGATCGCGATGTCCTTCCACGTGATGGTCGGCGTCACAGAAGCGAACTCGGACCGGGGGTCGGAGGATTGGAGCATCGACGTTTCCGACCAGCCTCGTCTCTCTCCCATGCCCGACGGCACCGTCACCAGTTTGTTCGATGATCGAGACATCTCCGTAATGGAGTTGGGACTCGACCCCCCGGCCACATATCATACCCAAGATCTCACGAATCTGTTCTACTGGACCCCCAACGCCACCTACGTCTTCGATCTCGATGCTCCAGAAAGCTTCTCGCTGTACGCTATTGACGGAACCAAGCTCGTGGACGAGAGCCGCTTCGGCCTCTCCGTCGGCAGCGAGCGTCTCGTCCCCTCGAACGGGAAGTTCGTCACCGTTTCTGACGACATCCTGCTCGTCGAATACGGGGTCAGGAGCAAGGACGGCGCCGTCGCCAAGATGTCCACTGAGTACAACTTCACCAAAGGCAACCCCAAGATCACCGCTTCCGTGCTGTCGGCCGATCCGCTGGCAGATTGGAGCGTGGAATGGGCGGTCGTCCCGAACAGGAACGCCACCATCGCTTCGACGGCGGACCAGAAGCAGGTGTCACTCTCCGACCTCGCCGGGAAAAGCCCTGCGTTCAGCACGCTGAGCGCGCCCCTGCGGTTGGGAAGCAACAACTTCGTCGTGGACTGGAGCGATGCCAAGAGCGGCCAGCTATCGGTATCGAGCGTCGCTGATTCCAAGGGAGCGGAACGCGCCACGCTGACCGTGGCGTTCGACGACGGCGCGGCGGTGATCGATCCAACGATCATCTGCACCAGCACCGATCCCTACCCCACTGGAATGAACAACCAGAGGAAGCTGTTCAAGTACGACGGCAATTACTGGCTGTTCTATAACTCCGGCAACCGCATCAGCTACCGGACCAGCGTCGATGGTGTTAACTGGAACGCGGCCGTCGCCCTCCAGGGAGGCACGTCCCCGTCCTCCGGCACCGGGTTCGACCTCGCCTGCCGGAACGGCGTCGTTGCAGTCACCTGGTTGGACACCACCTCTAACCTGAAGTTCGTCAAGGGCAATATCCTCAGCAACAACGTTACCTGGAGCACTTCGTACACCGTGCCTCCGTTCACCGTTCACATCCAGCCGCCGTCGATCGCCATCGGTTACGACGGCTCGTTCTATCTGACCTACCAGTATTCCGCGTCCCCATACGTCAAGGTGCTATGGTCCGCCACTGGCTCCTCCCAGTCTCGTGGATCGATGAGAAGGATGTGCCCACATTCGATCAGGGCAGCTATCCAGGAAGCAACTCATTGTGGTACTTTCTGCTTCCAGTCGCCAACAGTACTATCGCTTTCTTGGAAACCTCTCGAGGCTCCCCGACCAACAATCTGAAGGTGAGAATAAGCTACTACCAGATGAACCCCGGCAGCGGGGACACGTGGACGCCCGCGAATACCTACGACATCGGGATGGCGACCTACTCCTCGCCAGAGTACAAGTCGGCGACCTTCTCCGCCATCGCCTCGCCGGACGGCACCATCCACATCGC
>JAEILR010000036.1 GCA_016109435.1 Methanomassiliicoccus sp.
CTTCTTGGTGTCGATCATCTTCCCGTTCATGACCTCCTTGGCCACGTGCACGTCGATGACCTCGCCGACATGGAGGTTATGGGTGCCCAGCTGCAGCGTGTGCCGAAGTTCGCACTCGATGTTGACCGGAAAGCCGCTGATCAGCGGGGCGGTCTTCAGCTTGCCGTAGGAGGTCTCGAACACCTCGGACTTGTCGGCCTTGCCGCCGGAGGTGATGCCGCAGTGGTCCATCTCCACCACATGCTTGGCCGACGGGATGTTGACACTGAACGTCCGGTTCTCGACGATCCCCTTCTCGGTGTGCCTGGCCTTATTGATGGCTATGGAGATCATCGGAGGGTCCATGCAGGCGACGCCGGTCCATGCCACGGCCATGAAGTTCGGTTTCCCGCCGACGTTGGCGCCGACGAGAACCATAGGCATGACCGTCATGTAAGATCTGAACGGAAAAGAGAGCTTGTCCATATCATCACCCAGTGAGGCGTGAACATCGGAACCGAAGTTATTTAAAACGCTTGCCGAGGTCGCGCGGTCGGCGGGGAACGACATGCTTATACTCCTATGTCCTCTGTCATGGACGTGAACGGAACTGAACTGTTGGGGGTGAAATGGCGCCTGCGGTCCATCGTGCTGGACGGCAGACCGATCGATAACGTGGCCGAGGCTGAAGCGCATCTCATCTTTGGTGCGGACGGCAAGGCCAGCGGCAGGGGCGGGTGCAACCTGTTCTTCGCCGGATACAAGAACAAAGGCGGCTCCGTCCGGTTCCAGGCCGTGGCCTCGACCAAGAAGTACTGCGAGGCGACCATGCCGGTGGAGACCGCGTTCTTCAAGGCCCTCGGCGCGGTGACGAGGCTGAGCGTGGAGGACGATGTCCTGAAGATGGTCTCGAAGGACGGAAAGGCCGAGCTGGTCTTCGCCCGAGCTACGCAAGAGTAGCGTCATCGCCCAGCACTGGCAACGGCCAGGCTGACTTGGAGCGTAGATCGATAAGGCGACCACATCGTCGCCCGGGCCGCGATCCGGCGCTGACCGCTACCATGCCAGCTAGACAACCGCTGCCGCGCTGGAACTCGCCGCCGGTCGGCTCGTCATTATGCTGCTGCAGTGCCTCGGAATGCAGAAGCGGCCGCCGGCTTCTATTTTCGCTTTCTCCTTGTTCGTCCATCTAGCTCCTAGGAGCGGTCACATGGGGTCTTTCAGGTTGGCGGAAGCGGTCATCTCCCTTACGGCGCTGGCCGCCGCGATGGCGACGATTGTGGTCGTCGGGCTCGTCACCGGCATGTCCTACCTTGGAATGGAGAGGACGGCCCATCCCTGGGCAGAACGCGGCCGTCCACTAAGATGGCTCGGTGCCCGAACCCACGAGCCAGGGAGACATCTCCATCGCTCCAGGACTGCGTCCAAAGCCCTGGCCCACGGGAGCGGCTCATTCGCCTCCGATGGCGGTCATTCGCTTATTATCAAAACAATAATAAAAAATTATAATTATACATCATTCATATCTAAGAGTGATCTGATGTCATCGGAAGAGCTGTTGGGCCGGGCCGTGGTGGCCTCGGAATGGATCAAGGGGGATGACGTACTGCTGGACATCGGGTGCAATGACGGCCTGTTCCTATCTCAGGCCGCCCCGAGGTGCCGCTCGGCCTGGGGGGTCGACATCGATCACGAGCTGCTGAGCAAGGCCAGCGCCAGGTACTCGGACATCCAGTTCCAGTACGCCTCCGCCGACCGCCTTCCGTTCCCGGACGCATCCTTCTCGGCGATCTCCATGCTCGACGTCCTCGAGCACCTGCCTGACGCCAAGGCGGCCATCCGAGAGGTGGACAGGGTCCTCTGCCCGGGGGGCCGGCTCATCATCTCGGTGCCCCACAAGGGCACCTTCGGGTTCGTGGACGCCCAGCGCTCGACGGTGTTCGCCGCCGGACGGAGGGTCCGCCTGGGCAAGATGGACGACGTGCTAGAGCACCGCCACTTCATCCTTCAGGAGATCTCCGACCTCCTCGGCCCGGGATACACGGCCGAGCGCCTGCGCTACGGCGGCTTCCTTCTCTTCCCGCTGTGCGGGTTCGCCCTGATGTTCACCGACGGCCTCGGCATGAAGAGAGCTTCCCGCTTCCTGCGGATCGTGGAAGACAAGGACTTCCACATCGACTACGGGACGCGGAGCTGGCACCTGATGGCCGAGTACCGCAAGGCCGGTGAGTTCCGCCGCCCGTCGCCGTTCCGCGGTTCACCCATCGAGGCGGGCGCGACCGACCCCATGACATCCAGGGACAGCCGTCGGTCAGCCAACGGCACCAGGAACTCCACGGACGGGGCGAGGACGAACTGAGCTGCGGTCCGGCTCAGATGCTTTCCAATGATTTCCTTGCTACGGGTCCACGGCCGAGGAGATTAATACCAAGCGCCCCCAAGCGACGTGCATGGCGGTCGTGGACCTTGTGGGCCTGGTGGACCAGAGGATGGCCCAGCTGGCGGAGGAAGAGAACATCCGAGCCGAAGAGATGTACCTGACAGGCGAGACAGGCGTCTGGGGCCTTCTATTACTGTACGATGACATGCTTGACGAACTGCTCGGGTACGAGTTCATCGAGACCGCGGAGAGCTGGAGGCGGCCGGACGCCGTGCTCCAATATGACCAGACGGCCGAGGCCCCCCTCGTCCTGGTGATCGTGCCGGACGAGTCGTTCGTGGAGATGAGCGAGATGCTGGCCAGGGAGGGCGCCGCGAACATCAAGGTGTCGGACTACAGCGCCATGGAGCTCGTCCCCCAGGTGCTGGTCGGTTGACGGAACAGAGCCTCGGTCTCGCTGACCTTGCTTACGCCAGCACCGTCCGTCCGACGACCATCGAGTCCTATAGGTTGAGCCCGAACAGCCCGAAGAACGCGAGGATCAGTATGACGATGATGACGATTATGATCACGCCTAACAGCCCTATCCTCGCCGACCTGTCCTTTCTCAGCTTGAGATCCATGCATGAACCTCGCATCGCTGGATATTTCAACGTTGCCCGTCCAGGCCGGGGAGGACGTATAAGGGACGGCCCCCGGCCTTCCCTGTAAAGATGGCCACAAATCCTAGATCCATCCCCGGCTTGGGATCCTAGCCCCTCGCTATCAACGGCCGCCAATGGCCCACAAGCCTATTTATCATTAAAAATAATAATTATATAGGTGGCTTCAAATGCGTTCCGCTGCAGCAAGTGCGGACTGTCGTTCACCAAGATGCGCGCCGTGAACAGCGTCCGGGTGATCGTCACCCTTTTCTGCGTCGTAATACTGGGCTTGGCGTTCTTCATCGTGGCCGACCAGATCTCCGATCCGATCCTGCCGGAGTTACCGTTCATCAACGTCAACAGCGTGATCGCGGCGTTCGTGGTGCTCGTATTGGTCAACGTGGCGTCGTTCCAGACCATCAACGCCGAGAAGAAGAAGTACCAGTTCCAGAACAATGGCGCCCTGTACTGCGCGGCCTGCCAGATAAAGGTCAAGGACGAAGAGTACCACGCCCACCTGAAAGAGGAGGCCGCGAAGGCAGGTTGGACAGCGGAGCTGAAGGCCATGACCGAGAACGACGCGACCCTCCGCCCCATCATTCAGGAATGGAGCCTGGCCAACGGGGGCGGCGAGCCCAGCCGATCGGCGGTGGCCGAGCTGGTAAGCGCCATCAACCTGGAAAAGGCCGGAAACTACGAGGCCGCGGCCAAGATCTACGAGGGCCACAAGCTGTGGACCTACGCCGGCAAGGTCCGGGGGAAGGACCGCGTCCAGACGGTGAAGCACGTCACCGTGGACATGAACCAGCTCATCGAACAGATCGGGACCAAGGGCCTTGCCGTTCCGTACCGGTGCCACACCTGCGGGGCCAGCATCACCATTGACAAGAACTCCAGCGTTTCCGGCCTGAAGTTCTGCTCGTACTGCGGATCCGCGTACAACATCGAGGACATGTCCAAGATCGTCCAGGAAGCGCTGAGCTGAGCCTGCGACCGGACGCGGGGAACGATGATGACAGCGGTAGCGCCGCCGACCGGACGCGGCGCTATCCTCTCTTGAACTCCCTGAACACGCGGACCGTCTCATCCCGGTCGTTCTCGTCCACAAAGAGATGCAGCCGGTCGGCCAGGGCCATGGCGAAGTCCACATAGGCGTTCGGCCAGGCGGTGACGGTGTTGCCGTCCTGGACCAGGTCCTCGTCCGTGTACGTGCCGGTGGTGAAATCGCCCTCCCTCTCGAGATACACCGAGGAGGTGAACTTCCTGCCCTCGAGCACCCCCGCCCGGGAGAGGTGGATGGGAGCGGCGCAAATCGCGGCGAGAAGCTTCCCCACAGCGTTCATCGCTCGCAGCTTCTCCGCGAGGATGGGATCGTCCAGGATCCCCGCCGGCTGTCCGCCGGGAATGATGAAAGCGTCGATGGCCTCGGGGTCTAGCTCGGACAGCAGGTGGTCCGGCCGCAGCTGGAAGCCCTCCGCGGAACGGACATCCCTCATCTCCAGCCCGTAGGTCATGATCTCTCCCCGCTGCTGAACGAAGTACGCGGCCAGGACGACCTCGAACTGCACGCAGCCATCATAGACCAGCATCCCAACTCTCACGGCAACACCACGGAGGGAGATGGACAACAGGAGATAATATGCTTGAGGGGGTCGACGACCACGTCGCCAACAGCTCTGCTCGTGCCTGGAACGTCAGCTTGCGGTCTTCTTGTGGTGAACCGTTCCGTGATCGACCTGCATCAATCTGAAGTATCATCTAGCCGTGGCCCGATTCATGTAAGCGAAGATATCGGTGGCGGTCGTCCGTACGTCGGCATCGATACTGGACCCCAGAGGCGAAGCGGTGCATGATCGCTCTGACGATATGGGAGTAAGTTGATGGAACTGGAACCAGCCCTGGCCCTCAGCATCCTGCTGAGCATCGCGCTGGGCGTCGGACTCAGCGCCGCCGCTGGGTTCCGGGTGTTCGTCCCCTTCCTGGTCATGAGCGCGGCCTCCCTCACCGGACACCTCAGCCTGACCGGAGGATGGTCCTGGATCGGGACGTACCCAGCGTTAGTGGTCTTCGCCGTCGCCACCGTCCTGGAAGTTATAGCGTACTACGTCCCGTGGCTGGACAACGCCCTGGACCTGATCGCCACGCCGGCGGCGGTGGTGGCCGGGATCGTGCTGACCGCCTCGGTCGTCAGCGACGTGTCGCCGCTGTTACGATGGACGCTGGCCATAATCGCCGGAGGAGGGACCGCGGCCGTGGTCCAGACCGGCACGGTGCTGCTGCGCGGATTATCCTCGACGACCACGCTGGGGTTCGGCAACTTCACCGTTTCCACCGCCGAGCTTGCCGGCTCGGTCCTCACCTCCGTCCTGGCGGTGGTCATCCCATTGCTGGCGCTCGTCCTGGTGGTGATATTGCTGATCTGGATCGTCCGCCGCCTGCGCTCCGTCCGGAAGCGCCTCCACGCCAGGAAACAGAGCTGATATGAGATGACCAGGCGGGAACGGGTAGTGTAATGCCCGTGCCGCTCGAGCTGTAGAACTCGGGCGGATGCGACAGTAAAAATCGACATTCATTAGTAAGCGGGGCAACATGGATGCTAATGGAACGAACGTGAAGAGCCGATTCTTGCTGCCAGTGTTGGTCATGGCCATATGCGCGATGGTAGTGGCCGCGATGGTGATGCTGATCCCACCCCGCATGGGCGCTCCATCGAACGAAGACATCCCCCTCGGGGACCAGGAAGCCATCGCCGACATGCTCTCGAAGATCGACGAGGCTGAGATCCACGATACGGTGTTCGCGCTCCAGGACCTTGCCTCCCGTCACTACGGAGAGCTGGGGAACGCGAAAGCCTCCGAGTACCTTTACGGCCGGCTGAGCAACATCGACGGGCTCACAGTGGAGTACCAGGGCGGAGACATCCGCAATGTGATCGCGACCCTCCCTGGAAGCAACTCCTCGTCATCGACCATCTGCATGGTGGGAGCGCATTATGACAGCGTGAACGACGCCGACCCCGCTCACGCGCCGGGAGCGACCGACAACGGCGGAGGGGTGGCCATCGTGCTCGAGCTCGCCAGGGTCATGAGCCAGCACACGTTCGAAAACACAATTCAGTTCGCGCTGTGGAACGCTGAGGACGGAGGGGCGGACGCTCGGGGAAGCGAGGTGTACGCGCAGCAGGCTGCCGACAACGAACTGGACATATTGCTGTACCTCAACTTCGACTCGTCGTGCTACGACCCGGACGGCCACCTGGTCCTCGACGTGATGTCCGACCAGCGATCGCAATGGGTATCCGACATGATGGTCCAGCACAACTCCCTATACGCCATCGGGTTCACTCTGACCCTCAACGCCCACGACTGCTGGAGCGACCACCGGGCGTTCTGGGACCAGGGATACCCCGCGGTGATGACCCACCAGGAGGACCATGACCCCGCCCACACCTCCAGGGACACCATCGACAAGGTCTCCACCCTCTACGCGAAGAAGAACGGTCAGCTTGGCCTGTCCGTACTGGCAAGGCTCGCCCAGCTCAGCTGACCTCCTCCTACCGTTTTCCCTTCGTTATCGACCGTCCACCAGGCCTTTCAGCGTGGTCCCGGCGCTCAGCGCCGCGTCGACCGTCCCCGGTATCCGGCGGGCCAGATGGTCCCTGATATCGTTTCGATCGTCCAGAATCGCCGCCAGGCGGTCAGCGACCACGGCGGGGGAGAGGTCCCCGGGCTCCAGGCAATACCTCGTATCCCCGAAGATGTCCCGGTTGATGCCCAGGGACTTGACGCCATAGCTAAGGGTGAGCGTTGGAACGCCGGAGGAGAGGGCGGCGATGACCGAGTGCGTCCGCGCTCCGGCGAAGGCGGACATACGGCCGATGATCCACTTCGTCCCGGCGGCGTCGTATTTGGGCGGCACCAGGACCACATCATCAGCTCGTTCAGCTAGAGAGAGCGCTCCTCTCATGAAGGCGTGGTCGTCCGAGCACGAGCGAGTGGCGTGGGGGATCAGGCAGATGGGCATCTCCGTGTTCTTAGCCACGGTACTGATGATCGACGCCACCCTCCTGGACCAGGCGTCGAGGTCCCCGCCGGTGGCGTGCCCGGCCATACGGGGGCTGAAGTTCAGGCCGATGGCCTCGCCGTCGATGGGAAGCGAGTCCTCGATCCCTTCCGGCCTCACCGCGTCCAGGAGGAAAGCGGGGTCAGCGGCCCGGTGGACGTTCTCGGTAACGCCGATCCGCTCGAGGTAATCTACCGTCGTGGGCTCCCGGGCGAAGATGCCGTTCGCCTCTCGGAGGTGGCGGCCCATGAACGCCTCGTAGTCCGGCTCCCGGTCGAACGGCCCGACCGAGGCCCCCCACAGGGCCAGCGGTCGCCCCTCGCCCAGCACTAGGTCATCCAAGGCCACGAACAACCTGGCCGTGCCGTGGTACAGCGAATAGTTGTCCGCTGCGATCGACAGGACCGCCGTGGCGTCAGGAAGCTGGGGCATCATGCCCGCGTACAACGAACGGCCGAGCTGCTTCTCGTCCCACAAGCTGCGGTATATGTACCTCCAGGTCGCCGGACGGTAGAACGCCTTGACGGCGTCCAGCCCCTTGGGGTGGAAGCACGACAGGTGCTGTATGCTGCGGTCGACCTCGTTCTTCCGCTGGTCCTCGAACTCCTCTCTGGAGTTGAAGTAGCTGATGCACAGGAACCGGGGGTCGGCGTACTGCTTCCTCAGGATGCTGACGGTCCCCCGCACTATGGCCTCGCACCCGCGGTTCAGGTACGCGCCGTTCCCGGCCAGAATGAACAATGGGCTCTCGCTCATGGGATCTCTTCTCGGTCCGCTCTCTCATGGATATTATGCGTCCAAGACAATGAATGTTCCGAGCGGTCGTCCCGATCGCGCTGACCGTCCCGGCGGCGTTCATCGCACGAGGGCCGTTCCAAGCGCTTGCACCAAGGTTTGGGTTTTCGATGCCCGCCACGGTCATCAGTGAGCACCGGAAACGAGCTCGACGAGCGCCGGCCAGAAGTGGGGCTCATTATCGGCGCGGCCCGGTCCACACCCAGCGCGCTGTTGGAGCGGGGGGACCGGCCGGCTCGCGGAGGGATGATCACGAGGCGGGAACTTAAGATCGGATCAGAACACCCCGAGGAGCATCATCGCTCCCAGGGCCACCATCACCAATCCGATCACCAGCCTGAGGCCCCTCCGGTTCTCAAGGCGCCAGGAGTCCGCCTTCTCCGCTGACACTCCAAGATAGATCATCGCCAGGATCGCTATCAGCGGCAGCACGAAGATCAGGTTGTACAATGCCAGGTACGGTATTCCCTGAGCTACCGTCATCTGGTCCCCCAGCAGGTTCAGTATGGCGAAGTAGATGGCCCCGGTGCACGGCAGTTCGAAAAGAGAGACGACGACCCCCAGCACCACCGCCGCGGGGATGCTGGCCTTGACCAGGTACTTCTTTATCATCGGCTTCCTCGATTCCGGGATGGCCAGCGTGGCCTTGTCCTTCCAGAAGATGAAGTCCTTGATGTTGATGAGGCCGATAGCTATCGACAGCACCGCGGCCACGTTGTAGATGAGCCGGGTCATGGTCATCGATTGCAGGAAGGCCAGCAATCCGAGCCCGGCCATGAAGTAAACGAGGTACACGGTGACGATGTACACGATGCCCACCACGAGCATCCTCCTCTTGTCCCCCAGGCTCGTGAGGAAGATGAGGAGGAATATCATGACGCTGATGGCGCAGGGATTGATGCTGTCCACCAACGCCGCCACGATGACCGTCATCACCGTCAGTTCCGTCGAAGAGCCGGGGCTTCCCCCGTCAGGTCCCTCCGGCGGTACCACCCCGGGACCGGTACCGTTGGTGTCGCCATTAGTGGTGACATTGGTATTGTCGGTGCCACCGGGTTCATCGGTGGTGTTGGCGTCGCCGACCGTGCCGTCACCCCTCGCCTCGAGGGCCCGCAGTATGATCGGTTCCAGGTTGGCCTTTATCGACTCCTCGCCGATCAGCGGCTGGTCCTCGATGAGGATCGAAGGGACCACCGGGTCCTTGACGTTGAAGCGGGCGTTGAAATCCTGGTACAGTGCCCGGTTGGTGCTGTTATGGTACACTTCCAATTTAAGAAGGGTGACCTGGGGGTACTTCGCCGCAATGCTGGTAACGTACGGCTCCACAAGCGCGCAGTGAGGGCAGCCGCTCCCGTAGAAGAAGTAAATAACGATGCTCCCGTTAGCATCGGCCCCGAACCGTAAGGCGTCCGGGGACGAGCGCTGTCCGCTGTCCGGCATGGTCGTGGAGATCGGGCCGTCGCTAGGGCCGGCAAGAACCGAGGCGAACGCCAACGTCAGCAAGACCATCAACGCTATGATGACGAAAGTGACCGATCTCCTGCTCATCACCATACCCGGACGTTTACTAGTACTACTGACTGATGATAGTGATGGTCGGACCATCGTAGTGGTGTGGGACTACCGCATGGTGTCGGACCACCGGACGATCGTTCGCGGCCGAGGGGTCGAGCTGCGGTACGAATTGTTCACGGCGGTCAGAAACGTAGGGGGATCAGCGAGGAGATGGCCCCGTAGACCAGTTGTGCATCGCCTCCCGCGAGGACCTGAGGGTCGTGCAGCTGGTTTCCCGATGGCCAGAGCTTTCCCGCTCGGCCCATTTCCATGAGATGAACATCGATGGTCCGCGACCGCCGTGATCACGCTTCAAGGCTCGGGGCCGAGCGGATAATATTTATGAAAGTTGATTTATTAGTATTAGTGGATTACTATGCCCAGAGACGTGTTGACAGCCGCTAGGGTGGTCCCATGACCAAAGGGACGATGGACTCAATTCGCTACTATTACAACGTAGGGCGGAGAGGGTTGGAATACATGTCGGAGATCCAGGGAGAGTCGACGGGCGATCCGAGCATCATGATATTGAGGGAATGCGCGCTGGATAAAGGGATGAAGGTGGAGGAGTTCGTCAACGGCACCTATGAATGCACCAACGGGAAAAAGACCCGGTTCTTCGGGATGCCTCCAGACAGCGGCACCGCGATCTGGCTGTGCAGCAACAAGTTCGCCACCTACGAGCTGCTCAAGAAGAACGGGTTCGACCGGGTGCCATATTATCGCAAGTATACACTGGGGACGATAAACGAGGCGAGAGAGGATTTCAAGACCAGGGACAAGGTGGCCGTGGTCAAACCATGCAGTCAGACCTTTGGAGGGACCGGGGTCACCGCCAACATTCGAACCGTGAGGAAGCTGAACAAGGCCATCTTCAGATCCCTGGTGTATGGCAGCGAGTACCTTGTGGAGGATCACATCGAGGGGGACAACTTCAGGGTCCTTTGCTACGGGGACAGGATGCTCAACGTCGTCCAGAGGCTTCCGGCCAACGTGACCGGTGACGGGGCGAACACCATCAAGCAGCTGATCGACAAGGAGAATGTAAAAAGGGTAGAGGACCGGAGCCCGTTTCGGCTATACTCGATAAAGGTGGATAAGGACGTTGAGCAGACCCTACGTGATAAGGGCATGTCGCTGAACCATGTTCCGGCCGACGGCGAGAGGGTGTTCCTGAGGACGGTGTGCAATCATGAAGCCGGGGACGAGACCACGGATATCACCAGCATCGTGCATCCGGACGTGATAAGCTACTGCGAAGGCATCATGAGGACGATCAATACCACCTTGAGCGGGATCGACATCATCACCACGGATATCACCAAGCCCCTGGCGGAATCCGGAGGGGTGATCAACGAGGTCAATACTTCTCCCGGCCTGATGTTCCATGACCGGGCCACGTCCATGAAGGTCATCGATCACCTGTTCGACCAGGCCCCGCCCCGATGAACGGCCTTCATGGTGGCCACGGCCTCGGGCGGGGCCGGGCCTGACGCAGGGCAAAGCGTTGGTCGATAAAAAACAAAGAAGGGGCTCGCCCCCCCGTTCTTAATGGCAGTGGTGGCCGTGCCATGGCCTCGAACGGGTATGGCCGGTCACAGCTCGATATGTTTACGCATGTTACGCTGCGAAGTTAACGGTCGTGGGTCCCTGACACGAGCACGATGCCAAGTCCTTTGTTCCCGTGATTGATCGGAAGGGATGAGGGATGAAGTGTTGGCCAGCGCCTGCGGGGAATGATGGCTCGCTAGGACGTGGAGGTCCAGATGTCCCTCTGTTTCTTCCATCCATTGGCCGTCCGCTTCCACACCGCCACGTACTTCGATGTCCGTTCGATCGCCCGGCCGCCGTGCATCACGGTCAGCACCACGGTCCCGTTCTCCAGCAGGTACTCGTCCCCGCCGATGAGCTCGACCATTTGCAGATCGACCCGCTTCGCTCCCGACCGTATGGCCTCGTACCAGAAAGCTTCGATCGCCGCCAGGCCCTCGATCTTTTCACCATCTGGGAACAGGATCGCATCATCGGCGTAGACCGAAGCAGCGAGCGAAGCATCGCCGAGCTCGATGCCCCTGGAAAAACATCGGTTCAGATCGTTGATCTCATCCACATGCGCGACCGACCTGGTTTCAGTCCCCTTCATTCTCTGCCCTCCTTCCGCCTCGGGATGAGGCGCTGGTGCCTTGGCGGTTAGCAGGGGGTGTCTACATGCTATAAGAAATATGGGCGAGGACCTAACTCATGTAACGTACCAAGTAATCGACCCAATAGGAAAGGAAGGAGAACATCTTGCCCTCAGCGGCTAGCTTGACGATCCGCTCGTACTTACTCGCTCGCACATCACTGATATCGGCCATCGGGACACCTGTCAGTTAGAACCGCCGTATCTGATTCGACCATTCCTGACCAATGCAGTCCATGGCCTGGCCTTCACTGCCGATGAAGCGCTACTTTAGCCCCGACAGGAAACCCTCGATGTCCATGGCCGGGAACGTCACCGTCTCCAGACTCCCCCTCGCTCCCAGCTCGACCATGATCCTGCCCACGGTCTCGTTGTCCGGCGCCTCCAGGATGGTGAGGAAATCGTACTTTCCCAGGAGCGCGTACTGCCTCATCACCTTCGCCCCCATCCCATTGATCTCCTCGTTGACCTCCAGCAGTCTCTCGGGGTTGCTCCTCAGGGTCTTCCGGCCCTCGGCCGTGAGCCGCGAAAGTACGATGTATTCGGGCATTCAGGTCACCAAGTGATGTTGGTCACCGACGGCTCATTATGTTTTCGCTCTTGATCATCGCATCATGGAGGAAAGAGAGAGCCGTCACCGGGCCGTCGCCACCTTAAGGGCCGCCCACTCACGCTCGATGAACAAATGAACTGGGCAAGCGATCACCCATCTCCACGGATATGGGCCGGGAAGTTCTGGTGGCTTCGTCACGGTGATGAAGGTCCTATCTCCGTTCGCTATCTTTCACGGACATTATGCGTTCAAGACGATGAATATTCTGAGCAGGCTTGTGACCCGTTGAGTCGTTCCGGCCGACAGGGGAGCGGCCAGGTGACCGAGCCGAGGCCATGTCCTCGAACGGGCACGGCCGGTTAAAAGGGGCGCCGGTCATCCGCCGGACGGCCGTCCGCGGCGGACCAGGTGCCAACCTGGCCCGGCAATGCGGAACGACAAGAGGAGAGAAGGCTGCTAGACCTTCGGCGTCGATCATGAGTTGGGGGCCAGGAGGGCATCTCAGAACCTGTTATCTGAGTAGATAATGCTATTGAGGTGGGAGGCCGGAGGAGATAATGAGCCTGGGCCATGTCCGCGAGCTATGGCCGCAGCATCGATGGGCATAATTATTTCCATGAGCGTATGGCATCTTGATGGGGCAGAGCGACGTCGCGGAGCTGCTGAAGGAGTTCTACAGCAACGAACCTCCGGACCTGGCCGCGATCACCGACCTCAACCGACGCCACTTCCGCTTTCTGCTCCCCAACGGCCGGTTCTTCAAGATCAAGGACGTCGTGCGCTCGGCCGGCGACCTGCAGAGGTGGCTCCTCCAGCTGCGGCCGCTGGACGTGTACTACTCGACGTCGACCTATCTCAATCCCACGTCGGTCGCCCCCAGGCCGAAGAAGGCCACCGATCACTGGGGAGCGGGCAACATCATCCTGGGCAACGACATCGCCTTCGACCTGGACCGGCAGCCTCTCAGCCTCCTCAACCTGGAAAGGGGAAGGAAGGACGCGGTGCGGCTGCTGGAGATGATGACCGGCCGCGGATACCTCCTGAAGTACGCCGCGTTCAGCGGGAGCAAGGGGTTCCACCTGGTCTTCGACGATCCGGACGATAGCATCGAGGAGGACCCCCGACTGAGGGAGGGGGCGATCATCGAGAAGCGGAAGGCGCTGGTCGGGGAGATAGCGGCCGAGGGGATCGAGATCGACGCCTCGGTCACCGTGGACACCAGGAGGATCATCCGCCTCCCGGGCACCATCAACTCCAAGACCGGGTACTGCTGCCGCCTTCTTTCGAACGATCAGCTTCGTTCGCCGGTCGCCAGCTGGATCGATGACGTCCCCAGCATCGAGGGCCACAGGAAGATACCCCGCTTCGCGTGGAAAGCGCCGCTGAAGCGAAAGGCGGTGCCGAGGGAGGAGGAGAAGGGATGCGGGTACACCACCTTCATCACCAGCTCGGTCCTGGGGACCAAGGGCCGCCATGCGGTGCTCATCTCCCTGCCCAAGGGCACCATTGACAGTGCGGTCAGGAGATTGAGGGCGGTCCAGAGGGAGTTCGACCTCACCGACATTTACCTCTTCGAGCTCCCCCGCTCGTTCCAGGCGGTCTGCCTGAAGACCGTCCAGCGCAACCGGTACCAGAAGATACTGGACTCCGCACGCTCTCCGTCGGCCGGCCAGCTGAGGAACTACCAACGCGTGTCGCTGAGGATGGGCCCGCTGGTCGACCAGGAGATGCGCGTCCTGGAGCCCCCGGCGCAGTTCATCACCTATCTGGAGTGCTCGTCCGAGGCCAGGAACAGCAACTTCGTGAGCCGGGGGCACATCGCCTTCCTGAGGAAGCACGGACTGGCCCCTCTGGAATATCCCCGGATGCACGGCAGGGAGGAGTTCAAGCTGGTCGATGCCGAGATCCGGCTGTGAGCTAGCATCTTCCTCGATGCTCAACTATTTATTCACATCATTCGATCATGGGGACGCACTCCGCTTGATTCCTTCGGGAAGATGATGGGGACATTCGTCCGCGAGTACTAACCCAGGCGGCTGAACGGGAGTGGTTCTCCGCCTTATCTCTCACCACCGGGGATGTTATGGGGATATTCAAAGGGCTGCTGGGAAAGGATGATGATCAGTTCGGCAACTCCCCCAGCCCCAAGCTCAACCCCGGGTACCGCCACATCAACAGCTGGATCGAGTCCAGGATCGGAAAGCTCGACCCTGCCGACCCCAGCACCAGGAAGAGGCTGGAGGACCTTCTGAACCAGGAAAAGGCCAGGTTCCCGTCGCCCCGCGGAAGGCTGACCTTCACCCGGAGCGGCAACGACACCATCGTCTCCGGCGACACCCGGCCGTTCAAGGGTATCCTCAAGGGGGCCGGCCTCGAGTATGACCGAAGAGCGAAGCACTGGGTCGCCAGGAATAAGGTGTTGACGGAGAACGACATCGACGTTCCCGGTCAGCTCCTGGGCCTGAAGAGGTACATCGAGTCGAACCCGTACCGGAACAGGTTCTAGTACATTCTCGACCTCGTACACACGAAATGGCCATAGGGTTCCCGACACTACGGGACCACCAAAACAGCATAATCTATAATTAGGCCACCCCGTAATAACACATCGATGGCAAGGAAGCCCTATCGGGTCGAGGTGAACTATCCCAAAGATGGCCAACCCCAGTTCTTTCTTGTAAAGGACGTGAAGGTAGGCCAGAAGAAGAGCAAGGTGAAGAAGTACCTTCGCAGCGGCTCTCCTCCGACCGTCGATGAGCTTGCCGTCTACCGTAGAAACTACGCCTTCGACCTGGAGATGAAGGCGGCGAGGAAGAAGGCCCAGTTGAACGCGGACCGTTTTTCTTCATCATATCTGTCAAAGAACGAGATCGTAAACCTAGAGGAGCTGAGGTTCATCTATCGTTCCTTCACCGACCTCCTGACCGTCAATGAGGCGGAGAGCTACGAAAAGAACTTCGAGATCAGTTATGTGCATGGTACTACCTCCATCGAGGGGAACACCCTTTCCCTGGCGGAGACCCACGATCTCCTGGAACAGGGGATCGCACCCAATTCAAAGACCCTCCGAGAGATCAATGAGGTCCAGAACTTCAAAAACGTGCTGCTCTACCGGAACAAATACAAGGGCAAGGTGACGCTGGACTTCATCAGGACCATGCATTCGATGATAATGAACAACATAGGCATGGAATCAGCGGGGACCTTTCGAAGGATGGACGACATAGGAATAGGCGGTTGTGATCTGGCGGTGACCCCTTCGGCTATGATCGAGACGGAGCTGAAAGAGATCATAGCCGAATATTATCGGTCTGTGCTGGACTCCAAGCACCCGTTCGAGGCCTCCGTTATGTTCCACTATAAGTTCGAGATGATCCACCCATTCACCGACGGGAACGGCCGTGTCGGCAGGGAGGTGTTCAACTACCTGTTGATGAGGGAGAAGTTCCCCAAACTGCTGTTCCTGGGAAGAGATAGGGAGGGGTATATCAATGCCCTGAAACTGGGGAACGAGGACAGCTTCGAAGAGATGATCCACCTGTTCTACGATCTTATCATGAGCCAGAGGATGGGCATATTGATCGAGAACCTTCAGAAGGTGGTGACCCCGATCAAGAAGAAGGGGCAGATGATCCTAGATGATTTCCCAGTGGTCAAGGACGAGTGATCGGGCATACTTCCCTCTTCAACCTCTGGAGCCGGCCGCTGGCGGCATACTCCTAATGACGGTTGCGCTCGTGGTCGTCATCAAATGACCCGCTCGCGGATGCCTCCATGGGATCGGGGACCCCGGCTAGATGGGGCACCCGGACCGGCCGCTTTTTGATCGGCCGATGGCGGGCCACCGCGTCCCTGAGCCGCGGATGGAGCTCAAGGCCCTCGATGAACTCCTCGCTGGTATGCTCCCGGAGATACAGCCTCGCCGACACCGTCACCACCAGCACACCGACGGTATTGAAGGCCATGTCCCTGATGGTGTCCCAGGGACTGTACTGCATGTTGATGTTCCAGATCATGTCCACGATCAGCTCCATCACTTCCCAGTAGATGCTGAACGTCAGCACGATCATGGTGATGAACAGCGGGATCCACTTCGGGGAGAACGTCGTTCGGAGGTCGAGCAGTTCAACGGTCATCAGGGAATAGAAGACGCACAACGCCACGGTGATCGTCGACACCGTGTGGGTCATGGTGTCGTACCACAGCAGGTCGTCGTACCTCATCAGGAGGACGCCGTACCCGTGGAGGAACACCGCCACCGCTATCAGCACCACCAGCGTGAACGGCAGCGTCATGATGCCAGCGTGCCGGAAGAGCATCGGCAGCAGGCATACTGCGGCGCACAGGACGCCGGTCCATATCTGGTAGCCTGTCCGGTCGGTCCCCAGTATCGACAGCACGGTCATGTACAGCAGTACCGCCGCGGCGACGACGCAGACAAAATCGGAGCGATCGAGCTTCCTCATGTCCTTCCTCCGGGGCAGAATCGGGACAGCAGGGGGTCCACCCGCTTCAGGTACCGGTTGAGGACCACGGCGTAGACGATGGTGGCGAACGTGGTCACCGCCATCGGGAGCATGAGCATCATGTTGACGACGTTGTTCTCCAGGGTGTTGGTGAAATCGTCGTTATGCAGCGGGAATCCGGTGATGCTCATCCAGTAGACGGTGGAGAACGCGTTCACCATCGACATGCCGGTAGCGAAGGTCAGCGCGAACATGACCGTCCATCTTCTGGACAGAGAGACCTCGGTCCTCGCGTTCATGATCACCGCGATCATCATCCCCAGCGCCATGTTGGTGCCGGCCTGGATGGCGATGGACGCGGGATAATAGTACTGGATGTCGAGGAACAGGTTGGCGGTGAACAGGACGATGAAGGCCACCAGCGGTATGACGGCGATGCCCATGAGGCGCTGGTCGTACCCCGTGTTGCGGTCGCCCGTCGCCCTCATGGGCGCGCACACCACCGCGATGCCGATGACCATGACGATGAGCCAGTTCCAATCGCTCTTCCAGACCGACATCGCCGCGATGACGGCGTAGAGGATTAGGAGGACGAGGCTGTATCGGTTCATCGGGGTTCGATGTGTGCTATCACATTCACAAATATATATGGGCGATTATCCGGCCATCTCCGTCATCAAGGCGCCCGGACCAGGAGATCTGGGGCCGGACGCAGGACGGATGACTGGAATATCACTGTCAGTTTACGTGCGTTAACACGCTCGTATAAATAGACACTACTAGTTTTATGTTTTTCAACAGATGGCCCTTACCAGGGGCCAGCCGGGATGGGAGAACATGGCAAGAAGAGAGGTATCAGCTGACCACAGCACCTTGACCCTGGACGAGCTGGCGCTCGCGATCAAGAACAGCGTCGATGATGAAAAGCTGCCGGAAGAGGCGGCCAGGGACATGGCCTACCGCGTCCTCAACTTCTTCGGCCACAGCGATCGCATGGTCGACAACATCCTGGAGCCGATAGACCGGGACCCGTTCTACATGCTCGAGGACATCGGGATCCTGACCACGGAGATGGAAGAGGTGACCATCTACGACGGCAAGGAATGGAGGATCCACTACTGGTTGTTCCGGAACGACCGCATCCGCGAACTGATCGAGCGAAAGGCGGCGGCCAGCGGCGAGGACGGGGACAGCGGCTCGGTCTATGACTCGCTCACCGACGACGTATGGCAGTACAAGAAGCGTTGAGCCATCGCCCCGCCCCCCGCTCCCCTGGCCGAGCAGGATCGAGCTGGCGGCATCGCCGTACCCCTCTCCCCGGATTCCGTTATCGATAATAATATTCTACAACGAGATTATTATACTCTGCCTCGGCCTGAGTTCGCGGTGATGAGCTCGAAGCAAAGATCGATCGCCGCCCTGGTGGTGGCCGGCCTGATGATCGCCGGCTGCCTGATGATGCCCTCCTCCCAAGCGGAGGATCTCGAGCTCGTCCCCGAGCCGTGGGTGCATGAGACCCACGACTTCGATGTTCCGATCGACACCAACGTCCCCAACAGCGGGATGTGCGATGAGAGATGGTCCATGGAAGTGAGGCACGGCGAGGTCCTGACCCTGCTCATGGCCCGGGAGATGGACCAGAACGGCGGGAAGATGGTCGACTACACCTTCAACGTCCACTACGACGTCGACGACACGCAGTACATCGCCCAGTTCATGATCATGTACTGCGTGATCAAGGTGGGGGACCAGACCTACAACGCGCCGCTGACCAGCTGCGAGGGGTTCTATCTAACCTACACGCCGATCCAGTACAGCGGAAGCGTTCCGTCGTTCTACTGCAACATCACCTACCAGGGCGTCCAGGTCTATACCGACATGAACGCCGGCTCGACCTTCGACCTCACCCTGTGCCACCGCGTGACCGCTGATTGGGACCGCACCGACATCAAGGTCGAGGCGCTGTTCGACTTCACCAACACCGCCCTGTTCCAACCCTTCAGTAACACCGAGCTGGCCCCCGGGACCCCGTTCACCGCCGAGATCCACTACGGGATGATGGTGCACAAGGCCCACGCCATCGAGCAGGAGGGGCCGTTGGTCCCCACCGGCCACACCAACGATACGCTGCAGTACGCCCTCACTCTCGACAACGGAGCACCGCTCACCCTGTCCAAGATGCAGATGGACGACCGGTTCTCCATCACCAACTCCACCGGGAGCTACGGGTCGATAGGGTACTCATCGATGGACTATGCGGCATCCTGCCACGTGGTCCATGGCTTCCCCGGCCTGACGTACAAGGACACCATCTCGATGAAGAGCGACCCCGAGATCACCATCTACCACGACCGGGTCACCGCCGGCTGGAACAACGATGGCGGCTGGAACAACGATGACGCCTGGCCATCCTTCCTGCTGCCGATAGCGCTGATCGGCGCCGCGGCGATAATCGGCGTGGCCGTAGTAGTGATGATGAGAAAGAGGGGTCGAAGCAAGTAGCCGATGCTGATCCTCTTGGTTTGTCATCGATCGCAACGTTCCTGCAGGTGCGGTCAGGCCGTTAGGCTGGATGGTCCAGCGCCCCACGCTCGGCCGGAAGGGGATCGACCGGTCGGAGCAAGCATCAAATAATGCTCCGTCCCCATCAATTGGATATGGCCGTCAGTGAGGTGGCGAGGGACGAGATGGAAAGGAACAAGGCGATCGTCCGGCAGGGCTTCGAGGAGATCGCCAACGCCCACGATCCCGGAAAGCTCAAGAAGTTCATCGCCGACGATTTCATCGACCACAGCATCTTCGGGAGGTCGGACACCTACGATGAGAAGGTCCGCAACGAGAACGATCTCAACACCGCGTTCCCCGATTACCGGATAGAGATCATCGACATCATGGCCGAGGGCGACAAGGTGGTCACTCGGAGCATCTTCACCGGAACGCACACCGGTGACTTCGCTGGCGTTCCGGGCACCGGGCGGAAGTTCAGCATCGTGGAGATCGACATCTTCCGCATGGAGGACGGCAAGGCCGTGGAGCACTGGGACGCCGCCGACACCGCGTCCCTGTACCGGCAGCTGGGGATCCCGCTCCGCTAGTCGTCCGGCCGTATCGACCGTCGCTCAAGCGATGGCCGTCGCTGTCGAGATCTCATATCATGGCGATAGCCATCACCCTATCGCCAGCTGGATCCCCAGGACAATGGTCAGCAGGAATATGGCGAAGCCGGCCACCGTGAACAGCCAGTGCCACCACCTGGCCCTCTCCCAGCGCCTCACCAGGAGGGCCCCGGTGAGCAGGCCGGCCGTTTCCAGCAGCACCGAGGCCAGGGCCAGGCGGCCATGGATGGAATAGGCGATCGACCCCCGGTAGAAGTAGGTCTCCGCGGCCCACCAGATGAAGACCACCAGCGTGAGGATGGCGAACGCGTACCCGGCGTAGGTATGAAGGCGGGGGTGGAGAAAATAAGGCTCGTTCTTCCGGCGCCTCCTGCCGTTCACCATGCCGCTCACGGCGGCCAGGGCACCCGAGGTCCCCGCTACGGTGAGCAGGACGGCATGGTAGTACCAGTCGGACTGGGGGCCGATCCACGCGCTGTCGGACCACCCCCTGCTCTCCCAGTATCCCTTGTAATCGTAGTCGACCACTTCGATATGGGTCACCCACTTGGCCCACTTGTAGCCCCAGTGGTCGGGAACGACCATCCTGACCGGGGATCCCTGGTCCGCCGGCAGCGGCTGGCCGTTCATCTCATAGCAGACCAGTACGTCGGACAAGCGGGCCTCATATACGGTGAGGTCCGAGGAATAGCCGTCGGCGGAATGGAAGACCACCTTCATCGCCGACGGCTCCAGGACGGCCAGGTCCAGGAGGGTGAGTAGCGTGACCCCGGTCCAGTTGGCCCGGCCAGTCGGCCCGGACACGCTGCGCACCGTCTCGATCTCGCTGACCGACGGCATCGCCTTCAGCTCATCGAGGGTGAAGGTGAGCTCGTTCTCGACCGTTCCATTGACCGTCAGGCGGTAGGTGGACGGGTCTATGGTCGGCGTGCCGTTGTAGGAGACGACCGGAAAATCGTCATTGGGGGTGATGACCTGCTGGGAGTTGTTCTGGTACGCGATGGACGTGGCGATGAGGACGACCGCGACCACGATCGTAACCGCCGTCGCGTACCTGGTCCGAGTGGACAGGGCCACACCAACGGATTGGCCATACGGGCTATTTAGTCATACGGAACGGCAGAGCTCCGAACCACACCCGTGCGACGGCAGCGGTTCGGCCCGCGGTAACGGCGGCGGGTGCCAGCCAGCATCGGCGGGACCGTTCGGGCCGTCCACCGTGGAGGTTCTAATACCAGATGCATCCAATTTTCACACGGTGTTCGAATGAGCTACGCGCGTACGGTCACGTTGAGGTTCAAGCCAGGAAAGCGGGAGGAGGGGATGAGGGCTCTCGACCGGTTCCAGGAGTACGCCGATGATCCCCAGGGATTCCAGGGGGTCCAGGTGCTCCTGCCCGATGATCCGGACCAGGCCACCCTGGTCACTCTATGGGGGTCGGGGGCGGCGCGGGAAGCGTCGCAGTATGGCATATTCCGTTCGATCATGGACGGGCTGCAAGAGCTGCTGGAAGCGCCGCCCGAGATCAAGGACCAGGAGCTTCGGGACGTGGGCCCGGGGATCATCCAGACCTCGGTGTGGACCACTTAGGCATCGAGCCTTCGTCCCGGCGGTCGTGCCACCGCGCTGCCGACGATGCGCTCGATCCAGCGATGCCGTTGCTCTCCGGACGACGTGACGGCGGCGCATCGCTAAATACGGGGCCTTGCCCAGTAATGCTCACCAGGCCATCCTGGCATGAGGGATCACATGGAAAAAAGGACCAAGGCCGTGGAGAATGTGAAGGACAAGGTCGGTGGCAAGGAGATCAAGCGGGAGATCGAGAAGGAGCACGAGGACCTTCTGCAACCAAAGAAGATCGACAAGAAGATCGTTTCCAAAGAGGAGATCGAACCTCAGAAATAATCGCCGCCCGTACCTGCTCCGAGATGACAGGGCCGCACTAATTGATCGGCCATTCGGTCATGCGGAACGGTGGAGCGGAGGGCGATATCCGTCATCGGCGCTGCCCCACGATAGAGCCGCCTGGTCGATTTGCGGCCGCCCGGCTTGTGGGACGGAAAGAACCGACGGCGAACGATGGGTGAAAGAGGCGGAAGAGGTCAGGCCGGGACCGCTCGTGGCCTCCATACTAATGCCAGTATTCCGCCGATGACGCCGAACCCCGCTCCGACGATCCAGAACCATCCGAAGCCCAGCAGCAGCGCGAGCAGCGAGACCACGATGATGGTCGCTCCCGCCGACACGTGCGCTTCCGGCCTGACGACGAGGGTGGTGGCCGCCCCGCCGATGATGACCGAGCAGATGACCAGCCCGATGCCGATGATCAGGGACGTCAGCCCGGCCCAGATGCTCCATACGATCGCGAGATAAAGGGAATTGAAGAAGATGGCTATCAGCCCCGCGAACAGCATGAACATGGCGCCAATAGCCGCAAGATAGAACGCTATCTTGGGGTAGTTCTTGGACGCCAGCATCTCGGGGGTGATCTTTACCTGTTGTTCCATGGTAGTCATGTTACCTCCCCTGTAATTTTTGGAAATACGTCTATTCTAGAGATATATAAAACTACTTTGACATCGGTCCGAACGAGTTCCTAGCCCCCACTCATCATACATCGTTCATGATGCCAGATGTGACGTCGATCTCAATACGTTTAACTACGTCCTAAAAATATCCCACCCTGTCCCCTGGCCAACACTTGCGATCGATCTGATGGTCTAGTTTCCCAACTCTCTCCTCTGTTCGATATCCAGTCCGGCCGGGGGGCACCATGCCCTCACTTCCTCAGGGATGCCATCGGCACCGCGATGAACGTTACTGGCCGCAGATCACGTTCCACGAATCGGCCCCCAGCGGTACGCGTTCGAACCTGGCGACCTTCCCGCAGGCCTCGCACCGCTCGACCACCTGGACCTCGCTGAGCTTGAACTTGATCTCCTGGGCATGTCCGCAGCTCGGACAGAGGAGGGTCCTGAGAACGTAGTGCTTGGACATGGGCTCAGGGGGAGGGATGGGGTCAGTAGGTTTATCCCGTTTTGGGGGAGGTGGCCGAAAGTGCGTTATCACCGACGGTATTCACTCGGTTACCTTTTTATTCAATACATCTAATGAATATCTTCGCCCGTCCCAGGGGCGCCCCCGCCGGTCGCTGATTGATCCTCACCAGATCGGGCATATTATCACTCGGGCGCCCCCCGACGGTCCAACCATCCCGCCGGTTGCGAATAACGGACCGAGTCCGAGGGAAAGCGGCCTCGCCGTCCATGGCCAGCGCGGTCCGCTGTGAGCAAAAGTGGTAATGGGCTGACGTCCGATAAATATGACCTCGTCTTCTCCAGCGATATGGCGAATTCTGATCCTCTCTCTCTGGCCGGCCCCGGCCATTATAAACCAATCTCCGACTACGCGGCCATCGGGGACCTCCGAAGCCTTGCCCTCGTCTCCAAGGACGGATCGATCGACTGGTGCTGCTTCCCTCATTTCGGAGGAGGGAGCGTGTTCGCCGCCCTGCTGGACTCTAGGAAGGGGGGACGGTTCAAGGTGTCCCCCCGCGGATCGTCGTCATGCCAGCAGGGATACATCGACTCGACCAATGTTCTGCAAACCTCCTTCACCACCCCCTCCGGCCGGATGACCATGATTGACCTCATGCCCCTGAGCGGCGATCTCGAAGCGTACACGGACGGCTCCCCCCATCAGATCCTTCGCCTTCTTTCGTGCCAGGAGGGAGACGTGGAGATCGATGTGGAATGGTCGCCCCGGTTCGATTACGCCCGCCGCGAGGTGCGCATGGAACGATGTCCGGAGGGATGGACGGCCACCGCCGGCAGCGAGCGCATGACCCTCAGCGGTCTGGACGACGGCGTGGTCGTCGACGATCACGGCCCGGTGCTCCGCGGCAGGCTGCGCCTCCGGGAAGGGGAGAGGGCGGTCCTGGCGACGCGCTGGGACATGATGGAGCATCAGGTGGCGTCGGACGCGGCCTCGAGATGCGAGCGATGCGATCACGCCCTCTCGTGGAACGAGGCCAACGCCATGACCGCGGCCACCGTGGAGGCGTGGAGGAGCTGGGTGGAGCGATGCCCGGTGGGCAGGATGGAGGGATGGGCCGGGCAGTGGCTCCCCTACATGGTCCGCTCCGAGCTGGTGCTCAAGCTGCTGACGTATGCCAAGACGGGAGCGATCATCGCCGCCCCCACGACCTCGCTGCCGGAGAAGATGGGCGGCGTGCGCAACTGGGACTACCGCTTCGCCTGGATCAGGGACGCCTCGCTGACCGCTCAAGCGCTCATCTCCATGGGCCACCGGGGAGAGGCGTTCGACTTCCTGTGCTGGATGGAGAGGATATCCCGGGCGTGGGGGGAGGGCAACAACGGGATCCACATCATGTTCGGAGTTCTCGGCGAGGGAGAGCTGGAGGAGTTCGAGCTCGACCACCTGGAAGGATATCGGGGCTCCAGGCCGGTGAGGGTCGGAAACGGCGCCTACACCCAGATCCAGTTGGAGGGGCTGGGGGAGCTGCTGAACATCGCCTGCGAACTGGTGAGCCGGGGAGTAAGACTGGGGACGGAGCTTCAGAAGTTCCTCATCGCCGTGGCCGACCTGGCCTGTCATGCCTGGAAGTGGCCGGACCAGGGCATCTGGGAGATCAGGGGCGAGCCGAAGCATTACGTCTACACCAAGGCCATGATCTGGATGGCTCTGGACAAGGCCGTCCGCCTGCACCGGCTGTGCGGCTGGCAGAACGATGTCAGCGCATGGGTCAGCGTCAGGGAGGACGTCAAGGACGAGGTGCTCCGGCTGGGCTACGACCGGGACCTGGGTTCATTTGTTCAATCATACGGCTCCAAGGAGCTGGACGCGGCCAATTTGCGGCTCCCGCTGATGGGGTTCCTGCCGCATGACGACCACCGGGTCCAGGGGACCATCGACCGGACCCTAGAGAAGCTGACCGAGAACGGCATGGTGTACCGGTACCTCAACGATGACGGCTTCCCGGCCGGGGAGGGAGCGTTCGGTCTGTGCACCTTCTGGCTGGTGGACGCCCTGACCCTGTCCGGGCGGGTAGAGGAGGCCAGGGCGGTGTTCGAAGGGATGATCAGGCACGCCAACCACGTGGGGCTGTTCTCGGAGCAGTACGACCCTGCCACCGGAGAGGCCCTGGGCAACTTCCCCCAGGCCTTCACCCACGTCGGGCTGATCAACAGCGCCATCAACCTGGCTACGGCGGAGGGGTGGAACGTACCGGGCCTTGCGCCCGTGGCGGTGTCCCCCCCCAAGGCCGAAGTGATCTCCCCTCCGGCGTAACTCCGCGTTCGCGATCGGACCGGCTAGTCCTCCTTGTACTCTTCCTTGACCAGGTCGACGGAAACGGTGTCCCGGGCATGGACGCCCTTCTTGCGCTTCTTCCCCCCTTCGATCGTGCCGTCCCAGCCGCGCATGAACCCCTCCTCCGAGGCGGTGATCGAGTCGTCCTCGACCATCTCCTGCCTGGTGTCCTCGTCGTAGATGTCCTCCGGTTCCTTGGGCTCCTCCCTCGAGAACTTCTCCTCGCTCTCCGGCCTCGTGCGCCTCTTTCCGGTCATGACCTCGCCTCATGGAATAGAAGGGAGCAGCTCGTTAATAAGGCCCTGGCCCGGACCCGCGCCATGGTCCGAGGTCGCCATCCAGGCGTGCCTGGTCCGCACGGTCATTTGAAATAAGGAAGGTGACCACTAGCTTCCTGCAGGACCGGTGGCCATGGCCGACATCATCACCGTGCAGGACCTTTTCAAGCTCTACCAGCCGGACATCCGCGCCGTCGACGGCGTCTCCTTCGGCGTCGCCCAGGGCGAGATATTCGGCTTCCTCGGCCCCAACGGTGCGGGCAAGAGCACGGTCATCAAGGTGCTCACCACGCTGCTCAAGAAGACCTCCGGGGAGGTCAGGATCAAGGGCTTCGACGTGGAGAGGGAAGCGCGCGAGATCCGCAGGATCATCGGCTACGCGTCCCAGGAGGTCGGCGTGGACGACGATCTCAGCGGCCGGGAGAACATCGTTCTGCAGTGCAGCTACTTCCACATCCCCAGGGACGAGGCGCGGAAGAGGGCCAGCGACCTCCTGGACACCGTCGGCCTGGCCGACGCCGGGGACCGGAAGGCCGGGACCTACTCCGGGGGCATGAGGCGCCGCCTGGACCTGGCCACCGCGCTGGTGTCCGACCCCGAGGTCCTGTTCCTGGACGAGCCGACCACCGGGCTCGATCCTCAGAGCCGGAGGGCCATCTGGGACCACATCCGCGACCTGAACCGGAAGGGCACCACCATCTTCCTCACCACCCAGTACATGGAGGAGGCGGACCAGCTGGCCCACCGCTTGTGCATCATCGACAACGGTAAGATCGTGGCCGAGGGCGAACCGGGCGAGCTTAAGGGAAAGATCGGCGCCGACACCATCCACCTGGCGGTGAAGGACGGCGGCCCGGACCTCATCCAGAGGGCGATGGACATCATATCTGGGATACCGGGGGTGAACGACGTCCACTCCTGCATCGCCGGGGACATCGGGTGCACCGAGGACATCGTGGTCTACGGCGCCGCCGGAGGGAATCTCGTCCCCCGGATCGTCCGCTCCCTGGACGCGGCGAACATAGGGATCGGGGACCTCGAGCTGTCGGAGCCCTCCCTCGACGACGTGTTCATCAAGTATACGGGAAAGCAGCTCCGCACCGACCTCCAGAAGGCCCCGCCCAAGCTCGGGTTCCGCTCCAGGAGGCGCCGGTGATGCTCGACCTTCCTATGGAGATCGCCGCCATCTTTAGCCGCTGGGTGAGGAAGCTGGTGCGCCGGCCCACCAACCTCTTCTTCTCCCTGGTACAGCCGCTGATATGGTTCCTCCTGTTCACCCAGGCGTTCCAGGCGGTGGCCAACATCCCGGGGTTCGCCCAGATCACCGGCACCAGCTCGTACCTCACCTTCTTCAGTGCCGCGGTCATCGTGCAGACGGTCCTCACCTCCGCCCTGCAGAGCGGGCTGGGGATGGTCGATGACGTCGAGTCCGGCTACCTGGACAAGATGAGGGTGACCCCGGTCAGGCGGGCCTCGATCCTCATGGGCAAGGTGTTCAGCGATGGCTTCCGCATCGTGATCCAGGTGATGATCATCATCGCCCTGGCCTATGTGCTCAACGTCAGGGTGATCACCGGGCTCCCGGGCATCCTGCTCATCCTCCTCCTGGCCATGTCCTTCGGCATCGCCTGGTCCGGCATCTCCACCTTCGTGGCGCTGACCACCAGGAACTCGGAATCGACCCTGGTCATCTCCATCATGTTCGTGTTCCCGCTCCTGTTCCTGTCCACCGCGGTGATGCCCAAGGAGTTCCTGGCCCCCTGGGTGCAGACCTTCTCCATGTACAACCCGGTCTCCTATGTTGCCGATGCCGTCCGCAGCCTGATCATCCAGGGCTACGACTGGGCGGTGATAGGGCAGGCGTTCCTGGCGATACTTATCGTCGGCGCCGTCACCCTCACGGCCACGACGATGATGTTCCGAAGGGCGCTGTCGAAGTAGCACGCCAAGGCCTACTGCCTCATGACCCGATCATCAAACTCCCTGCCGGCGGTCCGCCGAGGTCCTCAGCACGGTTGGGCTAAGATACGTTGATATAATATGTCCGGGAACGTCGGATACCGATGAAGCGGTCGACGGCCATCGCGGCAGTGATCATAATCCTCATTGTCGTGGTCATAGTAGCTGCGGCAGCGGTCCTGATGATGGATCAGCCTGGGATCTACGACCCGAATGGGGGCACCAACGAGACCAGGCCTTCCGGAACGGGCAACACGACCTCCGGCGGGAGCGCGGTCAACATCCAGAACTTCGCGTTCGACCCGACGCCGCTGACCGTGCCGGTCGGCACGACCGTCACCTGGACCAACAATGACTCGATTGCCCACACCGCGACCTCGACCTCCGGGCCGGCTTCGTTCGACTCCGGACTGTTGGATCAAGGTGAAACATACAGCTACACCTTCGAGCAGGCTGGCACCTACGACTACTACTGCACCCCTCATCCGTTCATGCAGGCGCAGATCATCGTCACCGGGTCCTGAGCTCGCCGACGAGCGACAACGGCACCGGCCCCCGCCCATTGGCTACGGAGCTTCCTGTGCCTGGTCTGCCGGTCGAACAGCGCGTTTCTCAAATGACAATTCTTTATATACAAATTGTCAACCCCGCAACGCGCTCAACACTATCAAGATCATCTTGCGGATCTATGCTCTCCGAGCAGTCAGCTCTTCCTGATGTGGTTCTGTCATCCTGGTCGATCGGAGAGGCAAAATATTGATGTTATCTCGGTTTTAAATAATTCGCCATATCCTTACATTTCTAGGAGGAGAGAAATGTTAGTGATGGAAGTGATAAAACACACAGCGGAATCGTGTCCGGTATACAACAGCAAGTACCGCGAGATGACGGTGAACTGGATGGAAAAGGTCGAGCCGACCGCGGCCAGGTATGGGGTCAAGTTCATGGGCTCTTGGACCGACCATCCCACCCATGTGGTCTATGCCATGTTCGACACGCCGAGCTTGGACAACATGATGAAGTTCACCATGGACCCGGAGATGGGCGCCCCCTTATCGTTCTGCAGCGTACGCATGTTCCCGGTGATGGAACACCAGCAGACCTTGGGGATGCTGAAACAGGAAGCACACTGAGTTCGAGGGAAAATCCGTCCCCCAGGCAGCCCGGTCGTTCGACAGACCATGGCATCCGTGGAAAGAGTCCATATGTGCCGAAAGAGCTGCCTGCGCGATTTTTTAGCTGGGGAAGGGGGAGGAACGGCCGTATCGGCCCCAGGGGGCCTGTCGGTGAGGAGATCATAGGCGGATCATGCCAGTATCATCTCCTTCGGCCCGGTGCTGATGGTTTTAGATCAGCGCATGCCGTTTTAATGGAGCAGACAACCATTTTGACCCTGTACGGAGTTCCAGTAATGTGGTCCCATGGGCGAGAAGGATGATCTGCGGCAGCTGATGAGCAGGACGATGATCGAGAACGGGAAGGCGGTCGATCTCAAGGACCATCCGACCTCCTGGAAGGACCCCGAGCGGTTCACCGTCGACGGCCTTCGTCTATCGAAGGAGAACGCGGACGAGCTAGTGGCGATTAGCCAGAAGCGGC
>JAEILR010000037.1 GCA_016109435.1 Methanomassiliicoccus sp.
CGATGACCGGGGACACCGCGGACTTGTCCTTCTTCTTCCACATCTTCTTCATCATTTTTAGTCCTCCATTGTGGTAGGATCACTACCTACCCCAGGAACTTTTACATCGGATTATAAACATTTCCTTTTGATTATTCTGCTGGGATAACGACTTTCATTTGAGATAATTCTAAGAATTATATCATATAATATTATATCCGCTCCAAATTAATCACCTGGTCGCACACCAGGTTCAGCATCTCGTGGACGTCCGGACGCAGCTGTTCCTGTATCGACAAGATCACAGGATACGCGTCCTTGGCGCTCAGCCCGGAGATCAGGATGTGCAGGAACTCCGACAGCATCTTGGCGTCGTTGTGGATCGCCAGCGAGTTGATGGAGTCCACCACGACCAGCTTCGGGCCGTCCTCCAGCTTCCTGGTGAGGTAATCGACCTTCAGCACCACGTTCTCCAGCACGGTGGGACTTTCGACGTAGATGATGGAGCCTGAGCCCTGCTCCCGCCGGCCCATGATCATCTGCGATATCGTATCGATGAACCAGATGTTGGACGGGTCGATCTCCAGCGCCTCCAGCGACCCCTGGATGGTACCCGCCGGCACGGCCGAGGTGATGTAGATGGTCTGCACCTTCTGGCCGTGAGCGAAGTTGTGCACCAGCCCGCGGAGCACGTCGAAGTACTCGCTCATCGGAAATTCGAGCGCCACCGCCACCGACGGCCCGACCTCTTCCAGCTTCCTTGCCACCATCGCTCCGGTGTCCTCGCTCATGCCCCACCCCTCAGCAGCGGCGTGACCAGCACGCCGCAGGTGGTCAGGTCGATGACGTACTTGGCCCGCGAGTGGCTGGTCGCCTTCATCTTGAGCACCTGCATCGTGCGCAGCAGGTCCGACCGCCGCACGTAGTTGTCCAGGACGATGACCCCGTCGGCGATGATGCTTTCGATGCTGGTGCCCAGGACCGCGTCCGCCACCAGCACGCCGGTGCAGTTGTTGGCGTACATCGACTCGGACAGGGAGAGAAGAAGATCGCGACCGATGGTGTCGTCCTCGATCCCGTAGAACAGGGTGTGGTAGGTGTCGATGACCACCCTGCGGACGCCGTTCTCGGTGATGTAGGCGGCGATGTTCTCGCCCAGGGTGGCGAACTCGTCCCTGGTGTCCGGCCACCCGGAGATGGTGGAGCCTTCGAGGAACTCGACGACCTCCTTGAACTGCAGCATGCCGCTGTCGATGAGGCCCTGGTGAAAGAAGTCGAACTCCGGGACCGAGGCCATGAGCTTGTCCGGCCGCTCCACCGTGGTCAGCACCACGCTCTTCTCCCCCATCCCAGCGCCGCGGATGGCGAACTCTAGTGCAAGGGAGGTCTTCCCCACGCCGGGGACGCCAGTGACCAGGACGAGGCTTCCCCTGGGGAGGCCTCCCCCGAGAATGGAATCGAGACCCTCGATGCCGGTTACGCACCGCTCCTTCTGCCCCGTTAACGCCATGAGGACGCCAACGCGGTCAATGGCTAAAGAACTTACCAGCCCCTGTCTGGAGGACGTGAACGGCGCCCCGGCCGGCCGCGGTCATCCTGTCGCTAAAAGATAACAATCGCAGAAAGATTAAGAGCCATCAATGCGTGGCGGGAGGCATGCGACCGGTCCTGCAGGTGGCCCTGGACCTCATGCACCTCAAGCGGGCGGTGGAGATCGCGTCCGAAGCGGTGGAGGGCGGGGCGGATTGGATCGAGGCGGGAACGCCGCTGATCAAGTCGGAGGGAGCGGACGTTCTCCGCCAGCTCAAGAAGGCCTTTCCCGGGCACGTCATCGTGGCGGACATGAAGACCATGGACGTCGGCGGTTTCGAGGTTGAGATCGCCGCCAAGGCCGGGGCGGACGTCATCAGCGTGCTGGGACTGGCCGATGACGGCACTCTGCACGAGGCGGTGCTGGTCGCGCGCCAGTACGGCGCCAAGGTCATGGTCGACCTCATCGGCGTCGAGGACAAGGTGGCCCGGGCCCGCCGGGCCGAGGAGATCGGCGTTTCCTACGTCTGCCTGCACGTGGGCATCGACGAGCAGATGAAGGGCGGGGCCGCCCCGGCGGAGACGGTGAGGGCGGTGGCCGACGCGGTGTCCATCCCCGTGGCCGTGGCCGGGGGGATCACCTCGGAGACGGCGCCGGAGCTGATGAGGGCCGGCGCCTCCATCATCATCGTCGGCGGAGCGGTCATCAAGGCCAAGGACGTGGCCGCCGCGGCCGGCCGGGTCAAGGAGGCCATGGCCTCGGGCCAGGGGATCGCCTCGGTGGTCTCCCGTAAGTTCGGGGAGAACGAGGTCCGCACCGCGCTGTCCAAGGTGTCCACCAGCAACGTCGCCGACGCCATGCATAAGGCCGGGGTGATGAGGCATGTCCTTCCCCGCAACCCTCACGGGGTCAAAGCCGTCGGCCGGGCGCTGACGGTGCAGACCGCCAAGGGGGACTGGGCCAAGCCGGTGGAGGCCATCGACCGAGCCGCCGAGGGCGACATACTGGTCATCGACGTGGGGGGCAGCGAGATCGCCGTCTTCGGCGAGCTGGCGGCGTGGAGCTGCCGCACCAAGGGCGTGGTCGGGGTGATCATCGACGGGGCGGTGAGGGACCTCGATGGCATCCACGAGATGGGATTCCCGGCATGGTCCAGGCACATCGCCCCGGATGCCGGGGAGCCCAAGGGCTTCGGGGGCATCGGCCTGGAGATCGTCTGCGGCGAACAGCTGGTCCGCACCGGCGACTGGATCGTGGCCGACGACAGCGGGGTGGTGGTCATCCCCCAGGAACGGGCGGTGGAGATCGCCAACCGGGCGGTCGACGTCTTCGAGCGGGAGAACCGGGTGAGGGAGGAGATCAAGCGCGGAGGAACGCTCTCCAAGGTCCAGGAGCTGGAGAAATGGGAGCAGATTCGCTGATCAACCTGCACACCCACACCAAGTTCTCCGACGGGGACTATACTCCGGAGCAGATCGCCCTTACCGCGGAGTCGAACAACCTGACGCACATCGGCATCAGCGACCACCTGATGACCAGGAAGTGCAACTCCCTGTTCGCCGCCGAGCTGCAGCCGTACATCGACCGCCTGAGGGCCATGCAGGTCGACTATCCCCGCGTCCAGATCCTCGCCGGGGTGGAGGTGGACACCAACCCCAAGCGGTGCGACCTATCCAAGCTCCCGATCGACGTGATGAACCAGCTGGACTACGTGCTGTTCGAGTACGTGGAGACGGAGGAGGGGACCTCCCTGGACGACCTGGAGCCGATCCTCTCGTCGCTGGACGTCCCCTGCGGACTGGCGCACAACGACATCGAGAAGAACTTCGGGCCCTGGCCGCCGGACTCGGTGGCCGATCACATCGCCTCCTACGGAGTGTTCGTGGAGATCAACACCGCATGGCCGTACAAGCGGGACGGACGGTATTTCTGGGAGTGCGCGGAGCGGTACTACCGGGAGTTCCACAACAAGGTGCTGGTATCGGTGGGCACCGACGTCCACCACTCCCTGCCGGAGGTCTACAACCTGAGCAAGGCATACGTGTTCCTAAGCCGCACCAACCTGCTGGGCGATCTGGTGATCTGAAAAGTAAGATAAGAAGAGGTTTTGGTCCTTACCGAGCCGGGAGCAAGAAAGTCCACGAGTTATGCCGTGGGATGAATTGCGACAACTAGTGGCCGCCGAGCACCATTGGGAAGTGATGGCCTTAGAGGTCATGCCGGACCACGTCCACCTGTTCATTTCGGCGGACTTAGCATCTCACCCAAATTCATGTGAGGAAGAGACCATCGACTCGAACTCGTTCCTGCTTCGCAAACGACATAACTTAACTGCAGTCATGCTCCAGAAGTACATCGAGGACCGAACGATGAATCGACCGCATGCTCAAGACCTTCAGCATAAAGCACGGACGAGATTTTAGCACCGAGCTGGCTAAGGCCAGGCAGGTGGCGGAGTTCGCAATATGCACCCATAGTAGAACGTCCAAGGACGTCAAGCACATCGGTCTGCCGTCGGCGATAGCCAATCAAGTGCTCAGGAAGTATGGTCGCAATAGAACGATCAAGGTCGTCCGCCATGTCCAGCTGACCGTGCCTGGCCAAGGGGTGAGGTATGAACAGGAAAAGAAGGAGCTGTACATTTCCTGCTTAAAGCTCCGTCTGGACGTCAGCCATCTGCCCGACTTCGAGAAGGTCAACCAAGTTGAGGTCGACAAGGAGTACGCTCACGTCACCGTGACCGTCAACGAACCGCCACCGCATACTGTCGAACGGTGGATCGGCATCGATTTGAACTCGACCGGCCACATCGCCGTGGTTGGAAATCCATCTATAGGTAAGGTGCAGAAGTATGGCAAGGAAGCACCTCATATCCACCGAAAGTACTCGAAGATGCGACGGCACCTGTACCTCCACGGACACCCTCGAGTCGCCAAGAAGAAGATCAAGAGGAAAGAGAACAACAAGATCAAGGATATCAATCACAAGATATCCAGAGCCATTGTCGATGAGGCCGCTCAGCAAGGCTGCGGAATAAAAATGGAGAAGCTGAGCGACATCCGAACGACCGCAGCCACGTCCAAATCGTCCAGGCCCTCGCTGCACAGTTGGTCGTTCTCTCAATTGCAGACGATGATAGAATACAAGGCCAAGCTGCTCGGGCTGCCGGTAGCCTTTGTTGACCCCGCGTTCACATCTCAGCAGTGCTCGAGATGTGGTCTCCTAGGCACCAGGAACGGCAAGGATTTCATGTGCTCATGCGGGCACGTTGACCACGCCGATGCCAACGCCTCGTTCAACATCGCGCTGCGTCCCTCTCTTGAGGAAAGCGATGGTCGATCGCACCAAGACAGAGATTGGTGCAAAGGGCGCATTGATGCCCCTCAGGAGGCAACGTCGTGAACGACGACGACCTCAGAATCCTACGACCTTCAGTCGTGGGAGTGTCAACGGCGCATGCCCCCGGCGAGGTCCTCCAGCCGCCTGATGCGCTCGGCCATGGGGGGGTGGGTGGAGAACAGCGAGGACAGCCCGCCGCGGGTGAAGGGGTTCACGATGAACAGCGAGGATGAGGACGGGTTGCCCATCTGCATCGGCCTGGCCTTGTTGCCGGCCTCCAGCTTGCGCAGGGCGTTGGCCAGGGACATCGGCCGGCCGATCATCATCGCTCCCTCGTAGTCAGCGTGATATTCACGGCTGCGGGACACCGCCAGCTGCACCAGCATGGCGGCGATCGGCGCGGTGATGGCGATGATCAGCATTATGATGAGGTTCCCGTTGTCGCGGTCCCCCCCGCCGAACAGGCTGCCCCACATGAAGGAGCGGGCGGCGAAGGAGATGGCCCCGGCCAGCGTGGCCGCGACGGTCATCACCAGCATGTCCCGGTTCTTGACGTGGGCCATCTCATGTGCCAGCACACCGGTGAGCTCGTCATCGTTGAGCAGCTGCAGGATACCTTCGGTGGCGGCCACGGTGGCGTTCTGGGGGTTCCGTCCGGTGGCGAAGGCGTTGGGGTTCATCGACGGCACGATGGCCACGGTGGGCATCGGGAGCCCGGAGGTCGTGGAGATCTGCCGGACGATGCGGTACAGTCGGGGAGCCTCGGCCTCGTTGACCACCTTGGCCCGGTAGGACCGGAGGACGATCTTGGAGGAGAAGAAGTAGGACACGAAGTTCATGACCCCGGCCAGGATCAGGAACACTATCGCTCCCATGACCCAATTGCCGAAGAAGAAGGTGCCCACGGCCCAGCCGATGGCCACGAAGATGGCCGTCAGCACCCCGAACATCATCATGACCCGGAGGTTGGCGGAAACAGCGCTCAATTCATACACCACTTTGGTTTTACCATTCGTAACGCTGTATTTAGGGTTGTCGAACTCGTTCCCACGGGAACAGCGCCGGCAGGACGGTCAGGTCTTATCACCCAGGAGCGCCATCTACGGTGCATGAAAGAGGGGGGGCGCTGGAAACGGTACGCGCCCATCACCGTCGTTTCCATCATTCTCGTCGCCGGCCTGGTGGTGCAGGCGGGGCCCTGGAAGCTGGCCGACCGCCTCGCGGGGGCCGACCTCGGCCTGGTGGGGTGGGCCATCGGGCTGTACCTGGTGGCCATCGCCGTGCGGGCGCTGCGGTGGCACCTCCTCCTGGTCGCCTCGGAGCACCGGGTGCGCGGCGGCGTCGTCCTCTCACAATACACCGTGGGGCAGGCGCTGAACGACCTCACCCCGTTCCGGGTGGTGGGGGAGGCCGCCCGCATCTGGGGCGTCAATCAGCAGGGAGGCGTGCCCCTGGGGACAGGGCTGGCCACGGTCATGGCGGAGAAGGTCATGGACCTCGTGCTCATCACCACGGTGCTGATGGCCTCGGTGGTGGTGCTCTTCCCGGACGAGCCGCTGCGGACGTGGGCTCCCCTGGCGGTCATCTCCGGGCTGGTGGCGGCGGTCAACCTCACCCTTATCGTGGTGCTCCGCCGACCGGACATCGTGCAGTGGGGGGGCGGGGTCAGCAACCGCTTCGCCCGCCGGTTCCGGGGCGGGCGCTACGCCGGGGAGGTGGAGAAGAGGGTGGGGCGGACCATCGACTCCTTCGACCTCGCGCGCCAGCACTCCAGGACGGCTAGCCGCTCGCTGGTGCTCGCCGCCGCGGCCCTCACCGTGCCTATCTGGTTCCTGGAGTTCTCCCGGCTGATGCTGATCATGGCCGCGGTGGGGGTGTTCCCGTCCCTCCCGGCGGTGGTGGTCGCCTCCGCCCTGGCCATGACCTTCCAGGTGTTCCTGCCCGGGGGCAGCGGCAACGTGGCGGTGATATCCGACGTCTTCTCGGGCATGGGCGTTGCGCTGGCCACGGCCACCGCCGCCGGCCTGCTGTCGGTGGCGACGTCCATCTGGATCTCGGTGCCCCTCGCCCTGGTGGCGCTGCTGCTGACCGGCCGCAACCTCCGCGGCCGGGACCTCAGCGGCACACCGCTCGCAGCATCGGACCCGAGCACTGGTAGGTGACGTCGTAGTCGCCCTGGTGGGCGGAGATCAGACCCCGGTCGATCATCTCGTCCAGGACCTCCTCTAGAAAGGTCTCGTCCATGTCGAAGGAGTCCAGGATCTCCTCGAAGGTGCGGCCGCCGGTGGTCCGCAGCAGGATGGCTATCTCCTCCATGGACGCCTCTCGCCGCTCCGCTCCGTCCGATCCCTTCCGCGGGTCAACGGCGTCGTCGGCGGCGTCGCTCCGTGCCGCCTCATGTCCGATGCCAGCGTCCTCGGGCGAGACCCGGAAGCGGACCCCGGTGCCGCGCAGGGCGGCGTGCACCCGGTCGAGGGCCTCCCCCACCTCTTCCTTCGGGACGTCGAGGATGTAGTGCGCTCCGCTCCCGCTCAGCCCGGCCTCCCGCAGGACGCGGTCCACGACCGAGGGCGGGGGACCCTCCGCGGAGTACTCCAGCGTGATGATGACTGCCATGGCCATACGTCCGAGCGGAAGATATTAGAGCCTTTCTGAGAGGGCCGTCGTTAACTAGATACCATATGGAGACCTTGGGTGGTCCGATCGGTCATGGGTCCGGACCAGGCGTTCATGAGGGATTGGTTCCAGCGCTACTACCTCAGCCAGCCGCCCCGGCCCCCGGAGAGGATGGACCGCCGCGAGTTCGGGTTCATGTTCTTCGACCGGGACTACGTCCAGAGGCACATGGGGTTCGAGACCCCCGGACACATGCACTCCTTCCTGCAGGGGCAGGTGCCCTCCCACTCCTACTACTCGTCGGCGTACTACCAGTTCCCCGGGGCCGGCACCATGGAGGAGAAGAAGTGGATGGGCGCGGACCTCATCTTCGACCTGGACGCCGACCACGTCAAGGGGGCGGAGGAGCTGTCGTACCGGGACATGCTGGCCCGCATCAAGGTGGAGCTGCTGCGGCTGATCGACGACTTCCTGCTGGGGGACCTGGGCTTCGATGCCTCCCACCTGCGCATCGTGTTCTCCGGAGGGAGGGGGTACCACATCCACGTCATGGACGCCCGTCTGGCCGGCCTGCGCAGCCACGAGCGGAGGGAGATCGTGGACTACATCGCCGGCACCGACCTCAACCTGGAGTGGGTGTTCCCGGAGCGAACGACCGCGTCCAAGACCTTCCAGGGCAGGGTGCAGGACAGCAGGGTGCGCTCCATGCCCGCACCCGGATCGGGAGGGTGGAAGGGAAGGATGCGGAACGGCATCATGTGGCTGGTGGAGGAGATGCGGTCGCGGGACCTGCCGGACCTGCGGGCCCGGCTGCCGGCGTTGAACGGCGTCTCCGACGCCATCGTCGAGGGCATGCTCACCGACCTGTATTCCAGGAGCGGCTCGAGGGACGGGGCGGAGCTGATGCTGTCCGGGAACGCGCTGTCAGCGTTCTCCGACCGCCGCCACATCGACCTCTTCCTGCGCCTGCTGGAAGAGGAGGTGGTCCCCCGGTTCAGCGCGGAGATCGATGAGCCGGTCACCAGCGACATCAAGAGGCTGATCCGCCTGCCCCTCTCCCTGCACGGCAAGACCGGCCTCCGGGTCACCCCCATGGAGAGGGACGAACTGGACGCCTTCGACCCCCTGCGGGACGCGGTGCCGGACATCTACCCCGATCGGCGGGTGGAGGTTTTCGTCAGGAAGCCGTCGGTAGTGGAGATCAAGGACCAGAGGTTCGTGGTGGAGGGGGTTTGCGACGTACCTACCTACGCGGCGATGTTCATGATCGGCCGCCGCATCGCCACCCTGGAGATCCCCCTGGACGTCCGGTCCTGAGAACCAGCGAACGGACCGAGGACCAAAGATATTTATCCACAGAGAAAAATTTCATCCGGAGTTCCATGGACCTGAGCGGCACTTTGGAAGGAGGGGTACGTCTAGACCACGTTCGCAGGACCAAGAGGAACCTCATGATCGTCCAGGTGTTCATCGTCCTGGCCGCGGTCTTCGTGCTCACATACCTGGGCGGGGAGATCCAGCTCAAGCCGTTCTACTTCAACGTCAGCGCAGTGCTGTACTTCGTCGTCCTGATGGCCCTGGTCATCGGGGTGGAGAGCTTCTTCTTCACCTACCTGGAGCAGTGGCACACCAAGTCCCTGAGCGCCCGCTCGTACATGCTGAAGCGGTCCATCCGCCGCAGCGTCGTGGTCATCGTCATCTCCGCCGTGGTGCTGGTGATGGTCCTTACGCCGTACATCACCGAGGCCATCGCCAACTCCACCAGCGAGTCCGGGTCGACCTTCGACCAGGCCACCTTCATCAACCGCGACAGCCTGGGGCTGACCACCGTGGACCGCATCCACCTGGTCAGCGGGGGCTCCGCCGAGATCTTCGTGGTGTCGGAGGCGAGCTATCTGGCCTACGCCGGCGACATCGAGGGGCTGCGGCAGCATGCCGTGGCCACGGTCGACGACACCTCCCCGGGGGTCGACCTGCAGTTCCCCCACACCCCGTTCGGGACCTACTATATCGTCGTGGAGAGCGAGCAGCCGGTGGAGGTCAGCTACACCGTCCACCGCACCGTCTCCCCGACCTTCCTGGCGTTCGTGTCCATGTTCGCCGCCCTGTTCATCGGGTTCTACGTCATCTGGGCGTTGACGGCGACTAAGATCCGGAGCAAGTACACCAAGGGCGCCACCTACAAGTGAGCGCACCTCCCCTTTTCGTTCCGGTCACGGGCCCAGAGCGCAGCATTCCTCCCTCCATGCCGCATGTCGGCCTTCGGAGGCGGCCCATTCCACCGTCCGCGTCGAGGGGTTGACCACGCCGGCCACGCCGGCCTCGATGGCCGCCGCCTCGTCCTGCCACCGGCCCCTCGGGCGCATGCATCCCAGCAGCACCGGGGCGCCGACCTCCCGGACCGCCCGGCGGACGAAGCCGAGGAGCCTCTCCGACGATACCTCCCGGCGGGGGGCGCCGGGAGCGGAGATGAGACCGAGGACCACCAGCGAGCGGAGCGGGAACGACGACAGCAGGTCCAGGGTCCTGTCCTCCGCTCCCTCGGACTGCAGGCCGACACACACGTGGGGCACCAGCCGGCCGCTGGGGGCCAGCAGTTCCAAGGTGCGTCGGTAGTCGTCCGGCGACGCTCCCAGGTGTAGGACGTCGCGAATGGTCGCGGGGTCCTGCAGAACGTCCACCGACAGAGCGTCCGCGCCGGCGGCCATGATCGCCTGAGCGGCCTCACGGTCCACCAGCCCGGGATGGAGATTCACGGCCAGGGCGGTGGTCCGCTTGATCTCAAGGACCGTGCCGAGGAAGGGGGCCAGGGGCACCCGCCCCCGCGCATCGCAACCGCCGCTGAGCAGGAGGCCGGTGCCTCCGGAGGCGGCCAGCTCTCGCGCGGCGGCCTCCAGGTCCCGGGGCGTCAACGCTGGACGCATCCCGGCGAGGAACCGCCCCCGGCAGTGATCGCACTGCAGTTCGCACCGTCCTCCGGTCACCGAGAACGCAGGGAACCGCCTCCCCGGGCGGTAGAAGGTGACGGCATCGACCATGCCCGGGGCAAGCGCGCTCCGGTACCAAAAGGTTTATTGGAGAGATTACCTTGCAAGGGGCGAGTGTTCACATGAAGGCCTATCGCGCTACTGGTGAGTTCAAGACCGGCAAGTTCAGCTGGCAGAAGTTCAGCGTCGAGGTCGCCGCCGAGAACGAGGCCGGTGCCACCGAACAGATCTATTCCAACCTGGGAAGCCGCCACAAGCTCAACCGCACCCAGATAAAGATCGCTGAGATCAGGAACGTCAAGGGCGAGGAGATCGTCGACCACACGGTCAGGTACCTCGCCGAGGGGCACCGATGAACGAGCAGGAAATACGCCAGGCGATGTCCACCCTGGAGGTCTTCCGGGCCCAGCTGGAGAGCATCACCCAGAACCAGCAGCTGGTGCAGATGTCGCTGGAGGAGCTGGGACGGGCCAAGGAGACCCTGACCCAGTACCAGAAGGCCGCCGAGGGCGACGAGCTACTGGTCCCCATCGGGGGGAACTCCTTCGTGTTCGCCAAGGTCGCCTCCACCGACAAGGCCATCGTGGGCGTCGGAACGGGGATCTCGGTGGAGAGGTCCATGGACGACGCCATCAAGACCATGGACGACCGGGCCGCCGAGCTCATCGACTCCATGAAGAAGCTCACCGACCGCAGGATGATGATCGAGGAGCAGGCCTCCACGCTCTCCCAGGTGGTCGAACGGGAGCTTCAGGCGCTGCAGCAGTACCGAGGCTAGGACCGGTGAGCGGTTGTTCGAGTCGCTGAAGAAGAAGCTCTCCGCGCTGCGGGGTAAGGCGACCGAACCACCACCGACGGCGGAGGCCGCCATCGGGGACAGCGGCCGTAAGATCGACGAGGGCGAGGTCGACGAGCTCCTGTGGGAACTGGAGCTGGGACTTCTGGAATCGGACGTCGCCCTGCCGGTCATCGAGGAGATCAAGAGCAAGGTCCGCGAGGGGCTGGTCGGCAAGAGGGTCGACCGCAAGTTCACTCTCGACCAGGTGGTCGAGGCCGCGCTGAAGAACGCCATCGAGGCGGTGCTCAAGAAGAGCGAGTTCGACTTCGACGCGTTCGTCGCCGGGCACGAGAGGCCGGTGATCATCATGTTCGTGGGCATCAACGGCACCGGCAAGACCACCGCCATCGCCAAGCTCTCCAACCGCCTGCAGAAGCAGGGCTTGACCACCGTGCTGTCGGCCTCGGACACCTTCCGCGCCGGGGCGATCGAACAGCTCACGGTGCACTCCGAGAGGCTGAACACCAAGATCGTCAAACACCAGTCCGGGGGCGATCCCGCGGCGGTGGCTTACGACGCGGTCGATCACGCCAAGGCCCGGCGCAGGGACGTCGTGCTGGTCGATACCGCCGGGAGGATGCAGACCAACGCCAACCTCATGGACGAGATGAAGAAGATCAGGCGGGTGGTCTCCCCTCACCTCGTCATCTTCGTGGGCGACTCCCTGGCGGGCAACGACGCCATCGAGCAGGCCATCGCCTTCGACAAGGCGGTGGGCATCGACGCGGTGATCCTCACCAAGATCGACACCGACGCCAAGGGCGGGGCCGCGCTGTCCATCGCCAACTCCATCGGGAAGCCCATCGCCTTCCTGTCCACCGGGCAGGGGTACGAAGACATCATCAAGTTCGACAGCAAGTGGATGCTAGACCGGCTGTTCTCCGACTGAGGCATCCTTTATTTTCCACTTCGTCGCTGAGCGTGGCGATGTTGCCGTACGTGGTCGTTCATAACGCGGTCAGCGCAGACGGGCGGATGGACCGTCTGGAAGTGGACATGGAACAATACTATTCGCTGGTGTCCACGTGGAAGGAGGACCTCACTCTGTGCGGTTCGGAGACCATGCTCCGCGCGCCCCTCGACGGCTGGGGGAACGACGGGACCTGCGACCCCTCCGCCCCCCTGCTGGCGGTCGCCGACTCCCGAGGTAGGTTCCGGAGCTGGAACAAGGTCGTGCCGTCGACGTTCTGGCGGAGGGGCATCGCGCTGTGCTCCGGGGCGACCCCCCGGGCGTACCTGGAATATCTGAGAAAGGCGGGGATCGAGGCCATCGTCACCGGCGAGGAGCGGGTGGACCTGCGTGAGGCGCTGGAGCGGCTCGCCGCGGACCACGGGGTGAGGGTGGTGAGGGTGGACAGCGGGGGAACGCTGAACGGGGCGCTGCTGCGGGCCGGCCTGGTCAGCGAGGTCAGCATGGTGGTCCATCCGCAGCTGACCGGCGGCACCTCTCCGGCCTCGATGTTCCGGACCCCGGACCTGAAAGAAGGGGAGGCGACGCCGCTGGAGCTGATCTCCTCGCGCAAGCTCAAGCGGGGGCTGGTGTGGCTCCGCTACCGCGTCCTCAGTACTCCGGCTGGGGATCGGTGAACGCTCCCGGGTAGCACAGGTGGGCCAGCAGGACGGCGAACACCTTGGCGTCGTTGACCAGGTTGTCGACCCGGGTGTACTCGTTGACCTGGTGGGCCATCTCGTCCAGGGTCTCCCAGACGTAGGCGTCCAAGCCCTCCTGGCGGAACCAGTTGGCGCAGGTCTGACCCCCGATGCCCATCATCCGGGGCCTGACCCCCAGCACCCGGTCCACCGCCGTGATGAGGGCTTTGGCTCCCTCGCCCCCGGTGCGGGACGCCTTCCCCGCCGGGTCGATGCGGATGGCGTCGATAGTGATGACGGCCCCGGTGCGGCGCTCGAACAGCTCCCCGACCTCCTTGGCCACCTTGACGCACTCCTCGGGGTCGTAGAGCGGCAGCAGGCGGATGTCGAAGAAAGTTATGTCCTCGCCCGGGATGGTGTTGATGTTCTCCACGTTGGCCATCCGCTTGGTCGGCTCGAAGGTCGATCCGGAGGGGTAGAAGAGGGGGTCCTCCGCGGGGAAGTGGCCGCTCAGCTGCTGGGATAGGAAGAGCAGCAGCTCGGAGCCTACCCGCAGGGCGTTGAGGCCCTTCTTAGGAGTGGAGGCGTGTATCTGCTTCCCCTTCACCGATACCCTAAACCATATGATCGACTTCTCCGCCACCTCGATGACCGAGCCGTCGGCCTCCCCAGCGTCGGGAACGTAGAACAGGTCGTCGGGGCCGAATATCTTCTGCTTGAGCAGGTACTTGATGCCGTAGTCGGAGCCGGCCTCCTCGTCGGCCACTATCGCCAGGCCCAGGCTCAGCTCGGGGTCCAGTCCCTGATCGAGAAGGGCCTGGGCCGCGAACATCGAGGAGATCACCGCCTGGCCATTGTCCTCCGAACCGCGCCCGTACAGCTTGCCGTCGACCACCGTGCCGTCGAAGGGCGGATAGGTCCACGCCTTCTCGTCCCCGGGGGACACGGTGTCCATGTGCGATACTATCCACACCGTGCGGTCGCTCCTTCCCTGCTTCCGGGCGATGATGCTCGGCCGTTTCTTGGGTTCGACCCTCTCGTCCGGGGCGTTGTACGTCCGTACGTCATTGAAGCCGATGTGATGCAGCAGGTCGTGAATGAAGAGGGAGCGCTCGACCTCGCCCTGGCCTCCGTTCTCCGGTCCCATCGCCGGGATGCGGAGCATGGCAGTCATCTGCTTGATCATTTCGTCGCGGTGATCTTCCACTGAGGTCAGAAGCTGGTCCATGGTCGGCATGGTATCATACCGGACATGGTCGAAGCCAGATAAAGCCTATCGCCGAAAAAGGGTGACCCTCCCCCCGCGGGGGGAGGGCGGCCGCCTCACTCCCGGCGGACGATCATCGATACCGCGTTCCCGCCGCCCAGGCACAGCGTGGCCAGCCCGGTGCGCTTGTCCCGCTGCTGCAGCGCGTACAACAGGGTGGTGAGCACCCTGGCCCCGGAGCAGCCGATGGGGTGGCCCAGCGCCACCGCACCGCCGTTGACGTTGAACCGGTCGTCGGGGACCGCCAGCGCCTTCTTCACCGCCACCGAGGCGGTGGCGAAGGCCTCGTTGTGCTCGAACAGGTCGATGTCCTCGATCCCCATGCCGTTCCTCTCCAGCAGGGTGCGGGTGGCGGAGATCGGCGCTTCCATGATCCATTCTGGGCGGGTGCCCCCGGTGCAGTAGTCGACGATGGCGGCCAGCGGCCTGATGCCCCGGCTTTCGGCGAACTCCCGTGACGCCACCACCAGCGCGGCGCCCCCGTCGCTGATCTGCGAGGCGTTGCCGGCGGTGACCACGCCGTTCTCCCTGAACGCCGGGCGGAGCTTGGCCAGCGATTCCATGGAGATGTCGGGGCGGACCCCCTCGTCCTGACGGAACTCGACCTCTTCCTTCTTGGACCGGATCTTGATGGGAACGATCTCCTGGTCGAAGCGCCCCTCCTTCATCGCCGCCAGGGCCTTGACGTGGCTGTGGTACGACAGCTCGTCGGCGTCCTTCCTGGACACGTTATGGCGCTCGGCCACGATCTCCGCGGTGTCGCCCATGTGCTGGTCGGTAGGGGCGTCCCACAGCCCGTCCCGCACCAGATGGTCGACGATCTTGTTGTCCCCCAGGCGGTATCCGAACCTTCCCTCCATCAGCAGGTAGGGCGCCGCGCTCATGTTCTCCATGCCCCCGGCGACCACCACGTCGTTCTCCCCGGCGCGCACGGACGTCGCGGCCAGCATGACCGTCTTCATCCCCGAGCCGCAGATCTTGTTGACGTTGAGAGACCCGATCTCCACCGGAAGCCCCGCCCTCAGGGCGGCCTGCCGGGCGGGGTTCTGGCCCGTTCCCGCGGAGAGCACGATGCCCATCATGCACTCCTGTACGTCCTTCGGCTCCAGCTCGGCCCGCTTCACCGCCTCGGCGATGGCCACCGCCCCCAGCTGGGGTGCGGGGAAGTTCTTCAACGAGCCCCCGAACTTGCCGACCGCCGTGCGGGCGGCGCTCAATATGACCACTTCCTTCACCTGATCATGCTCCTGTCATATTCAAGGGAGCGAGGCTCCCATCCGGGCATGCCAGGGGCTTGGGTTATAAAAATACTGCCGGTCGTCCTATACGACGATGGTCGATTGGATCCCCATGCGCTTCAGGGGCTTGGAGATGTGGCGGCGGGCGCATACCGGCGGCTCGTACCAGCCGGGGACCAGGCGGCGGTCCTCCGGGCGGAACACCGCCGAGGGGGCCTTGGTGCCGCACTCCCGGCAGCGGTAGCCGGCCCCGCGGCCGGCGGACCTCATCCTGCGGCCGCATTGGGGACAGCGGGGATTGGACACCTTGACCGCCGAGGGGGCCAGGGCCTTCACCTCCAGCTTCTCGATGTTGAGCGTCCGGGGGCTCTCCCTTAACTCGCCCATGACCCGGACCCGGTCGCCGGGACGCAGCTCGCGGACGATGTCCCGGAAACCCTTGGACGGCTCGTAGGCCGCGCCGTCCAGCGGCCCGGCCGAGGTCCCCAGGGCGACGATGACGTGGCCGCCGGGGATCGTGCGTGGCGGCGCGAGGACCTCGCCCTCCACGTCGTAGGAGGAGTTGGGGGCCAGGTCGGTCCAGTCGGCGATGATGTGGTCGTCGGTGCCCTGATTGGTGATGAACATCATCCACCGGTCCACCTCCTCCGAGCCGATGGAGGCCTGGGCGGCGATGAGCTGGAGCGGCGAATCCCCGCGGACGCCGTACAGTACCGGGCAAGTGGTATGGGGAACGATGGCCGGACGGCAGGCGATGTGCTCATAGTTGTTGAAGGTGGAAGGGAACCGCTGGTCCAGTTGGGCGATGTCCCTTTCCGACACCTCCCTCGGCAGCCCCCAACGCTCCCGGCGGCGGTATGTCAGAACCTCGTAGGTGCGGTCCATGGGCCTCCACGCCGCGGCCGAGGCCGCGCCGATGAGCCCCCGGCCGGAGTTGATCTCGTAAGTGAGCGCGCCGACCTCCCTGAGCGCGGCCAGCGCCTCCTCCTTGTCGATGATCCGGCTGACCGCGCGCCTGTAAAGTTCCGGCGACGGAGGCCTCGGCGTCACCACCAGCCCGGGATCGGCATCGTCGGTCTGGGACCACCGTTCCATGACCGGCACGCACCGGTCCAGGACCTCGGACGCCGACGGCTCGCTTTTCGATCGGGCGTAGCAGAACAGGTCCCTGCCGTCCATGCGCCCCATCCACCGGGGATGTCCGGCGCCCTCGCCCACCCTGATGCATATCGCCCCGTTGCCCCTGGTCTTCCACGGCACCGCAGGGTTAAGGCGCACCAGCCGGGGCAGGCCGATGAGGTCCAGGTCCGGCAGCGCCCTCACCAGCTCGGTGGCCAGGAAGGTGGTGCACATCCAGGTGGACGAATCGGTGTCATCGGCGGCGATGTACATGGTCTCCGGTTCCGAAGGCGCGGATAAGTATCAATCCTTTCCGGTCCCCTTGCCCTGGGAGATCTCCTTAACGTACAGGAAATCAGGGTCGTCGGCAGAACGCTGCACTGTGACCCGGACCAGGGTGCCGTCGGGGACCGCCCCGGAGAGCAGGTCGGAGGGGCAGAAGGCGGTGGCCTCCCCGCCCGCCCCGTCCGAGAGGAGCAGGAGGAACCCGCCGGCGCAGGGGCGGCAGCTCAGGGCGATCGCCGAGATGGCCGCGGGATCTTCGTCCAGGTCGCCGATGCTCGACACCTGGGAGGGGGAGAAGTCGGACATGGCCATCAGGCCCGCCACCGCCAGGATGGATAGGGCGAGGAGGCCGCGGGGGCTCGCGAGGAGGGCGCGCACGTACCACCGAGCACGTTGATGATGACCAGGGTTCCCACTGCTTCTATGCTATGAGGATAATCTTGAATAGGCCATCGACCATTCCGACCGCATGTCGAAGCCATATACCGTGCAGCATGCGGCGGCCATCTCCCTGGTGCTCCTCGCGGTCGGCGCGGTCATGCTGGTGGTGGGAGTGTTGGACCTCATGGACATCCGGTTCGTGGAGGTCGGTGCGTGGGGTTTCTGGCTGGTGGGCCTGGGCGTGGTGCTGATCCTGGTGGGGGTCATATGGTACGCGTCCTACCGGATCAACGTCCGCAAGTTCAACCAACTGATGGAGGAGAAGAGCAAGGCCGCCTTCGTGAAGAAGCTCGACGATGTCGAGTACCTCGCCTGGAAGCTGCCCCTGAGCTACGAAGAACGCCTCTCCACCAAGAAGAAGGAGTTCGGGATCAAGTAGGGCCAAGAGGGGGACCCCTTTATTTCCATTGGAACGCGCTAGCGGTACCGGGTTTGTTATCAGTTCTGTTCACTCGGTACCGCCGGCGCTTCCTTTTCGATGCCCGATCACAACGCCTGGCCCCTGAAGGCCACGATCTGATTGACGATCCGCCCGTGATCCTTCTCCCGACAGAAGAGATGTACTTCCACACCCTCGCCATATTTCACTTCCACGACCTCGGTGTTGGTGTGCAGCCATGAAAGGAAGGGCTCCACCCCCTCGCCGTGAGGGATGACGAACCGCATCTCGACGGGGTATTGGAAGGTCGATATTATCGCCTTGACCAGATCGGGCATGCCCTGGCCGGTGCGTGCGGACATGGCCAGCACCTCCCTGGCGGGGATGAGGTCCTTCACCATGGCCTTGCTCCCCGGGAGATCGGACGCCAGGTCCCGCTTGTTGAGGACCACGATGAGATCGGACGCGTTCACTTCCGGGAACAGGACCCTCCTGGATGTCTCCACCTTCCTCGCCAGCTCCTGAGGGGGGTCCGAGGCGTCGACCAGGAGGAGGACCAGGTCGGCGGAGTAGACCTCGTCGATGGTGCTCTTGAACGACTCGATCAGGAAATGGGGAAGGTTGTCGAGGAAACCGATGGTGTCGGTCAGGAGGATCTGCTTGCCCTCTCCCTCCAGCCGGCCGGTGGTGGTGGAGAGGGTGGAGAACAGCCGGTCCTCGACCAGGGCCTTCTCCCTAGTGAGGGCGTTGAGCAGAGTGGACTTACCGGCGTTGGTGTATCCGGCGATCGCCACCGTGCTGAATCCCCTCCTCTTTCTCTGCTGCCGTCGGAGGTGATGGTCGACCTCCATCTTGCGCAGTTCGAGGTCGATCCGGCTCAGCTGCCGCCGGATGAGTTCGTAGTAAGCGTCGGTCTCGTATTCGCCGGCGCCGAGGAACCCGGGATGCTCCCCGCCCTTGGCGTTGTGGATCCACTCCCTCAGGAGGGGGATCTCATAGATCAGCCGGGCGCGGTGGACCTGCAGGCGGGCCTCCCGGGAGAAGGCCCGGTCGGAGAAGATGTTCAGGACCAGGCGTACCCGATCGATGCACTCGACCTTGAGGCGGTTCTCGAGAAGAAAATGCTGGGACGGCTTCAGTTCGCCGTTGAACAGCACTGCCCCCACCGAGCGCGCCGCCAACAGTTCCTCCAGCTCCGCCAGCTTACCTTTCCCTACGAAGGTCTTGGGGTTCGGACGTCCTCGTTTCTGTATGACCTCGTATACGATGTCGTAACCGGCCGAGCGGGCCAGGTCCTCCAGTTCCAGAACGTCCTCGGTGAGGGTCACCAGAACGGCGGGGACCCTCGTTCGCTGATCCTTTTCCAACTTCAACTTATCTTTCCTTCCTTTTTCCTTACATTATAACGTAAGTATATTGCATTTCTCTTTCCTTCCCCTCCCTTCTTTCAAATTTTTTTCCGTTCCTTCTTCGTTTAGAAGGATTTCAAAGGTTCCACTTACCTCAGGCAGGTCCCCCTTCGTTCGCCAATCGGCGCACCCTCCTGAAGGCCACGAAAGCATGGCCAGCAGCTTCCTAGCACCTGCGTTTCCTCTGGGACCGGTGGTCTACTGTTATCTCCAGTGGAAATAAAGGGGTGGGGGTCTAGGGCAAAAATCGCAGCGCCCGGGGCTATCGCCCCTGGAAGATACCTGTGTAAAAACTAAATTATACCCGCCCTATATTGGACCTAGGATAAGGCCCGACGGATTTCCAATGGAAATAAAGGGGTATGTCGGTGCCTTCTTTAACTGAAAAACTGAGGGGTCCATCTGGACGAAAGCATATTCCAACCTTACCTGAATTCCAAGAAGATCTTCCAGCGGAACCGCGAGATCCTCCGCCCGTCCTACATCCCGGACGATCTCCCCCACCGCAAGGAGCAGATCAACCAGCTCGCCTCGATCTTGGTCACCGCCCTGCGCGGCGACCGCCCTTCCAACGTTCTCATCTTTGGCAAGACCGGGACCGGCAAGACCGCATCGGTCAAGTACCTGGGCAAGGAGATACAGAAGGCCGACTCGCAGTTCAACCGGGTGACCTACCTGTACATGAACTGCGAGGTCGTGGACACCCAGTACGGAGTCCTGCAGAACATCGGCAACATGTTCATAAGCGACTTCAACGAGAGCATCCCCTTCACCGGATGGAGCACCGAGCGGGTGTACAACATCCTGAGGGAGAAGATCGACGAGACCAACCGGGTGGTCATCCTGGTGCTGGACGAGATCGACAAGCTGGTGTACAAGTCCGGGGACGATGTCCTCTACCACCTGTCCAGGATCAACGACGATCTCCAGCGCGCCAAGGTCTCGCTCATCGGCATCTCCAACGACCTCAAGTTCACAGAGTTCCTCGACCCCCGGGTCAAGAGCCGGCTGGGGGAGGAGAAGATGGTGTTCCCGCCCTACAACGCCGAGCAGCTCAGGGACATCCTGAACCAGCGTTCCGACCTGGCGTTCTTCACCGGGGTCGTCGATGTCGGCGTGGCCCCGCTGTGCTCCGCGCTGGCGGCCCAGGAGCATGGGGACGCCCGCAGGGCGCTGGACCTGCTGAGGGTGGCGGCGGAGATCGCCGAGCGCAACGGCGACGATAAGGTCACCGAAGCCCACGTCTACAAGGCCAAGAACAAGATCGAGCTCGACTGCGTCACCGAGGCCATCCGCACCCTGCCGACCCAGTCGAAGCTGGTGCTCATGAGCATCCTGCTCAACGAGGACCGGGGGGACGGCCGCCTCACCACCGGGGACGTCTACGAGACCTACCGCGACCTCAGCCAGATCACCGGGGTCACCGTGCTCACCCAGCGCCGGGTGACCGACCTTATCTCCGAGCTGGACATGCTGGGCATCATCCATGCCCGGGTCAAGTCGTTCGGACGGGGCGGGCGCACCAAGGAGATCGAGTCGTCGGTCCCCAGGGTGGAGACCAAGAAGATCCTCGAGGAGGACGAGATCCTCCAGGCCCTCAAGAACTACCGGCCCAAGAACCAGACCACCCTTATCTGAGGCCTGCCGACGGGGCGCCTCCGGCCGGCGACGTTCCCAACCTGCACATCGTTCTGCCGCCTTCCGCAGTATTGATGACCCGCCCCGATGATGGGGTCACCGCTTCGCAGGAGGGAGATATGCTGAACAGCTTTGACGGCAGAAGGCTGGAGGCGGTCGTCGAGGTCGGCGGCGGGTCCATGTGGACCGTCACCGCCAGGAGCCTGGACGAGCTGACGCGCAACGCCCAGGACATCATCGGCAGTGACCTTACCAAGGAACGCTACTACGTTCGCGAGGCGACCGTCGACGGCGCGTTCAGCAGCGAGCTGTTGTTCGACCTGCAGGCCCGCCTTCGCGGCTGACCGCGCCCCTAACCTTTTCCCCTCTGCCCCTTCCTCTTCCTGTAACGGTCCACCAGCATGTCGACCGCCACCGGCACGGTGATGATCAACACCAGGGCGATCACCAAGTTCACCTGGCTGTTCTTGGGGGTATAGTCCGGAGCGCTCCCGGTGGCGTACAGCTTGATGAGGCCGAACCACGGCAGCTCGCCGCGGGCCTTGCCGATGATCCACTCCTCCTTGATGGGCTCCCTCACCGCGCTGATCCATTTCTGGTCGTACTTCCCCTGCAGGGTGCCGTCGGTCCCGGTGTACCAGTTGTTGTCCCCCATGGTGATGATGCCGCCGTGAGGCTGCCCGGAATAGGTCGGAGAGGTCATGAAGTCCAGCATCGCCTTCAGGTCCAGGACCACGGTCACTCCCAGGTACCCGATGTCATACAGCTCGACCGAGTCCTGCAGGTTCCACCACCGCTTCTCCTCCCCAGGCACCGACCACATCGAGGCCGGCACGCCGGCCAGCTCGGGTATGTCGAAGCCGCCCCCGGTGGAGTTGTACACCACCCCGACCAACGCCCGGTGGATGATGGGCTTGGACATCCCGGCCTTGTAATAGATCACCACGTCCCCCGGCTCACCGTAGGTCGAGTGGCCGGTGGCCACCCCCTCGAGATAGGTGGTCACCTGGCCCAGGGAGCTAACCTCCTTCACGACGACGATGTCCCCGGTGTCGATCACCCCGATGGCGCTGTCATCGGCATGCTGCATGCTCTTGGACTCGATGACCACCATGGGAGGCCACACCCCGCTGTAGGCGAAAATCCCGCCTAGCACTATCAGGAAGATCAGGGGGGCGATGATGAACGCCTTGAGGGAAGACCACCACCCGCCGGACCGTCCCTGGCTGGAAGGCACAGGCTCTCAATAGAAAGGACACTATAATAGATTTGGCGGGTGGGCGTCGCGGAGCGGAGCCGGTCCGGAAGGGAATGATAAGTTAGATATGGAGGGGAAGGAATGGCCGAGCATGGACCGCCCGGACAACGACGCCTACTTCATGAGCATGGCCGAGCTGGTGGCCACCCGCTCGACCTGCCTGAGACGGAACGTGGGAGCGGTGGTGGTCAAGGAGAAGAGGGTGCTCACCACCGGCTACAACGGCGCCCCAAAAGGGCTGCGCCACTGCGCTGAGGTGGGATGCGTGCGGTTGCAGGAGCACATCGAATCGGGGACCCGACACGAGCTGTGCCGGGGGGTCCACGCCGAGCAGAACGCCGTCATCCAGGCCGCCTACTTCGGCGTCAGCATCAAAGAGTCCACGATCTACACCACGGCCTTCCCCTGCGTGATGTGCGCCAAGATCCTGGTCAACGCGGGGATCAGGGAGATCGTGTACAAGGACGACTATATCGACGATCTCTCGGGCAAGGTCCTGGAGGAAAGCGGGGTCATTGTCCGCAAGTACCGTCCGATAAAGGCGGCCGACGTCCCGAGATGAAATTAAACGCCTCTTAAACTGGCTTAATATTTTAATTTCAGTTCCTAAATACATATTAGGAAAATAATTGCCTGGACCGCAAGGTGCCAGTATGACGTTTCACAAGTGTTTAAATATCATGAGGCAATACTGAAGAAACCTTCCGGAGAGAGTTCTGTGGGCAAAGCTGAAACACTTCTCCAAGTAAAAGACGCTGAGGCCAAGGCCAAGCAGACGCTCGAGCAGGCAGAAGAGAAGCAAAGGAGCATCATCGCTGCCGCTCGTAGGGAAGCCGTGGATAGGTCGCAGAAGGCCGAATCGGACCTTCGTGCCAAGACCGAGTCCGCCCTCGCCCAGGAGAGAAAGGCGCTTTCCGCGCAACGGGAAGCCCTGCTCGTAAAGGGAAAAGAGGAGGCTGCCAAGATCGACGCCAAGGCCAGCGATCGGATACCCAGAGCAAAGCTCATGATCAAAAAAAGCTTCGAGAGGACGTTAGATGCTGCTGCCGGCCCCCATGAGTAGGATCCTGGTCGTTGGGACCAAGGACAGGTTGCCGGCCTCCATCGAGCTATTGTACGGGCTCGAGAACGTCCACATCGTCGACTTTTCACCCGAGGAAGAGGGATTCACCCTTGGCTCCCCCCTCCCCGAGGCCTCGGACGCGTCCTCAAAGCTCCTGAAGCTACGCTCCATGGAGAAGGACCTCGAGGTCGACGGATCGAAGTTCAAGGAGAAGATGCCGGTCAGCAAGATCGTGCCGAGCATCGACACCTCCATCGTGCAGATCGAGGCCGAGATGCAGGGGACCATCGCCTCCAAGGCCGCCAAGCAGGCCCGCCTGTCCGAGGCCCAGTCCCGGAAGGCGCTCCTTGAGCCGTACAAGGGCATCGATCTCGATCTCTCCATGTACAAAGGCTACGAGAACCTGGAGGTGTTCGCCGGTCACGTCCACGGCTCCCCCGAGGCCCAGTTGAAGGAGGCCCTCGGAGGGGACCTGGAGCTGTTCTCCGACCCTCAAGGTTCGTTCATCGCCGTTTTCGTTCCCCGCGCCAAGGCCGACGAGGCCCAGCGCATTCTGGTCCAGAACGGCTTCACCGAAGCCCCCGTCCCCGACGGAACGGGCCGGCCGGCAGAGCTGGTGTCCGCCCTGGACACCGAGATCGACACTGTCACCAAGGAGCTTGAGGATGTTGAGATGAACATCGGTACGCTCCGGGAGAAGCACGCCGATTTCATCCTTGCGTCCGAGGAGCACCTAAGCATCATCGTGGAGAAGTCGGAACTGCCCCTGAGGATGGGCGCCTCCGACCACTCCTTCGTTATGGAGGCCTGGGTGCCCACCGCGGAGGTCGACACGGTCAAGAAGGCCTTCGCCGACAAATTCTCAGACAACATCCACGTCGAGGTCCTGGAGGACAAGACCAGGGCCGACGTCCACGAGAGCAAGGAGGAGATGAGGATGGAGGCCGGGCTGTCCACCGCCGAGGCCGTGGCCGTACCGCTCTCCGAGGAGACCCCGGTGAAGACCAAGCACGGCAAGACCGTGGACCGGTTCACCTTCTACACCAAGTTGCTCTCCACCCCTCGCTATAACGAGATAGACCCCACCATCATGGTGGCCATCTTCTTCCCCATCTTCTTCGGCCTGATGGTCGGGGACGTGGGTTACGGTATTCCTTTCGTCGTTCTCGGGTATCTTGGCTTAAAGAAGTGCCAGAGCAAGGAATGGCGCGCCATCGCCACCATGTTGTTCTATGGCGGCATATTCGCCATCCTCTTCGGACTGTTCCTGTTCGGGGACATGCTGGGCATCGAGTTCACCGCCCTCCACGCCGACGAGCTGTCGTGGTCCGCCCTCCTGGGCATCGAGATCCCCAAGGTCCTTTTCGACTTCGGGGCCTTCAGCCTGCAGCTCGGGTACTTCACCAAGCTGGGCGATGTCAAGATGCTCCTGTACATCAGCCTGTGGATCGGGGTCGTCCACCTGCTGATCGGCCTGTGCCTGGGGTTCTACAACCAGACCATGAGGCACGGCCTGAAGCACGCCATCGTGGAGAAGTTCTCCTGGATAATGATCATGGTCGGGTTCGCCCTGGTGGCGCTGCTGGTCATGATCGACGTGCTCATACGGGGCTATCCCCTGGAGTTCACCGACCCCCGGTTCGTCATCGGGATGGTGCTTATCGTAGTAGGAATGGTGCTCGCGGTGAAGGGCGAGGGTGGCAAGGCCATCATCGAGCTCCCCGAGGTAATGAGCAACGTTCTTTCCTACACTAGGCTGATCGCCATCGGCATGTCCAAGGCGGGCATGGCCCTGGCGTTCAACTTTATCGCCATCGAGCTGATCGCGCCCTCGGGCGGCATCATGCTCGTGATGGGTCTGTTGGTGTTCGTCGTCGGCCACCTCATGATCTTCATCCTGGCGATACTCTCGGCCGGTCTGCACGCCATCAGGCTGCAGTACGTCGAGCTGTTCAACAAATTTTACGAAGGAGGCGGGCTGGAGTTCAACCCCCTCAAGATAATAAGAAAGCATACAACGGAGGAATAAAAATGGCAGATGTAGGCAGTGGACTGATTGCGATTGGTGCAGGATTGGCTGTTGGTCTGGCGGGCATTGGTTCGGCTATCGCCGAGGCTAGCATCGGTGCGGCCGCGGTCGGCGCGATGGCCGAGGATGAGAAGCTGTTCGGTAAGGGTCTTATCCTGACCGTCATTCCCGAGACCATCGTTATCTTCGGCCTGGTCGTAGCTATCCTGCTCTGGCTCAACATGTGAGGAGTCAGCGCACGGAGGCTCGCTAATGGCACTGGATAAGGTAGCCAACGATATCCTGGAGAACGCCCGGAAGGAAGCCGACCAGCGGATCCAGGAAGCGGAAAAGGAGAGAGCAAAGATCCTCCAGGACGCCGATCAGCGGATCGAGAAGATGCGCAAGGCGGAGGAGAAGGATCTCCAGGACGGCCTCATGCGCATGAGGAGACAGGAACTCTCCAGCGGTGAGCTGGAGGCAAAGAAGATCGTGCTGAACAAGAGGAAGGACATCCTCAACCGGACCTTCGACGAGATGCTCAAGGAGCTGTCCTCGATGGCCCCCAAGGAGAAGTCCGATCTCTACAAGAAGATCATGGCCGATGGCAAGAAGACCATCCACAGGCCCAAGGTCTTCATCCCCAAGGGGGAGGCCGACCTTCTTGCCGGTCTGCGGGGATGCGAATCGCTGACCGAGATCGACATGGGTTCCGGTCTGATCCTGGAGAACGAGGACGGTTCGGTCCGGCTGGACTACCGTTTCAAAACCATCCTGGAGAGCATCTGGGACCGGGACATGAAGAACATATCGAACACGCTGTTCGAGTGAGCGTTAGGTGAACAAATGTTAGGACTAGGCCGCAACAAGGGTAACTACCCCTACGCCACAGCCAGGGTCAAGGCGAAGAAGGCCCAGCTGTTGACCAAGGACAACTACCCCAAGTTGATGATGATGGACCTCAATGAGATCGGCAGGTTCCTGGGCGAAACGGAGTACAAGGCAGAGATGACCGAGCTCGGTTCGAAGTATTCAGGGGTCAACCTCATCGAGCTGGGCACATCCATGAACCAGGCCCGGACCTACCGGAACATCATCGGCTTCTGCGAGGGTGACCTCAAGACCATCCTGGCGGCCTACCTGCGCCGGTGGGACTACGCGAACATCAAGACCATCCTGCGCGGCAAGTTCTCCAACGCCAGCCTCGAGGAGATACAGGAGGACCTCGTACCTGCGGGAAACCTCAGCGAGGAGTACCTCCTGTCCCTGGTGGCGATGGACGGGCCCAAGGAGATCCTGGACGCCGTCCACAAGAAGCAGGACATCGTCGTACCCGACGAGATCATGTCCAACTACGAGAAGGGAGGGAACCTGGCCCCCATCGAGGATTACCTCGACAAGGACTATTACGAGAAGCTTCTGGAGGCCGTTCCCCCCAAGGGGAAGCCCCGGGCCCTGTTCCAAAGGTACATCCGGAGGGAGATCGACATCGTGAACCTCCGCACCCTTCTCAAGCTGAAGCAGGCCGGGCTGAGCGCGGAGAAGATCCGCCCCTACTTCATCGAGGGCGGTCACGACCTGGACGTCAAGGAGCTGAACCGCCTGGCCATGTCCGAGAGCTTCGACTCGATGCTCGACGAACTGACCAAGCTGAAGTTCTACGAGGACATCAAGGAAGGACTGGAGACGGCGAAAAGGACCGGCTCCCTCAACGACGTGATGCTGAGCCTGCAGGCATACCAGGCCAAGCAGGCGGAGAAGTTCTCCCACCTGTACCCGTTGTCCGTCCTTCCGATCATAGACTATGTCATAAGGAAGAAGATCGAGGTCGACAACATCCGCATCGTGGCCCGCGGCAAGGCCACCGGGATGGACCCCGAAACGATAAAGAAACTGCTGGTGATCTGATGGAGTTCGCAGTACTGGGAAGTGAGGAGTTCGTGCTGGGCTTCCGCCTGGCCGGCATCCGGCGGATATATGCCGTCCGGCCGGCGGAGTACGAACAGAAGCTGCTGGACCTGGTATCGGACCCGACCATCGGCATACTGGCGATCAATGCAGCTGACCTGTCCAAGACCTCTCCTAACTCCCGCAAGAAAGCGATGGAGAGCATCTCCCCGGTCGTCGTTCCCGTAGGCGGAGAGGAAGGCGACCTGAGAGAGAAGGTGAAGAGAGCGATTGGCGTTGACCTATACAAGACTGAGAGGGATTGAAAATGGCGAAGCAAGGCGAGATCTACAGGGTGGCCGGACCGGTGGTGACCGCGATCGGGATCTCCCCCAAGATGTATGACATCATGCAGGTGGGAGAAGAGGGCCTGATGGGCGAGGTCATCAAGATCGACGGCGACAAGACTATCATCCAGGTTTATGAGGAGACCTCCGGGCTGCGGCCCGGCGAGAAGGTCATCGATACCGCACAGCCCCTGGTGGCCGAGCTCGGTCCCGGGCTCCTGACCAGCGTGTACGACGGTATCCAGAGGCCCCTTCCGGTCTTGATGAAGAACATGGGCGACTACATCAAAAGGGGCGTCAGCGCTCCGGGGCTGGACCACACCAAGAAGTGGCACTTCACCCCGGTGGCCAAGAGGGGCGACAACGTCGTCCCCGGCTCCATCCTGGGAACGGTCCAGGAGTTCTACATCACCCACAAGATCATGGTCCCCCCCGGAGTGAGCGGAACGCTCAACAGCATCACCGAGGGCGACTTCACCATCGACGAGACCATCGCCACCGTTGGGACCCGCAACCTCACCATGCTGCAGAAGTGGCCGGTGCGTAACGGTCGCCCGTTCGGCAAGAAGCTGCTTCCCGACATACCCCTGGTCACTGGACAGAGGGTCCTGGACACCATGTTCCCCCTGCCTCAGGGAGGGACCGCGGCCATCCCCGGCGCCTTCGGTACCGGCAAGACGGTCACCCAGCAGCAGCTGGCCAAGTGGTCCGACGCCGAGATCGTGGTGTACATCGGCTGCGGGGAGCGCGGCAACGAGATGACCGAGGTCCTGGCGACGTTCCCGGAGCTGGAGGACCCCAAGACCGGGGAGCCTCTGATGCAGAGGACCGTGCTCATCGCCAACACCTCCAACATGCCCGTGGCGGCGCGTGAGGCGTCCGTGTACACCGGGATGACCATCGCCGAGTACTACCGTGACATGGGTTACAACGTGTCGCTGATGGCCGACTCCACCTCCCGGTGGGCCGAGGCCATGAGGGAGATATCCTCCAGGCTGGAAGAGATGCCCGGCGAGGAAGGTTACCCCGCCTACCTGGCGGCGAGGCTCTCGGAGTTCTACGAGCGGTCCGGCCGGGTGGAGAACAGCAACGGGACCACCGGGTCGGTCTCCGTGGTCGGAGCGGTGTCCCCGCCCGGCGGTGACATGTCCGAGCCGGTCACGCAGAACACCCTGCGTATCGTCCGTGTGTTCTGGGCCCTCGATTCCAAGCTCCGCGAGCGCAGGCACTTCCCGACCATCAACTGGCTGACCTCGTACTCGCTGTACACCAAGAACCTGGACGCCTGGTACAAGGTCAATGTGGCGGAGGACTTCCCCGCCCAGAGGCAGTGGGCCATGGAGGTCCTGCAGAAGGAGGCCGAGCTTCAGGAGATCGTGCAGCTGGTCGGTTCCGACGCGCTGCCCGACGAGCAGAAGATGACCCTGGAGGTAGCGAGGATGATCCGTGAGATCTTCCTGCAGCAGAACGCCTACCACAAGGTCGACACCTACTGTCCCCTGCCGAGGCAGTACAAGGTCATGAAGCTGATCAGGAAGTTCTCCGACCTGTCCAAGAAGGCCGTCGAGGCCGGCGTATCCGTCGATGACATCGTCGAGCTTCCGGTCCGTAACCGTCTGGCCAAGTCCAAGTACGAGGAGAACATCGACCAGGAACTGGAGGCCGTGGCCAAGGAAATGGATGGCCAGTTCGAGAACCTGGGGGGTAAGGCATGAGCATCGTTTCCAAAGAGTACCGCACCATCTCGCAGATCGCCGGTCCGCTGGTGTTCGTCGAGAAGACCGAGCCGGTGGGCTACAATGAACTAGCGACCGTGACCATGCCCGACGGCACCCAGAAGAGGGGCCAGGTGCTGGACACCTCCGGCAAGTACGTGGTCATCCAGGTGTTCGAGGGTACCGCCGGAGTGGAGCGCGCCGCGGGCGTCAAGTTCCTCGGCGAGACCATGAAGATGCCGGTGTCCAAGGACATGCTGGGCAGGATCCTGGACGGAGCCGGTGACCCCATCGACGGCGGTCCGGCGATCACCCCCGAGGACCGCCTGGACATCAACGGGGCGGCCATCAACCCGTGGGCCCGAGCTGAACCGAAGGAGTTCATCCAGACCGGTATCTCCACCATCGACGGGATGAACACCCTGGTCCGGGGACAGAAGCTCCCTATCTTCTCCGGGAGCGGTCTTCCGCACAACGACATCGCGCTGCAGATCGCCCGTCAGGCCAAGGTCCGGGGCTCCGACGAGGAGTTCGCCGTGGTCTTCGCCGCGATGGGCATCACCGCCGAGGAAGCGCAGTACTTCATGGGCGACTTCGAGAGGACCGGCGCGCTGAAGCGCGCGGTCGTGTTCATGAACCTGGCCGACGACCCGGCCATCGAGAGGATCATCACCCCGAGGCTGGCGCTGACCACCGCGGAGTACCTGGCCTTCGAGCTGGACATGCACGTGCTGGTCATCCTGACCGACATCACCAACTACTGCGAGGCCCTGCGTCAGATCGGCGCGGCCCGTGAGGAAGTGCCCGGCCGCCGTGGCTATCCGGGGTACATGTACACCGACCTGGCGACGCTGTACGAGCGTGCCGGCAGGATCAAGGGGAAGAAGGGCTCGATCACCCAGATCCCCATCCTGACCATGCCCGGTGACGATATCACCCACCCCATCCCCGACCTGACCGGTTACATCACCGAGGGTCAGATCGTGGCTTCCAGGGAGCTGAACCGGGCCGGTGTCTACCCACCGATCAATGTCGGTGCCTCCCTTTCCCGTCTGATGAACGCCGGTATCGGGCCTGGACTGACCAGGGAGGACCACAAGGCCGTGTCCGACCAGTGCTACGCCGCCTACGCCGAGGGCAGGGACCTCAGGGGTCTCGTGGCCATCGTCGGAAAGGAGTCGCTGTCGGAGAGGGACCGCAGGTTCCTGGACTTCGCCGATGCCTTCGAGAACAAGTTCGTCAGGCAGGGTCACGACGAGGACCGCGACATCGAGACCACCCTGGAGATCGCCTGGGAACTGGTGGCCATGCTGCCGGAGAACCAGCTGTCGAGGATCGACCGGAAGTACATCGAGAAGTACCACCCCGCCCACAGAAAGAGTGAGTGAAGATGCCAAGGATGGAGGTTAAGCCGACCCGCTCGGAGCTGCTCGAGATCAAGAAGAGGATCAAGCTGACGAAGTCAGGCCACAAGATCCTCAAGATGAAGAGGGACGGTCTGATCATCGAGTTCTTCAAGATCCTGGAGCAGGCCAAGCAGGTCCGCGTGAAGATCGTCAAGGACTACGATGAGGCCATGGCCAAGATCAACGTGGCCCAGGCCGTGGACGGCGCCATCGCGGTGCAGTCGGCGGCCTTCGCCCTCCGCCTCCATCCCGAGGTCACCCTCCGCTCCAAGAACGTCATGGGGGTGGTGGTCCCGGAGATCGAGACCAACTCGCTGAAGAGCACCGTGGACCAGCGCGGTTACGGTGTCATCGGCACCTCGACCTACATCGACGAGGCCACCCGGGCGTTCGAGAACCTCGTGGAGACCCTGGTGCAGGCGGCGGAGATCGAGACCACCATGAAGAAGCTCCTGGACGAGATCGAGAGGACCAAGCGCAGGGTCAACGCCCTGGAGTTCAAGGTCATCCCCGAGCTCGACGAGGCCAGAGCGTTCATCGAGCTGCGTCTTCAGGAGATGGAGAGGGAGAACACCTTCCGTCTCAAGCGCATCAAGGACAAGGCCGAGGCCAGAGTTGAGACCGCTTGAAGAGATAATCAAACCCTTTCTCGATTTTCATGATCCGAAGGCCCGGGGCCGACTGCTCCGGTTCTTCTGGATCGTATCCCTGTTCATGCTGGTGCTCGGGTACATCCTGATCGTCTACTTCCTGTTCTTCGAACCGTGAGCAGGATTTATAGCCAGACCACCTTACCGTCCACCGATGGACCCCGTCGTCTCCCTGGGCCTGCTGGCGGTCGGCGCCGTAGCCCTGTTCCTGGGTTCCAAGTGGCTGGTGGACGGCTCCACCGCGCTGGCATTGAGGTACGGGGTCCGGCCGCTGGTCATCGGCCTCACCATCGTCGCCCTGGGCACCTCCTCCCCGGAGGCCGTTCTGGCGTTCTTCACCTCGCTGGAAGGGAACAACCAGTTGTCCCTGGGCAACGTCATCGGGGCCAACATCTCGGTGGCCGCCCTGATCCTCGGCGTGGGCTGCCTGATGGGCCCCCTGGCCCTGAAACTGAACCGGATGTGGAGGGAGTCCGCGTTCCTTCTGCTGTCCGGCCCCCTGCTCGCCTTCCTGGCCTGGGACGGGCGTCTGGACCTCTTCGACGGGGTGATCATGTTCATCGTCCTCAGCGGCTTCTTCTACGTCCTGTACTCGGCGGCCTGCCGAGGAGAGACCTGCGCCGTGGTCGAGGAGGAGCTGGAGGTGGTCAGCGATGTCGGACGGATGTCGTTTAACAGGACGATAGCGCTGATCGTGGCCGGCTCGGCGCTGCTGGCGGTGGGAGCGCAGGCGGTCATCGAGGGCGCCTCCGGCCTGGCCGCCACCCTGGGGGTGGGAGAACAGATCATCGGCCTCACCCTGGTGGCCATTGGCACCACCATACCGGAGCTGACGGTCACTATCACCGCGTCCAGGAAGAGGCAGTCGGACGTGGTGCTTGGGAACGTGGTCGGGACCATCATCGTCAACACCCTGTTCATCCTGGGACTGGGGGCCATCGTGGGGGGCTACGACACCACCGCATCCGCGACCTGGGTGGGCATGGCCATCATGATATCGCTGTCCACCCTCGTCGTGCTGCTGCTGGCGTTCCTCGACCGGGGCTGGCGGAGGACCGGGCTCATGATGCTGTCCCTATACGCGCTGTACATCGCGGTGGTGGCCCTGTTCCTGGGATGATCAGGCGAAGTCCATCATCCGGGTCTCGCCGGTCCCCAGGTGGGTGATGGGCAGCTTGGCGGGATCGGGATTGAAGTTATGCATCCTCTGGAACGGGGTCTGGGCCTGCCAAGTGGAGGCGCAGATCATCTTCACCCCCCGGTACTCGCCGATGCCCGCGCCGTGGACGTGACCGGTGACGAAGATGTCCGGCACCTCGTCGATGACCAGGAAGTCCTCCTTCTCCGGGGCCAGGGGCGTCCTCCCACCGTAGATGGGGGCCATGTGCCGGCGCTTGAGCATCTCCTTCATCGCCTCCAAGGGATTGTTGTAGCTGAGCCCCTGCACGCTGCCGATCCAGTCGTCCAGGCTCCGGCCGTGGTAGAAGAGGATCCGACGCCCCTCGATCTCCACGGTGCAGGGGTTGCCCACCAGGGTCATGGAGGAGTCGAAAAGCTTGAAGATCTCCTTGGGGAAGGTAGGCTGCGGCTCCGCCGGCCGCACCGCGTCGTGGTTCCCCGGCTGCACGATGATCCTGATATCGTCGGGGATCTCCTTCAAGTGCTCGGCCAGGGACTCGTACTGGGCGAAGATGTCGTCGATCTCCAGCTCCTCCTCCTGACCGGGGAAGATGCCGATCCCGTCGACCACGTCCCCGGGGACCAGGAGGTACTGCACCTCGTCCTTCCCCTCGGTCCGCAGCCAGTGGATCATCCGCTCCCAGGGCTTGTGCAGGAAGGTGTTGGAACCGACGTGCACGTCGGACATGAACGCCACCGAGGCCCACGAGTCGGTGGGCTGCATCCCCTTCCTCAGGGGGAGGTCCGGCCGGATCAGCTCGTTGAGGACCACCAGGTCGCCCTTGGTGCTGGTCTTCCCCACGATGCCGACCACCTCGTCGGGCACGATGCTCTCGTTGGCCAGGGGGCTGTCCTTGAGGATGAGCACCGGGCACCTCCCCTCCTCGTCCTCGACCTCCATCAGCTTGTGGCCGTTCTTGGTGGTCCGAACCTCGTTGACCATCGCCACCATCCGCACGTCCCGGTCGAACTTGGTGGCCTTGGACACCGGCAGGCAGCCGACCAGCTCCCTGCGCCCGGCCAGGATCTTCTTGATCTTGCGGAACCGGTCGTTGAAGTAGCGGGCGAAGTCGATGATGTTGCCCTCGCAGGTGGAGTTGCCGGTGATGTCCCTGAGGATCTTGACATCGCCGTCGTCCCGGGGGGGCGGGGCCGGAGGCCCGCTCCTGACCTCCTCCATGGCCGGAGCGACGGTGCGCACGACCGGCGCGGCGACGAACGGGCGGAGATCGTCCACGGTGACCACCAGGGGCTGCTGCTGCATGCGCGAGAGGGCCGAGCGGACGAAGTTCAGGGGGTCGTCCCTGGTCAGCACCATGTCCGCGGCGCTGGGCTCCAACAGAATGCCCTCGTTGGCCAGGGTGTCTAGTATGCGGTCCCTCATCCCAGGGACCTCTATGTTGTGGGGTCGATATAGCTTTGCCCCAATTCTTTTCTATATCCGGCACGATGGCATCAAACATGCCGCAGATAACCGCCGCCACCGCCTGCAATCCGACCGAGGACCCGGAGAAGGTGCGCCAGGCCCTCCTGAACCTGTTCCCCGATGCCGAGATCGAGGAGTCGGGGGGACGAATGACGGCTCGTACCGAAAGCGGCGAGGGCCTGAGGGAGGCCATCCTGGACCAGCACATCCGGGACACCGCCCGCTCGGTCATGCTGCGAGGGGCGAGGGAAGGAAGGACGCGGTTCACCCTCAACAAGCAGACCGCCTTCGTCGGCAAGGTCTCGTTCATCGACGGGCCGGTGGCGCTGGGGGGCATCGAGGTCATCATCGAGGACGGCGACATCGAGGGGACCATCGAACACTTGGCGGAGAGCACGGTGGAGGGTCTGGAATGATCGCGGCGTCCTCCCCGGCGTTCTCCGCGCTGCCGTTCCCCCAGGCGCTGGAGACCATCGCCTCGAACTTCAAGGCCTGGGAGGTGGTGGCCGAGGGGCGCCATGACCTGAGGGAGATCGAGCGGGAGTTCCTGGACCTCACTCCCTCCTATGATCTGGAGTTCTCCGCCCACGCCCCCATGAGCGACATCAACATCGGCTCGCTGAACCCCCGCATGCGGGAGGCGGCGCTGCGCGAACTGATCGCCGGCCTGGGCGGCTGCCACCGCCTGGGAATGGACGTGTACACCGTGCACCCGGCGTTCATGACCCCCCTGGGGCTGGTGAGCAGGGAGAAGGTCGCGGAAACAGCGAAGAACTCCCTTCGCCGCCTGGACGACCTGTCCCGGGACCTGGGGGTGAGGGTGGCGCTGGAGAACATGCCCCGCTCCCCCTTCGCCACCGGGACGACGCCCGAGGCCCTCACCGACCTGATCGAAGGCACCGACCTGAGCATCTGCCTGGACGTCGGCCACGCCCACACCATGGGACTGCTGCCGGCGTTCCTACCCCTCAAGGACAGGATCATCAACCTGCACGTGCACGACAACAAGGGCGACTTCGACGCCCACCTCCCCATCGGCGAGGGCACGGTGGACTTCGGCCTGGTGGTGTCCGCGTTCCGCGATTACGGGGGCCGGTTCGTCATCGAGTCCCGGGGCATCGCCGACGCGGTGGTCAGCAGGGGCCGCCTGGCGGCCATGCTGGACCGGGCCTAGTATCTCTTCCCGCATTTGGTGCAGACGAGGTCCCCGTCAGCGTACAGCGCCTCGCGGGCGCCGCAATAGCGGCACACGAACCCCGGACCGGAGGCCTGCGGGGGTGGAGGAACGGGCGGCGAGTACGGAGGAGGAGCGTAAGGCGTCGGAGCATAGGCCGGAGGACCGTACGGCGGAGGGACCGGCGGATATGACGCGTACACCGGCCGGGGAGGCTTGGGGGGAGCGTCCGGCCAGATCCGGCGGCCAAGCAGCCATCCGATGGCCCGGGAGGCGTACAGCACCAGGTACGGTATGCCGATCACCAGCCAGGCCAGGATGAGCAGGCCGATGATCCCGGTCACCGCCAGGCCGTCCGACCACACCTCCATCGGAACGGTCAGGAAGTCGAAGGTGAAGTGCAGCATGATGGCCGCGTAAACCCCCAGCTTGAGGAACAGGTACCCGAAGGCCAGCCCGGCCACCGCCGCGGGGAAGATCTTGAACAGGTCCCAGTTGAACACGTGCGCGGCGCCGAACATGACGCTGCTGATGACCAGCAGGACGGCCTCCTTGCGCCCGATGTCGAACCCCCCTCCCAGGATATACTGGGAGAGCTTCTTCATCTTCTGCTGGGGCCGCCACTGCCGGACCAGGGCGTCGATCACCAGGAGAGGCACTCCGATGAGCAGGATGCGGGAGACGACCTCCTCCCAAACCGATGCCAGAGCGTACCCGTAGATGATCTGCCATAGCTCCCTGGTCTCGAACGAGGGGGTGGTGGGAGATACTCCGAACAGCTCGATGATGAAGTAGTAGGCGATATTGAAGGTGAGGATGGCGAAGAAGATGGTGGCGATGATGTACAGCGGACTGTGGCCCTTCTCCGGCCGCTTGACCCTGATCTCCTCGGTGAACGGGCGCAGGCTCTTGTACAGCATCCAGGAGAACGAGGCTACGATGGCCGCGACCAGGAGCACGTAGTAGGCCATGAACGCCCACCCTCCCAGCTCCGCGAAGTTGACCAGGAAGGGAGTGATGATGAACAGGTAGACATGCCGGTCCATGTGAGGGTATACGAGCGCGATGCCCCAGATGGCGATGGCCACGTTGATCGCCAGCAGGATGACCAGGGCCAGCGAGCCCCAGGAACCGAACGCCCTGATGGCGTCCCTGACCGTGGACAGCCGCTGCGACTGATACTGGACGTATGGATGGGGAGGGTACGGCATGGGCGGCACCGCTCCGGGGTTCCGAGGCTGTCCGCACCGGTTGCAGAAGTTGGAACCGGGCCCCAACTCATTACCGCACCGGGTGCAATATCTGGGTACGTCGGTTGATGCTGGCTCCCCCACCGGGCACATGCCCCGTTCAATGACCACAAGCCTATTTCTACCTGTCGCACTCTGGATCGGGTCCTGCGACCGAGGGGGGCGAAGCCTCCTTCGAGGGAAAACCTTTATTGTCCATGCCGGGGTTCCTTTGTTGGTCTATCAGGTGTTACGATGAGCGACGGAAACGAGCGTAATGTCCAGTTCGAGGTCGTGGACTCTCACAGGATCCAGTTCGGGAAGAACAACTTCTTGGAGGTAGCCAGGAAGAAGGCGGTCAGCGATAGCGGGACCACCGAGTTCATCTCCCTCAGCCGGGGGTACACGATGAAGGACGGCTCCGAGCGCTACAAGTCCTCCATCAGCATCCCTGACGAGCCGGATATCCGCAAGTTCTTGGCGGAGCACATCCAGGGCATCTGATCAGCCTTTCTCGAGCAGGAGCTCCAGGTAGGACCTCCTCTCCGTCCTTTCCAGACCCAGTACCTTCATGAGGTCGAAGAGCATCGACCTCCCCTCCTCCAGCGGGCGGTCCTGGACCTCCAGTTCCACGAACCCCCCCAGGCCGGCGACCGAGTCGAGGGACACCTCCACCTCCCCCAGCACGAACGACCGGCGGGATTTTCTGACCTCGGACACCGGGCGGAAGCCCAGCCGGTCGAATATCGTCCTCACCGCCTCCGGCTTGACCAGGGGGGCGCCGATCTCCTCCCTCGATTTCGATACCTTATCGAGCTTGGGGCCCTTGTAGTGCAGGGTGACCTCCTCCCCCTCCCTCCGGAGGCGGAGGGCCTCGTCCGTCGACCCGAAGTCCCGGCAGGGGTGGGCGAGGTAAACGTCCGCCTGCTGCACCTCCCCGAGGGGTTTCGCTCCCAGGCCGATGAGCTTCGACTCGACGGCCGCGAGGTCGTCGCAGGGACACTTGATCTCGATCTCCAGCATACCCTCCCATAGGGCACCCAGGATATTAAAAACAGGGCGATTTCTATCTATGTGGAATTAATATTCGCATTAATTGAAAATTGGGTGTATACATATTTATAGACTCAAGGGGGGTAGACCGAGTTGCACCGGGAATGGGGCCGGTGGTGAGTCTATGACCACTCGTATCAGTGTCAAGCCTGAGGGTCGGCAAGCGGGCCGGCCGGGGTCGAAGAGCGGGCGCTCCGTAAGCACCGGAGGGCTCAGGAAGCGCAGGACCTGGAGCCGTTATGGTGTATCTGACATCATCGGCAATCTGCTCATACTGGCGATCACTGTTACCTTGTTCACTGGAGTTCTCTACTTCGTGTCATCGATGCCCGGCCCCCAAGAGAAGGTGTACACGGATTTCTCCTCCTCGGTAAAACTGATGAACAACGCGGGCAACGACGCGTACATCAACATCACTCACAAGGGCGGCGAGTCGCTGATCGACCACCGCACCAATATCTACCTGTTCAAGAACAACACCCCCATCCCCCTGAAGATCGCCGACGGCGGGGTCACCGGCGGCTCGTGGCCCACCGGCGTCACCTGGTCCTATGTCCTTAGCGGCGTTCTGACCACCACCGACCTCAGCGTGATGATCGTTGATTCCGAAGCCAACACCGTGGTCTACACCGCGCCCCTGCAGGGCGGCGATCAGTCGGCCATGACCAACCCCATCATCGCCGACCGCGGCCTGACCCCCACCCCGGCTTACGACGGGAACAAGGTCAGGTTCTATACTCAGATCAGCGATCCCTATGGCAAGCTGGACAAGGGCAGCGTGATCCTGGACGCCTCGGCCCTGGGAATGTCCTCGACCATGCCCCTGGTGTATAACGCCACTCTCAACCTGTTCGTCTCCCAGTACTACACCGCGTCGGTCAACTGGAACGGCATGACCGTACTGATCCACGCCGCCGACACCTCCGGCCACCGTTCGATGGCCAGCATGTCGGTGAGCGTTCTGCCGGCGTCCTCGTCCAACAACGGTCCGTACTCCAACTATCCGACCTACCTCACCGACGGTACCTATCCCCCGGACGCCAGCGGTGGTGAGGCCGGAGGATCGCTGGGCATCACCTTCTACTACATCCGAAAGACCGCCGACTGGTCCATCGCCCGCAACTTCAACGTCAGCGAGGGAGTGACCATCGAAGTGTGGAGCGACACCCTGCTGAACGTGGCCGGGCAGAACTCCCTGTACGTCTACCATCCTCTGCTGGGAGTGACCCCCCTGGAGCCGCAGTCCTCCAACACCGCGTTCCAGATCGGGAGCACCTTCTCCACCTTCCGGCAGTTCCTGTACAACTTCACCGCGCCAGCTGACGGTTACCGCTACCCCATCCAGATAATCATGAAGGACAATCAGGGCAACACCCTGAACGTGGCCGACTACATCAACGTCAACGGGCAGCAGTATCCCCAGCTGGAGACCTATGTCGCCAGCGGCAACAACCTCGTCCGTACCAACTCCTTCAACCACACCGACGATGTCTACCTGGTCATCCGCACCCGGGACGTGGACAGGTACACCAGCACGGTGTACATGAGCGGTATCGAGGTCGACGACTATTCCGGCAGCTACGTCATCATGAAGTCCCCGACCGGCGTGCCTAATGCCGGCCAGCCGGTAGCTTACAGCGCTCCGCTGTCGTCGCTGTTCAAGACCAACGGGGCGACCATCGCTCCGTACGGCAACAACACCAACACCGGGGTGTACACTCTCAAGATCACCCTCAAGGACGCCAACCAGGGATGGTGGCTTCCCAAGACCAACTCGTACACGCTGAAGATATCCACCTTCTTCGACAGCGGGGACGGCGGGACCTATGGTGAGTCGTACAGCCAGCTGAGCTGCCAGTTCACCGTCACCGCGCCGCTAACCACCACCGACGTGGCTGCAGCCCTGGGCTCCGGGTCCTTTTCCTGGAGTTCGTCCGGTGCGGCGTGGGAGAACAACGCCATATCTTGGTTCAAGGGAGGCGACCAGTGGAATGAGAAGATCATCGACTCCAACCCCAGCAAGGGTCCCCTTGGGCTTTACCTTGCGGACCTGACCGGGGACGGCAGGAACGACCTGGTGGTCGGCGCTCAGGACACCTCGCTCTCCAACCTGTTCTGGTATGAGAACTCGAAGAGCGACGGCTCGGAATGGTCCAGTGCCCGGCCGATCTCCTATCCCTTCGATGCCAATCCCGGCACTCAGACGGCATATAGCACAGACAAGGGAAATGCCAACGAGGACGCATCGGTCTGGTCCACCGCCAGTTACAGCTCCGATAGATTCTATAGTGGTTACTCATCGAACAACGAGATGTGCGCTGCGCTCGCAGTGGCCGATCTCAACAACGACGGCCGCGCCGATGTCGTGGCCAGCTTCATCCACGTTGTCGTCTATACCAGCGCGACCTCTGCGGACAATGCCAACTACCAGAACAGCTGGGGCATGTACTTCAACCGCGGCGTGTACGTCTTCTGGAACGACGGAAGCTCCAACTGGCAGAGGACTACCCTCTACGGAACGGATTCCTGGATCGCCGCCGACGCCGCCAACAAGGACACCAACCCCGCCGCCGGAGACATCGCCGTGGCCGACTTCAACCAGGACGGCTACAAGGACATCGTGGCGGTATACGAGGACGGCAACACCAAGGTGTGGCTTAACCAGTGGGTAAAGAGCGCCGGGTCGCTTCCCGGAGCGTTCAGCACCTCTAACTCCTTGAGGGACCTGCCCAAGGTTAACGGCAACCTCCCGTGGGTCCATGCTCAGGACATGCCCAAGGTCAGGGCCGCGGACATGAACGGGGACGGCTACCCGGACATCGTGCGCACCAGCACCAAGTCCACCGACCTATCCGTGTACATCTACTACACCCAGAAGGTCACCGCCGCGGTGCCCATGGACGACCCGGACTTCGGGTTCGCGGTGGACTCCGTGTATGGGGCCACGGTCGCAGACCCGATCACTAGGCTGCTCGCCAAGGACAGTGCCTACCAGACCCTGACCGAGAAGGACGTCCTGTACGCGCCGTACAACGCGGTGGGATCGAAGATACTCTCTGGCAGCATCACTGACACCACCGGTTCCGCCATCGCCAACAGCTGGGCTGATGACGGCACCTACTACGACATCGGGGCGAACACCAGATTAGCCCTCAACGCCTTCCAGCCCAACCTCGAGAACCTCACCACCCCCATCAAGAGCTCCTACCTGGTGGTCGAGTACAAGGTGGACGCCGGCTACACCGGCACCAGCTATATCCAGTACTCGTTTGACGGCGGCGCCACGTGGAAGGACACCACGGTCCTACCGAAGAACACCGACACCACCGACAAGGTGGTCAGGTTCGAGCTGACCACCAAGGGCGGGGACAAGTACGCCAACCTCACATCGAACCTGCAGGTCCAGTTGTTCAACCCCGCCGGCTCGTCCACGGTGCACATCGACTACATCTACGTCGAGGTCACCTTCGTGAAGACCCAGGCGGTCGGGTGGATCTACCAGATCCCCAACGCTCCTGCCGCCTACCAGGTCCTGACCATCGCGGGCCACGTGAGCGGGACCGAGGGCTTCAAGATCGAGTACTCGCCGGACAACGAGACCTGGTTCACCCTGGGGCAGATCACCTCCAAGACCGACGTCACCCAGAGCTACAACCTGACCTACACCCCGAACGCGTACTACTACGTCAGGATAACCGACCTGAACCGGGCGGTGACCGACACCGTAAAGGACGTGTTCAGCCTGGACCAGCTGGTCATCAGCCACAACTCCCCCACGGTGCAGTGGGGCTCGGCGACATACATATGGAAATCCCCGAACGACTACATCTCCGGCCTGGCGGTCGGGGACATGAAGAAGCGCCTCGGTGTCTACGTTCCCAACGAGCCGAACGACATCGTGGTGACCACCGGTGGTAATACCGCGTCCGCCAACAAGCTGTTCATCATCCAGCAGGTCTCCTTCGGCACCTTCACCGCCCAGTCCCTGGACACCTCCAAGATGGCCATCATGTGCCCGGCTTCCGGAGCGTACGAGACCCACGGGGTGGAGCTGGGGGACCTTGACGGGGACCAGGACCTGGACATCATCCTGATCGTGGGCGCGCAGGTAGGGCGTGACCCCGGGACCGGGCCGACGCTGTGGGAGTACACCAACAACCAGCAGTTCGGCACCACCTGGAAGTTCACCGAGACTCCCATAAGCTCGGTGGCCGCCAAGGGCAAGTCGGTGATCAACGTCACCACCGGCTACATCGACCTGACCATCCTCCTGCCCATGTTCGGAATGGTGGCCATCGTGGCCGCCAGCGAGGCGATGGGCCGCTACAAGGGGAGGAAGCGGTAATCAGCGGGTACGACGTCGTGGTCACCGGGGCGGGGCCGGCGGGAGCGCGGTCGGCATGGCTGTGCGCGCAGGCCGGCCTGCGCACCCTGCTGGTGGAGCGGGGGGGTGTACCCCGAGAGAAGTGCTGCGCCGGCGGCCTGCTGGAACGGGCCTCCGGCCTGCTGGAGGAACCGCTGCCCTCCTCCGTGATAGAGCAGGAGATCACCTCGGTCAGCATCGTCCATGCCGACTTCAGGGCGGATTTTGAGCTTCAGGCCAGGGCGGCGGTGACCGTCCGCCGCTCGGCGTTCGACGCCTACCTCGCCGAGCGGGCGGTGAAGGCGGGAGCGGAGCTGTGGAGCCGTTCCACCATCACCAAGGTGGCCGAGCGGCCGGAGGGGGTGGAGATGACCGTGGACGGCCGGGCAGTGGCGTCCAAGGCGCTCATCGTGGCCGAGGGCGCCACCAGCCGCACCGCCTCGGCGCTGTTCGGCCCCTACCGGGGCCGGGACCAGGGCATGGGGGTGGCCACGACCTGCCGCCTGGACCGCGACCCGGGGGGGAGGATGGAGTTCCACTTCCTGGGGACGCCGCTGGAGAAGTTCCCGTACCGCTTCCAGTTCCCCCTCAACGGGTGGATGTTCGCCACCAGGAGGGGGGCCAACATCGGGGTGGCGGGGAAGGACTTGAGCGGCGAGAGGTACCGCGCCGGCATGGACCTCATGCGCCGGAACGTCGAGGAGCGCTACGGCGAGGTCCTGGACGTCCGCACTTCAGCGCATCCGATCCCCATGGTCCCCCGGCGCAGGCTGCACACCCGCCGCTGCCTGGTGGTGGGCGACGCCGCCGGGCTGGCCAGCCCGATGTCCGGGGAGGGCATGACCAACGCGTTCAAGAGCGCCGCCCTGGCCTCGGAGGCGGTGCGCGGCCTCATTGCCGACGGAGCATCGCTATCATCGTACCGCCGGGGGGTGGCCTCTGACATTCTGCCCATCATCCGCGCCTCCCGCGCGATCTCCCCTCCAGTCCAGTGGCTGATGGGAGTGGTAGACACCCCCCTCCTGGTGAAGAAGCTGCGCGACGACCCGGAGATGGTGTCCACCTGCCTGCGGATATCGAGAGGAGAGGTGGAATGGGAAGCGCTCCTCCGCCTGGTGGTCCGCAGGTTCCCTTACCTCTTCTTCTCCTCCCTGACCTAGGACAGCGCGGGGAGGAACCGCCAGGCGGCGTAGGTCATGCCCGCCAGGGCGATCAGCAGGACGTACCCGGAGCGGCCGGTCCGTAGGAACACCAGCGAGGCGGCCACGCCCAGGACCGGGAAGATGATGATGTCCCCCAGGTCCTGGAACAGCGCCAAGGGGGTGAAGGAGGCCAGCAGCACCAGGACGGAAACGATCTTCCGCCCGCCGTCCGTTCCGAACTTGGTGTAAGCGGTCTCCACCCCGCCCCGCCGGTCCTCCTCGTAGCCATCGATGTCGGTGACCATGGAGCCGACCACCAGGCCGAGGAACATGTACAGGCCGATGAGCACCGCCTGGGCGGTGGGGGTGGGGAACAGCAGCTCCCAGCTGCCCGGCAGCACTAGGCCGGGATCGCCCTGGTACAACACCATAGGGCTCAGGGGGGTCATGAACCCGTAGATGAAGGCCAGGAACGCGCCGGCCCCCAGCAGCAGGGGGCTCAGGAGGCGATCCTTGAACCTGACCGGGCGGAAGGAGTACACCGCCCCCAGCAGGAAGATCGTGCCCAGCAGGGCGACGTGGGTCCAGGAAAGCAGCGCCCCCATGATCAGGGACATGGACATCAGCACCACGGACATCTCCGCCAGGTCCCGGCGGCCCACCGTGCCGGAGGCCAGGGTCCTTCCCGCCCTCTCCGGGGAATCGTCCCGATGATCGGCCAGATCGTTCCACATCGTGGTGACGAGCCAGGCCAGCATGGCGCTGAGGATCGACAGGATGACGAACGACAGGTTGACCCAGTACGGCCGGTCCAGGATGTTGTAGATGTACTCGTTCCCGGCGAAGGAGGACCATCCCAGGGCGATGCCCGCGGCCACTATGCCGGCGAACATCACCGTCTGCGCCGGCCTCATGCTCAGCACCAGCCCCCTGAACGCCCGGGGGGCGTGGAGGTAGGCCAGGGAGGCGAGGATGCCCAGCAGCAGGACCATGTAGTAGGCGAAGATGAACAGGTGGAACTGGAAGTACCTGGTGACCTCGAAGCCGGGGAAGGTGGGGATGCCGCCCTCGTTGCCCACCGGAAGGTAGGCGCCGGGGGTGGCCATGATGAACAGGGACATCAGGGTGAACAGCAACAGCAGGGCGACCTCGACCACGATCATCGCCCTTCCGCTCACCGTGCCGAAGCTGGCCCGCTTGGTCCAGGCCACGTAGGCGACCACCGCGAACAGCGCCACCACGATCTCTATGGCCTGTCCGGGGTGGAAGGTCGGCCCGCTGAAGTTGAGCAGGTAGTTGAGGAAGTCGGTCGGAGAGAAATAGGCGTAGTTGGTCTGGGAGCCGAACAGGAAGCGGTCCAGGAACGGGGGGAGGACGATGACCCAGAAGAACATGGAAACGTAGTTCACCGCCTTCCTCACCCCCCGCCGGGAGAAGGCCGAGATCAAGAACACCAGCCCGAAGAAGGTGAGGAAGTAGAACGCCACGTGGTGGGCGATGCTGTAGATCCAGGGATGCGGATCGGTGACGAAGGCGCGGTCCAGCAGGTAGTACTCCGAGATGTCCCGCACCAGCGCGATCATCAGGACGTAAAGGAACACGCCGATGATGGAGAGCCTGTTCCTCTCCAGGTACAGGACCAGGCGGTCGACCGCATCGGTGAACCTGGTCCCCAGGGGCATCCCCTCCCGCATGCCCGTTCATCCTCCCCTGATTATAATAAATGTCGCCGGAGAACGGCCGGGTTCAGGAATCTGGCAGTGCCGGGGCCGCGCTCCCGGCGCCGTTCTCCAGGATGGCCACGACGCCGTCGGAGCGCTCGCACTCCACCACCGCCAGGATGTTGTGGTACCGCCGGCCCAGGTTGCGCAGTGCTTCGGCCATGTGCTTCTCCCTGGCCTCCTCCAGCTCCCTGAACCCCGAGGCCCTGTTGACCTTGGCGTCCCAGCTGCGGGCGAAGGCGATGGGGTCGGTGAGGTCATAATGCCTGCCGGTGGCCCGCCGGGCGAACAGCGACTCGCGGATCATGTCCGACGTGCTCACGCTCTGGCAGTAGGCCTCGGTGTACACCTCGTCGTTCATGTCCAGCGGGAGGATGGCGGCTCCGTCCCGCTCGGAGATCTCCAGCGCCCGGACGAAGGCCGGGGGCGGGAGGCGGACCTCGCCGAACCGCTCCAGGAAGGCCTGGTAGATGATCTCCAGGTCTGACGGCTCGTAGCGGTCGTAGTCCTCGCGGTTGCGTAATCCGGTCAGCTCCTCGCGGGATATGGACACGGCGATGGCGTCCGGGCGGACCTCGCCGTACGCCCTCTCCACCGCATCGGCCTCGCTCGTAAGGCCCTTCACCACCGCCAGGACGGTGATCGAGGAACCGTTCAGCCTAATGTTTCTCATCTTCCTTCCTCGCTCCCACCAGGTCGTAGAGGATGCACGCCTCGGTGATCTTCCGGAGCTCGTCCCTTCCCACCAGGGGGGTGCCTCCGATGTTGTGCTTGCTCTTCGACCGCTCGATGAAGATCACCGAGCACCGCTCCGTCACCTTGGCGATGTCGGCCACGGCCATGGCCTTGTCCTTGAGCCGGCTGTCGTCCTTTCCCAGGCCGGTGAGGATGAGGATGTGCTTGTCCTGGCTGAGGGCCTCGAACGGGCATCGGGAGGTAGGGAGGATGGAGAACCCCATCCCCGAGAGCTGCTCGAACACCTCCTGTCCGAAGTGGTCGGAGGACCGGGGCGCCGCCGCGGTCTTCTCCCGGTTCTTGGGCGCGGCGCTGTGATGGAACGGGTTGACCGGGGTGACGATGGGCTGGTCCAGGAACTCCTCCAGGCGGATAGCGACATCGATCATCGCCCCCATCCCTCCCTCGTACATCTGGATGGTCCTGCGCGACACTCCGGCGATCTCCGCCAGCGTGCCCAGGGAGATGTTCCTCTCCTCCCTCAGCTTCCTCAACAGTTCGCTGTCCAGCTTGACGTACAGGCCGCCGGGGGCGGCGAAGATGAACGGGGGGACCCCTTCCAGAAGGTGGTCCGAGAGGGTGGTCAGGGAGATGATGGGGACGCCGAAGCGCGAGTACACGATGCTCTCGTCGATCTCCCCCGAGCCGGAGCGCTCCCCTACCAGCAGGGCTGAAGCGCCCAGGGCCTCGCCCAGCACCAGCATCTCCTCGGCGTTCTCCTTGGAGAACGCGTCCACGTTGCTGAGGATCTTTACGATGAGCAAGGTGTCGTCCCGCCTCGCCACCACGTCGAAGCTGATGCCCCGCATGGAGAGCGGCCTGGAAACGATGAACCCGGAGCGGGCCAGTACTGACCGCACCGCCTCTATCAGCTCATCCCGTTGCACGGACCTCCATACTCCTGAACTTCTATATGAGCGTTCTCAAGAAAAAAATAGGTATGGACGGAACAGTGCGGGGCGAAGGAAAAAGGAGGGAAGGTTAAGAGGTTTGGCCTACTTGTCCTCGATCTTGACCGGCCGGCCGCGCTTCTTGGGAGCGACCTTCCTCAGGGTCACTTCCAGCACGCCGTTCTTGTACGAGGCGGAGGCCGAGTCGGGGTCCACGTCCGACGGCATCTCCACCTTCTTGGAGAACTTGCGGTCCTCCCGGTCCACGGAGATGTCCAGGAGGCGATCCTCCACGTTCAGCTGGATGTCGTCCCGCTCCACTCCGGGGAGCTCGACGATCACCCTGATGCGCTCCTTCTCCTCGATGATGTCCGTCAGCGGCTCCCTGGCCCCCTCCCTTCCGGGGGCCTCGGGAGGCGCGTTCCCGAACTCCTGGATATGCGGCTTGCCATCCGGGCCCATGCGCATGGAGAATCCATACACGATGGGCTGGCTGGCGGTGGCGTCGATGCGGCCGTTCATGAACCCCTCCATCATCGCGTCCATGCGCTCGCGCATCTCCTCGAACTCCTCGTCGAAGTTGCCGAAGAGGTCGTCCCAGGAGGTCCGGCGTCTCTTCCTCTTGTCGTCTTTCATTTGTCTCACCTCACATAGATGTAATCGTCAGCGACCTTGGGGTACCTGCCCAGGTCGGTGCGGCTGACCGGCTTCACCTTCTCCATGGCCTGGGTAAAGTGGATCATGGAGATCTTCGCCTCGTTCAGTTCTTCGTCCGTCACGTCCTTGTTCTTGGCCACCAGGGCGCGGATGGCCAGCATCACCGCCTCGTTGGTCAGGGCGGCCAGGTCCGCGCCGGAGTAGCCGTCGGTCCTCCTGGCCAGGTCATCCAGTTCCACGTCCTGGGCCAGCGGTTTCTGGGCGGTGTGGATGCGCAGCACCTGCTTCCTTCCCTCCAGGTCGGGGGTCGAAATGCGGACCAGCCGGTCGAACCGGCCCGGCCGCAGCAGCGCGGGGTCGAGCATGTCCGGGCGGTTGGTGGCGGCGATGACCACCACGTTGTGCAGGCTCTGCAGCCCGTCGATCTCGGTGAGCATCTGTGATATCACCCGCTCGGTGACATGGCTGTCCGACTCTCCGCCCCTCACTGGGGCGATGGAGTCGATCTCATCCATGAATATGATGCACGGGGCGGCCTGCCTGGCCTTGCGGAACGTTTCGCGCACCGCCTTCTCCGACTCGCCGACCCACTTGCTCAGGAACTCCGGTCCCTTGACGTTGATGAAGTTGGCCTGCGATTCCGTGGCCACGGCCTTCGCCAGCAGCGTCTTTCCCGTTCCCGGGGGACCGTACAGCAGCACGCCCTTGGGCGGGGTGGCGTTCATGTGCTCGAACACCGACGCGTACTTCAGCGGCCACTCGACCGCCTCCTGCAGTTCGCGCTTGGCCTCGGTGAGCCCGCCGATGTCGTCCCACTTGACATTGGGGGTCTCGACGAACACCTCCCTCAGGCTGGAGGGCTGCATCTCCCTCAGCGCGGCGAGGAAGTCGTCCTTTTTCACCGACAGCCGGCCCAGCACGTCCATGGGGATCTGTTCCATCTCCAGGTCCAGGTCCGGAAGCAGCCGCCTCAGGGCGTGCATGGCCGCCTCCCTGCTCAGCGCCGACAGGTCGGCGCCCACGTACCCGTGGGTCAGGTCGGCGAGCTTCTCCAGATCGACGTCGTCCTCCAGGGGCATGCCCCGGGAGTGGATCTGCAGGATGTCCAGCCGGCCCTCGCGGTTGGGCGGGTTGATCTCGATCTCCCGGTCGAACCGGCCGGGACGGCGGATGGCGGGGTCCAGGGCGTTGGGGCGGTTCGTCGCCCCGATGACCACGACCTTGCCCCGGGCCTCCAGGCCGTCCATGAGGGACAGCAGCTGGGCCACGACCCGGCGTTCCGTCTCTCCGGTGACCTCCTCCCGCTTGGGGGCGATGGAATCGATCTCGTCGATGAAGATGATGGTCGGCGCGTTCTCCTGGGCCTGCTTGAAGATATCCCTCAGCCGCTCCTCGCTCTCACCATAGAACTTGGACATGATCTCCGGTCCACCGATGGTGACGAAGTTGGCGTTGGTCTCTCCCGCCACCGCCTTCGCAAGGAGGGTCTTCCCCGTTCCAGGCGGGCCATGCAGCAGCACACCCTTGGGCGCCTCCACCCCCAGCCGCTCGAACAGCTCGGGATGGCGCAGGGGCAGCTCGATCATCTCCCTGACCCGCTTGACCTCGTCCCCCAGCCCCCCGATGTCCTCGTAGGTGACCTTGGGGATGTTGGACACTCCTTCCTTCACCGGCTTCTCGCTGATCTTGACCTCGGTGGTGCGATGCACCAGCACCGCGTCGGAGGTCGGGCTGTAGGAGACCACGATGAGGTCGATCCTCCGGCCCATGACATTGATCTGGATGACGTCGCCGCGTGTGACCGCCCTGCCCTCCAGGGACTGGCTGAGGTACTCCTCTCCACCCATGATGCGCAGCGGCTCGGTAGGGGCGAAGGTGATCTTGCGCGCCTCCTTCACCGTTACTTTGCGGATGGCGACCTTCTCGTCGATGCTGGCCTGGACGTTCCGGCGGATGGTCCCGTCGATGCGGATGACCCCCCGGTTGGCGTCCTCAGGATATCCGGGCCACACGATGGCCACGGTCCGCTTCTTGCCCTCTATCTGTATGACGTCGCCGGCGGTTATGCCCAGCACGTCCATCACCGCCGGGTCCACCCTGGCGATGCCCCGCTCGGCGTCCTTGGACTTGGCCTCGGCCACCTTCAGAACCTTTTCCGATGAATTCATTCCTATCCCTCCCTTCCTACTCTCTCCGAGCGATTATTTAATGTCCGCTCCACGGAGCCCGCATTTCACAGTGCGGGTCGTCCATGGCGGTGTGGTTGGCCATCCTAGGCCCGTCGCTTATTCTTCTCTCCGGCTCGTTCATCGGCTTCCACCGGCGCCGGGGCGCGGGGGTCCGCTCCTTGTCAGGGATCTCAGGGGTCATCTTGCCTCACTGAATATGTAGTTTACAACTCTTAGTTGTATACTACAACTCAATGATTGCCCTTCTATATAAACATTTTCACTCGGGTCCGTTCCCCCGCTTCATTCTCTCCTTGATGCGGGCCTCCATCTCCCGAAGCTCAGCCCTCACCCTGGGCACCTCCTGCTTGACCTCGTCCACCATGATCGAGGTACGCCGCCTCATCTCCCTGGTGCCCTCCTTGGCCTCCTTCGATACCGAGCCCATGAACTCCTTGGAGTCGGACTCTACCTTCTGCATCGTTCTGTCGAAGTACCGGCCGGCCTCCTGGGCGAACCTGAAGGCCTCTTCCATGTACCTATCCACCGTCCGTTTGGGTTCCGTGCTCATATCACTCCTCCAGCCATTCCCTGATGTACTGCATGACCGCCTCGTCCCGGGCCGACATCTCCCTGACGATCCCCTCCGGGTCGAGGTCCGGCCTGCTGATGAACTCGTACATCGCCATTCGCATCTGGTAGTCCGGAAGGTCGGCCATCATCCTGCCGACCTCGTCCATGATGCTCTCCTTCTCCTCGATGAGCCGCTCCCGCTCCCGCTGCAGCTCCATGAGCTTGCCGTCGATGGCCGCCATCCTTTCCCTCAGCTCTCCGGCCCGGGCCGCGACGTCCTCGCTCCTTCCCTCCGGCAGAGCCGGATCGTGCTTCCGGGTGGTCAGCTGGGCACGGAAGATGTTGGTGCCCAGGTCCACCACGATGGTGAAGTTCACCGCCGGATAGTAACGGTGACGCATCGGCCCCCCCAGGTCGCTCTCCTCCCGGAAGCTCTTGACCAGGCCGTAGGCCTCCAGGACCTTGAGATGTTTCATCACCGCCTGCTGGCTCATCCCCAGCTCCTTCGACAGCTGCAGGGGATAGTGGGGTTCCCGGACCAGAGCTTCAAGTATCCGCCGCCGGGCGGGGTTCTCGATGACCGACAGGAGAGCGTCAAGATCGTCCAAGCGTTTCACCACACATTCATATCAACCATAAGTTGTAAACTATAACTGAGCGGATCGGTAGATAATGATTTCCAAGGTCCGGGAGCAGAGGGACGAACGGTCCTGGTCGTGGAAAGGGTTAATAAGCGGGGCGATTCTGCCAGTAGCATGCCCGGAGAGCTGGTCGGAGACAGCGTGATCATCAAGGACCAGACCGAGGCCAGCCAGATCTACAACAAAGGCTACTATGGCTATCCCCTCTCCGGCGGCGGCCTGGAGATGGACCTCCTGGAGGCGGTATACCTGGTGGAGAGCTCCCGCCTGGAGGTCCACAAGGACGGGGAGCCGATGACCCTCGAACGGCTGGTGGCGGCGGCCTCGGCGGCCCACCGCGACTTCGAGATCAAGTATATCGTGTATCGTGACCTGAGGAGCCGCGGATACCTGGTGAAGCCGGCGGGGGAGGACTTCGACTTCCGGGTGTTCCCCCGCGGGGGCAACCCCAGCAGCACCCAGACCAAGAACTGGGTGTCGGCGATATCGGAGCGCTCGGCGTTCGCCATCGCCCCGTTCATGGGAGTCATGGACCGCTCTGAACAGACCCGCAAGGAGCTTCTGATCGCCATCGTGGACGAGGAAGGGGACATAACCTTCTATCACGCCGACCGCAGCGAGCCCCGGGGGACCGCCGACCGGGAGTGGGGCGGTCCTGCGGTGAAGGCCGCGCTGCTCGAGGACCGGGTCATGGTGTTCGACGAGGCCGGTGCCCAGCGTCTATACGACCACGGGTTCTACGGCAAGAAGCTGGGGAAGGCGCTGCAACTGTCCCTCATCGAAGCGGCCCACCTCATGGAGAAGGAGAGGCTGGAGGTCGCCACCATTATCTCCGGAAGAGCGGTGAAGCTGGACCGCTTCAAGAAGCGGGCCCAGAAGTTACAGCAGGACTTCGATCTCCGGCTGCGGGCGTACGACGATCTCCGTTCCCGCGGACTGGTGGTCAAGACCGGATTCAAGTACGGCTCTCACTTCCGGGTGTACGAGGACGATCCCCAGAAGTCGCACGCCCGATGGCTGGTACACGCCGTTCCCGAGGACCACGAGACCACCTGGCCGGAGATCTCCAGAGCGGTCCGGCTGGCCCACGGGGTGAAGAAGGAGATCCTGTTCGCCAGGGTGGCCGGCGAAAACACCGAGTACGTTCGGCTGTCGCGGGTCCGCCCCTGATCAGGCCGGAGAGGTCTTCCCGCCCATATCCGAGCGGATCTTGCCGGCCCCGGCGACATCTGCGGGGTCGATCGCCAGCGCCTCGTCCAGCAGCTTCTCCGCCTCCGCCTGGCGGCCGTTGTTGGCCAGGATGCGGGCGGCCTGGACCATGAAGTTGGTGCGCTTGCGCGGGTACTTGGTCAGCGCGATGGCCTGGCGGTACGCGTCCACCGCCTCCTCGGGCTTCCCGTTCTTCAGCAGCGCCTCGGCCAGACGGGCGAAGTGGGCCGCCTTGGTCTCCGGCAGGGCTTTCTCCTCGGTCATCTTTCGGAACATCTCCACCGTCTTGTTCATCGAGACCGTCTGCATGATCTCCGCGCCGCAGTGGGGGCAGGAGGACAGCAGGTCCCCGAGGTCCCCGCCGCACTCCGCGCAGGCCCGAGGCAGCTTGGTCCCGCAGTACGGGCAGCTCTGCCAGAAGGTCTCCACGACCTCGTGGCAGGTCGGGCACTCCGACGCGCTCTTGATCCTGCAAGTGGCGAGGTCGGGGCGGTTCTCGTCGCACTCCTTCAGCATGAATATGTCCGGATTGAGGTAGAGGTAGACGAAGAACACCGCCTCCCCGATGAGCCAGGCCAGATTGAGGAAGAACAGCCAGACCGCGAACGAGCCCGATTCCCAGGGCATCACCATGCCCGCCCTGGTGAACACGCTGCCCCACAGCAGGTAGACGAACAGCAGACGGGCCCCGATGGTCCCCAGGGAGGCGGTGATGATGTTCCTCCATCTTCCCGCTTCCGAGTTCCAGATGGTCCTCCCGGAGGAGAACTCGGAGGAGCCGAGAAGCAGCAGCAGGATGAACACAGGAATGGCCAGCAACGCGCCCAGCTTGAACTCCACTAGGACAACGATTACTGCGCTCAGCATTGTCAGCACTCCGCCGATCGTGTACCACGCGCCCATCAGCTTCAACAGGTTGCTTTCCACTGCCACCTTAGCACCGCCATCTGAAATTCATCTACACTAAAAATAACTATTGAGGAAATGGAAGTCAACCACTCACGAATGAATTCGTGGGCTTGCGACCGAGGTGGTCCATCGGACCGAAAAGATCCCCCGTCACGATGGGGCCGTTGACCCGGCCCCTGGCGGCGATGTTCGTCGCCGCCACGTGATCGGCCGGGCCAGCGAACCCGCACCGCACGCACTCGAAGTCGCCCCTAGTTTTACGGTTTTCCTTGTAGACGTGTCCGCACCGAGGGCATATCCGTGATGTGTTCTTCGGGTCCACGAAGACCACGGGAACTCCGGCCAGCTTGGCCTTGTACTCGATGAACGAGCGAAGCTGGAAGAATCCCCAAGTGTTCAGATCGCGACGCTGAGCCTTGTTAACCGTCTCCTGAGAGCGAACGCCTCCGAGGTCTTCGAGGACGATCGATCGCTTCGTGTCTTTGGCCTTCGCGACGATATGCTTGGAGATGCAGTGGTTGATGTCCCTCTGGAAACGCTTCTCTTTTCCGGAAAGCTTCTTGAGATGCCTCTTAGCCGATCGCGTCCCGCAGGACTGCAGTCCGGATCGCAGCTTGGCTACTCTCCCCCGGAACTTGCATGCCTCCACACCGGAACGAGTCCCGCCGTCCGAGTCCACGGCCAGGTTGACGATGCCCAAGTCGACGCCGAGAGCGTCGATAGGCTCGATCGTTTCCGATTCCGGCACCTCAACGGCGACGCAGAGGTAGAAGACGCGGTTCTTGAAGATGAGGTCCGCCTGGCCGCGGATGATGCCATTCCTCGCTTCGTAGTGATCGCAGGAGAGGAACGGAATGACCGTCCGACCGCTGAGGGTAACGAGCGAGACGAGGTCGTGACCTTTCCAGCTGAGGATTCGTTGATCGTAGACCACCGCCCCATATTTGTTGAATTGTGGTTTTCGACCCTTATCGCGCTTGTACGCCTCGCATACCTTGGCGATGGCGCGGATAGCCATTTGCGCCGGGAGACCGTAACGTTCCCGCACGGCATAGTATACTTCCTTCTGTAGTCGAATCTTATTTGCCGACCTGATGCGGAACGCGGCGGCGGCAACGAAATTGCAAGCCCCGTTGAACCGCTCCACGACCTCCATGAGAGCGTTCTTCTGTTCCTCGTTCGGGAGGAGCTTGAGCTTGTGCGTCAGGAGCACAGAAGGCCAATAAGGATCAAAACATGATCTAGATCTGGCGTACCAGTAGCCTTCGTTCACTCCCACCTTTGAAAAGGTGGGCCTCCTTGCGCCTGGGGTGTGAACGTCGCGCGGTCATAATGGCGACGCGCGCGACGGAAGAGGTTTGGGGGGCCGGGGACACCGGTCTTAAAGCTGGATCTCGATGCCCAGCTTCTCGGTCAGTTCCTTGTACCGGTTCCGGATGGTGACCTCAGTGACCCCGGCGATGTCCGCCACCTCTCTCTGGGTCCTGCGCTCGTTGCACAGGATGGAGGCGATGTAGATGGCCGCCGCCGCCACTCCCGTGGGGCCGCGCCCGGAGGTCAGCTCCTTCTTGGCCGCGTCCTTCAGGATCTCCGCGGCCTTGGACTGCACCTCTCCGCTCAGCTTCAGCTCGGAGCAGAACCTCTGGACATAGTCCTGGGGCCTGGTGGGCATGAGCTTCAGCTTCAGCTCCCGGGTCATGAACCGGTAGGTGCGTCCGATCTCCTTCCGGCCGACCCGCGAGGAGTTGGCGACCTCGTCCAGGGTCCGGGGGACGTTGCACTGGCGGCAAGCGGCGTATAGCGACGCGGCGACCACTCCCTCGATGCTCCGTCCGCGGATGAGGTTCTTGTTGACCGCCTTGCGGTAGACCATGGCCGCGGTCTCCCTGACGTTTCGGGGCAATCCCATGGCCGAGGCCATCCGGTCCAGCTCCGACAATGCGAACGCGAGGTTCCTCTCGGTGGCGTTGGATACCCTGATCCTGCGCTGCCACTTCCTGAGGCGGTACAGCTGGGCGCGGTTCCTGGTGGGGATGCTCTTCCCGTAGCTGTCCTTGTTCTTCCAAGAGATCTCGGTCGAAAGTCCCTTGTCGTGAATGGTGTAGGTCATCGGCGCACCGGTACGCGCCCGCTTCTCGCCCTGCTCGACGTCGAAGGCCCTCCACTCCGGCCCCTGGTCGATGAACTGGTCATCCAGCACCAGGCCGCAGTCCTCGCAGATCAGCTCGCCCCGCTCATAATCCCTGACCAGGTGCTTGCCGCCGCATTCCGGGCACTTCTCAATCTCTTCGGTCCCTTCTCTTACCTTTGGCATAATGTCCGCCCTCCTCGACGTATACCTGCTTCCCCACAGCTGCGAGCAGGTTGCTCCTCCCGGCCGGTTCGACCATGATGTACGGTGAGTCCACGGGCCCGAACACCCTCCGGACGAAGCCCAGAGGCTTGCTGCGGTTGTCCACGACCCTGTCACGGGGGCCGGGGGCGAACGCTCCTCTCACAATGAGCTTCCCGTCAAAACCTATGTCCTGGATAACGCCCAAAAGTTTCATCATGCACCAGCGGTCCGAAGACCGGTATGTTCAAGTACATTGGAAAAGTGGTATATATAGATTACGATAGGCTTTATTAATTTTTGTTGTCCCCGCTCGGACGCTGGTAATTATAATGTCGTTCCACGCCAGCAACAACGATATTTAACCGCCTCGCTCAATGTCCGTCCATGGAGATCTCCAGGGACCACCCCCGCTACCGCTCTCTCGTTGTTCGTGAACGCATGTCCGAGCTGGTCCGGCAGGGCGTGGTAGCGCCTACAGGCCTCATCGCCCACGGCCGGGGGGAGGCGTTCGACTACATGCTCGGCGAGCGGACGACGGGCACGGCCGCGAACGCGGAGAAGACGGCGGCGGCGTGGCTGCTGGAAGCCCGCCGTCCGGTCATCACCGTCAACGGCAACGCCGCCGGCCTTTGTGCCGATGGCCTGCTGTCCCTGGCCCGCGCGGTGCCGGCGAGGGTGGAAGTGAACCTGTTCCACCGCAGCCCGGAGAGGGTGGAGAAGGTGGTGTCGTACCTCGAGAGCAGAGGGGGGAAGGATGTGCTCGGCCGGGTGCAATCATCCCGCCTGGAAGGCATCGCCTCGGACCGAGCGATGTGCTGCACCGAAGGGATCTACGAAGCGGACGTGGTGCTCATCCCCCTGGAGGACGGGGACCGCGCCGGGGCGCTGGTGAAGGCCGGGAAGACCGTGCTGGCCATCGATCTAAATCCTCTTTCCAGGACCTCGCTGGAATCACACGTCACGGTCGTGGACGAGCTGACCAGGGCGGTGCCCAGCATCGAGCGGACGGTCCTGGAGCTGAAGGACGACGCTGAGGAGAGGAAGCGGCTGATCGCGGAGTTCGACAACGCCGAGAACTTGCGGCTATCGAGGGAGGCGATGTGCCTCCGGCTGAAGGTGCAGGGGTCAGGCTTCTGAAGGCGGGCGATCTACAAGAATTAACATTGGATCGCGGACAGGTGGATAGCGAAGCGTTTATCGTGCATTTTCCTGTCCGATGAACCGGCCGGGCATGACCGATCCTCCATCCCCACCTAGCTCCCGATATTCGGCGTCGAATATTGTCTGGCGGTCGCACAAGCAAATCCTTTTAGCCGTCCTGGGAGTTCCTAAATGTGTCCATGAAGCGTACTCCCTTATACGATGCCCACGTCGCGCTGGGCGCCCGGATGGTCGAGTTCGGCGGCTGGGAGATGCCTATCCAGTACGCCTCCATCCTGGAGGAGCACCACGCGGTCAGAGAGCGGGCGGGCATGTTCGACGTCTCCCACATGGGTGATATCATCATCCGCGGCGAGGGGGCTGAGAGCTCGCTGCGCGAGCTCCTAACCAACGACATCAAAGACCTCGCCCTGGGGAAGGGCATCTACGCCCACGTGCTGAACGAGCAGGGCAAGATCATGGACGACACCTTCACCTTCCGTGTTGGCCCGGACGCATACCTTCTGGTGCCCAACGCGTCGCACGCTCGGCAGATCTACGAGTGGGTGCGCGAACACATCCGGCGAGCGGAGGTCGTCGACGTCTCCGGGCAAGTGGCGGCCATCGCCTTGCAGGGCCCGAGATCCGAGCAGATACTGCAGCGGCTCACGGACAAGGACCTCAAGGGCGTGAAAAGGCTATACAGCGATGTCGTTGACCTCAAGGTCTCGTCACCGAGCGGCTCCGAGAGCTTCCTTCCCGAGATCTTGAGCTTCCCCGCGCCTCCGGCCGGCACGACGCAGAGCTACGTCACCCGCACCGGATATACAGGCGAGGACGGATTCGAGATCCTGGTCGAGAGCGGAGCCGCGATCCCGGTGTGGGACGCGCTGCTCGCCGCGGGCAGCGACCTCGGGCTGCGGCCCTGCGGTCTGGGAGCTCGAGACCTCCTCCGCCTGGAGATGGGCTACCTGCTCTCGGGCACCGACTTCGACGGTACCCAGACGACATTGGAGACCGGGCCGGCGTGGGCGGTCAAGTGGGACCATGCGTTCATCGGCCGGGAGGCGATGCTCAAGCAGAAAGAGTGCGAGTACCGCAGGCTGATAGGGATCGAGCTCCAGGACAAGGGCATCCCCAGGCACGGGTATCCCGTCATCGTTGGCAACCGTGAGGTCGGGAAGGTGACCTCCGGGACCCTCTCCCCCATCCTCCAGAGGGGCATCGCCCTCGCCTATGTGGACGAGGAGAAAGCGGCCGAGGGCACGAAGCTGAAAGTGAGGATCAGGGACAACGAGGTCCCGGCCGTGGTGGTCAAACCTCCGTTCGTCAGGAAGGATGGGAGATGAGGACCAGGGTCGTGGATACCTTGCAGGACCTGCTGGCCATGGACAGCGACCTGCACGCGGACATGAGCACCATCCTCAGATTCACCCGCCGCAGGCTCGAGGCCGCCGGCATGCGCGTCCGCCTAGTCGGACCGGAGCGGTACCCGGCGCTCATCGCCACCTACGGCAAGAACGGCATGCTGTTCTCCGGGCACCTCGACACCGTGCCGGTCGGCGACAACTGGACCATGTTCCAGGGAGAGGAGGACGAGAACCGCGTCTATGGCCGCGGCACCTGCGACATGAAGGGCGCGTGCGCGGCCATGATCGAGGCGGCCGATGAGCTGGTGAAGGATGACGTCCCGTTCAGCATCTGCCTCACCACCGACGAGGAGGAGCAGATGGAGGGCGTGGACGCCATCATCAAGGAGGATATCGTCCGCAAGGCCAAGGGCGTCCTGATCATGGAGCCGACCGAGCTCGCTCCGGCGTACCGGGAGAAGGGCGTCTTCCGCTTCCGCCTGACCACCAGGGGACGCGCCGCCCACGCCAGTCAGCCGTGGCTGGGCAACGATGCCATCCTCAAGATGCACTACTGCCTCGGGCGTCTGCTCGATCTGGCGGAGATGTCCTCGCAGCGCTCGACCGGAATGACGGTGTGCTTCTCCACCATCAAGGGGGGCAACAAGAACAACGTGGTCTCCGACCACTGCACCGTGGAGGTCGACATCCGCCACCCGTCCACGCAGACCGCCAACGACATCGAGGATATTATCGTGAACCGGCTGCGGGGCGAGGTGTACGAGATGGATATCGAATACACCCTGGGAGCGTTCGAGTCCGACCCGAACTCGGAGATCAGCCAGGAGCTGTCGAATTTCCTGGGCACCGACCCCATCGTGGTGCCGTACGCCACCGAGGCGCCGAAGTACGCGTCGGTGAACCCCCATGTCTACATCTGCGGGCCGGGAGACCCGCACCTGGCCCACACCGCCGACGAGTTCGTGGAGGTCCAGGAGCTGGAAGAGGCGCACGACATGATCGTGCACCTGGCCAAGTACGTTCAGGGATAAACTCGAGACACGGTGCGGGGGAACGGCACGGCGTCCCGGATGTGCTCAAGGCCGCAGATGAACTTGACCACCCTCTCCACCCCCAGCCCGAAGCCGGAGTGTGGCACCGAGCCATAGCGGCGGAGGTCCAGGTACCACTCGTACGGCTCCATGCAGATGTCCTGCTCCTGCATCCTCGCCACGAGCTTGTTCAGGTCGGTCTCCCTCTCCGAGCCGCCGATGATCTCTCCGAACCCGGAGGGCGCGAGCAGATCGGCGCAGGCGTAGGTCCGCGGGTCGTCGGCGTCCTCCTTCATGTAGAACGCCTTGCACTCCTTGGGGTAGTTGGTGACGAACACCGGCACCGTCTCCTCGGCCGTGAGCGCCCTCTCCTCCGGCGCTCCGAGGTCGCACCCCCAGCCCAGCTCGTACCCCTGGCCGTTGAGCATGTCGACCGCCTGGGAGTAGGTCACGCGCTTGAACGGCGGCACGATGGCCTTGAGCGGCTCGATGTCCTTGCGGACCACCGCCAGCTCCTCCCCGGCGTTCTTTAGCACGCCCTCGACCATCGCCGAGACCATCTGCTCCTGGATGTCCATGTTGCCCCGGTAGTCGACCCACGCCTCCTCCAGCTCGAGGTGCCAGTATTCCGTTAGATGCCTCGTGGTGCGGGACTTCTCGGCCCGGAAGGACGGGGTGATGGAGTATACTCGGTCGAGGGAGAAGATCAGCGCCTCCAAGTACATCTGGGCGCTCTGGCTGAGGTAGGCGTCGCGGTCGAAGTACTTCAGCTTGAACAGGGTGGTCCCGCCCTCGCAGGCGTTGGTCGTGAGCACCGGAGGCGTTACCTCGGTGAAGTCGTTCTCTTTCAGCCAGTCCCTCGCGCCAGCCATCGCCGCGGCCTTGATCTTCATCACCGCGGTCTGCTCTCGGGAACGGATCCACAGGTGGCGGTGGTCCAGCAGCAGCTCCTCGCTCTGGTACTCGGTGATGGGGAAGGTCTGCGCCGAACCGACCACGGTGAAGCCGGAGGCCCGCATCTCTTTTCCTCCGGGAGCGCGCTTGTCGTCGAACAGCCGCCCCCGGACCATGACCGACGATTCCACCGTCACGCCGCGCGCGGCCTCGAACTCCTGGTCCGGTAGGTTGCCTTTCTTCACGGTCACCTGGATGATGCCCGTGGAGTCCCGCAGCACCAGGAAGACGATGGCCCCGCTGGAGCGGGCCCGGTAGATCCATCCGCGCGCCTCGACCTCCTCGTCGGAGGGGGCGCTGAACAACCGTTTCACTGGTAGGTAGGACATCGCTCTTCCAACGCCGTTCAACTATCTCTTAATTTCGCCGCGCCGTGCGCTGGC
>JAEILR010000004.1 GCA_016109435.1 Methanomassiliicoccus sp.
TGCTTCCTTGACGGATAGAGACGGTACTCGTAGTTACGGATCACTTGTTCATGCTTCGATCTTGATATTCAAACGTCTGGGGAGGTGACCGAAAGTGCTTCCGATCGCGAGAAGTGAAGAGAACGGTCGATCATCGCCATTCATCCCACGAATAAATTCATGGGTTTTCTGGCGACAACAAATATAAATGCTCTTCCCTTTCTCCGGGAGAACAGGAAATGTCCATGCCATCAGCTGATTTTAGGGAAGATATCCTCCAGACGATCGGCAATACTCCTTTGGTCCGGATCAACAAGCTCAATCCGAACCCGAACGTCACTATCCTAGCGAAGCTGGAGGGGTTCAATCCTACCGGCAGCATCAAGGACCGGATCGCCCTGAACATGATCCAGCAAGCTGAAGAAGAAGGCACGCTCACCCCGGGCAAGACCATCATCGAACCTACCTCCGGCAATACCGGCGTGGCGTTGGCGATGATCGGCGCGATCAAAGGGTACGAGGTGGAGATCGTCATGAGCGACTCCGTCTCGGTGGAGCGACGGCAGATGATCAAGGCGTTCGGAGGGATCGTCACCCTGAGCGAGGGCAAGTACGGCACCGACGGCGCGATCAGGATGGCGCGGGAGCTGGTCAAGGCGAACCCAGGGAAGTACTTCATGCCCGACCAGTTCTCCAATCAGTACAACAAGATGGCCCATTACAAGACCACCGGGGACGAGATCTGGAAGCAGACCGGCGGCAAGGTGGACTACTTCGTTTCGGCATTGGGCACCTCCGGCACATTGATGGGCGTAGGCAAGGCGCTGAAGGAGCATAACCCGCAGATAAGGATCGTATCCGCCCATCCGGTCAAGGGACACTACATCCAGGGATTGAAGAACATGGAGGAGGCGATCGTCCCGGCGATATACGATCCCACGCAGATCGACACCACTATCATGGTGGAGACCGAGGTGGCGTACGAGATGACCCGTCAGATCGTAAAGAAGGAAGGCATCTTCGTGGGCATGAGCAGCGGGGCCGCGATGTACGCCGCCATCGAGATGGCCAAGCAGATACGGTCCGGGGTCATCGTTACCATCTTTCCCGACCGCGGGGAGAAATACCTGAGCACCAAGCTGTTCACGGTATGATCGATAATGCCTGCCCAGGATGCTGCGGGGCAGCGTACCGGCGGGTGCTGCGGCATGGATGACTGGGGCGATGGGAGAGAGTTCGTAGATCGACCTCATGAACAGGCTTTTCACATTGGCAACGTCGCTGCCAATGTTCAATAACATCTGGCACGCATGGTCCGGTACCGAGGCATCTCGATGACCGGCCATGATCATCCTCCCACTACCGACCCGATCGACATCGGCGAGAAGGCGCCGCCGTTCCCAGAGCTGCTGGGAGTGGATGGGAACACGTACTCCTCGTCCATGTTCGCCAGTAAAAAGGCCCTCGTCATCCTGTTCATGGCCAATCGCTGCACCACGGCTCAAGCGTACACCGAACGGATCGATGCGATACAACGCGATTACGCCGACCTCGGCGTGCAGGTGATCGCCATCAACTCCGACGATCCCAGCCGATCCCCTTCCGAGACTTACCTAGAGATGGTCCTCGTGGCCAAGGAGCGTAACTATTCATTTCCGTATCTCAAGGACGAGGACCAGGCGATCGCCCGCAGCTATGGGGCCGAGCTGACCCTCCACGCCTTCCTGCTGGACCAGGATCGGAGGGTCCGGTACCGAGGGAGGGTCGATGACTCGCCCAACCCGGGGTTCGTGCGCTCCAACGATCTTCGGAACGCCTTGGACGACGTGCTCGCCGGAAAAGAGGTCAGGGTCAAAGAGACCAGGCCGTTTCCGTGCGGTGTCGATAAGTTCGTGCTGTGCCCATCGTGCGGGAGCCGCCTTGATCTATAATCCTCGTGATCTCTGGCCAATAATGTTCAGGGAAAATGGCCGAGCAACGCGCCTTCATCCGGCGACGAACAATATAACTCGACCCGAGACCATGGCGGTCCCATGGACCTGACCGACCTGGCCCTGAGCCGTCTCCTGATGCGCAATTCCCGCACATCCTATTCTGATTTGGGTAAGGAGCTGGGGTTGAGCCCTCAGGTCGTGCATCGGCGCGTTCAATCATTGATCGAAGCGGACATCATCCGGGGTTCCTATGCCCTGCTGAGCTTCAAGGCCAGGGGGGCCATGTGGGTGATGGTGCACGGCCGATCCAATGCTCCGGTCATGGACGACGTGGACCGAAAGTTCCGTGCCATCCCCCAAGTGGCGGTCTTCCAAGTGACCAGCGGTAATTATGTTTATGTGCATGGGAACGTCAAGGACTCAACGGAGCTGGCCGATTTCGTCACCGCGGTGCAACGTGATGCCCAGTTAAGTGAACCGCAGGTCGGGATCATACCGTTGCCGCCATCGACGGGGAGCGTTCTCACGGCCATGGACCTTCGCATCATCCAGGCGTTGGCCAAGGATGCTCGACGTCCAGTGACCGATGTGGCCGAAGAGCTGGGAACCACCGTCAAGACCGTGCACCGCCGATTGGACCGGATGATCAAGGAGGACCTGATAATGCTGTCCATCAACTGGCAGCCCGATACCCTGGGGGACACCATCAGCCAGATACACCTGTCCCTAAGGGATGATGTGCCCCGGGAGAAGGTGGCGTTCCTGCTGATAAAGCGATACGCCCCGAGCATCATGCGCACATACACGTTCAGCAACCTGCCCAACCAGGTCATAATCACCTACTGGAGCCGGAACGTGCGGGAGATGCAGAACGTCTGCCGGGAACTGGAGGCGGAAGGCATCTTCGCCAGCGTCGTGCCGAACATCATCCGTGCGGTCTATCACTACGAGGAACATCAGAAGGCACCACTGCAGGAAATGCTGAGGCAGGCGAAGAAAAGGTGACCAGACTGCTGGGTCATCTGCCGATCACCATATTTTAACTCGTCTTGATTAAGGAAAGGTCGTGTTCGTTGTGATCTTACACCATATTCGTTCACGACCGTTTGACGAGGGCCTATAGCCCGCGGCGCAGTGGCTGCTTCGGTGAATGATACGAAGAATCCCCAAAGAAATGGAAAGGTCGCGAACCGTTCGCCCGGCCCCCGGTCGAGCGTGGGCGGGTTCGCGCTGGTCATCCCCATCCCTGGCGGGTACGGAACGATGATGGAGGGCCCCGATGTCGAACCAGGTCATGGTCTCCCAGGAGGTGCCGGGCAGTGATGACCTTGATCGCCTTCGGTACTGAGTTCGGTTCGACGGAGAAGGTCGCGCTGGAGATCGCTTCCGTACTGCGGAAGAACGGGCACCGCGCCGAGGTGATGGACCTGCGCGAACACAGGGACATCGATCTGGAGCGCTATGGCCTGGTGGTGATCGGGAGCGGCATAGTGTGCGGCTCATGGTCGAAGGAGGCGCTGCGCTTCCTGGAGATGAACTCCATGGTCCTGAGGGAGAAGAGGCTGGCCATGTTCGCCTGCTGCGGAGATCTGATGCTCGACCCCAGCAGGAAGGACGAGTACCGGCGGAGATACCTACAGGACGTGGCCGACAGGTACGGATTGCGCCCGGTCCGGGTTGGACTATTCGGGGGCGTCCTGGATTTCAGCAAGCACAGCTACCTGGTGAAAGGCATACTGGACGGAGGAAGGGACAGCAGCCGGGGGCTGGAGAGGAGGGGCATCGATCCAAAGGCCCCATATGACCTCCGGGACTGGAACGCCATCCGGAAATGGGCGAGCGACCTGGAAGGGGTGTTATAAATGGCCGATATCTACCGCCAGGAGAACGACCTCATCCCCTGGTACTTGAACGGAGCTGCGGCGATGGTCTGTGCCCTGGCGCTGATAATAATGGCAGCCCTTGGGCCCTTGGGGACCGGGGACATACTATACCGGACCTCGCAATCGGGCATATGGCAGATCATGGGTCAGGACCTGACCGACCTGTTCCTCATCATCCCTCTCTTGCTGGTCGGCGGTGTCCTTCAGCTGATGCGCCGTGATAGCGCCAAGTACTTTCTGATACTGACCCCCATCACCCTGATGTACACCGGCCTCTCCGTCGGTGCGGGACAGGAGTGGACAGCGTATCCCGGCAATGTGGAGAACTATTTCTGGATATTCCTGACGCTCATCGTAGGGGGCCTGCTGATCCTGATAGGGACCCTTCCTCGGTTCGCCGATCATGACACCCCGGCGTTCAGCAAGCAGGGGCTGCGATTGTTCGTTCTCCTCACAACCATAGCTCTGCTCTTCTTCGCGAAAATGTGGCTGGGGCAGATAGCCGAGGTTGCTGCGAGCGGGGACCTGGTGGACGGATCATATTCCGACGCGTCCAATGCCTTCTGGGTAGTGCGATATCTGGACCTCGGGGTATGCGTACCGTTGGGCTTCATGGCCCTGTTCTTGCTGGCGTCCCATCCCAGTATAGCCTACAAACTGGTCCTTCTGTTATTCGGGTTCCTCATCACCATGGCCGTGACGGTCAACACCATGGCCCTGGTGCAGGTGCTGAACGATGATCCGGCCATTGCGTCTACAGGGGCAGGCCTGGCCATATTCCCGGTGCTTCTGGTCCTGATGCTGGTAGGGCTATTTTACCTGGTTAAGCCCAAGATGGGCAGGGCATCCCGAGGGTCGCTATGATGTCGGAGGAAGTGGCCGGTGAAGCTTCCTCCCCCAGGTTCAAGGGCGTGGACGTTGGGCAGATGAGCGACCTAGTCACGATGCCCAACTACGGTCCGCCACATGCGCTCGGAGAGGCGACGCCCATGCCCGGGGTTGAGGGCAGACCGATCGGCAAGAGCTTGCCCGGGAGCTCAAACCTCGCCCCCGGCGCATCCTCGATGGGCCCCCTGAACAGAACGATGGGATCGATCAAGGCGATGCTGAAAGGCCTGGCTACCAAGTTAGCTCCGAGACGCTCATCTTTCACGTCCAGGCAACATTCCCATGGCCAGAGTAGGATCGATGTGGAATCAGCCCGTCTCGAGCTCCGGAGGCACATGCGATGATGCACTGAGCCCCTCAAAATCGGACACTAGGTTGGGGGATGTAAGATCGAGCGAATCAAGATAAATATTTATTTAGCTTCATAAATAAGTCCCGGCCGCTCCATCTGGCCGTTCAAGGGACAGATATTCTAATATATGGGTATCTGATTATCCACCGACGCCGGGATGACAGAGCGGCCATGTGGCGGACTGCAGCCTACCAAGGCCGCGGGCCATTGGCGGATATCCGTACACCCGAGTTCAAATCTCGGTCCCGGCCCCATTAACCATTTCCATTCTTCTGCGGTCGACCGTCGTTCGCTTTCCTTGCCCGCCTATCGCCGTTGGGCGTTGCCTGCTTATCCGCGATAACGACCGGCCGATCCGTCCCCGTTCCAGAACAGAATGCAAAAAGGTAGATATGCTACCATATGATTTCACAATCGATATGGGCTGGAAGGACGACGTCTACACGGTCCTGGAGCGCGATCCCGCGCCCAGATCGTTCTCCGAAGCGCTGATGTTCAGCCCGGGGCTTCACGCCATCCTCATCCAACGCGTCTCCCACCGCTTCTACGTCAAGGGCCAGTACAAGATCGCCCGCCTGCTCAACTACTGGGGACGCGTGCTCACAGGCGCGGACGTTCATCCCGGGGCTACGGTGGGCAAGGGGTTCTTCATCGACCACGCCACCGGGGTGGTGGTCGGAGAGACGACCATCATCGGCGACAATGTTTCCATCTTCCAGGGCGTCACCCTCGGAGGGGTCTCGACCTCCAAGGAGGAGAAGAGGCATCCCACCATCGGGAACAACGTGACCATAGGCGCGCACGCGACCGTCCTCGGAGACATCGTGGTCGGGGACAACTCCAAGGTCGGGGCTGGTTCGGTGGTGGTAAAGGACGTCCCCCCCAACAGCACCGTGGTCGGCATCCCCGGAAAGGTGGTCCGCAAGAACGGGGAGAAGCCGACCCAGCCGCGCACGGAGAACCTGCCGGACCCCATGGTCAACGCCCTGAACGACATCTGCACCTCCCTGGAAAAACTGGAGCACCGCATGGACGCTCTAGAGGAAAAGCTCAAGAAGGGTTTTTGAATCCCACCGTCGTTATTGTGGCGGGATAATTTGTCACTAAGGATCTTCAACACATTGACCAAGCGCGAGGAAGAGTTCAAGCCCATCGAGGACCGGAAGGTCAAGATGTACGTTTGCGGCGTCACGGTGTACGACGACATCCACATGGGCCACGCGCGTTCCATCATCGTCTTCGACATGATCGCCCGATATCTCCGCTTCCAGGGTTATGATGTAACACATCTCACCAACTTCACCGACGTTGACGACAAGATCATCAACCGGGCCGCGGAGAAGGGCATGGAGCCGCTGGCGCTATCGAAGATGTACATCGACCGATACTTCCGCGACATCGACTCGCTGGGGGTGGAGAGGGCGGACGATTACCCCAAGGCCTCGGAGAACATCGACGGCATCATCGCCATGATCCAGAAGATCATCGACCACGGATACGGCTACCGCAGCGAGGACGGCAGCGTGTACTTCTCGGTGGACAAGGTCAAAGAGTACGGGCGCCTAACCGGCCAGAAGCTGGAGGATATGCAGGCCGGGGCCCGGGTCGAGGTCAACGAGCTGAAGAGGAACCCCTACGACTTCGCGCTGTGGAAGTCGGCCAAGCCCGGGGAGATCGCCTGGGACTCCCCCTGGGGGAAAGGACGCCCGGGCTGGCACATCGAGTGCTCGGCCATGTGCACCGAGTATCTGGGGACGACCATTGACATCCACGGCGGGGGGAATGACCTCATCTTCCCGCACCACGAGAACGAGATCCTTCAGTCGGAGGCGGCCAACTGCAAGCCGCTGGCCAACTACTGGGTGCACAACGGTATGCTTCAGGTGGAAGGCGCCAAGATGGCCAAGTCGCTGAAGAACTTCTTCGCCGTGAAGGACGTCCTGGCGAAGCACACCAAGGAGGAGGTCCGTTTTTACATCCTGTCGGCGCACTACCGCGGCCCCCAGGTGTACTCCGAGGCCGCGTTGGAAGAGGCCGCGGCCAGCCTGAAGCGTATGCACAACACCTATCACGAGCTGGTGGACGCGTCCGCGAACGCCTCCGGCTCCGAGGATGCAGCCGAGATCGTGGACACGTTCCGCAAGCGGTTCGTGGAATCCATGGACCAGGACTTCAACACCCGGGCGGCGATATCCGAGGCGTTCGATCTGGTGCGGGAGATCAACCGCCTGCTGGCCGCCGGAGCGTTGAGCAAGAAGGGCGCCGGATCGGTGCTGGTCGCGCTCGCGGAAATGGACTCGGTGTTCGGCATCCTGCCGCCGGCCGCGGGCGCGTCGGAGGACCGCTCCGGCGAGATCGTCGACATCCTCATCGAGGTCCGGAACGAGCTGAGGAAGCGTAAGCAGTATGACCTGGCCGATAAGATCCGGGACCGGCTGAAGGAGAAGGGCGTGGAGCTTCAGGACACCGTGGAGGGCGTGAAGTGGAAGCGGACCGGGAACTGACCGCCCGCAGGAAGGCCGTCCTGTTGGCCGCCGGGCCCCTGCACGTCCCGGCAGACTTCCGCCCGCCGTTCCCGGTCTCCAGATCCACCGCCGGCCCGGGGGCCGGTTCCACCGCCATCGTGCTCGCCTTCGGCGGCACCATGATCAAGAAGGCCATCACCACCGCGGAAGCGGAGTTCTCCCTCGTGGGCAGCGGTCCCCGGTACGAGATCCTGCGCGACGGGGAACCGTTCATCGAGAGCGCGGAGATCAGGCCGACGGTCGCCCATGCCCCGGGGCAGGCGTTCTATAACCTGGACACCGAGTGCATCTACCACTGCCGGTTCTGCACCTCGCCGTCCCTCGATCGCAGGATCACCAAGGGCCTTGACCCGGACAGGGTCGTGGCCATGATCCTGAAGGCGGCGGAGGAGAGGGAGGACATGGGGGCGGTGGCCGTCACCTCGGCCGTGGTTAAGGACCCTCAGAGCACGGTGGACAAGCTCGCCTACGTCCTCGCCAAGGTGAGGTCGAAGCTCCCCAGCATCCCCATCGGGGTGGAGCCATATATCGACAACCTCGCTCAGGTGGACCAGCTGAAACGGGCAGGCGCGGACGAGATCAAGCTGAACATCGAGACCTTCGACCGCGACATCTTCCAGAAGGTGTGCGGGGAGCAGGACCTGGACCGCATCTTGGACGCGATCGAGCATGCGGTGAAGGTATTCGGCCGAGGCAAGGTCACATCTAACATCATCGTCGGCATGGGCGAAACGGACGAGAACGTGCTTGAAGGCGTGGAGACCCTTGCCCGGATGGGCTGCATCGCCACCTTGCGCCCTCTCCGGCTCAACGACATCAATCGGGGACCGATGACCGAAGCCCTCGGCACGCTGCGGCCGGTGGACCCGGAGCGCATGCTCTCTCTGGCCAAAGAGCACCGCGCCATATTGGAACGGAACGGCCTGACGTCGTACACGCTGCACACCATGTGCCACCAGTGCGGGTGCTGCGACATCGTCCCGTTCAGGGACATCTGAGGCCCCGGATTTTTAGGAGCACCGAAGAGCTTAATAAGCCCCAGGTGTTGCTTTCGATCATGGTCAGCGAGAACGCCGAGGACTATCTTGCCTGCATCTATGATCTGACAAGAGCGGAAGGCGCGGTCAAGACCACCGCCATAGCGGCCAAGCTTGACCTGACCCCGGCCAGCGTGACGGAGATGACCCAGAAGCTGGCCGCCGAGGGTTACCTCAACTACGAGAAGTACAGGGGCGTCACCCTGACCGCCAAGGGCAGGAAGGTCGCTGAGCGCATCAAGCGCCGGCACCGGCTGCTGGAGCGGTTCCTGGTGGACATCGTGGGGATGAAGAAGGAACAGAGCCACGACGAGGCCATGAAGCTGGAGCACAACGTGTCCGACGGGACGGTGGAGCGGCTCAGCCAGATCATGAACTATCCCACGGTGTGCCCGGACGGCGATCCCATACCGCCGAGCGAAACCCCCGCCGAACATGACCCCGACCTGTCGATCCCCCTGGACGAGATGGGGGATGGGGACGAGGGGAAGATCACCCACCTTTCATGCGAGGACTCGGCCAAGATCAAGCGGCTGATCTCCATGGGCTTCGTGCCCGGACGGCGGGTACGGCTGGAGGAGAAGGTCCCCATGGGCGGTCCGGTGCTGGTCCAGATGGAGGAGCTGAAGGTCGCGCTCTCCCGGGACTACGCCTCTAAGGTGATGGTTAGGAAGTGTCCTTGATGAAGGTGGTCCTGGCCGGTAATCTCAACGTCGGTAAGTCCGTGCTGTTCAGCCGTATAACCGGCATCGGGGTCATCTCCGCGAACTATCCCGGCACCACGGTCCAGTTCGAGGAGGCGACCGTGACCCACAAGGGGAAGCGGATCGAGGTGTACGACCTGCCCGGCACGTACTCGCTCTCGGGGGTAACCGAGGACGAGGCGGTGGCGACCCGCCTGCTGGCGGAGAAGGACCCCGACTACGTGATCGCGGTCCTGGACGCCACCAGGCTGGAGCAGGGCCTTGTCCTCGTGCTCCAGCTCATCGAGCTTGGTTTCCGGGTCATCGTGGCCCTCAACTTCATGGACCAGGCCAGGAAGCGGCTCACCCTCGATGTGGACAGCCTATCGGCCATCCTCCGCGTTCCTGTCGTGCCGACCGTCGCGCTGACCGGCGAGGGCGTGGACCGACTCATGGACCTGATGGTCTCCGGCACGGTAAGCACCTCCTACTACGTCACGCGGTACGACAGCCATATCGAGGCCTTCCTCGAGGATATCGCCCAGGGGTCCGTCAGGACGGAGACCGGGTTCCCCATCAGGGGAGCGGCCATCAAGCTGCTGGAAGGGAACCCCCTGTTCACCGAACAGTTCGGCCAGGGGGTGAAGGACCTCGCCGATGGGTACCGTAAGGAGTTCCGCGAGCATCATTACGAGGACATCGAGGTGCACATCGCCAGGGATCGTTACGGCGAGGCCGGCAAGATCGCCGGGGAGGTGACCATACATAAGCCCCCGGGAGAGATGACCCTCAAGGACCGCATCTCGGAGATCACCCTCCGGCCGAGGACCGGGATACCGATCCTCATCGCCATCCTCATCGGGATATTCCTCTCCGTGGTGATCATAGGCGGCTTACTGGAGACGCTCATCGTCGGCGCCTACACCGCCCTGGTGGGGGACCTCTTCGACCAGCTCGCCACGTTCATCGGCGGAACGGTGGGCCAGGCGGTGGCGGAAGGCATCAACCTATCCATACAGGCGATACTGGCCATCGTCATACCGTACATCCTGGTCTTCTATCTCATACTGGGGGTGCTGGAGGATTCAGGGTACCTTCCGAGGGCGGTCATGCTGCTGGACGGGGTCATGGTGAAGCTCGGGCTCCACGGCCGGGCCATCATACCGATGGTGGTCGGCACCGGCTGCAACGTGCCGGCCATCCTGGCGACCCGGACCCTGGAGTCGAAGAGGGAGAGGCTGATCCTAGCTACCATCATCGTGATGGCGGTGCCCTGCTCGGCGCAGACCGTGATCATCATCGGCACCGTCGGCCAGTACTCCGGGATACTGTGGGCCGCGCTGATCTACCTGGTGCTCCTGGCGCTCGCGCTCATCTTGGGCAAGGTGCTCCATAAGGTCCTGAAAGAGGAGCCGTCCAGCCTGGCCATCGAGATACCGGAGCTGTCCATGCCCTCCGCCGCCAACATACTGTCGAAGACGTGGCTCAGAGTCAAGGACTTCATCATCATCGCCTTCCCCCTCCTGCTGATCGGTAGCATCGTTCTCGAGCTACTGATGAGGTACAACATCCTCAACTCGTTGGTCGAGCCCTTGAGCTTCCTCACCGTCGGCCTGCTGGGCCTCCCCGCGGTGGTCATCGTAGCTCTGATCTTCGGGGTGCTGCGGAAGGAGATGGCTCTCCAGATCCTGTTCGTCATATTCTCCCTGAGCGTCGGGGCCGACCTCGGGACGGTGCTGACCGACGAGCAGCTGTTCGTGTTCGCCCTAGTCATGGCCACCTACATGCCCTGCCTGGGCGTGCTGGCCGCCCTCATCAAGGAGTTCGGGGCGAAAGAGGCGTTGGCCGTGTCCGTGGCCTCCATCGTCCTGGCCCTCATTCTCGGAGGAACGGCCAATTTCCTGCTGTCCCTGTAGTGGCCTACAGCTCCGCAAGGCACTTATACCGTGGGAATCCCAGCCTACTCCTGCGAGGTGGTAGAATGAACATTGTGGACCGTTTGATGGACGATCATCGAGAGATCATGTCCATGCTGACCGATCTGCTTAACGGGCCGATCGACGACGCGGAGAAGTACTCCAAGAAGTACATTGAGATGATGTCCAGGATAGAAGCGCACGAGCGGGGGGAGGAGCGTACGGTGTACGAGACGCTCTCTTCTGATCTAGAGGTCCGCCCCATCGCCCTGCAAGCCATGGAGGAGCACCGCCTCGTCCGCCAGCTGCTGAGGGAACTGGCCGACGTGGAGATCACCGAGGAGGTGTGGCTTCCCCGGCTGGTGGTGGCCAACAACATCATCGCCCTGCACGTCCAGATCGAGGAAGGGAACGTCCTGCCGCTGATACAGGAATCGCTCAATGAATCTCAGAGGGAGGACCTCGACCGCAGGTTCCAGATGGAAAAGGAGTCGATAATGACGGTCCTGCGCAGCTGAGGCCGGTCATTTTTATATCGCCCCTGGCTTTCTCGGTTCCCGATGGAACTCGAGCTGATCTTCGCCACGGCGTTCGTCCTGGAGATAATATTCTGCGCCATTCCAGGAGCGGTGACCGCCGAGGCGCTCCGCCGGGGGATCAGCGGGGGATACCGCCCCGCCCTGATGGTCCAGCTCGGCTCCATGATAGGGGACCTGGTGTGGGCGGTCATCGCCCTGGTCGGGTTGGCGGTGCTGTTCGAGAGCGTCCCTGTGCGCCTGGGCCTCGGCATCATCGGTTGTGTGTTCATGCTGTACCTGGCGTTCAAGGCCGCGCTGGGAGCCAGGAGCGGGGACGTGCCTGAGAACAACTCGGAGAAGGAGCGGGGGGACTTCCTGACCGGTGTGGTGCTGTCGACCGGCAATCCCTTCCAGGTCGCGTTCTGGATGGGCATCGGGGCCACCACCATCGCCGCCATCGCCCCCGATCCGCAGTTGGAGCATTATGCCGCCTTCATGCTCGGCTTTACCCTGGCAGGGACGCTGTGGTGCTTCCTGTTCGCCTACGTGGTCAGCGTCGGGCGGAGGTTCGTGAGGCCTCGGGTCTTCCAGATCATCCAGGCGGTCTGCGCGGTGTTCCTCGCCTACATGGGGGTCAACATGCTGCTGTCCACCCTCCGCACCGTCGGCCTTCTATGATCCCGGCGTTCACTGGGTGAAGTAGGCCAGGAGGTTGGGGGAGGTCCTCTCCACCCGGGCGAACCCGAACCGCTCGAACTGCACCACTTTCCCGTTCTCGGCCGGGGGAAGGCGCTCGGACACGCCCTTGCGGACCATGCCATCGGGCATGACCACCTCCGCTTCCGTGCCGTCGGCCGGTGCCCAGTGGGCGATCTTCACTCCCTCCCGGAGGACGGAGTGGTCGTTCCCGGTGTACACTCCCTTCCCATTCTCCCAGCGCAGGTTGCACAGGTCCTTCAGCCGGACGGTGCCCCTCTGCTTGAAGCCCTCGAGGTCCTCGCTGTTCATGTATACCATGATAGGCGCCCTCAGGTCATGGTCCCTGGTGCCCCTCTCCGGATGATCGGGATGGAGGGGGGAGCGGGCGGTGAGCGCGTCGACGCCGGTGATCTCAACAGCCCGGGGGTCCCACACGAAGAAGTACCGGTCGGCGACCGGGTCGATGATCTGCTTATTGAACGCGTACAGGTTGTCCCAGGCGAACTCGATGTCCACGTCCTTCATTCCCACGTCCACCCAGTAGTTGCGAATGGCCTCGGCCGCGATGCCCCGCTTGGCCATCGCCCGCACCGTCCCCAGCCGCACGTCGTCCCAGCCGGAGTACTCGCCCTCGCGGATGCCGTTGCGGATGGTGGAGGTCTTGAGGATCGAGTCGGGGATGTGCACCAGGCCGTAGTGATGATACCATGGCTGCTTCCACCCCAGGTAGTTGAAGATGTACTCCTGGCGCAGGGTGTTGTTGAGGTGGTCCTTCCCCCTGATGACGTGCGTCAGTCCTAGGAAGTGGTCGTCCGTGGCCACCGAGAGGTTCATCATCGGATATATGGTATACCGGGTCCCGGTCCTGGGGTGGGGCACCGAATCCACGATGCGCAGACCGACGAAGTCGCGGATGGCAGGATTGGGATGCTTGAGGTCGGTCTTGACCACCAGCACCGCCTCTTCCTCGGAGAAGGCGTGGGAGAGCATCTTGTCGAAAAGCTCGTTCGCTTCCTCCGGCGCCTGTCCGTGATGGGGGCAGGCGCGGCCCTCCTCCTTCATATGCCTCCACGGTTCTGCTGGACAGGTGCACACGTAGGCCTTGCCCAAGTCGATGAGCTGGCGGGCGACGTCGTAATAGACCTCGAATCTGTCGGACTGGATGACCGTCTCGTGCACCTCGACCCCCAACCAGGCGAGGTCCTCGGGTATCATGCTGTATGCCTCAGGATCGATCTTGTCCGGGTTGGTGTCCTCCATCCGCAGGATGTACCTCCCCTTGTACCGCTTAACGTACTCATCGTTCAGGATCGACACCCGGGTGTGGCCGACGTGCAGCGGCCCCGACGGTCCGGGGGCCATGCGCATGACGACCTTCCCTTCGACCGCCCCCGGAAGTTCGGGCAGCACGTGCTTCCGCTCGCATTTGGTCCGCTTGAGCAGATCGGGATCGATGCTCTCCGCGGCACCGCAGATGTCCTCGAACCTCATCGCCGCCACCTCGCGGCAGACCTCCTCCGCGGCGGCCGCCACCTCCTTGGCCCTGGACCGCAGTTCCGGCCGCTCGGCCAGCACCTTGCCCATAACTGCCTTGGGGTTGGCCTTGCCTCCAAACAGGGCGGCGTTCTGCAGCGCGTACTTCCTGATCGCCTCTCTCAGCTCGGCGGACATCATGCGGCCATCGGCCATCGGTCTTTTCTACCTTTCTACCAGGCGAACGTGTCTAGCGGCCCCGGCCGCACGAACGCGGCTGCCGAGCACTGAGGATGTCCGACGGAGGGGCTCTTACCCGCGCGATCATACCGAGGCTCACTACCTGCCCTTCCTGATGAGCTTGCCCACAATCTCCGAGAGGTCGTCCAGGCTGAACGGCTTGGAGAGCACGCCCCTGAACCCATAATCGTAATAGCGGGCCATCACCGGGTCGTTGGAATAGCCACTGCAGACTATCGCCCTGATGTCCGGGTCCATTTCCAACAGGTGCCTCATGGTCTCCTCCCCGCCCATGTTGCCAGGGATGGTGAGATCGAGGATCACCAGTCCGAAGGGTTCGCCGGAGGCCATTGAAGACCGGTACTTGGCCATGGCCTCATGACCGTCCCGGGCGAACTCGGTGCGGTAGCCAAGGAAGGAGAGCAGCTGCCCTCCGACCTCCCTTATCATCTCCTCATCGTCCATCCACAGCAGTTGGCCGTGGCCTCCGGTCATGCCCCTGCTCTCCTCGTGCTTGGACTTCCGGTCGGAATAGGTAGCCGGTAGAAGGATCTCGAACAACGTCCCCTTCCCCTCCTCCGCGCTGACGGTGATGAGCCCGTCATGGTGCTTGACTATAGAATGGACGATAGCCAGCCCCAGTCCCCTGCCGCTCGGCTTGGTGGAATAGTACGGATCGAATATCTTATCCACTATTCCTATGGGGATGCCGGACCCATGGTCCCTGAACCAGATGCCGACATGCTCCCCCCGGGGATATGACCTGGTCTCATCCTGCTCGCAGCGGACGTTCCTGGCCTCGACCTCCAGCAGGCCGCCGTTGGCCATCGCCTCCCTGGCGTTGATGATGATGTTGTTGAACGCCTGTCCCAGCTGCCCCTCGTCGGCCTCGATCCGCCACAGCTCCGGCTCGATATCCAACCGGTACTGGACATTGGAACCGGCCAGGGTGATCTTGAGGGAATCGAGGAGAAGTCCCTCCAAGTCCACGACCTTCTTGATCGGCTCCCCGCCCTTGGAGAATATCAGGAGCTGCTTGGTCAGGCTCCGGGCCTTGACCGAGGCCTTCTCAGCATCGACCAGCCTCTCCAGCGTGGCGGTGTTGCCGGGGTCCAACTTCATCCTCGCCAGCGCGATGTTGCCCTCGATGGCCATAAGATAATTGTTGAAATCGTGGGCTATCCCGCCGGCCAGGACCCCTATGGACTCGAGGCGCTGCATCTTGATCATCTCCGCCTCCATCCTCTGCTCGCCGGTGACGTCCCGGAAGACCAGCACGACCCCGATGATGCTACCGTCCTCGTCCCTGATCGGAGAACCGCTGTCCCCCAACAGCCTCCTGCTCCCGTCCCTGGAGATGAGCACGGTGTGATTGGCCAGGCCGACGACCCTGCCCAGCCGGAGCACCTTTTCCACGGGGTTCTCGCACCTCTCCCCGGTGACCTCGTTGATAATGTTGAACACCTCTTCGAGGGGACGGGACATCGCATCCTTCTGGGACCATCCGGTCAGTTCCTCGGCGACGCCGTTCAGCAGGAGTATCCTGCCGTCGTTGTCGGTGACGATGACACCGTCACCGATGCTGCGCAATGTCACGTTCAGCCGCTCTTTCTCCTCCATCAGCGCTCTTTCCATGCCCCTCTTCTCAGTTACGTCGGTCACCAGGGACATGGAGCCGCTGTAGTGCCTTTGTTCATCGAAGATGGGGGCGGCGCTCAGCATCGTCAATATCCTCCTGCCGTCCCTTCTCACGAACCGGATGTCGTACTGCTCCTCCTCCCCCTTCATCCTCCGTTCGAGGTGGGACAGCAGCAGAGGGACGTCCTGATGGTCGATGAACGATGTCAGAGGCTGCCCGATGACCTCGCCGGCCTCCCGGTCCAGCATGTTCAGGAAGCGCTCGTTGGCGTAGGTGATGGCGGCCGAGCGATCCACTACCAGGATCCCCTCGGTGGCCACTTCCAGGAGCTTCCTGTACTTCAGTTCGCTCGCCCGCAAGGCCTCCTCCGTCACCTTGCTTCCGGTGACGTCCCTGGCGATGGCATAGATCAATGACTCCTCGACGATGGAGTAGGCCGTCCACGAGATCCATCGGTAGGTCCCGTCCTTGCACATGTACCGGTTCTCGAACATCATCACGTTCCTGCCGTCCAGGTGCTTCTCTGCCGCCTCCTTCGTCCCCTTCCTGTCTTCTGGATGGACGAACTCCAAGAACGGCCTGCTCATCAGCTCCTCGCGGGTCCATCCCAGGACCTTTTCCCATGACCGGTTCAGTCGTCTGTAGAAGCCGTCGAAGCCGGCGATGCACAGCATGTCCAGCGACAGTTCGAAGAAGCGATCTATTTGGTTCCCGCCATCATTTGGTCCACCGAACATGCTCTGACACCTCTGCGACCGCCGCCTCCTCTTTGACCGGGAAGGTCGCGCCATCCGGCGCGTTCTCACGAAAGCCCGAGATCGCCACCGCCTCTGATCAGGGCGATGTTCCGCGGCATGTCCCTCCCCCAGCCTCACACGGTAAGGCGGACGATACGGGCAAAACGGCCATCGATATATTCAACCTTTCCACCCGGTGAACGTCCCCGGTCACTGGCCGCGTGCGGCGATCTACCGGTCAGGCCTGCTGCTGTTCCCATGACCGAAGGCCACGGTCCGGCCGTTGGTTAATAGCGTCAGGCCGATGCATCGCCGATGATGCTAAATTTATTCATTTCCGACGTGGCTCATCCCGCCATGAAGTTGATCAGCGTCCGCCTGATGGTCGATCGGTTCAATGAGTGCTTCCGCTTCTACCAGGATGATCTGGGCCTGAAGGTCAAGTGGGGAGAACTGGACGGGGACTATGCCTCGTTCTCCCTGGACGGCGAGGGATATCTCTCGATCTTCAGACGGGAACTGATGGCCAGGGACGTCCGCACCGGTCACCTCCCGGCCGATGCGGTGGCTCAGGACCGCTCCGCCGTCATTCTGCAGGTCGGCGATGTGGACACCGTGTGCCGGCGCGTCGCCGAAAGAGGGGTGCGGTTCGTGAACCCGCCGACGGACTACCCCGATTATCGAACGGGAGCAAGAAAGCCCACGATTTCAATCGTGGATGAATTGCGACGGAGCGGTACTTTCGGACAACCCTCCTAAAGATGTTAATATGCTCTGGGCGATGAGTTGTCAGCCACTATACTGCCGCACTTCAATGGGCGTGCAAGTTCTGGCATCGAACATGCTTCCCTCGGAAGCATGGTTGACCACGCTGACGCCAACGCCTCGTTCAACATCGCGCTGCGTCCTTCCTCGGAAGAAGGCGCTGGTCGATTGCACCAAGACAGAGATTGGTGCAAGGGCCGCATTGATACGCCCCGAGAGGCTCCGTCATGAACGACGACGACCTCAGAATCCCACGACTGAAGGTCGTGGGAATGTCAAGGGGATAAGAGCAGCGCACCTGCGCGATCCCGATGGCAATCTCATCGAGATCAGCATGCCCATGCCCAGGGAGGGATGGACGGCGGAGCTGAAGGAGGACACCGACCGCTTCCAGAAGGGATGAGCCTCACGATCCGGTCTCATCACGGTCCGCGGCCTGGTCAGTGGCGGGGGAACCATAGGTCGAGCTGTTTATCCAGCGCGGCGAAAGTGCTCTCCAGCATGTACGTGTCGCCGTGGATTGCTCCTTCTATCCTGACCGCGTTCCGCCCCAGGGCCTTCAGCGCATCACCCGACTCCACGATCTCCGGGACGTCGCGGGAGCCGTAGATGACCATGGTGCGCTCGCTGCCCTCCTCCCGATAGGCGGGGAGGGTCCTCAGGAAGTCGAACACCGTATCCGGGTCGTCCGGCCGGACGCGGTAGCTCCTGAGCTTCTGGAGCAGCTCCCTGGTCCTTACGCAGTAGCTGGGGTCAAGGGGAGGGGAGATGCCGACCGCGAAGTCGGCCTCGCTGATCAGGGCAAGCCGTCCCCCCAGGGAATGACCGATGGCCACCACCCGGCCGAACCGGCGGCAGTGGGCCACGGCGGCATCGACGTCGGTGAGCACCCCGGCGTCCAGGGGTAAAGGGTGCTGGCCGTGCCCCCTCAGGTCGATGGCGCAGGCGGCGAGACCTGCTTCCGCGATCCTGAACGCCAGCCCGAGCTGCTCCTCCTTGCATCCGCCGTAGCCATGGGAGATCACCGCCGCGCCCCGCGGAGCGGGCGGAACGATGATGATGGCCGGGATGATGTGGCCCCCCTTTCTGATATCAGCTCGTTGCACGTCCATGCTATCTGTGGTACGGAGGATGGCCTTGGAGCGATAAGAACCTGGCAGTCTCGCGGTCCATGCTGGCATCGGCGAACGCTCCCGCACGGTCGAAAGCGGTGGCCGTGTGCCGGACCCCCTCGCCGGCCCGAGGCGCGGGGACAGGTCTCCTCTCCGCTCCATTAATATAATGCTATGGGTGATTACCGGCCATGGCCCTGCGCAATCTTCTCGCTCAGATGACCGATGCCATCACCGTCGAACAGGACGTCCCTCTGGACCTCGAGGTCTCCAAGGTCCTGATGAAGGACCAGACCCGGCCGGTCATGTTCACCAACCTCAACGGCATGCGGGCCGCGGGCAACATATGGTCCACCCGGGAGAGGATCGCCGGGGCGATGAAGATCCGTAAGGAGGACCTCATCCCCAAGATGCTGGAAGCGATGTCCTTCCCCTCCGCGCCGAAGCTGGTGGGCGACGCGCCGTTCATGGACGACGTGCGCACCGAGTTCGACCTGACCAAGTTGCCGATACCCAAGTACTTCCCCGGGGACAAGGGGAGGTACATAACCTCCGCGGTGGCGGTGGCCGAGCACGAGGGGAAGCGGAACGTGTCGTTCCACCGCATGTATCTTCGCGATGAGCGGTCCTTCGCCCTGCGTCTGGTGCCCAGGCACCTGTACACTATGTGGAAGAGCATGACCGCGAGGGGCAGGGACCTCCCGGTGGCCTTCACCATGGGCCTGTGCCCGCCCATCCTCCTGGCCGCGGCTACCTCGACCGATTACGGCACCGATGAGATGTACATCGCCTCCTCGCTCAAGGAGAGGACCCTGGGAACGCCGCTGGAGGTGGCCAAGATCGACAACGGTCTGGCCGTGCCGGCGCAAGCGGAGATCGTGTTCGAGGGAAGGATCACCTCTCAGATGGTGGACGAGGGGCCGTTCATGGACATCACCGGCACCTACGATTCCGTGCGGCCAGCGCCGGTGTTCGAGGTCGACCGCCTGTACATGCGCAAGGACCCGGTGTTCCACCTCCTCCTTCCGGGTGGTTACGAGCACTACATGATGATGGGGCTGCCACGCGAACCGATCATCTACCGCACCGTGAACCAGGTCGTGCCCCGCGTCCACGGCGTCAGGCTGACCGAAGGCGGCTGCTGCTGGCTTCATGGCGTGGTGTCCATCACCAAGAACAAGGAAGGGGACGGCATCAACGCGGCCATGGCCGCGTTCTCCGGCCATCCGTCGATGAAGAAAGTCACCATCGTGGACCACGACATCAACATCTTCGACGATCGCGAGGTCGAATGGGCCGAGGCAACCAGGTTCCAGGCCGCCCGCTCTCTGATGGTGGTCAACAACGCCGCCGGTTCCTCCCTGGACCCCAGCTCCGAGGGCACGACGTCGAAGGTCGCGATAGACGCCACCAAGCCGTTCGGGGCCAAGGGCTTCGACCGTGCCGTTCTGTGAGCTGCGGCCGGGCGGCCCATTTGCGGCCGGCGCCGTCATCACCCCCCGCTCGCCCGATGCGCCCGTCCCGCGCTGACGTACGGTGCGGTTCATATATCCGAAGCGGTCAAGAAAGGTCCGTTCCGGACGGATGATCCTTCGACCATCCGGTCCGACGGAGGCTGGGCGATGAAGATGGTCTTCACCGAGGTGATGGGTTACCAGGAGATGCTGCGGACCGCGTTCCCCCATGACGAGCTGGTGATGTTCGACGGGCCACTCAGCGAGGAGGAGCTTGTCAGGGAGGCCAAGAATGCCAGGGTCCTGTCGGTGTTCATCCGTACCAGGATCGACGAGGAGGTCATCGACCGCCTGCCCAAGCTGGCGATGATCAATACCAGGAGCGTGGGGTTCGACCATATCGCCGCCGGATATGCGGTGGGCAGGGGCATAGCCGTCACCCACGTCCCCGACTACGGCCCGCACGTGGTGGCGGAACACGTGTTCTGCCTCCTGCTGGCATGCGCCAGGGACCTCATCGCCGCGGACCGCTCGGTGCGCAAGGAGAAGAGGTTCGACTTCGAACCGTTCATGGGGCTGGAGCTGAAGGACAAGGTCCTGGGGGTGATCGGCACCGGCAAGATCGGCGCGGAGGTCGTCCGCATCGCCCAGGGGTTCGGGATGACCGTGGTGGCGTTCGACATCGTTAGGAACGAGAAACTGGCTAGGAAGTACGGCTTTTCCTACATGTCCCTCGACGAGGTCCTCGATCTGAGCGACTTTGTCACCATACACGTGCCCCTCACCCCGGACACCGAGAACCTCATCGACCGGGACGCGCTGGCGAGGATGAAGCGGGGCAGCATCCTCATCAACACTTCCAGGGGCAGTATAGTCGACGAGCACGCGCTCAGGGAGGCCCTGGACATGGGCCATCTGGCCGGGGCCGGGCTGGATGTGATCTCGGACGAGTCGGACCCGGCCGGGGATCCCATGGTCGGCGCGGAAGGAACGATTATCACACCCCACATCGCCTTCTACACTCGGGAATCGCTTTCCAGGATGTTCGACAGGTCCATCGAGACCATCCGTTCGTTCACCGCCGGCAAGAGGATCAACGAGGTCCCCCGCGAATACATGGGGAGAGCGAGGGTTCCCGCCGCTCCACATGATTGAGGACCGACCCGCTTCATTCTCATCGCCCCCTCGTCGTCGATCGAAGTGATCTCCGGGGTGAGGGCCTAATTTATTCACAATAATATAATTATATTTAGTATTTTTAGACCCATTCAGAAACGTTTTTAACGAGCCCCCTTCAATCTGAACTCAGCATGTTATGATGGAGGGATAAGATGGTTACGAACATTGCGATCAATGGCATGGGCCGCATCGGGCGGATAATCACCAGGCGCTACCTGACCGACCCTCCGGCAGGCATCCGGCTAGTAGCGGCGAACGACCTGTTCCCAACCGAGGACATCGCCTACCTGATGCGTTACGATTCGGTGCACGGCAGAGCGCCGTTCCCGGTCGAGCATGGTGCGAACGCCCTACACTTCGGCTCACGCGAGGTCGTGGTGTTCGGAGAGAAGGACCCGGCGGACATCCCCTGGAGGGACCTCGACGTGGACATCGTGCTGGAATGCACCGGGGCTTTCAGGGACCGGGAGAATGCGGCCAGACACCTGGAGGCCGGCGCGTCCAAGGTGATATTGAGCGCGCCGTCGGACAGCGCGGACCTCAGCATGGTCATGGGCGTGAACGAGAACATGTACGATCCGTCGAAGCATCACATCGTTTCCGCGGCCTCGTGCACCACCAACTCCCTCGCTCCGGTGGCCAAGGTCCTCAACGACTCGTTCGGCGTCGAGCTGATGATGGCCACCACCGTGCACGCGTACACCTCCAGCCAGAAGCTGGTGGACGGACCGGCCAGGAAGATCAGGAGGGGCAGGGCGGCGGCGGTGTCCCTTGTCCCCACCAGCACCGGGGCGGCCAACGCCACGGTGAGGACCATTCCCGAGCTGGAGGGTAAGATGTTCGCCACCGCCATCCGCGCGCCGATCCCCGACGGGGCGCTCACCGATATCACCGCCCTGCTGCGGCAGGACGTCACCGAGCAGAGCGTCAACGCGGCCCTGCAGGCCGCGGCCGGAGGGGCCATGAAGAACATTATGGGCTTCAGCGAGGACGAGCTGGTCTCCGCGGACATCATCACCGACCCGCACTCCGCGGTCATCGATTCGAGGTCCACCAAAGTGATCGGCGACCGTATGGTGAAGGTCCTGGCCTGGTACGACAACGAGTACGGCTTCTCCTGCCGCATGCTGGACATGGCCTCGTTCATGGCCGGGAAGGGAGGGCTGAAGGAAGCGAGGAAGGAGAAGGTCCCGGCCTGAGGGGGCCGCTGGGGGGAGGGAAGATGATGCGCGAGGCTGGGAAGCAGGAGCGGACAGCGGGCCGGGGGTCCGAACACATACGCTGGTTCAGCGACATCCGGATGGAGGACGTGCCCATCGTCGGCGGCAAGAACGCCTCCCTGGGGGAGATGTACCGGGAACTTACGAGCAAAGGGGTCAGGATTCCCAACGGGTTCGCCGTCACCGCCGACGGCTACCGCCACATGCTCTCCGCGACCGGCATCAGGGACCGGTTGGGAAGCACCCTGGAGGGCGTGAGCAAGGAGGACCTGCCGGACCTGGCGGCCAGGGGGAAGAGGGCTAGGGACCTGATCCTGGGCGCGGGTATCCCGGACGACCTATGGATCGAGATCAGGGAGGCCTACGACCGGCTGTGCGACGAGTACGGCGAAAACACCGACGTGGCGGTCCGCTCCAGCGCGACCGCCGAGGACCTGCCCAACGCCTCCTTCGCCGGGCAGCAGGAGACCTACCTGAACGTTCGTGGCCATCCCGCGCTGAGGGAGGCCTGCGCCAAGTGCTTCGCCTCCCTCTTCACCGACCGGGCCATCTCCTACCGCATCGACCAGGGGTTTGGCCAGTTCGACGTCGCCCTCTCCATCGGAGTGATGAAGATGGTGCGCTCCGATCTCGCCTCCAGCGGCGTCATGTTCACTCTGGACACTGAGACCGGTTTCCGTGACGTGGTGTTCGTGACCGCCTCCTACGGGTTGGGGGAGAACATCGTCCAGGGTGCGGTGGACCCCGACGAATATTACGTGTTCAAGCCGACCTTGCGCAACGGTCACGAGCCGATCATCAAGAAGGAGGTCGGGGGGAAAGAGAAGAAGCTCATCTATGGCCACGGGGGGACGAAGGATATGACCCGCAACGTGGAGGTGCCCCAGGAGGACAGGGAACGCTTCTGCCTGACCGACCGGGAGGTCCTGGACCTCGCCAGATACGCCATGACCATTGAGGATTATTATTCCGCCAAGTTCGGTCACGAGATGCCGATGGACATCGAGTGGGCCAAGGACGGGGTCAGCGGGGAACTGTTCATCGTCCAGTCCCGGCCGGAAACGGTGCAATCACAGAAACCCCAGGACGTTCTGGAAACCTACATGCTGGAGGAACAGGGGGAGGTGCTGGTGCGCGGGCACAGCGTGGGAACGAAGATCGCCTCGGGGAAGGCCAGGGTGATCACCGACATCTCCCAGCTGCCCTCCTTCCGGCCGGGGGAGATACTCATCTCCGACAGCACCACCCCGGACTGGGAGCCAGTGATGAAGATCGCCGCGGCCATCGTGACCAATCTCGGAGGGCGTACCTCTCACGCGGCCATCGTCAGCCGGGAGTTGGGCATACCGGCGGTGGTAGGGACCGATAACGCCACTCGGAAGCTCCATGATGGCGACGCCATCACGGTGAGCTGTGCCGAGGGCGATGACGGTTTCGTCTACAGGGGCGCGCTCCCGTTCAGGGTCGAGCGCACCAGCCTCGCCGACCTCCGCCGGCCTAGGACGGAGATGATGATGAACCTGGGCAATCCCGACGAGGCGTTCTCCAGGTCGTTCATCCCCAACGACGGGGTCGGCCTGGCCAGGCTGGAGTTCATCATCGGCAGCTACATCCGGGTACACCCCATGGCCCTGCTGCACCCGGACCGGGTGGAAGAGGAGGAAAGGAAGGAGATAGACCGCCTCACCTCCGCCTACGCCGACAAGCCCATGTACTTCGTGGAAAAGCTGGCCCAGGGGATCGCCACCATCGCTGCGGCGTTCTATCCCAAGGAGGTGGTCGTGCGGATGAGCGACCTGAAGACCAACGAGTACGCCAGCCTGCTCGGCGGACGGGCCTTCGAGCCAGTGGAGAACAATCCCATGCTCGGGTTCAGGGGAGCGTCCCGGTACTACTCGGACCGCTACAGGGAAGGGTTCGGCCTGGAGTGCAAGGCCATCAAGATCGTCCGGGAACGGATGGGCCTGACCAACGTCGTTCCCATGGTCCCCTTCTGCCGGACGATCGACGAGGCGAGGAAGGTCGTCGAGGAGATGAAGGGCAGGGGTCTGGAAAGGGGGGTGGACGGCCTGAAACTGTTCATCATGTGCGAGGTCCCCAACAACGTCCTGCTGATTGACCGGTTCAGCGAGCACTTCGACGGCTTCTCCATCGGTTCCAACGACCTTACCCAGCTGGTCCTGGGGATAGACCGGGACTCCGAGATACTGGCCGAAGAGTTCGACGAGAGGGACCCCGGGGTCTTGATGGCCATGGCCATGGCCGTCAAGGGGGCCAAGAGCAATGGGAGGCACAGCGGGATCTGCGGGCAGGCCCCCAGCGACTACCCAGAGATAGCCGAGTTCCTGGTGCGGGAGGGTATCGACTCGATCTCCGTGGACCCCGAGACGCTGATGAAGATCACCCTCAAGGTGCTGAAGATGGAGGACAGGCTGAAGGACGGGACATGAACCTGCGGACCAACGGACAAGGGGGCACGGTCTATACCCTGGCCCTCAACCCGGCCATCGATCGGACCTTCTGGGTGGACAGAATCGATTATGAGGAGGCTAACCGGGTGCAGCAGGAATGCCGGTACCCCGGGGGCAAGGGGATCGATGTTTCCCGCGTCCTCACCAACCTCGGCCTTCCCAACATGGCCATGGGCTTCGTCGGCGGGTATACGGGCGAGGAGCTGGAGCGCCGCCTGGCCTGTGAGGGCGTGATCACCGACCTCGTCCCCATCTCCGGGGAGACCCGCACCAACATCATCGTCCACGAAAACTCCACCGGCCGCCAGATCCTGCTCACCGCCAGCGGACCGGAGGTGTCCCCGGCGGAGATGAACGCCCTCCTTGCCAAGCTGGGAGCGCTGGAGGACGCCGGAATGGTGGCCATGGGCGGCAGCCTCCCGCCGGGCGCGGGCGCGGACACCTACCGCCGCATCATCGAGATGATGAAGGAAAAGGGCATCATCACCCTGCTGGACGCCGACGGGGAGGCGCTGAGGGAGGGGATAAAGGCCGGTCCTGACTACATCAAGCCGAACCGGTTCGAGCTGAGCGAGCTGGTGGGAAGGCCGCTTCCGGACGTCGAGGACGTGGTGGAGGCTGCGGAAGGCATCCGCTCTGGAGGGGTGGGCATGGTGCTGGCATCGATGGCGGCGGAGGGCATGGTGCTCGTAGGGAACGGCCAACGGTACTGGGCCGTGCCTCCCCGGGTCGACGCGGTCAACACTGTGGGGGTCGGCGATTCCGCCGTAGCCGGGTTCATCTACGGCCTGGCGATGAAGAAGGGAGCCCCGGAGAGCCTCAGGTACGGCTCCGCCGCGGGGACGGCGACGGCTCTGAAACCGGGGACCGCCCGGGCCGGCAAGGAGGACGTGATGGCCATGCTCCCGCGGGTGGCCATCAGGGACATATCGAGGTAGCGGACATGAACGAAGGAAAGGACGCCATGGTGCCCCTGGACGTGCCCAGGGGGGCGAGGAAGGAGTATATCGATCGATATTCGGCCCTTACCGCCGGAAGGGGAAGGCTCATGCTCTTCGCCGGAGATCAGAAGATTGAGCATCTCCATGCTGATTTCCACGGCGAGGGCATCTCCCCTGACGACGCCGACCCCGAGCACCTGTTCCGCATCGCCGACCGGTCAAAGATAGGCGCCTTCGCCACCCAGTTCGGGCTCATCGCCCGTTATGGTGAGGACTACCGCAACGTCCCCTACGTGGTCAAGCTGAACTCCAAGACCAACCTGGTCAAGACGCTGCAGGCCGAGCCGCTGAGCGGAACGCTGTGGTCGGTGGACGACGTGGCGGCCCTGAGGGCGGAGAGCGACCTCAACATACTGGGGGTCGGGTACACGTTCTACATCGGGAGCGAGCACGAGGCGATCATGCTGAGGGAGGCGGCCCAGGTGGTCCACCAGGCTCACCACTACGGCTTACCGGCCATACTGTGGGCATACGCCCGGGGCCGGGCCGTGCCGGTGGAAAAGGACCCCCCGGTCATCGCCGGGGCGGCAGGGGTCGCCGCCTGCCTGGGCGCGGACTTCGCCAAGGTGAACTATCCTGACGGACCAGATGCTCCTGAGCGGCTGAAGGAAGTGGTGGCCGCGGCCGGCAGGACCAAGGTCATCTGCTCCGGGGGCGGGCGGATGGAGGTGGAGGCGTTCCTGCGGAGGCTGCACCAGCAGATCCACGTTTCCGGGACCTCGGGCTCCGCCACCGGCAGGAATATACATCAGAAATCACTGGAGGAAGCGGTGCGGTTCTCCAATGCCGTGTACGCTGTCACGGTGGAGGACGCCTCGGTCAGGGATGCCATGAGCATTTACTGGGGAGATCTGGGAGCATGACCAAGGTAGTACTGCTGCGTCATGGGCAGAGCGAGTGGAACCGGGACGGCAAGTTCACCGGATGGACCGACGTGGACCTGTCAGAGGAGGGCCGCAGGGAGGCCGCACTCGCCGGCAAGCGGCTGAAGGAAGCGGGCGTCGTGTTCGAGACCGTCTATACCTCGGTGCTGAAGAGAGCGATCCGCACCACCTGGATCGCCCTGGACGAGATGGACCTGATGTGGCTCCCCATCGACCATACCTGGCGGCTCAACGAGCGGCACTACGGTGCCCTCCAGGGGCTGAGCAAGGAGGAGATGGTAGAGCTGCACGGCAAGGACGCTGTCCATACCTGGCGCCGCAGCTATGACGTCCGACCGCCGCCGCTGGACCGCGATGACCCCCGGCACCCCCGGTTCGATCCCCGCTATGCCGGCCTCGACGCCGGCGACCTCCCCTCGTCCGAATCGCTCAAGGACACCCTGGCGCGCACCCTTCCCTACTGGCGGGAGCGCATCCTCCCTCAGGTGCTAAAGGGAAGGAACGTTCTGGTGTCGGCCCACGGGAACAGCCTCAGGGCGCTGGTGAAGCACCTGGACGGGATCTCGGACGCCGACATCCCCGGGGTGAACATACCTACGGGGATCCCCTTGGTATACGAGATGGACGGCGAGAGGGTGGTGGAGCGTCGCTACCTGGCCTCCGAGGAGGAGCTGTCAGGGGCCAAGGAGAAAGCGGCCGGGACCGCTAGCAAGTGAGAGCGAGACGGTCCCTGCCTCGGCCGTTTCCAGCGCCCTCACCGCCGGAAGTTCCTTCCCGGCGAGCATCTCCAGGAACGCCCCTCCCCCGGTGGATACGTACGACATCCGCCCGTCCAGCCCCCACCGCCTGATCGCCGCCCCGGTGTCGCCACCCCCTACCAGAGTGAACGCGGAGGACGCCGCCATGGCCTCGGCCACCGCGCGGGTGCCGCGGTCGTAAGGGGCTTGCTCGAACACCCCCAGCGGCCCGTTCCAGATCATGGTGCCGGCGCTCCGAACCTGGGAGATGAACTGCTCCATCGCCGCCGGCCCGATATCCATGACCTCTGAGGCCTCTCCCGCCTCCTCCGGAGCAACGACCCGGGGGGAGCCGTCCTCGTTCTTTCCCCCTACAAGGTCCGCGGGCAGGAGAAACCTCCCCTCCCCCGCTCCGGTCAGGATGCGGCCGGCCTCTGCCACCATCTCTTCGTCCAAACCCCGGCCCACGTACCTTCCCTGGGCACTAAGGAAGGGAAGGGACATCATCCCCCCCAGCAATATCCTGTCGGCTATCCTGGAAAGATTCTCCAGCACTCCTATCTTGGTCTTCACCTTGGCTCCTCCGATCACCGCCACCAGCGGCCTGCGGGGGGCGTCCAGGGCCCTGCACAGCATGGTTAGCTCGCGCTTCATCAGCAGGCCGCCGCCCCGGGCGGCGATGTGATGGACCACCCCCACGTTGGAGGCGTGGGCCCGATGGGCGGTGGAGAACGCGTCGTCGATGTACACGTCGGCGTACGATGCCAGTGCGCGGGCCAAACCCTCGTCGTTCTCTTCCTCGCCGGGGTCGAACCTGAGGTTCTCCAGCATGATGACCGAGCCCGGCGCCAGCGCCTTTGCTCGCTCTTCGACCGTGCCCCCACGGACCTCTGGCACGAACCCGACCTCGGCCCCCAGGAGATCGGACAGCCTGGCGCTCACCGGGGCGAGGCTGAGGGCGGGGACCTTCCGCCCCCCGGGCCTTCCCAGATGGGACACGATGACGAGGCCGCAATCCCTCTCCAGCGCGTATCGTATGGTCGGCAGCACCGCAAGGATGCGGCTGTCGTCCGCCACCCGCCCTCCGTCCAGAGGGACGTTGAGGTCCGCTCTCAGAAGAACCCTCTTCCCCCCGACGTCCATCTGGTCGATGTACTGCAGCGTGCTCATGTTCGTAACGTGCAGCGGGCGGGATAAATCAATTGGGGGGCATGTCCCCGTCAACGACGCCGACGTCCCTTCAGGACCTTGAGGCAACGGCGTCGGCGAGCTCGGCCACCCTTCCCTGCCAACCCTCTTCCAGCGGCCCTTTCATCTCCCTCACGAAGATGATCTTATCGGCGACCTTGACCAGGCCCTTCCCGTTCAGTATCTCACAGAGGATCGGTATGGTCCTTCTCCAGCGTTCCATCTCCTCTTCCGTGGGCACCTTTCCGGTCTTCTTGTCTGGCGTCTCCCGGATATGGGTGGCGAAGATGGCGTACTTCGTTCCCGGCGGCAGGTTGGCCTTCTTGACGAACCGGCGCATGTTACCGGACGGCTTCCCCATGCGCGTACCCGATCCGAAGACGTACAGGTCCGCCGGCGGCAGTTCCTTGGCCCTCGCCTCGTCGATGTGATACACGTTCACCTGGTGGCCCCTGGCCTCCATGACCCGCTTGAACTCGTCGGCGACCTTCGCCCCGTTCCCGTACTTCGATGCGTGATACAGCTCGATCCTCATGACCATACCGCCGGCCCCAGAACGGGACGGAGCGCTCTTAATGATAGTTACGCTCCGGCGGGGCGGAGGGGACGGCGTTCGGCCGCTACCGCGACCAGGTCCTCCTGCGGAGGTCTATGGTCTCCTCCCGACCCTTCCCGAAGGACACGATGCCGATGGGGATCCCGCTGCTGGTGGTGATGAAGTCGAGGTACTTGCGCATGTTCTTCGGCAGAGCAGCGTACCCCTTCCTGATGATGTCGGCGGGCTTGCTGGAGGCCGCTGTCCATCCCTCCAGTTCCTCGTAGATGGGCTTGGCACGGGCGAGACGGAACACGCTCGCCGGGAAGTCCTCCACGATCTGGCCGTCGATCTCATAGGCTACGCATACCTTCAGCGTCGGAAGGTCGCTCAGGACGTCCAGCTTGGTGACGGCCAGGGATGTCATGCCGCTGAGGCGTATGGCGTGGCGCACCACTACCATGTCCAGCCACCCGCATCGGCGCGGCCGGCCGGTGGTGGTGCCGAACTCGCCTCCTACGTTCTGCAGGTGCAGTCCCATCGCATCGTGCAGTTCGGTGACGAACGGCCCGGCCCCCACCCTGGTGGTGTACGCCTTGGTGACCCCGATGACCTCTTCCACCGCCGAGGGGGGCACTCCCGCCCCGTTGCATATGCCGGCCGCGGTGCAGTTGGAGGAGGTGACGTACGGATAGGTGCCGTGGTCTATGTCCAGCATGGTTCCCTGGGCTCCCTCGAACATCACCTTCTTGCCTTCCTGGATGGCCCTGTTCACCAGGACCGAGGTGTCGGTGATGTACGGACGGTACAGGTTGCCGTACTCCAGGAGGGTCCTCAGCAGCGAGGCCTTCTCCAGGTCCAGCTTGATCCCCAGGGACTGGGCGAGGCGCTCCTTCTGCGGGAAGATGGTGTCCAGCCTCTCCCACAGGTATACTTCGTCCAACAGGTCCCCCATGCGGATGCCCGCCCGGGCGACCTTGTCGGCGTAGCATGGTCCGATGCCCCGGCCGGTGGTACCCACGCCCTTGTTCCCCCTAGCCCTCTCCTCGGCTCCGTCCAGCAGACGGTGGTACGGCAGGACGACGTTGGCGCGGTCCGAGATCCTCAGCATCTCCCCGCTACGGCCGGTCTTGCGCAGCATGGCCAGCTCGTTCTTCAACTGTTCCAGGTCGACGACCAGGCCGTTGCCGATGACCGAGAGAACACCCTCGCGGATGATGCCCGACGGCAGCAGGTGGAGGGCGATCACCTCATTGCCCACCTTGATGGTATGGCCAGCGTTGGCGCCCCCCTGGAACCTCACCACCAGGTCGGCGTCCTCGGCCAGATAGTCGGTGATCTTTCCCTTACCCTCGTCGCCCCACTGCGAGCCGATTACAGCTAATGTTGGCATCGGATGACCGTCCTCGTCATATTATGGCTTAGATTCAAATATTTTTTCAACTCCCCTTTACCGAACGATAGATGTCTAGGACCTCCCGAAGGTCGAGATCGGTCCTGATTCCGGTAGGGGAGAAATGCGTCCTTGATACCTTCCCTGCGGCCCCCAGCGCCTCGAACACCGCGTCCAGCCTCCTGGGGGATACCCTCACCATGGAGGCCAGTTCGTCATTGTCGTAGAAGAAGGGGACGTCCAGTTCCTTCCTCCACAGCTCCAGGTACTTGGCGCAGCGCCCCCTGGTCTGGAGGTTCTCCCCGGCGTTCATGTTGGCTAGGAGATCGTGATCGTGCAGCGGACCCAGCCACAGGGGGCCGATGGAACGGGGAGAGGTCCTCTCCGCCGACGCCCGGCGCTCTCCGGTGACAGGGTCGTAATCGATGTAACCCAGGCGGTCGAGGGTCCGGTCGGCCTCTCCCCCGCCCTCCCTGACCCGCACGTAGGTCCGCATGTAGTGATCGGCGTAGAACGACAGCAGGCACTCCAGCCCCTTATCCTCCTTCGCCGCCTCCCTGGCGATATGGCCTATGAGGATCCTCAGCCCGCTCTCGTGGCCGAAGGGGGAGCGCATGGAGAAGGCGCCGTAGCGGCGCTGGCACTTCTTGGGGTAAGTCCCGGCGAGCGGCGCGGTGTCAGTAGCGGTGAACCCCGCGGCCCCGTGGCGCCTCAACCCCTGCAGCGCGGAGGGGATGAAGTGCACCGGACTGCCGAACGGATCGATGTCCACGTAATCAAAGACCTTCCTGGCCAGAACGCACCGGAGATCGTCATTGCTCACCTCCACCTTATCGGCGCGGGCGTGCTCCGCGTTCGCCCGGATGTAGTCGCAGGCCCGGGGATCGCGATCGTTGGCCACGATGGTCATGTCCGGCCTGGCCTCGTTAGCGACCCGCACCGCCCTGGTGCCGGTGCTGGCCATGGCATCGAGTGCAGTCCTCGCTCGCGGATAGGCCTTCAGCAGCATGACCGTGACATCGCGATTGAAGGCCATCTGGTCGTTGAAGAAAACGGCCCCGGTGCGCTTGCCAGGTCCCTTCACCGAGTGCAGCGCGGGAACGAAGAGCTCGGTGGCACCTTCCATCACGAGCTCGGAATTGTCAGGTACGGTCACAGAAGCTCGCCCTTCATGAGCTTCATGATCTTGTAGGGAAGAAGGTTCCGGTTGATCGGCGTGACCTCGAGAATGCGCACGTCGTCCCGCCGCCGGATGTCCTGCAGAAGAGGATTGCGGGATTTCTTGTGAAGTGTCAGCAGAAGGGGTTTTTCGATGTCCAGAGCGTATTTTACAGTGTCGATGAAGGTCGGGGACTCTACTTCCATGCGGCCTACCTCGTCGATGACGATGACGTCGGCGTCCTCGCATGCCTTCATCAAAGCTTTGACCCCTACCTCTTCCAGAACGTCCAGGTCCACCCCGAACTTCCCTACTGAGAACTTCGAGTGGATGTTCACATGCGCGAACACTCCCTTCTCCTTGCTCGCCCAGTCGATGATGGCGAAGCCGGTCCGCTTGTTGTCCTCGATGATGGGCTCGGTGACCATACCCCCTACGGCCACCCCCTCGGCCTCCAGCATCTCTATGACCTTGAGCAAAGCATGGGTCTTGCCCGCGCCAGGCAGACCCGTGATACCGATCTTGATAGTGGTGTTCATTTTGTCACCGGACATGAGGCGAGCAAATCCCCTAATATTGAAACGATGCCACCCCGAATGGGCATCCTTCATTAATATGGTTTTCTAGAGGATTATTCTACCGGACCAATACAACCATCGCCAGCACTGAACCGAGGGGCGGGAAGGGTCGAAGGCCTTGACCGAACCCAGATCATCGATGGGTCAGTCTCCGATCTCCTCGATCGAGCTGATGTACATCAGCGGGTAATGGATGTCCTCGATGTAACGCATCTCGCCCACCGCCTCCACCTTGCCGATTCGGATGGTGACCTTCATGTCCAGCATCTCACCCGTCAGGGACTGGTAGTCGTACTCGTTCCTCTTCCGCTTGAGGCGGTCCCTCTGGATATGGACCCTGACCGAACGGACGAACGGCTGTACCTTGACCCCTTCCTCTATCGCCCGCTCTAAGCTCTCCACGTTGGATGCGCTCACCGGGGTGCCTATGAACTGATGGTACACCGCCGCCAGCTTGATCCCCGCCTCGAACACCGCCCTCTCGCGGTCCGTGCACCGGAAGTAGCCAGTGGCCTTCTCCTCTCGAGTCACGCTCATGTGCCGACGGTTCTATTGACATGGGTGGGGACATAATAAATGTGCTGGAGAGGGCAGGACGGGCACGACGGACGCCCGCCCCGTTCATCGGGGTATGGGAATGGCATCCGGCCGGCGAGCCCCTCCCTGGAGGCTCATGAGCACGCTTCACCGCTGGCCTTAAGGCCTTCTCTCTGAATCAATTATTTATATCATTCCCATTATCACGAACCCTAATGCGGCCCCAGGACCGGCTGATGGAACTTAAGAAGGAGCGGAACGCCGTCATCCTTGCGCACAATTACCAAGTCCCCGAGATACAGGACATCGCCGATTTCGTCGGCGACTCCCTGGGGCTGGCCATGGCGGCGGCCAAGACCACTGCCGACGTGATCGTTTTCTGCGGCGTCGACTTCATGGCCGAAAGCGCCAAGATCCTCAATCCGTCGAAGACCGTGCTCCACCCCGAGCCCAAGGCCAAGTGCCCGATGGCGGCCATGTGCGACCCCGCGGGGGTCCGCATGCTCAAGAAGGACTTCCCCCGTGCCGACGTGGTCGCGTACGTCAACACCTCGGCGGAGTGCAAGGCGGAGGCGGACGTGTGCTGCACCTCCTCGAACGCCGTCAAGGTCGTCAACAGCCTGGAGTCCGATCTGGTCATATTCATCCCCGACGAGAACCTGGCATCCTTCGTTCAGCGCTCCACGGACAAGGACATCATACCCTGGCCCGGTTTCTGCCCGACCCACGAGTCCATAACCGTGGAGAAGTTGAACAAGCTGAAGGATGAGCATCCCGGTGCCGCCGTGGTGGTCCACCCTGAGTGCAGGCCGGATGTCATCGACACCGCCGACGCGGTCAGGTCCACCGAGGGGATGATGAACTATGTCCGGGAGTCCCCCAAGAAGGATTTCATCATCGGCACCGAGCAGGAGATGCTGTATCGGCTCAGGAAGGAGAACCCTGGGAAGAACTTTTACGCCGTTCCCGGAGCGCTCTGCCCGACCATGAAGCTGATCACCCTCGATAACGTTCTGGCCGCCCTGGAATCAATGTCCCCGGAGGTCGCCCTGGGTCCCGAACTCATGGAGAGGGCAAGGAAACCCCTGCAGCGGATGATGGACATCGGCCGCGGCGACTGACCGCCTCCCTCTCGTCCCAGGGCGTTCCTCTCTTTCGAACTGCCGATAGCGCCTTGGTCACGCCAGGCCTAACATCCCTGACCCGCCATTAAATAAGCGCTGATTGATTGTTATTAACGGTATGACAGTACCCGTGTTCATCTCCGCCGAGGCCATAAACCGGATCGTTAAGGACCTTTACGGATCGGCCGTCCTGCCAGAGGTGGAGGGCCAATTGGGAAGGTCCAGCCTGATGCATATCTGTTACCGGTTCAGGCTCAGCTCCCCCCCGTCGGTGGAAACGGATGAACAAGGCATGTTGCTGGTCCGCGCTCCGGTGGAAGGATCGATCTCCATACCCTGGGGGCTGGGTAAGAGGTTCCGGCTGGAGGCGGTGGCCGGTCTGGGCCTGGGGGTCGCTGACGGCCAACTGTGGGCCGAGGTCGGAAACCTGATCTTCGAGGACATGCGCATCGGGGAGGGCTGTTCCCTTCCGAAGGAGGTGCTGGCCCTTATCGGCCCGTTCGTGAGGGGGGCCGTTTTCCAGGGCCGCAGCGGTCCGGATGGCCGCATCTATATAGACCTCCCCACGCTGGATCTCCCACTGTCCGGCCTGATGGAAGGGGCTCCCCCGGTGGAGGTTACGATAAATGACATCACTGTGGTCCCTCAGGGCGTGGTCGCCCTGATCGGATTGGGGAGCGGGGACGACATACCCCCCATGCCCCTGCCCTCCCCGGAGGGGAGGGACGCGGTCCTGGTGATATCCGAGCCAATGACCGAGAGGCTTATCACCATGGTCCTGGAGGGGATGGGGGATATCAAAGGAGGCGGCTCCTTCGACGTTCCCGATCACAGGTTGGTCGCCGATCTGTTCATCGCCTCGGCGGAGACCCTCACCACCCTGGGGCGCCGGGGGCTGGGCCGGAGGGCCCTGAAGAGCTCGTCCCGTGTCGAGTATAATTTCTCCGCCACCACCGGGAAGCCCAACGTCACCTTCCTGGAAGGGGGCAAGATCGTGCTCAGCGACCTCCCGGCCCATGTGAAGGCCGACGCCGGGCTGGAGATGGACATGAACAAGGAGGGGATCCTCAGCCGCATCCGCTCCCTCTTCCGCCCCCCCTCCAAGCGTGCTCCCCCCAATACCGAGGAGGTCTCGGTGGGCAAGTGGGACTTCGACCAGGATATCAAGGTCGACCGGGCGGAGGTCACCATAGAAAAGGGCGTGGGACCGGACCTGGTCTGGAAGGTCGCCGATCTGGACCTGGAGATCGATCTCCCCTGGCCCCTGCCTGACGAAACCATCGAGAAGATCGTGGAGACCATAGGGAAGAGCATAGTATCGGACCGCCTGCCGGGGAAGATGCCGGAGGAGATCCCTCTTTCCGAGGACCTGCCGTTCACGGTGAAGCTCTCGGACATGGATGTCAGCACGACGGAGAGCGAACTCATCATCCGGACGAACATCGGCCTCCTGCCGAACAAGGAGCCCGAGGAGGCCAGGCGGTTGCTCATGGTCAAGGTCCGGGAGATCCTGCCTCCGGTCCTACAGGAAGGACTGAAATGAGCTGGCGATGAAGTATAGCGCGAAAACGACGAGGAACAGGCCGCAGGCGGTGAACAGGACGCGGTACCGGCGCCCGGTGAAGAACCGTCGGGAGCGGTTCACCGACATGGACACGAACTGCAGCCACCCCAGGTCGCAGGCCAGGTGCACGGCGGCGAACAGGGGCAGCATCAGGAGTCCGTAACCGGCGGCGAGGCCGATCAGCGACGCTCCGACGGTGGCCCACCACAGTAGGAAGTAAGGGTTGGCGGCGGTGAGCACGACCCCCGCGGTGAGCGGCCGGAGCCGGGAGCCCTGCACCTGGCCGTCCTCAATCCTGACCCGGACCATCGAAATGCCCATGTACAGCAGGAAGGCCCCGCCCACCAGTCCGATGGTCGCGAGCACCGTCTGATCCTGGAGAACGGTCTCGAGGCCCAGGAAGATCGCGACGATCAGAGGTATCTCGATAACCGCGTGGCCGGCGGTGATCTTCAGCCCGGCGTTCCTGTCCTGGTATCCCTTGGCCACCGTGGTGGCGAAGATGGGGCCGGGCATCAGCGCTCCCGACAATGAGATGAACGCCACCAGGCCGAGGAAGATGGCCGGATCGGTCAGGCCGTCCATGCCTCATCGAAGCGAAATTCGCTATTTATACAGAGCGGTCAGCGAAGCCTGCGTCCGCTGAATATGCCGCGGTTGTACGCGTTCTCTTCCGGCCTCAGGCCCTCCGAACCCAGAAGCCCCCCCATCTCCTCGCGACGCACCTTCCTCCTTTCCGGTAGAAAGGTGATCAGCACTAGCACGATCGAGAGCAGTCCGACGTAGAGTCCCATGGAACTGGTGGTGGTGACGGTCCACCCGGGCGGGAGCGGGGGCATCGCGGCGACCTTTCCGGCCAGGAGGCCGGGGATGGTGAGGAAGAGAGCGGCGAAGGCCGCGATCTGGCCGATCACCGCCCGGGCATCGATGAACGCGAGCATCGTGGCCGCGATGAAGAAGAAGGAGGATGCGGCGATCACCAGGTCGGGTGAGGTCAACAGGTCCCACATGCCCACGGCTGTGGTGGATACGGTCGCGAAGGTGTCATCTCTCTGGATGATGCTGCCCCACGGCAGCAGCAGCGATACCAGGCCGACGGCCGCCCCGGCGATCCTGATGTATCCATATTCGGAAATGGCATTCTCATGGCCGGGCGAACGGGCGGCCTCGTCCCCTTCATTCCTTTTCGACCGTCTCCCGAACACGCCACCCTAATGCGACTCGTAGAATATATTACATCCCCGTGAGCTCAATCCACCTTGCATTCCCGGCTGATCATGAGGGTCATGGTGCCCTTGACCCCGGGCAGGGTCCTCACCTTGGTCATGAGCGTCCCTTCCAGACCCTCCATCGTGGACGAGGTGATGATGGCCACCACGTCGTACACTCCATAGACAAGGTAGGCCTTCTCCACTCCCTCGACCGCGCACACGCTGTTAACGATGTCCGTTTCACTTCCTACCTCACAGTTCATGAGAACGACGGCGCTGGGCATCGAACATATCTGGGTACCCGGAGTAGTTCAACCTTCCCGTCATCGAGATATAGCACCACAGCCGTCCCGGTCCCGGGAGGGGCCCTGGATGATGATAAGAGGGTCAGCAGATCCACCGGAGATGATGAGACCTTCTAGACTGACGCGGGCCCCTCTCGCCGTTCCCGGTCGAGGAAGCTCTTCCGCTGCAGGCACAGCCTGGTGATGTCCAGCATGATGATCGTCCCCGCCGCTACTAAGGCGATCCCGACCACCCACGAGTACGAGGGGTCGAGCCCCAGCCCCGAGGCCTCCAGCCCCTGGCCGAACAGCAGGGCGAGGTACATGGGCACCAGGCGTAGGAGGATGCCGCGGTCCTTGACCGCCCAGACCGAGAAGAACGCGAAGGGGAAGATGAAGTAGCCCAGCCTGATCATCGGGTATATGCTGAGGAACATCACCGTGGTGAGCATGGCCCCCCGCCAGATGTCCAGTTTCCAGCGGTACACCAGGTAGTAGGAGATGATCAGCACGCCCACGGTCAGGCCCGCGCCCACCGTTCCGGGGATGTGAAGCCCTCCCTGGCCGAGGAGGTTGATGACGGACATCCCCGCGCTGCCCTCCCCGCTCCTCCCCAACAGATAGTATGAAGGGAATCCGAGGAACTCGATGGGGCATAACAGCAGGAAGGGGAGAGCGATGAGGACGGATGTGAGGACGGCGATGCCGATGTTCTTGACCACCTCCCTCCTCTCTCCAAGCTTCACCAGGGTGACAGGGTACACGATGATCGGCAGGAACTTGATCCAGAAGCCGAGGGCCGCGGCCGCTGCCGATGCCCCCCTCCTTCCGCTCAACATGAGCAGCACCGGCAGGATGTAGAAGAAGGCCACCATGGGCTCGTCCTGGATGCCCCAGGTGGCGTCCTGCAGGGCGAACGGGCATACAAGGACCAGCAGCGCGACCAGGGTGGCACGGTATCCGTCCCACCGGCGCATGACCAGATACATCGACAGCGCGGTCATGATGCTAAAGAAGGAGAAGTACGCCTCGTACGCCCACCACTCCCCGCCGATCATCTGCGCCGGCAGCAGCACGTAGTTAATGAGGGGCGGAGACTCGATGTCCAGGTCCCGGTAGATGATCCCCCCGTTGAGGATCAGGCTGGTCCTCTCTTGGTAGATATGGAGGTCTGGGGTCATGCCGAAGGAAGCGTCCAGCCAGTGCCTTAGCACCAGTCCATCGACGGCAATGAACGATCCATATAGCAGCGCTCCGACGAGAAGGATGGCCACGATCCGCTGCCGATTCCCCCACGAGCTGAAGGTGGTCCGTTTATTGTCTGATGCCTCGACCGTGGCGACCATATCCCTCTTCGCTCCCCTGGTTGACAGCCCATAGTCCGGCTGCCATATTTCACCCTTTCCGATATTATGGGGACACAACTATTATGGTGGGCGGTTCCTTCCCCTGCCTGGATGGGTCGGGCACTATCGGTAAGGTCACCAATCGGACTAAATAGTGCCGCAGTTACATCGCAACGAGATGTCAGAGGTCCAGGTAGTATGATGGTGTTCGAATGAGAGCCAACGAGTCCCCGGCGGAGACCTTGTCGTTCGTGGTGCTGGGAGAACCCACGCCCGAGGGCAGCACCAGGGCCTACTACATCAAGAGCCTGGACCGGACGGTCACCACCCACCAGAACAAGAAGGGCCTGCAGGCCTGGAGGAACCGGGTCGCTACTGAGGCCCAGAGAGCCCTGGAGGGACGGGACTGGAGATGCGACAACTGCTCGGCATACACCATCAGCGTGGACTTCATCCTCTCCCGGCCTCCCTCGGTACCGGAGCACAAACGCATACATCCCACGGTCAAGCCGGACATCGACAAGCTGGTCCGGGCGATCAACGACGCGTTGACCGGCATCCTGTTCGTGGACGACTGCCAGGTCGTGAACATGTTCGTAAGCAAGGATTACTGCGACGACCGCAGGTCCGGAGCGTACATCGTGGTGAACCGGTATGTCAACCAGGCGGAGAAGGTCAGGAAGGGACGGAAGAAGGCCGAGCCCCCGGCGCTCGAAGAACCTCCCTGCGACGATCCCCGCGACTAGGGCTTTTTCTGGGCCTTCCACATCCGGAGGTACGCTCCGATCAGCAGCGAGGTCGGGTACATGACCTCCTCCTCCATCTTGGCATGATGGATGAGGTCGTGGGCGAAGTCAACGTACTCGCTCTTCCCCGCCTCCTTCGCCCTCGCCGCCAGGACCTCCAGAGATCTAACGATCTGGGCGTGCTCCTCGAGCATCCGGGGCATCTCCTGGCCGAGGCGCTCGGTCATGGCGATGATCCCGTCGACATCCCCTACCGGCCCGCTTCCAGAGAGGCTCAGCATTCCCAGCGGAGGGAGGGCGAACTCCTCCTCCCGGAGGAAGTGTGGGTGGAGGACTTCCCTGACCGCCCTGGCGGCCTCCCCCACCCCGCCCTTCTCCTTGGTAGCTTTGTCCAATACCTCATGCAGGTGGGCATGCTCCTTCCTGATGGATTCCGGAATGGCCATTGTGAAACCTCGGTGACGATATGGAGCGAGGGAGGTAATGACCTTGTTGCCCGGAGGACCGGCCCGGGAGCTTCGCGAGCCGTTCAGGGTACCAGGCGGACGCGGTCCCGGGGAAAGAGGATGGTCTCCCGGATGTTCGGCAGGTCCAGCATCTTCTGTACCAGCCTCTCCACTCCCAGGCCCCACCCGCCGTGGGGAGGCATGCCGAACTCGAAGGCGTCGAGATAGAAGCGGAAGGCCTCGGGGTCCAGCCCCTTCTTTTGCATCCTCCGCACCAGGTGGTCGAAGCGGTGCTCCCTCTGCCCGCCAGAGGAGATCTCCTGTCCCTTGTAGTCGAGGTCGAAGGAGTACGAATACGGGGTCCCGTCCTTCTCCATGATGTAGAACGGTTTGGCCTCCTCGGGGTACTCGACGATCCAGTACATGTCGTGGCCTTTCTCCTTCATGACCGCGCCAAGGGCCTTCTCCCCCTCGGTGCCCAGGTCATCGCCGAGGGCGATGCTCATGCCCGTGCCCTGCACGATGTCCACCGCGTCCTTGTACTCGATCACCGGGTAGGGGGCCTTGGGCACCGTGACCTCAGCGTTGAGGACCTCCAGCTGGGGTCCGGCCCTCTCCACCACGCCCTTTATCACCGTCTGGGTGCACCGCTCGATGACGTCCAGGACGTCGGCCATGGACTCGATGAAGGCCATCTCCCCGTCGAAGGATATGAACTCGGAAACGTGTCTGACAGTGTCCGACGGTTCCGCCCGGAACGCCGGCCCTATCTCGAAGACCCGGTCCAGGCCGGTGGCCATGAGCATCTGCTTGTACAGCTGGGGGGACTGGGCCAGGTAGGCCATCTGGTCAAAGTACTTCAGCTGGAACAGGGTCGCCCCTCCCTCCGCCCCGGAGGCTACGATCTTGGGGGTGAACACCTCCACGAACCCCTCGTCCACCAGGAACTGGTCGATGAGGTTCAGGGTGAGGGACTTGATCTCGAAGACCGCCCGGGTCTCTGGCTTCCTCAGGTCCATGAACCGGTGGTCGAAACGGGTGTCCGCCTCCACGTTCACCTTGTCCACGACCCCCATGGGGAGCGGGGAGCCGGCGGCGCTGAGGACCTCGATGCTCGAGGGGATGATCTCCACGCCCCCCTTGGCCTGGTTCGCCGCCTTGGCAGTGCCAGTGACCTTGACCACCGATTCGCGGGCCAGGGAGGTAAGCGAGGCCATGACCTCGGGAGCGATCTTCTTCTTCGGCGCGGTGACCTGGACGGTCCCGTGGCGGTCCCTGATGATAAGGAACGATATCCCGCCCAGGTTCCTGATCTCCTGGGCCCAGCCCTTTACCACGACCTCCCTCTCCGCATCGGCGGAGGACAGGGTCCTGGAGTTGCGCAGCGCTGTCTCGCTCAATCGAACACCGGGCCGTGGATGGCCCCCCGCACTATAAATGTGATGATTGCCGGCCCCGCAGGGACCATCGACTAGCACAAGTTGAATGGCGGGCATCTTCCGACCCGGACCGGCCACGCTCGATAGGCGGCGCTCGCTCAGGAGGGGTGATTCATATAGGGCGGATGGCAGGGGGCCCCTCGCGGGGGACCAAAACTTAATATCGAGCAGACTGGAATCTGAACGAACATGACGGTCAAGGTGGAGATCGACCAGGAAGGCTGCATCCAATGTGGCCGGTGCTACAACGACGAGTGCCCCGAGGTATATAAGGAAGGGGAGGACGGGACGTCCGAGATCGTGGAGCAGTACCGTGCAGGCAGCTCAGCGGAAGGGAACGTTCCGGACGAATTGTTCGACTGCGCCAGCAAGGGAGCGGACGCCTGTCCGGTCACCGTCATCATCGTCAGCAAGTGACGCCATCGGGCTCGACCGCCATGGGCCATGTTACGTTCAGGCGGTTTTCAGCCCCTAACATCTATTTATACGGAAAGCATTATTTCGAGGCATACTAAGGGGAAAGTAAATGTCAGACAGGGTTACTGTTTCAGTCATTAAGGCCGATGTGGGATCGGTCGGGGGCCACGCGCGGCCTCACCCATTGATGATGAAGAAGGCGGAAGAGCGGCTTGCCGACGGTCTGAAGGCAGGCACCATCGACGACTTCTATGTCACCAGGGTGGGGGATGATATCAACCTGTTCCTCACCCACACCCGCGGGGAGAACAACCGGGACATCCACGGTCTATGCTGGGAGGCGTTCATGGACGCCACCAAGGAAGCCAAGAGGATGAAGCTCTATGCCGCCGGCCAGGACCTCCTGACCGACGCCTTCTCGGGCAATGTCCGGGGGGCCGGTCCGGGCGCCGCAGAGATGGAGTTCAAGGAGCGGGGCGCCGAGCCCATCGTGTTCCTCATGGCCGACAAGACCGAGCCTTCGGCCTATTCCCTTCCTCTATGCAGGACGTACATGGACCCGTTCACCACCACCGGCCTGGTCATCGACCCCCGGGCCCACGAGGGTTTCAAGTTCGAGATCGTGGACGTGTGCGACTCCAAGAAGGTGATCATGTCCACTCCTGACGAGACATATGACATGCTCACTCTTCTGGGCGACACCACCAGGTATGCCATCAAGAAGATATGGTCCAAGAGCGTGGACATCGGCCTGGGCGCGGTAGTGTCCACGGAGAAGCTGAACATCTCCGCCGGCAAGTACGTGGGCAAGGACGATCCGGTATGCGTCTGCAGGGCTCAGAGCGGCCTCCCCGCGGTCGGGGAGATCCTCCAGCCATACATGTTCCCGGCCTTGGTGTCCGGGTGGATGAGGGGCTCCCACTATGGTGGATGGTACCCCTGCTCGGTGGCCGATTCCGACCCGGTGTTCTTCGACGGCCCGCCCCGCATCTGCGCGGTCGGCCTGCACGTGAGCAACGGCGTGTTCCAGGGTCTTGAGGACCCCAGCCACGGTCCGGGACAGCACACTCCCCTCGATTACTTCGAGGGAAGCTGCTGGGACGAGGCCAGGAGGGGAGCGGTCAAGGCGTCCATCTACATGCGCCGGCACGGGCCGTTCATGCCCGCGGTGCTCGGTCCCGAGGAGATGGAGTACACCACCCGCCCGTCCGTGCTCAACAAGCTGAAGGAACGGATGGAGAAGCTTGAGTAGGTTCAGAACACCGGTCGTCATCGTCAACTTCAAGGCCTATGCCGAGGTCGAGGGTAACCGCGCGGTCGCTCTCGCCGAGGCCTGCCAGGAAGTAGCTGACGACACGGGGGTCACCATAGGGGTGTGCCCCCCGACGACCGAACTATCGACGGTGGCCAGGGCGGTGACCGTTCCGGTCCTGGCGCAGCACGTTGACGCCAGGGTGCCGGGCGCGGCCACCGGCTATACCACCGCCGAGCTGGTCAAGGCCGCCGGAGCGGCCGGCTCGCTGCTCAACCACTCCGAGCGGCGGATGGTCCTGGCCGATCTGGCCATGGCCGTCCGGTCCTGCCGCGAGGCCGGGCTCGCCACCGTGGTGTGCACGGATACCGAGGCCACCTCCGCCGCGGCCGCCTCCCTTGGCCCGGACATGATCGCCGTGGAACCGCCCGAGCTCATCGGCGGGGACGTGTCGGTCACCGACGCCCGGCCGGAGATCGTGAGCGATGCCGTGACCGCGGTCCGCCGCATCGACGAGGGCATCGAGGTGCTGTGCGGTGCTGGCATAAAGAACGGGCGGGACGTCAAGAAGGCGGTGGAGCTGGGCGCCTCGGGCGTGCTCCTCGCCTCCGGAGTGGTCAAGGCCAAGGACCCCCGTAAGGTGCTGCAGGATCTCGTGCAGTACCTCTAAGCCTGTTTTATTAAGGGTAGTCGGACCCGTTATACCACCCTCCGATCCTGCTAGACCCGATGAGGGGCCTGTACATCCTGGTCCTGCTGGTGCTAGTTCTCCCCACCGCCCAGCCGGGCCCCTCATCACCTCTGGGAGCGGACATGGGGTACGAAGCGATATCCTACATCGGCGGAGGGTCGTTCCTGCTGTCCGAGGTATGTCCCGGGCGTCCCGGAGAATACGTCCTTCTGACCAACCAGGGGAGCGAGTCCTCCCTACTGGGCTGGAGCCTGACCGATGGGGAGGGGACCCTGACCGTGCAGGCCAACGTCACCGTGGCCCGGGGCGGACACATCGCTTTTGTCACCAACGCCACCTCCTTCGCGGCGGTCCGGCCGGAGGTGGCGTTCATGGAGAGAGGTAACGCCGCCCTCTCATGGAGCGGCAGATATCAACTGGCCGACGGCGGCGACGAGGTCCTGCTGTGCTCCCCCGACGGAACGGTCGTGGACGCGCTCGCCTACGGGGCATCGACCTACAGCGGCCCGGGGTGGAGCGGCGGGCCGACCGCCAGTGTCACCAAGGGCCACGCGGCCGTTCGCGGCGGCGCGGACACCGACACCTCGGCGGACTGGTCCATTGAGCCACCTGGCCGCTCCAAGTTCGCGGCGCTAAGCTTCCAGGCGGTGGTCGAACCCTTCTCCGCCCCGGAGAACGCCGCCGCCCGCATCGTCAGGGAACTGACGTTGGCGACCCTCACGGTGCGCTGCTCGGTCTACGAGATCTCCGATCCAGAGGTCGCCGAGCAGCTGGCAAAGTGTGCCCGGAGAGGGATCGAGGTCAGTGTTCTGGTGGAGGGCCAGCCGGTGGGCGGGATGTCCGAGCGTTCCAAGGACGCCATCGCCACCATGAGGTTCAGCGGGGTCGACGTTCGGGAACTGTGCTCCAACGATTCTTACAAGCGGTACGACTACCTCCATTCCAAGTACATGGTGGTCGACGGGAGGAGGGTCACCATCATGTCCGAGAACTGGGGAGGAGGCCTCAGCTCCAATCGGGGCTGGGGGGTCACCCTCGACAGCATGGAGGCCGGGCAGTACTTCGGTAATGTCTTCGATAACGACTTCGGGGGCCCGCTGGACGTCAGGCGGCCGAAGGCCGAGGGGAGGGTGATGGACCCCATCGGGGCCACACCCGCGGGCGGGGAGGTCGCGCGGTATCGATGCGAGGTGTCGACCTTGCTGTCGCCGGACCACTCCGCCGTTTCGCTCAAGGACCTCATCGACCGCGCCAGGGACACGGTCCTGGTCCAGCAGATGTCGGTGGACGGTGACTGGCTGTCCGAACCGAGCCTGCTCGGCTCCCTGATCTCCGCCGCCGAACGAGGTGTGACCGTACGCGTGCTCCTGGACTCCTCCTGGGGAGGGAAGGACAACGGCATGGTGATCGACGGCCTCAACCGCAATGCCCGGGCCGACGGCCTGGACCTGGAGGCGAGGATGATCTCGCCCCATCACGGCCTGTCGGTGATGCACAACAAGGGCCTGGTGGTGGACGACCGCACGGTGATATCGTCCATCAACTGGGGGGACGGGGCGCTGTATCAGAACCGGGAGGTCGGGGCAGCGGTCGTTTCTGACCAGGTGTCCGCTTACTTCAGCGCCCTGTTCTGGGAAGACTGGTCCGAGGACCCCGTTCCCCCGCAGGCCAGGCTGCCGTGGACCTATCTCCGGGTCCAGGAGGGTGAACCGGTCCTGCTGGACGCCGGCGGCTCGAGCGACAACGCCCCGCCCTTCACGGTCGAGTGGGATATCGACGAGGATGGGATCGCCGACAACACCTCCCTTTCCTGGACCGTTCGCCTGCCGGTAGGGAACAACAGCATCCTGCTCACCGTCCGCGACCGGGGCAACAATTCAGCAACGGCGATGTGCTGGGTGGAGGTGATACCTCGAGGATCGCCAGGGTTCGAGTGGACCGCGCCCCTGCTGTCCCTTCCGATCCTGTTCGCGGCCATCGTCACGGTTTGGAAAAGGATTATTGACCGGAATAAGCATTGATGTGATGGTGCACGTCAGAGGTTTCAGCATCAGCGATCTGCCATCGGTGTACGACCTGGCCTGTACGACCCTCAGTGAGAGGTACGACCCGGACATGTTCACCACGATCTCCACCTCCTGGCCGGAGGGCTTCATGGTCGCCGAGGGCACCTGGGGGGTAAAGGCTTTCCTGCTCGGAGTGATGACCTCCTCGATCCACTCCCGGGTGCTCATGCTGGCGGTGTCGCCGGAAGTGCGCCGCATGGGCATCGGCACCATGCTCATGGAGCGGTACCTGGAGGCGAGCCGCAGGAAGGGGGCGAGGATCCTGACCCTCGAGGTGAGGAAGGGCAACGCCGCGGCCATGGGGTTCTACCGGCGTTTCAACCTCCAGCCCGTGGATGTCATCAAGAACTACTACAACGACGGCGAGGACGCCTACCAGATGCAGCTGTACATCTAGTGGTAGGCCTGATCGTCCCGCATGTGCTCGTTCCAGAAATAGTACGGGGATTTCTCCTTCTGGGCCGATGAGATGTCCGTCCCCAGGCCCTTCATGTAGGTGCCGTAGCGGTCCCTGATCTGCTCCTCGGCCGTCCGGCTCCTCTTGAGCGCCGCCGCGACATGGTGCGCCTCGATGATCCTGTCCCCGGACGCGACCGCCAGGTCTCCGGAGGAGCGGATCAGTCCGCCCAGCTCGCGCAGTCTGAGGGTCAGCGCGTTCTCCTTGCCGTCCATTATCCTGGCCCGGGTCCTGGCCTCCTTGATGATGGCCTCAATGGCCGCGTGGGAGGCATGGGGGATCCGGCCGTCGGTGGCTATTTCCTGGGCCACGAACTGCGCCAGCCTGGCCCGGTTCAGGTCATCGTCAGGCATGAACGTCTCTACCAGCACCTCGTAGCCGTCACCGTTGATGCGGGACCGCAGGGGGGACAGGACCTGCTCCAGGTCCTGGATGTTGCATGCCGCTACCAATATGAAGTTCGCGGGCACGGCGTCCACCCGGACCGAGGCTCCCGCCGACTGGGGGTTGCGCCCAGAGATGGGCGCGCGCTTCTCCTGCATCGCCGTGAGGATGAACCGCTGCATGGGACCGAGGTGGGAGATCTCGTCGAGGAAAAGGACTCCCTCGTGGGCCTCATGGATCGATCCAGGGATGACCCTCTCGTACGGCTGGGTGCCGAGCTGGGAGTGCCCACCGAAGGGGTCGTGGCGGACATCGCCGAGAAGCTCCGTCTCCGACGCGCCGGTGGCCAGGACGAAGGGGTTGCGCTCCAGGGGCACGATGACCTTCTTCGGCCGCTGCCTCTCGAACTCCCTCCTCCTCTCCAGGGCGTCCTGGTCCAGGACCCTGATCTTGTCCCCGGCGCGCTCGAACACCACCACCTCCTCCTTGTCCAGCCGCTTGCGGGTGGTGGTCACCTTCTCCTTCCCCGCGTTCAGCCCCGGGGCGGCGCTGGCCATGGACTCCATGAGATTGCCCAGCAGGTCCCCGAAGGGATTGTTGGGTTGCATGCCGGTGTCCGACTTGGGCTTCTCGCACAGGGGACAGGTACGCTCGGAGGGGGAAGAAAAACCGCCGCAGTTGCGGCAGCGGTAGCCTAAACGCTCGGCCACGTTCGGCGGCGCGGACTGGGGGTCGATGAGATCGCCCTCGGCCGATCCCCTGGTTTCCCTCTCCCTGCGGACCTCGGCCTCCCCCTTCACTTCCACCAGGGGGCGCTCGGGGTTCTCCGGGTTGTGGACCACGCGGACCTCCTCGCGGGGCTGGGGAAGGTGGAGGGCGAGGGCCTGGGCGATCATCGACTTCCCCGTTCCCGGGGGGCCGACGAGCAGCAGGTTCCTTCTCTGCCGTGCAGCTATCCGCGCTAGTTCCACCGCTTCGTCCTGACCGATGACCCGGGCGAGCGGATCATTGGGGATCAGGATGTCCGCGGTGGTGTTGACGGACCGGAGGTCCGTTTCCTTCCGCAGGTCCACCTTCTCGCTCATTCGTTCAGATCTTCCTTGGTCCAGATCTCCACCGCGGCGGGCTGCTTGGCGATGTTGCCCATCTTGGTGCCCACGATGGTGGCGATCTTGTTGTCCGCGGCGATATCCAGTATCCTCTGGGTGACTATGCCGTCGAACACCACGGCGTTCACTCCCTTGGCGCTGGTCTTGAGGGTGTTGACCAGGTCCCTGACCGGGACCTCCTTCATGACCTCGCCGGAGGCGTCCAGTATCTTGGCCTTGGAGGTGGCCGAGAGCTCGTTGATGATGGTCTTATAGAGCGCCTGGGCCTCCGAGAGCTTCTTGGTCGGCTCGGGCTCCGCAGGCTCCGGCTCATAGGCCGCCACGGCCTTCTCCGGCAGCTCGCTCACCGGCTCCGCGGCGGGAAGCTCCTTGATCGGCTCGCGGGGCTCCCGGATCTCGCGCGGCTCGCGGCCACGGCGGTCACGGGGCTCACGGTGCGGGCGCTGGTCCCTCTCCGGGGGTCTCTCCTGAGGCCGTTCCCGGGCCTCGGCGGCCTCCTCGCGCTCCCTCGCCTGTTCCCTGGGCTGCTCCCTCGCCTGTTCCCTGGGCTGCTCCCTCGCCTGTTCCCTCGGCTCCCTGACCTGCTCCCGGGGGCCCCTCTCCTCGCGGTTCTCGGCGGCGGCCTTGCCGTTCTCCGAGGTCATGCCGTACATCTCCATGAACTGCTCCCCGGGGATCTTGTTGCGGAGGCACTTCATGATCTGCTTCTGGGTCAGCTCCTCGACCTCCATGCCCCGGGGGGCACGGGCCACGAAGTCGACCTCGGCCACCTGGAACAGCTCGCGGAGGATCAGCTCCCCGCCCCTGTCCCCGTCGACGAAGGCGGTGATAACCCTCTCCTTGCTGAGGTCCATGACCGTCTTGGGAACGTTGGTCCCCTCGACCGCGATGGCGTTCTTGATCCCCGACTTCAGCAGGTTAAGGACGTCGGAACGACCTTCCACCACGATGATGGCGTCGCTGTCCTGGACATTGGGCCCGGCCGGCAGGCGCTCCTTGCCATAGTTGATGATCTCCTCGGTCTGGACGCTCTGGCGGACGCTCTCGGTGAGGTCGATGCCGGTGGTCTTGGACTGCTTTATCAGCTCGGTGAGCAGTTCCCTGGCGCGCTCGATGATCTTGGACCTCTTGGTGATGCGGACGTCCTCGATGCTCAGCACGTTGATCTTGGCCTTGCACGGGCCGACCCTGTCGATGGTCTCCAGGGCAGACGCCAGAATGACCGTTTCCACCTGGTCCAGGCTGGAGGGTATGAGGACCTCCCCGTCGGATTTCCCCTGCTTGGAACTGACCTCGACCTCGATGCGACCGATGCGGCCGCTCTTCTGGAGGTCCCTGAGGTCCAGCTCGTCGCCCAGGAGGCCCTCGGTCTGGCCGAAGATCGCGCCGACGACATCTGGCTTCTCAACGATTCCATCGGCCTGAAGCCTGGCCTTGATCATGTATTTGGTAGTGCTAGGATCGATGTTCATGGTTACACCTTTTATCTTTCGAGAACGACGTCCTGACGACCAAAGGGCACGCAGACCTATCTTGAACCTTTACCAGGCCTTCTGCCCCGTTGAATGATGGGCTCGCCTGGAGCTATTGCTATTCCTCTCGCTCTACAGTGAGCGGTGATGATGATAGTGAGCATGAAATCAGTCATGTAAGGAAGTCGTTTCGACCCCGATAGTGGCTAATGATATTTATAAAACTTTCTGAACGTGTACAGCACCTGGGACAACCTGAAGGATATCCAGAGGTGGACCGTCAGATCGCCTCATCCGCCTGATGCGACCCGGATGATGCGGATCCGGTCGCCCACCTCCAGAACTCCGTCGATGGGGATAGGCACGCTCCCCCGCAGGACGATGTGGGCATCAGGCAGAAGGTCGAGGGCGGCGAGAACATCCATCGCCGTCGCCCCGTCGTTCATATCGACCTCCTCCTCCTTCTTGTCCCTGACCACGGTGATCCTCATCGTTCCTCGCAGGCGGCGCTAGGATTTCAGCGTTTGCCCGGTCTAGTCGATCAACCTGACGTGGAAGGCGTGGGTCGAACACGACGCCCCACGTTCGTGCAAGGAGGTGGGAAATGACTTATAGGTGGTCAGGATTCTGCCATATTCAAGGCCGAGGTAGTCTAGCCCGGTAAGGCGGTGGTCTCGAAAGAACGAGATCTCCGAGCGAACCACTGGCGGTCCCCGCCACGGGAGTTCAAATCTCTCCCTCGGCGCCATTTCTTCTCTATCGACCTGTTCCTTCGATCGATGCTCCTCCGGCACCGCCGTGCTTATTGCCGGAAGGATCGTTCATCGAGGACATGAGCAGTTGCCGATGCACCGCGATCAAGCACGCTACCGCCGGCCTCGATCATCTGGACCGGCCCGCCCTGGACGAGATCGGGCTGGGGGAGCACAAGGATATCGACGCTTTCAACCGCTTCATCGATGAGTTCCGGACCCTGTTTTACCTGCGTCGAGGTCTCCCGGTCTCCGGGTTCAGCGATCAGAGGGAGATGTACGAACGTTATCTCGCCGGCCGTCCGCCGTACGAGGAGTTCGCGGCATTGAGCACCGTGGAGGCCGCGTTGCTGCTGTTCCGGTCCCGCCGGGGCCGCGGCAGATGCTCGCCAGATGATCCCCGTCAGTTCTTTATCGACTGATACTTGATGACGCCCTCCCCCCAGACCCGGTCCTGCAGCCGCCGGGCGAAGTCCTCCGCTCTGCTGGGGAAGTCCTCTCCGAAGTTCTCCTTGACGAACGTCTGGGAGATCTCGAAGGTCTCGAGGTCCTTATCTCCGTCCAGCAGGCCCTCGAACGCCGGGAACACCTCCTCTTCCTCCTCACGGATGTGATGCCTCATGTGCGCGGCGAGCCCGATGCAGTTCTTGGCCAGGGCCTCGGTGTCCCAGGCGGCGATGTTGTCGGCGATGGCCAGGGCGAACGCCTTGGCCTCCCGGTGGTCCTCGTAAAGGTCGGGCATCATGGCCTTCAGCTCTTCCGTTCCCCCTGCGGACAGGGGGAACACGAACCTCTCCTCCTTCCCGTGGTGGTAACGGTCCATGAACGTCAGGAAGAAATCCGACATCTCCGGCAGAAAGTCCCGGTACCGGTCGAAGGAGGCCTCGGCGGCCATGTCCGACACGACATCAAGGACCTGGCGCAGGATCCCGTGATCGTACGAGAGGAGGGTGATGACGATCTTCATGCTCTAGCTATTGGCCGACCGAGTATCTATCTCTTATCGACCTCCGCGGCCATCGTCCGGGCCAGCAAAGAAATAGATTGAGCTGGGTTTACGTCCAGGTGTGATGATGGACTCGACGATGCTGAAGGAAATGGTCGACCTTGCTCTCTCCAAGGGAGCGGGGTACGCCGAGATAAGGTTCCAGAAGGACTCCCACGATTCGACCCTGGTCAAGAACGGGACCCCCGAGGTCACCTCCATCGAGACCGACAGGGGTGTTTCGATGCGGGCGATAGTGGACGGGGGCCTGGGCTTCGGGGCCACCTCCCTCATCGGCCGTCGCGACCTGAGGGACCTGGCCGTCCGCACCGTCAAGGCCGCCAGGGCCGCGTCGCGCCTGCGCTCCGCGCCGGTGCACCTGGGGGAGGCGGACCTGGCCAAGGGGACGTTCGAGGTCCGCCCCCGGGTCCGGCCGGAGAACGTCGACCGGGAGGACCGCCTAGGCCTGCTTCAGGAGGTCGACCGGGAGGCCGGCGAGGCCGCTTCCAGGGGCGGCGTGGCGCTGCCCGGCAGGTACCTGAGCCTGGACACCTTCACCACGGAGAAGCACATCATCACCTCCGACGGGGCCGATCTCCGCTCGGTGATACCGAGGGCCGAGGTCCACATGATCCTCACCGCTGCCGTTCCCTCCAAGGGGTCGGTGCAACGGAGCATCTCCCTGGGGGAGAGCGGGGGATGGGAGGCCGTGGAGCGCTGGGACCTGGTCAGGAAGGTCAGGGAAGAGGTCGGGGCCCTGGGCAAGGTGCTCACCACCGGGAGCGGCTTCAAGGGAGGGAGCCTGGACGTGGTCCTCGGGCCGGAGGTGGTGGGGATCATCGCCCACGAGTCCGCCGGACATCCAGGGGAGGCGGACCGCATGCTGGGCAGGGAGGCCGCCCAGGCCGGGGAGACCTATCTGGGCCGGGAGGACATCGGCAGGACCGTGGGCTCAGGCCTGGTCAACGTGGTGGACGATCCCACCCTGGAGCGATCCTTCGGGCGGTACATGAGCGATGACGAGGGCGTCAAGGCCAGCAGGCGGTACCTTATCCGGGACGGACGGATCGAGGCCCTTCTCCACAACCGCGAGACGGCGGCGGCCATGGGGGCGGAGAGCAACGGCTCCTCCCGCTCCGTTTCCTTCGACCGGGAACCGATCGTCAGGATGGCCAACACCTTCGTGGAGGCCGGGGACCACGGCGAGGAGGAGATATTCGAGGACGTCCGGAGAGGGATCTACATGCGCAACTTCATGGAGTGGAACATCGACGACCGGAGGTTCAACCAGCGGTACGTCGGCCTGGAGGCGTACCTGATCGTGGACGGGGAGCTGGGGCCGATGGTGAGGAATCCCGTCCTGGAGATCACTACTCCGGCCCTGTGGTCGGCGGTCGACGCCGTGGGCAAAGAGGTCGAGTTCTCCTCCGCTCACTGCGGGAAGGGGGACCCTATGCAGGCAATCCCAGTGTGGACCGGAGGTCCGAGGATGAGGCTCAGGAACATCTGGATGGGGGGATCGGCGTGAACCATGAGGAAGCGGCCCAGCGGCTCGCCGAGATGTGCGTCACCGAGGGAGCGACCGATGCCACCGCCTCGGTGTGGGAGGGAGGTCAGTGCATGGTGAGGTTCTCCAACAACGAGGTCACCGTGGTCGATACTCTGAGGCACCGCTACGCGGCAGTGTTCGTAAGCGTGGAGGGGCGGCGTGCCAGCTCTGACCTGACCGAGCTGGACATGGCCTCCCTGAGGCGGGCGGCGAGGCGGGTGGTGTCCACCGCCAAGGCGTCCCCGCCGGTACAGCCGTACGTCCCCCTTCCCCGCGGCCCGTTCCAGTACGATCCCTCCCTGCTCCGCTCACCCCGGGTGTCCCTGGAGCCGGACGACCTGGTATCGAGGGTCGCCGAGGCGGTGGAGGCCGGGCTGAAGGAGGGGGCGGAGAGGATGGCCGGTTCCCTCATCGCCCATGACGGTTCGAGGGCCTTCGCCACCACCGGGGGCGTGCTGACCTCCACCGAGGGGGGCTCCCTGGAACTGTCGGTCAGAGCGTTCGGCAGGGGCAACGCCTCCGGCGCGTCCGTTTCCCTGTCAGCCACCGACGGGGGATTGGAGGCCAGGAGCGCGGGAGAGGAGGCGGGGCGGTTCGCCAGGCTCGCCGCCGACCCAGTGAAGGGGACCCCGGGGACCAGGGACGCCATCCTGGGCCCCATGGTCATGGCGTCGCTGATGAACGAGGTGGGCCGGATGGCCTCGGCGTTCCGCATCGATACCGGGATGACCTTCCTGGCGGGACGTGAGGGGGAGAGGATCGCCTCCCCGGCGTTCTCGCTATATGACGACCCCACCCTGGCCGATACCTTCGGCTCGACGGCCTTCGATGCCGAGGGGCTTCCGGCGAGGAGGAACACCATAATCGAGGACGGCGTGTTCCGGTCCTTCCTCCACAACTCCACCACGGCGGGGAAGTACGGCGTGGGATCGACCGCCAACGCGGGGATCATCGCCCCCCGCCCCTTTAACCTGGTCGCGTCCCCGGGGAGCGGGGACCTCGATTCCCTGGTGGCGGAGATCGACGACGGGATAATGGTCACCAACAACTGGTACCTCCGCTATCAGAACTATGGGGAGGGGGAGTTCTCCACCATCCCCCGGGACGCCATGTTCGCCATACGCAAGGGGGAGATCGCCGGTTCGCTCAGCGAGCTGAGGATATCGGAGAACATGGGGCACCTGCTTGGGGCTATGGAGCAGACGACCTCGGACCGCCGATGGGTGCGGTGGTGGGAGGTCCCCGTACCATCCCTGGTCCCCCATGCCCTCTTCCGGGGAGTCGAATTCACCGGGTCGGCGCAGTGAATCAGGGGATCATCGTCCCTTCAGCGCCTCGGACATGCTGCCGGAGCGGAACCCTTTCAGGTCCAGGGCCACGTAGGTGAACCCCAGGTCCACGAGCCCGGCGGTGATCGCCTCCCTTTCCTCCACCGCCCGGGACAGCTCCGCGGCCTCCAGCTCTATGCGGGCGATGTCCCCGTGATGGCGGACCCGGACCAGGCGGTACCCTCTATTCTTCAGGAGACTCTCGGCGCGGTCCACCTGGGACAGCTTCTCCGGGGTGATGGGCTCGTAGAACGGTATGCGGGTGGCCAGGCAGGGAGAGGCCGGCCGGTCCGCGGTGGGGAGCCCCAGCTTCCTGGATGCCTCCCTGATGTCCTCCTTGTCCATCCCTGCCTCTGCCAGGGGGGAGCGGACCCCCAGCTCGCGGAGCGCCCTCATCCCCGGGCGGTCATCGTCCCTGTCCCCCCGGTGGGTGCCGTCGACCACGGAGTCGATGCCCATGACCCACGCGCGGTCGATTATCCCCCGGAACACCGCCCTCTTGCAATGGTAGCAACGGTCGGGGTGGTTCTCCGTCACCTCGGGAACGGAGGACAGGTCCACTCTCACCACCGCCGCCTCCACGCCGATGCTCCTGGCGGTGAGCAGGGCGGCCTCGACCTCGCCCGAGGGCATCAGGTCCCCGGAGCAGATGATCGCCCCGGCGTTGTTCCCCAGTTCGTCCCTGGCGATCTTGAGCAGCAGCGTGCTGTCCACCCCGCCGGAATAGGCCACCGCGACCTTCCCCATGTCCCCGATGAGGCCGCGCAGTTCAGCAAACCTCTTCTCCATAAGGCCCACGGGGCCTCGATGGTCCCGGACTCCTATATCATTTGCCGTCCCCCGGGGCGAACAATAATAAGCCCGGCACCGATGCTGGATGGATGACCGCCCGGGACGTGCTGGAACGATACAGGAAGGGTGAGCTGGAGGTCGGCGAGGCAGAGAGGCTCCTGCGCCTGGACTATGTCCGGCAGATAGGGGACCACACCCTGTTCGACCCCCGCCGGGCGGAGCGCAAGGACATCCCCGAGATCATCTACGGCCAGTCGAAATCGCCCGAGGTGCTGGGGGAGATCGTGGCCCAAGCGGTCAAGGACAAGGACCGCCTGCTGGTGTCCAGGGCGGGGAGGGAGCACTTGGAGGCGGTACGCCAGGCGGTCGGGAACGACATCGTCCGCTATGTGGAGAGGGCGTCGATGATCGTGGTGGACCGCCGCCCCGGGACGCCTCCTCGGGGCAGGATCGGCATCCTCGCGGCGGGGACCTCGGACCTCCGGGCGGCGGAGGAGGCCCGGACGGTGGCCGAGGCCATGGACGTAGAGGTGATGACCGCCTACGATGTGGGCATCGCCGCCTTCCACCGCTTCCTCGACCCCCTGGCGGGAATGCTCGAACAGGGAGTGGACGCCATCGTGGTGGTGGCGGGCATGGAAGGAGCCCTGGCCTCAGTGGTGTCGTCCCTGGCGGACGTGCCGGTGATCGGGGTGCCCACGTCCGTGGGGTACGGAGAGGGCGGGGAGGGCCGGGCGGCCCTCATGTCCATGCTGCAGTCCTGCTCCCCCGGGCTGGTGGTCGTGAACATCGACAATGGCGTGGGCGCGGGCGCCACCGCCGCGCTCATAAGTATAAGATGCCGACGCTCCAAATGAACAAGGGATGGCTGCACGGATCATGATGGGAAGGGCGGACAACCGGAAGGCGGCGGAGCAATTCTACGACCTTGCCCTGGCCATGGAGATCCAGGGGGAGAGATGGAGGGCCAACTCGTACATGAAGGCGGCCCGGAGCATCGAAGCCCAGACCGAATCGCTGCGTTCTCTGGCGGAGCGCGGCGAGCTGCGCAACATCGAGGGGGTGGGGGAGAGCATAGGGGCCAAGCTCGACGAGTACCTCGCCAACGGGAGCATCACCGCGCTGGAGGCGGTGAAGGACCTGCTGCCGGAGGACCTTCCCATCTTCCGGGAGGTCCCCACCATCGGTTTCCGTCTGGTCGCCGACCTGGACCGCCTTCTTGGAGTGAGGTCCGTAGACGAGCTCCTGCGAGCGATCTACGAGGGCCAGCTGGCCGATCTGCCGGACTTCGGGGAGGAGGTCGAGCGTCGCACCCTGGAGTGGCTCACCTGGCGGAGGGAGGAGGCCGCGGACATTCCCACTCCCTACGCCCTCCGCTCTGCCAACAACATCATCGCCTGGCTGCGGGGCGGGGGGAACGTTTCCAGGCTCGAGCTGACCGGCCCGGCTAGGCGGATGACTCCCACGGTGGCGAACATCACCCTGCTGTTCACCTCCCAGGACCCGGACCTGGTCATCGCCCAGTTCGGCCTGTGCCCCGAGGTGGTGGAGCTGACCACAGTGGAACGGGACCAGGCCATCGGCAAGACCCGGTCGGGGGCGGTGTGCATGGTGCGCGAGGTGAAAGAGGACGAGTTCGCCTGGGAACTGCTCCGTTCCACCGGCTCGGACGCCCACATCAAGGAGCTTAACGCCTCCTCAGGACCGGGGGGCAGGAGGCTGTCCTCGCCGACGGCCCGGCACGCGGCGTCGGAGGAGGAGATATACTCGCATCTGGGCCTGAGATACGTGCCCCCGGAGCTGAGGGAGTACCGGGAGGCGCCCCGTGAGCCGGTCGGCCGCGAGGACCTGTTGGGCGACCTTCACGTCCGCAGCACATCCCTGGATGGCGGACTGAGGGTCCTGGAGATGGCCAGCGCGGCGGAGCAGCTGGGCCATCGCTACATCTGCTTCTGCGACCGCCTTGGAGGCCGGCGCATGGACGTGGACACCTTCGATCGCCGCAACGAACTGATCGATGAGGTGAGGGAGAGAGGGGACATCGATGTCCTGAAGGGGGCGGAGGTGGACATCACTCCCGAAGGCCGGCTGGACGCCCCACCCGACGTTCTCGACGGCCTCGATCTGGTCGTGGCGGCGGTGAACACGAAGCTGAACATGCCCCCGGAGGAGATGCAGGCCCGCATCCTGAGGGCCATGGAGGATCCCAACATGGACGTGCTGGGGCATCCCACCGGTCGGATCATCGGGCTCCGGGAGAAGAGCGGGTTCGACCTGGAGAAGGTGGCGGCCAGGGCGGCGGAGAGGAAGGTCGCCCTGGAGCTGAACGCCTACCCCGACCGGTTGGACCTCGCTGATAATGACGCTTACAAGGTTTATGGCTCAGGAGCGTTCTTTTCTTTGGGCACCGATGCCGCGTTCCCGAACGAGCTAGAGAACTGGAAATGGGCGGTCACCATGGCTCGCAAGGCGTATCTGGACCGGGGCAGGGTGCTCAACTCCATGCCTTCCCAGCAGTTGAGGGCGAGGACCTGGAGGAAGTGAGCAAAGATGAGCATGTACGTTCGCAAGGAGAAGCAGGTCACTCTAAGGAGCATGAACGCCCAGGACATCGAGGAGGTCCGGGAGGTCGGCCAGGTAGCGTGGTCGGACCTGGCGATGCACGATCTCGGCCGCCGGTTCAAGTATCCCAAGCGCTCCGAGAAGATCATCGAGGCATACCTGGCCGCGGACCCCGACGGATGCATCGTGGCCGAGGCCGATGGCAAGATCGTCGGCTCCGGGTTCTGCCATACCTGGGGGAAGGTGGGCTGGACCGGCCCCTTGGAGGTGCTGCCGATGTACCAGGACCATGGTGTGGGCAGGAAGCTGCTGGGGGCTTGCGAATCACAGCTCCTGGAGCGGGGGTGCACGGTCATCGGGCTGGAGACCATGTGCCACCTGGCCAAGAATCTGCACTTCTACCTGTCCTCGGGGTACCGTCCGGGACAGAGCACGCTGATCATGGAGAAGGTGCTGAGGCATGAGAAGGACCCACTGGACGATGTCCGGGAGGTCACCATCGACGACATCGATGCCGGTCTGGCGACGGTGAGTAGGCTGAGCGAGAAGATCAATCCCCAACTGGACTACGCCTCAGAGGCCGGGTCGATCCTCCGCCGGAGGCTGGGGAACGTCTACGTCATGGACGAGGGGTCCGGCCCGCTGGGGTGCGCGCTCCTGCATACGTATCAGAGGGGAGAGGAGGCCACCTATTCGTCGGTGAAGGCCCTTCTGGTGGACCCGGAGGCCCCGGACCCCCTGAGCGTCCTCGACCGGCTGATGGCCAGGTGCGAGAGGACATCCCTGGAGGGAGGCAAGAGCAAGCTGCTGACCCGGTTCGCCACCGCCGATACCCGGATGTACGACCAGATGATCACCAGGGCCTACGTGCTCAAGGGGATGAACCTCCGTATGCTCAAGCACGGTGAGTACGACGAGCGGGGCCGGGGCAGCATAACCTCGTGGGCCGGTTGAAGCCCGCCACTATCCCCTCCCGGGTCAAGGGCGCCTCTTCGCCCCGCCGCCGGGAGCGGTGATCCTGTGGACCCGGCCGGTGTCCCCCCGCGGACCATCGTATAGGGAGCCAAGAACATAGATCTCGTTGTCCAGGTCCTGACCGAAGGACGTCAGGTACTCTCCCAGCCGCCCCCGGCCCTCGATCGTCAGCTCGTCCATGCTCCAGGCCGGACCGCGGGAGGGCGGGGAGGCGACGAAGAGCCGGCCGTCGGGAGCGTCCCTGGTGCCGCTCCAGTCACCGAAGACATACCGGCCTTGGAGGAACGGCAGGTCCCGGCCGCGGTAAACGTAGCCGCCGATGATGGCCTGGCCGATGCCCCCGGTACGGTTGGAGAGGTTGGCGTACTCGACGATCGGCCCGATAAGCTCCTCCCCCAGGTAGCCGGTGGTCTGGCGGCCGAGGACGTCGGCAAGGTTGTCGCCGGGGTCGAAGTGGTGGCGTCCTTCCATAAGGTTCCATCCGTAATTGCCGCCTGAGACGATGATGTCCACCTCCTCCCACCGGAGCTGCCCGACATCCCCGGTGAATAGCTCGTGATCGCCTCCGGCGTCGAAGGCGATGTGGTAGGGGTTCCGCAGTCCGTAGGCGAAGATCTCCGGGCGGCCGCTGCCGGCGACGAACGGATTGTCAGGGGGGATGCCATACTCCCTGCCCCCGCCCCGGCGGTCCACGTCGATGCGCAGGATCTTCCCTAAGAGGACCTCGAGGTCCTGAGAGTTGCCCTTGTCCGGATGGTGCCCCAGCCCTCGATCGTTGCCCGCCCCGCCGTCGCCCAGGGGCACGTACAGGTATCCGTCCGGGCCGAAGGTGATGTGACCCCCGTTGTGGTTCGGCTGGGGCTTGTCCACGGAAAGCAGCACGCGTCCGGAGCCTGGGTCGGCCCTCTCCCGACCATCACGGTGCGCCAGCATCTCCACCAGGTGGTTGGTGCAGTTCCATCCTCGCGGTCCGCCCTCCCGGAGGGGGGCGCTGTAGAAGACGTAGAACTTGCCGTTGGTACGATAGTGCGGATGGAACGCCAGTCCCAGCAGGCCCCGCTCGTCGTAACCGGGGTTCAATCTCACCACATCGGAGGTCATGTCCAGGAACGGTTCGTCCTCCGTCCGGCCGTCCCGGTCGAGCACCCAGACGGTCCCCGGCTGGTCCACGATGAACATCCGTCCGCTCCCGTCCGGCGGGCAGGCCATGGCCACCGGGCTCACGAACCCCTCGGCCACCAGGTCCAGTCCTATCCTAGCCGGCTCCACGCTCTCCCGCGATCCCCCGCCCCGGGGGCCCGTTGCCCTGTCCCTTCCGTTCAGTTCCATCCTCTCCCGCCATGCTTTCTGAGCGCCTGATAGAAAAGGAGTGTCATCGATGATCATGCCGGCCGGGAACGGCCGAAGGGAAGGAAAGCTTCATAGCCGTCGGCCTGGGATTTGTACTTCGAGGCGATGGCGATCGGTTCGGGGGCCACGGCCGGCGGGCGGATAGCTGGCAACAGGACCGACACCATGGTCGTGGCCGATGGCAGGTTTTATCCTTGGCCGGTGAGATTATGAGCTAGGACGGCGAACGCCGTATACCACATTGGAGGATGATACAGCGAGAATAGCGGTCGCGGGGGCCGGCATGGCCGGCTCTTATCTGTACAGATTGCTGAAGGAGGCCGGGAACGACGAGGTGGACCTTTACGGGAAGGAGAACGGCACCCGGTGCCGGGCGCGTTCCTGTGCCTGGGGGTTCGCCCCCTCGGACGAGTACCACCGCCTGGTAGGCCGATTCCTCGATCCTGAAAAATACATCCGGCATGCCTCCAAGAACGCTTCCATCGACGGCATCGGGATGGGGACCGACATCGTCATCGCCGACAAGCCGGAACTGGTGAAGGACATGGTGGGGGATGCCCCGCTCAGGTACGACGCTCTTGATCCAGCAAGCTACGACAGGGTGATCGACGCTACGGGCGTCGACCGTGCCTACCTCGGCCCCATCGGTGCCGGGGACCTCATCGCCGAGCTGTGCCAGTACCGGGTGGCCGCCGGCGACCTGGGTACCTGGTTCCAATCATCGTCCAACGGCTATGGCTGGTGCTTCCCCCTGGGCGGCGGCGAGTACCATCTGGGCTACGGGAACCTGCCTCCCAACGTCGGCGCGGGGGTGGGCACGATCGAGGACACGGTCAAGGCCTCCCAGGTAAGGTGCAGGTGCCTGAGCAAGATCAGGTTGTCCTCGCCCTTCCACTCCCAGCCCTTCGTCCGCGACAACATCGTGGGGGTGGGCGAGAGCATCGGGGCGGTCGGCCCGCTGGGCGGGGACGGGAACCTCTATGCCATGCAGTGCGCGGAGATGCTCATGGATAACTGGAACGATATCCCCACATACTGCCAAGAGGTCCTCGACCGCTTCGATTGGATGAGAAAGGAGAGGAACACCCTGGTCAGGATGATGGAGGGCCATAGGCCTTCGATCGGGGACGTGAGGGTGTTCCTGGGGCACGCCCGCAGGACGGGGTTCGAGATGAAGGCCCTCGATGCGATGAAGTTCGTCCGCAGGATAGGCGGGGTGTAGGGTGGGCTTCCGGACGGTGGCGCGGCCCCTGCCCGGAGGCCGGGGAGAACGGCTGGAGTGGTACGTCCCCTTCGTCCAGAACTCGACCGTGGTGGGCAGCCTGTTCACCCTCGTCCACGTCCCGTTCATGCTCGCCTTCCTGTCGGTGACGGTCATCGGGGCGATGGCCGCGGGAACGCCGGACGCGACGGTCCTGGCCCTCTCCCTGGCTGTCGTCGGCCTGCTTTTGTACGCGGAGCACATGCTCGACGATACCACCGCGGTGGGGAAGCCGTGGAACACCGTCCTCGGTGACCGCTCCCTCTTCGCCCTGGCCGGCGGGCTGTACGTCCTCGCCGCGGCCATCGGGGCATGGGCCAGCATACGATACTCCAGCGTGGTCCCCGGGGTCGGGGTCGGGGCGGGCATCGTCTTCACCGCCCTCTACGGCCTGGAGGTGTGGAAGTTCCACGCGGTGGAGTTCGGGGCGGTGGGCATGGGGGCCATACCGGCGTTCTCCTACCTCGCCCAGTCCGCAGCGGCAGGGGAGAGCGGAGGCTGGTTGGTAGCGGTCGCCCTGTTCGTCTTCGGGACGCTCTACTGCCTGGTCATGCTGTCCCTGTACGAGCATACCAAGACCGGCGACCACGCGACGATGTGGCGGCTTCTGGGCTATCACTTCCTGATGATCTACGCCCTGGCCACCGCGGCGATAGCCCTGGGCGGCCTGCCCTAGTGAGGTATGGGGCTGAAGGAAAGTTCTTACCTCCCGGGCACCACTCTCATCGTTGACGTTCTCCCCGCAACCGGGGAGGCAGGTGAACATGCGGTCCCGAGCCCTCGTCCAGTTCGCACGGTTCAAGCCCTTGGCAGCGTGGAGCGTAAGCGCATCGGTCCTCGGGGCGTCGCTGGCGTTCTACCTCACCGGCGGCTCCCTGGTCGATCCCGCGTCCATGCTCCTGGCCATGGTGTGCGTGATCCTGATGCAGTATGTCGCCCATCCTATGAACGACATCATGGACCTGGAACTGGACCGGAAGGCCCCGATCGCCTCCACCGGCCGGTTCAAGCCCCTGGTGGACGGGTCGGCCACCGTCAAGGAGGCCAGCGGCCTGAGCGCGGTCATCGTCGCCGCTTTCATCCTGATAATGGTCGTTCTGATCATCGGCCGGCCGGTGCTGCTCCTCCCGGCGATCTACGGAACGGTAGCGCTGTTCGGGTACAACCATCCAAGGCTGAGATGGGCCTACCGGCCGTACACCGAGCTGTATCTGGGGGTGCCCATCAATACGCTGTCGGTCCTCGTTATCTCTTATGTCGGTTCAGGCATCGTGAACTCGCTGTCGGTGACGGTGAGCATCGTCTTCGGCTTCGCTTCCAGCGCGTTCTTCGTCAGCATGATGAGCATGGATTATCCCACCGACCGGGCCAACGGAAAGATCACCACCGTGGTGCGGTGGCCGCGCTCGAGGTACTGCACCTGGTTCCCGCTGTTCGGCCTGGCCGTGGCCATCGCCGCGGTGCCGGTGTGGATGAACATGGGCGCCCCGGCCATCGCCATGATCGCGTCCTCGGTGGCGGCCTTCGCCGTCCTGGCCCTGTACGGAAAGCGGGTCGATGAGCTGAGGATGAAGAGCATCCACGGTTCGGTGGACCATCCCGAGGCCTCCTCCGGCAACATGAGATTGGGCCAGCTGGGCGTGTCCATCGTGTTCTCCATGGTCCTGTCCCTCGTTCTGCTCTCAGGAGGATTGGTGCATTGAACGTGCCGAGAACGATCACCAGCATGGGCCGGCGGGTCGAGGGGAGGGCGCGGTTCCTCGATCACCTCGACAGCACCAGGGGAGGGATCGACGAGCGCGTCGGCCGGCACATCGCCCTTCATGTCGGCGACGACCGCGAGATCGCCGCCCATTTCCGTGGCGGGAAGCGTCTGCGGGCGGGGACCGCCCTCCTGCTGTACGACGCTCTCGACGACGAGGAGGGAAAGGGGGACATGGTGCTGGACCTCGCCGCGGCAGTGGAGTTCGCCCACGGCATCAGCCTCATGGTGGATGACATCCTGGACGGGGACGGCACCCGGCGAGGAGGAGCATCGGTGCACGCCGCCAAGGGGACCCGGTGCACCATGCTCGAGGCGGTGAGGCTGCTGGCGGTCCCCTACGCCCTGGCCGCTCCTCACGGTCCGGCCGTCACCTCCCTCCTGGCCTCGGCCCACGAGGAGATGGTGAGGGGAGCGATCACCGAGCTGGAAGCGACGGGAGCGGAACTGGGGAGAGCAGGGTACGAGCGCCTTATTTCGATGAAGTCGGGGGGCCTGTTCGAACTGGCGGCCAGGTTCGGGGCCCTGGCCGCGGGGTGCTGCGAGGAGAAGGCCGCTTTGGCCGGGGGCTACGGCAGCGGCCTGGGGACGGTGCACCAGTTCTCCGACGACATCGCCGACCTCCGGTCCGCCCTGTCCGCCGGCCGGGAGGTCAGCGGCTCGGAAGGCTGCCTCCTGCGGCTGATGGTCAAAGATCCTCAGGAGCGGACGTTGGCGGTGGAACGCGGCCGTCTCGCCGAGGGAACGGAGCGGGAGCTGGAAACAGAGCTGCAAAGCCATGTCAGTCGCGCCGAGAGGGCGGCCCGGAGGCTGGCCGGGTCGGTGGGGAAGTGCGGCGGGAGGAACAGGATGGAAGAGCTTCTGCCGGCCTTGGTGTCCGCCCCGGGGGAGATCGCCGGCCTCATGCTCTCTTCCGGACAGAACGATGGAGCGTGATGGTGGGCCCGAAGAGATTTGGGCCCTACGAAAACACTGGATACCCCCTGTTAAGAAAAAAATTTGGGGCAATTTCTTTCCAAGATAGCCAGATCGAAAACGTGCTAACTCGGAAAATCGGGGAGGGAGGAGCGGAGAACGCTCGACTTTCTCCTCAAGAACGAAACGCAACCGAGAGCAAGTATCTTAACTCGGGGGAAGAGCTTTTAAATAAGGAAAATCACATAACTAGTTCAACAATAATTGAAATAGATGGGGCAGATCGATGAGTCCGTCGGAAAATGAGATCAAGACAATCACATTGACCATAGAGGGACTGGACACACCTGATGGCGTGGATCTGCTCGAAAATAAACTGAGGTCGCTCTCAGGGGTCGAAACCTTTGAGATCATTGACGACCCAGGTAAGGTCCAGATATCCTACGATTCATCAAGGATCGCTCCCCTAGACATCATTCGGTCCGTCTCAGAAACGGGGATGACATGCTCATTGGTCAGGGCTCGAGACCTCAGAAGCACCTGGTGGAAGGACAAACAACAGATCGCCCTGTACAGCAGCGGGATTATTTCACTGGCATCCTTTTTTCTGATGTTCTTGGGTGTCCAAGAGATCATCACCAATGCGCTGTTTGGCATAGCTGTCTTAGTAGGTGTCTACTACCCCGCTCGAAAGGCGATCATCGCGTTGCTCAACCTCGTCTTCACGATTCACCTGCTCATGCTCATTGGCGCCACTGGGGCCGTATTGCTAGGTATGTGGTACGAGGCGGCTATACTGATCTTCGTGTACTCCCTCGGCGACGTGCTGGAATCGTATGCCGTCGACAAGGCCAGGGGCGCCATCAGGTCGCTGGTAGAGCTGATTCCCAAGAGGGCTTTGGTGCGGAAGGATGGCAACGAGGTGATGATGTCCACCGAGGACATCGCCGTTGGGGACACGGTCATCGTCCGGCCGGGTGAGAGGATACCCGTGGACGGCACAGTGTCACACGGGACTTCCTACGTTGACCAGGCAGCAGTGACCGGTGAACCCATCCCCGTTGGTAAATCCACAGGTGACGAGGTCTTCGCCGGCACGATTAACCAGAACGGGTCGCTCGAGGTCCAGGTGGGCAAACCGGCATCCGAGACGATGCTATCGAAGATCATATGCTCGGTAGAGGAGGCCCAGGCTCAGAGGACTACATACCAGAGGTTCTCTGACTCCTTTGCTCAGTATTACACTCCGGCGATGTTCGCACTTGGTGTGATCATCGCCACCATTCCGCCGCTGTTCTTCGGCGGGGATTGGTACACCTTCGTACTGCGGGGCCTTGTCGTGTTCGTGGTGTCGTGCTCTTGCGGCCTCGCCCTTTCCGTCCCGACCGCGGTGGTGGCGGCCATGGCCAACGCCGCCCGCAATGGGACGGTGTTCAAGGGTGGGGCTTACCTCGAGGCCGTCGACAAGGTCAAGGTCATGGCCTTCGACAAGACCGGGACCCTGACCATCGGGCGCCCGGAGGTCAGCGATGTCCTAACTTACGACGGGGTCACCGAGAGGGAACTCCTCGACATCGCTTCAAGTCTTGAGTCAAGGTCTGGTCACCCACTCGCCGACGCGATCGTCCGGAGGGCCAAGGAATCTCAAGCTTTCACCGGCCATCCATTGGAGGATTTCCAGGAGATCGCCGGGCTGGGGGTCTCCGCCGTGGTGAACAGAAAGGAGTACCATGTCGGCAACCAGCGCCTGCAAAGTAGCAATGGCGTCTCCATGGCCGAGTTCCAAGAGGCCATCGAGGGGCTAGAGAGCTCGGGGAAGACCGTGGTGTTGGTGAGCTCGGAGGGCAGATTGATCGGTCTCATCGCCATAGCCGATGGGGTTAGGCCGGGGGCGAAGGAGGCGCTAGGAAGGCTAAGGCAGGCCGGCGTCAGGACGGTCATGCTGACCGGCGACAATGAGCGCAGCGCCAGGGCCATCGCTGCCCAGGTCGGTGCGGACGAGTACCACAGCCAGCTACTGCCCATCGATAAGGTGGAGATGGTCAAGAAACTGAAGGAGCGCTATGAGGCCATCGCGATGGTCGGCGATGGCATCAACGACGCCCCGGCCATGGCCGCCTCCGATGTCGGCATCGCTATGGGAGCTGCCGGGACCGACGTAGCGATCGAAGCCGGGGATGTGGTCCTCATGTCCGACGACCTCTCTAAGCTTGGATACCTTCGCGAGCTGAGCAGCACGGCGGTGACGGTCATCAGGCAAAATATCTGGTTCTCTCTGATCAACATCGTGTTCATGGTCGGGGCAGCACTGTTGGGGTACCTGGGGCTGGTCAGTGGCTTGTTGCTCAACGAAGCAAGCGCGGTCCTGGTAATCCTCAACGCCATCCGCTTGCTGAAGTGGAGGAGCAAGGTAGAGAGGAGGACCTCAGCAACCAGCGTAAAGGGGACGCCTCCCCGGCCGTCGTCGGTGGTGCAGGAACCTTAATCGGATGGAAGAAAAAAGCGAAATGATTGGAACGGAAGAGTTGGTGAAACGATGGTTGGCGAAAAAGTATCTGGAGATGGGTTGGAAACGGCGAACTTTAAGATAACCGGGCTGTGCTCGTGCGAGTTCAAGATCATCGAGAAGAAGATGAAAGCGCTGGAGGGAGTCGATAGCTACAGCCTGAACCCGGTGACGAACCAGTTGAAGGTGACATATAACAAGTCCTTGCAGACGATCGAAGGTATACAGAAGGCCGTCTCAAAGGCTGGAGGGAAAGCATCTCTGATGAAGTCGGGTCAGATACTCTGAACTCGATTCATTTCCTCTTTTATTCTAATGGATGGCCACATCCTAATGTATCTCGACCCAGTTCGGTAATTGAGAAGATTTTCCAGTTCTTCTTGGGATACGATGCCACTAGGCCAGCATCTTCTAGAGCGCTCAGGTGGTAGGAGAGCTTCGAATCAGTGATCTTTAAAAATACCTTGATAACGCATGGGCAGAGGTCGCAGTACTTCAGGGCCCAAAGGATTTCCAGACGAGTCTTATCGGACAGGGCGTGGTGGATGCTTATCTGGCGCTGCAGTTCTTTTGGTGATGGTATGTGAGAGGATAGTTCGTCTAATCCACCTACTTCAGAAATGGCCTCGGTCACCTCATCAGGAAGGTCCCGGTCGGTTTCCTTACTGGCCTTTGGAGCTCTGACCATATGAATCATTATACATTAAGCGTATATTAAACTGATATCTGGATAGCCATAGCCCCCACTCGTGAAGGATTGGATTTCATAGGTAATTGTTTCTTTGTGAAGAGCCCTTTCCCCATGCATGGAAGCCGACAAGATTTTGCGGGAGATGGAAAAGAACAGCGGCGAAGTGTGTAACCCCTTGATAGTAACATCAAAGATAATGCCAGAGTGGATCCCTCGTCAGGCGGAAGAGGGAAAGTTCGTGATGAGCTTGCCCGACATCCCTCCGAAGTACAAGCAGCTGATCATGATCTCAGTTGCGGCAGCTCTTCAGAATAAGCAATGTGCAGAATATTTCATTAAGGTCGGAAAGCACATGGGCCTCACTGACAAGGAGATAGGAGAAGCTGTCCTCACCGCCCGCTTCGCTATGGCCTCGACTGTATTCTCCAATGTAGAGTCTGGCTTTGAAGCGCTGATTCAATAACGAGGCAGTAGGGGGCGCCGAAATAAATCGACATAGCCCTGGTGCCCCTGTTGTTCTTTTTTACTTCGGTAGCTAGGGTTCTTTCAGCCTTTGTGAGTTATTACAAAATATTTTAAAATAGTTTATCGCCATTTCCATGTGCACAATCGTTGAGATTGTATCAGGGATATCATGACATCTAAGGTCCGAGTCAACATGTTCCCGTGCGAGAACAAGACCGAGATCGAAGTGCAGATGAACGAGGATGGCGAGTATATCGTCAGGGCGACCAGCACCTGTCCTAAGGCAGTGAAGTATGTTGAGGGCCTTGGCCCCCTTTCGCTGATTGACCTCACCGACAAGCCTCAGAGCAAGATTTTCAAGGACTTCATCACCTCGGACATGAGCGCCAACTGCCTGCTGCTACCGGGAGTCATGACCGCTGCCTGGATCGAGGCCGGGATGATCGCCCGATCGATGGCCAAGAAGGGTATTCCCCTTTCTATTGAGTTCATTGAGAGCTGATCGCTGGCGCAAATGGCTGTCGCTCGAGGCAGCATCCCATTAACCTCCATCAGAGGTCGAACCAGCCACCAGCAAGAAGATGGGCCTGGTGGAGGCTCGGCACCAACCATGTGTCCACGACCGGTTCCTCAATCGCTGCTTCCTCCCTGGCGAACAATCTCGATCAGATGAATAAGGGGAAATATGGATATAGCTGGAATTCATTTCAACATATATTGAAATGGTGTTTCATCATGACTGGAAACAAGATCGAGATACCTAAGTGGGTATGGGATTTCCACGGGCATACCTGCCCGTTCATGCCTATCGGCTACCGGATGGGCGTACTGGCGATGAAAGAGCTCAGCATTGATAGGGTGAAGGACCACGGAGCGTTCGCCTTCTCCGAGATGGGCGTCGGGCATCCACAGACCTGCATGATGGATGGCACCATGGCCGCCACCGGGTGCACCTACGGGAAGCTGATGATGGAGCGCCTGGACTACGGAAAGGTCGCCACCATCCTCTACGCACCGGGCAAGGGGGCGGTCAGGATCTACCTTCGCTCGGAGTTCCAGGACGAGCTGGGCAAGTTCGAGTTCTTCGCCTACCGGAAAAAGGGCATCGAGCCATCGGACATCCCCGAGGATGTGACCGAGAAGGTCGTGGCCAAGGTGATGGAAGCGTCCGATGAGGAGCTGTTCAAGGTCGAGAAGCTGCCGGACTTCACTTTCAGCCGGCCTAAGGGCTCGTTCGCCAAGGTCAAGTGCAGCAACTGCGGAGAATATGTGTTCGAGCGGTACGTGAGAATGAAAGACGGCCAGCCCATGTGCATCCCCTGCTCCGGATACGACCAAACCTGGGTGAATGTGCTAAAGGGTGTTCAGTAGGCGGTACTGTGGACGGGGTGTTCTGGCTAGCTGTGATCTCAGTTCTGCTCGTGTCGATCATCTTCTCGATGTTCGGGCAGGGTGGCGGATCCCTGTACACTCCGATCCTATTTCTTCTCGGCTACACTGCACTGATCTCGGTATCCACATCGCTGGTGCTGAACCTCGTCACCGCCGCTTCGGCGTCCGTTGTTTACTACCGCAGCAAGCTGATCGACCTGAAGACCGCCGTTGCATTCATCCCGGGCATTTGTCTGGGCGCCCTGGCGGGCGGTGCAATAGGCAACTTCGTCGATCCAACGCTGTTGATGTGGCTGTTTGCCCTCTTCTTGATAGGGGCAGGGGCCAGGATGGTCTACACGCTCTGGGAGAAAAAGGCCGAAGCGGAGACATGTCCGATCGGCTTCTCCATGGGCATGTACGCGACCATCGTCGCCTTCAGCTTCGCCGTTGGGGTGCTGTCCGGCCTGCTGGGGGTCGGCGGGGGTATAGTCATCGTGCCGTTCCTCCTCTTCATCTGCAAGTATCCCATGAAGAATTCTGCCGGGACCGCCTCGTTCATCGTAATCTTCTCCTCGCTGTTCGGAGTCATAGGCCATTCGGCGTTCGGGACGCTTGATTTGGCTTTAATCGCGTCTGGGAGCGTGGCTGTATTCATTGGCGCATCTATAGGGGCGAGATTGACGGTGAAAATGAGATCGAACTGGATAAAGGTCGGGTTCGGGTTGATCATGTGGGTCTTCGCCATTCAGCTGATCGTTAAGCTACTGGCATGACGGGTTGGTATCGTCGTGGTGTTCAAGATCAGGAAGCTATGCTCGTCCACGGAGGAGTACGAGGCCAATTCAGACAGCCCTGTTAATCTCTATCAGATGGGCGAGCGTCTCTCAAACCACCCCGGGGTCGAGCTATCCCGATGCGGCGCGATCCTCACCATATTGTTCGAGGACGAGGGCGTCGTGGTCAGGCTGTTCGCGAGTGGGAAAGCGCTGATCCAGGCCAACATGAGGAGGGATGCTGAGAAAGTCTGCATCATACTCACTGAAGCCTCAGGTGTTCAGTTAACGGAATCGAAGCTGGAAAGGAGCTAATATTCATATGCCGGTAAAGACTTCAAAGAATATTGAAATGGTTAGAATATGATGCGTCATACTGTATCTCGGAATCGGAACAATGATCGGCAAAGTTGCTCCATTTCTTGTGCTTCAAACCTTAGTACTGCCCGACATAGGCCCGTTCGAGAGATGAAGTGATGAAAGAGGAAAAACCGTGTTGTGCCGCGGCTGCGGCTAGGAAGGTCAAAAGGATCATGGTAAATGGCCAGGCTGTGGGCGTCGCCCAACTTGATGAGATATGTAGCAAGGTCGATGCGATGGGCCTGACCAGCGATGAGGAGATCGGCCGGGCGCTACTGAAGGAAGTGAAGATCTACAACTACGTCCCGGCAGGCAGAGAGGAGGAGTACCGAAGAGCGGTCCTTGAAGAGTATGCCAGGAGGACATAAAAATGGTCTTAAAAATTGAGGTGTTTGGAACCGGATGTGTTAACTGCAGGCAGCTCGAGAAGAACGTCCGAGACGCGGTAGGGGAGCTTGGTCTCGCTATCGAGGTGATCAAGATCGAGGATTTCGAGACGCTGATCAAGCGTGGGATAACGATGACTCCCGGACTAGCCATCGATGGTGAGATAGTGGCGATGGGGCGGGTTCCCAGCGTGGAAGATGTCAAGGGAATGATCTCCGAGAGGTAGCCTGATATCTAGTTTCGTTGAGGCACGGGAACTGTTAAGCCATATTCATGGCGAAGAGTGGAAGGGGAGCGACATCGGCGGGAAGCAGCACTTTGGTTCTGTGATATGGTATGCGAAAATAATTGGGTGGTGACCTTATGGTAAAAATCGAAATATTCGGGCTCGGTTGTGAGAACTGCGAGCGCTTGGAAAGCAGAGTCAAAGCTGCGGTTGAGCAACTGGGGATTGACGCAAATATTGAAAAAATCGAGGACTTTGAGACTTTCGTTCGCCGAGGCATAACGGCTACTCCAGGTCTGGCCGTCGATGAAAATATTTTCTCCTTGGGGAGGGTGCCGAGCGTGGATGAGATTATCGGGATGCTCAGGAAAAAGAGCACCTCGGTCCCAATCCCGTCGGGCCTGGGAATACCGGTAGTAAACCCCACCTGCGGCTGCTCGACCACCGGTACGATGATCTATCCCTGCTCCGGCGGCTCCAACGTCGGCCAGATATCCAACGAAGCTGCGAAGGCCATGGTTGTAAGGGGGCTAGGCAAATTCTCCTGCTTGGCCGGCGTAGGCGCGCACGGAGAGGTGTTCATCGCTTCGGCCAAGAAGGCCGGCCGGATCGTTGTCATCGATGGTTGCGCGACCCGGTGCGCATACAAAATGTTAAAGCATGTCGGGATTGAACCGACAGTAGGTGTTGTCGTTACCGACCTGGGTATTGAGAAGGATTATGAGCGACTCGACCCCAGCCCAGAAGATGTCAGAAAGACTATCAACCTGCTGGAGGAAAAGTTGGATCAGAACTAACGATATGGTCGAAGCCCGCCTACCGTCGGGATACGCTAGGCGGCGCTACGATCAAGGGGCGCCTAAGAGGGAAAATCCTTCGTTCTTTCAGCTCATCTCAGTTGCTTGACGAACTTGTTCCACCGCTTTTCATCATCGATCTTCTTGAGCAGGTGTAGCTTCTTTACATCTGCCGCCTCGGCCGGAGAGGACCTAAGCTCGTCCACGGCCCTTAATAGCATCCTGGCCTCGTGGGACAGTTCGCATGCACGCTGCCTGTCCACATCTCCTGTCCGGATCGCTTCCTCGAGCTTATCCTCCTCCTCGGACAGCATATCTGCCAGCGCAATGGCCTGTTGTTTCTCTTCGTCGGTGATGTTGTCCTTCGTGATGTAGTCGTAAACAACATCCCTGAGGTCGATCTGCCTGCCCCCCACTTCGATCTGCTGCGGTATGAGCTCTCCGCACCAATTGAGCAACGAGTGTATTCTGGCGATTATTCGGCCCCTATCGCTGGGAGTGAGCGGGGCAGTTCCTTCACAAAGGCCAACGCTATCCCTCATCTGATCAGTACACAGTAATGGCCAATGTGCATAAGTTACCTCCTCCATCGAACCTCTCCGTTTTGGACCCGTAAAGGAAACTTTCAGCCCACTATGAAGCCTTTCGAACAATGCTTTGCCACTCGCTCTATTCGGACTCTTTTGAATGTTGTATTTGTTCGCCGCAAGGGGGCTGGTTGCCAGATAAGCAAAGGGGTGCGCTCCTGAGCTTTCTCATTGCTTGTGTTGCATTCTTACGCTATTTCAAAATATATCGAAATAACAAGGTTTATCTACTCCTAGATGATTAATACTTCAAATAAATTTGAAATAACGGTGGTTCCAACATGTCTGAAGATAAGAAGACGATAATCGTATCCTGCAGTGGAGCGTCGAACACCGGGACAACTGCGGATCGAGTAGCTAGAAATTTGTGCGTAGATAATCCAGATCGCAATGACCTGCTATGTCTGGCGGCCTTTGCGATTAGAAAACAGCCGTCGATAAAGAAATTGCAGGATGCGGACAAGATCGTGGTCATCGAGGGTTGCCCCTCCCGCTGCGCTTCAGAGATCCTGAAGCAGGGAGGGTTCGCCTCGAACCTGGTTGTGGAGATGGTCGCTGATTACGGCATCAAGAAGGTCATGATTCCTGTGTGGGAAGAGAAGGATGTAGGGCGCATCGGCAAGGATGTGCAAGAAAGGGTCAAGAGGCTGGGATGACAATGGATAAGATCGTGATCAATATGGATGGGTGCTCCAAGTGCGGCAAGTGCGTCAGCATCTGCCCGAACAACGCGCTGGAGTTCATTGAGGGTTACCCTGAGCTCGTCCACTCCGAGCTGTGCACGGAATGCGGCATATGCGAGGACCAGTGCCCGACCGGGGCCATCAGGCTGTCGGAAGGGGCGATGGGCGAGATATCGAAAGAAAATATCCGAGGAGATGAAAAGTATGTCAAGGCCGCTGAGGATATCACGACACTTATAGGAATGGAAAAACCCCCTATCGGCGTGACGATGGTCAAACCCGGGCAGAGCGTTCCCGGAGGTTTCGCCCTACTCGGTTCCCCGACCAGGCACTGCGTGTCAATACACATGGCTTCGTTGGGCGCAGCCTTGTATGTTCCGGCTGAGCAGCATGCTTGTGCCGCGGCCAAGGCCGCGCTGGGCATATCCGAGCTTCCGGAGAAGGTGAGGTCAGGGAAAATACCGTACATGCACGGCCTGGCCTCGAGCGAGCAGGCGGCGGCAAGGATTATGGCCGAAGTACCCAGGCTTCCTGTGGGGTCGGCCGTTGGTACCCTGGTGGCTCCCCTATCCTCGTTCTCGGTCGCTCCTGACGTGATCATCCTCGTGACCAAGCCGAAGCAGGCCATGTGGGTGGCCAACGCCCTGTTGTTCGAAAATGGAAGTCCACGCATAACCGCCAACTTCGCTGGCATGCAGGCCTCATGCGCGGACGTGACCGCCGTACCGATGAAGACGCAGGAGGTCAACTTCAGCTTGGGCTGCTATGGCTGCCGCTCCGCCGGGAAATTGAGCGATGAGGAGATGTACGTCGGAATCCCAGTGGATAAACTGGATGCCGTTGTGAAAGGCCTGAAAGGCCTGCGAAGGGCCATGGGTAAGCTTGACGATGCGGGGCAACGGGAAGAGGAAAGTAAGAAAGGCTGCGGTGCCTGAATTATAAGAGGTGATCAATTGTCAAAGAAACTGGTAGTGTTCGAAGGGATGCTGTGCTGTTCCACGGGAATATGCGGTCCGGAACCGAACAAGGCGCTCATCCAGCTGACGGAGGACGTGAAGAGGCTGAAAGAGGAATTTCCCGACGAGACCATAACAAGGTCCTCGTTGTCATTCAACGCGGCAGCCTTCTTGGAAGCCCCAGAGGTCCTCAAGCTGGTCAAGGAGAAGGGGACTGACATCCTCCCGGTAACTACACTGGACGGCGTGATCATCGGCAAACAGAGATACCTGTCCTATGATGAGATGAAAGCGGCATTAACAAAGAAGTGAGCACAAAATACGACGCATTGGTGGTACGTATGAATTCACTGATTGAACCAGAGAAAGGGAAGACCAAGTTCATCTTCTTCAGCGGAAAGGGTGGCGTGGGGAAGAGCACCATGAGCTGTGCAACCGCAGTATGGCTGGCACGAAAGGGTTACAAGACACTTATCGTCACAACCGACCCCGCACCTAACCTCGGGGACATATTCGGACAGGCGATCGGTCATAAGATCACCCCCATACGTGACGTTCCCGGCCTGTTCGCGACCGAGATCAACCCGGACATTGCTTCCCAGGAATATAGGGATCGAATGGTCTCTCCCCTGAAGGGCATTCTTGATCAGAAGCAACTGGACGCAATGACCGAGCAGCTGAAGAGCCCGTGCGTGGACGAGGTCGCTGCCTTCGACAGTTTCATAGAGTTTATGGATGACCCGCAGTACGATGCGGTAGTATTCGACACAGCACCGACCGGGCATACGATAAGATTACTAGAACTGCCTAGCGGATGGTCGACCGAACTTGACAAGGGCGGCTCGACCTGCATCGGGCCGAGCTCATCATTGCAGGGAGCCAAGGTAAAGTACAAGAAGGCCATTGGTTACCTACAGGACGGCAAGAAAACCTCCTTCATTTTCGTTCTTAAGCCCGAAAGGTCCTCGATCCTCGAGACCAATCGAAGCATGGAGGAGCTGTCCAAGCTCGGAATCAAGACCAACTCCTTGATCATCAACGGGGTGCTGCCGGCGAGCGCGGCCACCGACGCTTTCTTCAGAAAGAAGAAGGAAGGAGAAGATAAGATGCTAGAGGAGATCAAGGACGAGTTCGTCCTCAACAAGATGCAGTACCCGCTCCAGGCGACCGAAATTAATGGAGTGGATGCTTTGGCATCGGTGGCCTCTCTCCTCTACGAAGGCCAAGAGGAGAATATGTCCATGGCTCCAGAAGAAGTGGACGGCACTTCAGCCTCGGTGAAGAGCGATCTTGGAGCGGTCCGTGAGCTAATGCGCCCGGCCAACGGGACGAGATACATATTCTTCACCGGGAAGGGAGGTGTGGGAAAGAGCACCTTAGCGTGCGCGACCTCTGTACACCTTGCCGACCAGGGACTTAGGACTCTGATCGTCACTACCGACCCTGCGTCCCACCTCCAAGAGATATTCGGTCAGGAGGTCGGACCTGAACCCACCCCGGTGGCAGGCGTCACCGGGCTAGACGCCGTGAGGATCGACCAGCGGAAGGCCCTGGAAGAGTATAGGAAGAGGATACTCGATTCGGTGAAGGACCAACCCGAGGACATCCGAAAATCGGTCGAGGAGGATCTCAGCTCGCCGTGCGCCGAGGAGATGTCCGCTTTCGAGAAGTTCATGAGCTATTTCGAGCTGAGGGACTACCAGGTGGTTATCTTCGACACTGCGCCAACCGGACACACCCTCCGGCTGTTGGAGCTGCCCTCCGACTGGAAAGGCTTCATCGACCTCGGGACGCTCGCCAAGAACACATCAGAAGCGACGCGCAATAAATATGCTAGCGTCATCGAGACGATGAGGTCCGGAGACAAGAGCACCTTCGTGTTCGTCGTCTACCCCGAGTACACGCCAATCATCGAGGCGTGGAGAGCATCAGAAGAGCTCAGCAAGCAGGTAGGCATCCATACTGCTCTGGTGGCCGTCAACTACATCCTACCCAAGGAATATGGTCACAATTCCTTCTTTGAGAGCCGCAGGAGACAACAGGAGAAGTACCTGGCGGAGATCGAACCGAGGTTTCACACCCCCCTTCTCCTCGTACCCCTCCTAGACCAAGCCCCCGAGGGAGTGGACAACCTACGTTCTTTGGCTGCAAAGATGTTCGAGGGTTAGGATGGTGACAACCCATCCCTTCCCTTTCTTTTTTCAATGAGGGCAGCATAATTGTCATCGGAGGCAGACGTGTCCGAAGGTGAGGGTGAGCGTGCTGACAAAGACAAGGTACCGGATAAGCCGACAACCCGGACAGTCATCAAGGAAGAGGTAAAGATCGAATGCATCATCAAGATCAACGACCGCGGTGTGATAACGATCCCAAGAGAAGTGAGGGATAAGCTGGACGTTGGTTGTGGGGGAAAACTGTTAGTCGTGAGCGTAGCTAGAGCCGGCAAGGCGCGAACGATCGTGCTGATGCCATTAAATTGTCTTGGAGATGAAAGATAGTGGTGGAATCGTTCAATTCAGACATTCGTGGAGATCGATTTGCTTTGGCTCTCCATGAGAGATCTGGCTTGTTTCGTTAGCATATATATTCGCCATCTCTTTCGAGGAGATGCTGTGATCAGACCGGCATCCTCAAGGATGCTTAGGTGGTAAGACAATTTTGAGTCAGATAGCTCGGCTATCTCCTTGAGCAGGCATGGGCATAGGTCGATGATCTTAAGGGCGTGCAGGATCTGAAGCCGGATCGGGTCAGAGAGGGCGTTGAACAATTTCCCATCCATGATGAGGCTTTCCTTGCTAGGGACGCGGCCTTTCAGTCCTTCCATTCCACCCTGCTGTCGAAGGGCCTCTTCCATTTCCTCAGGTAGATTAGTACTATTCGTGCAGCACTCGTTGCTCTTCGAACTCTCAGCCGCCATTTACATAACTCCTTGCACATCCGACAGTACCAGATTATCGATTATCCACTTATTTATCTGATTCCTGCTCTTCCTAAATGTCCTTAGCTTCTCTTCATCGGTGCCGTCGACGCTCGCCGGATCTTCAAATGAATGGTGAATCTGCTTTCTGCCTCCAGGGAAGAACGGACAGGTTTCGGCGGCATTCGAACAGACCATCACCACGTAATCAAATTCCTGGCCTTCGAACACGTCAAGGCCCTTAGACACCTGGCGATGGATATCGATATCCATCTCGGCCATGGCCTGTATGGCCATGGGATGCACTTGGCCGGGTCGTGTTCCTGCGCTCTTCGCGCTCAGCACCTTAGAATAAAGAGAATTCGTAAGGCCTTCTGCCATCTGGGAACGGGCGGAATTGTGTGTACAAATGAAAAGAACCGTCTTCAAATGGTGCCCCCATCCCTCTTGCTTGCTAGGTAACGATGGTTAGGAACTTATTTATATCTTTCAATCGTTTCAACATTAGTTGAAATTGAGCATGTTTCAACCTTAGCTGGAGGGGTTTGGTGAGCGAAGTAGCAGGGGAGAGCTGCATGGCGCCAGGCGCGGCGCCGAAGAAGCTATCGTTTCTGAACAAGTACCTGACCGTCTGGATATTCGCGGCCATGGGTCTTGGTATCGTCCTCGGGGTCGTGGTCCCGAGGTTTGCCGATACGCTCAACTCGCTGAGCATCGGCACGACCTCGATCCCCATCGCTATCGGCCTCATTTTGATGATGTATCCGCCGCTTGCTCGCGTCAAGTACGAGGAGCTGCGGCAGATCACCAAGCAGCCGGACGCCAAGAAGATGTTTGGCACCTCCCTCTTCCTAAATTACATCGTGGGACCGTTGCTCATGTTCGCCCTGGCCTGGATATTCCTGCCGGACCAGCCACTCTTCCGTATCGGTCTAATCCTCACCGGCGTCGCCAGGTGCATCGCGATGGTGCTTGTGTGGAACACCTTGGCCGAGGGCGATTGCGAGTATGCGGCCATATTGGTCGCGTTGAACTCTGTCTTCCAGATCGTCCTGTATGCGTTCTATGCATACTT
>JAEILR010000005.1 GCA_016109435.1 Methanomassiliicoccus sp.
CGCCTGCGCACCTGCCAGGCCTGTCCGCCGAGGATGAAGATGTTGTCCACCGGCAGAGCGACGTTCCCGATCGGCACATCGGTTTCCATCTCCACCACCGCGATGCTCTCCGAACCGGGGATGTTCGAGTACAGCTTGGGACCGAGCTCTCTCGCCTTCCCGGTTGCCGTCCACCTCTCATCCTCCCGGCGCTCCGTCCATCCCCCGTCGGACAGGTGCTCGATGATCTCGCCGAGGTCCTCTATGGTCAGTATCCCCCGGAACAGCACCCGCAGCTCGTCGATTGTCCTGGGCTCCGGACCGGCGAGCATGGAGAGGAGCTGCTGCACCGCCACCGAAGGGTCGAAGGACCGCGCCTCGCTCGAGTACCTGGAACGGACGATGGCCTCGAAGACCTTCTCATAGTACGCCACTTCGGCGGAGGACCTGGCCACGGCAACGGTGCGGATCCTCTCCTCCCTCCGGTTGGCCCTCCCGATGCGCTGGGCGATGGACGCCACGGAGCGAGGCCGGTTGGCCAGGATCACCATGTCGATGTCCCCGATGTCCACCCCCACTTCCAGGGTGGAAGTGCATACGCACACCGCCCGGTCATCAAGTCGCAGCGCCCTCTCCGCCTCCTGCCTCCTGGAGGCCTCCAGCTTGCCGTGATGGACCTTCAGGACGTGCGCTGGGAAATACCGCTTCAGCTCGCCGTGGGCCAGGGTCTCCACCTCCTCCGGGGTGTTGCAGAAGATGAGGCACTTCTTCAGCCCCCTCTCCCGGAACACCCGGGTGGCCTGCTCCAGCGAGGGCACGATGCGGTAGTCTATGCCCCTGCTGCCCGGAGAGGTTACGATCTGCGGGGACACCATGTACCGTCCGGCCAGGCCCAGGGGGTCGCTGACGGTGGCCGACGCGGCGTAGACCGACACCGTCCCGGAGGCGAGGGACGCGATGCGACGAAGGAGGACCCGCAGCTGGTCCCCGCGGTAGGTCCCATCGACCATGTGCAGCTCGTCGAGCACGATCGCCCTGACCCCCCGCACCGTTTCCGGGGCGTGAGAGAGGAGGGAGTCCAGGCTCTCCGGGGTGGTGACCAGCACGTCCTGGGGATTGTCCCGGTCCAGCTCCTTACGGTCCCCGCTGCGGAGCGCGGCCCGGACCCCCAGGGGGCGGAGCATCTGGTCCAGACGCCCTCTAATGTCCGTCGCCAATGCCTTGGTCGGCGACACGTAGATCATCGACAGCCCCTTCCACCCCTCCACGATCAGGCGCTGGACCAGCGGCGCGAACAGCGCCTCGGTCTTCCCACCGGCGGTGGAGGAGATGATCAAAGCGTTCTGGCCGTCCATCACCACCGGCGCGGCCAGACGCTGGATGCCCCTGAGTCCCTCGAACCGGCCGTAGAACGCGTCCCATACCAGGGGCAGCAGGGTCTTGGTCCTGGCGTCCCCCTCGGGGTCCGGAAGGTCCTCCACCCCGCCGGTGACGGATCGATCGACCGTCCGGGGCGGAGAGATCTCGATCCGCTCCTCCGACGGCACCCGCCGGCGCACCTCCAAGGGAAGCTTGGCCTTGGAGCGCCGGGCCATCTCGTCGTGATGCTCGGCCTTCTCCTCCTGACCCTTCTTCCGGAAGATCCTGCCCAGCTGTACATGGGACTCGTAATGGGCGGGATAGGCCTGCAGGGCGTTCTCGTACTTCTTCACCGCCTCATCGGTCCTCCCGATGACCTCGGAGTGAAAGCCCATGCGGAAAAGAGCGTCGGCCCTGTTCCTCTGATATGCATCCCTGTCGTATCCCATCTGAGTCATGGAACCCACCGGTCGTGGGTATTTAAAAACAGGGGAGAGGTGACCGAATGACCAGAACGGCCCGGCTAGAGGGTCGTGACCACCGTATTCGAGGGTTCGAGAACGGGAAGCGGCGATAGGTGAGGTCAAGAGGAGGAAACGTGCTAGCGTACACGGTGGGAATGTCGTGTCGCTGGGGAAAGAGATCGCCTCACCTATCGCGTATGTTTTCCGTTATTTCTGTAAGGTCCATTCCAACCTGGCATATGTTGGATGATACCTCCAACTCATGATAGGCGTATGCCTTATTTAATGATTATTATCGCCCGGTCCGACCGGACCTGTGGCATCATCTCAGATCCCGCCCCGCTCAATGCGTCCATCGACAGGGGCGAGTCATGAATGTGGTCTTTTAAAAATCAGCTCAATATAATTATAATGCTGTTGCCCGGTCGAGATATCGTCCATGGCCAGAACGAGACAGTGTCCTGAGTGCGATGCTCCGGTGCGGTTGAACAAGCGATACTGCCCGGAATGTCACAGCGTGGTGAACCCCCAAGGCCCCCGAGGACCCCATCGTAAAGGTGAGGGAGGACGCGGAGTTCAAATCCATTCTGATGCTGGGCTTGTCGGCCATGGCCCTGTTCTTCAGCTTCGGGTTCTTCCTGCCGGCGGTGTTGGCCGAGCCGGGGTTCTTGGTGGTGTCGGTGGTCCTTTTCGTCATCGGCATCGCCCTCATCATTGCGTCAAGGGTGGTCAAGCACCGGATGAGGAAGCAGATAGCCAGGTTGACGGACGAGCTGCATGTCAAGTGCGATTACTGCGGGGGCGTCAATGACCGGGACCAGCACCGATGCGCCTTCTGCGGCGCTCCGATCGTGACGCTTCCCCACAAGGGCTCGTCCGCCGGCCCGACGTTCCGGTAGGCCGCATCATCGGAAGAAGCCATATCGATGTAAGAGCATCCCTGATTACATGGGCGTCAGGACGGACATCGGCTCAAAGATCATCAGGGCAGGCTTCAAGCACCGCTTCGTGATGGCAAGGATGACCCGCCTGCCCCTGCTGGGGCGGGCGATGGACCTCGCTTTCTTCGACCAGGACGAGATGATCTATCTTCCCAAGGACAGCGTGGTGGCCGCATCCAGGACCAGGTCCATCAATATCGGGGCGGAGATCGTCCCCACCAACACAGCTCTACCGTCCCAGGTCATCGATCACTTCCTGCGGCGCTCCCGCTACATCTTCATCATGAACAAGTGCACCTGCCGCGATTCCAACGGCTGCGAGCATTATCCTCACGAACTGGGATGCATCTTCCTGGGCGCGGGCACGAGGAAGATACCTTCGAAGATGGGACACATGGCCACCGTCGAGGAGGCGATCGAGCACATGCGCAGGGCTCGGCAGGCCGGCCTGGTGCACCTGATCGGCCGCAACAAGATCGACAGCGTGTATCTGAGCACTGGCCCCAAGGAGGACCTGCTGTCGATATGCAACTGCTGCGAGTGCTGCTGCCTGTGGAAGATGATGCCCGATCTCTCCGACCCCATCGCCAGCACGGTCACCCGGATGCCCGGGGCCAGGGTGGCGGTTGGCGATGGATGCACCGGCTGCGGGCGATGCGTGAAGGATGAGGTCTGCTTCGTCCACGCCATCGGCCTCGCCGAGGGAAAGGCCGCCATCGATCAGGAGCGATGCAAGGGCTGCGGGCGGTGTGTGGAACACTGCCCGTCAAAGGCCATCGGCCTGCACCTCGACAGCGAGGATTATATCGAGCGCTCGATCCGGGCCATCGATCCGTTGGTCGACCTGACGAAGGAGTAGGGCCGCGGCCGTTCCCGCGCCGGCCTCGGATAGAGGATAGGATATGGTGTTCCTCCCTACAATCCCTCTCGGCGCGGGTATCTGAGCGCAAAGGTATTTGTCTATCAGTAATGATTACTGATTGATGGCGGTCAACATAAAGAGGTGGACGAGGCAGCTCAAGACCATCATCGACATCGTATACCTCAGCAACGTCCACCTGACCGCGGACGAGATCTACCTGGAGGCGAGGAAGGTCCTTCCGAACATCAGTCTGGGGACGGTGTACCGCAACCTCAACAAATTAAAGGCCCAGGGAATGATCTCCGAGGTCCCCAAGGGCCAGCTGAGCACCTACGCCAAGCACCCCGACACCAACGCCCATTTTGAATGCATCGAATGCCACCGGCTCTACTGCGTCCCATATGACATGAGCCTGTACGACCTGTCCAAGAAGAGCGGGTTCCAGGTACACCGATGCTCCCTGACCATGAGCGGCATCTGCAAGGAGTGTGAGGAGAATTCCGCCGAGCACTGACCGAGAACCCGTTTTTTTTACTGAGCGCATCTTTATTAGTAATGTGTATCATTACTGGAACAATTGGATGATACATCCAACATATATCATAGGCAGGATGACGCCATCGCCCAGTATAGTGGGGTGCGTGGTGCTTCCTTCCATGAGAGGAAGATCAACAGGAGGAGAGAAATGCACATAATGGAGGGTTTCCTGCCCATAGAATGGGCCGTCTTCTGGACCGCGCTATCCCTGCCGATCGTCATCTGGGGATTCCTGAGGATACGAACGCTGTTCACTGAACATCCGGAGATGAAGATGAGCGTGGCCATGGCCGGCGCGTTCATCTTCGTCCTGTCGTCCCTGAAGCTGCCGTCGGTGACCGGCTCATCGTCGCACCCCACCGGGACGGGGGCCGCCACCATCCTGCACGGGGTGGCCATCACCGCGGTCCTCTCCACCATCGTCCTGGTGTTCCAGGCGCTCCTTCTGGCCCACGGGGGGATCACCACTCTGGGCGCGAACATCTTCTCCATGGGCATCGCCGGTCCGGCCGTCGGGTGGGCCGCGTACAAGACCATGAACAAGGCCAAGGTCGGCCTGGTCCCCACCGTCTTCGTGGTAGCGTTCCTGGCTAACCTGGCCACATACATCACCACCGCCCTGCAGCTCGCCTTGGCCTATCCCACCGCGGGGAGCGTTCTCACCTCGTTCACCACCTTCCTGGGGATCTTTGCTCTGACCCAGATCCCCCTGGCCGTGGTCGAGGGTGTACTGTTCGTCATGTTCTTCGACTACCTGGCGAGGACCAGGCCGGACATGCTGAAGGGGAAGCTGAACCTTAGGAAGAAGAACGAGAGCACCGGCCCTGCCGTGGAGGGATGAGGATGGCGACCAAGATCGATCACCGAATATGGTACGTGGTCGGATTCTCCATCATCATCGTGATTTGTCTCGCCGCGTTCATCGTGGCCCCGGGCGGCGATTTTGGAGGGTCCGACGGCCAGGGGGAGAAAGAGATCAATAACATCGATCCGAACTACAAGCCATGGTTCGAGAGCCTGTGGACCCCGCCGGGGGAGACGGAGAGCCTGCTGTTCGCCCTCCAGGCGGCCATCGGGGCCCTGATCATCGGTCTGTTCATCGGCAACGAGCGGGGGAAGCGCGCTGCCCGGAAGGCGATCGGCAAGGAGGACCACGTCACGGCCGGAGAGGGAGCCGCCGACAAGTGAGGATGGATGGAAAATGCAGACGATAGATGAGATCGCCTACGGATCGCCGTTCAGGGACTGGTCCCCGCTGGGAAAGTTCCTGCTGGCCCTCTCCATACTGGTATCGTCACTGGTGGCGTCATCGGTCGTCGTCCCCCTGCTAGGCTTCCTCATCGGCTTTGCACTCTTGTCGTACTCCACCGGACTACGGTTCCCCCGGGTGATCGTCCTTGCCCTCCTCAACGGCCTGCTGATCTTCCTGCTGGGAGCGGCGGTCATCGCCCTGGTCACCGCCGGGGAGCCGTTATGGACCATCGACCTCGGTTTCATCACCCTTAACTTCTCCCAGGAGGGGGTCCGCCAGGGGACCATGGTGTTCCTCCGGGCGGTAGCGGGCGTGACGGTCATGCTGTTCTTCGCCACCTCCACCCCCCTGCCCATGTTCGCCAACGCCCTTCGCCAGGTGAGGGTCCCCCGGGAGATCATCGAGCTGACGGTCCTGGTGTACCGCTACTCCTTCCTCCTGCTGGAGCAGATGGAGACGATGTACATGGCCGCCGACTGCCGGCTGGGGTTCCGGGGGTACAGGAACAAGTACAGGACCACCGCGCGGCTCGCCGTCGGGGTGTTCACCCGCTCCCTGGACATGGCCGAGAGGTCCCAGGTCGCTCTTGATTCGCGCAGCTACCGGGGGGTGTTCCACTCATACCGTCCCCCGGTCAAGCTCTCGGCGGGGTGGGTCGTCCTGTCCCTGGCGGTGCTGCTCGCCCTTTACACGGTCAACCAGCTGATCATGGACCCCGAACCCCTGATCGCACTGATCCGGATGTGAGACCATCACCAAAGGCACCATACTGACCACCAAGGACCTCAGCTTCTCTTACCAGAACGGGCCCCCGGCCCTGAACAAGGTATCACTGGACATCCCCCGGGGAAGGAAGATCGCTTTCCTGGGCCCCAACGGAGCGGGCAAGAGCACTCTGTTCTTGCACTTCAACGGTATCCTGAGGCCGAAGAAGGGGGAGGTCCTCTACGACGGCGCTCCGCTGAAGTACGACCAGAGATCGCTGGCCACGCTGCGGCAGGACATCGCCATGGTGCTACAGAACCCCGACGACCAGATCTTCTCCACCACCGTGGAGGAGGACGTGGCCTTCGGGCCGATGAATTTAGAGCTAGACCGGGGAGAGGTGGAGAGGCGGGTGGAGGAGTCCCTTCACCTCGTGGGAATGGAGGACCTCCGCGGCCGGCCGACCCAGCAGCTCTCCTTCGGCCAGAGGAAGCGCGTATCCCTGGCTGGCGCGCTGGCGATGAAGCCCCGGGTGCTGATCATGGACGAGCCGACCGCCGGCCTGGACTCGGAGATGGTGCACGAGCTGATGGAGCTGTCGGACGAGCTTAACCACGGCGGCATGACGATGATCATGTCCACCCATGACATCGAGACCGCGTACGAGTGGGCGGACGAGATGGTCGTGCTGATCAAGGGAGAGATGCCGTTCTCCGGAACGCCGGACGAGCTGTTCGACCACCATGACCTCCTGGACCGGCTGAGGATCGTACATCCCTACGCGGTGAGGCTGAACCAGCAGATGCATTACCGCACCGGCCGGCCGGAGAGACCATTCCCCCGGAACCTGGTGGAGCTTACTCAGAAATGCTTCCCCCGAGCCGCTCCCGTCGGGGATGACGGGACCTCCCGGCCCCGCCCCGATCCATCCAGCGGGACGCTGTACATAGTCGACATCGAGGACCCTGGTCTGGAACGGCAGATCGAGGACATCTCCGCCCGGGTCTCCGACCTGCACCATTCCTCCGGCGCTTACGGCGCCAGGGCCCGCCGCATGGTCAGGGACGGAAGGATCGACGTGCATCATCCCTTCCACGCCATGGAGAACGCCATACTTCAGGTCAGCCTGGGCAACGACTTCGTGATGTACACCGATACCTCCCTCATCTCCCTGGTCGGGGAGGAGCTGGCCAGGGTGGAGAGGAGGGTAGGCCTGAGGACCAGGGTGGTGTTCAGCGGGCATATGGGGGCGGCCGCCGGAGGGCAGGGATGACCGCGGCGGCATCGCCCACCGCCCCCGCGACAGTCCTTTCCCAGGGATTTGACCGCGGCGGAACGGCGCGGGTCATGGGACACAGGTCTAATGAGGGTGCAATGCCATCAGCCCGGTCAGGGCTCAGGGACGGTTAGACGATGAACATACCCAGGTTCGTTATAGGAGGAGAGCGCAGCGGGGTGGGGAAATCGACCATCACCGTAGGAATGCTGCTCGCGCTTCGGGCGAGGGGAGTGGAACCCCAGCCGTTCAAGGCCGGGCCCGACTTCCTGGACCCCATGCACCACAGCGTGGTCCTGGGAAAGCCGTCCCGCAACCTGGACACCTGGATGTTCCGCCGGGAGATCGTGCCCTCGTTCGTCAGGGGCTCCCGGGGAGCGGACATCGCGGTAATCGAGGGAGTGATGGGCCTGTATGACGGCCTCGACGGCCGGTCCGAAGAGGGTTCGACGGCCCACCTGGCCAAGGTCCTCAAGGCGCCGGTGATCATGATCATTGACGCGTCCTCATCGGCCCGCTCCGCGGGGGCGGTGGCGCTGGGCTTCAAGGATTATGACCTCGGGGTGGACATCGCCGGGGTCATCTTCAACAACGTCGCCGGTCCCGGCCACCTGTCCATGCTGAAAGATTCCCTCCGGGGGATGGAGTGCCTGGGAGGGATACCGTCGGAATCGTCGGTGGAGCTGGGGTCCCGCCACCTGGGCCTGGTGCCTCCAGGGGAGGGGGCGGACATGGCCCGCTACGCCAAGATCCAAGCCCTGATCGAGGAGCATGTGGACCTCGACCGGGTCATCGAGATCGCCCGCTCGGCCCCGGAGATCGGTCCGCGGAAGCCTCTTTCATCCGCCCGGCGGAAGAGGCCGCGGACCCGGATCGGCCTGGCCAGCGACGAGGCGTTCAACTTCTACTATCAGGACAACATCGACCGGCTGCAGGGCCTGGGAGCGGAGATCGTTCCCTTCTCTCCCCTCCGGGATAGCCTTCCGGAGGTCGACGGGCTGTACTTCGGGGGCGGGTACCCCGAGCTGTACGCCAAGCAGCTGGAGGAGAACTCCGTTCTCCGACGACAGGTGAGGGACGCGTTCAGCGCGGAGATGCCCATCTACGCGGAATGCGGAGGCATGATGTACGCCAGCGGCACGTTCCGGGATCTCAACGGCCGGAGGATGAGCATGAGCGGCATGTTCGATGTCGAGGTGGAGATGACCGACCGGCTGCAGGCCATCGGCTACGTCGAGATGGAGGCCATCCGTGACAACGTCATGTCCATGAAGGGATGGGAGACCCGCGGCCACGAGTTCCACTTCTCCAGGGTCTCGTGCCTGGGGAACGAGGAGATGGCGTATGCCATGAAGCGGGGAAGGGGCATGGTCGACGGGAAGGACGGGCTGGTGGCCCACTCCGCCCTGGCGTCGTATGCTCACCTCCACTTCGCTTCCTGCCCCGACTTCGCCCGGCGCTTCGTGACCAGCTGCACCTATGCCCGGAGGCGGTAGCACGGACGAGCACTGGCACAAGGTGGAGGCGGAGCTCAGGGAGTACCGCTCCGGTCCGAACGAGGAGTGCCCATACTATAACTGCCATTTCGAGGGGCAGGACTGCTCGCTGTGCTTCTGCCCCCTGTACCCCTGCCTGGACGGGGCGCTGGGTAAGATGGTGCTGACCAAGAAGGGCACCGAGGTGTGGAGCTGCGAGGACTGTTACTGGATCCACCGCAACGATGTGGCGTCGGAGATCGCGAAGCGCGTTCCCGCCACCTCCGCCCCGCCGGCACGGGAGTTCCTCGATGGGGTGAAGGGCGAGGTCGCGTCGATACATGGCCTCTCTGCCCTACCCATCATGGTGCTGGGGACCACCTCCGGAGCGGGGAAGTCCCTCATCACCGCGGCGCTGTGCCGCCTGTTCTCGGACATGGGGCTGAACGTGGCGCCGTTCAAGTCCCAGAACATGTCCCTAAATTCAACGGTCACACCGCGGGGCGGGGAGATATCGAGGGCCCAGGCCCTGCAGGCGGTCGCTGCCCGCACCGAGGCCGACAGCCGCATGAACCCCATTCTCCTGAAGCCGAAGAAGGACGATGTGTCCCAGGTCATCGTCGACGGGCGGCCGTATCGGGACATGGACGTCCCCACCTATTACGGCGAGTTCACCGAGGGCGAGGGCGTGGAGATCGTCCGGCGGGCATGGGAGTTCCTGCGCCGCACCCGGGACGTGGTGGTCATCGAAGGAGCCGGCTCCCCCGCGGAGATCAACATATCCGACCGGGAGATCGCCAACATGAGGACCGCGGAGATCGCCCGGGCGCCCTGCCTCCTGGTGGTCAACATGGAATGGGGGGGAGCGTTCGCCTACGCCTACGGCACCATCATGCTCCTTCCCCCCGAACGCCGCAGTATGGTCAAGGGCATCATTCTCAACAACATGCACGGCGACGCCGATTGCCTTCGTCCGGGGATCGAGGAGCTGGAGTCCCGCCTGGGCATACCGGTGCTGGGGGTCGTGCCGCACGTCGAGCACCTCCTGCCGGACGAGGACTCCCAGGACCTGGCCAAGGAGAAGGGCGCGGGCACCCTGAGGATCGGGGTGATCATGCTCCCCCGCATCTCCAACTTCACCGACCTGGACGCCCTGGCCCTGGAGGGAGTGAAGGTCGTATACGTCAAGGAGCCCCGCTCCCTGGAGGGAGTGGGGGCGATCATCATTCCGGGCACCAAGAACTCGGTGGCCGACCTGAAGTGGCTGCGCCAGACCGGCCTGTTCGACGCTATCAGGGAGCTGCGGGGGAAGCTCCCCATCCTGGGCATCTGCGGCGGCTACCAGATGCTGGGCCGGGAGATAATCGACCAGAACGGCGTGGAAGGGGACGTCGGGGCGACCTGGGAAGGGCTGGGGCTTCTGGACGCCACGACCAGGTTCGAGGCTTACGAGAAGAGGACGCTCCAGGTCACCGGACGGCTGGCCCAGGGGAGTGGCGAGGTGCGGGGTTACGAGATACACATGGGGATGTCCGTGAGCAGGGAAGCACCCCTGTTCATCCTCAACGAGCAGGAAGGGGAGACAGGAGAGGGCAGCGTCTCCGCCGACGGCATGGTCATGGGCTCCTACGTCCACGGCCTGTTCGACCTCCCCGGGTTCCGCACCGCCTTCCTGGCCAAGGTGCCGTCGACGGTCCCCAGGACCGCTGCGGCCCTCGATTACGACCGATCGGTGGAGGAGGGCCTGGACGCGGTGGCGGCGGTGGTCCGCTCCAACGTGGACATGGAGCGGATAGTGAAGATACTGAGGGAGGGTCTGGATTGAGCAGCATCATGGTACAGGGCACGTCGTCGGGAGCGGGCAAGACCACCGTCGCCGCGTTGTTCTGCCGGCATCTCACGGCCAGGGGCTTCCGGGTCGCTCCCTTCAAGGCCACCAACCTGTCGTTGAACTCCTTCGTCACCGCCAGGGGGGAGGAGATGGGGGTGTCCCAGGCCTTCCAGGCGTGGGCCTGCGGAAGGGAGCCGGAGGGGGACATGAACCCCATCCTCCTCAAGCCGAGGGGCAACGGTTCCTGCCAGATCGTCCTCGCCGGCCGGCCCTATGCCGACATCGGCAGGGGGGGCAAGAAGGCGGAGAGGGAGGTCCTGATGGGAGCGGTCGCCGGTTCCCTCCGCCGGCTGATCGACAAGTATGACGTGGTGGTCATCGAAGGGTCCGGCTCCCCGGCGGAGATCAACCTGAGGGCCGAAGACCTGGCCAACATGGCCACGGCGGAGATGGCCGGGGCCCCTGTGGTGCTGGTGGGGGACATCGAGAGAGGAGGGGTGTTCGCGGGCCTGTACGGCACCTATTCGCTCCTTGAGGACCGCCACAAGCGGCTGGTCAAGGCGTTCCTCATCAACCGGTTCCGGGGGGAGGAAAGCATACTGGCAAGCGGCATCCAGCGCATGGAGGAGTTGCTGCGCGCGCCGTCACTGGGCGTACTCCCCTTCGCCGACCTGAAGTTCCCGGCGGAGGACAGCCTGGACATGGGGCGGGCGCAGGGCACCGGCCTCCACGGGGCGGATGCCAGGAAGAGCTGGCTGGCCAACCTGGACGCGTTCTACGAATTGTCCCAGAAGCATATCGACTATGCCTCCGTGGAAAAGCTGGCATTCTCCTGACGTCGTTTCCCTCGGAAAACGATATGAACGATGGCGCCTCTTGGTAGGGTGGACAGCGAGCTGTTCACCGACCAGACAGCGCTCGGGTCGACCGGAGACGACGTGGAGAGCATCATGCAGGAACAGGCAAAGGCGATCGTCCTCAATGTCGGGACACCCAACGGATTGGGCGTGATAAGGAGCCTGGGCAGGGAAGGCGTGCCCATTCTGGCGGTGGACCACCATAAGAACGCCCCGGGGCTTCATTCCAGGTATGCCTCTCCCCAGGTCCTCCCGGAGCCGGCGGCCCACCCGGAGGAGGTTTTCAAGCGGCTGATGAGCATCGGGTCAGGGTTCGGAGAGAAGGGCGTTCTGTTCCCCTGCTCCGACGCCTATGTGCTGTTCGTCTCCCGCTACCGGAAGGAGCTGGCGGAGCATTTCGATTTCTGCATCCCCTCGGAGGCCGTGCTCGAGGGCATGGTCAACAAGCGCCGCCAGTACGAGGAGGCGTCCAGGATCGGCACACCGATCTCCAAGACCTTCTACCCCCAGGACATGAAGCAAGTGCGGGAGATAAGGGACCTCTTGGACTACCCGGCGTTCATCAAGCCGTACTACTCCCACCTGTGGTACGAGGTGTTCGGCAACAAGGGGTTCAAGGTCAGATCTCCCCGGGAGCTGGAAGAGCGCTACGCGGTGATCTTCTCCACCGGCCTGGAGGCCCTGGTGCAATCGATCATTCAGGGGCCCAACACCAACCACATCAAGGTCTGCGCCTACTATGATCGGCAGGGGGTCCGCAGGGGACTGTTCCTCACCCGCAAGATGAGGCAGAACCCTACCGAGTTCGGGGTGGGGTCGATCATGGAGAGCTTTCACGATGACCGGCTGGCGGCCATCGGCATCAAGTTCCTGGAGGGCATCAACTACCGGGGCGTGGGGTCTATCGAGCTGAAGCTGGACGACCGGGACGGCAAGTACAAGATGATCGAGCTCAACCCCCGGCTGTGGGCCCAGAACTCCCAGCCCACTTATGCCGGGATCAACTTCCCCAAGATGCAGTACGACGACCTGACCGGGCGGCCGATGGAGGAGACGGACTACCGGGATGGGGTCAGGTGGATCGATACGCTGGAGGATTTCCGGGCGTTCTGGTGGTATCGCCAGAGAGGGATGGCCACCTTCGGGGACCTGGCCCGAGCCTGGCTGAAGAACGACTGCCACGCCTACTTCGCCTGGGACGATCCCGTGCCCTCGTTCGTCCATTCCAAGGGCGGCGTCGAGCCGATGAACATGCTGGCCGAGCTTCTTAGGACCCCGGCGGTCGACGAGGGGCCGGAGAAGGCAGGGCACAAGCCATTGGAGCGGACGACCGGCCACGGGCTCAAGGAACCTGAGAACCGCTAGTTGTAGCGGATGGAGTGCCCTTCACCCCTGCCCTTCCGTCCGAGCTGCAGCCACAGGCCCAGGGCCCTGCCCAGGTCATGGATGTACTCGCCTGCGGCGAGGGCGTTCCTCTCGATGATGGCGGCAAAGCGGTCCATCTCCTCCCCCGAGGGGATGAAGCTCAGGTCCCGCTTGGACTTGTCCGCGTCCAGGTACATCAGGCGCTCCTTCAGGGTGCAGAGGTCCTCACCGAGGAACGCCGGCTCCGGGGAGACCTTCGCGTCCTTCCTCCCCAGCATCAACGAGGCGTTCTCCACCGTCCTCAGCTCCTCCAGGATCTGAGCGACGGCCTTTCGGCCGTTGAGGCAGTGGTCGTGGAAGTCCTCCACCCGCACATTGATGTAGTCGGCCTTGGCCGCCTTCTCGCACTGCTGCACCAAGGCCATGAGCTTCCCCATCTCCTCGAACATGACCAGGAGGAACGTGAACCTCGCGCGGTCCCGCCCGGGAAAGTCGTCCTGCCCGGCCAGGGCATGGTAGGTATTGGAGTTATCCAGGATGTGGGCCGCCAGGTCCACCGCGATCTGGAAGGCCTCGTCCCTCATGGGGTGGATGACATCGGGTTCGCCGCTCATGCCACTAGAACGAAGGAACGAATATGAATTGATTGCCTAAACAAGATAACGATATATCCAATGAAATGGAATATTTACTCATGGACAGCGAGACCGAGCTCAGACTGAGGGCAAGGAAGATAGCTGAGGATAAGATAGGTTTCTACGTCCATCTGGCCATTTACCTTCTGGTCAATTCCATGCTCATCTTCGTGTGGTGGTGGGGTGGAGGCGGCTTCCCCTGGTTCGTTTTCGTGCTGGTGTTCTGGGGCATCGGCGTTGTGGCCCACGGTGTGGGAACGTTCATCCAGCCCCACTATACCGACAGGATGGCGGAGAAGGAGTACCAGCGGCTCAAGGGGCAGAGGTAGGGGCAGTATCGATCATCCTCAGGAAAACCCTGGCCAGCATCTCCCGTTCCTCAGCGGTGGCAAGGTCCCAAAGCTCCGCCACCATCTTCTCCTCCGGAGACCCGGAGCACACCCTGGCGGCCAGGAAATCGATGATGTCCTGCACCGTTCCGATGATGTTCCGGTCGGAGGGGTCCAGTTCCCTGGCGGTTTCCACGGTTTCCCGCAGGGAGCCCCGCCAGTCGTCCCAGCTCTTTGCGAAGTTCATGATGTCCAGGCAGGCCTCGGGGGCGTCCCGGGGCGCGGTGGTCTCCTTCATGAGATGGAATTGGGAGCAGCAAGTCCTTAAGGCATACGACCGGGACGGTCCAGAAAGCCCGCGGCGTAGAAGAATGCTGGGCGCGGTCCCGGACCCAAAGCCTGGCCGGTCTTGGCGCCCCGGACCGCTGGGGCGCTTGGAGGTCGTCTACCAGGTCCGATGTCGGGTACGATCGTTCACTTCTGTTCCGGGGGCATCTGTTCGACAGGGGCCTGGGGAGGCGCCGGCTGTTCCCGGGGGGGCTGCATCTGGGTCGGCGTGGTGGTCTCCCTCTTCCTGAGCCACTCCATGATGAACCAGATGCCGAGCAAGATGAAGAATATGCCCACGATGTATCTGAGCAGCCCTTCGAATACTATCACCAGTATGCCGAACACGATGCTTATCAACGCGATCAATGGGTCGTAGTTCATGTTCATCCTGACAATTTTCTACTGATGGAACGATATATAAAATTATGGCGTCAAAACTGTTCCGTGCGCCGTCCAGCATCGGAGCCAGTCGTCCCGCTCGGAGGATGAGCGGGGCGATATCGCCTCGGAACTGAGCATCGTCCGGTCATCTTGTTAGGACCGCGAGTCCGGGAGGACGCTCCGTCGGGCGGGGCCCGCGTCGGCCTGAGCCGGCCACGATCAAAGAAATATTCATGGTGTCATATGGAACAACCTTTAAGTAATGGTCTTCGTGTTTTCCTTTTGGAGTTATAATATTGCCAAGTAGACCTGTAAGACGCGGTCCCCGGAGGGATGACCGGAAGAAGGTACATCCCCAGACACCACGCACCGCCATGTTGAACCTCCATCGCCTCGGTTCTTTTAAGTACGACCTTAGGGAGATACTCAATGCCGCTCCGATGGACAAGACCATGATCCCCACCATTGTGGCCAACATCATCGCCAAGGCCTCCAGGGTCTCCGTGAGGGAGACCAAGGAATATGTCCGGGAGATAGAGGCCCTGGGAACCATCGACAAGATCGCCGCGGACGACGTCTGCACCCTTCTGGACCGCTATTCCAAGTGGCGCTGAACCGCTCAACGTTTTCGTGAGAGCGGGGTCGCCGAGATCCTCTTCCCCCTGTAGGTCGACTGACGGAGGGCCTTGAGGACCTTGAGGCCGACGTCCTTGTGCACCTCGATGATCGTCTTGGCCGGGGCGATGTCGATATGCCCGATGACGATCTCATTGACCCTGGCGGTGCGGGCGACGAAGTCGGCGAGCTCGACCTTGTTCACGCCCTCGTTGGCCCCGATGTTGATCTCGTACCGCACCATGCCGAAGATGTCGGCTAGCTCGTCAAAGTCCAGCACCTCCCGTACCGTCTCCTGGCCCTTGATGTGGGGGACCTCGACCTGCTTGAGCCTGCCCTCGGTGAACTTCTCGATGGCCTCCAGCAGGTGCATCTCGTCGCTGGAGACGAAAGTGATGGCCTTTCCCTCCTTTCCGGCCCGGCCGGTCCTCCCGATGCGGTGAACGTAGGTGTCCGGGGAATCGGGGATGTCGTAGTTGATGACGTAGTTCACGCCCTCGATGTCCAGTCCCCTGGCCGCCACGTCCGTGGCGATCAGTACCTTGATCTTGCCGGTGCGGAAGTCGGTGAGCACCTTTTCCCTGCGCGCCTGGGTGAGATCACCGTGAATGGCCGCGGCAGGATATCCGTAGGAGGTCAGCCGCTGCTCGATGATGTCCACCATGTGCTTGGTCTGGGCGAACACGATGGCCTTGGGCTTCTCCTTGTCGAGGACCCTGCACAGCGCCCAGATCTTGTTCTTCCTGCCCACCGAGAAGTACATCTGCTTGGTGTTGGGGAGCACCAGCTCGTCCTCGGAGACCGAGACGACCTCCGGCAGCTTCATGTGCTCCTCACCCAGCTTCCTTATCTCCCCCGGTATGGTGGCCGAGAACAGCATAGTCTGCCGGTCCTTCGGCACCTTGGAGAGGATGAAAGTGATGTCCTCGATGAAACCCATGTCCAGCATGCGGTCCGCCTCGTCCAGGACCAGGAACCGGACGTTCTTGAGGTCCAGGGTGCCCCTATGGATGTGGTCGATGATCCTTCCGGGGGTCCCCACCACCACGTCCACCCCTCTGCTGAGGGCCTCCAACTGGGGCTCCATGCCCGCTCCGCCGTAGATGGACAGCACTTCCAGGTCGAGGTAGGCGCTGAGGCGCCTGATCTCCTCGGAGACCTGCACCGCCAGCTCCCGGGTGGGACACAGCACCAGGGCGGCCGGAAGGCGGCCCCGGGTGATGCTCTGGATGATCGGTATTCCGAAGGCTGCGGTCTTGCCCGTCCCGGTCTGGGCCTGGGCGATCACATCACGACCCTCCAACAACAGGGGGATCGTTCCAATCTGCACCGGCGTAGGTTCGGTCCAGCCCATCTTGCGGATGGCCTTGAGAACGGGCTCGGTGACTTGAAGTTCCTCAAAATCGGATGTCATGTCGCTTCACTGTCTCAGTAATTGTGACCTATGATCTCTCTAAACGTTCCCCCATACTCCCATTCCCACTTAAGAATTTCCCGTCCCCCAGGCCATGTCCGCCCCCGGGGACGGGCGGTCGGACCGTTCAGACCGCCTTCGAGGAGGCCAGCCTCTTGGTGTCCCCGATGGCCCCGGCCAGTCGGTCCAGGTTGCCGCACCGGGAATCGTGGGGCAGCCTGATCTGCGCGGCGAACTCCCTGGATAGGTTCTCGAAGTGCTCCCGGTCACCGACCCCTGAATCGACGTACAGGCACCGTTTGTAGGACTCGAACAGCATGTCCACGAAATACATGGGGTCGTAGCCCTGGTCCACGGCGCTGTCCAGATGCAGCTCTTTGATGATCGCGTTCATGCCCTGCTCCGCCCATCCGGGCGTGGCGAACCATGTCCCCGTACACACCGCCTTCTCCTGGGCGTACTCCAGCGGGCCGAGGAGAACGGACACGCAATCGTCCCCTTCCAGCATGATCGAGGGCACTCTGACCTCCTGAGGGAGGCCGGCGAGCTTCTGGCAGGTGGCATAACCGATGAACACCGCGTCGACCTGCCCCTCGAGGGCGTTGACCTTCTCGATCACCGTCCGCCTCATCTCCTCGGGGTAGACGTGCAGGGCGAACTCAAGGTACTCCCGGTGAACGATGTCCGGGTCATCAGCGGTCAGGTGCTCGATCTCCCGCTTGAATATGTCACAGGCCACGATGCCGATCCTCACTCCATCACCGAGTACCTGAGGGCGCTAGGTGCTATTATCGCTTCGTCCGCCCCGAGAGGGCCTGTCCCAGTAAAGTGTCGACCGGACGGTCACTTCTTCATCTCGTTGTCCTCGGCCACCGATATGAAGAAATCGTGATGCTCCTCTTCCTCTTCCAGTATGCCTTCGAAGATGAACTTGGTGGTGACGTCCCCTTCCTCGGCGGCGACCTTGACGATCTCCTTGTACAGCTTGATCGCCCCCATCTCCGCGTCGATGTCCGACGTGATCATCTCCCACAGGTTCTCGCCCACGGTTATGGGCGCCGGCTTGGTGGTCGGCTTCCCGCCAAGGTACCACAGCCTTTCGGCGATCTTCTCTGCGTGCTTCATCTCCTGTATCGCGATGTCCTCCAGTTCGTCGGAGACCGCGAAGTGCTTGATCCCGCCCCACTGGACATGCTGCCACATGTACTGTATGGACACCTGGATCTCCATCGATATGGCCTGGTTCAACATTTCCAACAGCTTTTCGGACGCCATGTTTGTTCCTCCATGTTCCAGATTCCTAGAATGATTTTTTATTGAAGCCATGGACTTATAAATCTTTGTCAACGGAGGAACCCGCTGGACGTGCCAGGCTTATTTGCCAGACCCCTTTCTGCTCTGTGCCGGGGCGAACTCGTCCGGCCTGGTGGGCAGGTGGACCTTATTAGAGACCCACCACCAGGCCAGAACGGTGGCCGCCAGGGTGGACAGGGCGATGAGGGCGAGGAAGCCGGTGAGCATGGGCCCCTCCATGGTCACGAGGCCGCCGATGGTGGCCAGGGTGTTGGGGACCAGCACCGCGGTGCCCAGGATGGTGAGCCAGGTCATGGCCAGGGACATGCGGTTGTTCAACATCTGCAGCTGGTTGTTATAGATCGACTGCAGAACCTCCAGGCCGGAGGCCAGGACCTCGGACATGTGCTCGCTTAGCGATATCTGCTGAGTGACGTCCACCGCCAGCAGGTTCACCTTGGCCAGGACCTTGGGGCTGTCGCTGATCACGTCCGCGTCCCCGTACCTGAGGTTGTTAAGCACGTCCAGGGTCCGCCACAGCACATTGAGATAGGTGATGAGGGCATGCTTCATCTCGTAGATGCTGGTGCCCAGCATGTCCCTCTCCACCTTGGGGTCCAGGAGGTTCTGGGAGAGCCAGTCGGCCTGGTCCTCGATCTCCCGGAGCTGCTCGAAGTTGCGATTGTTGTTCTCATCGATGATGCGGCAGAGCATCAGGGTTACCTTGTCCTCCGGCAGCAGGTTCTCCGGCAGCTTCCGCACGAACGTGTCCGAGTATCGGGAGAAATTGATCAGGCGGAAGATGTCCTCCGAGTGTATGGTCAGGATGAGGTTCTTGCGGACCAGGATGATGAGAGGAGACCACGTCAGATCGACCTTGTTGATCTTGACCGCCGGCAGCAGGATGCCAAGCTCCACGTCGCGGTCCTCGAAGTTGGATAAGTAGCCGGTGAGGAGGGTGGACACCAGGTTCTCGCTGAAGCCGAAGGTGGCGGCTATCGCGCTTCCCTCCTTCTCCACGTCCCGAACGGTGAAGTTCAGCCAGGTCAGGGTGGACGTTCTGGTGTAGTCCAGGAACTCCTGGGGCGAGTTGCCCTGCAGCCTCAGGGGGCGTGAGCCGGGAGGAAGGGTGACCCCCACGATCCTCTTCTTGGCATCAGCGCCGTTCTCGTTCCCCCGGACCTCGGGCAGTGGCGTCGCGCCCCCGATGCTCCTCATATCGTCGGCCTGGTCCATGTTCTCCTCTCCGCGCTCGGGGGAGCAACGCCCGGTCTGGATGTAAATGTGCGCATGTCAGCAACGCCGGTGGGTAGTAGGCGCGGAGAGGCGCGCAGAAAGAGAGATGACCCCGGAGGTGCGTATGCCGGTTGTGAACACCAGGTTCCTCTCCCCCAGGCTGGGGGCCCTCGCCGGTCTGACCGCCTCCGTTGCTTTTGCCCTGTTGTGGATCGCTGCCGCCTACCTCGACGGGGGATGGACCCTGGGGAAGATGACCCTGAGCGAGCTGGGCGACCGCTCCCGCCCCGGAGCCCAGCTGTTCAATACCGCCGCGGTCCTCGCGGGGGCCCTGGGCCTGCTCTTCAGCGCCGGCCTCTACCGGGTCCTGTCCACGAGCACCCTGGGTAAGATGAGCGCGGCGGCCATGGGCCTGGCCTCGGTTCTCCTGATCGGTGTGGGCCTGTTCCCCATCGATACGGGGTCGGCGCACACCGCGTTCAGTTACGCGTTCTTCATCACCGCGGCGGCGGCCATGGCCCTCATCATCGTTCCGGCGTGGAGGAGCCACGTCCTGCATCGCAGCATCGGCGCGCTCACCCCCGTCCTGCTGGGCATCGGCATCATCGGAGTGGCCACCCTGGAGTTCCCGGCGGCGGAGGCCCTGGCGGTATCCCTCCTCCTGCTGTGGATGGCGCTGGTCAGCGTCCGGATGCTGTGGCATCACCCCGCGCGGTGATCACATCTTTCCGCGGTACCGGAAGGCGATGTTGCAGCCTCCCTCCCGGGAGACCATGCACGGACCCATGGGATAACGGGGAGTGCAGCCCCTGCCGAACGCGGGGCATTCGTAGGACTCGATCAGACCGCGCAGCATCTCCCCGCACCGGCAGCCCTTGTGCTCTTCCTTCACCGGGGGACGGGCGTCCAGCACCTCTTTGTGGACGATGCGGGCGTTGTGAGCGTCGTACTCTTCCCTGAGGTCGTAAGCGCTGGCGGGTATCATGGGGAAGCCCCTCCAGGCCCGGTCCACCGGCTTGAACACCTGTTCCAGCAGCCTGACCGCTTTCGGGTTCCCCTCCTTCTTGACCAATCGGCCGTACTCGTTCTCCACATCCGCCCTCCCCTCCTTGATCTGCTTCACCAGCATGTGGGCGGACATCAGCAGGTCCAGCGGTTCGAAGCCGGCCACCACCTGGGGCACCCCGTACTTGGTGGAGAACACGCGGTACGGCTCTACCCCGATGATCGCGCTGACGTGGCCGGGCTCGATGAGGCCGTCGATCTTGAACTCTCCCATGTTGATGATGGCATGCAGCGCCGGCGGCAGCAGGCGGTGGCACGAGTACACGGTGAAGTTGTCCGGAAGCTTCTCCACCATCACCGCGGCGGTGGTCGGGCTGGTGGTCTCGAAGCCGATGGCCATGAACACCATGTGCTCGACCTCGGAGGCCATGCGCACGGCGTCCTCCACGGAGTACACCACCCGGACGTCCTTCCCCCGGGCCTTGGCATCCCCCAGCGAACCGATGGGAGTAGGCACCTTCAGCATGTCCCCGAAGACCGCGATGGTCCTCCCGGCGTCGGCCAGGGCGATGGCGTCGGCCACCTCCGCGGTGGTCGTCACGCACACCGGACATCCCGGGCCCTGCCTGATCTCGATACCCACATCTCTCAGCAGCGGGTCCAGGCCGAACCGCACCAGGGTGTCCTGGTGGGTCCCGCAGACATGCATGAACCGGAGGTCGACGTCCTCCCTGCGTATGGCATCCAGGATCCTGTTCGCCGCTCCCTCGTCCCTAAGCCGGAACATCTTCCTCCACCACCTTGATAGACCGGACGGTGCAGCTCTTGCCCTTGACCACATCGACCCTGGAGCCGCATCGCGGGCAGTTCAGGGTGGGCACGTTGGAGCTGTACATCTCGTCCTGATAGTACTCCGCCCGGCCGTCATAACCGCAAGTAGGGCAGCGCACCTCGACCTCCTCGTGCTCCACCACCAGTGTGGAGCCTTCGAGGATGGTCCCCCGGGTCAGGATCTCGAAGGCGAAGCTGAGCTGGTCCTCCCCGAGATAGGTGAGGTCACCGATCGTCAGGCGGACCTCCTCGACCTTCTGGACCTTATGGTTTTTCAGCTCCTCGAGGACCGCCTCCAGGATGCTGGTCATGACCCCGACCTCGTGCATTCCCCTGTCCATCGGAGCCCACCTAGATAAACTGTACGCCAGATGCTTTGAGCTGGCTGGACGTCCCCGTATAGATTGATATAATGCCCCGGGGATATGCGCCCGGTCAACATGGCCGAAGAGGAGCGATCGCGGAAGGAGCTGACCCTGGAGTCGCTGGTGGAAGGCAAGAAGATGGAGGCCTATGTGGAGCACCGCACCAGGGAGATGCACGCGTGCGCCATCTGCGGAGGCATTGGCTACAAGAAGCGGCCGATGAAATGCGTGGGCACCCGTTGGTTCTGCATGGACTGCGTCCGGCAGCTGAAGGAGCTGATGGACGGCCTGGACAAGTGGGGCGCAGAGGTCAAGCTGGAGAACGAGATGTCCCGGAAGATGGACGAGGGCCTGGGCCTCTAGTCCTTCATCGATCCATTGTAGAGGTCGCAGAACTCCCGGATGGGGCAGATATCATGCTTCGGGTTGACGGGAGTGCAGACTTCCTGTCCGAACCGCACCATCAGTTCGTTGACCGACCTCCATCGTTTCCGGGGAACGATCATCTTAAGCTGTTCCTCGGTCCCCTCCGGAGCGGCGCTCCGGACGAGGCCTACGCGGTTGGAGATCCGGTGGACGTGGACGTCCACGCAGATGGCGTCCACCCTGAAGGCGTACGCCAGGACACAGTTGGCGGTCTTCCTGCCGACCATGGGCAGGGTCATGAGCTGCTCGATTTCCGAGGGGACCTCGTCCCCCATCTCCTCGTGCACGATCCTGGCGATCTCCCTGATGGCCTTGGTCTTTCCCCGGTGGAAGTTGACCGAGCGTATCAGTTCGTCCACCTTCTCCTCCGGCGCGCTCATCAATTTGGCCGGAGTATCGTAGGCCGCGAACAGCCTCTCGGAGGCCCGGTAGGTGCTCTCGTCCCTATTGCGCTGTGACAGCACCGTCGCGATCAGGGCGGTGAACGGGGTCGCGTTCCACGACGGCTTCCGGCCCAGGGCGGAGCCGGGGGACGCTCGTTCGATCGAGCGCCGCTCCAGGCGGTCCAGTATCTCATCGATCGGCTTATCTTCCATCCAACCACCTGTAGGCCTCCCCGGCGGTGTACAGCGATCCGGTGACCACCACGGTGCCGTCCGGGGGGCACAGTTCCAGCGCCCGGTCCAGGGCGTTGGCCACCCCATCGACCGCCTCCACCGAGGGGCAGTAATGCCTAAGCGCGTCCGCCACCGCCCCGGCGGTGAAGGCCCGGGGGGTCGCCGCGGAAGTGGCCACCGCCGTCCGGGCCAGCGGACCGAAGCCGGCGGCGATGCCGTCGAGGTCCTTGTCGTCGAGCACACCGAGCACCAGCACGATATCCCCGCTGAACAGCCTCTTGATCTCGGCCGCCACCTCTCTCGCGCCGTCCGGGGTATGGGTCACGTCGAACATCATCGACGGCGATCGGGACACCATGTCCATCCTCCCCGGCCACTTGACGCGGGCCAGGCCGCCGGTTATGGCCTCGTCCGGGATGTAGGTCCCCCGCTTCATGAGTTCGACGATGATGCCACAGGCCACCGCGCAGTTGCCGCCCTGGTACCGGCCGAGCAGGGGCACCCTCACCGACGCGCCGATCTCCTCGATGTGCACCTCGTTACCATCGAGGGTGGAGGAGAGCACCTCGAAGGAGGCGTCCCTCCCTACCACCTTGAGGTCGGAGCCCCTCTCCGCCGCGATCCGGGAGATCACGTCCAGGGCCTCGGGGTCCTGGTCGATGGTGACGACCGGAACGCCGGGCTTGATGATGCCGGCCTTCTCCCCGGCGATGGCCGCCCGGGTGGTCCCCAGATAGGCGGTGTGCTCCAGCCCGATCCCGGTGATGGCGCAGCAGTCCGGAAGAAGCACGTTGGTAGCATCCAGCCGGCCGCCCATGCCCACCTCCACCACCGCCTCCTCCACCCCCGCGTCGGCGAAGTGGGCGAAGGCCATGGCGGTGGTCAGCTCGAAAAAGGTAAGCCGCTCCTCCGGGGCGGAAGATCTCTCCGCGAACTCTCTGACCTCCTCGGCCATGCGGAGCATCTCCCTCTCGCCGATGCACCCCCCATCAACGCGTATGCGCTCCCGAAAATCGACCAGGTGGGGGGAGGTGTACAACCCGGTGACATACCCGGCCTCCTGCAGCATCGAGGCGGTCATCGCGCTCACCGATCCCTTTCCGTTGGTACCGGCCACGTGCACCGAACGGAACCGCCGGTGGGGGTCGCCCAGATGATCTAGAAGCCGGGTTATGTTGTCCAGGCCGAACTTGATGCCCATGGTCTCCCGGCCGTAGAGCCAGGAGAGCGTCTCTCCGTAGTCCACGGCGTCCCATCGCGTCGGTCGCTTAATTAGATTGCTCCGGGAGCCAGGGTGGAGACGAACTCCTCCACCGTGAGCCTCTCCTCCCGGGCCCTGGACTTCAGGACCTTCATGAAGCCGGTGCCGTACTGGGCCGCCTTCTTCTCCCTTGAGGCCAGCAATTCCGCTCCGATGCTGGCCGCGACGTCCCGCAGGGGGGCCTTCCTCACCCCTCCCCGGATCTTCTCCCCCGCCGGTATGGAAGCGGCCACTTTCCTGACCTGAGGATCGAGGAACGGCCGGTCCACCGTCTTCCCGTAGCGCCGGGCCAGGTCGTCCTCCAGGGGGAGGACCTCGGAGAGCATCTTGGCCATGTCGTCGGCCATCCTCGCCGAGGCCTCCTCGGAGGTCATCTCCAGATATCGGCTGTAACCGCCGAACAGTTCGTCCGCGCCCTGACCGCTCATCAGCACCTCTTCCTCCACCCGAGAGGCGATCATCTGCAGCGGAAGCTCGAAGGACAGAGTTATCGGGCTCTGAACGCGCACCGTACGGAGGACCTCGCGGCAGGCCGCGATGACCTCGTCGGGGGTCATGACCAGGGCGGTCCAGGGCAGTCCGAGGAAGGCGGCGGCCTCTTCGCTCATCCTCATGTCGTGGGAACCTTCCAGCCCTACGGTGACCAGGCGGGGGGCGCCGTGTTTTCTGGCCAGGGCGGCCAGCAGCCCACTGTCCAGGCCTCCCGAGAACATGATGGCCACGGCCCCCTGGGCCATCGTCCCTTCCACTGCCCCGTCCAATGCCTCCAGCAAACCGTCCGGCGCGCTCATCCCTCCCCCCAGGGTCGAACATGGATAAGGATTCATCTCACGAGCTTTATTAGCGGCAAATGTCATGGTACGTTCGCCATGGACAAGGTTACCCGCATCGGCATATCTCTGGAACCGGAACTGTTGAGCGAGTTCGACGAACTGGTGACCGGCAAGGGGTACACCAACCGCTCGGAGGCGGTCAGGGACATCATACGGTTCGCCCTGACCGACGAACGATGGAAGGACAGCGAGGCCGACGTGGTGGGGACCATCACTATAGTATACGATCACGGCAGGGGCCCGGTGCAGGAGCGGCTCATGGAGATCCAGCACGGTCACCACGCCAACATCGCCAGCACCGTGCACATCCATCTCAGTAGCGAGCAGTGCTTGGAGGTGCTAATCGTGTGGGGAAAGGTGAAGGAGGTGCAGCACCTCGCCGACGAGGTGATAGCGGTGAAGGGCGTGAACTTCGGCAAGCTTACCATGACCTCCGGCTCCATCGACCGCGAGCATCATCACGATGTAAAGCATCCTCATTATCGCTGAGCCAGCATCACCGGTCTTGGCGGGGGTGGAATCCATTGGGCCATATTTTTTATACTCCGTGTTCTTTGGTCGAAGGCCATGAGCAAGCTCATCATCTCCGAGAAGAGCGATGCTGCGGCGAGGATAGCCACTATCCTGTCCAGAGGCAGCTCCAAGAGGACCAGCATAAACAAGGTGCAGGTCTTCCAGTTCGAGGATGAGAGCGGGCCTGTCCATATCATCGGGCTGAGGGGACACATCATCGAACTAGACTATCCTCCAGCCATGAACGATTGGAGGGGTGTGAAGCTCTCCGACCTCATCAAGACCGAGCCGGAGAAGCGCATCACCGCCCACAATATCGTATCGGCCCTCAGGGACGTTTCCAAGGACGTCGACGAGGTCGTCATCGCCACCGACTTTGACCGCGAGGGAGAGCTGATCGGCCTGGAGACGGCCAGGCTGCTCGACCTACAAGGCAAGAAGGTCAGCAGGGCCAAGTTCAGCGCCTTCACCCGCCAGGAGATCGATACCGCCTTCGCCTCGCTGACCGAGCCGGACGTGCGCCTGGCCGATTCCGCGGAATGCCGGCAGAAGATCGACCTGGCATGGGGCGCGGTGCTCACCCGATTCATCTCCCTGGCCTCTCGCCAGGGGGGCAGCAACTTCCTATCCGTAGGCAGGGTCCAGAGCCCAACCCTGGCATTGGTGGTGGCGAGGCACCGGGCCATCGAGGAGTTCGTGCCCCAGCCGTACTGGAACGTCATCGCCCGCTTCGAGAAGGACGTGCAGTTCCAGGGCAACCACGTTAACAATCCGTTCCATGACGAGGTCAAGGCCGGCGAGGCGCTGGCCGCGTGCAAGGGGCAGGACAAGGGGAAGGTCACGAGGTACGAACGCAACGAGAAGGACGAGTATCCCCTTCCCCCGTTCAACACCACCATGCTGCTCATGGAGGCCAACAAGCTGGGCTTCACCGCCGCCAGGGCGATGAAGATCGCCGAGGACCTTTACACCGCCGGTTTCATATCCTACCCCAGGACGGACAACACCGTGTACCCGCCCTCCCTGGGCCTGCGCAGGATCCTGGAGAAGCTGAAGGACTCGGAGGACCTCAAGAAGGACGCCGAGGAATTGCTGGCCCAGGAGCACATCCGGCCGTCGAGAGGTAAGGTGCAGACCACCGATCACCCGCCCATATACCCCACCGAGGCGGCCACCAGCAAGAAGCTGAAGGGGGAGAAGTGGGCCATATACGAGCTCGTGGCCCGCCGGTTCATGGCCACCGTCGCTCCTCCGGCAAAGGCCGAGCTATCCGGCGCCTCCGTCGAGGTGAACGGCGAGGTGTTCGAGTCCCGCGGCTACAAGCTCCTTTTCCCGGGATGGAAGAAATATTATCCCTACTTCAAGGTCAACGAGGTCGAGCTCCCCCCGATGACGGTGGGCGAGGAGATCGCCATGTTGGAGGCGTCATCGGACAAGAGGATGACCCAGCCGCTTCCCCGTTATTCCCAGGGCAGTCTCATCCAGGAGATGGAGCGCCTGTCCCTGGGGACCAAGTCCACCAGGCACGACATCATACAGAAGCTGTACGACCGCAAGTACGTGGAAGGCAACGACCTGATCCCCACGGCGAGCGGGGAGGCGGTGGCCGAGGCGCTGATAAAGCACGCCCAGATCGTCACCGACCCCAAGATGACCGCCCACCTGGAGCAGGACATGGACGACATCGCCGCGGGGAAGACCTCCCTGGACGATGTCGTGGAGGAATCCCAGGACATGCTGTCAGACATCCTGGATACCATGGAGAAACACCGGGAGCAGATCGGCGAGGAGATACGAAAGGCGATCGAGGCCCAGCATTTCATGGGCAAGTGCCCCGACTGCGGCGGCGACCTCAAGGTCATCCGGGCCAAGACCGGCAGGCCCTTCGTGGGCTGCTCCAACTATCCCGAGTGCAAGCGCATCTACCAGTACCCGCCGTCGGCACTGGTCCAGGTGACCGAGGACCTGTGCGAGGTCTGCCGCTCGCCGATGGTGAGGGTGGTCCGCCGGGGACAGCCTCCCCAGGTGCACTGCTTGGACCCGGCCTGCGAGAGCAACCGGGAGAGGACCGTGGCCGGCACCTGCCCCAAGTGCGAAAAGGACCTCCGGGTGCTGTACTCCAGGGCCGGGAAACGGTTCCTAGGATGCACTGGCTATCCGGACTGCAGGCAGACCTATCCCCTCCCCCAGTTCGGCAAGTTCTCCGCCACCGGGGACAAGTGCGAGCACTGCGGGGCGCCGATACTCCAGATCTGGATGAGAGGTCAGAGCTGGCGGTCGTGCGCGGACATGGACTGCCCGTCGAAGGGCAAGGACAAGAACGGAGCCGACGGCGACAAGGCCGCCCCCAAGAAGAAAGCGGCGGCGAAGAAGCCAGCCAAGAAGGCGCCGGCGAAGGCGGCTAAGGAAGGCGCGGAAACAGCGTCCAAGAAGACCGCTTCGACGAAGAAGAAAGCGGCGGCGAAGAAGCCAGCGGTGAAGAAGGCGGCGAAGGCGGAGACCGCCGCGCCGGCCGCCGAATAATGGCGCATCCGGCGACCTAATCGTCCTATCTCTCCCCCGGCCCCGCAGAAGGCCTCGACGCGTCAGTGATGATCGTGGTGATGCCCATGCTCGTGGTCATGGTCCCCGTGATCCTCGTGTTGGTGCTCCTTCTCCAGGTCCTCGATGTGCAGATGCGCTCCGGGGAAGGATAACATCTCATGCACCAGGGGGTCCACGATCTCCTGGATCCTCGAACGGCTCAGGCCGTACAGCAGGACGTTGACGATGATGTCCGCCTCACCGAAGCCCTCCTCCAGGCCGCCTCTCTTCTGAGGCGGCCTCGCGGCGTCCACCACGCTGACGGCCAGGTAGCCCTTGTCATCGGTCTCCACGACGCACTTGATGTGCCCGATGAGGTAAGCCCCGGCGGTCACGCACTCCGAGGCGATCCTGGATAGCAGGCCCTCGACCTTCCCGGTGAGGTCGGCCACCGACACCGCCCGGTGGAAGTGCACATCGATCCCGATGGCATAGGCGGCGAAATCGGGAGTGATCATGCCCTCACCATCACTTCGACCGCCTGGTCCACGTTGGTTCCCTCGGTCGCCGAGATGGGGATAATCGGAACGGTGGGGTTGAGGTCCCGCAGCAGTCCCTCCATTCGGGCGATCTCCGACCCGTCCACGGTGTCCATCTTGTTGATCAGGACCAGGAACGCGGAACGGATCTGGGCAGTGAGCGGGCGGTTGAGGGCCTTCATGATGACGTCGAAGCGGGACGCGTCGACGATCACAGCGGAGCGGATGGTGCCTATCTCGCCCTTCTCGTAATGGGCCATGGCCTGGACGATGGCGTCGGGATCGGCCACCCCGGTTGGCTCGATGACCAGGAGATCGGGAGCGATGTTATCCTGGATCTCCTCCACGGTGTGCAGCAGGTCCGCCCCCAGGGTGCAGCAGATGCAGCCGCTGGCCAGTTCCATTACCTGGAGCCCGTACTTGGTCATTACCTTGCCGTCGATGCCCACGGTACCGAAGTCGTTGACGATGACCACCACCTTCTTGCCCGTTCGTTCTATAATCCGCTCGATGATCGAGATGACCAAGGTGGTCTTTCCCGAGCCGAGGAAGCCGGCCACGACCAGAATGTCCATTTGCAGCACCTAGCCCTGTTGCGATTCAGAAGACGATATATAACGATATTCCCGGTGATCTTCTGGACGTCGCAGGTAACTCCCTTTCCCATTTAATAATCGCCGACGCTCGATGATCCAATTATGGCCCCCGCAGAAAGAGATCCATCGGCGACTTCTCCTAGGATGCCAGAACGTCCAGTTGAGACCTTCTTGATGTCGACAACTAGGCGAAGGATACAACGGACCCGTTCGGGCATGGTCCCTTCTTACTCGATCCGGAAAGCTGATAGGTGATCGCCTCATCGGGGTTCGTTGCTCTCGACCCCAATAGCCTCCTTGCGCTGGAACGCCCTCACCAACAGGGGCGGGGCGATCAGAGTTGTGGCTATGGACATGAACACGACCACCGAGAAGAGCGATTCGGTGAGCACCCCGACGCTCAAGCCTATGCTGGCAACGATGATGCCGACCTCTCCCCGAGGGCTCATTCCGATGCCGATTATCGACGCCGACCTCCTTCCAAGAGATTTGGCCCCGAGCCCGCAGCCGAGGTACTTCGTCAGTATGGCCACCACGGTGATACCTAGGGCGAAGAGCAGGAGCCCCAGGTCCGCGAAGGCCGCAAGACTCACCTGTATCCCCACGAACACAAAGAAGAACGGGGTCATCAGCTCGTTGATCGACTCAAAGCTCTCCTCGCATGGCCACCGTTCCTTGTACTCGGCGAACACCATTCCCGCTAAGAACGCACCGATGATCGCAGCGAGGCCGAAGATCGACGCAAGCGCCGACAGTCCGAAGCAGACAATTATGGCCAACGAGAGCGGACCCACCTTGGAGCGTTTCGGCTCCGCGCTGCAAACGATCGCATCAGCGGGGTGAGGTTTGATGGTAAGAGGCAGCACCTTGGTGCTGATCAGTATTATGGCCACCACGAATGAAAGTGCCAACGCCGCTACGATGATGACGCTGATGATGTCGAAACCGCCCCCTCCGGCGGCCCCGCTGACCACCGCCAGAACGATCAGGCCCAGTATGTCATCGATGACCGCCGCGCCTATGATGACCTTGGCCTCGGTAGTGTCGGTGAGCCTCAGGTCCCTGATGACCCGGGCAGTGATGCCAACGCTGGTGGCGACCAACGCCGCCCCGATGAACATGGCCTCCGGAGGTGGGCTGGCCAGAGAGGTCATGATAAGATAGCCTGAGGCGAACGGGATGATCACCCCAAGAATGGCAACATAAATGGCCGTTCGCCCGACCCTGCTGAGGTCACTGAACCTGGTCTCCAACCCCACGGCGAACAGCAGAAAGATGACACCTAGTTCGGCGAGCAGCTCAAGGAAGATGAAGTTGGCCTCAACATGCAGCACTTCGAACAACAGGGTGTTGCCGATCACTATCCCAGCAACGATCTCACCGACGACGGAAGGCAGCCTTAACCGTTCGAATGCCAGGCCCAGCAGACGAGCGGCGACGACCACCACAAAAAGAAGGAGCAATATCTGACCGATGTCGAATTCAACATCGCCGGCGTGCGCGGCCAGGTTCATGCTTGAACCATAAAATGCGCACTTTTTATTAGTGTTGCCATCAGCATGGTCCCCTGACCTTCGGTCGATGTGAAAAACACACCATTATTGTGATATGCGTGATCATCTGCCCGACCGATCCATTCTAAATGTTAATAAAATTGACATCTCGTGGTCCGATGCTCTTTCCTTAAGATTTCCCACGGGGGTCCCGATCACAGAGTAAAGGTTCATTCAATCTCATCTGCCGCCGCCCGTCTCTTCATTATGGGGACACGCCGAACAGATCACGCTCACCCATCGAACGTTCTCAGCTAGGAGAGGGTTGTCGCCGAGGATTTGCTTTTCGGAAGGATGATAGGCGGTCGAGCGAAAAATGCAGTCCCCGTCCGCGACGGGACGATAGGCCAGAACAATGGAAGTTCAGAGGAAGGCGTGCTCCTCTTCATCGATCCCCTGGAAGTGACGATCGAGCATTTCCCTCTCCGTGGCGACGCGGCGGTTCCGGCAGCTTACGCATTCCACCCGCTTCCCCAATCCTTTCTTCCTCTGGACCACACTGGTGTCCAGGTCGACAAGGGCGCCACAGCCGCACAGGGCCTTGTTCATCGATTTCGGACCAAACATGAGCTCTACCCCAGCAATGCTTGATCCCATTGGATCGAACTCGGCAATCCCATCCCGTTCGCGTGAACGTGCCGATACCTCGATGATCCCATGAGAGGGTCATAGCATACGCTATCGGTTCGTATTTATATAGTTTAAATTTTATTGATATCTCTGTTCCATTGGCGAGGGTCCCCCCAGGCTTCAATGGTACACAACAGGGACAATAGCCATGAACCATAGGTTAGGCTTAAAGATTTCCTTAACAAGCTATAGATTTAGATTGCAGAAAAAAGACCACTGGAACGCACTGGACGATATCACTATCCCGTATCATTCCAAATAGCGTTGATCGATCTCACTAGGAGCCGTCCGACCGACCTTCGGGCGCCCCGTCGGGGGCGTCCTCCCGGGGCCGGTACGGGAAGACCTCGACATCGATCGGTATGCCATCCCTCACGCTCTGAGTGACGATGCAGAAGTCCTCGAAGATCTCCCGGCAGCGGCGATACCGAGCATCATCGTCGATCTGGGGGAACATCTTAACTGACATGTGGGTTATACGCAGCCGCCCCCGCTCGTTCCTCTCCATGGTGGTGGTCACCTCCGCGCATAGGTTGCTCACTTCCCCTCGGGACCTCTCCATACAGAAGACCATCGAGGCGCACAGGCAGTTCCCGACCGCGGCGGCGAGTATCTTGCCGGCGTTGGGATACTCCCCCTTCCCCAACGGCTCCGGCTCATCAAGGAAGATATCCTCGATCCGGTCGTTGTCAAAGGACACCCGAAACCGGTAGCGTTCCTCCCGGCACATCCTGGTCCTGAAGTCACCGGCGTCCATCTACTGCCTCTCCACCTTCCGGAGCTGTTCGAGGACCCCGTCGCGGATATCCTTGACCGATCGTTCGGGGACCAGTCGGCGTCCTCCTTCCATTAGCTTGACCGAGGCGGGGACCATCTCCCTGCCGCAGCGGTCGCAGCAGGGTACCTCGCCCTCGGCCACGGACACCTCAAAAGCGAAGCAGTCCGGGCAGCGGTAGAGGTTCTTCCTGCCGCCGAACTTGCCACGCTTGGCGACCGGCACGCCGCCGATGTCGACAATGTCCAGGGCGAAGTCGACGGTGGGGGCGTTGGATATGCTGGTCCCCACCCCGAAGCCGTCCGCCCCAGCCCTGGCCAGGTCGGGCAGGGTCTTCTCATCCAGCCCCCCGGAGACCAGGATCTTGACGTTCTTGAAACCCCGGAGGTCCATCTCCCAGCGTACCTCCCGTATCAGCTCGGTGAACGAGCCCCTCCGCGAGCCAGGGGTGTCCAGCCTGACCCCGGCGAGGTTCTCGATGGCCTTGCACGCGGCGATCGCTTCGGTCTTCTCGTCGGAGTAGGTGTCCACCAGGACGATGCGGGGCACCGACGGCTCGACGACCTCATCGAAGGCCTTGAACGCCTTGATGGAATCGCCCATCATGATGATGAGGGCGTGGGGCATGGTGCCCTCGGCGGGCCTGCCGATGGTCTCCGCGCCCACCAGCGATGATACCCCGTCGCAGCCGCCGATGTACGAAGAACGATCGAGCATGGGGCTGATGGCCGGATGCGTCCGGCGTATGCCGAAGGCTATCATGGGCAGGTCGCCGGCGGCCTTACGGCACCGAGCGGCCATGGTGGCCACCCCGGTGGAGTGGCATAGGAAGCCCAGCATTGGGGTCTCGTAGATGCAGTACTGGGCGTACGGGCCCTCGAGATTGAGCACCGGCAGCTTGATCCCGCTCTGGGTCCGGGAGGGGAAGACCGTCCCTTCCGGCAACCCCCATATGTCGACGTCCTTTCCCTCCATGAGGCGGAGGGCCTCCTCCAGGCCGCAGAACACTCCCCACGGCCATTCCCGGGGCAGTTTGGCCACGGTCATCTCGGCCAGAGCTTCCTTGCCCAGCATCCCCTTGGCCTCGAGGACCTCCATCGTTCTCTTGAAGTAGACGTCCGTGGTGCGGCCCCTCAGGATATCCTCGTCCGAGGCGGTGAAGAACCGCTTGCCCCCGTTCTCTCCCATGTGTCTCTCTCCTCTGGGAGCGGGGAATGGCTCCTGCCGGTTTATATGTTACCGTGGTCTGGGAACGGACGGGCTAGCTTCGACCGCAACGATGGCACGGTCGAAGACCGCTTCGCCCGCCTCCTCGGCCTCAGGCCAGGGAACGGAACGTCGACCTTCCGGCGAAGCTCGCCCTGGCTCCCAGCCGCTCCTCGATCCTGAGTAGGCGGTTGTACTTGGCGGTGCGCTCGCCCCGGGCCGGCGCCCCGGTCTTGATCTGCCCGCAGCCCAGGGCCACCGCTATGTCGGCGATGGAGGTGTCATCCGACTCCCCCGAACGATGGCTGACCATCACCGCGTAGCCGGCGCCCCTCGCCATCTCCGCCGCGTCCATGGCCTCGGTCACCGTCCCTATCTGGTTCACCTTGAGGAGCAGGGCGTTCCCGGCCTTCTGCTCGATCCCTCTCTTCAGCCTATGGGGGTTGGTCACGAACAGGTCGTCTCCCACCAACTGGAGGTCCGCGCCCATCCGCCGGGTCATGGCGGCCATGGTATCGAAATCGTCCTCCATGACCGGGTCCTCCAGACTGATGAGCGGGTATCGGGACCGCAGATCGGCATAGTAGTCCACCAGCTCCCCCGGGCTCAGGTCCCTCCCGTCAACGGTGTAAACGCCGCCGTGGAAGAACTCGGAGGCCGCCGCGTCGATGGCCAAGTAGACGTCCCTGCCCGGGACGTAGCCCGCCGCCTCGATCGCCTTGGTGATCACCTGCAGGGCCTGGTCGGTGGTGTCCAGCGGGGGAGCGAAGCCTCCCTCGTCGCCGATATTTATAGCTCCTGCTCCGTGCTCGTCCTTAAGCTTCTTCTTCAGCGAGTGGTACACCTCGGCCCCGACCCGCAGGGCCTCGGCGAAGGTCGGCGCTCCGGCGGGGGAGACCATGAACTCCTGGATCTTCAGGTTGCTGCCCGCGTGCTTGCCGCCGTTGAGGATGTTCATCATCGGCACCGGCAGCACATGGCTTCCGGGCACGAGGTGCTCGTGGAGAGGGACGCCCTTCACCGCGGCGCCGGCCTGGGCCACCGCCAGGGACACCGCCACCGTGGCGTTGGCCCCCAGCCTGGACTTGTTGGGGGTGCCGTCAAGCTCGATCATGCGGAGGTCCACCGACCTCAGGTCGGTAACGTCCATACCCATCAGGGCGGGGGCGATGATCTCCCTTACCCCGCGGACGACATTGGCGACGCCCTTTCCGCCGTACCTCTTCCCTCCATCTCGCAGCTCCAGGGCCTCATGGGTTCCCGTGGACGCTCCCGAGGGGGCGATGGCGCTCACCGTTAAGTTGCCAGCGGTGATCTCTGCCTCTACCGTCGGATTGCCTCTGGAATCAAGGACCTCCCGGGCCCACACGCGAACGATCTTCGACGACATATCATCCCTGCTCAATTCATCGATGTTCAGGGATAATACCAGGACTTACTTAATTCCGTTGAGCCTAGCGGGTGATCTTCACCGCCGGGCGAAGGTCTCCCTCGATGATCTCCATGTTGCGCTCCAGGAGGGCCATCTCCCGCACGTCCAGCGCCCGGGGGTCGACCGAGATGATGAGCCGGGACTTGTATTCCATGACCACCTCGGTGATGCGGTGGATCATCTTGAGGACCTTATCGAAGCCGTTGTTCACGATCAGGAACTCGATGCCGTCGATCATCACCACGCTGTCGTCGGACTTCTCGATGAACCGGATGATGGTGTCCCCCAGAATGCCTATGTTCGCCGGGTTGACGTACACCTTACCCAGCTGATTGCTCAGCCAGATGATGGGAGTTTCCTCGAGCGCCCATTCCTGCCGAACGACCGCCGGGTACTGCCTGGTAATGCATAGCCCCTGGACCTCATGGGTCACCTGGTCGGTGAATATCTCGAAGGACTTGACCGCCTTCTGCTCCTTGACCACATAGCTGAGGCCGCGGCGCAGCTCGTACTTCTTGGCCGATCGCCTGGACTTCTCCATCCCCTCCGTCGTTTCGGTCCTCTTCTTGCTGAGGAACGAGAACAGCCCCGTTTCCTTCTCCTCGGCGGGCGGGGGCGCGATGGCCGCGGCGGCGCCGCCCTCCAGGGCGGCCTTGAGACGCTCGGAGAGGTCCTTGTTGTTGAACGGCTTCCTGATGTAGCCGGACACCACGTCCTGAAGGCCGAAGATGTCCGTACCCACATCGGTGGTGGCGGTCAGCATCATCACCTTGGTGTTGTTGGTGATGCCTTCCTCCTTCAGCTTGCGGAGGACGGTCCAGCCGTCCATGTCCGGCATGTTGATGTCCAGCAGGATCAGGTCGGGATGCTCGGCGCTTGCCTTCTCCAACGCCTCCTTGCCGCCCGAGGCGGTCTGGGGATGGAATCCGGCCCCGGACACCAGTTCTGAAACTATATCGACGATGGCCGGGTTATCATCCACGATCAGAACTTTCTTGATACAAACACCCCACTGGGTATGAAGCAAAGAACGAAAGCGTAAAGCCGGGTTAAAAACCTATCCCTTTCAAATAATATTCATCCAGAGAGGGAAGGGATTGACCGGGAGGTTTGGACCTCCACGAAAGGTTTGGATGAAGGCTTACGCCTTCCTGCTCTCTCTGGCCTTCAGACGGAGACCTTCGTAGCCGCACTTGCGGCAGCGCGTGGCCTTAGGCGCGTTACGCGCGTCGCACTTCATGCAGACCTTCTTGTTAAGAAGCCTCGCATCAGCTTCCTTGAAACGTGCCATCTAAATCCTCTTTCGTGATGAATATGAAGGTCCTATAAATAAATTAGCCACCCCGGCGCTCAGTCAGCGCTATCCCCGCGGTGCTCCCCCACCAAGACCATGTAGGCGAGGAGGGATTCGAGCTGGATGCGCTCGTTCGAGCCTTCCACGATACGGAACTCGATCTCCCCGGTACGGTCCATCAGCTTCACCTTCTCATAGTCCGGGATATCAAGGTCGAAGACCGTGCGATGGATCTGCTTGATGATATCCTCGCCCGACAGCCCGTAGGTGATCATGATCTCGTCCAGGCGGTTCCTGGCGGTGATGAATTCCCCGGAGATGGCCGTCTGCAGCAGCTCCTTGACCTCCTCCGGCCGGGCGGTCCCGGTAGTGTGATAGACCAGCTCCACGGTGATCTCGCCTCCGAGGGTGGCGGCCACCTGCAGGGAGTTCACCGCCTTCCGCATGTCCCCCTGGGACACGTGGACCAGGGCGTCGAGGGCGTCGTCGGTGATGGTGAGGTTTTCCTCCTTGGCTATACGGGCAAGGTAGTTGCGGACATCCTCCGCCCGGAGGGGGCGGAACCGGAACACCGCGCATCGCGACTGTATCGGCTCGATGATCTTCGATGAATAGTTACAATTGTGGGATACGATGCCATTTGCGATGAAATTATGATTGTTTAGGCAACCTATGTCACGCACATCATTGCATTCGATCTCTCTCTTACTAATGATCTCATTCAGGACGAGTTCGGTCCCCGGTATGTCATAATGCTCTACCCACTCCGAATAATCCATGAAAGATCTAGGTAGGTGCACTGGCTTACCCTGGTTAACGTGGACAACGAAATCCACACTGCACCCGTTTCTCCTGGATATTTCACGTAGCGAGCGCTTGCCAGTCTCAATCTCAAGTAGTATCTGCGCAGCTTTTATCTTCTGTTGCTCGAGAACGAATAGTTTATGCTTCAGATATTCTCCAGCAAGTTGTGCCTTTCTCATCCTGTCCTTTTCATACGCATACCCTATTTGCTTGAAAAAGGACAGCATGTTCTCGTTCGAGGAATTCAGGAACAAACTGAAGACGATAGGTGCCTTACCGTCCTTCTTTCGTGCGTAACCCGTCGATCTTTCCTCGATGTAACTTTTAATGTCAAATTGAGCTAGGAGGTCCCTCATTTGTTCGAAAAAGGCCATCGCTTCAGACCTCAGCTCGGGCGCCTTGTGCTGTCTGAATGAGATTGCATTGAAGTTCTTCCTGCCGTTTGTCGCAGGCGAATTCCCTTCGCACCCGAATAACGACCGCAGGAATTCCCTCTTAACGAAACGGGTGCCATTGATCACCCATGAGGGAACGGAGAAGCTCGTTGTGATCTTGTCCCCAAGTGGGGCCCCGAGATACGCACAGAAGAGGGCGAATGATCGCGAATCCACGTGGAACCAAGTTGTTGTTCCGACACGGGAATTTTCTCCAATTTTACTTTCTATTTTCTTACTATAGATTTCCGAGCTTTTTACCTGGAGCGTTTCAAGGTCCCTTTTCACGGCATTCAACGTATCTTCGTTGCCTGTGAAAATGAGCCTTTTGTGATTCCTTGTAACATGGCCGTCCCCCATAAGGAACGCTACGATTCTTGCTAATGCGCCTACATGCTCGTCAGCATAAGAGAGCGGAAGCAGCCCCTTCTCAGCCAAATCGTTGATGACCTTGTCCACCCATCCCGCGGAGGCATCCATTCTTTCAACATATTTCACGACCGCGGAATACGATATTTCTATGCAGAATTCCCTTTTGATCGCGTTTTGTATGTCCCTGATGTTCCTTATCGAGTGAGGCTGCCCGATTACTTTGAAAGAATGTGTTTTTTTGTCGACCGTCCTCACCACAGCCCCTTTCTCCTCGATACTTCTCAAAAGCTGGTCTGTTCTGATCCGGCTAAGATTGACAGCACTCTGTACCTCCTCTCGTGTAGCATTACTTCTTGATCCTATGACATCGAATATCTCCTTCTCGCGCACCGTGAGCCCTTTCCCCTTAGTAACGAGCAGGTGCAATTCCTTGATCCTCTTTACAACGTCTTGTCTTTGAGCGGAGGTCATTCTCTTGAATGATCCACCATCCTCGTTGTCCCTTTGTTCCATTTTGGACAAGAATTTTTTGAAGTCCGCTAGATCTATCATTTGCCTAGGATCATCCTCCAACGGTGTACCTTCAAGATTGGGGTAAACGACGACTTCCGTTCCTGGCACTATCTCGCCAGCATTGATCCATCCATCTTTAGTTAAGATCGGATGGTCCTCGGTCACTTTGAGGGACCTACCATTCATCGTGGTAAGCTCATACACCTTCTTCTCATCGATAGCGGGGTCCATCTGCATCCCAAACAGAACCAGGTCGTTCTCCAGAGCTCTGGTCCCTTCATTGACCCCAATGGTGTTTTTTAGCTCCTTGTTCTCGAATTTCCTCAAGAAATCGCCGATGGATATCTCTCTGTCCTCTGAAAGGAGGATCTTCGTGTCGGGGGTAACGCACGACAGGACGAAACGACAGGTCCTGCTGTACTTCTCCATCGTCCGCCTCAACGCCGCCTGGGCGTCCCCAGTGAGGGCATCGGCCTCGTCGAGGAAGATGATCTTGAAGCCCGCCCCCCCCATGGGGGCGGTCCGGGCAAAGTCCTTTATCTTGCCCCGGACGACATCTATCCCCCGCTCGTCGGAGGCGTTCAGTTCGTTGAAGTTGCCCTTCCAGTTATCGCCGTACAGCCCCTTGGCCAGGGCGATCGCGGAGGTGGTCTTGCCGGTACCGGCGGGACCAGCGAACATGAGGTGAGGAAGGTTTTTCGTCTGGACGTAGGACTCCAGTCGGTCCACGATGTCCTTCTGTCCCACGATGTCCTTCAGCGTCTTGGGCCGGTACTTCTCGATCCAAATCTCATTCATCAAAGCTCGTTCCGAGCTATGGGGATGGAGTAAGTTATAGTTTTTCACCACATGGAGGGACGATCGCCGCCGGCGTACGGCAGTCCCAGGTCGAGAACGAGGTTATCGATCTTACGCGGCCCTTGAGCGCCTCATCAACGGCGGCCGACATACTCTCCCTGAACAGACCTGGCATGGCCACATCAGGCATATTTTTAGCATCAGTATTATTTATCAATCGAGTTTATACACCACCTAGGAGGATTCAGTATGTACTGTCCTAATTGTGGTAAGGATTCGGTCGCCGGTTCCAAGTTCTGCGAGAGCTGCGGGACCGTTCTGCCGACCGAACAGAACGCCCAGGCAGCAGGTCAGCAATATAACAATCAGACGCCCCCGCCCCAGCAGCAGGCTCCCCCTTACGGCCAGCCCCAGTACGGGCAGCCATACGGCCAGCCTATGTACGCGCCCATTCCGCTCAAGAGCGCGGGACTCGCCGCGGTGCTCGCATTCCTGTGGGCAGGTCTCGGGCACATCTATCTCGGACTGATAACCAAGGGAATACTGTACATGATCCTCTACATCGTGCTGTGGGTCGTGAGCTTCTTCCTGATATTCTTCACGTTCGGGATATCCCTGATCATCCCGTTCATCTTCTGGATCTGGCAGGTCTACGACGCCTACAAGCTGGCGAACCAGTACAACTCCACGGTCCAGCAGACCGGCCGGGCGCCCTGGTGAAACCCTACCAACCTCCTTTCTTTTTTCCATAACCAAGTACGCCAGGTCATCTTTTAATACGGTCAATGGAATATTGTCAACGCGGCCATGGCCGCAACGGAGGAAACAACATGTACTGTCCTAACTGTGGGACCGAACTGCCCGACAATTCTGCGTTCTGCGCGAACTGCGGGGCCAACCTGACGTCCGGAGGCGCCGCCCCGGTCTACCCCGCCCAACCATATCAATATTCCGCGCTGCCCTTGAAGAGCGAGCTCATCTCGATACTCCTGGCATTCTTCATCCCGGGGGCTGGCCACCTGTACCTCGGGAAGTGGGTCAGGGGGATCATATTCCTGGTAAGCTACTTCGGCCTCAATATCGTGTCCGGCGTACTGCTGTTCAACGCTATCGGGAACCTCGCCAACGCCAGCGACCCGAACTTCATCCTGAACATCAGCAATGATCTCTTGGTCATGATCAGCGTCATCAGCGTGGTTACGTTCATCATCTGGATCATCAACCTGGTCGATGCTTACCTCCTGACCAAGAAATACAACGACGCGCTGCGCCAGACCGGCAAGGCGCCCTGGTGATCAGGGCGCCGTGAACGAACGAAAAACCTCAACCGAGGCCGGTCCTGGCCCTCTGGGAACGGACCGGCCTCGCAACGATTATTAGCAACCACCAGTATTGCCGGCTGATATGGGCTTCCTCGATCCCAATGAGCTGTTCTACGCCGCGACGCTGCTGTTCTTCATCTTCGACCCGTTCGCCAGCGTGCCCATATTCATGGCCATGACCAAGGGATACAGCGAGGAGTCGCTGGTGGATTGCGCCAACCGAGCGGTGGCGGTGGCGGCCATACTGTTCGTCATCTTCGTGCTGATCGGAGCGCAGCTGCTCGGCGCGTTCGGCATCACCACCGAGGGGTTCAGAGTGGCCGGCGGGCTGGTCCTCCTCCTGATGTCGATGGAGATCATCTTCGGCCTCAGCCTGATACGCTCGGGCGATCAGAACGTGGCCTGGGTCATCATCGCCACGCCCATCCTCACCGGTCCGGGGGTCATCGCCACGGCCATCATCCTCACCACCCAGATGGATCAAGTGACCGTGCTGCTGGCAGGAAGCTTCTCCCTCATCATCACCTGGTTCCTCATGCGCAGCGCTCACCGGGTCACCAAGCTGGTGGGTACCCAGACCATCGAGATATTCTCCAAGGTGGTCGGCCTGCTGATCGCCGCCATGGCCATCGAATACATCTTCAGAGGCGCGACCAGCTGGGTGGCCAACAACCCGGCGTCCATCGCGGACATACTGTCCCTGGTGCTGTGAAGGAGAAGCCTTATTAGCACCAGTGCCGGTGGCTGCGATGATGGTCCAATGCAGCAAGTGCGGCAGGGAGGCCGTGACGTTCATCCGCTACAACGGCAGCCACCTATGCGCTTCCCACTTCTGCGAATTCGTCGAGAGGAGGGTGAAGAAGGAGCTGCGGGACCAGGTGGACCTTGGCGATACCAAGCACATAGCGGTGGCGGTCTCGGGAGGCAAGGACAGCCTCGCCGCCCTACTGCTGGTCCATGACATCCTGGGGGAACGGCGGGACGTGACCATATCGGCGATCACCGTGGACGAGGGGATCACCGGCTACCGCCCCGAGGCCCTTCGCCGGGCGAAGCAACTGTCGGGGAGATTGGGCATCGAGCATCATGTCATCGCCTTCGAGGATCACGTAGGGGTCACAATGGACGAGACGTCCTCCTGTCTGGGGGAGCGCACCCCGTGCGCGTACTG
>JAEILR010000006.1 GCA_016109435.1 Methanomassiliicoccus sp.
GCGATATGGTGGCCGCGGGCCGAGTCCACCCAGTCCAGCACCGTGCCGCCTCCCTCGGCGGCGATCACGTTGCCGGGATGAAAATCCCCGTGGCACACCCGGTCGCCGTCCGGCAGGGCGTCCAGGGACGTCAGGGCCTCCTCCTTCAACTCCTCCGATGCGGTGCCGCCCTCGATCATCGCCCTGAGCCGGGCCTTCAAGGGCGGCAATCTCGGCTCCCGGCAGCCGTTGATGTCCCTGTGCAGGTGCGCGAACGTAGTGGCCAGGGAATCGAGGTCGGAGTCCTTCTCCATGATCAGGTCCATGAACGTCGGCCCGTGGACCTTATCGTAGGAGTACCCCCACCGCTCCCCGTCCCTGACCAGCTCGCGGACGATGGGGACCCGGATGCCGTTGTACAGGGCGAGGTTGGTCAGGCGCATCTCCTCCTCCACCGCATCCCTGGGCATGCCCCTCGAGTACAGCTTGATCATCAGCAGCTCGTCGCACACGATGATGTCCGAGGTCAGGCGGGAGCTCATGAGCCAGGTGCTGCCGCATGTCCCGTCCAGGCCATATCCTTCTTCTTTCGAGTTCTTGGTCACGGCGATACCGTGACCGTCTTGGAGCCGGGATTATACATATTGTCGGTCCACTGGCACGAACCCCGCAACCGGCGTTCGGCCGTTGTCCCTCATCCCGGGGTCATCACTTGTTGTTGGCCTTCATCATCAGGACCAGGGAGTTCAGCGTGAGCGCGGAGATGAAAAAGAACGAGCCGATCATGAACAGGCCGAGGGCCAGCATCGCCTGGGTGATGAACGTGCCGGTGAAGACGATCTCCAGTATGGTCAGGAAGGCAATGATGAGGCCGGCGACGACGCACAGGCTCCCGGGCACGCCGAACAGCAGCAGCGGCCGCTTGTAGCCGATCATCGACACCACGTTGCCGAGGAGCTTCATGCCCATCGACGTCGCTCCCTCCTTGTGGCCGTTGGGAACGTCGTAGCGGACCGAGATAGGCACCTCTTTTATCACCAGGCCATGCTCGGTGAAGTGGGTGATCATGTCCGATTCGACGTTATATCCTTCGGAGGTGAAGTTCAGGTTCTTCAGCGCCTTGCGGCTCAGGGCGCGCAACCCCGACTGGGAGTCGGTGACCTCCACCTGGGTGGAGAAGTTCGAAAGCGAGTTGATGACCTTCTGTCCGAAAACGCGGTAGCGGGGGATGTCCTTCTGCTCCCCCAGGAACCTGGAGCCGATGACCAGGTCCGCCTCTCCGTTGACGACAAGCCCGACGACCGCCTCGATGTCCTCGGTGCGGTGCTGTCCATCGCCGTCGAGCATGACCGCGGCCCAGCACCCCAGGCGTTCTGCTTCCCGGAGGCCGGTGAGGAGCGCTTTGGCCTTCCCCCCGTTCTTGAGCATCCTGATGACCTGCGCCCCGGCGAGCTGGGCGATCTTGGAGGTTCGATCGTGGGAGCAATCGTCGACAACGATCACATGGTCCACGTACGATCGCGCTCCGAGCACCACGCTGCCGATGGCTATCTCCTCGTTGTATGCCGGTATCACCGCCACTATGCGCGGCTTGCTCGTCGATCCCGGCGATGCGTCGTGGACCTCGGTACGGGCATCAGCCTCCGGCGCTTGGGCCTTCGACCCTTCCCCCGTGGGTGCCGTTTCGGCCAACAATCTCCCCATTGTCGAGTCTTATAGAAAATTAAATATTTAAAAGAAGGTAAGTTATGTGATATATTTGAGTCTGGCGGGGCCGGGATGGGACGTAGGTGTCCCCTTCCGGCCAGGGTCCGCCCTACTTGTTGTCGAACCGTCCCTCTCCGCGTTCCGCGCTGTCGAGGATGCGCGCCGCGGCCTTGCCGTCGCCGAAGGGGTTCTTCCACCCCCCGCGGCGGTTCAGCATGGACCACGCCGCCACCATCACCCTCTCCGGGTCCGTCCCGGCGAGGACGTTCGCGCCGACGTCCACGGTCTCCGGCCGCTCGGTGTTCTCCCTCATGGTCACGCACGGCACGCCGAGCACGCAGCCCTCTTCCTGGACGCCGCCGGAATCGGTCAGCAACAGCCTGGCCCCAGCCTCCATCCTCAGGAAGTCAAGGAACCCGAACGGCTGCACCACCGACGCCACCTTGGGCCGGAGCCCGAACTCCTGAAGCCTGGCCTGGGTCCGGGGATGCGCCGGGAATATGACCGACAGTCCGGTCTCCCGTCCCACCGCGTCCAGCGCCGCGATGATGTTAGCCAGCCGCTCCCTGGAGTCCACGTTCTCCTGGCGGTGGGCGGTCGCCAGCACGTACTCCCGGGGCTTCAGCCCGAGGTTCTCCAGCGCGCGGGACCGGGATTCCGCCAGCTTCCTGTTCTCCAGTACGGCATCCACGATGGTGTTGCCGGTGACATACACCCCACGCTCGATGCCCTCCTTGGCGAGGTTCTTCCTGGCCTCCTCCGTCGGAGCGTACAGCTGGTCGGAGATGTGGTCCGCGACCACGCGGTTGGTCTCCTCGGGCATGGTCCGGTCGTGAGAGCGCAGCCCCGCCTCGACGTGGCCGATGCGGATCCCCAGCTTCGACGCGGCCAGCGCGGCGGCCATGACCGTGTTGGTATCGCCCTGCACCAGAACGATGTCCGGGCGGTCCTTCATCAGCACGCCCTCCGCCCCGGCGAGGATCTTCGCCGTCTGCGCGCCGTGGGTCCCCGAACCTACGTCCAGGTGGTAGTTAGCTTCCGGCAGCGACAGGTCATCGAAGAACACCCTGTCCATCTCGTGGGAATAATGCTGCCCGGTGTGCAGGATGTAGTACGGCGCTCCCCGCTTCGCGCACTCGCGGACCAGGGGGGACATCTTGATGATCTCCGGGCGGGTGCCCAGGACGATAGCTGCCTTCATCGCGGTGGCTATGCCTGGCCGGAGATATCAATGTTGTTCGTCAGGTCAGCCATGTCGCATCCGACCGCCGCCCTCGTCGCCGCGGACCTCATGCGACGGACGAATCATCGTCCCGGCTAGAAATGAACACGGATGCCTATTTCAACCACTTCCGAGCACGGTCAGGTGGACCCATCCCGGCCATGCGCCCGCGGACGTGACAGACGCCCTTCCAGGTGCCTCGGGAGCGGTCCGGCATGCCTAGTAAGGGCATGCCAGATCGATGCTTCGGGGGGCAGGTCATGGAATACGCCAACGAGTTCGAACGAGGTCAGCTGGAACTGCTGAAAGCGAAGATGCTCATGTCCGTCGGCCGCCGCCACGAGGCCGAAGGCTCCCTGGCCGAAGCGGAGAACGTGTTCCGGGGGCTGGGGGAGGCGGACAAGCTCAGTGACGTGCTCATCACCAAGAGCCAGATGCACCTGTGCCAGAGCCGGGTGTCGCTGGCCCTGAACGACATCGAGGAGGCCATATCCATCGGGGAGGGGGCCAGCCTGGCCAAGCGCGGACAGATGCTGTTCTACCGCGGTCTAGCGTTCCTGGCGATGGGGCGGGAGAACGAGGCCCATCAGGACATCAATGAGTACGTCAGGATCGCTGAGAGCCAAAATGACGAGCGGGCCCAGGTCCTCGGGCACTTCTACCACGCGCTGGCGTTCGAGCGGCATCGGGAGCCGTGCATGGCGTCGGCGGAACTGGAACTGGCCAAGGAGCTGATGGGCGACGGTGATCCCTCCCTGAAGGGGCGGCTGAACGCCTTCATCGCCCACCTGTGGATCCGGAGAGGCCAGCTGTACGAGGCCGACACCCTGATGGCGGACACCCTCAAGCTCATCAGCGGGGACGTGGAAAGGGTCGGGCCGGCCAACCTGGGGATGGCGTTCCTGGCGCGGGCGGAGCTGCTGGCCATGTACTCCCGGTGGGGTGAGAGCAGGGAGGTCTTCGAGCAGGCGCTGCAGGCCTTCGGGACCTCCCGGTACGGGCTCTATTTCGAGGCCCTCGCCCTGGCCTGGTACGGGGAGACCCTATGGACGCTGGGCCGGGACGAGGAGGGCCGCGACGCCCTGCTGCGGGCCCGTGAGATCTATCAGAGGCTTACCAACGAATCGCAGGTGAACAAGATCGACGCCATCCTGGACCGGCCGAAGTGAGGCTCATACCGTGTTGGTCCTCAGCTCCCTGACCTTGCCGAGGATGAGGTCATAGTCCGGCTGGGTGTGAGAGTCCGGGGGGACCCACCGGTACCTTATCACCTGGTCCCGGTCCACGATGAAGATCGCTCGGGTGGAGTAGCCCTTGAGGAGGCTGTCCTCCGGGCTCATGACGTTGTAGGTCCTGGAGGTCTTGGCCTCCCAGTCGCTGAGCAGCGGGATGTTCATGTCCATCCTCTCCTTCCACGCCCGGTGGCTCCTGGTGCTGCTGACGCTGATGCCCAGGAGCCCGGCCCCCGCCTCGGCGAACTCCCCGCTCATCTCCTTGAACCGCTTGAACTCCTGGGTACAGGTTATCCCGAAGTCGGTGGGATAGAATATGATGACCAAGGCGCGGCCCTTCAGACTGTCGGAGAGGCATATCATCTCCTCCGAGGCTTCTAGCAGGCAGAAATCCGGCGCTCTGTCCCCTTCATGGGGTCCGTCGGCCATACATAGTGGCCGTGGAGGCCTTTCATATTTATAGCTGCATAGAAAAGCCCTCCGGCATTGCTGAAGCATTCCCGTTTCACGCCGATCGAGGCCCCGCGGTGCGGTCCCTATCAGCCCTTCATCGACCTCAGCAGCTCGGCGAGCTTGTCCAGGGATTCCTTCCATCCCGCGCTGGATACTTCCACGCCCTCGCCGGCGGGAATGCCCGGCTGCCTGATGATGATCCGGGCCCTCCCTCCGAGGTCCTCGAAGGTGACCGTGACCTCCGATTCCAATGGCCACGCGCCGGTGAGGCCGTAGAACGAAGCGGGGACGATGTTCCCCTCCTGGTCGGCGAAGGAGTCGATGACGGTGATGCGCTCCTCCTTGACGACCTCCTTGAACACCCCGGCGGACCAGAAGTCCTGCCCCTCCGGGGACCTCATGTTGAATAGGTACTTCCCGCCGTTCCGGAGGTCCAGCTCGATGACCGGAGCGGTGAAGCCTTTGGGACCCCACCACTGCTTGATCAGCTCCGGCTCGGTCCACGCCCTCCACACTCTCTCCCGGGGAGCGTCGAAGGTGCGGCTGACGACCATCTCCTCTCTCTCAACCTGTTCCGCGACAGCCATGAATCCGTTTCCGAGCGCGCCATATTAGAGGGTTTCCCATGGGAACGGCGGTTGACACTCCCACGACTGAAGGTCGTAGGATTCTGAGGTCGTCGTCGTTCACGACGTTGCCTCCTGAGGGGCATCAATGCGCCCTTTGCACCAATCTCTGTCTTGGTGCGATCGACCATCGCTTTCCTCAAGAGAGGGACGCAGCGCGATGTTGAACGAGGCGTTGGCGTCGGCGTGGTCAACGTGCCCGCAAGAGCACGTGAAGTCCTTGCCGTTCCTAGTGCCTGATCGACCGCAGCGAGAGCATTGCTGGCTCGTATATGCTGGGTCCACGTAGGCCACCGGCACCCCGAGCAGCTTGGCCTTGTATTCTATCATCGTCTGCAGCTGATAGAACGACCAACTGTGCAGCGAGGGCCTGAACGACCTGGACTGGCGTGCGGTCTTTCGTATGTCGCTCAGCCTTTCCATTTTTATACCGCACGCTTGCTGAGCAGCGTTGTTAACCATCTCTCTGGAGATCTTGTGGTTGAGGTCCTTGGTCTTGTGTTTCTCCTTCTGCCTGATGCGCTTCTTGGCCACTCGTGGGTGGCCCTCGATGTACAGATGCCTCCGCATCTTTGAGTACTTCTTTTGAATATGAGGCGCTTCCTTCCCGTACTTCTGGACTTTGCCGGTCGAGGGGTTCGCGACCACGGCGATGTGGCCGGTGGAGTTCAGATCGATACCGACCCAATGTTCAACGTCCATAAGCGGCGGCTCGTTGATTGTCACAGTGACGTGAGCGAACTCCTGGTCCAACTCAATCTGGTTGACCTTCTCGAATGGAGGGAGAAAACTGACGTCCAGGCGGAGCTTTAAACATGATATGTAAAGCTCCCTCTCATCTCGGTCGTGCTTCACTCCTTGACCAGGTACGGTCGGTTGGACATGGCGGACTACTTTGATCGTCTTATTGCGAGCGTACTTCCTGAGGACCTGGTTCGCTATCGCTGACGGCAGGCCTATGCCCTTGACATCCTTGGATGATTGACTTCCACTCTGCAATGCGAACTCAGCCACCCGCCTGGCCTTCGCTAGCTCGGAGCTGAAGTCTCGTCCGTGCTTGAGTTTGAAGGTCAGGAGCATGTGGCCGATTCATTGTTCGGTACTCGATGTTCTTCTGGAGCATGACTGCAGTTAAGTTATCATTGGCTGTCAAGCAGGAATGAGTTCGGGTCGATAGCCTTCTCATCAGTTCTGAAAACTCTTCCCGCAGGAGCCAGCTCTCTTGAACGCCTTGACCACGGAGTTAGGAGAGATGTTGGGGGCGACTGAGATGACAGGCGGACGTGGTCCAGCATGAACTCAAACGCCAGGATGCGCCAGTTGTGCTCACCGGCCACCTGGTCGAACACGGCGATTAGGCGGTCCTTGCGCTCATCTACCAGAATTTTCTGCGCCTCTTGGGGCAGAATATTATGTGGAAGTTCACGAGGAACACCTTGGTGGTCGCGTGTTGATGCATGAGGATATGTTCCTTTGGGGCGATTCATCCCACGATTAATATCGTGGCTTTCTCGCCTACAACCGGTAACCGGAGGTCATCATCCTACGAAACGACCAGGGTCTGCCCAATGGACCCTCGGGATCGAGAAAAAGGGACCGCCGGACGGGAAGGCCCGCCGAGGTCGGATGGAAAGTGGTTCAGACCTTGAGGATCTTCATGTCTGCCTTCATGGAGACATACTGATCGCGGGTGATCTCCCCGCGCGCGTACCTCAGGTCGAGGACGTCGTAAGGGGTGGTCGCCTCCTTCACCTTCTCCGCCTGGACCGGCGCCGGCTCCGGCCGGGCGGGCAGGAACCTGGACGCGCGGTCCTCGGTGATGAACAGGTACGCGGCCAGGACGATGAGCACCATCATGATCGGCAGTATGATCACTGCCACGGTCATCCACCACACCATCGCGGCCAGGCTCTCGGCGAGGGCTTTGGCCTCGGAATCTTCGATCCCCGCGGTGGCATCATCGGGAGCGAAGAATCCGGCTACGATGATGAACACGAAGAACAGCGTGACGATCACGCCGACGAGTATGAGGCTGGCATTATGCTTGTCGAGCTTCAAATTACATCCCGGTGAGCGAAATCGTCAATGAACTTAAATCTTGTTCAATGAATACTACCATCTGATTATATTTGTTGTCGCCAGAAAACCCATGAATTTATTCGTGGGATGAATGGCGATTATCGAACGTTCTTTTCACGTCGCGATCGGAAGCACTTACGGTCACCTCCCCAGACGTTTGAATATCAAGATCGAAGCATGAACAAGTGATCCGTAACTACGAGTACCGTCTCTATCCGTCCAGGAAGCAGCTGGACAAGTTGTACTCGACGTTCCGTCTTTGCTCCGAACTGTACAACCTATTGCTCGCTGAGCATGAGGCAGCGTACGAACAAACTGGCGTCTCGCTGACATGGTACGATCTGAACAATTTGATAACGAACGTCAAGCGTCATGATGCTCGATTCAAGTCCGTGTATAGTCTAGTGCTCCAGGACCAGGCGGATCGTCTGTCGAAAGCGTTCAGCAACTTCTATAGACGATGTCACGAGAAAAAGCAGGGCAAATGCGTCAAGGTCGGATACCCTCGATACAAGAAGCTCATTCACTCGATCACTTATCCGCAGAACAACGGAGCGTTCAAGGTCGTCGGCAACAAGCTCAAGGTGAGCAGGATCGGCAAGATACCGATCGTCTTGCATCGTCCCATCATCGGAACGATGAAGGCCCTGACGATCAAGCGCAACCGGGCGGGCCAGTGGTTCGCGGTGTTCTGCTGCGAAATCGAAAACCAGGAACCAAAACTTCACCCAGGCCCAACGGTCGGCCTCGATCAAGGTCTTAACCACATCGTGGTCGAAGCCGACGGCACAGTCATCGAACCCCCTAAGTTCCTAAGAAAAAGCGAGAAACGGCTCGCTAAGGAGCAGAGGAAACTGTCTCGAAAGGAGAAGGGAAGCAACAACCGACGCAGGCAGCGACATAAGGTAGCTAGAGTTCACTTGAAGATCGCGAACCAGAGAGGCGATTTCCTTCACCAGCTCAGTCGTGAGCTGGCCGAGAAGTACAGCGTAATCGTGATCGAGGAACTGCAAATCCATAACATGGTCAAGAACCATTCAATAGCGAAATCCTTCTACGACGCTGGATTAAGCTCTTTCATCTCGATGCTGGAGCACAAAGTTTCGGAAACTGGTGCTCGGTTGATCAAGGTGTCGGCGGCGTACACGACCCAAACCTGCTCTCGGTGCGGTCACGTCAAGGAAGGAGACGAGAAGCTCGGTCTTGGTGATCGAGAGTATCGCTGTTCGTGTTGCGGTCTCGTAATCGACCGCGATCTAAACGCATCGATGAACATACATAGGGCTGGACAAGCCCGAATTCACGCCTGCGGAGATGACGTAAGACCTTCGTTATCGAAGGCGGTCGTCGCTGAACCAGGAACTACACGCTCGGGAGGTCTCGCATGACCTTCGAGCTGGAAGCCCACCAAATCATTGGTGGGAGGATGTCACCAGTATCGGATGGAACAGGGGCGGAGAGCTGGCCGTTCCGTTAACGATAGCGTGTTCCGATCAATGAGAACGGCCCTGGCTTAGCCCTCGGCCTGGGGCTTGGAATGGAGATACTTGATGGCGGCAGGATGGGAGATGTCCACCGTCAGAACGTAGCCGCTGGTCGTCTCCGTCGCCTCCCGGACGAAACCCAAGTGGAGGTCCTTGACCCCGAACGGACAGAAGCCCTCGTCCTTGAACCTGAGGTACATCTCTCGGGCACCGGGATCGCTCAGGTCGGACCTGATGCGGACGAGCATAAAATGAGGAGGCCAGCCGAGATATTAAGCTCGATGACGCCAACTGCCGTTCTGGATAACGAGGCCGGAAAATGATCCGGCCGGACGACACGTCCGTCGACCAACCCGTCGGCGATGCGCGCGGGGCCGGCCGCGAACGAACTGTTCCTGTCCGGCCACCTTTTTATATGGTCCATTAATAATACGATGCACGTCGAGAGGAATCACATGCAGGGAGACATCAACGTAATCACCGCTAAACCGGAGGACGTCCGACTCATGAAGAAACTGTCCAGGATCAAGCACACCTTCGTGGTCATGTCCGGGAAGGGGGGCGTGGGCAAGAGCACCGTCACCGTCAACATCGCCGTCGGCCTGGCCATGCGCGGCTTCGAGGTCGGCATCCTGGACGGGGATATCCACGGCCCCAACATCCCCAAGATGCTCAAGATCGAGGACGTGCAGCTGAACGCCGACGATAACGGCATCTATCCCGCGTACGTGCCTCCGCACCTCAAGATCATGTCCATGGCCTTCCTGTCCTCCAATCGGGACCAGCCCATCATCTGGCGGGGACCGATGAAGATGGGGGCGCTGCGCAAGTTCATCGAGGACGTGTACTGGGGCGATCTGGACTTCCTCATCGTGGACCTGCCCCCGGGCACCGGGGACGAGCCGCTGACCATCGCCCAGCTCATCCCTGACGCCGACGGCAGCATCATCGTGACCACCCCGCAGGACGTCGCTCTCCTGGACTCCAGGAAGACGGTGGTGTTCTCCGAGGGGCTGAAGCTCCCGGTGGTGGGCATCGTGGAGAACATGGCCGGGCTCATATGTCCGCACTGCGGGAAGGAGATCGACCTGTTCAAGATCGGCGGCGGGGAGAAGGCGGCCAAGGAGCTGGAGGTGCCGTTCCTCGGCCGGGTGCCCATCGACCCCGACGTGGTGAACACCGGTGACGAGGGCGTTCCCATCGTCGCCGCCAACCCCGACTCGCCGGCGGCCAAGGCGTTCGAGGGCATCATCGCCCGGGTCATCGAGTTCTCCGAGAAGAAGGGGCAGAAGGAGAAGAAGAGCGCCAAGTGAGCGCTCTCCGCATCCCGTCCTTTTCGACCCCCGGATGCCGACGGCGTCCCGGTCCTCGTGACTCGGGGAGATCGAGCGGTTATGGGGGCCCCGTGCTCCTCCGGCCGCGCGCCGAGAAAGCGTCACCAGCCCCTTGAAGGACCGGTGGGATGCTCGCCACGATCGGCGCGGCTTACGGACCATGTCATTCCGAGCCGTGCCAAACCCATTCACGCATGAATATAAACCCGTTGTTCACAAGTAGTGGTCAGGGGAAGGACATTGTTAGGCCTGACAATGACCATGGGCAGTTGGACCGTGGAAAGTTTGCTCAACGCAAGTTCCACCGGGATCTCGGTCGTGGACAGGCAGGGCACCATCCTGTACGCCAACATCGCCATCGCCGACCTCCTGGACCTCCGGCAGGAGGACATTGTCGGAAAGAAGATCATCGAGCTGGGGCTGGACCCTGACGGCATGGCCCTGCTGGACCTGGCCATGAAGAAGATCGTTTCCACCGGTACGAGCATCAAGCAATCGTTGTGGTCCCCCACCGCCAGCAGATATCTCCAGTTCGAGGGGTCTCCCGTCTTCGGTAAGGGGGGCGAGGTCGAGGCGTCGATAGCAGTGGTGGTTGACATCACCGAGCTGAAGCGGACCCAGGATGCCCTGGCCGATTCGGAGAAGATGCTCCGTTTGGCCTCCGAAGCGGTGAACATGTTCATGTGGGAGGCCGACCTCGTCAAGAGGACCTACAAGCTCTCGGTGGATGCGGAGAAGGTGGTCTGCTTCTCCCTACCCATATCACTGGACGAGGCCTGGAAGATGATCCACCCCGAGGACCGAGCCATGTTCAATGCCGCGGTCGGACGGGCGATCGAGGACCTCAGCGATTTCGAGGTCGAGTACAGGCTGGCCGAACATCCCCCAGGGGAGGAGACCTGGGTCCGCTCCGTCGGCCGGGTGTACGCGGACATGCAGGGTAGAGCGACCCACATCCTGGGGATCACCCGCAACATCACCGAGCGGAGGAGTGCCGACCGGCGGGCGGAGGAGGAGCATGCCCGGCTGCAGGCGATCATGGACAACATACCGGTGGCCGTCGGCATCACCGACCGGGAGGGCCGGATGATCATCGACAACGGGATGCTGTTCCATATCTGGGGCGGGATGGAGGACGAGGGGGACCGCTACGAGGACCGGGCATGGTGCACCACGACGGGCATGAAGCTCACCAAGGAGGACTGGCCGACCGCCCGGGCACTGCGGGGGGAGAGGAACACCGCTACCGTGGACATCGAAAAGTACAACGGAGGCAGGGGCGCGGTCATCATGTCCGCCATACCGCTGCGGGACGAGGAGGGCGGCATCACCGGCTCGGTGTGGGTGATGCAGGACATCACCGACCTGAGGAAGCTGGAGCTGGACCTCAAGCGTTCCAATTCCGAGCTGCAGGAGTTCGCTTACATCGCCTCGCACGATCTCCAGGAGCCGCTGAGGATGGTGACCAGCTACCTCGAGCTGATAAGCAGAAGGCTCGATGGCGTGCTGGACGAAAGGACCAGGCAGTACATGGCGTTCGCCATCGATGGCTCCAGGAGGATGAAGGACATGATCGACGACCTCCTCACCTACTCCCGGGTGGATACCAAGGCCAAGGAGTTCTCCCCGGTGGACATGAACGACGTGCTCCTGACCTCCCTCCACGACCTCAAGGTCTGTATAAAAGAGAGCGGGGCGTCGATCACTTCCGACCCCCTGCCCACCATCATAGCCGACCGGCAGCAGTCGGTCCTGCTCCTGGACCATCTGATCGGCAATGCCATCAAGTACCGCGATCTCGACCCCCCGCGGGTGCACGTTTCCTCGGCCTCCGACGGCCGGGAGTGGACGTTCTCGGTGAGCGACAACGGCATCGGCATCGACCCGAAGTACCAGGACCGCCTGTTCAAGATGTTCCAGCGCCTGCACAGCCATGACGAGTACGAGGGCACCGGGATGGGGCTGGCCACGGCCAAGAAGATCGTCGAACGGCATGGCGGCCGGATCTGGTTCGAGGCCGGCGACCAGGGGACGACCTTCTTCTTCACCATCCCCGACCGGGGCGTTTCCTGACGGTCGGCCACCGTTCCCCGACGCTCACATCAGGATGGCGAACGGCAGCATGAACACCAGGAACAGGCAGGAGGTGTGGGCCAGCTTGCGGATGGCCTTGTCCTTCGGTTCCAGGAAGTAGTAGGTCCCGGGGACCAGCATGGCAAGGATGGCCATGGCGAGGCCGGCCAGGAGCATCGTCCTCTCCACCATCCCGCCGATGGAATCGACGCGGAAAGGCGCGGCGATGCTGGCGACGACCATTCCCTGGAAGCAGATGACCATGGCGATGGCGAGGATGCCCAGGGTGCCGATCTTCCATCCGAAGAGCCTCTTGGCGAGGAAGTACCGGTCGTCGAGGTAGATCAGGGCGATGGCGGCCAGGGACAGTATCAGCAGCTGGAGGCCGGCCAGCTCGAAGGTGCTCTCCTGGACCCCTCCGATGCCGGTGATGTTGGCCTTGTCCGCGAGGCCGTAGACCAGAACGCCGGCGGAGGCGAACAGCAGGAAGATGGACGAGCGCGACGCGGTCGGCAGGTCCAGGCGGTCCTCGAACAGCCGGAAGAACACCAGGCCGGAACCGAGGAGGAACAGCTGGGCGGCGAACAGGGCGGGGAACATGCCCCGGACCCCGCCGAGGTCATGGATGACCATGGGGGAGGAGTAGTATGCGACGACCATCGCTTCGATCATGACCACCGCGCCCACGGCGGCGGGCACCCAGGACAGGGGCCGGTACAGCCAGGCGCGGTCCTTGAGGACCAGGCTGCGGACCTTCCTGACCGCCGAGAAGTTGCTCAGGAAGTCACCGCTCATCACGATGGCCAGGATGGCCACCAGGCCGAGGACCAGAAGCTGCGCCCCGATCAGAGCGACGGTGCTCTGGAACAGTCCGGTGCCCCACTTCTCGATCATGTCGATCTGCCGGGCCACCGCCACTATCGCCGCTCCTTGGAGCATGATCAGCGCCGCTAGCGCTACGGACAGCAGGGGTGGGTCGATCCTCAACCGGGACAGGAAACTGGGCACCTTGGCCATGCTCAGAAAATAATATCGGGGGATTATAATGATTATATGCCGATTACTCATTGTGATACTCAGGTACTCACGGCGGCGCGCTGCCCTCGCCTCTCCATCCTCATCGCCCCCGGTCTTTCCACTGGAACGAGGATGCCGCCGCTGCCCGAACGAGGATGCCGCTTGTTCTACTTGGTGATAATGACCGTTCAACGGCATCAGGCAATGTTTTTATCAATCCGGGGCAGGAATAAGGGGGCGAGGAATAAAAGATGAAGCTCTGCGTAACCACCGAGGAACCGGACATCCACTCCCTGGTCTCCGAGGACTTCGGGCACTCCCCCTTCTTCCTGATGTACGACACCGATACCGGCTCCTGGGAAGCGTTCCCCAACCTGGCCGGCGAATCGACGGTAGGCATCGGCATCGCCGCCGCCGAACAGGTCGTGGCGATGTCCCCGGACGTCGTCCTCACCGGCCATATCGGCATGCACGGCACCAAGAAGCTGCAGTCGCGCAATATCCGCATCGTCCAGGACGAGGAGGGAACGGCGGAGGCGTCCATCAAGAGATGGATCAAGAAGTACGGCGACACCTGCCGCCCAGCCCCCACGCCGGCCAGGACCGCGCCGCCGGAATGATCAGCGGAGCTCGATCTCCACCGGGATGCGATTGCGCAGCGAGTCGAGTATCGGGGATACCTTCTGAGAGTATCGTATCAGGTTCTCGACGTCCTCCCTCGGATGGTCGGTCCTCAGGTCCACCTTCACCCTGACGTCCTGGAAGCCGGGGCGCACCTCCTGGGACAACCCCAGGAACCCGTGGACGTCCACGTCCCCGTCCACCTCGATGCTCAGCTTGTCGATGGCGATCCCCCTGGCCGCGGCATTGTACACTATGGTGACCGAGAGGCAGGATACCAAGGCGTGCAGCGCCGAAACGATGGCGTTGGGAGCGCTGTCCCCGCCCATGAGCATCGAGGGCATGTCCGAGTGGAGGATGAACGGCTCCTCCCGCTCCACCTCCTCGTTGGCCCCGTTGAACCGGTGGACGATGGTCTTGCTGCGAGCGCCCTCGATCCACTCGTTCTCCGCATGGAAGCTGTAAGTGGCCAGATCAGGGTCGTTGTTGATCGCCCCCAGAGTTTCGCTCATCTTCTGCATGTCGATACCGTTGACCTGCCGACCTACTTCCCTGTGCATCGAATCCATCATGTTCCCCTCTGCATACTGGCACTTTAGAATTCATGGTATTTTAACGTTATCCGTCCAGATAATATCTGGATTCATTATAATAGGCCGAATGAAGGCGGAGGGGGGCTGACCTCAGAACTGAGTCCTAAATAACTCACCATTTTCACCCCCTTCCGTTCACCACGCGGATATTTGCTTGTGACGGCAGGAACGACGTGCGGCGATGTCCCGGCCGCCGGGGCGGGGCAGTGGTCGAGACCCAGCGCTCCACTTCCGACGTCCCGATTCTCGACAGGTGCCGTTCCCGGCATACGACAAGAATATGACGGGAGTCGATTCACCGCTAAAAAAGCGATATTTTCGCTTGATTTCGAGAATCGTGAAAGAATCGCCAAATATCGACAAATATCGTAGCGGCATTACTACTTTTTTATATACGAAACCCTCAATCCAAAGAAACATGCGGCGACGAACCGCAACCAGAAGGAACGATGACCGGAGGAGGCCCAAAAGGTCTGCGCATTTTTCCGGTCGGGATTCCGCAGGAGCGTGCATGAGGATCGAAGACGGGGTGAGGGCATGAGGAACATCTTGCTGCCTACCGATGGCTCCACCCCCGCCATGGTCGCCACCATCAAGGCGGTGGAGATGGCCAAGGAGCGGGGTGCCACCTTAGTGATACTTAAGGTGGTGGAGCAGGCGCCCAGGGTGGACATCGAGCGCATCGCCGAAGCGTCCGCGCTGATGCGTCCGGCCGGCGAGGACGGCGTGAAGTATGCCGAGGAGCTCGCGGCCATGGACAAGGTGCCGACCAAGGTCGTCGTCAGGGAAGGCCCGGTGGTGGGGGAGATCATCCGCACCGCCGAGGAAGAGGGCTCGGAGCTCATCGTGCTCGGCACCTCCTCCCTGAAAGGACTGAACCGGTTGTACCTGGGCAGCGTGGCCAAGGCCGTGGTCAGCCAGGCCCCGACATCAGTGGTGGTGATCAAGCCGACCCCGGAAGAGATCAAGCACGCCCTGACCCTGATCAGGGAGGTGGTGGAGGAGAGCCCCGAAAAGGCCGTCCGCTCCATCATCCGGACCAGGCAGTTCCGCATCGGCGTCTATCTCTTCGCCGCCTACGCCATCGGCTACGCCGCGTTCATCATCACCGGTTCGTACTTCAAGGACCTGTTCAAGACCACCCTGCTGGGCATGAACCTCGGCACCGTGGTGGGCATCCTGATCATCTTCGTCACCATCGCGCTGGCGGTCGGCTTCAACTGGTACGCCACTAGGGCTGAGGAGGCGAGCTGAATGGCAGAGATACATCCACTATCCCTCGCCATCTTCATGATCATCACCCTGGCCACCCTAGGCATATCCATATACGCCGCGCGCAGGGTGCGTACAGCCGGCCACTACTACGTGGCGGGAGGGGGGGTCCGCTGGTTCGTCAACGGTTTCGCCATAGCCGGTGATTACCTCAGCGCAGCGTCCTTCTTAGGCATCACCGGGCTGGTGGCGTTCTACGGCTACGACGGGTTCATCTACGCCATCGGCTTCCTGGCCGGCTGGATCGTGGCCCTGTTCCTGGTGGCGGAGCCGCTGAGGGCGATAGGCAAGTACACCTTCGCCGACGCGCTCACCTCCAAGTTCAAGAGCCGCAAGATCCGCCTGGCCGCGGCGATAAGCACGCTGGTGGTCAGCATCTTCTACCTCATACCGCAGATGGTCGGCTCCGGCTCCATCGTCGGACCGCTCATCGGCCTGGACTATGAGGTCGGGGTCATCGTCATCGGCCTGCTGGTCATCCTGATCGTTGCCACCGCCGGCATGGTCTCCACCACCTGGGTGCAGTTCATCAAGGGGTTCCTGCTGCTCATCGCGGTCATCGCCCTGACCGTGGGAGTGCTCGCCGCCTCAGGAATGGGTCCGTTCGAGTTCATAGGGAACATCATCGACAGCACCCTGAACCTGCCCAACGGCAAGGTGGTCTCCGGCGATGTGTTCATGTCCCCGGGCATGAAGTACACCAATCCCCTGGACTTCGTGTCCCTGGCCCTGGCCCTCATCCTGGGTACCGCCGCGCTGCCCCACATCCTGATACGGTACTTCACCGTGCCCAAGCCAGCGGACGCTAGGAGGTCGACGGTCGTGGCCATCATCGTCATGGGCGTCTTCTACCTGCTCATCCTCTTCCTGGGGCTGGGAGCGATCTTCTTCTTCAACCAGGGAGTGACCGGAGTGATCAACCCGGCGGACGCCAACCTCACCGCGCCGCTGCTCGCGCAGTACATCGGAGGGGACGTGTTCTACGCCATCATCTCCTCGATCGCCTTCGCCACCATCCTGGGGACGGTCTCCGGCCTCATCATGGCCTCGGCCGGAGCGATCGCCCACGACATCTACACCGAGGTGCTGGGGAAGAAGCCGGACGAGAAGCGCTCCCTGATGATCTCCAAGGGCACCGCCGTGGGGGTGGGCCTGATCGCCATCATGCTGGGGATCCTGGCCAAAGGACAGAACGTGGCCTTCCTGGTCGGACTGGCGTTCGCCATCGCCGCGTCGGCGAACCTCCCGGCGCTGCTGTGCACGCTGTTCTGGAAGAGGACCACCGAGAAGGGCATCGTGACCGGCATCGTGGCCGGGCTGGCGGCGTCGATCCTGCTCATCGTCATCTCGCCGACGATGATGGGCCCCGACGCCATCTTCTCGCTGAACAACCCCGGCATCGTGTCCATACCCGTGGGCTTCGCGGTCACCATGGGCGTGTCCCTGCTGGAGGGCCGTGCGGACAACAGCAGCAAGGCGGAGAAGACGGCCGGCTGAGCGGCCCAAACCTTTTTCCTTTTCCTTTTCCTTTTCCTTTTCCCGCCTTATCTAGTCATAGATTTTCGGCGGCCTGGCTCAAGCCCCTCGTTCTCGATCCTTCTCTTCCAGTTCCCTCTTCTTCCGCTCGATCTTCTTGCGGACGTCCTCGATGGCCCGCTCGATCTCCACCTTCTCGTCCTCCAGGTCCTCGAGACGGTCCTGGAGCCAAGTTATCTCCTCCTCCGGCCGGCGGGTCATCGCCGGGGTGAAGGGGTCCCAGGGGTAGTATCCGGGGTAGAACACCTCGGGTGGCGCCCGGAACCGGGGGTCCATCCATGGCGGCCACCAGGGGCCGCCCGGTCCATATCGCCTGCGCCTCCGCCTATCCTCGTCTCCTTGCATAATTACATCCTCGGAGAACGATTGGAACCAAGCCCTGATAAATGCGTTGCCGCCGACCCCATGTCCCGGTGGCTGGCAGGGAACATAAAAAAGTGAAGGGAGATTGTTTGAAGGGGTTTAGAAGAGGATTGCTCCTCGCTCAGAGCTCGTAGTTCTTGGGATTGAAGGCCAGGGCTCACCGATACTCAGGGTGTTCTATGTGGTCGCGGCCGTGCTGGAGGGCCGAGGTCATCATCTCCTCCTCCTCCGGCGCCCTGATGGGGCTCGGTCCGAACGAAGCGATCTTCTTGATGAACTCCTCCACCACCGAACGGAAACGGTACGGCTCGTCAGGGCTGACCCATTCCACCGCCAGGCGCTGGGGGTCGAAGCCCAGCTGGTCCAGGACCCTGGTCAGCAGGACCATGCGGTTCCTCGTCTTCACGTTCCCGCCCTGATAATGGCAGGCGCCTTCCTTGCCCCCCAGAACGAGCACGCCGTCCACGCCCCGGGACAGCGCTCGCATCACCCACTCCGGGTCCACCCGGGCGGAGCAGGGGGTGCGGATCAGGCGGAACCTGACGTCGGTCTGCAGCCGCTTCAGGCCGGCCAGGTCGGCAGCGGGATAGGAGCACCAGTGGCAGGCGAACACCAGCACCGCCGGTGACGGTTCCTTGGAAGCCAGCAGACCGCGGGAGAAGGCGTCGATCTCCGCCACCACCTCCTCATTGCAGAACCCTTCCAAGTTCAGCGCCCCGGACGGGCAGGCGGCCACGCAGGCCCCGCAGGCCTTGCACTCCGCCCGGTCCACCTTGGCCACCTTGTGGTCGTTCCCGATGTCCTTCAGCTCGATGACCCCCGCGCGGCAGGTGGACACACATATGCCGCAGCCGGAGCACTGGGCCTCATCGACCACCGCGGACGGGGCGAAGTCGGACGGCCGCATGCGCCTGGAACGCTCCACCGACATCAGAAGCTGGTCCACGGCCTTGTCCGTCGCGCTCTTCTTGTCTGCGGAGTGCACCCACGCCACCTGCTCCCGCAGGTTGGCCTGCTCGACCATGTAGGGGTTGATGCCTCCCCGTCTGGCAGCCTCTCTGAACTCCGACAGGTATACGCGGGGGGAGCACGCGGCCACCACCACCCGGTCCAGTGAGTTCTCTCGGATGGCTTCGGAAACCCTTCTCAGGGACGGCGAGGAGCACAGCAGTCCTGCCCCCTCTACGAACACCACGCCCTCCAGGGACCGGGCGTGCTCTGCTAGCCTATCGAAGTCGATAAGGTCCTTGATGGTCTCGCCGCAAGCACAAAAGAAAACTCCGATACGGGCCTCGCTCTCCATGGGTTCGCCTCAGGACTTACTGGAATAGGATGCAGGAAGGCATTAAAAATCATGTCCCCGGAATCGCCGGGGAGGTGGAAGGTTCTTCGGTCTCAGGAGCGCCGGTACCATGCGAGCACGGTCGAGGCGAGCCAGGACGCCGCCATCATTACCGCGATGATCGTAAAGGCGAGGACGACGGGAATGACGCTTTGGCTCGCCGAGGGCATGAACCTCCCTGGCCTCTCATCATGATCGTCGCGAGGTGGTCCGTTCATTGACCTACGTTGGCATCCAGTAGGATTTAATGATGACCATCCGACCGAAGTCCCCGGACGTCCCTTGGCCGATAAAAAAGGGGGGGCGGACCCCCGTTCACTCGGGCTCGAACTTCCACATGCCGTGGATGTTGCACAGCTCGCGGACGCAGAACTTGGTCGGAGCGCAGCGGAACTCCGCCTCCGGCTTCATGCCTGGCTTGAGATGCTTGCGCATGATCTGGCCATCGGCGATGACCTCGATGAACTCGATATAGTGCTTCTCCTCCATAGGATGGGGCACGCTTCCGACCTTCACCCTGATCCCGCCGTCGATCCTCTCCACCACCGGGATGTGCTTCTCGTACGATGCTTCCACGGTGTTGGAGGCCAGTTTCACCATCGGCTTCCCGCAGCAGACCAGCTCGCCGACCCCGGCGTGGGCGACCTCCACGATGTTCCCGCAGACCGGGCACTTGTATACCTCGTTCATTTTCGTCATGTCCAACCTTCCTAGTATTCCTCGCATTTCCTCTGATAGAGCGCTCTGGGCCTGTCGCACGCCGGGCAGCGTGCCGGGGGCTCGGTGCCGTAATGCATGAACCCGCACTGCCGGCACACCCACCAGGTCTTCTCCTCTTTCTTGAAAAAGGACCCGGACTCCACCACGTCCAGCAGCTTCATGTACCTCTCCTCGTGATGCATCTCGGCCTTGGCGATGTTGCGCATGCGGACGGCGATGTCCCTGTATCCCTCCGAATCGGCCACGGCGGCATACTCCGGGTACATCGTGGTGTGCTCGAAGTTCTCCCCGGCGATGGCCGCCCGGAGGTTCTCTGCCGTGCTCCCGTAGGTCACCGGCACCTCGGCCTCCACCTCCAGCGTTTCGAAATCGCCCTTCGCCTTCAGGCCGGCGATATAGGTGTACAGGTGCTTAGCGTGCTCCTTCTCCTGGTCGGCAGTCTGCTGGAATATCTCCGCGATCTGCTCGTAGCCCTCGTCCCTGGCCACCGCGGAGTACATGGTGTATCTGGTGCTGGCCTGGCTTTCACCGATGAAAGCCTTGGCCAGGTTCTGTGCGGTCCTGCTCACGACTTTCCCTCCGGGCTTCGGAGCAGGTGCTCGATATATGATGATTATCCCAAATGTACGTGCCCTTCAGGAATCGGGGTCCGGTTCGTGGCCCGGCTCGGTGGAACGCATGGCCTTGATCCCGTCCCGGAAATGCATCATCCGCAGGTCGAACTCCGACTCCGCCTTCTGCGACGAAAGGCACAGGTTCCGCCCCCGCCTCGCCGCCAGGTCGGCGTCGTTGACGCTGCCGCGCTGGCAAAGGGATTGTTCCAGGCCGAACTCCTGGGCGATGGCCATGCCCATCTCGAAGCGGTCCATGCAGTCCGGGCCGGACACGTGATAGATGCCCCGGCTCCCTCCGCGCAGCATCTTCAGCAGCACCTGGGCGCAGTGCGGGGCGTAGGTCGGCGTGGTCAGGCGGTCGGTGAACAGCGGCACCGGACGGCGGGCGCGCATCTCCTCGATGGCCCAGGTAACGAAGTTCTTCTTCTCCGAAGTGCGGTTCCAGCCGTACAGCAGGGATACCCTGGCCACGGTGTTGCGGTGATCGGCGTCGAGGGCCAGCCGCTCCCCTTCAAGCTTCGTCTGCGCATATATGCCCAGGGGATCCGGGGTGTCGAACTCGTAGTACCGCTCGCTCTTATGGCCATTGAACACCGCGTCGGTGGAGATGTACATCATGGGGATGTCCGCGGACTTGCACGCCGCGGTAACGTTATAGGCGCCCTCGGCGTTGACCGCCCACGCTTCCTGGGGATTGTTCTCGCAGCGGTCCAGGTCGGTGATCCCGGCGGCGAGGATGACCACTTCCGGCGACGTCGAACGTACGACCTCGTTGACCTCGGCCTCGTCCCGAACGTCCAGGTGCACCAGGGACCTGGTCCCCAGCTTGGCGTCGTTGTCGTGGAAGGTCGCGGTGACCTCGAATCCCCGCTGGTACGCCTCCAGCACCAGGTACTGACCGAGGAGTCCGGTCCCGCCGATGATCAGCAGCTTGTTCACGCTTACAGGATGCAGCCGGAGGCACAAATAGATTGCAGAGGAACGCCATGTCCCCGGCGTTCCGTCCTGTTCCTTTCTTCCGGCGTAGGGGTTGGAACAGGTTCATATAGGGGCCCATATATCGGGACCCGATATAAGATTCCCATGACCGAGGTCGAACAACGCTCCAAGGACAATAAGCAGGGCGTGATCCTGGTGGTCCTAGCCAGCATGGCGCTCATTGTCATGTTCGTAGAGATCATGATCGTCCCGGCGCTGCCGACGATGGCCCGGGATTTCCCGGACCAGGTCGCCTGGCTGCCGTGGGTGCTGTCCATCTACCTGCTGGTCGGCGCCGTGGCCACGCCCCTGGTCGGCCGGCTGGGGGACCTCTACGGCAAAAAGAAGGTGCTCTCATACGTCATGGTCATCTATCTGGTGGCCCTGCTCGGCAGCGGCTTCTCCCTGGAGATATCGGACCTGCTGTTCGGTACCCATGACATATCCGTCCTGCTGTTCTTCCGCGCCATGCAGGGCATAGGCATGGGCATGTTCACCCTGGCCTTCGGCATCGTCAGGGACACATTCCCCAAGGACAAGATACCTGTTGCCGTCGGCATGATCTCGGCCATGTTCTCGGTGGGGGTGGCCATCGGCCTCGTCGTCGGTGGCTATATCACTTCGGTGGCGAGGTGGACCGACGCGTTCCACGTGGTCGTGCCGTTCTTCCTCGTGCTCACCATCGCCGCGGCGTACCTCATCCATGATCCTCGCATCGTCCAGAGGGGGAAACTGGACATCCCCGGCGGGCTCACCCTGGGCGTCGCCATCCTGGCCCTTCTGCTGGGCCTCACCCAGGGAGATAAGTGGGGATGGACGGACCCCGCGACCCTGGGGCTATTCGCCGCCTTCGCCATCGCCATTACGATCTTCGTGGTTATCGAACTACGCACCAAGGACCCCATCGTCCGGCCGTCGCTCATGGTCAACCGGGGCATATTGGGCGGCAACGTGGTGGCGTTGTTCGTCGGACTGTGCATGTTCATGGTCTACCAGACCGTGCCCTTCTTCCTGGAGACCCCGGTCGCCGCCGGAGGGTACTTCGGCCTTACGGACACCTTCACCGTCGGCCTGTACATGCTGCCCAGCGCCCTGGCCCAGCTGTTCTTCGGCCCCTACGGAGGAAAGCTGTCCAAGAAGATGGGGCCGTCCACAGTGCTGGCCATCGGCATGGCCATCCTGACCGCGGGTTTCGTGTCCCTGGTGTTCTTCAACGCCGACTTCTGGCAGCTCACCCTCTCGATGGTCATCTTCGGCTCCGGGATCGCGCTGTGCATGGTGTCCATGATCAACGTCATCGTCGAATCCTGCCCCCAGAGCGAGTTCGGCGTCGCTTCGGGAATGAACACCCTGTTCCGCATCGTCGGCGGCTCCATCGGGCCGGTGCTCGCGGCGGTCATCCTGGCCAGTCACGCCTTCCCGTTCCAGGTGGCCCCGGGCATCTACGTCAACTTCTTCGCCATCGAAGGGTACATCCAGACCTGGTGGGTCGGGTTCGCTTTCGCCCTCATCGGGCTGATCGCGGCCATATTCCTCCGGCCCCGGCCGGCGGACAGGTGCGATATCCCTCCGGAGGACCTCCCGCCCGCCGACGCTGACTGAGGGCCGCAAGGCTCTTATCACCCGGTGGCCGTGGAGGTCTGGATGAACGAGAAGGTAACGCTCCGGGCCTGCCCCTACTGCGGCAGCATGGATACCCATCCAGCGCTGCTGTTCGGCGGACCGCTGCCGTGGGTCGACCACAACGACGGCGGATATATATGCCGCAACTGCGGCCGCACCGCCGTCCCCCTGGACTTCGACTCCATAGAGGACCTGAAGACCTTCCAGAAGAGCATCGCCGGCAAAGGGGTGGAGGAGACCACTGGCTTCCGCCACATCCCCTTGGTGCCGGTGGATACCCTGACGCTGTTCCGCATCCCGTACATCGACCTCCCCATCGCCCAAGTGGCCGATGTCGTGGAGGTGGAGTGGGATAAAGGCTACAGGATCAAGGGCCAGAAGGTCCGATTCTCCCGCTACTGGCGGGCGGTGCACGGGCCCCGCTACTCGGCCAAAGAGATCGCCCTGCTCGATCTCTCCGGCATTCAGACCGGCAGGCCCAACTTCGACGTCCTAAAGAGCCTCATCAAGAGCAAGTACCAGGTATGGCTGGACCTCGGGGTGAGGGACGTGGAGGACGTCTTCGACGCCTTCGCCATGGACGTGGCCAGGACGATCATCGGCACCATGACCGCGCCCTCGCTGGACGTGTTCGAGGAGGCGTTCGATCTCTCCGACCACGTGGTGCCGTGCATCCAGATCGCCAACGGAAAGGTGTTGTGGCCGGGCGAGGGGCCCAAGGACCTGTCCAGGGCGGTGGCGGCGATGGCCGACATAGGGTTCGAGGAGGTCGGCATCATCGACCTGCCGCGAATCGGCAGGAGGCAGGGCGTTGACCCGTCGTTCGTCGAAAAGGTCCTGGAGCTGGACATCGGCGTCATCCTGGGAGGCGGGGTCACCGAGCAGGAGGTCACCCCCCTGCGCTCCGCCGGGCTGGCGGGCGTGTTCATGGACCCCTTCACCCCGGTCATCGG
>JAEILR010000007.1 GCA_016109435.1 Methanomassiliicoccus sp.
CAGCGTCTCCACCGGGAACCGCCAGTACTCGTCAGCGTCCATTGTGGCGTTGTCGTACGAGTACTGCATGCTCTGGCAGAACCGCAGGGCGAAGTTCACGGTATCTTTCTCATCGAACCCGGCGCTCGCCGACATGTTCCTCAGCTCCGCGGCGATCGCCATGACGATCGGGTCCTCCGAGGTCACGAACCTCCGCATCTCCTCGTCGGTGAATCCGTAATAGTAGGACCGGGGCACGTCCATCCTTCCGTACTCGGCGTAGGCCCGGGGCGGCACGGTCGTCATCATGGTGTACGTACGGCCGTGGAACGACCACTGGTATGTCCGGTTCTCTTCGATCGCGGCGAGACCGAGGGAGAAGTGCACCGCGCCGTCATCATCGTCCGTGTCCGAGGTCCCGTCCAACGAGCCGTCGGCCACGCCGTTCACGTCGTTCCCCCGCCAGGTCATGGTGATCGCGTCGTAGGTCACGTTCAGCGTCCTGCCGTCCCGGGAAGCGCCGTCGATGTCCATCACGTCGGAGGAGGCAAGATCGTCGTCGAACATGGTGACCTCGAAGTTGGTGTACCGCCGGCTGTCGTCGACGTTGAAGCGGTATGATTCGCTGACCAGCACCATCGAGCCGACCGGAACGCTCCACGGCTCCCCTCCATCATCCATCCTCCCCTTGTCCACGCCGTCGATGCGCAGCGACAGGTACACCTCGGCGTGCTCATCCAGGAAGAGGTCCACCCGGTCATGGACCTCGATCCTGGTGATGTTGAGGAAGATGCCCATATCTCCCCCCGGATAGAGGTCCACGTTGTCGGTGAAGCCATCATCGTCGGAGTCCAGGGGATAGAACTCGGAGTTGTCCCCGACCCCGTTGCCGTCGGCGTCCCTCCATTCCAGCAGATCGTCCGGGAACGCGTCCTCGTTGTCCGGATAGCCGTCGCCGTCCCGGTCGGCGAAGGGAGCGTGGTCTGAGTTGTCGCCCACCCCGTCGCCGTCCGAGTCGCTCCACTCCCGGGGGTCGTCCGGGAACGCGTCGGTCACGTCCGGGAAGCCGTCCCCGTCCTGGTCCCCCGGCGGCCCCGGCTCGCTGAGCACGACGTAGCTCAGGAGCGCCCCGACCAGCAGCATCGCCACCATGATCGCGCCGAACACCATGTCGTTCTTGTTCACTTCGACCTCGAGGAACGTACATCGGCGGGGAGAATAAATGTGATGCCTGGAAGCATCGCAAGTTCACGGGACGATGGTTGCCAGGTCCTCCGTCGAGGCATTATGGTGCCCTCCGATATTATCATTATCAATTCATATATCATAGACATTTAATAACAGTTGAAATCGTCGATGGTGCATGGCTCAGTGCCCCGGCTGTGGTAAGAAGATAGGATTGGTTTTCAAGATCAATTGCAGTTCCTGTGGTGTCAAGTACTGCACCGACTGCGGAGACAAGTTCTTAGCCGGGACAAATGTGGAGAAGACGACCGAGAACGGGAACACGGTCCTGAAGAACGTGCCAGTCATGGTGGCGAAGTGCAAGAACTGCCTGGCCAAGCAGGAGGCGGGACTGGTCACGGCGGCGGAGAAGGCCAATCCCTTTGGCTTCTGCCCCGCCTGCGGGCTCGAGGACGTGCCGACCAAGTACCGCCTGAACCAGGAATACGCGGTGAAGTTCGACTTCCCCAACGGCGACACCTTCACTCCCAGAATGCTGAGCCTGGAGGCATACTGCCCCAAGTGCTCCAAGGTCTACTCCCGGAAGTACCTGTGGTCGAGCGGGAAGCCTTACGAATGCAGCTCCGACTTTGACGACCCGAGCTGGTACAACATATCCCAGGCGCGGCTGGCAGAGAGCGTGGGGCGGATCGAGGACGCCGCGCTGTTCTACGAGAAGGCCGGGCAGCTGGCCAAGGCCAGGGAGCTTAATAAAAGAAGCCGGAGCCAGGTCGTCCAGCATGTCACCGTGGACGTCAACAAGCTTCTGGACTTCCTGAGGGAGAACAGCTTCACCATCCCCTACAAGTGCCCCTCCTGCCTCGCCACCATCAGGATCAATGGGCAGAGGGACGCCACCCAGTTCTTCACCTGCGAGTACTGTGGGACCTCCCTCCAGGCCATCGACGTCCAGAACCTGATCGGCGGGCTGATGTGATCCCGCATCCATATTGAGGCCGGTAGCCCCAGTTCCAGAACGAACAACGGGCGGCGCCCGTACGCTGAGGGCATGATCGTTCGATCATGGAAAGATTCATGAGGGAACGGTTAGAGAGCATCCAGCGATGTTGGGAACGCAGACCGAGGTCACGGGGACGCGATCGAGGGCGGGCCTGGAGGACGTCGACGTCATCATCATGGACCTGGACGGCGTGGTCACCGACACCGCCCGGGTCCACGCCGCCGCGTGGAAGGAGATGTTCGACGCCTACCTCCGCCAGCGGGAGGAGCGCTTCGGCGAGAGGTTCGTGCCGTTCGAGGTGTCCGACTACCTCCGCTACGTGGACGGGAAGCCCCGCTGCGACGGGGTCCGCGATTTCCTGGCCTCCCGCCGCATCACCCTGCCGGAGGGAGAGGGGGACGATCCCCCGGAGCGGGAGACGGTGTGCGGTCTGGGGAACAGGAAGAACCGGCAGTTCATCCAGTGCCTGGAGGTCAGGAGGGCGGAGCCTTATCCCGGCACCGTGTCGTTCGTCCGCGCCTGGGCCGCCCGCGGCAGGCGCCTGGCCCTGGTGTCGGCGAGCAGGAACGCCCGGAAGGTCCTGCAGATGTCCGGCCTGGCCGACGCGTTCGACCTCGTGGTCGACGGGAACGACCTCGCCGATCGGGGGCTGAAGGGGAAGCCGGCGCCGGACCTCTTCCTGGAGGCGGCCAGGCAGCTGAACGTCGCTCCGGAGCGGGCGGCGGTGGTGGAGGACGCCATCGCCGGCGTGGAGGCTGCCCGGGCCGGGGGGTTCGCCCTGGTGATCGGGGTGGACCGCGCCGGGCAGGCGGCGGCGCTGGAGGAGCACGGCGCGGACATCGTGGTTCGGGACCTATCCGAGCTGGGGGCCGAGGTCAGGGAGGAGAGGAGGTCGGCGCTCGACCATTCCGAGAGCATCTTCCGCCGTCTGGTCGGTGGCATACCCATCGTGTTCCTGGACTACGACGGCACTATGACCCCCATCGTCGCCCGGCCCGACCTCGCCACCCTCTCCGACGACATGCGGACCACCCTTCGCCAGCTGGCCAGGGAGTGCCAGGTGGTGGTGGTCAGCGGGAGGGACCTGAACAACGTCATGAGGCTGGTCGGCCTGGACGACCTGGGCTACGCCGGAAGCCACGGCTTCGAGATGGTCGGCCCGCTGGGATCCTTCTCCGAGAGCGAGCGGGGGCTGCCGTTCCTCAAGGCCCTGGACGCTGCGGAGGAGCAGCTCCGCGCCGGCGCGGCGGGCATCGAAGGAGCGCTGGTGGACAGGAAGCGTTTCGCCCTCGCCCTTCACTACCGGATGGTCGGAAAGGAGGAGGTGCCCAAGCTCGAAGCCCTGTTCGACGAGGTCGCCGGGCAGCACCCCGACCTCCGCCCCAGCGGGGGGAAGATGGTGTTCGAGCTGCGGCCGAACGCCGACTGGGACAAGGGGAAGGCGGTGCTGGCCATGATCGAACGGCTACACCTGGACCCCACCCAGGTCGTGCCTCTGTACATCGGCGACGACCTCACCGACGAGGACGCGTTCAGGGCCATCAACGACCGGGGGATCACCATAATGGTCAGCGACCGCCCCCGGGAGACGGCGGCGAGGTACTTCCTCACCGACGTCCCCGAGGTCCAGGTGTTCCTTGACCGCATGGTGGAGGGTTTCGAGAGCGAGGTGTCCTCGGGCATCTGGTCGCTCACCTACTCCAGCTTCGAGCCGGCCAAGGAGCAGCTGAGAGAGGCGCTGTGCACCCTGGGCAACGGCTACATGGCCACCCGGGGCTCGGCCCCGGAGGCCACCGCGGGGGAGGTGCACTATCCCGGAACGTACCTCGCCGGGACCTACGATCGGCTGGAGAGCGATATCGACGGCCATACCCTGGTCAACGAGAGCATCGTCAACATCCCCGACTGGTCCAGCCTCTCCTTCCGCATCGAGGATGGGGAATGGTTCGACGTGTCGAGCGTGATCGTGGAGAAGTACCACCAGGAGCTGGACATGCGGAACGGGGTGCTGGAGAGGACGATACGGTTCTCCGACGGCGGGGGGAGGAGGACGATGCTGCGCCAGCGGCGGTTCGTGAGCATGGACGAGCCCAACCTCGCCTGCCTGGAAGTGACCATCGTCCCGGAGAACTGGTCCGGGATGGTGAGCGTGCGCTCGGCGCTGGACGGCAGGGTCGGCAACACCCTGGTGGCCCGCTACCGGCAGCTGAACAACCGCCATCTGGTCCAGCTGGGCAGCGGGACCGCGGACGACGACACCATCTGGCTGCAGGCGGAGACCGTCCAGTCCCACGTCCGCATCGCCGTGGTAGCCCGCACCGACGTCTTCCTGAACGGACGCGTTCTGAGCGTCGACAGGGACACCGTCAACGAGCACGGCCATGTTTCGCAGTCGTTCGCGGTGCGGGCGATCGAGAACCGCCCGCTGCGCATCGAGAAGATCGCCGCGGTGCATTCGTCGAGGGACCGCGCCATCTCCGAGAGCCTGGTGGAATCGATCGATCTGGTCGCGCACTCCGGCGACTTCCTCCGCCTCCTCGGAGCCCACGCCCGCCGCTGGGAGCTGCTGTGGGACCGGTACCGCATCGAGGTGGACCCGGGACACATCTGGATCTCCCAGATCCTAAACCTCCACGTGTTCCATCTGCTGGAGAACGTGTCCATGCACTCGGTCGATCTGGACGTGGGCATCGCTCCCCGGGGGATCGCCGGGGAGGCCTACCGCGGCCTGATCATGTGGGACGAGGTGTTCATCTTCCCGTTCCTCAACCTCCACGACCCGGACCTTACCCGTTCCCTGCTCTTGTACCGCTACCGCCGTCTTCCCCGTGCCAGGTGGGCCGCCCGGAAGGAGGGGTACCAGGGGGCGATGTTCCCCTGGCAGAGCGGGAGCGACGGGAGGGAGGAGGCGCAGACCATGCACCTCAACCCCCTTTCCGGGAGGTGGATACCGGACAACAGCCACCTCGAGCAGCACATCGGGCTGGCCATAGCGTATAACGTCTGGCAGTACTATCAGGTCACCCACGACCTCACCTTCATGTCCATGTACGGGGCGGAGCTGCTGTGCGAGATCGCCCGGTTCTGGGTCAGCCGGTGCAGCTACTCCAGGGTTCGGGAGAGGTACGAGATCCTGAAGATCATGGGCCCGGACGAGTTCCACGAGGGGTATCCGGACCGGGCGGAGGCGGGGGTGGACAACAACGCCTACACCAACGTCATGGTGGCGTGGACGCTGCAGCGGGCGCTGGAGGCGCTCAAGGAGATGCCCCTGCACCACTGCCGGGAGGTCCGCGCCCGGCTGTCGATCGACGACGAGGAACTGGAGCGCTGGGACGAGATCGCCAAGAACATGCACGTGCCCTTCCACGGGGAGGGGATCATCAGCCAGTTCGACGGGTACGATGACCTGCTGGAACTGGACCTGGGCAAGTTCATGGGACGGTACTGCTCCATCCACCGCATGGACCGCATCCTGGAGGCCGACGGGGACTCGGTGCAGCGGTACAAGATCTCGAAGCAGGCGGACGTGCTCATGCTCCTGTACCTGTTCTCCGAGGACGAGATCCGGGAGGTGCTCGGACGGATGGGCTACTCCATGACCCCGGACGCCGTGCGCAGGACCATCGAGTACTACTCGAAACGGACCCCCCACGGCTCCACCCTCAGCCGGGTGGTTCACGCCTGGGTGCTGTCCAGGTACAATCGCGAAGGCTCCTGGTCATTGTTCCTGGACGCCCTGAAGAGCGACGTTTCGGACATCCAGTGCGGGACGACGCACGAGGGCATCCACCTGGGGGCCATGGCCAGCACGGTGGACATCGTCCAGCGGTGCTATACCGGCCTGGAGACCAGGGGGGGCGCCCTGCTGTTCGACCCCCGCCTGCCGAACGAGCTGAAGCGGCTGAAGTTCGAGCTGGAATACCGCGGCCACCTCCTGGAGGTGGACATCGACCGCGAGCGGCTGAGGCTGGTCAGCCGGCCGGGGGAGGCCGGGCCGATATCCATTGGGCATCGCGGGGACATGCACCAGCTGGAGCCTGGCGGCACCCTGGAGGTCCTGCTGGACGAGGAATGAGGGTCAACCGACCTGGGCGATGTACGCCGAGCCGTACTCATCGGGGATGTCCCCCACGCTCCAGCCTACGGCGGTGGTCTCGCAGTAGAAGTACTCCGAAGCGTCCAGCTCGTAGAACGTGCCGGTGGCGCCCTCGCAGGCCACCCCTGCCGCGGCGTGGCCGTCGTATAGCAGGATCACCGCGTCGTAGCCCATCGCCTCCATGAGGGAGGCGAACAGGAAGGCCTTGTCCTCGCAGTCCCCCACCTCATCATAGAGCGTTTCCACCGGATAACGCCAGTACTCGTCCTCGGCCACGCTGACGGAGTCCTCGACGTACTCGATGTTCTGGACGAAGGACAGGACCAGGCTTACGCGGCGCAGGTCGCTGTAGCCCATGGACAGGTCGTCCAGCTTGGTGGCCACGTCGCTGATGATCACGCTCCTCGGGGTCACGTAGGAGCCGCACATCTGCAGCGCCTCGTCCACGGTGTAGGCGTACCTCTGGATCCCGTCATCGCGGTACTGCTTGTACACGTCATAGGAGATGTTGGTCTGCAGCTCGTAGGTCCGGCCCTCGAACCTCCAGGAGAACTCCCCGTCCCCCGTGCCGGACCGCCCGGTCTGGGTGGGGGCGGTGGCGATCACGAAGAACATGGCCAGGACGATCACCACGACCACGGCGATGGCCACGATGGCCAGGACGACCCCCATGGAGCTCTTGCGCTGAGGATACTGGCCCGGCCAGCCGTACGGCGCAGGCGGATATGCCTGCGGCCGGGGAGGCACGGCCTGAGGGTCCAGGCCGGCCCCGCACCACCGGCAGTAGCTGCTGTCCCCTGCGTTGGGCGAGCCGCAGCGTCCACAGTCGGTGGTCGCCCGGTTCGCCGTGGCCGAGGCCAGGGACGCCCCGCAGGTCGGGCAGAAACGGCTCTGGTGACCGATCGGGGTCCCGCATCGGGGGCAGACCGGCACGATGGGGTCGGTGATCATTCCACTTACATAACCCGCGGCCAGGTATTTAAAAATCGACCAGAATCTTAGGGATAGATAAGGGCCGATGGTGGGTGCCATCGGCCACAATGGAGAAGTGTTTCGCGGCCCGGACCTCCGGGCGTTCGTCATTCCGTCGTCTTTTTCTCACCTCCCTTTGCTCCCGCCGCTTCCGCGCCGCCCGGTCCCCCCTGCCGGCCCCCACCGGGGACCGGTGCCGGCGGCGCTCTCGCGGCCGCGGAGCCCGCATCGGATACGACAATTCTATTTGAGCATCATATTTATATAAATTTCGATTGATGATAAACCGACTCGCCGGACGGACATAAGGAATGCCGCGAACAACCCCGATCACTCATTATATACGGGTCGTTCCGAAGAACTACCGGTGAGCGGTACGAGCGTAGAGGAGAACATGCGACTGATGAAAACGCTGGACGATGCGTGGAACGCCCAGGACTGGGAGGTCTTCAAGAAGCGGCATACCTCGGACACCCTGGTCTTCTGGCCCGGTGGCGCACCGCCGACCAAGGGGCGCAAGGACCACGAGGCGGAGTCGAAAGAGTTCTTCAAGACCTTCCCCGACAACCATATCGCTAACGATCCCTACAAGATCCTGTTCGGGTACGGGGACCACACCTGCTCGGTCGCCGACTTCACCGGGACGATGAAGGGGCCGATGAAGGGCGCGGACGGGAAGATGATCCCAGCGACCAACAAGAGCTTCAAGCTGGAGTTCTGCACCGTGGCCCGCTGGAAGAACGGGGAGATCACCGAGGAGAGGCTGTTCTACGACCTCGTGGGCATGATGAAGCAGATCGGCCTCATGTGAAGTTCGAACCACGGAACGGCCCCGGCATCCCTCGGCCGCTCCGGCGGGAGGCCGCTGGAACGTAGAGCGCTCCCTCTGGCATTCCATAGGCGTAGAATGTGGCACGGTAGTATTATCTAAATCGATTGCATCCTCGGCCCGGAGGGATGGAAACGCGCCTAAACAAGGCACTGTCAAGCATCGCCATCGTATCGATGCTATTGCTAATGGCCACGGTGTTGGTCGTACCCGCACCGGCCCAGGCCGTATGGAGGGACGCTTCTACACTGGCGATCACGCCGGGGGAGTTGTATCCTGGAGAGAATGCCGAGATAACCTATACTCTCACGATACCTCAGCCCGAAGGCGCCGACTCGCTGACCATCACCCGCATCGAGGTTCTGTACTCCTGGAACATCCTGCCGATACCCCTCACCACGCCGTCCGCTCCCGCCACCAGCTTCCCGTTCACGTACACTTTCACGAACACCGTCAGTGTGCCGGCCAACACCGCGCTGGGCGACCAGACCGGGGCTATCGCCGTCTCGGCGTACATCAATAGTGATTTTGCCAACCCTACGACCAAGTCGTTCTCCCATGAGTTCTCCGTATCAGCCCCCCTGGCCGCCACCGCCACCGCCACGCCGACCGCGGGCCAGGCTCCGCAGAAAGTGGACTTCGATGTCACCGCCAGCGGCGGCAGCGGGGGATACAAGTACCTCTGGGACTTCGGCGACGGCAAGACCTCGACGAACAGGAACCCCAGCAACACCTACACCACCGGCGGGACCTTTGCGCCTAGGGTCACCGTGACCGACTCACTGGGACGTAACGTCACCGCGTCCACCGCATCGGTCACCATCGGTTCGCCCATGACCGCGTCGATCACCGCGTCCAAGACCGGCGGGCCGGCCCCCCTGACCGTCGACTTCACCAGTGTCATCGGCAACGGCACCGGGCCGTTCACATACCTGTGGGACTTCGGCGATGGTTCCACCAGCGATGTCGCCAACCCCTCGCATGTCTACGACACGCCGGGCGATTACACCGTCAACCTGACCGTAACCGATCCCTCGGACAGGATCGCCTACGCCTCTGAGGTCGTGATCAGGGCATCGGAATCGCCCAATGTCAAGGCCACCATCACCGCCACCCCTCTCAACGGCACGGCCCCCCTGACCGTCGCTTTCAACAGCGTGGTGGAGAACGGAACCTATCCGTACACCTACCTGTGGACCTTCGGGGACGGGGCCACCAGCGAGGAGGCCAGTCCCTCGCATACCTACTCCACCGCGGGCATATACGTGGCGAGGCTGACGGTCACCGATTCCACCGATCTACGCGTGGACTCGCTGGAACTGGAGATCGTGGTAACTTCGGTCACCGACATGGTGGCCCACATCCAGGCGTCCAACCTGACCGGGAGCGCGCCGCTGAACGTGGCCTTCAACAGCACCATCGAGAACGGCACCCCCCGGTTCTGGTACAACTGGACCTTCGGGGACGGGACCAAGAGCGCCCTGGAGAGCCCGGAGCACATCTACACCGAGCCGGGCACCTACAAGGTGAAGCTGACGGTGATCGACTCCGACGCCAACCTGGTCCAGTCCAACGAGCTGACCATCGTGGTAGAGGCGCCCGGAGGCATGGGTCTTTCGACCACCGCGTGGATCTGGATATCCACCGGAGCGATAGTCGCCGCGGTCGGCGCGGCGTCCTTCCTGATGATCCGGTTCAGGAAGTAAGAGTACCGATGAAAGAAGGAGCACGGCCGGGGGATAGCCCCCCTCAACCCCCGGCCGCGCCGTAACCGGTTAATAGCCGGGCCGGCCTTTCCCACCTGGCATCAGCGGGATGGGAATGTCCGGCGGCAAGCGGCTCATAGTGGTCACCGACATCGGTGAATTTGTCAATCAGAACTGCTGCGAGCGCAGCTTCAAGCTCCGGGTGAACAAGGCCGAGATCGCCCGCCGGTTCCCCTTCTACGGCCGGGTGCGCAGCCCGCTGAACCCCATTCTGGCCACCCGCGGGAGGGAGCGGGAGAAGGACCTGGAAAGTATCCTCGGGGACAGCATGCGGCTCCTCAACCCGTCGGTGGGCGAGGAGAGCACCATCACCTGGAGGGAATTCCTGGAGCACCTGAGGAGCGCTCCCCCCGGCGACGACGTCTTCGCCCGGGAGGTGGAGATCGAAGGAGAGGTCGGAAGATTCGTCCTCTCCGGCCGCATGGACTTCGTGGTGCTGCGGTGGCAGGACGGCGTCCCCCGCCTGCGCATCGTGGAGTGCAAGGCCAGCCGCAAGGACAAGACCTACCACCGCGTGCAACTGGCGGCGTACCGCATCATGGTCGGGGAGATCCTCTCGCGGGACGGGCTGAACGTCGGCGGGAAGCGGTACGACGCTGTCCTGGAGTCGGTGGTGGCCCGGATAGACGAGGAGACCAACGAGGTCCAGGACGCCATGTCCCTCCCGTCCCTGGAGCTGGTGGAGGAGATGGGGGACCTGCGCAGTCTGCTCTCCACCGGCGGCCCCCTCGCCAGGATCGACGTGACCGACCTGGACGACCTCTCCTACTCCCTGGACGGCAAGTGCGACTCCTGCGTCCACTGCCCCATCTGCCTGCCGGAGAGCGCCCGGCAGCGGCGACTGGAGCTGCTGGGCCTCGATCCCACCACCGTGCGTGCCCTGCGCACCGCGGGCATCGCCGGCCTGGATGCCCTGGCCGACCTTGACGACCGGGGGCCGGAGGCGCGCAGGCTGCGAAGCACCATCGGCTTCTCCTCCGACCTGGACGACCTCATCGGAAGAGCGAAGGCCAGGCGTTCGACGCTGGCGGACCGCCGGGACGGGGACTGGGAGGTTATCCGGAAGAACCATTCCGGGCCGGGGCTGCTGCCTCTGCACGGCGAGGACGGCGTGAAACTGGTCCGGGTCTTCCTGGACGTAGAGTACGATTACATCGAGGACCGCCTGGTCGGCCTGGCCGCCCACATCACCGACAGCGACCTCCAGCTTCTCGCCCCCCGGAAGGATGGGGCGCCGGACCCCGGTCTCCGCGAGCGCTCGCCCGAGGGAGGGTACGAGAGCGCGATGAGGGCCAGGGAGATCGTCCGCATCATCACCTCGCCGTGGTCCGGGGAGACCGCCCGGGACGACGAGGTGGAACGAGAGATGGTCCAGGGCTTCTTTGACGACCTGGTCGGCGCCATCGTGCGAGTCGGGGGCGAGGGCTCCCGACCCCTGCACTTCTATACCTGGTCGGTGGGAGAGATGACCCACCTGATCGACGCCTGCTCCCGCTCCGGAGGGCCGCTGCTGCACGACCTCACCGAGCTCCTGGGCTGCCGGGCGGAGTGCCGGGCCGACCTGGAGCAGGTGATATTCACCCCGCTGAGGGACGAGATCGAGCAGAAGGTCGTCCTCGGCTACACCGGGCTCAGCCCGGTCATCGCCGCGTCGCTCTCCTGGTATGGCGAGCGGTTCCACTGGACCAGGGCGGTGGGCCGGGAGGCGGTCGACCTGTCCAAAGCGTTCCGCAGGGACATCTTCGACTTCCGGACGCTCCTGAACACCGGTCCTGGGGGCGAGTGGTGCGAGCGCGACAGCGCCGGCGCGGTCCGCGGACACTATGAGGTCCGCACTCATTTCAACTCCGACGTCAGCTCCCCGTACTGGTACGCCATGTGGGGCGTTCTGCCACCGGCCAGGGGGAGGGACAACATGCTCCCCCGGGCCCTGGAGGACTACCGCCGGGGCGGCACCGCTCCGCTGATATCGTCGTTCCTGATCGCCAAGTGCCAGGCCCTGAGGTGGCTGGAGGAGCGCCTGTACAAGAACTCGACCATCGCCAAGCCCCCGGTGCCCCTGGGCGAGCTTCGCACCATCGGGCAGCGCTTCGCCTCCCGCTACGACGTGGTGGCGGCCAGTCTGGACTTCCTGCGGCTGGATCATCACGTCAAGAAGATGGAATGGCTGATCGGCTCGATGCGGTCCCCTTCCGCCCGGGTCGCCGACGGTTCCTGCCTCCCTCTCAGGGACGTCTTCCCCATCGATGAGGATGGCAGGAAGCTCGTCGGCGGCGTAATCGACCTTGAGCGGTTCTCCATCGACCGGGAGGTGTTCTTCTCCACCTGCGCGCTGGACGACGGCAGCTTCGTGCGGGTGGCCCCGTACTCCGGGGACATCGATGCCGGGCAGAGCCTCCAGGACATCCTCCGGCGGGGGGTGACGGCGAAGATCGAGGTGCTCAGCCCCATCGACCTGGCGTTCAAGGCGAGCATCATCGCCAACTATGGAAGGGACGCGGCCAAGAGCCGGTACCTGCCGCTGTCCTTCCCTGACAGCGTCGACGACATGTCCCTGGCGCTGGTAGGGGAGAGCGTGGCCAACTTCGCCCGGTCCCGGGTGGACCGGTGGCTGAGCCGCCATCTTGACTCCCGGGTGGCCCGGTGGTTCGATCCCCGGAACCCCGCCGTGCCGGTCCGCGCCCCGCCGTCCCCCCAGGAGCTGGAGCGGTACGGCGACGTGCTGCGGACGATGAAGCTACGGGGGAACAACCTCGACGATGTGCAGGTGCAGGCCTGCCTGGACGGCCTGTCGTGCACCGTGCAGCTGCTGCTGGGGCCGCCAGGAACGGGGAAGACCAATACCGCCTCGGCGGCCGTACTGCTCCGTCTGGCCGCGCGGCCGAAGAGGAAGCTGTACCTCCTGTCGGCCAACACTCATACCGCGGTCAACGAACTGACGCTGAGGATAAGGGAAGCGCTCCCGGACTTCCGCCAGGCGGCCGACGAGGTGGGAGTGAGGTACAACCTGCCGACCGTCCTCCACCTGACCGGCGGCGTTCCGGCCTCCGGGGAGGAGGTGGAGACCTGGAACGTGGCGAGGATCGGGTCGGAACTGGAGCGCGGGGACGTGGTCCTGTGCGGCAGCATCAACGAGGTCCTCAAGGTCGCCGAGGCCTTCGAGGACGCCGGAGGGATGCGCGCCGACGGCCTCATCATCGACGAGGCCAGCATGATGGTGTTCGCCGACTTCCTGGCCCTGGCAACGCTGGTGGCCGACGACGGCGAGATCATGCTGGCCGGGGACCACATGCAGCTGGCGCCGATCACCTCCCACGACTGGGAGGGAGAGACCAGGGAGCAGATCGTCAGCCTCGCGCCCCACGAAAGCGCCTACCGCGCGGTCAACGGGCTGGCGGCGAGGACCGTTCCCGGGGCCATCGGCCGGTCGGCGCTCACGGTCACCTACCGCCTGACCCCGGAGCTGACCCACCTGATCTCCGAAGTCTATCGCGGCGAGGGCGTGGAGCTCCGTTCGGAGAAGGGGCAGGACGCCAAGGTGGGTAAGATCACCTCCCTGGCGGACCTCTGGGCCAACAACGGGGTGTTCTTGGTGGTCCACGACGAGGCGGGGTCCAGGAAGAGCAATGAGTTCGAGGCCCGCCTCATCCACGACATCCTGGTCGCCCGGGGGGTGGAGGAACACGAGGTGCCTCCTAGGACGGTATCGATCATCACCCCCCACCGGGCCCAGCGCGGGCTGCTGAAGAACCGACTGGCCGAGTTCGAGTACCATCTCAAGCTGGTGGATACGGTGGAGCGACTCCAGGGCGGGGAATGCGAGACCATCGTGGTGTCAGGCACCCAGAGCGATAGCGGGGCGATAAGCAGCAACGCCGAGTTCATCCTCGACCTCAACCGCACCAATGTCATATTTTCGAGGGCCCAGGCCCGGCTGATCGTGGTCTGTTCGCGCGGCCTCCTGGACAGCATGCCGGCGGACATCGAAGACTATGCGTCCTCGTGGCTGTGGAAGCACCTACGCTCGGTGTGCGATACCACGGTGCTCGACGTCCCCGGATACGAGCACCGGGTCGAGGTCCGGGTGCCCGGACGGTTCTGGGCCGGGGACGGCAAACCATAAATCGAATGCAATGATATAAAAATGGAGATCACGGAGGGGCAAAGATGAAGGTCGCGATCATAGGGAAGGGGAAAGTGGGGACGGCGATCGGTTCTGGTCTGACCCGGGTAGGGCACGAGGTGAAGTATGGGCACCGCCAGCCGCTCGAGCGGCCCCGCAAGGCCGCGGAGTGGGGCGACATCGTGATCATCGCCGTGCCGTTCAACCAGGTGGGGAACGTGGAGGTGGAGATCGGACCGGCGGTGGACGACAAGATCGTCATCGACGCCACCAACGTCGTCGGCCCGAACGGCGAGCTGGCCTTGGGCTTCAGCACCTCGGGGGCGGAGGAGATGCAGAAGGCCCTTCCCCTTGCGAAGGTGGTCAAGGCCTTCAACACCGTGTTCGCCCAGAACCAGAGCACCGGCCGGACCGGGGACGTGGTGTTGACGGCCTTCGTCGCCGGGGACGACCCTGAGGCCAAGAAGGTGGTCATGTCGCTCATGCGCGAGCTGGGGTTCGACCCGGTGGACAGCGGGCCTCTCAAGGCGGCGAGGTACCTGGAGCCTATGGGCATGCACCTGATCGATCTCGGATACGGCCTGGGGATGGGCACCGCCATCGGCTTCCGCCTGATCAAGGGATGACCGTCCCGGAGGACCGCCGACCGCTGTCGTTCACCCTTCGTATCGCTCCGATGCGTGCGGAGGTACGCGAGAACGGCGGCCGTGGGAACGGAACGGACCTCGGGGAGGTGAGCTGAACGCCTCTCAAGATAGCCGTGTCGGGGAAGGGAGGCGTCGGGAAGAGCACCGTGGCCGCGGTCCTGGCATCCCTGTATGCCAGGGAAGGCCGGAAGGTCATCGCCGTCGATGCCGACCCCGCCTCCTCGCTGCCGGCGGCGCTGGGGGTGCCGGAGGCGGAGCGGGAGGGCATCGTGCCGCTGTCCCGCATGCTTGACCTCATCGAGGAGAGGACCGGGGCGAGGCCGGGGAACGCTCCGGGCCTGTTCTCCCTGAACCCCAGGGTGGACGACATCGCTGACAAGTACGCGGTGCGCACCGCCGGGGGCGTTCAATTGCTCGTTCTCGGCACCATCAGGTCCCCTGGCTCCGGCTGCTTCTGCCCCGAGTCATCGCTGCTGAAGGCCCTGCTGAAGCACCTGGTACTAGACGAGGAACACGTCCTGGTCCTGGACATGGAGGCGGGGCTGGAGCACCTCGGCCGGTCCACCATACAGGCGGTGGACGTCCTGCTGGTGGTGGTCGAGCCGGGGAGGCGCTCGGTGGACACCGCTTCGCGCATCGCGGCCATGGCCAGGGAACTGGGGGTGAGGAAGGTGTTCGCCGTCCTGAACAAGGTCGCCGAGCCGGAGCAGGTCGACGAGATCGTGCGGCTGCTCCGGACCTCGTCCCTTGAATGCCTCGCCGCCGTTCCCTACGACGAGAGGCTGGTCCGGGCGGACCTGGCCGGGGCGCCAGCGATGGCCAGCGGCGCGGTCGATGCTCTGGACGCCCTCTCCGCTCTCAGGCAGCGCATCGATGCGCGATAGAATGACGATGGATCGTTCGAAGGGCTGTTATATTCGGTGTACCCAATGAACGCGGGATGAGCGACCAGTACCCCGAGATCCTGTCCATCGAATGCCTGAGAGTGCCCGCGAAGCAGCTTAAACCCGAGGAGGTGGACCAGAAGGCCGAGGACCGAGCACTGGACCCCGCGACCCGTGAGGTTCTGAAGAAGACCATGCATGAGGGCACCGAAACGGTGTGGGACCGCCTGGAGAGGCAGCAGCCGCACTGCAAGTTCTGCTCCGAGGGCATCTCCTGCCAGAGGTGCGCCATGGGGCCGTGCCGGATCATGGGCGGCGATCGCACCAGGGGCGTCTGCGGCAACGACGCCAACCTCATCGTGGCCAGGAACCTGCTGGACTGGGTGGCCATGGGCGCGGCGGCCCACTCCGACCATGGCCGCGAGGTGGTGGAGGCCATGCTCAAGGCCTCCCGGGGACAGGCGCCGCAGTACCAGGTGGCCGACGAGGAGAAGCTCAGGAAGATCGCCCGGGAATACGGCGTGGACACCTCCCTGCCGGTGGCGGGGATCGCCGAGGCGCTGGCACTGGCGATGCTGGACGAGTTCGGCACGATCAAGGGGAGGATGCAGATGCCCACGAGGGCCCCCGAGGCCACGGTCGAGCTGTGGCGGTCGGCCGGCATCCTGCCCCGGAGCATCGATCGCGAGGTGGTGGAGGCCATGCACCGGGTGCACATGGGAGTGGGGAACGAGCCCGATGGCCTGGTGATGCACGGCTTCCGGACGTCCATGGCCGACGGGTGGGGAGGCTCGATGATGGGGACCGAGATCTCCGACGTCATGTTCGGGACCCCGGAGCCGAAGCGCTCCAAGGTCAACCTGGGAGTGCTGAAGCACGACCAGGTGAACGTATCCCTCCACGGGCACAACCCGGTGCTCTCGGAGATGATCGTCAAGGCCGCCGAGCTGCCGGCGCTGCAGGAACGGGCCAAAGCGGTGGGGGCCGCCGGCATCAACCTGGTGGGGCTGTGCTGCACCGGGAACGAGCTCCTGATGCGCAAGGGGATACCCCAGGCGGGGAACCACCTGGACCAGGAGCTTACCATCACCACCGGGGCCCTGGAAGCGATGGTCGTCGACTACCAGTGCATTTTCCCCACGCTTCCCCACACCGCGGCCTGCTACCACACCAAGGTCATCGCCACCTCGCCCAAGGCCAACATCTCCGGGGCCATGTACATGGAGATCAGCCCGGAGAACGCGTTCGAGCAGTCCCAGCGCATCCTGGAGGTGGCCATCGACAACTATCCCAACCGGGACCGCAGCAGGGTGCTCATACCCGAACGGCCGGTGGACGCCATGGTGGGGTTCTCGGTGGAGGCGATCAAGAAGGCCCTCGGCGGGAGCCTCAAGCCCCTGCTGGAGGTCATCGCCTCGGGTAAGATACGCGGTTGCGCGGGCATCGTCGGCTGCAATAATCCCCACATCAAGCACGACTACGGGCACGTCACCCTGGCCAGGGAGCTGATCAAGCGGGACATACTGTGCGTGGAGACGGGGTGCGCGTCCATCGCCTGCGCCAAGGCCGGCCTGATGCTGCCGGAATCGATCGAGCACGCCGGGAAGGGCCTCCAGGAGGTGTGCGGCTCCCTGGGCATCCCGCCCATACTGCACATGGGCTCCTGCGTCGACAACACCAGGGTGCTCAACCTGGTCGCCGAGCTGGCGCGGGAGGCCGGGGTGCGCATCGACCAGCTGCCGGTGGCCGGGGCGGCCCCGGAGTGGTATTCCCCCAAGGCGGTGGCCATTGCCGAGTACTTCGTGGGCAGCGGGGTCAGCACGGTCCTGGGGGTCATGCCCCGCATCGGCGGGAGCCCGATGGTGGCCAGGCTGCTCACCGACGGGATTGAGGACCGGGTGAACGCCAAGTTCTGGGTGGAGCCGGAGCCGAAGAAGGCCGCGGCTCTGATCTACGATCACATCGAAGTGAGGAGGAAGGCGCTGGGGATGTGACCGCTGCGTCCGCGACGGCTGCCGTCAGGGAGGCGGACTGGCGCGGCGCTCACCGTCCCCACGGGGACGGGGACCTCACCACCGGTCGTTTCCAACTAAAAAGGCGGGTTCGGGGTGGACCTGTGGAAGCTCAGCCGGTGCTCTTCTTTTCCCGTTCATCGGTGGAGGGTATCCTCCTCGCCGCGCTGGACTTCCGATAGTTGCTGTAAGCTATGCATTCAGGGCACTTGGTTCCCGAGAACTGGAACTGGCAGAAGTAGCAGTGCTTGTCGCCCACGTAACTCCATCCGTTGTTTGATAGGGAACCTAGGTAGATGATAATGAAGGTTGAGGGCCCTATTATCAAACCTAACGTTTCACCTCCAGTTGTCAACTGGCCGTTGCATATTGAAGCCGATGCGGAGGGAAAAATGCAGGTCCAGGCGGGGAAACGGGCTCACCGCTCCCGGCCGGCGCCGGTCCTGGGTCAATCCCCGAGGACCATCGAGGCCACGTAGGAGTGCCAGCCGGGAACCTTCTCCAAACCCCGGGGATCGCTCATGATACGGTTCTTCATGTTCTCATGCTCGGCCGCCAGCCACATATGGCACAGGGCGATGCCGACGTTGACCCGGTTCATGCGGTCGGTGATCAGCGATCTCGCGGCGTAGGCGTGGATCATGCCCTCGCCCCCAGTGAAGAACCACGACTGGTTGTTCATCCCCGACGGAGCTATCCTCGCCGCCCCCAGGATGTCATCGTAGCCCTGGACAGTACAGATCTCCTCCAGGGGCTTGCGCTTGAACTGGGTGACGCTGGTCCGGTGGACATCCTCCGCCGCCCGCCCGAACGCCAACATGATGACGAAGTCCAGGCCGGGCACCTCCGGGACGTTCCCGGTCGGCTTGGGTCCACCCTGCCAGCAGCTCCCCAGCCCGTTGGCGGATAAGAACAGATCGGCCTGCTGGAGCAGGAACCCGGCGTTGGCGGCGTCGCCCTCCTTCTTCTCCGAATAGATCGCCAGGTAGTGGGGGGCGGTGACCTTGAACATTCCCTTGACATCATCGGGACCCAGTGTCCGGAGCTCTGTCCGGATCTCCGGGAACAGCGGGGTCATTGACGAGGTGAAACCTCTCACACGCTCCATCATCGCCGCGTCCAGTCCGTTCGTCTCGTACTTCCTTACCGACCGGCGGGAGTACATCGCCCGATACAGTTCCTCGCTCATGCTCCGTCCTCAAGGGCCCCAACGGTACAGGAACGATAAGAAGGGAACGGAAAAAAGGAGGGGATAAGGTTTCAGGGGATGGTGTTCTGGGGCGGGTTAGGTATGTTATAGTTTCTGGGGACCGGTTCCACGTACTGGAAGCTCATCGTCGAAGACCATGCTCCCCTGGTGGAGGAGAAGCTCGACGCCCCCGAGGAGTCGGCATCCCCCAAGTATCCGGAGTATTAGGCGTACCCCCAGTACTCCTCCCCGGTGGCCTCGTTGCGGAACGCCAGGTACTGGATGGACAGGGGCCAGATGGTCGGCTGGTCCGCCTCGTCGTCGCTGTCGTGGTCCGCGTAGTAGTGCACCTTGATCAGGTAGGTGCCGTACAGCGGGGTGGTCTGCCCGGGGTTGCTGGGATCGGGGAGCACGCTGTCCGAGGTGGCGTAGTAGTGCTCCGGACCGTAGCCCTTGGTGTTGTCGAGGTCGAGGTAGGGGTTGATGCCAGAGCCGCCGCGGTTGCCGTAGTAGATGTGCCTGCCCGGCGGTGCCTGCTGCGGCTGTCCTGAGTAAGGTTGTCGGTCCAATCGCTCACCCTCATCGTATCGGCCGGTTCGAAGGTCGGACCATCGAGATCGTTCGAATAATATGATCCTGATTTCCTAGATATCCCGAAAGATAATAATGGTCGGACGGATCGGCTGCCCCCTCCCGGCGAACTTCCTCTCCGATGGCCAGACCCATCCCGAAATCATTTAGTAATCTCACGCCATAAGCGAGGCACTGGGTCGATAGGTACTTGACTGGACGTCGGAGGCGGGCAACTTTTAATCACTGGGAGCGGCCCCGGCGTGCACGCGAGGACCGATCGCGGGTGACGTGTAAGAGGGGATGAGATGGAAGCCGAGACCAGGTTGCTCCTCGACATCACGTTCCTGACCGCCATCGCCGGCATCTGCTCGATCATCCTTGTCCGGCTGAAGTTCCCGGCTATCATCGGCTACCTGGTCGCCGGGATCCTGCTGGGCCCGACCATGTTCCCGGACCTGTGGGTGGACAGCAATACCGTGTTCATGCTCTCCAGCATGGGCATCGTGCTGCTGATGTTCTACATCGGCATGGAGCTGAACCTCCGGGAGCTGAGGAGGATAGGTTCGTTCACCATCTCGGTGGTGACGATCAACATGACCGCCATGGTGGCGGTAGGCTACATCGTGGGGACCATGGTCATGGGCCTCGATCCGGTGACCGCCATCTTCCTGGGGGCCATCATCTCGGGCACGTCCACCGCGGTGGTGGTGGGAGTGATGCAGAGCCAGGGGATCATCAGCACCAAGAACGCCAAGGTGGCCATAGGGGTGACCGTGCTGGAGGACATCGGCCAGGTGATCATCCTCACCCTGGCCGCGCCCCTGCTGGTAGGGGAGTCGCCGACCCTGGGCTCCACCATCAACATGATCCTGGTCATCCTGGTGTTCATCGCCCTGAGCATCGTGCTGGGCGCCACCCTGATACCCAAGCTGCTGAACTGGGTGGCCAGGAGGTATTCGGGAGAGACCCTGCTCATCGTGTCGGTGGCATTATGCTTCGCCATGGCCCTGGCCTCCAGTTCCATCGGGCTGTCCATCGCCATCGGGGCCTTCCTGATGGGAGTGATCGTGTCCCAGTCCGGCTTCGTCCCGGTCATCAAGTCCAAGGTGGAGCCGATGAAGGAGCTGTTCATGGCCGTGTTCTTCATCTCCATCGGGATGCAGATCAACCCCCAGCTGGTGCTCGCCGGGCTCCCCCTGGCGCTCATCATCGCCGTCACCTTCACCCTCACCAAGATATCGAGCGTCAGCATCGCCTCCTACGTCAACGGCCTGGACATGCGTTCAAGCTTCCAGATAGGGGTCAGCCTGGTGGCCATGGGCGAGTTCGCGTTCATCATCGCCAAGGTAGCGCTGGACGCCGGCCTGATAGACCAGGACTTCTACTCCTCGGTGTTCGGGGCGGCGATAATCACCATGGTCCTCCTGCCGGTCCTGTCACGCAACTCCGGCAAGATCTACAGCGGTCTGCTGTGGATGGTTCCCCGCGGCCTACTGGCGACCTTCACCCGGGTCGATGCCTTCAAGAAGGACGTGGGGAAGAAGTTCGAGACCTCGGCGGAGACCAGGAAGGCGGCCAAGGGCGAACTCATGCTCATCTCCATCGACCTGGTGGTGATAATCTCCATCATGCTGCTCATCAACCTCCTCTCGGGGATGAGCGACGGAATGCGGAACCTGGCCGAGGGCTTTCATGTCCTCCCGGTACTGCTCCTGTTCCTGGCCGGACTCATACTGATCACCCCGGCGGTGTTCAACACCATGAAGGGGGTGCGGAGGATGGCCGTCATCCTGACCCAGGGAGGGCATGGGAACAAGCATGCCCGCATGTTCAAGTTGGTGAAGAACGTTGGGGACGTGTCCCTGGGGGTGATGCTGATCCTGCTGTTCGCCCCCTTCGTGGCCATGTTGGGGTCCAGCATGTACACCACCCTCCTGTTCCTGATCATGACCTGGCTGGTCATCCTGTTCCTGGTGTGGAGCACCTACAAGAGGCTGTATGACCGGGCCAGGATCAAGCTGAACCGCAACATCATGGACGTCCAGGCCGAGGAAGAGAAGTAGGCCGGGGTTTGAAGTAGGCCCTTGCCGATTACAGCGTCATGATGGAAGCCATCCTGATCGTGAGGCTGCCCGATACCTGGGTGTCCGGGTTGTGTAGCCGCACCACTGTCCAGTTCCGCCGATGCCTTCCGTACGGAACGACCGGAGGCCGCAGCCTTATCGAGATCGAGGAGGGCGAGGAGGGCCGCAGCCTTATCGAGGAGATCAGGAAGCATCCGTCCGTCGAACGGGTGGAGGTGTCCTGCGCTGAGGGCGGCCGGATCTCGGCCACGGTGCTGAATCGGACCTGTCGGGCGAGCCAGCTGCTCGCCGCTTCCGACTGCTTCATGCTCGGGGCCACCAGCCTGGAGGACGGCAGGGTGAGGTGGAGGCTGGTGAGCGGGCGGGAAGGCTCCCTGCTATCCCTGGTCGACTCGCTGCGCGATGCCGGCTGTCAGGTGGAGGTGGAACGGGTCAGGACGGTGAGCGAGGAGAACGTGCTCACCAGGAAGCAGGAGGAGGCACTGGCGCTGGCCCTGAAGGAAGGATACTATGACGTTCCGAAGCGCATCCACCTGGCCAAGCTGGCAGAGATGCTGGGCTCCAGCCCGTCCTCGCTGGGGGAGATGCTCAAACGGGCGGAGAAGGCGGTCATAGAGGAGCACCTGGGGCCGGGCTGACCGGACATGTCCGGACCAAACATAATGCCGCGGAAGGGGATGGCCGCTCCCGGAGCGATACGATGAGAACCGTGGCGATACCAACTACCGGGAGCAAGGGAATGGAGGACATGCTGTTCGGGCATTTCGGTAAGGCCCCCACCTTCACATTGGTGAACCTGGAGACAGGAGGCCTGACCATCATCGACAACACCAGCGACCACATGGGAGGAGAGGGGAGCCCTCCGGAGCTGATCCGGTCGGTCGGGGCGGACACCGTGGCCACCGGCCATCTGGGGGCCAAGGCCGCCGAGCGCTGCGGGGAGCTGGGCATCACCGTCCTGTGCGGGGCCAGCGGGACGGTCAGGGACGTGCTGGAACAGCTCCGGAGCGGAATGCTGTCCGCGCCCTCGCCGGCCACGATGTGCAAGCACCAGCATTGAGGTGTAACGTTCAGGCGCTCATTGGCCGCGCGCCTCAGGACTTGTCCTTTACCGGCGCCGGTCCCACCCGGGAGACCAGGTCCTCGGTCCACCGCAGCGCGACGTTCCCGCGCTCGGTGATGCGGTAGCGGTGCCTGCGCCGGTCCGCCTCCACGTACCCGGCGTCGATGAGGGCCCGGAGATGGAACTGGAGGTGGCCGGTGCGCAGGTCCACCGCCCTGCCCAGCTCGCTGAGGCTGTGGTCCCCCCGGCGGAGGGCGATGAGGACCCGGACGCGCAGGGCGTTGGACAGAGGCGCTATGGCCGACTCGACGTCCTCCGGGGTCACCGTCGGCTCGGCGTACATTCCCAGGACATCGACCGGGGCATCCCCGATCCGCTCCACCAGCCCCTCGTAAACCACCAGCACCGCCTTGACCCGCCGCAGGGTCTCCGTGGCGCTCCTGGAGCAGTCATCGTCCCGGCAGCTGGAGCACTCCCCGGAGATGAGGCCCTCGACATCGTCCAGGATGCGCTTGGCCGCCTCCAGGTCGTCCTTCATGAACCGGTCGGCGGCCTCGTCCACCGCCTGCTCCAGTTTGGTCAGGCATATCACCTTCAGATCACACTGGGACGCCGCGCTGAGGGCCGACGCTTCGCTCTGGAAGGTCCTGCGGCCCTGGTCCCCCACCGCCATCCTGATCTGGTGCAGGAACGCGTTCTTGATGTCGGCGAACCTCAGGCGGGCCATGTGATCGCCCAGCGTACCGACCTCGCTGCGGAGCGACCGTATCTCGTCCATCATCTCTTGGCTGGTCATGGTTGAATAGAAAAGTATTGCACAGGAATATTAAAATATTGTGTAGACCGTCCACGTTGAACGGTGATAATTTGGTAGCACTACCAGAAGATGTATTCGCCCTGATCAACGAGCAGAAGGCGGCAAAGGTGTTGGGAACGAGATCGGCCAATGGCGATGTTCACCTCATCAACGTCGGCGGCGCTGGCGCCCTCGACCCGGAGACCATATTCATCGGCGAGATCTTCATGAAGAAGACCGGTGAGAACCTCAAGCTCGCCCAGAAGGAGAAGACCAAGGCCTCCGTGCTGGTCTCCCAGGGCTTCAAGTCCTACGAGATCAAGGTATCGGTGAAGGACCACCTGACCTCCGGTCCGGTGTTCGACAAGATGGCCGGGGTGTTCAAGAGCATGAAGTTCGACCTGAAGGGCCTGTGGCTGCTGAAGCCCGAAGAGGTATGGAACGAGAGCCCGACCTACGACGCCGGCAAGAAGATGATCTAAGGGCGGTACGCCCCCTTCCCTTTTTTCTGCCGGTCAGGCCTGGTTCAGACCAGCAGTGTCAATCCCACGACATCGTAGCTCGCCAGCTCCACCGACGGGTTGGCGACACGGGACAGCATGTCCGCGGCCTGGTCGTGCACGCGGTCCGGCACCACCACCAGTACTCGGGCGGCAGACATGGCCGCCCGGTCGTACCGCGCCATCACGTCCGGCCGGTCCAGGCTCTCCTTCGATTCCACGAACTCCACGCACAGCGTGCGGCCTTCGGCATCGACCATGGTGATGATCCCCCACCGGGCGTCGTGGTCCCCCTCGATGTCGTGATAGAGCACGGCCTCCGGGGTCTCCCGCTCGAGCATTCTTAGCCGCTGCTCCATGACCTGTTCGATCTCGAAACCAGGCATGCCGCCTGCTCGGAACCGGCCGTATAAAACCGTTGTGGCCGGGTCCCCGCCTTCACTGGGTGGGAATGGTGGTCTTGGCGGAAGGCGACAGCATCCCCTTCACCCGGGCCACCCAGTTCTTCTTGATGGCCGGCAGCTTCTTCCCCTCCATGGTGGAGGCCATGTCCTCTATGAACGAGGTGACCATGCTCTCGTTGACCTTCTCCACGTTCTCGACCTGATCGATGATGGACAGCGCGACCATCTGGGAGAGGTAGGCCTTGATAGCGAAGTTCACGTTCCTGGAGGTCCGTCGGATGATCTCCATCAGGGTGCGGTCCTCGGTGGCCTGGAGGATGAGCTGGAGGTGGACGTCCGAGCCGTAGGGCATCAGCCCTTCCTTGATCCCCTCGAACATCTCCATGACGTGGGCCTCGAGGTCCCCGGTCAGGATCGTCCGGAAGCGGGTCTCCATCTTCTTCTGCCCGGTGCGGAAGGCGGCGATCAGCATCTCCTCCTTGGTGGGGTAAAGGGCCTTCACCTCGGCGAGGGTCGATCCGGAGGCCTTAGCGACGGCCGCCAGGGTCACCTTGGAGAAACCCTTCTGGGCGAAGAGGTCCATGGCCGTGGCCAATATCTTCGTATCGTCCTTCTTCTTGCTTCCGGGCATGTCGCCGTCTATCGCCTGGCTGCGATATATAGATGGCTGTCAGGGGGTCCGAGCAACGAGCGTCGGCGCCGGCCGCCCACGACAGCACCATCACCCCTTCTTCCCCGCGGACGGGGAGCCCATCAGGTAGCCGCCGAAGCCGGCGAGCCACAGGAGGGCCGGGTACACGATCATGCGCTCCGAACCGCCATGGCCGATCGGCCCGTACAGGTCCATGATGCCGGCATCGCTCAGGAAGTGCACGAACAGGAAGGCCAGGCCGATGGTGCCGGCGATGACGGAGACATACTTCATGGGGCCGTCCACCAGGCGGGAGGAGGCGATGGCCTGCCCATTGAAGAACAGGAACGCGAATAGGGCGAACAGGCCGTGGACCCCCGAGGGGTGGTCCAGGGGAATGAGCCCGGCGCCCATGGCCCCGATGCCGGCGAGGACGAATAGGGTGAGGAGGAAGCGGCTGCGGTGCTCACGGTAGAGCACGAAACCGCCCAGGATGTTCATCGCCCCCGCCGCGGTGAGGGACACGGCGAACAGCAGCGCGGTCTCCGGAATCACTCCCAGGTCGCTGATGGCGTTGTCATGGACGACATAGTCGGGGGCGATGGCCTCGCCCACCATGAGGGCGGTCAGGAACTGAACGGAAAGGAGGAACAGGATCAGGCCGGCAAGAGAGCGGTCGTTCATCAGAAGGTGAACCGGATCGTCATTTTTGAGCGTACCGCATATCGACCGCCGTGCCATGCTGGGGGTCCGGGCGACATGTTCATTAGCCCTCCGCACCGAAGTAGGGGTGGGAAGGAGCATGGACCGAACCGTGAGCGTGACCTCGGAGCTGGAGCTGGCCGGGGAGCTGATGTCGGACTTCGCCCGGCGCACCGGGCTGGACCCCCCGGCCGACGCGTCGAGGCGGTACCTGTGGACCGACGCCTTCGCGGTGTGCAACTACCTGGAGATGCACCGCCTCACCGGGCGCCGGCAGGACCTGGACCTCGCCCTCCGGCTGGTGGACCAGGTCCATCAGGTGCTCGGCCGCCACCGCCCGGACGACCGGCGGAGGGGATGGATCAGCGGCCTCTCCGAGGAGGAGGGAGCTATGAGGCCCACGGCCGGGGGGCTGCGCATCGGCAAGACGTCCAACGAGCGGGGCAGGGACGAGGCCCCCGACCCCTACCTGGAATGGGAGCAGGACGGGCAGTACTTCCACTATCTGACCAAGTGGATGCATGCCCTGTCCCGGACCGCGGAGGCCACCGGCGAGGAGCGGTACCTCCGATGGGCCATGGACCTGGCCGCGGTAGCCCAGGACCGGTTCTCCCACCCTGCCCCGGGAGGGGGCCGCAGGATGTACTGGAAGATGAGCATCGACCTCAGCTATCCGCTGGTGCCGTCCATGGGACAGCATGACGCGCTGGACGGGTACGCGACCTACCGGGAGCTGGAACGGGCGGCGGAGCGTTTTTCATCGGGAAGCTTCCCCGACCTCGGTCCGGCCCTGCGGGACGTGGGCGGCATGTGCCGCGGGGGGAGCTGGGCGACCGACGATCCGCTGGGAGCGGGGTCCCTGCTCATCGACGCTTTGCGGATCGCGCGAACGGACGCGGGAGCGACGCTGCTGCGCCGGGTGCTCGCCGCTGCCGCGGTCAGTCTGGAGGCCATCGGCGGGGAGAACGACGCTCCCGCCGTCCGCCGGCTGGCGTTCAGGGAGCTGGGCCTGTCCATCGGTCTGCACGCCGCGGAGAGGCTGAGAGAGCGGGCCCGGGGGGCAGAGATGGACAGCGTCCTCGCCGGGCAGATCGAGATGCTAGGTGTCCACATCCCCCTGGGCCGCAGGATCGAGGCCTTCTGGTCCGATCCCAAGAACCGCGACAACTCCACCTGGAGGGAGCACGAGGACATCAACTCGGTGATGCTGGCCACCTGTCTCGCTCCCGGGACCTTTCTGGGGACGTAACCCCGAGGCCTCAGGCTTCCATCTTGTCCCTGACGGCCACGCGGAACTCCTCCTCCCCGCTGACCGTGTGGATGCGCTTCGGTTTCAGCTGACCGAGGGAGCGGCCCTCCCGGACCCGGCGGTCGATCTCCCGCTGTATGATGCTGTACGCGCAGGTGCTGGTCACCAGCACCTCCACCCGGCCCAGCTCGTGGCCGATCTGCAGGGTGTGATGGGGATCGTCGCACTCCCGAAGGAGGTGCCGCAGCGTGTCCTTCCTGAACCTCTCCGGATCGCTGACCTCTCGGTCGGGGATGACCAGGAAGCACAGCCGGCCGGGCTCCCCCTTGATGTTGTACAGCTCCCACCACCGGACGTTGTTGGGCCTCTGCAGCGCCTCGTGGATATGGTGACTGTAGATCTTGTTGCCCAGGAAGCTCCCCATCTCATCGGGGACCTCGAAGTCGAAGGTCTCCACCGACCGTCCGAGCAGCCTGATCAGGGGCAGGGTGGCCACCGCCCCGCCGTCGATGTCGATCCTGACCTCGGCGGCCGGATCGAGGACCTCGATCATGTCCCCGGTGGGATAACGCACCAGGGGAAGGCTCTCCCCCGGCCGGGTGATGAGCATCTCGCCCCTCATCCCCGCGGTCCACTCGTACCACGGCACCCCCCTGACCGCCGTCCCTCTCTCCAGCCCGGCGGCCACCTCGGCGGGATCGGCGATCTCCGGGATTATGGCGTGGACGAAGAGGGAGAGCCCCTTCCTATGAGGATCGATCTGGGCGGCCATCACCGGGTTCTCCGTGCTCCCCAGAACATCATGGAACACGGTGTCGGGGAAGTGCGTCCGGAGGTCGTGGAGATAGGGCGTCAGCGGCTCGGCGTAGCTCAGGGCGATGCGCGTGCCCGACAGCGTGTCGCGCAGTCGGGAGGTGTTCACCCTGGTCAGGTACAGCCGGGCGGCCAGGGAGGCCATCGGGGCGGGGAGGTGATAGTCCCGCCTCAGCTTCTCGGCGACCGTTCCCTGAAGGAAGCCCGGCTCTCCGATGGACCGGCCGATGAAATAGAACACCACCGCCGCGCTGGCCATCACCTCGATGCTCTTGGCCCGGGAAGCCTGGCGCATCGCCCCCATGAGATCGGTCTCCCTGGTCAGCAGGGTGGTCAGCTTCTTCACCCCGATCATGTCGCTGGCGAGTTCCAGCATGGCCCCGGAGACGTTGGGGCGGGCCCCTCCCATGTTCCAACCCACGTCTCCCTCGCTAACTCCCACCAGGCGGGCCATGACCGAGAAGTCCAGGGCCAGGAGGTCCACGTCCCCCTGGCTGTAGTACATGCGCTTGGGGTCCCCGGTGGAACCGGAGGTCCGGAAGATATGGGCGGCCGGGGCGGTCAGGCAGGCATCGAGGCCGTGCTCGGAAATGGCCCGATCGATCATCGGGTAGGAGGTCAGCGGAAGGGCGGACAGCCCCTCGTGGTCCTCCACCTCCCAGGCCCGGCCGGAGTAGACCGCCGAGCGCAGCGAGCCCAGGGAGATCGACCGGAGCATGCCCTCCTGGCGGGAGACCCGATCCGCGGGGGAGGCCAGAAGGTGTTCCCTGATGCGGTCGGCCACCGGGTCGAACTCCTGTCCGCTCATTGTCTGGGGGCATGCTGGAAGGGTTCTTAAAGCTCATCCCCTGGATAGCACCGGTGAGTCCACCCCTATCCGTACACCATGTCCATCTTCCGGCCGAGGTAGTCGAGGAACGGCTCGATCTTCAGCCCCTTCCCGGTCACCACCTTCACCAGGTCGGCGGGGTCGTACAGGTTGCCCTTGGAGTGGACGTTCTCGGCCAGCCACTGACGGACAGGGGAGAAGTCGCCCTCCTGAACCGACGATCTCCACTCCGGAACTTCCCTCTCCATCTTCTCCAGGAACATCCCTCCGTAGATGTTGCCCAGGGCATAGCTGGGGAAGTAGCCGAAGCTCGCCCCTGCCCAGTGGGTGTCCTGCATCACGCCCTCGGAGTCGTTCCCGATGTCCACGCCGAGGTACTTGGAGTACTTCTCGTTCCACGCCTGGGGCAGTTCGTCCACGGTGAGCTTGTGGGCGAAGATGTCCTTTTCCAGCTCGAACCGGATGATGATGTGCAGCCCGTAGGTGACCTCGTCGGCCTCGATCCTGATCTTGCTCCGCTCGGCGGCGTTCACCGCCCGCACGAAGTCGTCCAGCTCCACGCCGGCCAGGGCCTTGCCGGTCACCTTGCGCATTTTCGGCAGCATGTAGGTCAGGAACTCCGGGCTCCTCCCCACCATGTTCTCCACGTACCGGCTCTGGGATTCGTGTATGCCGTAGCTCGCGGCGCTGCCGATGGGCTGGAACATCCACTCCGGTGGCAGGTCGCCCTCGTAGAGGGCATGGCCTCCCTCGTGGAGCACGCTGAACAGGCTGGACTTGAAGTTGTCCTCGTAATAGTGGGTGGTGATCCTGACATCGGTGTAGTAGCCGTTGGAGAAGGGGTGCTCGGTCTCATCCAGCCTTCCCCAGGCCTCCGGCCCGGTGGTCTGGTAGCCGATGAACTCCATGGCCATGGCGCTGATCTTGCGCTGGGCATCGGCCGACACCTTCCTGGACAGGAACGACTGGTCCGGCCGGTCGGCCTCGTCCACCCTCTTCAGGAGCTTGATGAGCCCGTTGCGCATGCCGCTGAACACCCTGCTGATGCGGTCCGCGGACATCCCCGGCTCAAAGAGGTCCAGCAGGGCATCGTACGGCGTCTTGGTCCCCTTGACCTCCATCAGTATCTCCGCCTCCTTCTCCGCCAGCCCGATGTTCTTCGCCAGGTCGTCGCGGAACATGGAGAAGTCCTTGGCCGCCTTGGCCTTCTTCCACCGTCCCACCGCCATGGTCCTCTGCCGCGAGATATCCGCCACCAGTTTCCCGGGGAGCTTGGACTCCTCGTCATAGGACTTGCGGAGCAGATGGACGTTCCTCCTCTGCTCCGGGGTCATCGACGCCAGGCCCCGGTCCTTCTCCACCGAGGCGAGCATCTTCTCGATCTTGGGGTCGGTGACCATCTTGTGGGCCATGAGGCTCATCAGGGACAGCTGCTCACTGCGCAGCTCCAGCCCCTTGGCCGGCATCTTGGTCTCCATGTCCCAGCCCACGATGTCAGCGGCGGTCCGCAGGAGGGTGAGGTCCTTGTACCTGGCGAGAAGTCGGTCATAGTCGGCCTGCAGTGATGAGGTCATGATGATCGCCCCGGAAAGGGCCTAGAAGGTTATTACGCTTATGCGGGCCGGCGTCCGCAACGCCCCGGGGCCAGTCGCTCGGCGGCGGGGCGATGTGCGCAGGAGATATCTACTCGGCAATGTAATGTCCAGGCGTGTCCCCGTCAGGGTCCGGGCGCGGTTCCGCCAGGCCGGCCTTCAAGGCCGCCAACATCGATGTGGCCATCGCCCTGGTGGCGACCTTCCTGCTGCCGGTGGCCTGCCATTTCCTGCTGCGGTGGACCGGGGCGCTGCTGCCCCTGGCCCTGTACTACGGGGCGTTCTGCGTGAGCGTGGTGCTGTGGAGGAAGGGCAGCCTGCAGTACGTCCGGCCGAGGTCCTGGGCCTGGCCACTGTTCCTCGTCCTCCTCGCCATCCAGCTGGTGGCCCAGGCCTGCGCCGCGCTGACCGTGGTGCCGGTCAACGACCCCCTGCCGGGCGTGGTCCTCACCCTCTTGATCTGGGTGCCCATCAATGCCCTGGCCGAGCAGCTGTTGTGGGTGTACATCTTCGAGGCCTTCGGAACGAGGTGGGTTGAGGGGATCAAGCGAACGGCCGGCATGGCCGCCGGGGTGTTGATGACCGTCGTGTTCGTGGGCCTCATCCACGCCATCTTCTGGGGCGAGTTCCTGCCGGGGTTCGAGAGCGTGTTCCCCCTGTCGCAGATATTCTTCGCCTCGCAATTCGTGATGACCGTCGGATACCTCCTCCTGTTCCGGCGGACCGGGTCGATGGTGCCGCTGTTCCTGCTGCACATCATCGCCGACGCGACCCTTGTGGTGGCGGCCATGTACTCGATCGTGCCAGACCTGTTCCTCTGACCAGGCAGGGAACGTCCTGGACCTCCTTACTATGAATAGAATGAACGATCGGGGTCAGGTTCGTGGGGGACCTCAAGCATCGGGAGCCGCACGGCCGGGACATTGCCTCAGTTTATCTCCAAATGGGATCGGCCCCCGAGCTGGCGAGGCTCAGTTCCTCTCCCCGATGCCCGCCGCGCTCTCCTGCCCCACCATCTCCTTCAAGGGATGCTTGGCCAGGAAGTCGAGGACCAGGGGAACGTAGCCGGCGGGGGGGAGGAAGTGGCCGGCCCCCTCGATGACCTCGAACTCGGAGTTGGGGATCCCCGCCGCCAGCCTCTCCCCGTAGGGCAGGGGGACCATGATGTCCTCCTCGCCGTGGACCACCAGGACGGGGACGGAGATCAGTTGCAGCCGGTCCCGGCTGTCGAAGGCGTCGAGGGCCTTCTTCTGGCGGGAGAATCCGTTGAGCACATTGATGTCGCAGCCCTCTCCCAGCTCGCACACCGAGACCTTGCCCCGGAAGAAGCTCTCGGTGGAGCACCAGGCCTGCATCATGGTCTGGAAGGTGTCCATGCTGGCGCCTTCCCTCACGGAGTGGATCATGGCATCGATGGCGAACCGCGCGCGGTCCGGCTCCCGGATGTAGGTGGACATCAGGATGAGAGTGGCCACCTTCCCCGGGTGCCTGAACGTCAGCTCCTGGGCGATGTTACCACCCATGGACCATCCCAGGACGTGCACCTGGTCGATGTTCAGGGCGTCCAGCAGGCCGGCGGCGTCATCGGCCATCTGGGCCATGGTGAAGGGGGCATCCGGCGCTTCGGTATGGCCGCTGCCCCGGTTGTCGAAGGTGATCACCATGTAGTGATCGTCCAGCAGGGGGATGGCCTTCTTCCAGTTGTAGAGGTCCCCGCTGAACCCGGTTATGAGCATCAGCGGTTCCCCGTCCCCGTGGACATGGTAATGGATGTTGGCGTCCCCGACCTTGATCTTGGGCATCTGAGCCTCGATTTCCGAACTTCTATTTCGTTTTGACTACGCTTCCGGCCACCGCTTGGCGGAGTCCTCCCGCAGCTTGTACTTCATGATCTTGCCCGAAGCGGTCATGGGGTACTCATCCACGAAGGCCACGAACTTGGGGATCTTGTACCACGCGATCTTGCCCCGACAGTGGTCCTGGACGTCCTCGGGGGTCATCTGCACGCCCTTCTTCAGGATGACGTACGCGCCCACCTGCTCGCCGTACTTCTTGCTCGGCACGCCCACCACCTGAACGTCCTGGATGCCCGGCATGTGGTGGACGAAGTCCTCCACCTCCTTGGGGTACACGTTCTCACCGCCGCGGATGATCATGTCCTTCAGCCGGCCGGTGATGGCGAGGTAGCCCTCCTCGTCCATCCTTCCGATGTCCCCGGAGTGCAGCCACCCGTCCTTGTCGATGGCCCTGGCGGTCTCTTCGGGCATGTTGTAGTAGCCTTTCATGACGTTGTACCCCCGGCAGCAGACCTCTCCGTGCTCCCCGACCCCGCACGCCGCCCCGGTGTCGGGGTTGAACAGCATGACCTCCACTCCCGGCAGGGCCTGGCCCACGGTGGAGCACTTCTTGTCCAGGGACGGTTCATCGTAGCGGGTCTGGGTCATGCCCGGGGACGATTCGGTGAGGCCGAACACGATGGTGACCTCGCTCATGTTCATCCTCTCCACACACTCCTCCATGCTCTTCACCGGGCAGGGCGAGCCGGCCATGATCCCGGTGCGCAGGGTGGAGAAGTCGAACTTCTCGAACAGGGGATGGTCCAGCACGGCGATGAACATCGTGGGGACGCCATACAGGGCGGTGCACCGTTCCTTCTCCACCGACATCATGACGTTGACGGGGTCGTACTTCTCCAGGATGACCATGGTGGCCCCGGAATTGAGCGACGCCATCACTCCCAGCACGCAGCCGAAACAGTGGAACAGCGGCACTGGCAGGCAGATGCGGTCGGCGTGGGTGTAGTTCATGTTGGCGGCGATCCAGTAGCCGTTATTGCCGATGTTGTGATGGGTCAGCATCACTCCCTTGGGGAAGCCGGTGGTCCCCGAGGTGTACTGCATGTTGACCACGTCGTAGCAGGAGAGGGACGCCTGCCTCTTCTTGTACTCCGCGTCGGAGGTCTGCGCGCCCATGGCCATGACCTCGTTCATCGAGTACATCCCCCGGTGCTTCTCCGGCCCCAGGAACAGCACCCGGCGCAGGTGGGGGAACTTCTCCGACCTCAGCCGGTCCCGGGGGTGGGACCTCAGCTCCGGCACCAGCTCGTAGATGGTGGCGAGGTAGTCGGTGTCCCGGTAGCCGTCGATGATGAAGATGTTCTCCGTCTCCGACTGCTTCAGAACGTACTCGATCTCCGAGATCTTGTAGTTGATATTGATGGTCAGCAGGATGGCGCCTATTCGCGCGGTGGCGAACTGCAGGGTGACCCAGTGAGGAACATTGGTCGCCCACACCGCGACCTTCTCCCCCTTCTTTACCCCCAGGGCCATGAGTCCCTTGGCCACCCGGTCGATGGTGTCGGAGAACTCTCGCCAGGTCTCGCGGTAGTCACGGTCGGCGTAGACGATGGCCTCGGTGTCCGGGCACTTCGCCACGGTCTCGTCCAGCAGCTGCCCCAGCGTAGCTTCCCGGGTTATCTCCTTTCTCAGCACGGGACCACCTCAGACCGGAGTGTATACGACCGCGTAGATCGCGGCCCGGGCGTTCCCCGCCGCGGCCACATTGTGGGGGACGACGGAATTGTAGTACATGGAATCCCCGGCCGTGAGGCGGTGCTGCTCATGGCCGTAGGTCAGCTCGACCTCGCCCTGGACCACGATGATGAACTCCTCGCCCTCATGGCTCGACAGCTCCTTCTCCCCGTTGGGCTCGATCTCGATGTACAGCGGCTCCATGTGCCGGTCGGTCTTGCCCTTTCCCAGAGGATAGTAATGATAGTTGCCCGGCCCGGCCCCGTGGTGGGGAGTGGTCTCCTCCTTCCGCTTCCCGGCCCGCACGATGAGGGGATCGGCGATGAACTGGTCGTCCATGAACGTTCCCACCCTCTGTCCCAGTGCCCGTGAGAGCTTGACCAGGACGCTGATGGACGGGTAAACCGTCCCGTTCTCGACGTTCCTTACGAGGTCATCATCGATGCCGGCGTTCTTGGCCAGTTCCTCGACGCTGAGGCCCAGGCGCTCGCGGTAGTTCGTAATGCGGGTTCCCAGTTTCTGAGAGCTTGACATGATCATTCTCCGTGAAGGTCGTTCCAGAACGCACGACCGGGCGGGGACCGCGGCCGCTGTTTCCCGCGAATCCGCAAATAATCTAATATAACTTCTCTCTGGGCGAACGTAGGGGGAGCGGGAACGGCCCCGCGGAGGGGCTTCCGCGCTTCGATATCCGCAACCTCACTTAAGGTTCGCCCTCGCCCACTCCCGGGCCGCCGCGTACACCAGGCGGTTCCGCTCCACCAGCGCGGGCTTGGCCGCGAAGCTGGCGTCCAGGGCGGCCAGTACGTCCTTCTCCGGAAGGCCTACAAGGTTCAGCTCCATCAGCGCACCCAGGAAGGCGGTGTTCGCCGCCTTGGGCGTCCCGCTGTCGGCGGCGATCCGGTTGGCCGGGAAGGCCCTGGCCGTTACTCCCGCGGGCACGTTCTCCGGAGCGGGTATGGACGCCTCGTACAGCACCATCCCGCCCTTGGCCACCGTGGGGAGGAACTTCTCCAGGGAGGGGCGGTTCATCGCCACCAGGACGTCGGGCTCGTCCACCGCCGGGGAGCCGATCTCCCGGCCGGCCATGACCACCGAGGCGGAGGCCGCCCCGCCCCTCTGCTCCGGCCCGTAGCTGGGGAACCAGGACACGTACCGTCCGGCCTGGCCGGCCGATTCGGCCACCACCAGGCCGAGGCTGAGCACGCCCTGCCCGCCGAAGCCGGAGAACTTGAAGCGCCGCTCCTTGAAGCTCGGATCGACGGCCGGCTCCACGCCTCCCTCGGACGCGCCGAGGAGGGCGCGCAGGTCCCTCCTCTCGATGGGCACCGGCTTAGCGGCATCCTCGGCGCTGCGGTCCCGGAAGGTGCCCAGGGGGAACACCGCCTCCATCTCCTGGGTGACGAAGTCGGCCGCCCGGAGGGCGTCCATCCTCCAGTTGGTGGGACAGGGGGACAGGAACTCCACGAACGCGTACCCCTTGCCGTCCCGCTGTATCTCCAGCGCCTTCCTGACCGCCTTCTTGGCCTGCATGATGCGCTTGGTGTCAGCTACCGAAACCCGGGCGATGAACACCGGGGCGTCGAGCTGGGAGAATATCTCGCACACCTTGAGGGGATGCCCCGTCCTGACCACGTCCCGGCCGAACGGGGTGGTGGTGGTTTTCTGCCCCGGCAGGGTGGTGGGGGCCATCTGCCCGCCAGTCATTGCGAACAGCGAGTTGTTGACGAAGAAGCAGGCGAAGTGCTCCCCCCGATTGGCGGCCTGGAAGGCGTTGTTGAACCCGATCGCTCCCAGGTCCCCGTCGCCCTGGTAGGCGATGACCACCTTGTCCGGGAGGACCCTGGAAAGGCCGGTGGCGACAGCGGACGCCCGCCCGTGGGGGGCGGCCACGTTGCCGCAGTCGAAGTAGTAGTAGCAGAACGCCGCGCACCCCACCGGGGATACGAACACCGCGCGGTTCTGCAGCCCGAGGTCGGCCATGGCCTCTCCGATCAGCTTGTGGATGATCCCGTGGCCGCAGCCGGCGCAGAATGTCGTGGTGCGGCTGCCGTCCTTGCGGTCGAACGTGTCGTAGAATCCCTGGGCCCGCTTGATCATCTCTTAACCCCCATCATGTTGTGGACGGCCTTCAGCACGTCCTCCACCTTGACCATGTTGCCACCCATGCGGTTCACCAGGCGGACGTCCGAGGTGCTCCTGCGATCGAGGTGCAGGAGAACGTCGTCGCGGTATTGGCCATTGCTCATCTCCACCACCAGGACCCGGCGGTTCATCATCGCCTTGTTCATGCGGCTGGTGGGGAACGGGGAGAGGGTTATCGGTCGGAACAGTCCGGCCTTTACGCCCTCGGAACGGAGACGGTCCACCGCCGAGCGGGCGATGCGGGCCGAGGAGCCATAGCCGGTGAGCACGATGTCGGCGTCCTCGGTGCGGTAGCTCTCGGCCATGGCCTCCGCCTTCATCCGCTCGTACTTCTCCTGCAGCGCCTCGTTGTGCAGCTCATGACGGTCCGGGTCGAGGTAGATGGAGGTGATGAGGTTCTTCCTGGTGACATCATCGCCGCGCACCGCCCAGGCGTCGGTCTCCGGCGCCGGGAGCGTGGACTCCGGTACCTTGAGGGACTCCATCATCTGGCCCAGCACGGCGTCGGCCAGCACGATGACCGGGCTGCGGTACCTGAACGCGAGCTGGAACGCTCTCACCGTCAGGTCGCACATCTCCTGCACCGAGCCGGGGGCCAGCACCATGCTCTTGTAGTTGCCGTGGCCGCCTCCCTTGACCGCCTGGTTGTAGTCGCCCTGCTCCGGCCCGATGTTCCCCAGGCCGGGCCCGGTGCGCATGACGTTGACGATGACCGCCGGCAGCTGCGCGCCGGCCAGGTATGAGATCCCCTCCTGCATCAGGCTGATCCCCGGCCCGGACGACGCGGTCATGGCCAGCTTCCCGGCGCTGGCCGCTCCGTAGATCATGTTGATGGAACCGGTCTCGCACTCCGCCTGGAGATATTCCTTTCCCGTCTGGGGGAAGAGTTCCGCCGCCCCGTGGGCGATCTCGCTGGCCGGGGTGATGGGATAGCCGAAGTACACGTCGCATCCAGCGTACAGCGCTCCGATGACCACCGCCTCGTTGCCCTTGACGAACTTCCTCACTGCCCCCCCTCCTTGTCCGCGGTATGGACCTCGATGGCGTAGATCTCGGGGCAGTTGTAGAAGCAAATGGCGCAGCCGGTGCACCCCTCGCCGACGTACTCGGCGGGGACGAAACCCCTGCGGTTCACGCGCTGGGCTGGCCTGAGGACCTTCCGGGGGCAGGCGGCGATGCACCTTCCGCACCCCTTGCACTCGTCCTCGATGATGATCGGTCTGGGGACCTCCGTGGAAGCGGCCATGTTCTCCGCCCGGAAACCGGTCCAGCCTACTTAAATCCATATGTGGGCGCGGGCGCGGGGAGCGAAAGGACTAGTAGGTGGGGCTGCGATATCGCGGCGATACCATGGACAAGATGACCCACGGAAAGGTGATGCCTCCCGTAGCCCTGCCGGTATGCCTGCTGGGGGCGAACGTGCTGGGGAAGCCGAACTACTGTACCATCGCATGGTTCACCATGATCGATGACGAGCCGCCGACCATCGGCCTGTTCACCGGGAAGGACCGCCGGACGGTCGACGGGATCAGGGAGAACGGCACCTTCGGGGTCAGTGTCCCCAGCGCCGAGCAGGTGGTGGCGGTCGACTACGTCGGCATAACCTCCGGCCGGGAGGCCGACAAGTCGGAGGTCTTCCCCACATTCTATGGCAAGCTGGGCAACGCCCCCATGGCCAGGGACTGCCCGTTGACCATGGAGTGCGAGCTGAAGCAGATCCTGGAGTTCGGGGGGACGGACCTGATGGTCGGTGAGATCGCAGAGGTCTATACCGATGAGGGGGCGTACCGCGACGGACGCCCTGACGCCGCCGAACTGGACCCCCTGCTGTACCTCTCCACGGCGGCCACATACCACCGGCTGGGCGAGAAGGTCGCCGACGCCTTCAAGGTGGGCAGGTCGTACAGCGGCAAGAAGTAGGGCGCCACAGGGCGAACCTGCGGCCGGGGCGGAGGTTCCAAAGCACCTGTTAAATAATTCCGTTACCGAAGGTCAAGGGAGGTCTGAGATGTCAACGGTTGAAGCGACAAGGTCGGACAGGGTGGTGAAGACGGAGGATGAGTGGAGGGCACTGCTCGGCCCCGAGCGCTACAACATCCTGAGGCGGGAGGGTACCGAACCGGCCTTCCGCAACAAGTATTGGAACAACCACGATCCGGGGACGTACGTCTGCGGCGGCTGCGGCCTCCCTCTGTTCTCATCGGACGACAAGTTCGAATCGGGGACCGGTTGGCCGAGCTTTTCGAAGCCGATATCCGATGATGCCGTCAACGTCCGGCCGGACGACCGGTTCGGCATGAGGAGGACATCGGTGGAATGTGCCAGGTGCGGCGGCCATCTCGGCCATGTGTTCGACGATGGCCCCCCGCCGGAGGGGACCCGCTACTGCATGAACTCAGGGTCCATGGACTTCAAGCCCCGCCGGTGATGGGAAGAGGGCCTCGGCCACCTCGCCGAGGTCGGTGAAGGTGCGGTGCTCCTTTCCCTCCCGCGACAACAATCGGTCCAGGCGGGAGGCCCGAACGGCGAAGGCATGGTCCGCGGACAGCGCTGCCCAGAGATCGGACACCCCGTCGCCGATGTAGGCCACCCGGCGGCCGCTCGCCCTCTCCCGCAGCACCTGGTCCTCCTTGAAGTTCCTCGCCTGAGGCTCCCGGATGGGCGGAAACCGGAAGCTCACTCCCGAGCCGTTGTCCATGACCTCGGGGGCGACGACCTCCACCGCGCCCCAGCCGTTGGCCGCCAGGAAGTGGCGGATGTAGAAGTCCAGGCCGGCGCTGGTGACCCTGAAGCGGGCGGAACCGGCGGAGCAGGCGTCGAGGAGGCGGGAGAAGCCGGGGCGAGGAACCACTACCTTGTCCAGCTCAGTGAGCATGTTCTGCCGCGACAGGGAGATCATGGCGAACTGCGTGCTCATACACTGGTCGATGGTGATCCTGCCGTCCTCCAGCAGGTCCTCGACCCTTCTCCAGTCCCCGTCGGCGTACCGGTCCAGGAGGAACTCGGCGGTATCGATCAGGGTGATGGTCCCGTCAAAATCGCACAGGACGCTGATCTTCCCTCCCCCCGGACCCTCCGTCGCCAGCTCCATCGACCCGACAAGCGGATGGGCATATAAATTATGAAGGGAGAACGGCGGGCGACCGATCTCCGCTACGAGCCCACATTCGCGGTGACATTTTTTCTATTCGAGGGAACAATAGATATGGCGAGGGAACGCGGTTGTTGTTGAAGAAGATCAAGGCCGAGGGACTCGCCCATCTGTCCTATCTGGTCGGTTCTGACGGGAAAGCTGCGGTGATCGATCCCCGCCGGGACTGCGGAATCTACCTGGACATCGCCGATGAGGAGAACCTGCGGATCACGCACATCCTGGAGACCCACCGCAACGAGGACTATGTCACTGGATCGAGGGAGCTGGCCTCCCTCACCGGGGCCGAGGTCCTCCATGGCCCCATGGACATCGGGTACGGCCGGACGGTGAACGACGGGGAAGCGGTCGACCTCGGCCAGGCGACGCTAAGGGCGCTGTGGACTCCCGGTCACACTCCGGAGAGCACGTCCTATGTGCTCCACGACCGCTCGGCCGGCGGCCAGGCGGTGGGGGTCTTCACCGGCGACACCCTGTTCGTGGGCGAGGTCGGACGGACCGACCTCCTAGGGAAGGAGCGAACGGCGGAACTGGCCTCCAATCTTTACGATTCCCTTCATCGCAGGCTCCTGCCGTTGGGAGATGAAGTGATCATCTATCCGGCCCATGGGGCCGGCTCCCACTGCGGAGGCAGCATCTCGGACCGGGAAGAGAGCACCATCGGTCTGGAGGTCGCCAATAACTCCGCTCTCCGGTTCGGGACGAGAGAGGAGTTCGTGGCCATGAAACTCGGGGAGGAGCTGGAGAGGCCGTACTACTTCCGGAGGATGGAGGACATCAATCTGGTGGGGGCGCCCCTGCTGGGCCACCTGCCCCGTCCGGCGGCGCTCTCCTCCGGGGAGTTCGCGGCGGCGGCCAAGGGGGCGATAATGCTCGACGTCCGGCCGCCCGCGGCCTTCTCCGGCGGGCACGTCCCCCAATCGATCAGCATACCTCTTGAGGTCCTGCCCAATTATGTCGGGTGGATGCTCGACTACGGCCGCCCGGTGCTTCTCATCACCGACGGGCAGGAGGCCTCGGACGCGGCGGTGCGGACCCTGGTGCGCACCGGTTACGACGATATCGCCGGGCGTCTGGGAGATGGGGTGGAAGGATGGGCCAAGACCGGCCACAATGTCGGGGCGTTCCCATCCGTCGCTCCCCGGGAACTTCATGATCGGATATCCGGCGGAGAGGACCTTTTCGTGCTCGACGTCCGTACGTCCAAGGAATGGAAGGAGGGGAGGGTGGAAGGGTCCACCCACATCTTCGTCGGTCATCTCGCCGCCTGCATGGACCGCGTTCCCAGGGGACGCACCGTGGCCGTGCTGTGCTCCTCGGGGGTGAGGGGCAGCATCGGGGCGAGCATCCTGCACAACGCCGGGTACGATGTACTGAACGTTCTCGGCGGGACGACCGGGTGGAAACGTTCAGGTCTCCCCCTGTTCCGGTGAGGGTGCACCGAGCTAGCACGCCTCACTCTAAGCTTATTTATGAAGTGATAGGGGTATGAATCATGTGACAAAAAAAGGAAATAATATTCCATAATCGGTCAATAGAATGCAACAATGTTGATTATTAACATACTAAAGATTCTTATTTTGTAACATTGTTGCGATTCACGAATAACAAGGATTATATATGCACAAGCCAGTCCAAGAGGCAGGGATTATATGGGCTACGAGGAAATATTTCCGCCATATGACATGGAGTGGCACGGACACGCCACTAAGCGCTTTGCGAATCCCTTCGTGGACAACAAATATGACCGGGTAGACGTCGACCCCGTCATGCTGTCACATGCCGCCATCGCGTGCGGCTACACGATCAGGGATTTCTACGAGAAGCCTGAACTGGGCATACACTGCCTGGCCTACATCTACCAGATGTACGACCTGCTGCCTGTCAGCCACTGGTTCTATTCCACACCCTGGCTCAAGGAGCTGGGAATGGAGCTGACCCAGAAGGACACTCTGCCGCCAATCGCCGAGACTCCGATCATCAGCGAGCCCGGCCAGGTTGACGACATCGAGGTGCCTGACGAGAAGGCCATCAGGAACGGGTACACCTACCCTCAGTATCAGCGCCTCTACTCTTACGTGCAGAAGCACATACCGCAGACCTTCGTGCCTATCGCTTATGGGTTCGACCCTGTCGGTGAGGCTTCCCACATCTGCGGTGTAGAGAACTTCATCATGTGGACGTTCACCGAGCCGGAAGCGGCCCACAAGCTGCTGAAGAAGTTCACCGACACCGCCATCGAGGGCGCGCTGTGCACCGCCAAGGACTACGGCATGGCCATGCTGGTCCTGGGATCCGTTCTGGCGAACAACGATATCTTCTCCGACGAGGCCGTCCGCGAGTACTCCGTCAACAACATGCGGTACTACATCGACAAGTGCTTCAGAGGAGGCGCTGGTCCGCAGATCTTCTACCACTGCTGCGGTAACCACGAGACCGACTACAAGGAGTTCCACAACCTGATCTGGTCCCCCTTCACCGTGTTCCACATCGGATACAAGGGAAGAGAGGTCTTCCCCACCGACCTCCTCAAGAAGGAATTCGGCAACAAGGCCACCATCATGGGCTCGGTCGACACCAAGCTGATGATCAACCCCAACCCCAAGGCGGTCTATGATCAGGCTGCGACCTCCATCAAGGCCGGCCGGGACTCTCCCAGAGGATACCTCCTCGGCAGCGCCTGCGAATGTCCGATGTACACGCTCCCTGGAAACATCCTGGCTATGACGAGAGCGGCCAGAGACCACGGAACGTACGGAAAGTGGTGAGGTGAGCAAAATGGACGCAAAGTTCTCCGCTAACGCCAAGGACCTCCTGGGAAAGAGGGGTCTGAAGGAGGCCGATGTGGCTGATGTGATCAACACCGCGACCACCTCCAAGAGAAGGATAACCAACGGCAAGGAATGTCTCGCTAAGAAGCGCATAGGCGAAGTGACCGTCTATGCTCTTTACGACGCGAGCGGCGATATCAAGTCCGCCTACTCCCACCGCATGGTTCTGGGCGAGCCGGTGAAGACCACCGAGACCCCAGAGGTCAGCGAGTGGGAGTGCGTGCACTGCAAGGAGAAGGCCATCCAGGGCACTGTCAACATGACCTACATGGGCATCACCAGGTCCGGGCCGGCCATCGTCTGTCCTAAGTGCGGCGACTCCTGGGTCGAGGAATACCTCGCCACCAAGACCATCGCAGCGGCCGAAGGGCTCTTCGAGAAGAAGAAGGCGTAAACATCTTACGGCCGCACCGCGGCCCTCTTCAACATTTTTCTATTCTATGTTTTCTGTATTGCGCGGGATTCTCAGAAACTCATAACTAATCCAAAATGATTGATGGGACGAAATTGGTGACGATGATGATAGAGAAGCTAGGGGAGAGCAGCAGCCTGTGCCCGGAGTGCCTCAAGGTCATCCCGGCGGTGAAGTTCGCCGAGAACGACAACGTGTACCTGGAGAAGACCTGTCCGGAGCACGGCCATTACAAGGTATTGATCTGGCGCGGGGTCGCCGATTACAAGTCGATGAAGGCGTACGCCTGCGTCCCGTCGAAGCCGGAGAAGTACGCGGTGACCAACAAGGCCACCTGCCCAGTGGACTGCGGGCTGTGCCAGGACCACACCCAGCACACCTGCCTGGTGGTGATGGAGGTCACTAACGACTGTAACCTCAAGTGCCCCATCTGCTTCGCCTCGGCCAACGAGCGCTACCATTTCAACCCGACCATGGACCAGATCAAGGGGATGTTCCAGACCACCCTCGATTACGTGAACCATCCCATATGCATCCAGCTGAGCGGCGGGGAGCCGACCATCAGGGACGACCTGCCGGACATCCTGAGATTGGGCAAGTCCATGGGCATCGATTACATCGAGGTCAACACCAACGGGGTGCGCTTCGCCCAGGACCCCGGCTTCCTGAAGGAGTGCAAGGAGGCGGGCATGGACTCGCTGTACTTCTCCTTCGACGGCGTCACTTCCGACGTGTTCATGAAGACCTGCGGGAAGGACCTCCTGGCGACGAAGATGAAGGCCATCGAGAACTGCAAGGAACTGGGAGTGGGGGTCACCCTGGTCACCGTGGTATCGCCGGACATCAACATCCACCAGATCGGACAGATAATCGATTTCGCCAAGAAGAACGTCCCCACCGTCAAGGGCATCCACTTCCAGCCGCTGAGCTACTTCGGCCGCTATCCCATCGTCCCCCATGACGAGAACCGGACGGTGCTGCCGGACCTGCTGAAGGAGATCGAGAAGCAGACCAAAGGGGAGCTCAGGATGGACAACTTCATACCGACCTCGTGCACCAACGTGCACTGCGACGTGAAGTCCATGTCGGTCATCATGGAGGACGGCTCCCTGTTCCCCCTGACCCACCGGGCCATGGGCCCCCCCAAGGACACCTGCTGCATCGCGACCAAGACCAGGAAGGAGATCAGCGACCTGTGGCGGTACATCGACGAGAGCCTGGGCGCGGACGGGGACGAGGCCAAGGGCTCCTGGGATGAGTTCATCCAGAGGGCCCGGACCAACTACCTGACCATCTCCAGCATGCCCTTCCAGGACGTGTGGAACGTGGACACCGACCGCCTTAAGGGCTGCTGCATCCACACGGTCACCCCGGACGGCAAGCTGATACCGTTCTGCCTGTTCAACATCAACAGCGTGCACGGGAAGACGCTCTACCGCCACGAAATACTGGAGAAATATGCAAAATGGGGCTCGGGGTGAGGTCCGAAAGCGGCCCTCACCGCCCCTTCTTTTTTAAAAAACGGTGAGATCTCTCACCGGTTTCCTTTCTTGCCCACGCTCTTGTTGTAGTTGTTAACGATGCCGTTCATGTACTCGGCGAGAAGCTTCTGCTTCTCCCAATCCTTGACCAGCGGGCCTTCCAGGGGGAACTCGGTATCGCATCTGAGGCAGCGGGCGAGCTGACAGCCGAAAGCGCCCTTCTTGCACCCCTTGCAGGCGATGGCCCTGGACTGGAAAAGTGAGAACTCGAGACCGCAGTTTGGACACTTGATCTTCTTGGTCGTCTTCAAAAGGGCCGGGGTCACGCCCGACTGTTTCATGTGCTCGGTCAAAACCATCTCATTACCTCCGCTTCGATGGATACCCAGTATGCGTTCTTAAGTCTTGTGGGCGACCAAGCACCGTCCATATCGCCGTCCATCATTCCAGATCGCCTCCCCTCGGCTCCATGGACGGGGGGAACAGCGTGGACCACCGGAGGAACGGCATGTAGGGATAGGAGGCCGCGCCCTCGGTGTTCCGCATGCCCTCCATCAGCTCGTCGATCCGGGAAGCGGGGAAGACCACAACCACCTCGAACTCCTGGACCAGGCCGTAGGCCCGGTCACCCATGCACGGCATGTCCACCGTGATCTCTCCCCGGTCCACCGCCCGGGCGATCCCCGAGCACAGCGAGGCCTGGCCGGTCATGTGCGAGATCACCGCCTCCCCCCGGGCATAGGCGAAGGCGATGATTAGGCGGAGAGCCCTGGCCGGACTCATGTACATGGCGATGACGTCCGGTTCGAAGGGGACCTTGTCCAGAGGGGCCATGAGCACCCCGGAGTAACGCTTCCCAGTGTTGCCCAGCATGTACATGTTCTGATGGAGCTTCCTGGCGGCCTCGGTGTCCTGGGTGTAGGGCAGGTTAAGGTCTCCATCGGACAGCCGTTCGGGCGTGGTGATGAGCCCCAGGCACGCGGCTCCCCAGACACATTTGGTCCCCTCGCTGGAGGCTCCCGCCAGACCGTCCCTCCGGTCGCTGCGGGCGATGGCCGCCAGATGGCAGGGCGTGGTGGAGGTGAGCAGCCGGGCCTCCTTGTGATCGAGAAGCTCTCCCGCCCTCTTGACGAGCTTGATGCCTATGGGGTACGCGGGAAGGCAGACCATGAGGCGCAGCTCCTCGGTCAGGGCCTTCCAATCCTTGCCGGGCATGTACTTCCATATCGCTCACGGCCTCTTTAGTTTGTCCATAGTCGCATCGTTGATGGGCGAGGGTTTATTTCCCGAAAACCTCTGGGGGGGCTCGTTATTTCATGGGACGCCCGAAGCTTGGTCGGGCGAAGGAGGATGCACATAATGGTCGATCAAACCACAGAGACGCCCCTGACCGCAGCAGAGGTGGAAGGGAACACAGTAGAGGATCATATCGCGCTTATCTACGAGACCGACGAGGAACGGCTCTCCACAATCACCCCGCTGATCAAGGTGGGCCTCGAAAGAGGGGACCTGTGCCTGTACGTGTCGCACGAGGAGAACGACGCGGCCATCGTGGAGGCCCTCAGGGCCGAGAACATCGATGTGGAGAAGGCGGTCAACAACGGCAGCCTCATCCTGACCAGCAAGAAGGAGGTCTATTTCAAGCTGGGTCGGTTCGATCCGGAGTGGACCATCCGGGTGATCAACAACATCGCCGATCTCGCCAAGTCCTACGGGTTCACGGCCATGAGGGTCATGTCCGACATGACCTGGACCCAGGAGAAGGTCCCGGGAGTGGACCGGTGGCCGGACTACGAGGCCAGGATCAACGGCCTCAACCCCGGGATCTCCCTGCGCATCATCTGCCAGTATGACCGCCGGGCGTTCTCCCCGGAGGCCCTAATGGCCGCCATCCAGACCCACCCCCGGATCGTGTCGAGGGGGGTCATCAACCGCAACAGCTTCTACATCCCGGCGGAGGACATGCCGAAGGAGAACTTCGCCGAGGTGGAGCTGGAGCGGATAATGGACATCATCCGCCAGGTCAACAGCGCGGAGAGCGAGATCCGCGAACGGGACCGGGCCATCGAGGTCCTCAACCGCCAGGTCAAGGCGGACAGCGCGGCCATGAAGAGCCTGGAAGCGTCGCTGGAGGACTCCCGCCGCCGGTTCCGGGACCTGGCCGAGCGGGCCTCGGACTGGGCCTGGGAGCTGGACGAGAAGGGCGTGTATGTGTACTCGTCCCCCCGAGTGAGGGACGTTCTGGGCTTGCAGCCCGAGGACGTGATCGGCCGCACCCCCCTGGACCTGGTGTCCAAAGAGGAGGCGGACCGGGTGTCCAAGCTGCTCACCAAGGCCATGTCCTCCCACTCCCCCATCACCGCCCTGGAGAAGGAAGTAAGGCACCGCGACGGCCATGCCGTGTACCTGGAGATGAGCGCGACCCCCCAGTTCGATCGCGACGGCAAATTCCTGGGCTACCGGGGAGTGGACCGGGACATCACCGGGCGCAAGGCGGTCAAGCAGGCCCTCGAGGACAGCCGGAAGAGGAACGACGAGTTCCTGTCCGAGGTGCAGGCAAGGGACCAGCGCATCTCCGCCCTTGACGCCGAGATCGTGCAGCTGAGGTCCTCCCTGGCGGAGATGGACGCCGACATCGCCTCCGTGCGGGAGGAGATGGAGAGGAAGCGGAGCGAGCTGGCCGAGTCGGCCGAGGGATTGAGCAGGCTTCAGGAGGCCCTGCAGGCCCAGGAGGCCGAGCTGACCGCCACCAGGTCCGCCAGCGAAGAGCGGCAGATCAAGGTGGACGCCCATGTCACGGAGATCGCCCGGCTCCAGAGCGAATTGGCCACCAAGGGCCTGGAGATCACCGGCATCAATGCCGCCCTGGCCGCAGCGCAGGCGCTGTCCCTGGGAAAGGACAAGGAGGTCGACGAGCTTACCACCAGCTACCAGGCCCAGTCAATGGAACTGAAGGGGCTCAGGGAGTCCCTATCCGGGGTCGAGGAGGCGCTCGCCCACAAGGAGAGCGAGCACTTCGCCATACGGCAGCAGGTCGAGCGGCTGGAAGCGGACCTGATGGCCAAGAGCGGCGAGATCGCCACCCGCACCGAGGAGCTGTCCGCCCTCCGGGAGCAGCTCGCCCGGACCGGCGACGATCTGGAGCAGCGCGGCGCCGAGCTTGCCGGGGCAAAGGAAGAAATATCCACCCTCCAGGGAACGCTGGCCTCGGCCAACGAGGACCTGGAGAAGCGGGCGGGCGAACTCGCCGCCATCAGCGCGGAGCTGACCCGGGCGCGGGAGGAGATCGCTGCCAACAGCGCCGAGCTGGAGCAGCGGACGGCCGACCTCGCCACGACCAGGGACGAACTATCCGGGGTCAGGGAAACCCTGGCCTCGACCGCTACCTCCCTGGAGCAGAAGCTGGCGGAGCTTGCCGCGGTCACCGGGACGCTTGAACAGCGCACCGAGGAGCTGTCCACCGCCCGTGAGGATCTGGAACGGGCGCGGGAGGCGCTAGCGTCCAGCGATACGGCCCTGGAGCAGAGAGCGGCGGATCTGACCGCCGCCCAGGAGCTGATGACGATAAAGGAGAACGAGCTGGCCGCATCCCAGCAGGATGCCGCCGCCCTCCGGGTCGCCCTGTCCGCGGCGGAGGAGGAGCTGAACTCCCTCACCCTGGACCGGGATGCCCGGCTGGGGGAGATAGAGCAGGCTCGCGGGGAGATCGCCCGGCTTAACGACGATCTCGCCGCCAAGCGGTCCGCGCTGGGAGAGGCCATCGCCTCCTATGAGGGAGCGAAGGCCGACATCGCTGTCCTCACCGAGGGTTCGGAGCGGGACCGGGCGGCCATCGAGCAACTGGAGCAGGAGAAGGAGCGGTCCCTGGCCACCATCCGGGACCGTGAGGCCGCGCTGGCTGAGGCGCGGTCCGCCATCGACGCAGCATCCGCCGAGCTTAAGATCCGGGAGGGAGAGATGGCGGCCGCGGCCGCCTCGATGAAGGAGAAGGACGGCGATCTGGCCCAGGCGGTGTCCCGGGCCGAGATGCTGAGCAAGGTCCTGGTGCTGAAGGAGGAGGAGCTGTCCGCTTCGCTGAAGGACACCTACTCCAGCAGGTCCTCGTCAGCAGCCCTGAGGTCCAGGGCCGGTCAGCTGGACGCCGACCTGAACGTCAGCGCGACGGTCATCGCCGGGCTCCGGGAGGCCCTGGGCCGCCGCCAGGGAGAGATATCGTCCGCTCTCGCCGCCGCCGAGGCCGAGAAGAAGAAGGCAGCGGCCGCGGAGGAGGAGAGATCTCGCCTGTCGAGGGAGCTTCTCCGCAGGGACGGCGCGCTTTATGCCGCGGGCATCGAGCTGAAGGCCAGGGACGAGGCGCTCGCTCTCACCCGGGGAAGGCTCCTGGAAAGCGAGGAGCGGTTCCGGGCGGTCTTCGGCCAGTCTGGCATCGGCATGGTCCGGGTGGCCCTGGACGGCAGCCTGATGGAAGCCAATGGCAGGTTCCACGAAATGACCGGCTACACTCCGGAGGAGATCTCCGGCAGGGCCTTTTTGGACATCGTCCACGCGGACGACGCGGAGGCCAGCGGGGCCCTCCAGCGACAGCTGGCCGCCGGCGGCTCCCCGTCGGGGTCGATGCTCAAGCGGCTGGTCCGCAAGTCCGGCTCCACCATGTGGGCCAACGTCACCATGTCCCCGGTGAGGGACGACGACGGCGTCAAGTACCTCATGGCGGTGGTGGACGACCGCACCGAGCAGATACTCGCCGAGCAGTCTCTGCGGGAGAAGGAGTACCTGGACCGCGAGGAGAGGATGAGGAACGCGATGGAGAACTCCGCCGACGGAGTGTGGGTGCTCGATCCCGAGGGACGGACCACCTTCGTGAACCGCTCCCTGGCGGACATGCTCGGGTATGTCCAGGAGGACATGGCCGGCAGGATGATCTCCGGGCTCATCAATGACGAATGGAGGAAGGGCAATCAGAACGTCGGGGGCCGGGAGATGCGCCTCGTTCGCAAGGATGGCGGGGACCTGTGGGCAACGATCTCCTCTCTCCCCATCCTTGACCAGAGCGGACAGGTCAAGGGCGCGGTGGGCCTGGTGAAGGACATCACCGCGCTGAAGGAAAGGGAACTGTCGCTGGAAGAGGCCAAGGCGGCCGTGGACCGCGAGGCGGCGATCATGCGCAATGCCATCGACGGTATGATCTCCCCGGTGGCGGTGGTGTCGCCGGAGGGCCGGGTTATCCTGGCCAACTCGGCGCTGAAGAAGATGATGGGTTCCGATGTCATCGGCGGCGCGGTCGGCGAGATATGGCCTGGACTGGACATCAGCCAGCCAGGAGTGGTCGAGGTGACCAGGGACGGGCAGACGGAGAGGCGGGGAGTGCTTCCCTCCGCTCTAAGGGACGGGATGCATGATATCGGCACCTTCCTCGACTTCACCGGTGTCCTGCCCCCGGAGGTTGAGAACAAAATTTCCCAGGAGACCCTGGCCCACGATCTGAACGATTCACTGCAGGTCATCATGGGCAGCGTGTCCCTGGCCAAGGAGTACGTGATCCCCGAGGGCCGCATGTACTCCAAGCTAAAGCAGATCGAGAGCGCCTCGGTCACCGCCCGGGACCTGGCCAGCCAGCTGATGACCTCGGCGAGGGAGGGGCATCCGCTCTCTACTTCGGAGCCGTCCTCCTCCCTTGTCCGGGGGAATGGCAGGCTGCTGCTCATGGACGATGACGAGAACGTGCTGGAGGCCACCGGGGACCTCCTCCGCTATCTGGGGTATTCCGTAGAGGTGGCCAGGGACGGCGACGAGGCCAGGGCCATGGTCAAGGAGGCCGAGGAGATCTGGCAATCCTATGACCTGGCCATACTGGACCTGTCCATCTCCTCGGGGGTGGGCGGCCTGGAGGCCAGCAAGGCGCTGACCGAGGTGAACCCCCAGCTGATCATGGTGGTCACCAGCGGATATGTTTCCGACCCCATCCTGCTCGACCCGACAGGTCACGGCTTCGCCGCCGCGCTCCCCAAGCCGTACTCCGCGGAGCTGCTATCCAGCACCATAGCCAAGGCGCTCTCGGGGCGGCCCCCGGAAACAAAGAACTTTAGTCCCTGAGGCCATCCAGAGGGGCGATGCCCCTGCTCCAGAAAGTGAAGATCGCGATCGCCCGGCGAAGGCTCACCTCCCTGAACATGAAGGGGGACGCCAATCCGCTGGAGGAATGGATCCATGGCAAGGTCAGGGCCGAGGTGAAGAACTCCAGGGAATTCCGCGAGGCCACGGGAGGTCTGGAGCGAGTATCCCGCGACGACCTCAGGGAGTTCCAGCTCCACCGGTTGCGCCGCCAGATGGCCTACGTCATCGAGAACTCGTACTATTACAAGAAGAAGTACGAGGCCGCCGGCATCCGTCCGGAGGACATCCGGACCTGGGAGGACCTGGAAAGGATACCCCTGACCGACCCGGCCGATCTGGCGGCCGAACCTCTTACATTTCTATGCGTCTCGCAGAGCAAGGTCATGCGGGCGTTCACTACCTCCGGGACCTCCGGCACCCGGAAGCGGCTGTTCTACACCCAGAACGACGTGTTGAACATCGTGGACTCGATCTCCGCGGCCCTGAGGTCGGTGGGGATGTCGGGCAAGGACAACCTGCAGATAATGTTCCCCGCGGTGTCGGCGTGGGACCCCGGGCTGATGCTCGACGGTGCCTGCAAGGTGGCCGGCCTAAACTCCACAGTATGCAGCTCGGTGGACGTGGACGAGCAGATCAGGACGATGAGGGAGAACGACACCAAGGTGATGATCGGCCTCACCTCTTTCCTTTACCGCATCACCCTCCTGGCCCGGGACCGCTATGATCTTAAGGGGTTCGGCATGAAGGCCATCATCTGCTCCGCAGAGCCGCTGCCGGAGGCCATGCGGCGGGAGATGCGGGCGGCGTGGGGATGCAAGATCCTCAGCCAGTACGGGATGACCGAGATGGGCCTGGCCACGGCCATCGAGTGCGAGGCCGCGGACGGGCTGCACATGAACGAGGCCGACTTCCTGGCCGAGGTCATCGACCCCCAGACCGGAAAGCACCTCCCGGACCGCACCCCGGGAGAGCTGGTGTTCACCTCACTGTCCATGGAGGGCACCCCCCTCATCCGCTACCGCACCAGGGACATCTCCTTCCTCATCGAGCCGCCCTGCAACTGCGACTTCGTGACCATCGGGAAGATGGGCAAGGTGCAGGGCCGGATGGACGCCCAGACCAAGATCGGGTATGGCCAGAAGATCTTCCCGGTGCTGTTCGACGAGGTCCTGCTGTCCATCTCCGGGGTGATGAGCTACCGCCTCACCCTCGACCGCGAGGGGTACCGCGACCTTCTCACCTTCACCGTCGAGGTGCAGGGGGACCATGACGGAGCGAAGGAGAGGGTCCTGGAAGCCCTGAAGGGCCTGGACGAGATCAGGGAGCCGCTGGAGAACGACCTCATCCTCGAGCCGGTGATCGAACTGGTGGAGGGCGGCAGTGTGGCCTTCGCTCCAAAGAGCAAGGTCATCGAGGATCGGCGGAAGAACTATGACCGCCAGGCGAAAGGTTCTTGACCCAGCCTCAGATTAGCTCGGTTCCATGAAGGCAGGCGTCATCGCCGTCCAGGGAGCCGCTCCCGAGCATGTCCAGGCGCTGGAGGCCGCCCTGGCCGACCTCGGCCGGAAGGGGAGCGTCATCACCGTGCGCCGGCCGGCGGACCTGGAACAGGTCTCCTGCGCGGTCATACCCGGCGGGGAGAGCACCACCATTTCCAAGCTTCTGCTCCGCTCCGGCCTCCATGAGCTTGTACGGGAGCGGGCCGCTGAGGGTATGCCCATCATGGGCACCTGCGCCGGATGCGTCCTCCTGGCCAAGGAGGGGGATGGCGAGGTGGACAGGACCGCGACGAAGCTGCTGGGCCTGATGGACATGGCCGTCGACCGCAACGCCTTCGGCCGCCAGCGGGAGAGCTTCGAGGCGCCGCTGGACATAGAAGGGATGGACGGACCGTTCCCCGGCGTGTTCATAAGGGGACCGGTCATTCGCAGGATGTGGGGAAGCTGCAAGATCATGGCCCGCCACGGCGACCGGACCGTTATGGCCAGGCAGGAAAACATGCTGGCCCTCAGCTTCCACCCGGAGCTGTCCGGGGACCTTCGGGTCCACCGGGCGCTGCTGGAGATGGTCTGAGGCTCAGGACTTCACGGCCTCGATGATGCTCTCCAGCCGGCCGATGTAGCTGCCGTCCTCCACCACCGTGCCGGTGACCACGATGCTGGCGCCGGCCCTCTTGACCCTGGCCGCGGTCTCCGCGTCCCTGATCCCGCCGCCCACCAGGATAGGTATGCTGACGGCCTTGCGGACCTCTTGGATCATCTCATCGGGCACGGCCTGGGGAGCCCCGCTGCCCGCTTCGAGGTAAACGTAGTGCATGCCCAGGAATTGGGCGGCGAGGGCGTAGGCCACTGCCAGCTTGGGCTTGTCCCGGGGTATGAGGTCGGCCTCCCCGACCTCCCCGACCTTCATTCCCGGGGCCACGATTATGTAGCCCATGGGAAGGGCCTCGAGCTTCAGCTTGGCCACGATCGGCGCTCCCATGACCTGCTCCCCCATGACCATCCGCAGGTTGCGGGAGTTGAGCATGCTCATGAAGTACATGGCGTCACAGTACGGCGATATGGCGTTGGCCCCGGAGGGGAAGTAAATGACCGGTACCTTGACCTGGGCCTTGATGGCCTTGACCGTCTGGTCAAGGTTTTCCTGGGTGACGCCGGTGGAACCGCCCACCATGATCGCGTCGGTGCCCAGTTCGTAGGCGAGCTTGGTGATGTTCCCCGCCTCGGCCGGCCTCTGCTTGGCCGGATCGAGCAAGGTCATGTGCAGCGCGCCCTTCTTCAGCTTCTCGTTGAGGATGTCTCTTACGGTCATAGCAACCCTCCCAGCAAGAACGCGACCAAGGCGACGAGCATGCCATACTTGGCCAGTTTCTGACCCTGCTTGGGATTTCGAAAATGAACTATCGAGCAGTATATAAAAATTGCATCGGCCACCAGGACCGCGGCCAGATACTCCAGGCCGAACCTTCCGGACAGCACCGGCTCGAAGGACAGGGCCACCGCGGCCAGGAACGCCGCGCTGGCCACCACGCCCGCCTTTCGGGCGCCGATCCTCTGGGGCAGCGTCCTCCGGTCGAAGTCCGCGCCCATGTCCTGGATGTCCTTGACTATCTCCCGGCCCAGGGTCGCCAGGAAGGCCATCATGGCGATGGCGATGGTGGCATCCAGGCGGCCAACGATCGCCCCGCCCAGGAGGAACAGCCCGCTGGTGAGGAAGGCGATGGAGAGGTTGCCGGTAAGGCCTTCCTTCTTGGTCTTCAGCTCGTAGGCCAGCATGATGACGATGGCCGCCGCCACGATGATGAACGACAGCAGGTCCCACAGGAACACCGACAGGAACAGGGACAGGGCGAAGGCCAGTATGGAGATGTTGCGGGCCGTTTCCGGGCGGACGCGGCCGGACGGTATGGGCCGCTCGGGATGGGCCAGCTTGTCCACCTCGCGATCGAGGTAATCGTTGAGGACGTTGCCTCCGATGATGAACCCGACCACTACCCCGGAGGCTATGGCCAGCTGCACCGGGACGTTGACGATCTCAGTACCCATGGCCACCAAGGTGGCGAGGATGAGCCCGATGACCCCCATTATGCAGTTGCCGACGCGGAATAGCTGGACGTAACTATTCACAGTGGCCGATTCATGTAGGGTTAATAATCCTTTTGCCTCATCACCCCTGACGGGAACGAGGCCTGCCGGTCCGGGTCACGGGCCCGGGCGGCGGAACGCGGCCCCGAACTCCCTGGCCTCCAGCTCGATCATCGCCTTCATGCTGCTGGAGATCCGGCGGACGGTGTGCCTGCAGGGCGGGCCACAGGGTACGGAGAAGACGCGGTCGTTCTTCACCGGCCAGTACTTCGCGCGATGGCCATTGTAGACATGCCTGATCTCCAGGACCATGTTCTGATACGGCACGCACTGGTCCCCGGGAGCATCGGCATCGGCGGCCCGGTAGATCTGCAAATACGTTTCCCCTTCTTCCATGAGGCGGCGGCACAGCCCCCGGATGTACCAGGTGTTGAACTCGGAGCGGGCCAGGGCCACGGCCGCCCTCGCCGGCTCGGTCTTCCTGATGCCGCCCAGGGGGGACGGCTCGTACTCCGCCCACAGCTCCTTGGGCTTAAGCGCCGCGGCCAGGGACTCCTCGGTCCCGGAGGTGATGGCCTCCCTCATCATCTCTCCGAACGCCTCCCGCCCCTTGGCCGACAAGCTGGGGCTCCGGTAAGGCTCCCCGGCCTCCTCAGCCCCGAACTCCTCGAGCATCCACCGACGGGTCTCCTGGTCAAGCTCCTCGTACCGCATATGTCCGGTCATCGCCCCTCAGGGACTAGAAGGTTGCCCCTGCCGGGGCGCCTGGGAAGGGCGCTGCCAGGCGTGGAACGGCGGCGTGGCGTCCTCTCAGCGCCCACCTTCGTCATGCGCATAATTTAAATGCCGGGGTGCTTCTGTGTGAGAAAGATGCCCGCAGAGGATCTCCCAGCGTACGTCGAGCAGGTCCGCTCCCTGGTGGCCAAGCGCTTCCCGGTCTATGAGGTGAAGGTCAGTTATGATGCCATCCGGCTCCTGGTGCGGGCCGACGAGAGCACACTGGACAAGAACTTCGAGGAAATGCGCAAGGAGATGAAGGGGCACGGCCTGGTGCCTCTCATCAACTATTCCAAGGGGGAGCATACCGTCACCGTGGTCCGCTCCAACCGGGTCAAAAAGCCCGTCAACCTGTGGATCAACCGCATCCTCCTGGCGGTCACCTTCGTCACCACCACCCTGGCCGGCACCCTGCTGTGGTCGGAGTACGTCGGTGCGGAGAACTGGCTGACGGCCGAGAACATCTTCTATGGGGCGTTGTTCTTCGCCGTCCCCCTCATGGCCATCCTGGGGGTGCACGAGCTCTCCCACTACGTGGCGTCCAAGCGGCACGGCGTCGACGCGTCCCTGCCATACTTCATTCCGTCGATACCTCCGTTCGGAACCTTCGGGGCGTTCATCTCCATGCGCGACCCCATGCCCAACCGGAAGGCGCTGGTGGACATCGGGATAGCGGGACCCCTGGGGGGACTGGCGGTCACCATCCCGGTCGCGCTCATAGGGCTGTACCTCACCGCCAACGGGCATTCCGTGGAGGGTCCGATTGGCGATTCGGGAGTGATGGCCATCATGATCCAGCCTCTCTACCAGCTGCTGGCTTTGTTCGTCCCCATGGCCGACAGCATGGCCCTCCACCCCACCGCCTTCGCCGCATGGGTCGGCTTCCTGGTCACCGCCATCAATCTGCTGCCGGTCGGCCAGCTGGACGGCGGCCACGTGGCTAGGGGGCTGTTCGGGGAGAAAGCGGTGTACCTGGGGTATGCGACCTTCGCCCTGCTGGCCATCATGACCATATTCTACGACGGCTGGTTCCTGTTCGCGATGCTGGTGTTCCTCCTGGGGCTCAAGCATCCCGCGCCCCTCAACGACGTGTCCAAGCTCGACAAGCGCACCGTGGTGCTGGGGCTGGCAGGCCTGGTGGTCCTTGCCGCTACCTTCGTTCCCCAGCCGATCACGACCATCGCTCCGGACCACTCGTTCGAGATGAACGTGTTGGGGGGCAATGCCACCACCGTGGCCGCCGGGAGCAGCGTGGAGTTCACCATTCTGGTCAACAACACCGGGAACACCGACAGCCAGGTGAGGATGGCCATCGAAGGGATCCCGGCCAATTGGACCGCGTCGCTGTACCTGTCCAACGGGACCTCGTCCGATGCCACCAACGTGCTCATCTTCCCCCTGGACTTCGAGGACCGGGCATCGGTGACCCTGATGGTCAACGTGCCGGCCGATGTGTCGCTGACCAGGGACCTCACCCTCGTCACCACGGCGTCGGGCATCGAGAGGTCCGAGCTGCTGTCGGTCACCGTCGCCTGAGGACGCAGTAGTTGCGGGAGAGGGAGCGGTGCACCTTCTGCACGTGGCCGTGGACCAGCTCCAGGCCGTCCATCCGTTCGGGGCAGGGACGGGGCAGCACCACTCCGGCGCGGGAGCCCCGCTCCAGAACCGAGGCGATCGAACCCATCGCCCGGTCGTAGAGGTCCCCCAGTGGCTCCCTCATCGTGCTGGTCGCCCTTCCGTAGGGTGGGTCGGTGGCCACCGCGGCCACCGTTCCGAAGGTCGTGGCGATATCGCCGATGTCCGCCACCTCGATGGCGTCCCACGGAAGCCCGAAATGCTCCATGTTGCGCCTGCAGCCGTCGACCATTTCCGGGGATATGTCCGAACCGCAGGCCCTCACTCCGATGGAGGCCGCCTCGATCAGCACCCCTCCCGTACCGCAGAAAGGGTCCAGCAGCCGATCGCCCCGCTTCACGAAGGTCATGTTGACCAGCGCCCGGGCGAACTTGGGGTGCAGTGAGATGGGGGAGAAGAACGGTCTCTCGGCCACCTTCCTGGCCTCGAACTGGGAACGGTCCACCTCCGCCCCCAGCAGATAGAAGTGCACCCGGTCGGATATGAACAGGCGGAGCTCGACCTCGGGGGAGGTGAGGTCGATCTTCCGGCCGGCCCCGGACACCCCCCCCACGGCCGCGGCCAAACGGTTCAAGTTCAGGTCCATGTGATGCTGCTGGAACCGCTTGGCCCGGACGGCGAAGGAGCCTGACGGCAGGTCCAGGTCCCCCGCCAGACGCATGGCGTCCTCCGGGGTCGAGGATCCCAGGTAGCGGCCCAGGCGGTGGGTCAGCGCCAGGCGGGAGGCGATGCCGTCGAAACGATCGCTTTCGAAGCCGAAGACGGCATATCCCGGTCCGTCGGTCGAGCACTGGAAATAGTCGCACTCTGCGGCGCAGCATCCGTAGGCTTCCGCCTGCGGCAGCGTGGGGTGCTCGCCGGAGAGCTCGAAAAAATAGGGGACAAGGCTCATCCCGTCCCTCCCCGGGACAGGACGGCCGTCAATGTCCGTTCAGTCCCTGATACCATCCTCGCTAACGCTTATGACCGCCTCGGCCTCGGGAAGGTTAGGGGAGTCAATTAACCTTGCTATGCGCTTGCCTCCCTTGCTCTTCCTTAGATACAGGCGGTACGTGGCAGCGTGGCCGACGATATGGCCGCCGATCGGACGGGTGGGGTCACCGAAGAACGCGTCAGGCTTGGCCGACACCTGGTTGGTCACCGCGACGACCGCGTTGTTGAGGTCGCCGAACCGGAGCAGATCGTGCATGTGCTTGTTCAGGTTCTGCTGCCTCTCCGCCAGCGCCCCTCTTCCGACATACTCGGCACGGAAGTGGGCGGTGAGCGAGTCGACGATCATCAGGCGTACCCTGAGGTCATGGGCCAGTTCCTGGGCCTTCTCCACCAGCAGCATCTGATGGTGGGAGTTGAAAGCCCGGGCCACGTGTATCTTCTTCAGCGCCTCCTCGGGATCGATGTCCAAGGCCGCGGCCATCTGGACGATCCTCTCAGGCCGGAACGTGTTCTCGGTATCGATGATGAACACGTTGCCGTCCAGACCGCCCTCGTCCACCGGCCTGCCGGCGTTGACGGCCAGTTGGAAGCAGATCTGGGTCTTCCCACTGCCGAACTCCCCGTAGAACTCGGTGATGGCCTGGGTCTCCAGCCCTCCACCCATGAGCTCGTCGAACGCCTTGGAGCAGGAGGTCAGCTTGTTGATGTTCCTCCTCCTCTCCAGTATCACATCCCCGGTCTCGAACCCTCCGACGTCCGCGGCCTGCTTGGCCGCGTTGATTATCTTCACCGCGGTGCTCTCCCCGATCTCTGCCACCTCGGACAGGACCTTGGGGGATTCCACGGCGATCGCCATCAGGTCTACATAGCCGGCATCGCGTAGCTTCTCTGCAGTTGCGGGCCCTACACCAGGCAACTCTTCTATGCTATTTGCGGGCATTTATGCACCTTCATCTCTCGAACTCCTTTTAAATATAAAAGGGCCCCCCCAGGTAGTTGAAAATACCTCCTACAATCAGCGAGCCAGCAGTATCCGGCCGACCGAAAGCAGAGTCTTATCGTACTTTATCTTCCCCGCGACCAGACGTCCGTCGGTCCTGCCGCCTCCCCCGCCCGTCACGTCGGCCCTCCGGCCACGGTGACGATCGAGGGCCTGCCGCTATCCTCCCTTGCCTTGCCCAGCCATCCGTCCGTAATCGGGGGTCTGAAAAGGTTTATAATCGCATTGTGCTTAGGGACCCCCATGGCCCGGAAGAAGAGAAAGGACGAGAAGGAGGAAGAGTACGAGTGGGTACCTCCCGAGTTCGACGAGAAGGCCTTTCTCCAGAAGGACATGACCGGCACCAAGGCTATGATGTTCACCGCGCTGGTCGCCGTCCTCTTCGGTGCTCTTGCGGCCGTGGTGGGAAACGCGTTCGGGGTCATCATCGGCCTGATCGTTTACATCATCGGGGTCGGTGTGCTCAACTACGCCTTCAGGTACATGAAGATCAGGACCGAGGACATCGACAAGAAGACCCAGATAGGCAACATCGCCCTCTACATGCTTCTGGCGCTGGGGATCTGGATCCTCCTGCTCAACCCGCCCTTCGCCTGAGGGGCATCATATCTCCCAGTTCATCCTTTTATCGAGCAGCGCCGACAGGACGGCGCGGTTCTCCTCCCGGAACACGTCCGGTCCGGCCATCACCGTCCCGACCTTGGCGTTCCGCAGGTCGCTGCCCAGGGCCGCGGTGGACAGCTTCGACCTCACCACCTCTTCCGCCCGGGTATGGGCCCGGGGGGCGATGACGGTCCAGTGCCCGTTCTCCAGGAACGGCCTGCCGAGGCCTTCCTTCTCCCACCGCTCCAGGAACGCATAGGCGTTGTCGACCCACGCCGGCGGCCCCCCGTGGCGCTTCCCCAGCGGAAGGACCAGGCTCTCCAGTTCGATGATGAACGATATCTCCTCGCCCACATGGAAGGAGCGGTCCACGACCCGGAAGTCGTGGGATTCCAGGAGCGAGCAGATGCCGTCGATGCTGCGCCTGACCTGGGGGTAGAGATTATCGTCGATGAGGGGGGGCCGCTCCATGCCTGCCACCAGCACTCCGGTGCCCCGCTGCCCCACCATGTCCTCCATGGCCGCAAGGTCCAGTAGTTCCCTGTGCCGGGGGAAGAAGTAACGCTCGGACGGCGCTGCCAGGTAGGACCGGGCGGCGTGGACGAACCGGGCGAGGCCGTTCTCGGACAGCGCGGAAGAGACGTTACGCTCGACGTCCACCGGGTCGTGGAACACCAGCGGTTCCCTGAACTTCCGGGATCCCGGGCGGTCCAGGTACAGGACCGTGCCCTTCCTCCACTCCGATGCGGCCTTCAGGACCCCGGAGAACGACCCGTACCTCAGTATCAGCAGCTCGATCAGGTATCCGGAGAACCCCTGGATCCTGGCCTCCGCGCCGTACACTCCGATGCCCTTGGCGAACTGTTTCAGCAGGCGGACCTGGTCCTTCTCCCCCTCCTCCAGGCGGGAAAGGACGAAACGGGTATGAAAGGGGGTGCGGTCCACCGCGGAGCGGAGCATGGAAGTGTTCTCGATATGGTAGCAGGGCACCATGTCCACCTCCAGGCCCTCCCAGCGCCCATGGACGTAGGGATGCTCGGCGTACCTCTCCTCCCCCTTTCCAAGCACCCTCCGGCCAACCGCCAGCCCGATCGATTCCAGCCGCTCCCGGGGGACCCCCTCGGGGAACAGGATGAAGACGTCCAGGTCCGGATCGCGGACATAGGTGTCCTTGGCCACCGAGCCCACCAGGATCACGCTGAGGCCTATGTCCTCTCTCGAGGCCTCCTCAGCGGCCCTGGCCAGGAGCGAGCTGACCTTGCCCGCGATGTCCTCCCGTTCCCGGGCGGAGGGCGAGATCCTCTCCAGCACGTCCTGTTCCAGGGTCATGGCGCGGGAATTGGGCTCATGGGCAAATAAGTTATTGTCATGGGGTCTTTCGGAAGCGGCCTGAACAGGGTGATGGAGAAGAGGGCGCCCAATTCCGGCGTGGTGGGGATTCAGAAAACCTTCTTAGGAGGAAAGTTGAGCCACCGGTATCGGGACGCCGACACGAGTTTATATCGCACGTTATATCAACATTTTTCATATTCTCTATGAGAAAACCGCAATATGTCCGACCGCGGAGCGGGGCGATTATATATCTTCCATTAACGGGGACGGGAAGGGCTGGGCGACAGAGCGCCCTGCGCTATGGTATCCAGGCACCTCTCGCGACCGGCCCTAACAATCGATGGTTACTTACATATATTTCAAAGCCAGGTGAGGGTATGAGAACGTCGGGGACACGCTCTCACCCTAATGGAGGATAGGGTTGACCAAGGAGATGTTGGATCTAAAGAGCGTCAATTATGACCGGGTTTTGAGGCGTTACGACATCCAGATGGAATCCAAGGAGAGCCCGGAAGATCTGGCGGCCAGGATGGTCCCCGATGATCCGCTCCTCAAGAGGGTGGCCGAGGACGTGGTGTTCATGAGATACAAGTCGGTGAACGATGACGTGAACGCCGCCATGAAGGGGTACACGCCCGAGGACGTCATCGAAAAGGGCCTGATCCGGGGCATGGACATCGTCGGTGAGCTGTACGGGAGGGGCATCTACTTCCTCCCCCATGTCATGGTCGCCGCTGACGCGATGGACAAGGGCGTCAAGATCTGCGAGCAGAGGATCAAGGGGATCAGGGAGACCAGGGGAAAAGTGGTCATGCATGTCGCCGAGGGGGACCCCCACGACATCGGCAAGAACATCGCCGCGGTGCTGCTGAAGTCCAACGGGTTCACCGTGATCGATATGGGCAGGGATGTGCCCATCGATGATGTGGTCCAGACCGTCGAGAGGGAGAAGCCCAACATGGTCACCGGGACCGCCCTGATGACCACTACCATGTCCGCGTTCCCCAAGATCGCCGAGAAGCTCCAGAAGAGGAACATCAACATCCCCTTCATCTGCGGAGGCGGGGCGGTCAACCGGGCGTACGTGGAATCGTACCCCATGGGCGTCTTCGTGGCCAAGGCCATCCAGGGACCGCTGATGGCCAACAAGGCCATGGAAGGCTGGGACTGGCGGAAGCTCAGGGACAACTGGGATAAGCTGACATCGGTCAAGGATTGAGGGGGAAGTCGAATGGCAATGAGAAGGTACACGAGGATGGAGTACGGCTCCCCTGATGAGATGGTGTTCGGAGAGGCGAGGTACCCGGTGTCCTATGGTCTGGGTCAGACGGTGGGAGCCGGGGTGGTCGTCCCCGAGATCAACTTCGCTCCCCGTCCGGGGGCGGAGAAGAGCCCCGAGTCCCTGAGAAGGGAGTACGTGGACTACATCACCAGGGACATCCTGGACCGGGCCGTGACCCTGGGGTTCCCCGCCGTCCAGCTGGAGAACGAACACATCTTCCAGATGGTGAACGAGCCCCAGAAGTATGAGAAGCCCGTGGTCGCCGGGCAGAAGGAGCTGATGCAGAAATACCATGATGAGCACGGCATCGCCCTTTCCATCCGGCACACGGTGGCCGACCCCCGGCTGGCCGAGGAGGGCCTGCGGCCGGGCATGGACGCCAAGCACTATTATCCGGAGAAATGCATCGAATCCCTGGAGGTGGCGGCGGAGAACGGTGCGGACCTGCTGTCGATCGAGTCGACCGGGGGGAAGGAGGTCGCTGACTACGCCATCTTAAGACAGGATATCCGCGGATGGCTGTTCGGCGTCGGTTACCTCGGGTCCATCGACATGGCCTGGTTGTGGCCCCAGATCGTGGACATCGCCAAGAAGAACAAGGTCCGCGCGGGGGGCGACACCAACTGCGCCGGGGCGAACACCTCCATGTTCCTCGCCGGCGGATACCTGGACCGGGACATCCCCCGGACCTTCGCCGCCGTGACCAGGGCCATCGCTTCCGCCCGGACGCTGGTGGCCTGGGAGTGCGGTGCCACCGGCCCGGACAAGGACTGCGGCTACGAGGGGCCGATCGTCAAGGCCATCGCCGGCAAGCCGACCTCTCAGGAGGGCAAGAACTCCCAGTGCGCCCATCCCGACCTGATGGGCAACCTCATCGCCCAGGTCTGCGACCTGTGGTCCAACGAGTCGGTGGAGTACCATCCCGAGTTCGGCGGCTCGTCCGTACAGTGCTGGCTGGGGTCGATCGGCTACGAGGCCGCGCTGATGAACATGGCCAAGCAGCTTAAGCAGGACAAGCTGCTGCGCGACCTGTACATGGCCACCGACCGCTACCGGAGCCCGGAGGCGTTCATACTGGCCTACGACAACGCGTATAAGATCGGGCAGGCCATCACCGAGAACGGGAACAATATCTATCTCCGGGCCAAGGCCGCCGGCATGACCGCCGCCAGACTGATCGAGGACGAGAGCAAGGCGGGGAAGCTGAGGCTGTCCAAGCACGAGCAGGACATGCTGAGGAAGATCATCACCGACCTCTCGGCGCTGCCGGACGAGGAGTCCCGGTTCCTCGACCACTGCCTCAAGACCTACAGCCACGTGCCCATGTTCAACCCCAGGAACTACGACCTCTAGGGGCGCGGTCGAACCTTTTACTCCGTCCCCCGACGGAGCGTCCGCTCCGTGGAGATCAATATATTATAAAAGAACAGAAAGGGAGGGGGCGCCCCCTCGTTGGCCCGGCGATCACTTGTTGATGAGGCTCTTCTGCAGTTCCTTGAACCGGAAGACCTTCTCCGGGCATATGCGCTCGCATCGCATGCACGCGGTGCCGTTGCACAGGTCCGAGGCGACCTCGATCTCGAAGCCGCTCGTCCCGCCCTGGTGGATCTTGATGGCGTTCTCCGGGCACTCGTTGAGGCAGGCCTCGCAGCCGGTGCAGCCTTCGAAGCTTCCGCGGACAAAGATGCCGATGTCCCTCAGCACCCTCAGTCCCTTGTAGCCAAGGTCGGGGATGTCCCTCAGGACGGTGCGGGTGATCTTGGCCTCCTTGATCTGGGTCGGGAGGGGCTGGATATCGGCGAACTCCAGCATCATGTTGTAGGTCTCCATGGGCATCCCCTCGGTCCAATATGCCAGCTCCTGAACGAACACCTTCTCGAACACCTTGTCGGTGGCGAACATCACGTGGTTGGCGCGGATCGACGCCGCCAGGGCCTGCAGCTCGTCCAGCATCTGGGGTTCCCGCACCATGTCCAGGGCCATGGCCAGCGAGGTGTTCCCGAACTGGAAGATCTGGCCGCAGGACGGGGGCAGGAGACCGACCCGCTGGGCCTTCCTGGCGTCAACATAGGTGCCCGACGCCCCGCTCATGTACATGATGTCCAGCTCGTCGAACTTCAGGCCTGCGTGTTCCAGCAGGGTGAAGTGACCGGCCCTCATGGCCCCGAAGGTCTTGGTGGCCTCGTTGACGTCGTGCTCGGTCAGCACGATGCCGTCCTGCAGGTGTATGGAGCCGTCGATGGTGTCGAGGTGGGGCAGCTTGATCAGGTTGTTGCTGAGGCCCTCGGCGATGGCGGCGATGACGCCGGTGCCGGTGATGCCCACGGCCTTCCCGTGCATCATCCCCGTTTCCACGGCGTGACCGGTGTTGGGGTTGACCAGGTCGCCCTCCTGGGCCAGGATGGCGTCGTCCAGGACGGTGCACCGCCAGTCCATATCGGCGTTGACGTCGCTGATGGCCCCGGGGGCCGCGAGCATCCCGGCCTTGATGTGCTGTCCCTCAATGGCCGGACCGGCGGCGGCCGAACCGGTGATGATCTCATCACCCACTTTGAGGGCCATCTCCGCGTTGGTCCCGTAATCGGTCACCAGCACGTTCTCCTTGCGGTCCAGCAGGCCGGTCTGGTACATCATGGCCAAGGCGTCCGCGCCGATTTCGTGCTTGATCGCCGGAGGGATCATCAGCTCGGCGCTGTCCGGGAGCTCGAGGCCCAGGTCCGATGCCGGTATGACCCTCGCGTCCCTCTTCTGGTGCTCCACTCCCTTCGACCTCAGGGTCTTCTCCCCCACGAACGCCAGGTCCCGGACCTCGATGTTCTGGAACATGGAGAGCTGGATGGGGTTGCCGCATATGGCGACCCTCTCGACCTTCTTCAGGTCGATGTCCAGCATGTTCATGAGCTTGTTCGATGTGTCAATGAGCAGCTTGTGGGCCAGGGTCCGGTCGACCTCGATGCAGAAGGTCAGGTGGTCCATCACGTTAGCCCCCGGCACAGGATGACGCATGGTGATGGCCGTGGAGATGATCTTCTTGGAGGCCAGGTCCACCGCGTGCATCCTTGTCCCGCTTGTCCCTACGTCTATTGCGATTCCGTACATCTTTTCACCTCAGTGATGCTCGTGATCGTGATCATGGCCATGGTCATGCTCGTGCTCCTCGATCTCCAGCCCCAGCCGGTCCTCGAGGGCCTCCAGGCAATCTTCCATTATGTCCTCCACCTCTTCGTCGTCCAGTCCGACCAGGGCGGCCATGAACTTCAGCTCGCCCTTCTCCACCGGCGAGGACAGGCGGTTGAGGGTGTCCGTTCCCAGGTCCATGTCGATGAGGTTGACCTTCAATGTCCCGTCGGGGGCGGTCACGAAGGCTTTCACATGTCCCAGGAGCATGCCCTTCTCCTCCGTCACTCTCTTTCCCACGGCCATCAGCAGACCTTCCACCAGGGAGGCCATCTCTTCCTTCCCCACGGCCGGATGGGCGTGGAACTCGGCCCTGAGGCCGAACGTGCCAGCGTCCGCCAGCTCCTTCGAGTCGTCGCTCATGTCGAGGCCCCCAGCAGCTCCAGGAGGGGCGCCACGCCCTCCCCGCTCTTGGCTGATATGTAAACGATGTCGGAGTCCGGGCTCATGCCCCTGATGACGTCGGTTACCTCTTCCCTCGCCTCGTCGCCTACCAGATCGATCTTGTTCACCGCGACGATGTCCGCACCGGCCACCTGCCGGCTGACGAACAGGTTGGCCTCCTTGAACAGCTTGGGCGCGCGGAAAGCATCGATGAGGCAGATGGTGATCATCCTTTCCTCACCCACCATGGCGGTCCTCACCAGCTTAACGATGATGGACGGCAGGGCGATGCCCGTCGGCTCGATGATGATGATGTCCGGGGCGTACTCCCGGGTGATCATCCTCAAGGTGTTCTGAAGGCTTCCGGACAGGGAGCAACAGATGCACCCCTCGGTTATCTCCACGCTCTTCAATCCGAACGAGTCGATGACCGCCCCGTCCACTCCCACCTCGCCGACCTCATTGACGATGATGGCGACCTTCTTACCAGCCTTGCTGAGTTCAGAGCCCAGACGGACCAGTAGCGTTGTCTTCCCGCTGCCCAAAAAGCCTGCAAGCTGGCAAATTATCATCAGGGAATTCAAGCAATATAAACGATATAATCCTTACTCCGCATTGTTGGTCTGGACCGATGCATCGTCGTTCCGGCGCTGGTTCACGCGTCGAGGTCCACCGGCCCGCGGCCCTCCTCGATGATCTCCTTGCCCCTCGAGCGGGCGGTCCTGATGGTCTTTCCCACCTGCACGGTCATCAGGTCCTCGGCGGCCAAGGTGCGGCAGCCGGACAGGTCCTCGACGAACTCCGCCTGCTTCCGCACTCCGTCATGCACCAGCTTCATCCCGAAGTGGGTCAGGATGACCACCTCCGGGGCGACCTTCTTGGCCAGGTCACCGGCGTCCTCGGTGCACAGGTGCTTGGGGACCCGGGAGCCCAGGGGCCGGGTGACGTTCAGGATGAGGACCCGGCACCCCTTATGCACCGGCGCCAGCTCGTCCGTCAGCTCGGTATCGCCGACGTAGGAGATGATCCCGGAGGAGGTGTGGAATCGGAAGCCGACGCCGGAGGGGTCGCCGTGGGAGGTGGGCGTCGCCTCTACCTTCATTCCGGCGATGTCGAACGCTTCCCCCGGCGTCGCGGTGACGATCCGAGCGGCGATCGAGCGGTGGTACTCGGACACCGCCGGGCTGAAGCCGGCGACCCCTTCGATCACGCTCCTACTGCCGACCACGGTGCCGGCGTGCTTGAAGCCTCCCCTAGTCATGCCCTCGATGAGCATCTCCGCCTCAGCGTAGTGGTCCGGGTGGCAGTGCGATATCATCACCGCGTCGGTCTTCGCCGGGTCCAGGGCCAGCCTTCGCATGTTCAAAAGCGCCGTGGGGCCGGGGTCCAGGTGGACGCGGGCCCCGTCATTGATATAGATGCCTCCGGTGGCCCTGATCTGGTATATGGTAGCGAAACGCCCTCCGCCAGTCCCCAGGAACGTGATGCTCGTCAAAACCAACGATCTCCCGAACTGATTCCCTTAACACCTTCAAGGAATTATTAGTATAGGCGGGACAAGCTTAATTTATCGCGTCCCTCATGAATGTCCGGTCAAGATGCTTACCATCGTCCGCAACGCCAGGATCGTCACCCAGAACGCTGAACGCCAGGTCGTGAGCGGCGACATTCTGATTCGGGACGGGACCATCGAACAGGTGGGCGGAGAGGTCCGCGGCTCCGCCGACCGGGAGATCGACGCCGCCGGAGGCATCGTCCTTCCCGGCCTCATCAACACCCACACCCATGTGTCCATGGCCATCCTCAAGGGCATTGCCGATGACCTGCCCTTCACCGGCTTTCTGGACCGGGTGTTCGCGGTGGACGCCCGGAGGACGGAGAGGGACATCCGGGCGGGGGCGGCCCAGGGCTGCCTGGAGATGATCCGGTCGGGGACCACCACCTTCATGGATCTGTACTACTCGGCCGACGTCATCGCCGGTGCGGTGGAGAGCTCGGGCATCCGGGGGATCCTGGGATGGGCGGTCCTGGACCAGGAGTTCACCACCCAGAGCGGGGTGCCCCTCGACAACTGCAAGCGGTTCCACCGCGAGTTCAGGGATCGCCCCCGAATATATCCTGCGGTCGGGCTGCAGGGCGTCTACGTCTGCTCCACGGAGACCTTCCTGGGGGCGGGGGAGTTCGCGCTGGAGAACGATCTGCTGATAAATCTCCATCTGTCGGAAACGAGGAAGGAGGTCTCCGACTGCAAGCGCAAGGAGGGAAAGAGGCCGGGCGACTACCTGGCGTCCATAGGCTTCCTCAACGACCACTGCATCGCCGCCCATTCTGCGTGGTTGACCATCAACGAGGTCCGGGCGCTGGCCGCGGCGGGCACCCGGGTGTCCACCTGCCCGGTGTCCAACATGAAGCTGGCCACCGGAGGGGTGGCCCCTGTTCCCGAGATGCTGCAGAACGGCGTGATCGTGTCCATCGGGACCGACGGTTCCACCACCAACAACAGCCTGGACCTCTTCGGGGAGATGAAGTTCCTGTCCCTCCTGCAGAAATCCAGCCGCTGGGACCCCACCGTGCTGCCGGCCCAGCAGGTCCTGGACATGGTCACCATCGATGCGGCCCGGGCGGTGCGCATGGACCACCTCATCGGTTCCGTCGAGGTGGGCAAGAGGGCCGACCTGATCGTCCTCGACGGCAAGGCGGCCAACCTCCGGCCGGCGCGGCCGGAGACCATCGTGTCCAATCTCGTGTACTCCTCTTTCGGGACGAACGTCAGGACGGTGCTGTGCGACGGGAACGTGCTCATGGAGGATGGAAAAGTGACCTCGATGGACGAGGAGCGGGTCCTGGCGGAGGCCGAGGACGCCGCCCGGGTGCTTCTCGGCTAGGCCCCGGGACGGCGGAGAGGGTCGGCTAGCAGAGAGATGATAGAAGATGGTCCCGACTCCCGGATTTGAACCGGGGGCCTGCTGATATCGGCGGCTGAGGACCGGAAAACCGGGTACCCACTACAGTCAGCCGCTCTAGCCAGACTGAGCTAAGTCGGGGGGCATTCACCCTATTACGGATAGCATATTTAGAACTTCGCCTCCCCCCGGAGCCCGGAAAAACGCAGCCAGATGACGGTCTAGGAGGATGCCTGCGGTCCCGATTATCACGGCAGATATTCTCCATTTAAAAATTTATATATAGTTTATTAGTTATACATGTGTCGGACAAAAGAGGTCGGAGCGACCTCTCCGGTTTCATGGTGATGAACATGGAAGGACCAGAGCTAGAGAAGGTGACGATCCGCCTTCCGGAACGATACGTTCGGGCACTGGACTTCTTGGTCAAGGTAGAGGACTTCCCCTCCCGTTCGGAAGCGATCCGGGCGGCCATAAGGGATCTCATCTACGAGCGGGTCGACCTTGCAATGGACAAGGTCAAGAAGATGGAGGAGGCAGAAAAGACACTCGCGGCCATGGAACAGTTCGAGAACGAATACTTGAGGAAGTAATTGGGCTGTACGATGGGATGGGATGCACGTCAAACTCTAGCCTGCCTTTAACCTCCCCCAATCTTTTTTTCTTCTTTCATGCTGGGGTTTCCCACGCTCTCCGGTCGGCGCCCACCGTCCAAGTCGCGGTTCATTATATTATATGAAAAATATGAGAAGGGGGTCTTTCGACCGTTCATCCGATGTAGCCGAGGTCTTCCCTCTTGGGCTCCACCGGGTTCTCGATCTCCTTCAGCTTGGAGGTTATAAGGTCGATCTGTTCGGCCTTGGAAACCAGGTCAGCGAAGTCGATCTCTACCCCTAGCACGTTGGCCAGGATGCGCAGGACGGCCTCGGCTCCCTTGGGATCGACGAAGTAGCCGGAGGTCTCCCCCATCAGGCACACCGCGTCCAGGCCGTAGATCTTGCTCATGCCCAGCAGCAGTCCGCTGGCGCCCACGATGCCCGATCCCGGCTCGCCCTTGGAGAAGATGACCCCCTTGGACTTCATGCTCTCTACCATCTCGGGGCTGGTGGCGGCGCCCAGGACCCGGGGCTGCTCCACCATCTTGCCGATGCCATATCCGCCCAGGGTGAACAGGGTCTTGACCCCCCAGCCCCGGCAGAGCTGGATGATGTGGTCCGACAGCTCGTACTGGCCATCGGGGGTGAGGCCCTGGTAGTCCCCCACCAGGATGATGAGGTCGGGATGCTTCCCGTCGGCCTTGGAGTAGTAAAGCTCGTTGTTGACCAGTTGAACGATCCCCTCCTCGTCGACCATGACCTGAGGGGGGAAGTAGGAAGAGTAGATGTCCGCGAACTTGGTGGCCTTCAGCTGATCGAGCAGGTGCTCAGCCGCCAGCTTGCCTACGTTGCCCACCCCGGGGAGGCCCTCCACCAGCACGGGCGCGTCGAACTGCGGTTCCTCACTGAATATTGCTTTGATCTTTTCCACAACCATCACTCTCCTTTCTCAACCTTCTCCGATACTCCCCATAACGGTCCTCGGGAGAGAACCGGGGTGGTATCGGGGTATCCGTCCTGGAACCGCAGCGTGGGCACTGGTCCGATAGCGTATATTCCACGCAGCGGGGACATTTCCTGAGGGACGTTCTCATGCTTCAACCCTTTGAGCTCGCGCCGTTCACGGCGCGCACGGTTCACCGGGCACAATACACGAGTTACTCGTTATTCTCATTTTCCCTCGCGGTGGAAGACGGCCTTCCCTCCGCAGCTCTGCAGGCTGGAAACGATGCTGCCGGTCACCAGCTTCATTTCCTCTTCCGCGGTCTTGTAATCTGCCGCGGCGACCACCACCCGGTATCTGGGTGCCCCGATATATTGGATCTTGACCTGTTCCTTGGAAGATACGATGCCGGCGATGAGGGCATCCTTGATGCGGTCCACTCCATCCGGATGGTAGCACGTCATCTCCAGGATACCGTCGATCTGGACGAACGAAGGGGTGACGTTCTCCTTGGCCACCTCGGTGAACGCTGCGACCCATGTGCCGCTCAGGCCCTCCTCCTCGAGGGAGCCGGCATGGGTGGCCACGGTCTCGAAGGCGCCGAACAGGGTGCCGTAGGTGTCGATGAGATCGTACCCGAACTGCTCGTAGCTCTCTTCCTTCTGGATGCCCAGGCGCTCGGCGACGATCTCGATCAGCTTGTCCGCCTTGTTCTCGTTCTTCCACTGCTGGATCTTCTCCCTCTTCTGGTGCTCATTGACCGACTTGAGGGAGAGATCGATGTGGCCCTTGGACGAATCGACGCCCAGGACCTTGCACACGACCTTCTGTCCTTCGCGGACGTAGTCGCGGATGTACTTGACCCAACCTGTGGCGACATCCCTGATGTGGATGAATCCTTCCTTGTTATCGTACTCATCGAGGGAGACGAAGGCGCCAAAGTTCTTGACGCTCTGGACCGTGCAGACGACCAGTTCCCCCTCTTCAGGGAAATCGCTTTGTCGGACCATTCTTAATCAACAACCTCTACAAGCGTTCCACGCAGCTCGCCCGCGCCCCCCTTGGACCTGACCAGGGTAGAACCGCAGACGTTGCACGCAACGTTGGTCGCGGGGTTCTTGAACGTGATCTGCTCGTTGCTGCAGTCGGGGCACTTGACCTTGATGAACTTGCCAGTGTGTATCTCAGCCATGGGGATCAATCCTCCAGTTCGAACTTCTTCGCCCGGAAGCAGGGCCTCTGGACAGCCTTCTTGCAGGTCTTGCAACGGTAACGAAGGGCGACCCTCTTGGTCGGCTTCTCCCTCCCTTCGGGCTTGGGCCTGGGAAAGCCTCCGTAGCCGGAGGTGGCCCGTCTGAATCTACGCTGCCCCCACTTCAGTTCGCTGGCCTTCTTCTTCTTTATTCTCTCTACTTCATGATCAGTGTGAACCTTGCACCAGGGGCAATAGGTTTTGACAGTGTGAGGCATCTTCATACTAACACCTAACGAGGTGAGGACTCCTAATACGCATTATCTATTTAAAATATTAGCAGTCCCCAAGGGGGCGTGGATAGGCCATCTGGCTACCCGTTATTTCGGTATGTCTGCCAGCCCTCGGAAAGAACGCTCCGGTGGGCCTGCCGTCGCTGAAAAAGCGGTCCGCCGGATCCGGCTCCAACTCTCTACCCATGGAGAACGGTTTAATAAGAATCGAAAAAGATAACAATTAACCCCCTGCCAGATTGTTATTTGTTAGATTTGATAATAACGAAATCATACGAATGGAAAACCGATAACTGGCCTACGGAGTACGCACGTTTTCGCTAGAAGAAATAGAAAGTCATATATATGATTTCATTAATAATTGATTAAGATAAATTATGAATGAACGAGGCTTCACGAAAAAGGACGAGTCGCTTGTCAAGCTCCTAATGCGGACCGACATGCCGAAAAACGTCGCCAAGACGCTCGTGTTCCTGCGCAAGAAGGAGGAAACCACCTCGGTGGAGATAGAGATATCCACCGCGCTGAGGCAGCCCGAGGTTTCCATAGCCATGCAGGAGCTGCGCCGCCGCAAGTGGGTGATCAAGCGGGATATAAAGAAGGAAGGCAAGGGAAGGCCGGTACACTCATACAAGCTGGCCCTGCCGTTCGATAAGATCATCGAGATCCTGGAAAAGGAGGAGATCAAGAGGATCGAGGAGATCCAGAATAACATCAAGGCCCTGAAGCAGGCCGCCCTGCAACAGGCCTAATCTCCATTCCATATCGACGCACCCTTTTCCCTTCCGACGACGACACAGGTCGCCAGCCCGATAAAGAGGCCGTTCTCCACGACCCCGGGTATTGCCGCGAGCTCACGGTCCAACCTTTCTGGGTCCGTGACCGAGCTGAACTTGCAGTCGTAGATGTGATTGCCGTTGTCAGTGATGAACGGCTCCCCCCCGCCCCGCAGGACGGCGGTGCATCCCAGTTCCTCCAGTTTCTTCCTGGTCCGGAGGTGGCTGAACCTGACGACCTCCACCGGCAGCGGGGTCTTGACCCCCAGGACGTCCACGATCTTGGACTCGTCAACGATGATGACCTCCTGCCGGGAGTAGTATGCCACGATCTTCTCCCGGAGCAGAGCCCCTCCCAGGCCCTTGATGAGCCGGAACCGGGGGTCCACCTCGTCCGCCCCGTCGATGGTCAGGTCGATCGCCTCCACCTGGTCCAGAGTGGTCAGGGGTATCCCCAGGGCGATGGCCTGCCTTTCCGTCTCCACCGAGGTGGGTATGCCCACCAGCCGGTACCCCTCGTTGACCAGCTTTCCGATCTCGTCCACCGCCAGGCGGGTGGTCGACCCGGTGCCCAGGCCGAGTACCATGCCGTCCTTCACCAGTTCCACGGCCTTGCGGGCCGCCTGCAGCTTGGCCGATGACATCAGTTCACCCCGAACTCTTTCTGGATCTCCTTGGTCAGCTCCTCGATGATGTAGGTGTTGACCTTCTCCCCCAGCTCGGCGGAGGCCGAGGGGGCGTCCCCCACGAAGCCGTCGGGCATGGAGCGCTCCGGGTCGGCGACGATCATGAACCCCTGGCTGACGTACTTGCCGACCTTGTCCTGTGGCCTCACCAGCCGGGGGGCGATGTCCATGATGCGGGACGTCTCCAGCTTCCCCCCGTGCCCGTCCCCGGTCTGGTCCTCCGGGTATCTCCGAGCGAGGTCGTAGTCGGTGAGGAGCATGAGCCTGACGCCATGTGCGGTCACAATCTCGGAGCAAGCTTGGCGCAGAGCGTTCATATGCGAGCTTCCGGCGTGGCCGCTGATGACCACCAGTTTGTTCGCCCCGTTGGCGACGAGGGATTCTAGGATATCCCTCACCACCCGGATGGTGGTCTCGAACCCCAGACCGATGGTCCCCGGCATGTTTCGGGTGGACGAGTGGAAAGCGTAGCGCAGGGGCGGGGCCACCAGGCCGTTGATCCGGGCGGCCACCTGGTCGGCGATGTACTCCGGCTGCAGGGAATCGGTGCTCAGCGGCAGGTGGGAGGAGTGCGCCTCCGTTCCTCCGATAGGCAGGAACACCACCGGTCGCTTCACCATGATCTCCCTGAATTCGGTGGACGTCAGGTCGTCGAGCCGCATCAGATCGCCTTCTTCTTGGACAGGTCGATCAGGTGGGTGCCGCACACCGGGCAATCCCCCCGCTCCAGGGAATCCTGACGGAACTTCTCCTTGAGCTCCTTGTTAAGCCGTTCAAGGTCATCGGTCTTGATGCTTCGTTCACAACGGGGACAGTACATCGAACGCCCAAAGGTATGAGCCGATATAATATTTGACGGGCTCAACCTTAAGGCCGGGGGCCACCATCTGTGGGATGATGCGTTTGGCCTCCCTGTTCTCCGGAGGAAAGGATTCCGTTCTCGCCACTTACCTGATGGAGCAGCAGGGACATACCGTGGACCTGCTGGTCTCGGTGCGCCCCCAGGACCCCCACTCCTGGGTGTTCCACACCCCCAACCTGAAGCTGCTGCCCCTGACCGCCGAGGCCATGGACAAGGAGCTGGTGGCGGTGGACAGCTCGGGGACCGAGGAGGACGACCTTCGGGCGCTGGGCGACGCCCTGTCCCTTTTGGACGTCGACGGGGTGATCACCGGGGCCATCGCCTCGGACTACCAATGGGACCGCATCAACCACGTGTGCGAGGGACTGGACCTCAACGTGTACTCGCCGCTGTGGAGGAAGGACCAGGGAATGCTGATGGATGAACTGCTGGACGCGGGCATCAGGGCGATTATGGTTAGCGTCGCCGCGGACGGACTGGACCCATCCTGGCTGGGGAGGCCGATCGACCGCCAGGCACTGGACGAGCTGAGGCGGATCTCCGTACGGCGGGGCATGAACCTGGCCGGGGAGGGCGGGGAGTACGAGACCCTGGTCCTGGACTCGCCCCTCCACCGGAAGGCGCTGCGCATCATGCTGAAGGAGATCGAGGTGGGACGCGATACCGGGACTCTGAGGGTGACCCGGGCAGTACTGGAGGACAAGAAATGACCGGGCATAGGTTCCCCGCCGGGGAGAAGGGACGGTTGACCGCGGAGGAGAGGCGCAGGCTCCAGCCGGCCGAGGAGATCGTGCAGAGGATGGACCCCTCCCCCGGCGAGGTGGCGGCCGACCTGGGCTGCGGTCCGGGGTACGTCACCGTTCCCCTGGCCCGGAGGGTGGGCAGGGTGTACGGGGTGGACGCCCAGCAGGCCATGCTGGACGCCCTCATGGAGAACGTCCCCGCGGATCTGAAGGGAAAGGTCGTGCCGGTGCTCGGGGAGCTGCCCCGGATACCTCTGGAGGATCACTCCATCGACCGTGCCGTGGTCGTCAACGTGGTGCACGAGATCGAGAACCTGGCCCAGTTCAACATCGAGCTGCGCCGGTGCCTGAAGGGGTGCGGAAGGCTGAGCATAGTGGACTTCCCCAAGTGGGAGACCAGCTTCGGGCCGCCCCTGTCCGAGAGGATGAGCGACCTGGAGATGGTGGCCATGTTCCCGTTCTTCCAAGTCGTCCGGACGTGGAGGTTCCAGGAGTTCTACCAGATCGAAATGGCGTTAATCTGACCCCCGGTCCAGCCGGGCGCAGACGTCCAGAAGCTCGTCGTAGTCCGGCTCGCTGGCATGGTCCTCGGTGACCCAGAAGTATCTCACCACCATGTCCCGGTCGATGATGAACACCGCCCGCATGCACCGCCCCAGCATGTACCCCGCGGCGGCCATCTCCCCCACGAACACCCCGAGTGAGTCGCTGACCCTGCCGTCGAAATCGGACAGGATGGGAAAGGTGAACTTCATGGAACCCTTCCACGCCGAGTGGGTGAACACGCTGTTGGTGGAGATGCCCATGACCGCGGTGTGCAGGTCCTCGAACTTCGGTAGGAGGGACTGGAGCATCTTCATCTCCACCGTGCACATGATCCCGAAGTCCGAAGGATAGAACGCCAGCAGAACGAGGCCGCCGGCCGCGGCCTCGGAGAGGCGGACCATCCCCCCATACGCCTCGGGAAGCTCGAAGTCGGGCGCTATCTCTCCGATCGCCGGTACCGGGGCCATGGCCGACAGATATCGTCAGGGGCGATATTATGGGTTCGTCCCAAAAGGTCATCTTGGTCAATTCGACCGGTGTCCGGACCAGCCCGCTCACTCGGCCTGGGCCCGGCTCTCCACATCGACCCGGGCGTTGCACACCACGATGCCGATGACCAGGGCCCCCAGGGACAGGGGAATGCCGATGACCAGCGGATCGATGACGTTGAAAGGAGCGCCGAGCAGCGTGACCCGTCCGAACAGCCACTTGCATATTCCCAGCTGAGAGGCCTCAGCGGTGTGCACGAAGACCGTCCACAGAAACCAGGACAGGCCCCCGACCACCAGGGAAAGCTTGGCCGGAAGGGCCAGGGGCTTCTTGCTGTACAGCCCGTAGACCAGGATGGGCAGGAAAGCGCAGGCGCACAGGCCCATGAACATCGCTGTGGCCCGGGCGATGATGTTCAAGGGCATGGCGAACGCCAGCAGCACGCTCACTGCGATCATCACCAGCATGCCGATCTGGGTCACCCGCTTGGACGGATGGTCCACCTTGGCTATGTGCCGGTATAGGTCGTACCCCGCGGTGGTCCCCATGGTGTGAAAGAGCGAGCTCAGGGTGCTCATGGCCGCGGCCAGAAGCACAAGCATGAAGACCACGATGAACAGCTCGGGCGTGGCCGAGTTGATGAACAGCGGGATCACGTTATCGACGTTCCTCCCCGCCGCCTCCCACGCGATCAGGCCCTCGTTGTTCCAGAACCACACGTTGGTCAGCGCGCCCACGGTGAAGGCCACTCCGGTCATGATCAGCATGAACGGTCCCCCTATGGCCACCGCGCGATGGATGGATCGGTCGTCCTTGGCGGTAAGGAACCGGACCGATAGCTGGGGCTGGGCCAGCACGCCTATCCCCACGCCCATGATGATGGTCGTCACCAGAGTGAACCAGGCCGTGGACCCCAGATCAGGCATGGAGGTCCAGGAGTGCAGGCCGGCGCTCTGCATGAACCCCGGTATCTGGGGAGAGAGGTCGGACAGGGCGCTGAATCCCTCTCCCAGACCGCCCACTGCGACCAGGGTCAATGCCAACAGGATGATCATCCCGACGAGCATCAGGAGGCCCTGCATGGCGTCGGTGTACATGACCGCGATGAGGCCCCCGAACAGCACGTACGAGGCGGTGATGAGGGCGAAGCCGATAAGGGCCATATTGTAGTCGATGCCCATGGTCTGGGTGATGAAGATGGCCCCACCGATGATGATGGCCGCGCAGTATAGGGGCATGGCCATAAGGATCATCGCGCCTGAGGCGTACTGCATGAATGGTGATCTGAACCGCTTGCCCATGAGGTCAGGGAAAGTGTAGGCGTTGAGGTCCTTTCCGATCCGGCGGGTACGCTTTCCGAACAGGATGAACGCGATGAGGACCCCCACCCCGATGCACAGGACGGTGAGCCAGATGAGCCCCGTCCCGTAAAGGGCGGCCATGCCTCCGAAGCCGACGATGGCCGAGGTGGAGATGAACGTCGAGCCGTAGGACAGCGCAAGTATGGCCGGGCTGACCTTCTTGCCGGCCACCAGGTAGTCCTGGGCGTTCTTGGTCTGCCGGTATCCGAGGTAACCGAGGAAAAAGGTCACTCCCAGGTAGATCGCGGTGCAAACGCCGAGCAGGAACGCGTTAACCATCGTACTCCTCCTTATCTCCCTTCAACCAGCCATACGCGATGCATGCAACCGCCAGACCGATGGACAGTGCGTAGCCGAGGACGATCAAGGGGTCGTCTATGCCCAGCATGAGGTCACCTATAACGAACGGGTTTATTTCGCACCCCGTATTTATAATATGTGTTACATGGTAGCAAGTAGCACACTAGCACGTATCAATATGTATATCGCACTTCATCGTCGTCCCGCCGCCATTTCCAACAGGCGGGCATCACCATGCCGTCGCTCTCCCGATGCCCGTCCAGGAGGTACGAGGAAGCACAATGAACTTATATGGCCCGTTCATATAATAAACGAGCATCCGCTGGCCCCCTCGATGGGCCGTGGTGACGTGCGTAAGGATGGCCAACGATGAACGACGTGGATGAGGAAAGGGAGAAGCGCAAGGACGAGGAGGCATCGGACCGCGCCGCATCCTCCTTGAGTAACTTCAGTGAGGAACAGCGGGCCCTTCTGGCATCGATAGTGGACCATTCAGAATATGCGGTCATCACCATCGACATGAACTGCGTTATCACATCCTGGAACCACGGGGCGGCGAGGATCTACAGCTACACCGAAGCTGAGGCGGTCGGCAACCCCCTGTCTATGCTCCTGCCTCACGATGCCGTCGACACCCTCCCCGGGATCATGGAGCGGCTGGTGCGAGGAGAGAGGACCGATCATTATGAGAGCTACCATCGGAGTAAGGACGGCAACACGATCCAGGTATCCGTCAACATCTCGCCCATGAAGGACCGGAACGATAGGGCCATCGGGGCGTCCCTGATCGCCCGGGACATCACTGTCGAGGCTGCGGCCCGCCGCCGCACCGAGGAAGCGGTGATCACCGAACGGAAGCGGTTCGTCGATGTCCTGGACATGATCCCGGCCTACCTCGTGCTGCTGACACCGGACCACCGTGTGTCCTTCGCCAACCGGTACTTCAGGGAACATTTCGGCGAGGACGAGGGGAGGCGCTGTTTCGAGTATCTCTTCCATCTTGACCGACCGTGCGAGAATTGCGAGACCTTCGAGGCCATGAGATCGGGCCGGCCGCACCAGTGGGAATGGGCCGGCCCGGACGGCAACATCTATGACATATTTGACTTCCCGTTCGTGGAGACCGACGGCTCCAAGCTCGTCCTGGAAGTGGGAATAGCGATCACCCAGCGCAAGGCGGCGGAGGAGGCCCTGAAGAAGGCCGTGGCCTACAACCGCAGCCTTATAGAAGCGAGCCTGGACCCCCTTCTGACCTTCGGACCGGACGGTAAGATCACCGATGTCAACCTGGCCACGGAAAAGGTCACCGGGTGCAGCAGGAAGGAGTTGATAGGGACGGACTTCTCCAGCTTTTTCACCGACCCGGGGGCCGCGCGGGCCGGTTACGAGAAGGTGTTCCGGGAGGGCACGGTGCACGACTACGCTCTGGAGATCCGCCGCCGGGACGACCACATCACCCCGGTCCTCTACAATGCCTCGGTGTACCGTGATGACGGCGGGACGGTTATCGGAGCGTTCGCCGCGGCCCGGGACGTCACCGCCCAGAAGAAGGTGGAAGCGGAGCTGGCGGTACAGCGGAGGAGGGTGCTTGACCGCCTGTCGGAGCTGGAAATGTTCCAACGGCTCACCGTCGGCCGGGAGCTGAAGATGGTGGAACTGAAGAAGGAGATCGCCGAGCTGAGGTCGGCGAACGCGGAACTCAGGAAGAAGGTGGAATAGCACGATGGAAGGATCCGGACGGGAGGACCGCGACCTAGATGGGCTCCAGGAGAAGCTGGTGGAGATGAAGCTGACCTACAGCTCCGCACTGTTGGAACTGGACCGCCTCACGGCCGAGCGGGAGGGGATGCGTGAGCTTCAGAAGGCGACCCTCGGCCTTCTGGAGGACGTGGAGGCCGAGAGGGAAAGATCGCATGATGTCCAGCTCGCACTTCTGAACATATTGGAGGACGTGGAGGAGGAGCGGAACAAAGTGGAGTCCACCAAGGCTCAGCTGGAATCCGTGAACCAGGAGCTGGAGGCGTTCTCCTACTCCGTCTCCCATGACCTCCGGGCCCCCCTGCGGGCCATAAGCGGGTTCTCCCAGGCGGTCCTGGACGACTACCTCCCGATCCTCGACGACGAGGGAAAGAAGTACCTTAAGCTCATCCAGGAGAACGCAGCCCACATGGGGCTGCTGATCGATGAACTTCTGGACTTCTCCCGACTGGGCCGGCACCCCCTCCGGATGATCGACGTGAACATCGAGGAGATCGCGCGGATCGTGTTCGATGAGTTGATGGCCCAGGAGCCGGCGCGCCATGTCGAATTGGTCATCCATCCCCTACCGCCGGCCAGGGGGGACGCCTCCATGCTCCGCCAGGTCATGTTCAACCTGTTCTCCAACGCTTTCAAGTTCACCCGGACGAGGAAGGACGCGGTCATCGAGGTCGGCTTCATCCCCGGGGCGGAAGGTGGCTCTTACTTCGTCAAGGACAACGGGGTCGGCTTCGACATGATGTACGTGAACCGCATCTTCTCGGTCTTCCAGCGCCTGCACCCCGCGACCGAGTTCGAGGGGACCGGGGTCGGGCTGGCCATCGTCAAGCGCATCATCGACCGCCACGGCGGAAGGGTGTGGGCGGAGGGGTATGTCGACCTCGGGGCGACCTTCTATTTCACCCTGCCGGAGGTGGACCGGGACGGGGGGCGATGAGATCACGGACCGCGATGACGCGGAGCACTGGGCAGGCAGATATGGAGCGTTCTCCCGACACCTTCGCCGTGGAGGCAGAGGAACGCCAGAGTTCATGCGCTGTTCGCGGACACATTTATGACCGACCATCCTGATTACCTCCGGGGGCTCGGGGATGGCAGTGACCGCCCTGACCGACCCCACCCGATCGCCCCGGCAGGCACCGGGTCAAGGAGGCGAACGATGGAGAGGGAACCCGTCCATATCATGATCCTCGAGGACAGTGAGTCCGACCTCGAGCTGATGAAGAGGGAGCTGAGGGGACCCTGTCCCAACGCCATCCTGGACTGGGCGCCGAGCAAGCGCATCTTCCTGCAGCTGCTGGACCACGTCCGGCCGAACATCGTGCTCCTGGACTACTCGGTGCCAGGCTTCGACGGGATGACCGCCATGGGCATGGTCCGGGAGCGGTTCCCGGAAACCCCCATCATCATCGTGTCCGGGGGCATCGGGGAGGAAACGGCCATCGGGACGCTCAAGGCCGGGGCCACCGATTATGTCCTGAAGAAGCACCTGCACCGCATCGGTCCGGTGGTCATGAGGGCCCTGCAGGAGAGGGAGGAATCGGAGGAGCGGCGACGCGTCGAGGAGGCGCTCACCTCCAGCAGGAGGAGGTTCGAATCTCTGTTCTCGTCCAGCAACGAAGGCATCGCCCTCCACGAAATGGTCTATGATGATGCCGGCAGGGCGGTCGATTATAGGGTCCTCGACGTCAACCCCGCCTTCGAGAGCATCACAGGGATCTCGAGGAAGAACGCGGCCGGAATGCTGGCCACGGAACTGTTCGGAACCATCGAGGCTCCCTTCATCGGCATATACAACGACGTGGTGGAGACAGGTGTACCGTACCAATTCGAGACCAACTTCGCCCCCATGGGCAAGTACTTCCTGATCTCCGCGTTCTCGCCCGAAGAGGGGCAGTTCGCCACGATGTTCGTCGATGTCACCGACCGGATATCCCTGGAATCCCAGCTCAAGAAGAAGGCGGAGGACCTCGCCCGCTCCAACGCCGAGCTGCAACAGTTCGCCTACGTCGCGTCGCACGACCTGCAGGAACCGCTGAGGATGGTCTCCGCCCACCTCGACCTGCTGAGCAAACGCTATGGCGACCAGCTCACCGGGAATGCGCCTCAGCATCTGGAGTTCGCCCTTCAGGGGGCCCGGAGAATGAGGGCCCTGATCAATGATCTCCTGGAGTATTCCAGGGTGGAGTCGCGCGGTACGCAGTTCGCTCCGGTGAGCCTCAGGCGGCCGGTCCAGCAGGCGTTGGAGAACCTCTCTGCGGTCATCGGAGAGAGCAACACGGTCATCGAGGTCGGGGAGCTACCGGCAGTGCTGGCCGACGAATCGCAACTGGTCCATCTATTCCAGAACCTGCTCTCCAATGCCATCAAGTTCCGGGGGGTAGATCCGCCTCATGTCGTTATCACCGCACTGTCAGACGGAGAGAACTGGCTGATCTCGGTCAGGGATAACGGGATCGGCATGAGCAGCATCCATTCCGAACGCATCTTCCAGATGTTCCAGCGGTTGCACACTCATGACGAGTATCCCGGCACGGGCATAGGCCTGGCGATCTGCAAGAAGATCGTGGAACGGCACGGGGGGCGCATCTGGGTGGAGTCGAAGGAGGGCGAAGGGAGCACCTTCTTCCTCACCCTGCCCCGGACGCCCGACGTACCGGATTAAGGTCGTTGGATCAGGCTCGTACCCTGCCCCCCTCTCCCGAGAACGATCGGGGCGGCCCCCCTTATCCGGGAGCCAGAGGGGGTAGCCTCTCAGAGCCCGGAACCTGACGCGGACGCCCATCCCGCAATTATCTGCACAGATAATGATATAAAGCCCGGCCGACAACGTTCCTCGCACTAAGGGGGTAGCCGTTGAAGGGCGCCAGTTCGAAAAGCGGGGCCTTATTGGGGTCGATCCTTCTTCCATTGATACTCGCCCAGTTCATCTGCAGCTACGCCGGCTCCAATATGAACGTGGCGGTCACCGCCATCGCCGACGATCTGGGCACCGATGTGCATGGGGTCCAGATCGCGATCACCCTCTTCACCCTGACAATGGCCGCCCTGATGATCCCGGGCAGCAAGCTGACGGACATCTGGGGACGCAAGTTCTGCTTCCGCCTCGGCCTCATCATCTATGGCCTCGGAGCGCTACTGGGAGCTTTATCGCCGGGCATCGGTGTGCTGTACATCGGCTATTCGTTCATGGAAGGCATCGGCTCCGCCCTTCTCATCCCGCCGGTGTACATACTCGCCACGGTGTCGTTCGCCGGCGTGGAATCCCGGGCGAAGGCCTTCGGAGGGATAAGCGCCGCGGGAGGCATAGGGGCGGCGGCGGGGCCGCTGGTCGGAGGGTTCCTCACTACCGCCATCAGCTGGCGCGCCTCCTTCATCCTGCAGGCCATTGTGGTCTTGTCGATCATCCTGCTAGCCCGCCGGATCGCCGATCCGGGGGTACAGGGGATCAAGCCCCGGCTCGACATCCTGGGGGCCATCCTATCGGGGGCGGGGCTGTTCTTCCTGGTGGTCGGGATCCTGTCGTCGGGGACCTATGGGTGGTTCACTTCGAACCAGGACCTATCGATCGGCAATATCGTGATCATTCCAGAGGGGGGCATCTCCCCGGTCTGGCTTCTTATGGCCATCGGGGGGATCATCCTGGGGGCCTTCTTCCTGCATATCAGGTCCATGGAGCGCAAGGGCAAGGCCCCCCTGCTGTCGACCCACATCTTCCGCAACAAGACCTCCAATCTGGGACTGGTGACGCAGCTGGTCCAGTGGATGGTCCTGCAGGGGGCCTTCTTCGTGATCTCGGTGTTCTTCCAGACGGTCCGCGGCTTCAATGCCGTTTCCGCAGGGTTGATCGTCACCCCCGCGACCATCGGCATCCTGCTGACCGGCACGAGGGCCAGGAAGATGGCCGCGAGGTTCTCTCAGAGGGCGCTCATACGGGCAGGGTTCATCCTGACCACGGCGGGCATGGCCCTCGTGATACTGCTGCCCCGAGCGTTATCCAGCGCGGACACGGCGAGCGTGTGGAGCTTCGTCCCGGGCCTCTTCATGATGGGCCTGGGGATCGGGACCATGCTCACCTCTTCGGTCAATGTCGTGCAGTCGGCGTTCCCGGAGAAGGACCAGGGCGAGATCTCCGGCCTGTCCCGGAGCGTTTCTAACCTGGGCTCCTCCTTCGGCACGGCGGTGGTCGGGTCGGTCCTCGTAACAACGATCCTCCCCCAGACCCAGACCTTCGGATTAGCACTTATCGTGATCATAATGGCCTCGCTCGTCGGCCTCTTAGCGGCCTTCCTGCTCCCTTCCGATAGGGCTGAGGGGTCCGGGAAGAAGACGGAGGTCGGTGAAGATGCGGCCTGAGCCCGTGGTCGGTTCGGGAACCAGGGCGATCGCGGTCAACAGGAAGAGAGGGAAAAGGAGCGGATGACAGCGATGTTCGAAACACGGTCGTATGGGAGACGGTGACATGAAAGCACCATTGGAAGGGGGCTACTGGCCCCTCGAGGACTATGGATTGATAGGCAACCGGCACGCCGCGGCCCTGGTGAACAGTGAAGGATCGATCGATTGGCTATCCTGGCCGCGATTCGATTCACCATCCATCTTTGCCGGGATCTTGGACCCCGACAAGGGCGGTAACTGGGCGGTCCGACCGACCAGCGAATGCAAGAGCGTTCATCGTTACCTGAAGGACACCAACATACTGGAGACGGTCTTTGTGTGCCCTCAGGGGAAGGTGGCCCTGCTGGACTTCATGGATATGACCTGGGCCGAGCAGGACGTAGAGGGCGGCCCGCCGGGAAAACTGATCAGGGTGGTAAGAGGGTTGGACGGGACGGTGGAGATGAGGAGCGTATGCCATCCCCGACCCAACTATGCGCGGGACCATCCCACGATAGAGCTGAATGGCAGTGAGGCGAACATCGGTCCGTTCGTCATTACTGGCCCCCAGGGGTGGCTCAAGGATGATGAGGACGGTTCTCTTACCCAGACCTTCGTGGTACGGCCGGGGGAGCAGTTCTACTTCACCCTTTCCACCGATGAGGACAAGAGCCCGCTGGCCTCGATCTCGGCTGCCCTTCAGTCGACCATGAGCTACTGGCGGGGGTGGGCCAACAAGTGCACGTACCAGGGCCCGTACCGCGACATGGTCGTCCGGAGCGCGCTGGTCATGCAGCTGATGACCTATCCGCCGTCAGGGGCCATCGTCGCCGCGCCGACCACCTCGCTGCCCGAAACGATCGGAGGGGAGCGCAATTGGGACTACCGCTTCACGTGGCTCCGGGACGGCTCGTACACATTGCTCAGCCTGGTGCTGGCGGGCTATCCCGACTTTGTGGAGCATTATGCCAAGTGGATATATCGAACCGTTGATCCAGGTAACGTTCAGATCCTCTACCCGATCGTCCCCGAAGGGCAGACCAAGGAGGAAACCTTGGACCATCTCAGAGGTTATCGCGATTCGAGACCGGTCAGGATCGGGAACGAAGCAGCGAACCAGGTGCAGCTGGATGTGTACGGGGAGCTGCTAGGAGCGGCCTATTATGCCTGGCGCTCAGGATTGTTCACTCCTCCCGAGGGCGGCCGGAGGATGAGAGAGACCTTGGACTGGATCGTCAAGAACTGGCAGCAGCCGGACAGCGGGATCTGGGAAGTGCGGGGAGGGCTCCGCAACTTCGTCTACGGAAAGGCAATGCTCTGGCTGGCCCTCGATCGTGGGATCCAGATGTTCGAAGAGATGAAATTGGAGGGCGACATCGAGCGCTGGAAACAGGAGAGGGAGGTCATCCGTGAAGCCATCATGACCAAGGGGTGGAGCGAGAGGACCAAGGCCTTCAAGCAGTCGTTCGAGGACGATCATCTGGACGCTTCCAATCTGATGCTGCCGATCATCGGTTTCATCGACGGGAAGGACCCCAAGATGCTCTCGACCCTTGACGCCACCATGGACCAACTGGTCGTCAACGGCATGTGCTACAGGTACATCGATGCCCCTGAAGGATTGAGCGGAAAGGAGTCGACCTTCATCCTGTGCACCTTCTGGCTCGTCAGCGCTCTGGTCCTGGCAGGGCGGGTGGAGGAGGCTCGCAAGATATTCGACAACATGATGTCCAAGGCCAGCCCCCTCGGACTATTTGCGGAGGAGTACGATCCTGAAACGGAGGAGCAGATCGGCAACTTCCCCCAGGCGTTCTCGCATCTGGGGGTTATCCACGCCGCGGTCAATCTGGCCCACTTCGGAGGTATCGGCAAGATAGAGCTTGGCGATTGGGTCGCAGCCAATATGAGGAAGGCCCAGGAAGCTCTCGATCCTAAGGGTGAAGGCCGGAGGGGGCAAGATGCCGCTGCTGGAGAGCCTCGGAGGGAAACCCAACTAATATCGCGTTGAGGCCGCCATCCAGGCCCCCGGATCTGCGCTCAATGGCCTGGGAGACGGGCTGGAGGCTGGCAGACGATCCCAGAGAAATCGATCATCTGCTGCCCTCCTTCGCTTTCTTGAGGAGTTCCACAGCATGAACCGATGCCGAAGCCGGTCCGGACATAGGCTTCTCAATGATCTTTCGCGGTTAAAAATTAGAAAAAAGGTTTGGTCAAAAGGTTTCTTCTTTGGCTTCCTTGATCGCCGCTTCCGGGGGCCTCTTGACAACTTCCTCCCCCGGTCTCTTGGTATCCTTCAACACCTTCTGGGTGAGGAACAGGGTCAGGATATCGCTAAGGTTCCCGTTCTCTCCATTGCTGGATACCAGTATCTCGGGGACGATCTTTATGTTCCCCTCGGCGATCGCTTCCACCATCTTCAGCCGTGCGATATTGTCTCCGCCCATCGCTTCGACCTGTGCCCTGTACGCATCGGCCATGGCCTCCCCCACGGCCCTCTGGGAGTAGGCTTCGGATTCGCCCACATTTCTTATCCTGGAGGCTTCCGCCTCTCCCAGATACCTGACCTTCGATGCTTCTGCTTTTCCGGTCATCTCCGTCTGCGCGGCCTCGGCCTCAGCTATGGACTTGATCTTGGCCGCCTCACCTTCGGCCATCTTCTGAAGGCGATAGCTCTCGCCCTCCGCCAGGGTCATATTGTAGGCCTTCTCACCTTCCGCGGTCCTTCTCCGTGCATCGGCCCTGCTCTGCTCGATCTCGATCGATAACTTGGCGGCCATGACCTCGCCCTGCTTGTCGGCCTGGGCGGTCTTGGAGATAACGTCCTTCCTGATCTCCTGGGCTTCGGCCTGCTTCTGGAACTGGGCCAGCTGCTGCTCCGCGATCTCCTTGTCGGTCTGGGTCTTCATCAGCTCGGGCGGGGCCAGGATATACGACACCAGCAGGTTCTGGGCTTCGACATGGTACTTATCGAACTCCTCCCTGGCCGTGCTCAACGCCTCTTCCTGCAGTCTGGTCCTGCTCTTGATGAACTCTATGGCCTTCTCGTTCCCGGCCTTGTTGCGGAAGGACGAATCGATCAAAGGGTGAACGATCTGCTGTATCAGATTCTCGACCGAACCGAACCTGGCGATGACGAAAGGGGCGTTCTCCGGCCGGATGCGGATGATCATCCTAACATCCACATCCAGGGTGAACGCGTCGGAGCTGGTGACCTTCAGCTGGTTGAACTTGAAGAAATCATCTCCCAGGTTCTGCTTGGTGCCCGGCTCATGCCTCGTCTGGATCTCGTTAGCCCAGTCGATGGTGATGGCGCTCGTCGGCACCAGATACGGAGTGAACGCCAGCGGGTTCAGGTTATACTTGCCCGGGGCGACCGGCTCCTTCCAGATTCCACGGACGTTCTTGTCCGTGATCAGCAGCGTCTCCGCCTCCTCGTGGACCGGGGTCCCTATATCGTCCGTTCCGGTATTGCAACTGGGGGCCCCCTTTTTCGACTCCAGTTCGATCCCGATGTTGGACCTGATGACCGCCACATACCCTGGCGGTACTTCCTGGATCTTGACCGGCCTTACCGTGAACTGAAGGGGGTTGATGTAGTAAACACCGGGCTGCAACGATTCTTGCTGCGTTCCCCTGTAGCCCCCCGCTTCCACGAACGCCTGTCCATCGGTGAAGTGCTTGTGGGACCTGGCATTGGGGAATTCATCCGATGGCTGCTCCGAAGGCTTCGGAGCGATCAAATACCCGGACGGGAGCGGCCGGCCGTCTTCGGCAATGACCACCCCGATCATCTCCTCGCTGATCCTGGTGGCCTTGCTCACGGTGATGTTGAACGCGGCGGTGTTGATGCGGTATACGCCCGGCCTCAGGATGGCTACCTGCGGCCCCTTCGTCCCACCGTTCTGCAGGAACATCTTGGCGTCCTGGAAGTTGTTGCTCTCGACCTCATCACCAAGGACGCGCCCCTTCTGCATCGGGCGACCGTCGATGGCATTGACCACCCCGATCGAGTCCGGCTCGATGAAAACAACATGGACCTTGTCGACCGTCCAGATGAACGGCATCTTCCAGTACAGGCCGGGCATCAGGATATCGGCCTGAATGCCCACTTCTCCATCGAGAGCGATGATGTGTCCCTGGGGCATGGGCTTCCCGAGCATCTTCTTTCGCTTGATGCCCACCTGGTTATCCTGGATAAGGTACAGTCCTGAGTAGGCCAAGTAGGCGGCCAATATCACGATTATTACGCCAAAGATGAACAATGGACTTAGCAATGCTACCATAACGGCCATCCAACCCTTTCTGCCCCAAGATTTTTTTATAATTATTTATAATAAATCTGAGCTTTTTAGTTTGAAATAAACGATTCTTCGATCGGATACAGCAGATTATTGTTCCGTGCCGACGATGCATTGGCGGAACTCTCGGCGCCGTGGCGATACGATGGACATGCCTCCGCCAGACACGCTGAGCGAGAAGACCGCAGATCTGACCGGTCTCAATGAACTGGTCAAGCAGGAAAGCTCATAGCGATCATGGACCGGCGCAATTCTCTAGAATGGGTAGTGGAAGCCTATCGATATGTGTGGAGAAGGAGAGAATTGGGCCTATGTTCATCGGGATGGCCCCATATGTGGGCGATATGGCCCAATGGGCCTTCGCATAATGGATGAGTGAGCTACTGATCCTGGGCCGATGGCTCCTAAGGTGGCCGTGCCGTACCTAACGGCCGACTAATGCAGCCTGACGAATCACCAGAAGGCAAATATTACTTATCAAGTGGGCATCTCATATTCCAAATCGATCGAGCCAAATGGAGATGGTGGATGAAAGCTGGTGTATGGACCAGTTATGGACCTCCAGATGTCCTACAACAACAAGATCTGGAAAGACCTACCCCGAAGACGAACGAGGTTTTGGTCAAGGTCCGTGCCGCATCCATTAACTCATGGGATTGGGAGCTTCTTAGCGGTAGGGGGCATATCAATCTGGGAGGCCGGTTGAAGCCCCCTCATAAGATACTTGGATGTGACATAGCTGGAACGGTTGAAGATGTGGGCAGAAAGGTCACAAGCTTTCGACCCGGTGATGAGGTTTTCGGAGACATCTCCCGAGACGGCTGGGGCGGTTTCGCAGAATTCGTCTGTGCCAGAGAAACGTCGTTATCGCTGAAAAGGAGTAGCCTGTCGTTCGAACAAGCAGCAGCAATACCTCAAGCAGGAGGTCTTGCTTTACAGGGCCTGAGGGACAAAGGAAAGATCCGATCTGGTCAACAGGTTTTGATAAACGGTGCAGGAGGGGGCGTGGGCACCTTCGCGGTCCAGCTTGCGAAATCGTACGGAGCAGAAGTGACGGGTGTGGACAGGGTGGAGAAACTGGACATGCTTCTTTCAATAGGCGCGGACCATGTTATCGATTATGGTGCAGAAGATTTCACCAGGATGGGACGGGAGTACGACCTGATCATCGATATTGTATCCCATCGATCGGTCTTTGAATACAAGCGTGCGTTGGCTCCCAAAGGCATCTGCGTTCTCATTGGGGGTTCGGGAGGCGCGGTCTTTCAGTCCCTGCTCCTCGGCCCGTGGGCCCTCGGGAAACGGAAGGTAACATTACTTGTCTACAAACCTAATCCTCTTGACCTTACCCTGCTCTCCGACGCCGTAGAATCTGGAAAGGTCGCGCCGGTCATCGACAAGAGATATCCCCTAAGCGATGTGGCTGAAGCGTTCCGATATTATGCAGAGGGCAATGTTAAAGGAAAGATAATTATCGCCATTCAATGAAATGATCTCAGAAAGATCGAGTTGATCCAGCCTTCGTAATATCTTCGGAGCAGGTGCTCGTTCTATTTGTTCAGTTCCGGAGAGCCAGCCAATATTTCATTTATGATCCTTCTTTCTGCCTTCCTCAGATGCTCGATGAGGGTCGGTTTGCTGATGCTCACCTTCTCCGCCAATTTTTCACTGCTGATCATCCTGGGGACGTCGTAGTAGCCATGCTTGTAGGCGGCGGCCATTACTTCCCGCTGCTTATCGGTCAGCAAGGTAAGGAGGTCCTTCTTCTCGTAGGTCGACTGTTTGAAGGTCATCTTGACAACCTTACCTATGTGGGCTTTCACCACTTCAACGAACCTCGCCATGTCCCTCTGACTGCTGATAAAGCTGACAATGATCCGGTCTTCAGATATCAGGCTGGGGGCAGTGTAGATGAGGTTTAGCTCCAAGCCCTTGAACCTTTCATTGGCCTCATCCGATTCGTGTCCCAGAACCAAGCAAATATGTTTGTCGCCCTCTGACCTGATCACACTGAGGATGTCCATGTTGCCGATGGAAGTAAGCTCATCGATCGAAACACCCTCCTTCAGGATGCACTCGATAAGATCGACATATAGCCCTTTCTCGTGGTCCATCTTCAGGACCTCTAGGACCTCGTAGGAGTGGATGTGAGTGAACAGCGACCGTTGAGCTTCTCTAGTGGTCTCATAGGGTTCTATCTCGACGATCACTTTCCGCATCGGCATATGGGCATGATGATGGTAAATAGTATATATAGTGCCATATATGAATGGCTCAAAAACTAACTATTTTTCTCACGCTCCGTCATCTCAGGAATATGACCTGAGTGATGACATGACAGAAAGATGCCACAGAAAGACCGCAGCGATCGTGGGGGCGTTGTTCATTATTGCCACCGCAGCTTCCTTGGCAAGCGCGCCCTTCTTAGGGTCGGCCCTTGAGGGTTCCGATTATATCCTCAGGCTGTCCGCTACCGGGAACAATATGGTGATAGCATCAGTGCTCGAGATCATCCTGGCCATCTCAGTGGTCGCCATCGGGGTTCTAATGCTGCCTATCCTCAGAAAACGTGTCGATGGCCTCGGAACGGCATATGCTGGGATTAGGCTTGTGGAAGCGATCTTCATCGTCGCCAGCGCAGTTTCTCTCCTTTATATGCTGTCTGCAGGGCAGGACTATGCAGCTGGACGACTGGATGAAACAAGAGCCTTATCCATGGGCGCGTCTTTGATCTCGTTACGCGAATGGTCTCTGATATTCGGGACGCTGATATTCCTGGGGATTGGAGGACTGACACTAAACTACGGACTCTATCGATCAAAGCTAGTGCCACGGTGGTTATCAACGTGGGGCATAGTGGGAGGTGTTTGCATCCTGATATATGGAGCAATGGGGGTGTTTGGTACCGACACAAGCTCGTTTGACGCCACCACTCTCTTGGCTCTTCCGATCGCGGTCCAGGAGATGGTGTTCGCATCATGGCTCATCGTCAAGGGTTTCGACACCCCAACTAATGTTGATGAGAAGAGAGCTGAGATGCTCAGTCATACATAGGGGGTGAAACCCCCATCCTTTTTTATCAAGTTGAGGGAAGTTCAGATGGGGCGGCCATATTCAATAGCGCACGAAAAAGGCCCTATTGATCCAAAGTTCGAGATATCTGGATATGGTTTGTGGTAGGATTGCCCGAAGTCACAACATCATCCTGGCCAGACGGACGATTCCAAGAAATTATTATGCAGGTCTCACAGGCCATCGGGGAAACTCTCTGACCCGACCTTATGGGGGCAAAAATGAAAAATTTCTAAAAAACGAAAATAGCTCTCCCATTTGTACCTGTTGAAAGCGTCCAATCTGCCAGGACGTATGGACAAAGTGGAATTTGAACCTCATTCCATCGTAAAGGCTACCAGCCATTCTCCATCTTTCTGACGAAACCGCGGTAGAACGTCCGGAAGTCGTCACAGTTCATCAGCTCCCTCATGATGGCGCTTACATTGGGCCCGTACCTGAGAGGCTTGACTAACATGGCGAGCTCCTCGTTGGTCTTCCATCTCAGCCGATTGAACACATCCAAGAACGTACTGTCGGCAAGAGGAGAACGCTCCCATTTCAATTGGTAATCTTCAATATTCCCATGGTTAATCGCGTCTGCGGCCATGCGTCCGGCGGCGAGCGAGTTACGGATGCCGCCAAAGGTGATCGGATTGGCCTGGCAGGCGGCATCCCCGACAAGGCATGCGCCACCGTCCACGATCTTATCTGGACGGCCAATGGGTATGGCCCGCCTGTGCGTGTCCACGGCATCCCTCGGCGCCTCGTCAGTTCCTTCGGGAAAGCCCACCTTGGTATGCCTGCCGGAGGGGAACTCCCATCGATACTTACCCATGTATCTCTGGTCGAAAGTGAAGTGGAGTTCGTTCTCCATCGGTCTATCGACCAGGTACTGGATCACCCGCATGTAAGTAGATGGCTCGACGTCAAAAACCATCCTTCTGATGATTGAATGTGCCCCATCCGCGCCGACAAGGTACCTACACGAGAACGCTCCCTCGGAGCTTTCCACGACATAGCCCCCGTTGGTTCGCCGCGCCCTCGATACCGTTCCGTTCACCATCTCTCCGCCGGATGAGACGAACGGCTTTCGTAAGCACGCTATGAGCTTGCCTCGGTCGATGATCGAGCCATTGATGTCCGATGAGAGCGTTATCCCGTCTGGCCAGTGCTCCACGGCCTTGGTCACGGCGTTCCTTTGCAGGTCTGCGCGTTCTAAGCCTGCTTCAGCGAGCCCCCGGCGGCTGATGCCTTCGCCGCACATCTGGTTGTACCTGTTGAATTTACCATCATCCAGTTTTTCTATCATTAGGGCACCGTCGCTCAAATGATCGAGATCTAGATGTCCCGCGACCGATGAGCCTCCTGGCCCGCCACCGACCACGATGACGCTATAGTGCTTCACAGCCTCCTCCCGGCAGACGCTCAACGGTTTCAGCATGATTCTTGATGGTAAAATGTTTCGCTCCCGCACTTTATTAAGTTGCATCGGGATAGAAAAGATGGTTGGTCTGCCCGGACCCGTTACCCGTTCAGCCAGTAAACTGAAAATCTAAAGTCATCCTAGCATTTCTTTCCCGGAGTCATTGGTACCCCGTCATCACCTCCCGGAGTATCCGACCCTCGGCCTTCCTCATGTGCTGCAACAGGGTGGGCTTGCTAATATTGACCTTATGGCTTAGTGCTTTGCTGCTGATCCTTTTAGGATATTCATAGTAGCCGTTCTTGAATGCTGCCACCATCACATCTCTCTGTTTTTCGGTCAGAACATTGAGTATGTCAGCCTTATGGTATGCGGCCCTCCGGAAGCTCATCTTCCGTATCGTGCCGACGTTCTTCATCATATCAACAAAATTCGACAGGTTCTCCTGCTCTCCCATCATGCTGATTATGAACTTTTCAGGTGAGATGATTGTTGGTATCGTGTGGACCAGACCCAAGTCGGAATCCTGGAACTGTCCCTTGGACCCTTCAGGCTCCGTGTATCTGATGAGGCAAGTATGCTTGCTGTCGACAGACTTCAGAACGCTCAGGATCTCCATGTTGCCTACTGTACTGATGTTGTGGATTGATGCACCCTCTTTCAGAGTGAACTCCATGATCTCGATGCATATGCCTTCCTGGTAGTCCATCTTCAGGGTTTCGAGTATTCCGTAGGAACGGACATGGGTGAAGGTCTCGGCCATTTCCTCTTTCACTGTCTCGAAAGGCTCGATCTCCAGGGTGAGCGTTCTCATGTGACCATATTCAAAATTACTTTTTCCATTATTTAAACTATAATACATGTATGGCTCAATTTGCTTGTAGTTTTTCGAATATTCAATAATTGGCGAAGATCGCCGGGTGATAAAGTGGAACATGATCGGACGATGCGAACTGGCATATATGAGAAGAAGAACATGAAGGGCCAAGGCGTGAGGTCCGCGCCGGTCTTTGAGGATCAGAGGATTCCTACGCAGGTCAAGTTGGCGGGACTGTGGGCCACGGTGATGTTCATGTACATCTACGTGGATATTATAGGATTCTACCAACCGGGATTGATCGAGGGGATACTGGCAGGTAGAGTGTGGGTTTTCGAGATCACCGGAACCTGGATGCTGTTGAGCTTGATGCTGATGACGGCCCCGATCATAATGGTCCTCCTGTCCCTGGCGCTGCCGGCGAAGCCAAACCGGTATGCGAACATCGGCCTGGGAGTTTTCCTTGTTCTGCTCGCGCTTGGGATGGCAATGGGGGAGATCAATGCCTATTATCTGTACGGTTCGGCCGTGGAGATCGTTCTTCTGTCCCTGATCGTATGGGTAGCGTGGAAGTGGCCTCGGGCCTCCCCATGCGCGACGGCAGGGAACTGAGATGGCTTCGACCATGAGATCGGAAACGAGGGGGCTTTCATGAAAGCCATCGTGGTTACCGGTAGCGGACCGCCAGAGGTTCTGGAGCTGAGGGAAGTGGAGAAACCGTCCCCCCGTGACAACGAGATGCTCGTCAGGGTCCACGCTTCGACGGTGACCTTCGGGGATGCCATCTCAAGGAGGATGCCCAGAATAGTAATGGGCCCGATGACAGCCCTTATGGGCTACAAGCTGAAGAGGATCGCTGGCCATGAGCTTGCAGGGATCGTTGAGGCCGTGGGCAAGGATATCAGGTCGTTCCGGGAGGGAGACCGTGTCTTCGGGACGACAACTGGATTGAGGTTCGGCGCAAACGCTGAATTTGTCTGCATACCCGAGAGGGGAAGGAATATGGTGGGCATGAAACCATCCAACATATCCTTCAGAGAGGCGGCCGCCATTCCCATCGGGGGGATGACCGCCCTGCAGATACTCCGGTCGGGGCGCATCAAGGAGGGAGATAAGGTGCTCATCTACGGTGCGTCCGGTTCCGTGGGCACCTATGCGGTGCAGCTGGCGAAGTACTTCGGGGCTCATGTGGTGGGGGTCTGCAGTGGTAAGAATCTCAATCTTGTGGGGTCCATCGGAGCGGATGAGGTGATAGATTACACCAAAAAAGATTTCATAAAGACCGGTGAAACCTATGACATCATCTTCGATACCGTTCGTAAGCTCAAGAGATCGGGATGCAAGAGGTCCCTGGGGAAGGACGGTATCTTCCTATCGACATGGGCCCTCACAAAGGAATCGAACGACGACCTCAACTTTCTAAAGGAGCTCGCGGGAGCAGGAAAGATACGACCGATCATCGATAGAACTTATCCGTTGGACGGTGTGGTGGAGGCCCACAGGTATGTCGACCAAGGTCACAAAAGAGGCAATGTGGTTATAGCAGTGGTAGGTGATTATAATGTCTAATTTACCAACGTACCATGAAAGCTATCGTATGCGACAGATACGGCCGGCCCGACACTCTCCGGATCGAGGATGTGGAGAGGCCGGTCCCCCTGGACGACCAGGTACTGGTTAGGGTCCATACTTCGTCGCTCAACGCGGCCGATGCTGAGATACTGAGCGGTGCATTCTCGGCCAGGATCAGCGGTCCATTAAAACCACGCCACAGGATACCTGGATCGGATGTCGGAGGGCGGGTCGAGGAGGTAGGAAAGAACGTCAAGCAATTCAAAAAAGGCGATGCGGTCTTCGGAGACCTGTTCACGTACGGCTTCGGCGCTTTTGCAGAGTATGTGGCCGTACCTGAACACGCGCTGATGAAGAAACCGGATAGCATTTCCTTCAAAGATGCCGCCACCCTCCCCCAGGCGGCCAAGATCGCCCTTCAGGGTTTACGCGGAAAACGACCTCTCATGAAGGGGCAAAAGGTACTGGTGAACGGGGCGGGCGGAGGGATGGGCACGTTCGCCGTGCAGATCGCCAAATATTACGGGGCAGAAGTTACGGGGGTGGACAGCGCTAGGAAGCTCGGTATGCTTCGCGCCGTCGGCGCCGATCATGTCATCGATTTCGCTCAGGAGGATTGCACAAGAGGCGAGGAGAGATATGATCTCATCCTAGACACGGCCTCTCAGAGGTCTATCTTCGATTACAGGCGCGTCATGGCACCCCACGGCATCTTCGTGCTGGTGGGCGGCTCGAGATATGCCATATTCCAGGCGATGCTCTTGGGGCCATTGGTTTCCGTTGCCAGCAGGAAGAAGATGGGCATCAACCCGATGAAAGTGGACAACAAGAGGGACCTGAAGTTCCTGCTCGAGCTGATCGAAAAGGGAAAGCTCCAGCCGGTCATCGACAGATGCATCTCCCTCGAGGAGGTTCCGGAGGCCCTTATGGATCTGTCAAAAGGACTCGTCAATGGCAAAGTGGTTATAGAAATCCAACATGGTGGCGTTATCTGAATGGCCATCAGTGTGGACTCGGTATGCACAAAGAATAATAGACTCCTTTCTCAGGAAATCAAATTTTCAGATAAGAAAAAGATCGTAACTCCTGGAAAAAAGTTGAAGTGAATGGTGGGTCTGCCCGAATTTGAATCGGGGTCTAAGGCTCCCAAAGCCCCAAGGATGGACCAAGCTACCCCACAGACCCGTGGACCGGTGTAAGGCGACCCCATCAATAAAACTTCCCTCGGCACCGGAAACGCCCCAGTCCCGCTGATAACCTGCCAGGAAAGGCTTTAAGACCCCTAGCTCATGAAGTCCGGATGAGAGGGGCGGGCGTCATCGCTGCGGTGGTCATAATGGTGGTCATCCTGATAGGGGCCGGCTTCTACGCCCTGGTCATCGCCGATGACGCCGGCGGCTCGGTCGGTTTCCAGAGCAACGAGCTCGTAGAACCGCTGACGCCCATGGCCAAGCTGCCGAACACCACCATCCCTGGCGAACTGACACAAGCCCCCATCGCCGCCGGGAACATGAACCTCTACTGGAACATCACCGAGGACATCTACGCCGGATACGGGGGTGCGTTGCAGCTCAAGATCGAGAACCGGAACCCTGGCTCGATGTTCGTGTACTCGTTCGGGCTGAGGTGGGTGGACGGCGAAACGTACCAACGGAACTGCAGCGTGACCATCGCCAGCGGCCAAAGCGGATCCCTCGGCCTTCTCATCTTCGGCGCCCCGGAGGCGGGCAACAGGCAGTACCAGATCATCGTGGGGGCGGCCGTTTCCAATGCCGGGGAGACCCTGTGGTACGATTCCGGGTCCATGCCCAGCACTCCCAACAGCGTCCGCGTGCAGGCGCTGACATCATCCTACGGGGCGAACACCAGCTACAATCACCGGGAGTACTATAATCGGGTGAATGAACGGATCGACCAGAAGGCCGTGGACACGGTGGTCGAGGACATCCAGAAGAGGTTCCCCGGAGGGTACAACCTGCTCCAGGTGGCCGAGGCGTTCGAGTGGACCAAGAACAACATCGCCTACCAGGCCGAGGCTTCCGGCGACTACTGGCAGTCGACCGGGGAGACCATGGGGATGAGGAGCGGTGACTGCGAGGACCACGCCCTCGTCATCAGCAGCATCATCGACGGGCTGGGAGGGAGCGCCAGGGTTAACATCATTCGCGAGCACGCCTTCCCCACCGTGTTCATCGGGACCACCGAGAGCGACCTTCTGAAGGCGGAACGGTCCATCGCCTCCTATTACGGGATGGAGGTCTCGGAGTACCGGATGAGCTACCTGATCGACGAGCATGGCTATTGGATGGTCATCGATACCACCGGGTTCCCCTATGCCGGGGGATTGCCGGCGAAGTCCGAGCCGACCACTGCGGACGGGGGCTGGACCGTGCTCTCCGAGTACCTCGTATGCATCGATGTGACCGGGAAGACGTCCACCAGCTTGCTTGGGATGTTCTAGGCCAGGATCTCCTGCACCGCCCGGCGGATCGCTTCCCTGCTGCCCAGCTTCGGTTCCCAGCCTCGAGCTTCCAGCTTGTCCACCGCCAGCAGCATCTTCTTGACGTCCCCGACCCAGCCCCTGCCGCCCTTGACCCCCCCGGTCCACCGGTACTCCACGTCCGGCAGGCGCATCTCCTCGACCACGATGTCGGCGATGTCCTTGACCGTCATCCAGTCCCGGGAGCCGATATTGTAGATCTCCACCTGCTCCCTGGCCCCCTCGGCCCCGGCCACCATGCCGCTGACGCAGTCTTTGACGTGGACGTAAGATTTGATGGTGCCCGGCTCGGCCCCCAGGATCTCCAGGTGGTGGGGGTCCTCGCGCAGCTTGCGGATGAAGTCATGGAGCACGTTGTGCGTCGACCTCGTGCCCACCACGTTGGCGAATCGGTAGATCACAGCGTTCTGGTCGAAGGTGTGACAGTACGACGAAATGAGAGCCTCGCACGCCAGCTTGGACGCTCCGTACACCGAGATCGGCAGCAGCGGTCCGTAGTCCTCGGGGGTGGGCATGACCTCCGTCTCCCCGTACACCGTGGAAGTGGACGGGAACAGGATGTCCTTCACCCCGCTGTCCTTGCCCGCTTCCAGAAGCCGGTAGGTGACCTCGATGTTCTGCTCGAAATGAATGTGGGTGTTCTTCGCCCCCAGCCTAACGTCGGGGTTGGCGGCGAGGTGGCACACGACCTCGATGCCGTCGAGCGCCCGGGCGAGGTCCATGGTGAGGAGGTCCCCCTCCACGAACGTGAAGCGCTCGTTGCTGAGCATGCCGGACATGAACTCCCGCTTTCCGGCCGAGAGATTGTCCACCCCTACTACCTCATTGCCCCGCGCCAGCAGCTCGTCCGCCAGGTGACTGGCGATGAACCCGGCGCAACCGGTGACCATGATCCTTCTACCTTTGAGCTTCATCGAGCCTTCTCCTGAGTTCTTTAGAGAACGCCTGCACGGCCTTCCCGCGGTGAGAGATACTATTCTTCTCAGTTATTGATATTTCGGCGAAAGTCCGATAAAAACCAGACGGCAGGAAAATGGGATCGAAACCGAACCCCCCGGTGCCCGACGGGGAGAGGGCGATGGTGCCCTCGCACCGTCCGGAGGCGGTGAACATCTCTCCGCCGATGCTCGCCCCGACGCAGCACTCGAAATGCGCCGAGCGGTCCTCCGCCCCGTCGAGGAGCCGAAGAATGCCGTCCATGCCGATGGTCCTCAGCGCGTAGGACGAGTACACTCCAGGAAAGCCGTTCAGGGGGTGCACGAAGAGGCCGGAATCATCGATGACGATGTTCTCCAAGCCCTTGTCCCGCAGCTGGTCGAGGCAGGACCGCACGACCTCCTCCAGCGTGTCGGCCTGGATCTCGTCGCAATCCTCGACGGAGTGGACGACCTCGCAGCCCAGGGGAGCGAGCGCCGAGCGGAACTCTTCCAGCTTGCCGAGGTTGGAGGTGACCAGGGTGATCCTCAGGTGTACCGCCCCCGCCCTTCGATCTCCCTCATCTTCTTGATGACCTCGGGAGCCCGCTCGAAGTGCTGACCGTAGGATCCCAGGATCACCGGGAACCGGTCGAGGATGGTGGAATGGGCGGACTGGAAACCCTCCTTGAGGAGATGCAGGTCCACGCCCATCTCCTCCAGCATAGCCCCCCTGGCCCCGAGGGAGAAGTCGATGAACCACATCCGCCCGTCGGCCACGATCATGTTGGAAGTGGTGAGGTCGCCGTGAACGATGCCCCCGCGGTGCAGCAGGGCGATCAGTCGGCCGATCTCCCGGCACAGCTCATCGACCCTTTCCCCCGACGCGTCGCGCAGCTCGTCCTTGACCCGACGCCCCCTGATGTCCTCCATGGTGATCTCGGCGGTGACCCCGTCGATGTCGTAGATGATCGGCGTAGGCACCCCCAGCTGCCTGGCCTCGTGGAGCAGGCGGGCCTCGTTGCGCGTCCTCGACGCCCGGAGGGAGCGGTCCAGGTCGGCGTGCCGGTAGTTCTTGGGCACCCTGCTCTTGATGATGACCTCGCGGCCCAGCCAGCACCCCCGGCGTATCTCGGCCTCGGCCCCGCGGTGGACGATCTCCATGGAACGCGAGATGGCATGGGGATAGATAAGGCTTGCAGGAAGGCGAGATGCCAGAAAGAGAAAAGAAGGAGGGGCCGGAAGCCCCTTGATGGGCCAAGGTCGATCAGCGGCGGGGGCCTGGCCCGCTCCGGTACCCCGGACCGTGGCCGTCGCACTGGCGGTCGCGATGGCCGGGCTGGTGGTGATGATCGCCCCTCTCCCCGCAGAGGTCATGGTGCCCTCCCCGGTCAGAGCGGTCGCGCCCCTCCTGGTCGTGGCATCCCCTGTGCTCCCGTACGTCGGGCTGATCGTCATCTCCGTCGCAGCCCGTCTTGTCCTCGTCGTCCTGCTCCGGCTCGTCCTCCGTCGGGACGTCATCGTCACCGAGGTCATCGTCCTGGCCGCATCCAGCGTCCGGCACCTCCACCTCGTCATCGCAGTCCGCGGTAGGCTGTTCATCCGCCTCAGGTTCTCCGCACCCCTCATCGCCCGTGGCGGACTGATGCTCTTCCAGCACGACCGGCACGGAGCCCAGGGACGGCGCCCCCAGCTCGTCCGGCAGGTTCAGGTCGGCCATGTCCGCGGAAGGGGCCCCCTGCGGCTCCGTTCCCGGCTGCCCCATGTAGAGCACCGCGGTAACGCTGAGAACCATTACAAAGGTCGTTGCCAGGCTCAGTATGATCTTTCTGTTCACTATTAATATCCCCCGTATCTGATGTTATTAGTTGAGCGACCCCCTTATAAATCTTTCTATTTCTAATTATTATATATTATAGATATACATGATTTATAATCGGGCGAAGAACTCTTCCACCCTCTCCGCGAGGTCCCCCTCCCGGTCGATCTGGAAGTCGGAGGGAAAAGCCTTCCTGAACTGGGGGACGAGGTAGCGGTCGTCCATCAGGACCACCGCGGCGCGGTCCGTTTCCGATCGGATGGCCCGCCCCGCCGCCTGCAGCACCCTAGACACCGCCGGGTATACCTGGACGTACAGGTCGGCCTTGCGGGCGCCGTACCTGGCGCCCATGCGATGGAGCATCGCCTCCATCTCCCTGGAGGGAGGAGAGAGGGGAAGGCCGACCACGATCACCGCGCTCAGCAGGTTGTCCCGGAAGTCCACCCCCTCGGCGAAGGAGCCGCTCACCGTTGCCAGCAGCATGTTCCTCCCCTCCCTCAACCGGTGCAGGAGGGCGTCCCGTTCGTTCTTTCCGTGCTCCCGGCGTTCGACCAGGACATTGCGGTCACCGATCATGCCGTTCAGCATCTCCTCGGCGTGGCCCATGAACTCGTAGGAGGGGAAGAACGCGGCGACGTTGCCCGGAACTTTGTACGCGCACCTGGCGATCTCCTCCGCTATGGAAGCGTACATCGCCTGCCCCCGGGAACGGTACCGGGAGGATACCTTGCCGGTGGCCAGCACCAGGCGGTTCTCCTCCGGGAAAGGGGATGGATAGCTGCGGCAGACCGCGTTCCTCGCTCCCAGCAGGTCAGCGAACATCTCCGGGGGATGCAGCGTGCCGCTCATGATGAGGGCGCAGCGCACCCTGGACAGCACCGGGGCGGTCACCGGAGAGGGATCGATCAGGCTGACGTGCAGGCGGGCGGGGTCGCCGTCAAGGTACCTCACCGTCACCTCCTCGGGAGCGCTCCAGGCATGCAGGAAGTCCGCCACGCCCTCCAACCCGTCCTCTCCGGAGGAGGCCACCTCGATCTCCTCTGCCAGCCCTCCGGCGTCAACTCCGCAGGAGGCCTTGAGGGGGTCGTCCAGGTCGGAGGCCCGTATGTGTTCGGCCCCCTTCTTCACCAGCCGTTCGAACACCTCGCCGATGATGTCCAGGTCCTCGGTGAAGTGTCGGAGCGCCGACGTTCCCCTTGCCCTTCTGAGGGCCGCGGCGGTCAGGTGGCCGCTGCCGGCCCCCATGACCCTCGACGGGAGGTTGTGGGCCTCATCGATCACCAAGATGGCGTCCCCCTCCCGGCGGCCCAGCCGCTGCAGGAGGTTGGGTCCCCGGCCGAACATCTGATTGTAGTCGGCCACGATCACCCTGGCCTCGGACGCCGCCCGGAGCGCCACCCGGTGGGGGCACAGGCCCGCCCGGAGGCACAGCCGCATCGCTTCCTGGGTGTGCAGAGGGTAGTCGAGCATCAGCCCCTGCTTTCCGTCAGGGTCCCGGGAGAAGAAGCAGCGGTGGCCCCGGGAGCACGGCACCCGGCCTCCGTTGCGGGCGGCCAGGCACATGTCCTCCCGGGCGATGAGGTCCACCACCCCGATGCGCTCCTTCCTCCAGATCGCCCTCAGCGTCTCGATGGCGATGGCATGCTGGCTCTGCCTCGACGTCATGAACAGCACCACTCCCCCGGACGCCACCGCGGTCTCTACCGCCGCGGTCAGGGCCACCGCGGTCTTCCCCAGCCCGGTGGGGGCGTGGGCCAGCAGATGCGTTCGGTGGGCCATGCACATGCGGGCGTCCTCCAGGAACCTCTCCTGTCCCTCCCGGACGACCGGGTGGGGGAACAGGCCCGATGCCTGCCCCTCCGCGTTCTCGTGATCTACCTCGCAGGCTTCCATGAACAGCATGACCACCCCGCCTCTCAACATTCGTTGCCACTAACCGTACGCTGCGCCCAGTAAGGTATAAGGACGGACGCCCGACCCTATATGGGGCGATGGAAGCAGGCGAGGCGCGCAGAAGACAGGGGGCCAGGATCGCGGCCATCCTGTTCGTGACGGTCCTTGCGGCCTACCTTGCCCGGGTCTCCATCTCCGTTGCCCTGCCGTTCATCGCCGAGGACTTCGCGTGGACCGAGGAGCAGACCGGAGCGCTGGGCGGCCTGTTGCTGGGGGTGTTCCTGCTGGGATACGGCCTGGCCAACGTGCTCATCAGCCCCCTGGCCGATTGCTACGGGCCGAAGAAGGGGTTGCTCCTCGCGGTGCTCTCATGGTCGGTGGTGACCTTACTGATGGGCGTGGTGGGCATGATCTACGCGGCGTTCGTCCTCCTGCGAACAACGCTGGGGATGGCCCAGGGAGTGGTCTTCCCCTCCGCCGGGAAGATAACCCAGGCGTGGACGCCCCCGGAGCGGAGGTCGAGGATGAACGCCATGTACTACTCGGCCATCGCCCTGGCCAACATCCTCTCCCCCCTGCTGCTCATCCCCCTGATGATGGCCGCCTCTTGGAACATCATGTTCATCGCCTTGGGGGCCACAGGCTTCGTCCTGCTGGCCCCCATCCTGCTGTGGCTCAGGGATTCGCCGGAGGGGCCGCCCGATTGCGAGAAGAAGACCCTGAAGGCCAATCTCGACCTCGTTTCCGTCAATCTCAGAGAGGCGGTTAGGATCAGGGGGCTCTTTCTCCTAACCCTCGCCCATTCCCTGTGGTCCATCGCCTTCTGGGGTCTCGCCCTGTGGCTGCCCACCTTCCTGATAATGGCCCGGGGCTTCTCGGCCGACGAGCTGGTCTGGGCCGCCGCCGTCCCCTATGTCGGCTATATCGCCGGCCTCTTCGCCGGCTCGTACCTCAGCGACCGCACCGGCCGGAGGTCCCTGGTGACCGCCTCCTTCCTGATGGCCGGGGCGGTGATGATGGTGTCGCTGCTGCTGCTCCCCGGGAGGGAGGAGACCATCGTCGCCCTGACCGTGCTGTTCTTCTTCATAGCGATACTCGGTCCCAACGTGGCCACCCTGCTTCAGGGATGCTGCGTTTCCCGCCTGACCTGCTCGGCCACCGGCATCGAGAACGGCCTCTCCAACGGCCTGGGGGCCCTGGGCCCGGTCGCCGTGGGGGCCATCGTGGCCGTCACCGGCTCCTACGACGCGGCCCTTCCACTGCTCGCCCTGCTCTTCGCCCTGAGCGGGGTGGCCATCTTCAGGTTCAAGGGTCGGGAGGCGGAAACCTGCCCCGTGCCGGGTCCTAGAGAAAGATTATCATAATGGAACACTTTTTTAAACGACATGGACAAGCTCCCCTTCGGATGCGGCGCCTTGGACGCCATGCTTGACGGCGGCGTGGAGGCAGGCTGCATGACCCTCCTGTACGGTGAATCGGGCACCGGGAAGACCACCCTCTGCCTGCTGCTGGCCAGGGACATGGCGAAGGCCGGGAAGAAGGTCATCTACATCGACACCGAGGGAGTGTCCATGGACCGGCTGCGGCAGATCTCCGGTCCCGACTTCGAAACGGTGGTGAAGAACATACTGTTCTCGGCCATCAGCAGCTTCGACGAGCAGGAGCGGATGGTGGACAAGGCCATCAAGCTGGCCCAGAGCAACGTGGACGTGGGGATGATCATCATCGACTCCATCAGCATGCACTACCGGCTGACCAGCCGGGAGGAGGATCGCGGGGACCGTAAGTCCCTGGCCGGCCAATCCACCAAGCTGACCAACCTGGCGAGGGAGAAGTCCATGGCGGTGGTGGCGACCTCGCAGGTGTATACCGATGTCGATACAGGGACGTTCGAGGCGCTGGGAGGGCATGCCCTGCATCACAACGCCAAGATGATCGTGCGCGTCGACAAGGCCGGCCCCGGCGGGCGGAGGAGAGCGGTCCTCATGAAGGCGCGCCACCTCCCCGAGGGGCTGGAGGCGGACTTTCGGCTGACCGCCCAGGGCATCGAGTGCTAGACCTTGCGGCCCACCGCGAAATCGATGACCCCGCTGAGGAATGCCCGCTCCACGCTGGGCGGGAGGCACTCCAGCTGATCCTTGGCCCTGGCCGCGTAGTCGGCCGCGGTCTTTCGGGCGTGGTCGATGCTCCCGCAGTCGTGCAGTATCTGGATGGCCTCCCCGATCTCCTGGGGAGAGGCCTTCTCGTTGCCTAGCGTCTTCAGCAGCTTGGCTCGCTTGGGGTCGGCCTTATCCATGGCGCTCAGGGCATGCAGCACGATCAGCGTCCGCTTCCCGTTGCGGATGTCGTTCCCCACCGGCTTCCCCAGCGTCTTCTCGTCCCCGGTCAGGGCCAGGATGTCGTCCCACACCTGGAAGCCCATTCCCATGAGGCGGGCGTAATCTTTCATCCTGGTGATCTGCTCCTCGGTCCCGCCGCCGATGAGCGCTCCGCCCTCCGCCGCGCACTCGAACAGCACCGCGGTCTTCTTGTATATCATGGCCAGGTAGTCGTCGATGGACACGCTCTCCACTGGCATGTTCTCGAAGTCCATGTCATCCTGCTGGCCCTCGGCGATCAGCCACACGGTGTGGGCGGTGATCTTCACCAGCCGGTTGATGTGTTCCGGCGGCACCTCGGAGTCGGTGATGATCTCGAACGCCCGGGCGAACAGGGCGTCACCGGCGATGATGGCGGTGGGCATGTCGAACAGGACGTGCACCGCCGGGCGGCCGCGCCGCATGCTGTCGTTGTCCATGACGTCGTCGTGGACCAGGGTGAAGTTGTGGATGATCTCCAGGGCGCAGGCGAACGGTACCGCCTTGTCCTCGGCGTCGCCGACGGCCTGGGCGATCACCTTGGCCATCATCGGCCGGAGCCGCTTCCCGCCGGCCACGGGATAGTGCCTCACGGCCATCATCAGCTTCTTGTCGTCCCCGCCCTGGAGGTACGACATCACCTGCCCGTCTATGATCTTCGCTCTCCTGGTTATCTCCTTCATCACATCCATGGTCAAATCTCCCGCTCGCAACCGGCCCACTCCCCCGTGGCCCCGGTGATGATATGCTCGGCCCTTCCCAGCTCCCTGACGTCCCTCGAGCCGGTGAGGAACATGGCGATCCTCATCTCCTCGATGATCAGGGCGAGGCGCTCCTCCACTGCCTTGGACGATTCCAGGGCGTCCCTGAGGACCGCCCTGGCCACGCCCGCGCAGTCCGCTCCCACGGCGATGCCCTTGGCCGCCTGCAGTCCGTTCTGGATCCCTCCGCTGGCGATGATCGGCAGGCCCACGTCCGCCCACATCACCGACACCGGGGCGGGGATGCCCCATTCGGCGAAGGTATCGGCGATGCGCTCGCACCTGCGGTCGCCCTTGCGGGCGGCCCTGCACCCCTCCACCTTGGAGAAGCTGGTCCCCCCCGCCCCGGCCACGTCCAGGCCTTGGACCCCGATGCCCTTGAGGCGCTGGGCGACCCGGCGGGAAATGCCCGCCCCGGTCTCCTTGACGATGATGGGTAGCTCCCTCGACAGTGAGCGTATCCCGTCGTAGCAGCCCTTGGCCCGGGTGTCGCCCTCGGGCTGGGCGATCTCCTGTAGGAAATTGAGATGGATGGCCAGGAGGTCGGCGTCGATCATCTCCATGGCCTTGTGGGCATCGTCCGTCCCGAACGCCCTCTTCCGTTTCTGGGGCACCAGCTGGGGCGCCCCGATGTTGCCCACCTTGAGCGGCACGTCGAAGTCCTTGACGACCTCGTAGCTCTTCCTCGCGCCCCTCTCCAGGGCAGGTCGCTGGCTGCCGACCCCCAAGCCTATGCGGAGGTTGGCGCAGGCCTCCGCCAGGTTGCGGTTGATCTTCTCCGCCTCCGGGTACCCGCCGGTGATGGCGGTGACCATGAGGGGACAGGACAACTTGCGGCCGAACAGCACGGTGGAGGTGTCCACATCGTCCAGGTCGACGTCGGGCAGGGCATCGTGCACCAGCTTGACGTCGTTCCAGTAGTCGTGGGCCGATGCCACGTCCTCCTCCAAGGTAACCATGATGTGCTCTGCCTTCCTCTGTTCGATGCCCTTCATGTCACACCACCACTCTCGTTCCCGGTACCTTCTCACCTTTCAGCGCCGCGGCCAGCCGTCCAGGTGCCAGTCCGTTGATGACCATCGAATCCCCGCCGTGGGCGGCGATCCTCAGCATGGTCTCGATCTTCCCGAATATGCTCCCGGTCACGTCGGCGCAGCGCTGGGAGCGGGGCAGCGAGCTAAGCGTCTCGCGGTCCACTGCCTCCAGCATCCGCGCCTCCGGGTGCACGACGGGATCGTCGGTGAACACCCCGTCGACGTCCGAACAGAATATGATGCGACGGGGAGCGAACTCCCGGGCCAGCGATTCCATGAGCTGGTCGCCGGAGCAGATCCCCAGCCCCCGCCTGCTGTCCAGGGCGACGTCCCCGAAGGTCACCGGGACCATGCCGAGGTCAAGGTAGCGGCGGAACACGCCCAGCTCCAGGCGGTCGAGCCTTCCCTCGCGCAGCTCCACCAGGGCCGAGGGGGGCAGGGACACCGCGGGCAGGCCGCTCCGGTTCAGGGCGGAGGTCACCGCCAGGTTCAACGTCCGGACGTCCTCCATCACCTGGGCCGCGGCCATGAGCTGCGACGGATCGTTATACCCGTTCTGCAGCTGGTGGCGGGCGGCGATGACGTGGCCGAACGAACCGGCCCCATGGACCAGGATGACGCTCTCCTCCGAACGGGCGAGCTCGCCGGCGAGCCTGAAGAGGACATCCTCTCTCAGGGTCCTGTAGTTCATCTTGTCAGTGATGACGCTGCCACCCAGCTTTACCAGCATCATGGGATGGTCTGGAGGATGAGGCAGTCAATATAAATAAGGTGCGAAGGTTGAGAACGGCAGACGTCGAACCCGTTCCGTCCAGGCACTACCGGCCGTCGACCTTCATCCCCCGATCCTGGTCCCACATTTCCTGCAGAAAGCATCGTCCGGCCGGACCTCCACGTGGCAGGAGGGGCACGACATCCTCGGTTCGGACCCTCCGGCCGGCGCCTTCTCCGCTGCGCTCTCCGTCCGGGCCGGAGGGCTCAGCCGGATGACCTCCGAAGGGGCCGTTCTCCTGCTCCGCTCTGCCGGGGCCAGGACGCGCTTGGCCTTGAGGGCCTCGGCCAGCGCTGCGGTGTACTCCTCACCGTCGAAGCACGAGCGGGCCCTGGCCAGGCACGTCTCGGCCTCTTCCCGGACGCCGTCCGGTGCCTGGGGGACCATGCCCTCCACGGTATCGATGATGAACTTCGATTCCAGATAATTGGCGGGCATCTTGCTGATCCGGGTGGCGGGGACCTCGGTGCTCTCCTCCTCGCACTTCCTGACGGAAGGGGCGGGCATGGACATGAGGTCCTTCTCCTTGCAGGTCATGAGGGTCTTCCTCGCCCTGCCGGCCAGTTCGGTGGCGTTGAGGAACTCTCCCCGGCCGTAGGCCGATTCCGCCTGATAGATGAGAACGTCCCCCTCGGTGGTGTCCCTTCCGTTCTGACGCAGGGACATGGCCACCGCCCGGGTGGTGGTGACCGCGTTGTACGCGTCGTCCTTCTCCACCGCCGCATCGATCTTGGTGCGCCTGCGGTCCCGGACAAATCGCAGCTCCAGGAATGCCACCGCGGCCGAGATGATGACCACGACGATGAGTATGAGCGTCTCCGTCGGAACGATCATGGGAGCACCAGAACGGCAGACAATTATTGGGTGTTGTAAAAACAATTTGCTATACAGTTAGCGATAAATGAGAGGGATAAAAAGTGGCTGACAGCGCTCCACGGTTCCCGCGGGCTCGCGCACCGCAGTACAGCGTGGAACGTTGGCGGGCTTAACTTCCGGGTTCGAATGGGACCGGGTGTATCCCCGCCGCTATGGCCGTCACACCAAATCTCCGAATAGGCCCCCCGTATAAAAGGATTTCCTTTGCCCGCCACCCAAGGTCAAAGAAGAGCGTATATCGCCACCGCCATCGCGCTCCCGAAGGCCATGGACATGAAGTTGACGTGCAGCTTCCCCACCAGCCCGCGCCGTTCCAGGGTCGCCCCGATGAGGCTGTCCACCATGCAGCCGGCGACCCCCATGGCCACCGGCAGCAGGACCAGGACGTCCAACCGCTGGAACACCACCAGCCAGCCGGTCACCGACGCCACCGTCGAGGCCAGGACGCACCACATGGTGCCGGACGCGGAGATGCCGCCGTCGGTGCCCGGCGGCACCCTCTTTCCGGTGGTGATGAGGTAGGTTCGGTCGGACAGCACCCCCAGCTCGCTGGCGGTGGTGTCGGCCGCGGCCACCGCCACCGAGGAGATGAACGCGACGGTCGCCAGCACGGAGTCCTGAGCGCCGGTGGCGAAGGCCAGGACGGCCACCAGGGCCGGCGCGAGGCCGTTGGCCAGGACGTTGCGGTAGGTGCGCTCTCCTTTCTTGCCCTCCTGGAGCCCCTTCACCTCCTTGATCTGGAAACGGAACTTGGTGACCGCGAAGCCCATGAAGGTGAAGACGATGAGGGTGAGCAGCCAGCCGATCGACCCCAGGCCGCCGATGATGATGCCTACCGCGAACGAGGCGATCGCTCCGCTGGAGGTAAGGAGGCCGAAGCGATAGGAGAGCACGGACAGTACCGTGCAAAGGACCAGAACGGCGGCCAGGCTCTCCAGGCTAACCATGTTGGGTAAACAGACGGGGCCGATATTAATGTTGCCAGCTCAGTCCCGTCTCCTCAGGCCAGGTCCCTACCCGCATCGTCGGCCAGATCGGACGGTCCCTTCGAGGCGCCCAGGGCGGCCCCGCACTTGGGGCATTCGAGGCGATCGACGGGGACCGCGGTGCCGCAGTCCGGGCATACCACCAGGTCCTCCGCTTCCTCCTTCGCAACATTCTTGGACAGGGCCTGAGGGACGAGGTCCAGTACCGTGTTCCGGAGCAGCGGCGCGGTCTCGTCCTTGATGCCCCGCACCTTCTCGAGGTCCCCGTCCCACTCGTCGAGGACGCTGGAGTACTCCCTCTCGGTTCGGGAGATGGTGTCCCTCATTCGCTGGGGGACCTTCCCTTCGCGCTTCCCTTGCAGTACGACGGCCAGGTAGATGCGCTCGCCCCTTTCCACCAGGACCTTCTTCTCCCCGAAGTCCATGCGGTTCAGTCCGGTCGATCCCTCATCCTTGAACGAGTCCTGCACGAACTGCTGGATCGCCACCAGCATGCTGCTGAGGATCTGGTCGTCCATCCCCGGCTTCAGCCGCCTGGTCTCATGGGCCATCAGGTTGCCGTCGTGGTAGATGATGAACACCTCCTCCACGACCATGGTCACCTTCCAGTAGTACAGCAGGATGATGGCGGCGATGACGCCCAGGAGAGCGCCCAGCAGGTATATCCAGGTGCTGTCCGGACGGTCGGTCAAGGCGACGCTGACCGTCGCCGAGGTCTGCCGGTACCCACTGGCGTCCACCGCCTCGACGTAGAAGGTGAGGAAGTCCTTGGCGTCCGCCGCGGGAATGGTGGCCACGTAGGTGTCGGTGCCGGTGATCCTGCTCATCACCAGGACCTTGGTCTCGTTACCGGTGGTGTAGTAGAGAAGGACCTCGCTCAGTGCGGACACGTCGGTCACGTTGACATTTATGACCAGGTCCTCTCCCCGGTAGGCCGTGGGGGAAAGGACGGAGTCGTCCAGTCCGATGACCGGGGGCGCATTGTCGACCACCGCGCGGTAGGTCGTGCTGCCTATGTACTTCCAAGCGTCACGGACCTCCAGGACGACCGTGTACGCTCCGTCCTGGGTGTAGTTATGGAGGGCGCTCCTGACCATGCTCCATTCCGTCCAACCCTGACCGTCCCCGAAGTTCCAGCGGAACTCCAGGGAACCCGCATCGGTCGGGGTGTCCCAGCTCCTCCCTGCGTCGAAGGTGAAGTTGCCCGGCTTGGTGGAAAAGGCGCTGATGTCAGCCACCGGCCGGGAGTTCATGATCATGATGGTGAGGTATTCCTCGGTGTAGTTGTTGGCGTCATAGACCCTAACGCAGATGGTATGCTCGTTGGGCGACGAGTATGACCTGGTGGTCTGATTGAGGGTTATGCCGGGGGTTTCATTGAATCCCGTGGAGGCATCATAGTCCAGGTCCCAGGCATACCTGATTATGGGCATGTTGACCTTCTTGGCCAGGACCTCGAAGAATATCTCTTCGTCCATGAGGAAGCTGGTCTTCCCCCCGTTCGCAATTATCCCCTCCACCTTCGGGGTGGCCTGCTGCACGTTGACGGTCCTGGACACCGACGCCGTGGCCCCGTTCCGGTCGATGACGGTCAGGGTGATGGTCTTCTCTCCGGGAAGATCATAGGTGGTGTTGGCATCCTGGGTGGTGGCGGTGCGCCCGTCCCCGAAGTCCCAGAGCCAGGAGGCGATGCTGGCATTAGCCCTGGAAGTGTCCTGCAGGAAGATGGTCTCTCCCTTGAGCGGGTTGATGTTGGATATGTCGAAGGAGGCCACCGGCGCGGCGTCCACCACTATCCTGAAGTCCTTACGGTCAGTGAGGCCGGACCGGTCGGTGACCAGAAGATGCCCGTAATACGTTCCCTCACTGGTATAGCGGTGCTGACCGCTCCTGGACCCCGACGAACCACCGTCCCCATAGTTCCAGGAATATGAAAGCGTGGACAGGTCGGAAGCGGAATCGGTGCAGTTGGAGGCGTCGAACCGCACGTACTCGCCCTCGTGGATGCTGCTCGATGAGAGCCAGATCGCCGCGGTGGGGGCTAGGCCTTTCTGGAGCCAGTAGCTCACCGCCCTCGCGGGATAGGAGGAGGCCAAGAGGTCGTCGCGTCCATCCCCATTGATGTCGCCGGCGAACAGGCCGTTCGCTCTTCCGCCGGAGAGGATGTCGAACGAGTACACCAGGCTGGAAGATCCTCTGCTCAGGTACATGCCGATCCAGGACCTCGCAGCAAGGCCGACCGCAAGGTCGTCCCGGCCGTCATCATTGAGGTCGGCGGAACGCAACTGGCCCACCCCGCCGGCGGCAGTGAAGGAGCTGGAGGTCGAAGTGTCGACATAGAATCCGTCGCCAAGGTTGTAGAACACCTTGACCGTGCCGGTGGACGAGCCCACCGCCGCGTCGTCCCTCCCGTTGCCATCGAAATCACCGACGGCAAGGGAGGTGGGGGATTGACCCACCACGTACAACGATGCGCTAGGACCATCATCATAGCAGTTCCCTACGGTCGGTGACGAGCGGACATAGAACAGGTTGACCCTTCCGTTGTCAGGGTTCAGGGCGGCGATCCCTCCGTTGGCCCCGGCGGGGCTGAGGTGGCCGAAGGAAACCTCGACATTGTTCCCCGATATGCCCGTCCCGATCCTCTCCAACGAATGCGAAGAGAGCGGGTCGTAGATGATCTGGATGCCGTTACTGCAGCCGGCGATGAGGACGTTCTTGCCGATGGCAGAGATCATCCCTCCGGTCAGCGAGAGGGGCTGGGACAGCTCCAGGGCGATGGTCTTGTCCGGAGCGGTCTTGCCCATGAAGCCGCTTCCTCCCCTGAAGATGCTGACCGCATTACCATTGGTCACCGCCAGGTCATTTATGCCGTCGTCATCCAGGTTGCCGATGAACAGGGCAGTCGGTTCATTGCTGAACGTCAGTTCCATGGCGTTGCCGGAGAGGTCGGTGACCCGGACCGACTTGCGGCCCTCCAAGATGGTGGCCACGACCTTGACGGACACGTCCCCCGCGCAGACCTCTCCCGGTTGCCCGGTGGAGGGCAGGACGTTCCCGTCAGCGTTGCTGACGCCGGAGCCGTCATAGTAGTGGAGCTCGAGGGCAGGGGCGGTTCCGGAGGCGCCGGAGGTCAGGACATAGACGCCCTTACGGGAGGAGCCCTCGTCCAGCCCCACGACCTTGATCGGAGCGTGGTTGACCGGGAACTGGGATCTGACACTGGCATCGATGCCCCCCGATTGACGGGGGTAGAAAGTGCATATGGCGTTCGAGGCGGAGACGGCGACCAGGTCGGGCCACTGGGCACCGCTGACCGAGGCCGTGGCCAAGGAAGTTACCCCTGAGGAGGGAAGGGTCCGGACCGCCGACCCAGATATGCCATTACCTCCGTTGGCCCAGATCTCCACCCGATCGTAGCCGGAGTTGACCACCGCGAGGTCGCGGTCCCTGCCGCTCCCACTGTAGTCGGTCATCCGAATATCGGCCACCGCACCGGCGATGGCTATCGCGGATTGGGTCCAGAAGGGAGTGAAGGTGATGGGCTGGATGAACACCTTGACGTTCGGTTCGTTCAGGTTCCCCACCACCAGGTCCAGCCGGTCGTCGGTGTCGACGTATCCGGCGGTGAGGAGCCGGGGGTTGGTCATGTCCGACAGTTCGATGTCCTTCTGGTCATAGAGGGTCAGGAACGGCCATTTAAGCAGCATGAGCTCCGCCGGCTCGCTGCTGGAGGGATTCCCCCGGCAGATGACCGCCAGACCGTTGGCCCCGGAATTGGAAAAGTCGCCGATCACGACCTGCCAGGGATCGGTGAACGTCCTGATGAAACGCGCCCCGGAGGTGGAGAACGACTCGTTCTGGTGGAACACGCCGACATAGGGAAGGCCGCTGGAGGCATCGATGTAGGTCGCAGCGATGTCGTCCTTGCCGTCCATGTTCAGGTCCCCGACCGCGACCTTGCGCACATCACCGAGGTACATGGGCACCGTGAAGGAGCCCCCGAGGGAACCGTCCCCCGCGCCGTAGAAGATCACGATACTGTTCTTCGTGGCCACCACCACATCGGTGTTCGAGTCCCCGTTCAGGTATCCGGTGGCCATGTCCCGGACGTCATTGGGGAGGGAGTAGGAGAGCGAGCGGTCGTTGAACACCGTGCCCCGCTTGGTCAGATTCTCGTTGGAATAATGAGGAGCCTCCGCCCCGGTGTAGGTGGAAGGGACGATATCGGGCGGTGAGATGATGAACGCGAGAGGGACGAGAAGGAGGAGGGTTACAACTAGGATGGAGAGCGAGCGAGCTAAGGTGGATTCTCTGATCATCCGCATCCCTCGAGAACGGCCATAAACCGTTATCTGTGTATATAATTGTATTCCGATGATAATAGCCAAATCGACTTCAGGGCTAAGTTCACGACATTTTCATATTATCCGGATTTAATGATATCAAATGAGATAATGTCAAAAAAAGTCCTTTATATCGTGCGCCCGGTCCTTTTTTACAGGATGGGAAGCGATGTACTTTGACGTAGCTCAACTGACCTGCAACATCGATAGTAGGAAGATACTTTCTTCCATCGAGGAAAGCCCCCGATCTGCCAGGGAGATCGCCGAGATGACCAGCATCACGATCTCCCGCTGCTACCGCATGATCCGAGAGATGGAACAGCTCAACATTCTCTGCCGGGCGGAGACCGATCGCAGGGTGGCCTCGTACATCTCCAACCTGCGATCGGTGGAGCTGCGCCTCGAGGATGACCACATCAGCCTGACGGTGGACTATCGCGACGGGATCAGGACCGAACTGAACCTGGGCCCCCAGGACCTGGAGATCACGCCCCAGGACCAGCTCGTTCAGGACCTTCTGACTGTCGACGGTTCCAACGAGCCCTCGACCGTTTCGTAGACCGTGGCGGCCAACTCGCCCGCCTGCTCCTTGGTCCCCACCTTGTAAAGGAGCATGCGGCCGCTGGCATATAGGGTCACCTCGTGCCCCCGACCCCTGGCGATGAGCATCAGCCCCTGCGGAGCTACCTCGTACCCCATCCCTTCCAGCATCTTCGCTGCCCGGTCGAGGTCGTATCTCAGCGGTTCGGTGGGCACCACCGACATCGCGTCCTCCTTGCACAGCCGGACCACCTTGTACTTCACCATGCTCTCTCCAGCTCGTTCCTCGCGGTGGTGCGGAAATCGTAAAGCGCGCCCTCGTTCACCAGCATCGTTCCGGCCAGGGCGATGAGCGAACCGATCCCCCAGCCCAGTTCCCTCGCGTCCCTCTCGTCGAACTCCGAACGATCCCGGGGGGCGTCCCTCCGCCCCCTCAGCTGCAGCCGGCGGAAGCGCTCATCGGGGGAGGTATGAACGGCCACCAGGCGGGCGCTCTTCCCCAGAGACCGGCGGAAAGCCTCCAGCTCCATGAGGCTCCTGGAACCGTCGATGACGAAGTCGCCGTCGCCCAGAACGGCCAGGCAGCGTTCTGCCCAGATCGCCGGCCCATGGAGCCGTCGTTCCGAATCGGCGAACCCGCCGACCCCGCGGTCGTCCATCGCCACCTCCCTGCGCTCGGCCTCCTGGCGGACCACGTCGCCCATCCTTACGATCCGATAGCCCAGTTCCTGGGCCACCTTGACGAACTCCTCTTTGCCCGCGCCGGGCATGCCAGTTAGAATGAAGACCTTCCTCAAGGGACCTACCTGTCGTAGCTGTCAATGTCGCGGTCCTACTAGGTCTTTTCTTCGGCCCCGGCGCTCGGTTTGAAATTCGAAGGGAGCACCGCTCGTCGGCCCCGAGGTCGCTGGCCAGGGCAGCGGAACGGCAGGATATCAGTTCAGCAAATGCGATTCTGGCCCCTTACTTTTATAATCATGCTGTCGCTTATCTATTCCTGTACCTGGTAGACCCAGGCTCCAAGACGTGGAGGAAGGTAGTTGCAGGACGCCAAATCGGTAGAGAACATCCTTGAGGAGATCATTACTGGGGAGTTCCCACAGGGGAGGAGCATCCAGAGCGTCTCCATCGTATCGAAGACGGGGCTGATGGTGGCCGGGAAGGCAGCATCTTCGGCCCGGGCGGAAACCTTCTCGGCCATGGCGGCCATCATGTTCTCCGCGGCCGAGGCCACGAAAAACGACATCTTCAGGGATAAGATCGATCACGTCCTGGCAGTATTCCGCAATACCAAGCTCTACATCTCCGAACTATCTTCCAGCCTCCTTATCGTCGCCACGGTGGACCGTGACACCGAGGACGCCACGATCCTGGACAGCATGAACCGCATCGTGACCAGGACCAAGGAAGAACTGGTCTGGCTGCGTTGAGCTGGCGACCGCGCCGATCGCGGCGCGGCGTTCTCCCGGCCGCTCTCCTGTTCTGATCAATATGCGGCCAGGGATGAAAGGGTGATGAAAATGTTCACACCAGGCGGTCGGCGAAGTCCTCCTGGATGCGCTCGCAGTAATGGCACCGCAGGACCACGGGGTCCTTGGACTCGACCACGAACTGCGGCTCCACCGGCTCGGACTTGTTGGTGATGCAGTTGGGGTTACCGCACTTCACGATGCCCCGGACCACGTCCGGCATCTGCACGTTGTACTTCTCGGAAACGTTGAAATCGCGGATGATGTTGATGGTGGCCTTCGGGGCGATGAGCGAGATCTTGTCCACTTCCCGGGGGTCCAGCTCCCGGTCCTCGACCTTGACCACGTCCTTCCATCCGTCCCTACGCGAGGGCACGTGCATGAGCACCGACACGGTGGAGGCGACGTCACCGGTGACCCCGATGATCCGCAGGACCTTGAGGGCCTGCCCGCAGTCGATGTGGTCGATGACCGTTCCGTTCCTGATCGGTGTGACCCTGAAGTCCTTCATTGCAGTTCTCCTCCCATGACCAGCGAAAGCAGCGCCATCCTCACCGGCACGCCGTTGAACGCCTGCACGAAGTACTTGGCGTTCTCGGTGTAGTCGACCTCCGGGGCGATCTCGTCCACCCGGGGGAGGGGATGCATGATCACCAGGTTCTTCTTGGCCTCCCGAAGCAAAACGTTGTCCACGCGATAGCTCCCAGCGACCTTCTGGTACTCCGAGGGATCGGGAAACCTCTCCTTCTGGATCCTGGTGACATAGAGGACATCGGCATCGGCGATGACATCCTCCAGCCTGGAGCTTAGGCGGGCGCTCACTCCCTCCTTCTCCAGCTGCTTGGCCGTCTCCCTGGGCATCTGCAGCAGGGGAGGGGCCACGAAGGTCAGGTCGGCACCGAACATTGCCAGCGCCTCGGCCAGGGAGTGCGCCGTGCGGCCATACTTCAGGTCGCCTACCAGCACCACGCTCTTTCCGGCGATGCTCCCGACCTGCTGCCGTATGGTGAACAGGTCCAGCAACGTCTGGGTGGGATGTTGCCCGGCCCCGTCCCCGGCATTGATCACCGGCTTGGTGGAGAAGTGGGCGGCCAGCCGCGCCGCCCCCTCGTGAGGATGCCGCAGCACGATGGCGTCGGAGTATCCCTCGACCATTCGGATGGTATCGGCCAGGGTCTCTCCCTTGACCGTCGAGGACGTGAGGGGCTGGGAGATGTCGATGCACCTTCCTCCCGCCCGGGCCATGGCGCTCTCGAACGACAACCTCGTCCGAGTGGACGGCTCGAAGAACAGGTTGGCCAGTATCTTCCCGTCCAGTATCTTGGTCGACTTCTCTCCCCGGGCATAGGGGACCATTTTGTGGGCAAGGTCGAGGACCTGTTCGATCTGATCTATGGTCAGGTCCCGGACGGAGACGACATCCATACCTTTGAACGTCATGGCGGTCGTTTCAGAATGCCTAATGGGGGTAATAGCTATTTTCCCCCGTGTCGGGGATTAGAGAGCATCTATTCCATGGCGTAGTTCTCGTCGAAGCGGGCGAGGACATCTTTCATCCTCTTGCTCCACTCCTCCACGCACAGCTCCAACCTCCCCCTTAGGACGTCATGCGGTATCGCGCTGTACACGTGGTAGTATCCGCCCTTTTCCATGCTCCGGGTCTCCCGGACGCACATCCCGCAGGAGATGAGCTTCTGGAGAGCGCGGTACACCGTGGAGCGCTCCTTGCCCATCTGGTCGGCCAGCTCGTCGGCGCGCCAGGGCCCCTGGCGGGAGGCAGCCCGGAACACCTCCACCTCGAGATCATTGAGGTTGTAGGCGCACTGGATGATGTCCCTGCAACTGGATATGGCAGAGATGGACTTGTGCACGCTCATCCCCCCTCCCCGTCATTTCCGTTCATGGGAAAACATTAATAACTGGCGGTTATATATAGTTAATGCACAACCGTGCAAAACCGATAGGAAGTGTTCACATGGTGGAGATACTGGATGCCAAGGGCCTGATGTGCCCGATGCCCATAGTGCAGCTGGCCAAGAAGATGAAGACCATGAAGGTGGGGGACGAGATCGAGGTCGTCGCTGACGATGTCGGCTCCTGGGAAGATATCCCGGCGTGGTGCCAGCGGACCGGCAATGAGCTGTTGGAGAGAAAGCAGGCGGGAGGGGTGTATACCTACCGCATCAAGAAGTTGAAGTGATCGACGAGGGCATCGGCGAACACTCATTCACTGGAGGGACCTACATGGAGGAAACAAAGAGACTTGTGATCGTGGTGTCGGAAGGCACCTTCGACAAGGGTATGATGGCGATGATGATCGCGAACACCGCGGCGAGCATGGGCATGGACGTGCACATCTTCTTCACGTTCTTCGGGCTGAACCTGCTGAAGAAGGGGACGCGACCAAAGCTTCCCGGGATGTACAGGCTGTTCACCGGCATGTTCGTCAAGAGGATGGCCAAGGGTGGAGTGTCCGATTTCCCCGAGCAGCTGTCCATGGCCACCGACCTGGGGGTCAACCTGTATGCCTGTAGCACCACCATGTCCCTGATGAGGGTCAAGCAGGAGGACATGGTGGACGGGGTCAAGGTGCTGGGAGCGGCAGGATTCCTCAACATCGCCGCTGACTCGGACATGCAGTACTTCATCGGCTGAGGGATGGGACGATGAGCTCCATCCTCTTCATCCTGATGAAATCCCCCTATGAGTATCATGACCTCGATGCCGTGGCCGCGCTGGGGGGAGAGGACCGGATCGGCGTTTTGTTGTTCGAGGATGCCGTCCTGTACTCGGTGAACGGTGAGAAGCGGGACGAGATCGTGGACGTGGCCGACGAGATATACGTCATGGCCGACGACCTGGAGGCCCGGGGGTTCAAGGGACGCGCGGGGCGGGGGTTCCAGGAGATCGACTACCCCCGCGCGGTCGACCTCATCATGGGAGAGTACGACCAGACGATAACTCTGTGAGGCATATACATGGGAACACTATGCATTCAGGTGCGTTCCGGCACCATGATGAACATGGACACCAACGTCGCGGTGAAACTGGCCAGGGCGGCGATGGACAAGGGCCATAAAGTGAAGATGTTCGGCTACGGGGAGGGGGTGTTCCTCATCAAAGAGGGACAGGACCCCAAGCGCTTTCCCAACGTCGGGAAGGCGGTGGCGGACATGGTGAAGGAAGGCCTCGAAGTGGCCGTGTGCGAGACCTGTTGCGCCGCCCGGGGCTTCAGGCGGGGAGAGGAGATCGAGGGCACCAAGATCGGGAGCATCACCAACGACTTCTCCCGCATGGCGTCCGAGTCGGACCGCCTGGTCACCATAGCGAGGTGAGAGCATGGCCGACAGCATGCTAATACTGATCACCAAGGCGCCCTACGGGCTGGAGGAGGCGTTCGCCGGCGCCAGGCTGGCGCTGGGAGGCAAGGTCAGCGGGCTGATGGACACATCCAACGTCCTGCTGATGGGCGACGGGGTGCTCAACGCCCTGGAGGCCCAGACCCCCGCGGCGGTGGGGATGCCCTCCAACCTGGAGGCGCTCCAGGACATCATGGACCTCGACGGGGAGGTGTACTGCCTGGAGCCGGACCTGCGTCTGCGGGCCAGGGACATGAAGGTCTTGGACGGCGTCAAGCTGGTCTCCTGGAGCGAGGCACGGGCCATCGTAAGGGCGCACCAGCTGGTGAATACCTTCTGAACCTCTTCCCATCCCTTTTTTAAGGTCAAGTCCAATCAGCGTTCATGCTCGACGTCACCGACCGCTCTGGCCCGGCCCGTGCCGGAAAATGGTCGTCCGGACAGACCAAGGTCGAATTCCCGAACATCCTGTTCCGCAGCTCCGCGCTGTTCCCTCCGCCCCGCTATGCCGAGCTGACCGTGACCGGCCAGGAGCGGGTCGAGGTCCGGGGGGCCGGGGACGAGGTCCTCGCCGGCTTCCAACATGATATCGTCCGCCCCCTGGACGCGTACCGCGAAGCGGCCGTCGCCGAGGAGGGATCGAACGCCGTGGTCGTGAGAGGGCGGCCGAACGGACCGCTGGCCGATGGGGCCGGCGAACTGGTGGTGATGGGTAACGCGTTCGAGCTGAGGAGGGACGCCCGGGCGTTCGTGGAAACGGCCGTGGCGTTGAGGGAGGCGGCCGGGCACGGGCGCCTGATCTACGCGCCCGGCATCATGGAGCCGTCCAACCTCGCCATGCTGGCCTACATGGGCATCGACCTTTTCGACTCCACCCTGCCACTCTATCAGTCGGTGAGGGGCCGGGTGCTGCTGCCCGAGGGCACGGTATCCGTGGACAGCGCTCCATGGCTGGCCGGCAGGGAAGGAGCGGAGGCCCAGAACCTGGAGGCTGTATGGAAGGAACTGATGCTGGTGCGCCATATGGTTCGCATCGGACGGCTGAGGGAGCTGGTGGAGACCAGGGTCACCGCCAGCCCGTGGATGGTGGCCGCCCTGAGGATACTGGACCTCGAGCACTATAGGCATCAGGAGAAGAGGACCCCAGTGGTCGGCCCGCGGTTCTACTGCAACTCCAAGTCCTCGCTGACCCGCCCCGATGTGCAGCGGTTCCGCCGCAGGGTCGCGGAACGATGGAGACCAGCCCCCCACAAGAAAGTTCTGCTGCTCATCCCCTGCTCGGCCAAGAAGCCCTACTTCACCTCCAGGAGCCACCGGATCTTCGAGGAGGTCCTGCTCTCGGTGCCCAACTCCTGCGCGGTGCAGGAGCTGATCGTGACCTCCCCGCTGGGCACGGTCCCCCGGGAACTGGAGCTGTTCTACCCGGCGCAGCAGTACGACATCCCGGTCACCGGCAACTGGGACCGCGAGGAGGTCAGGATGGTGCAGGACCTCATCGTCCACGCGGCCTCCTTCGGGTTCACTCGGGTGATCTCGCACCTGGGGGCAGAGAGCGAGTTCGTGGGCGAGGTCGTGGACTGCGTGGACACGACCCAGGGAATGGGGACCACCGCCCCCGAGGCCCTGGAGCGGATGCGCAGGGAGCTGGCGGCCGCCTGCGAGGCGGCGGAGAAAGCTCCCCGGGCCGCGGATCGGGTAGAGATGCTGCGGTCCCAGGCCAGATATCAGTTCGGCGAGGATGGAGGTTCTCTCCTGGACGGGTGCACCGTCGTCGGTAAATATCCGTACCTGAAGTTCCTCCGGGGGAGCGCGCAGCTGGGCATGCTCACCCCTGAACGGGGGATGCTCTCCCTGACCATGGACGGTGGGGCGGTCCTGCTGGAGCGGGACCTGAACGTCGTGCACATGGGCGACTTCGATCTGGGGGGAAACCTCTTCGCCGTCGGCATCACCGCGGCCGACCCCCGCATACGGCCGGGGGACGAGGTGGCCATCTCCCGCAACGGGGAGCTGGAAGGGGTCGGCGTCGCGGTCATGTCCGGCGACGAGATGGCCGAGGCCAGGCGGGGAGAGGCGGTGCGGGTCCGGCACAAGAACAAGCGCAAGTAGGCACTTTCGAGCGTGGTCCACGGCGGCCAGAGCGAAGGCACGCATTTCGATTTTCGGCCACCCCCGGCAGTTCGGGATATAAATAGGGTGGTCGTTCGAGGGAATAGTGATGTGACAATGCTCACCGACGTGGAGGATAACAGTTGGGAGGAGGTCTACCGCGCCAATGGAGTGCGTTGTGACATCGAAGAAGATGTGTCATCCCAAGGCGAGGCCGGGGTTTGCCCGACCCCCCTCGCAAATCCCTTCCCTTTTTTCGGCCCCGGAAGAGAGAGATGGGGCCTTCCAGGCATGGCTCCTCTGGAAGCCTTCGCGTGATCATCACGTCCACCGCCGGACGTTGACGTGATGGCGTCAAGAAGAATGAAGAAGGTGCAGGTGCCGGGATTCGAACCCGGGCGTTTAGCTTGGAAGGCTAAAATCCTAACCAACTAGATTACACCTGCGCGCTCCACCCTAAATCATTTCCCCTTTAAAAGCGTTGTTGAACCTCTGGACGCCGGGCTGCAAGAAGGCGGAACGAAAAAGGAAAGAGGGGGAGAGAGAGCACCCCATCCTGTGCTCCCTCCAAAGGGCGGCCGTGTTCATCCCTGGTCCTGAACGGTCCGACCGTCTCCCATCCTGACGATCGATCCTCTACGGCCCCATGCAAGGCAGGTCGGTCCCCAGCGTCCCGGTGACGTTCTCGCCCCTGCCTTTTCTCAGAGCAGGGATATCGAGGTCCCCGAAGGCGTGGCTTCCCTTCCAGGCCTTAGAACGGGACCGAGATCAAGGCCACGGCCGAACCGTGCCTGTTTCTCAGTGTTGCATCCCATCCGAAGATATTGTGTCTGACATTAGTCGGACGAATACCGTGATGCATCTTCCCTATATTTAATAGTATTCATGTGTTTCCGGCATAGTGACACTGAGGGGTAGCCAGATGGCTAGGTTGAGATCTCGTGGGGGAGGCCGTCGGACAGTTGAACGACAGAATCCAGCCTAGGGCCACTTTTAGAAAAGCTTTTTTATGCATATACCACGATGGCCGACGAAATTAGGTGATGGGATGGGATTTCTAGAGTCGCTCCGCGACAAGGAGCTCAGGGGGCTCTATCGAGCTAGGAAGCTAATCGAGAGCGCCGACCTGCAACTCGCCCGCGGGCACGTCCCGGAGGCGAAGGCCGATCTGGAGAGGGCTAAGGACGCGGTGTCCAGAGAAGGCATCAAGGAGAGCCCGCACTCCAAGGATTACGCCGATGTCCTCATCATCATGTCGGGCATCTTCATCAAGGCCCAGGCTCCCGAGGATGCCCTGAAGGCGGCGGACAGAGCGCTGACGCTCGCTCCCTCCGACCCCATGGCCATGGCGGCCAGGGCCCGCGCGCTGGCGGCCAACGATTCCCTTTCCGAGGCCAACGCGGTCATGGACAAGGCCCTGGAGCTTAAGGGCAACGACAAGAAGCTGCTCTTCGAGAAGGCCAAGGTGCTGGAGAAGGCAGGGGAAAAAGAGCAGGCGGTGGCGACCTACAAGAAGGTGGTCGAGATGGACCCGTCGGACATCGAGACCTATGATGTCCTGATCGCCCTCGACGATCGGCTGCAGTGGTCGGTGGCCAAGGCCGAGGCTCTGCTCCGGGCAAAGCGAACCGAGGAGTCCCTGAAAGCGCTGGAGGACGTCCTGGCCCAGGACCCCGAGAACAAGGACGTCATGCTGGTCAAGGCTAAGATCCTGATGGAGCAACACAACCTCGAGGAGGCGTCCGCTCTATACGGCCGGGTCCTGGCCATCGATCCCCCCTCGTTCAGCGCCAACCTGGGAAAGGCCCGGGTGCTCCGCTCGACCAACGAGCCGGAGGAAGCGGTCAAGTATTACAAGGAGGCCCTGCGGGCGGACGTGAAGAGAAAGGAAACGTGGGTCGAGGTCGGCCCGCTGTTGGAGCAGCTGAAGAGGTTCGAGGAGGCCGAGAAGGTATACGAGAAGGCCTTGGAGATCGACCCTGCATACCTTCCGGCCCTGGAGGGCCGATACCGGTCGGTGATCGTCCAGGAGAAGTGGCCGGAGATCGCCGAGAGCGCGTCGATGCTTTTGGGCCAGAGGCCGGAGCTTGCCATCCACAAGGAAAAGGTCAGGGCGCTGGTCAAGGCCCAGAGGTTCAAGGAGGCGCTCGACTCGGTGGACCAGGCCCTGGCGGCGTTCCCCAAGGAGCCGGAACTGCTGTCCAGCAAGCGCGACGTCTCCGTTGCCCTGGGCATGGGCGAGGAAACGGTCAAGTACTGCCAGGAGCTGCTGTCTCAGAACCCCCACGATCCGGAGAGCATGTACCAGTTGGGCGTCGCCCTGTACCAGGCCATGCGCCTCCACGAGTCGGCCAAGATGCTGGAGAAGGCCCTGAAGAACCACCCCGACAAGGAGATGGTCCTGATCGCTCTCAAGGACACCTACAAGGCCATCGGCAAGGACAAGGACGTCCTGGACGCCTGCCAGCGCCTGCTGGACATCAATCCCCGGAACACGGGAGCGATGGTCGACGCGGCGGTTGCGCTCGACCGCTCCGGCCGCCGGGATGACGCCGTCCGGCTGTACGAGCAGGCCCTGGACATCGAGCCGGGGAACCAGGACGCGCTGCGCAACCTGTGCATCTCGCTGTTCAACCAGAAGAAGCTGGACCGTGCTCTGGAGAAGGCCATGGCAGGCACCCAGCTGTTCTCCTCCGATCCGGCGTTCTGGCGGGTCAAGGGCGACACCCTCTACGCCACCGGCAGGTTCTCGGAGGCCGCCGAGGCGCTGGCCAAGGCCATCTCCTTGGAGCCGGACAACAAGTTGCTGTGGTGGTCCCGGGGGATGGCCCTGGTGTCCGACCAGCGGTTCGAGGAGGCCATGGCCTCCTACGACGAGGCGCTGAAGATCGATCCCCACGACATGAACTTCTGGGTGAGCAAGGGGGTGGCCCAGGCGATGACCGACAAGCACTCCCTGGCCATCCAGAGCTTCGACCAGGCCCTGGCCATCGATCAGGAGAACAAGTTTGCTCACACCATGAGAGGCAGGTCCCTGGCCCGCATCGGCATGCACGCCGAGGCGGTCAACGCTTACAACAATGCCCTGGCCCTCGGTCACCGGGACCTCGATGTCCTGGAGGCGAAGAAGGAGTCCCTGAAGTTCCTGGCCCGGTCCGACGAGATCATCACCACCAGCGACCAGATCCTCAAGCTGGACCCCGGGAACCGGGGCGCGGCGGTAGACAAGGCCACCGCCCTCCAGACCGTGGGCAGGGTGGACGACGCGCTGAAGACCTACAACCGGGTGCTGGATACCGACCCCCGGGACGTGACGGTGCTGGAACGTAAGAAGGATGCCCTGATCGTGAAGGGCGATCATCAGGGAGTGATCGACGTGTGCAACGTCCTCCTGCAGATCGAGCCCCGCTCCAAATCGGCCCATGCCGACCGGGGGGACGCCCTGCAGGCCATCGGCCGGGTGGACGACGCCCTGGTGGAGTACGATTATGCGTCCAAGCTCGATCCCCGGGACAAGACCATGTTCAACAAGAAAGGCCTGGCCCTGATGGACCTGGGCAACTTCCCCGCCGCGGCGGAGGCATTCGATCAGGGGTGGAGGCTCGATCCGGGCGACGCCATCATCCTGGACAACAAAGGCCGGGCGCTGCTACAGTCCAGTGACGCCGCCGGAGCGCTGCAGGTGTTCCACCAGGCCGCCGACCTGGCGCCGGCCAACCATACCTTCCGCATGGACCAGGGACGGGCCCTGGCCGCGCTGGGCAGCTACGATGAAGCGCTGGTGACCCTGGACGACGCCCTGGCCCTGAACGCCAACGACCACCAGATATGGAGGTACAAGGGCAACGTGCTGTTCAAGATGGGCCGCAAGGAGCAGGCGGTGCAGTGCTACGAACGCTCCATCGAAATGGGGGGAAATATCTCCACCACTTTCCGCTCGAAAGGCCGCGCGGAGGAGGAGCTGGGCCGCATGGAGGATGCCCTGGCATCCTACCAGAACGCCGCCCAGACCGACAAGAACGATCCCCACCTGTGGATGCGCATCGGGGTGGTGCAGGCCAAGCTCAACCGGCTGCCCGACGCGGTGGCCAGCCTGGACCGCTCCATCGCCGCGGACCGGACCAACAACCGGGCATGGCTCAACAAGGCCGCTCTGCTGGAGAAGCTGGGGGAGGACGAGGAGGCCCTGCGCTGCTACGACACCGTGCTGGGCAACCAGTCCCAGGATAAGTACGCGTGGAGCGGAAAGGGCCGCATCCTCATGAAGATGGACAAGCTCGATCACGCCAAGCGGGCGTTCGACCGGGCGCTGGAGATCGACCCCCAGCTGGCATCGGCGGTGGAGGGCAACGCCGCGCTGGAGAAGCGGCTGAAGGAGAGGCAGATATCCATCTACGCCTCCAAGGTGCTGGAGCACGAGTACCGCCGCAATGCGAGGGTCACCCGGGAGGACGCGTTCAAGGAATGCGGCCTCCCGTTCAGCGCCCTGGACGAGGTCAACGCGTTCCTGTCGGCCAAGGAGCAGGTGGACGTGGAAGGCCTGGATGAGGAGCGCTTCAAGGCCTATGAGATGCTGTCCCACAGCGTCCTGCTGTCCACCCTGGGCAGCCCGGGCTGGCAGAAGCAGGGGCTGCGGCTGGCGGACGTGTACATGAACATGGCCGAACGGGACGTGGTCAAGGCCAAGAAGGTCATGGCGTACATCGAGACGGTCAACCGCATGGACTTCCCCCCCGAGCAGTCGGACCGCAAGACCGAGAAGATGGCCCGTGCGGCGATGGACCTGCCCGCCGACGCCCAGAACACCATGGGTATCATGCAGCACCTCGAGGTCGGGCTGTACACCGCCCGACGCATCGCCAGCATAGTCAAGGACCTCAACGGGGGGAGCGCCCCCGCGCGGCAGTACCAGGCGGCGAGGGAATCCCAGCCCGTCAGGGAACCGGCCCCGGCCCCGATGATGGCGTCGGAAGAGGTCGTTCAGGAGGAAGCAAGGGAACGGCCCGCGCGCGTCCAGGAGGAGGACGCCGGGCAGAGCAAGGAGGCAAGACCGATGTTCAGGAGGAAGAAGAAGGAGGAAGAGAGGCCCCCGCGGCCTGTGGACCGCAGCAATGCCGCGACCGTCAGCTTCGATCCCGCGGCCGACCGGTTCCATGGCCGCAAGTGCTTGTTCCACGGGGAGCTCGCGGTATCGGTGTGTCCGAACTGCGGAACCCTGTTCTGCATGGAATGCGTCGATCATATGGATGCCTGCCCGCGGTGCAACCTGGTCATCAATTTCGTGGACCAGAGTAAGATACCCGCGCCGATGGACGACCGCGAACTGATCGAGACCGATGAGCAGCGGAAGGCCATCCAGCAGAGATGGGCGATGAAGCGCCTGGCCGAGGCCGACGCTTCCAAGGTGAGGGAGAAGGACCCCAAGATGGGGACCACCAACCGGCAGCTGGCGGTGGAGAAGCTGGTCCGGGAGACGAACCAGAGGTACAACGCCCCGCTGACCCAGGACGCCCCCCGGCAGGCCTACCGCGCCGCGGTGAAGCAGGCCGAAGAGCCTCCTTCGCTCCAGGACCAGATCGAGGCCCTGCAGCAGGACGCCCCTGAGCCCCAGATCTATCAGCCCGCGGCCCCGGCGCAGCCCGCCCCCGCCCGCGTGCACCGGGAGCGCCCTGAGCCGGTAGAGGAGCCGACGATGGATGAGGAACCGGCCCCCGAGGAACTGCTCCCCGAGGACCGCCCCCCCGCCGGGAAGAAGGCCGATGAGAAGAAGGAAAAGCTCCTCGAGCTGCTGTCCCAGGAGGACGCTCCTTCCGAGGAGTCCCGAGACCTCACCCGGCTATAATCCCTCCCGAAATGGGCCGCGGCCAACAGGGCGGCCGCGGCCGCCTCTTCCTCCATTTTTTCCTTCTCTACGATCCTCTCTGCGCTTACCGCCCTGTCCGGGAGCAGGTCGATCAGGACCCAACGAAGAAGGTCTCCTGGGGTCTGCCCGGGTTCCCATTCGCCACTCCGGCGGCAGATGGTGCGGAGCATCTCCGCCTCAACGGACATGTCGTCCTCGGGCACGAGATCATCTCCCCCCATCGGGCCGCCGAGGGAGATCGTTAACCTCCCTCGAGGAGCCGGACCAGGTGCAGAGTGGGTCGGAGTCCGGGAGATCGGTGAAGGGGAAGAAGAACAGGGGTTGACAGCCGTACGATTCCGCCAGTAGGCAGAGGCGTTATTCTGGTTTGCTGGGTCAGGCGCCGAGCATCCTCAGTAATCCATCAGTTCGCCCTTCTTCATGAACTCCCTCAGGAGGGAGGTGGCATAGCAGCCCTTGTTCAGGGAGAAGGAGAACCTCACGTCCTCGTCCGCCACGGCGTATTCGAGGTCGGTGATGCGCCCCAGGACCTCCCGGCGGTTGCCCTTGGACGAGCACTGATGCAGCTGGGGGACCATGAAATCCTGCCTCTCCAGCTTCTCCTCGTCGATGATCGTCCGCTCGATCTCGCCCATCTCCCCCTCGCACAGCACCGATTCCGAGCCGAACAGGACAGCGCTCACGCACGCGCGGCCGTTGCGGACCTGGCGCTCCACCAGGTCGAGGTTCTGTGCCGTCACCGGCACGCCGTGGTCATGGTCCGGAAGCCCTAACCGATCTACGGGCAGGACGATGTCCCCGACCAGCGGCCGGTCCAGAGGCAACCCCCGGCGGATACGCTCGCTGACCATGCGGTTGAACAGGAACGACTGGTAGGCGTGGACGAACATCATCTGGAGGTTCGGCGGAAGCACCTGGATCGCTCCGGCGTGATCGCCGGGGTTGCGGGCCAGGAAACCGATGATCGTCCGCTCGAAGGTGAGGGTGCGGGGGAAGTAGTCGAGCGCCCGTTGGAAATCCCGCTCCTCGTCCAGTGTCCGCCTCGCCGCCTGGGTCTCCTCGTTCTCCTGGGGCACGGGGTTCCCAGCGTAGGTCATGACCGCCCGCTCGAAGTCCCCCTTGACGATCCACTTGCCAACCTCATGGGTGACCGGTCGCACCGCGCCGAAGCGCTGCACCCCGAAGAAGTTGGGGAAGCCGCCCAGGTCCCTCAGCGTCCCCGCGGTGCGGTCCAGGGAGGAGGTAAGCTCCTCGCCGCGGAGCGAGGTCCCGGAGACCAGGACGTGGAACCGGTTGCCGACCAGGTCGCCGATGGTCAGCGGCTTCTTTGCCGGATAGGCGTCCTCGACCGTGACCTGGTGCAGCCGGAGGTTCATCACCCGGTCGGCCGGAGCGCGAAAGGTCATCAGCTGGGAGGTGATGGCCCGCTTGTCCTTGGTCCCGGCGAAGCCGACCGCGTCGCGGGATATGCCCAGCGTCCTGGACAGCTCCCGGACCAGCCGGTTCATTTCCCAGTTCTGGGCGGTGACCTTGACAACGGTGTACGGACCGCCCTCCACCCGCTCGGGGTAGGACGGTATCTCCTCCACCCGGAAGTCCTCGGGGGAACGCTTGAGGCGGCCGCCGATCCCCGGAGTATCAGAATAAAAGACCTCGAGGCCGATCACGGCCTCTCTGCTAGTGCACTCCAGCATGTCACTTGCTCTTTTCCAGCTTCTCCCGCGCTTCCTTGAACTCGTTGGACAGGGTCTTGGTGGCCCTCTTAAGCGCGGTCTGGGGCTTCCCGCTCTTGACCTTGACGTACAGCACCGGGATGTCCAGATCGGGATGGCCAGTGGTGTACTTTACCTCCTCCACCCCCTCGTCCGCCAGGAGCTCGTTGATGAGCGGCTGGAGAAGGGTCATGTTCGCGTCGCGGACCTGAACGTGGATGGAGTCCTTGTCCTTGTCAAGGAGCTGGAGTTGCATATGGCGCTCAATACTCCAACTTATTATAAAGGTTTTCTTTCCCTTCCCGCCCCCGCTGGCATATCGGGCGCGGGAACTGGCCAGGCCCTCTCCGAACGCACATCGCTACAGATATCGAAGAAAAAAGGTCCCAGGACCGGGACGATGAACTCTTATTTCCAGGCCCAGCCCTTGGACATGAAGTTACCGTCCTTGTCGATGCTCACCTCGTACGCCACGGCGATCTTGTTCAGCTCGGCGAACTTGCCCGGTGGGTTGTCGTAGCATAACGCTCCGAGATGGACCTGGCCGCCATCGGGCAGCATGTGCCCGTTCCCTATGCCGGTGTACTTCCCCATCACCCCGCTTTGGGTATTGAAAAGGCCGCGTATCTCCCCGTACCCCGATCCGTCGGGCCGGAAACGGGCATCTCACGAGAACGTGCTGGAGAACTGCTCTCCCAGGAACAAGCCCCCCACCATGGCCGTGTACTCTGCGTTCCCGTCCCCGAGCACCCTCATGCTCACCACCTTACCCTTGCACTCATACACCATGTCCCCTAACATCCTCATCTCTCCCGCATGGAACATTCTCCATGCGTAGAAATGTTTGTACATACAGGAGATAAATGCCTTTTGTTCAGGTGTGCCGCGGCCTCAGCCTTCGACCCGCTTGAGCTGTTTGTTGTACATGTCCAGCACCTCCTGGCTGGTGGTGGCGTCGCGCGGCCTCTTGTCGTCCCTGAAGGTACCGGTGAACCTCGGGAACCTGATGGCCAGTCCGGCCCCGTCCCTGATGCGGTCGTGGGCGCAGGTATGTATCGGCGAAACGCTCAGCTCCGCTCCCAGCACCTCGAGCACCAGCGACGGCTCGAACCACACGTCGGCCTCCATCTTCGACTCCACCATGGAGTGCCGGGTCGGCGTCCTGAACTTATTGAGCTTCTCCGGCAGCAGGGCCAGGGTAGCGTCGTCGAACCCGCTGCCCAGCTTGCTGACCGTCTCGAAGCGGTCCTCGTCCGGGTTGTAGGTGGCCATGAGCAGCGCGCCGTACACTCCTCCTCTCCTCCCCCGCCCGTGGAACGCGCCGACCACCACCAGGTCGACGGTGTCGTTCATCTCCGAGCGGTATTCCTTCTTGTACTTGATCCACAGGTAACCACGCGAGCCGGCGCGGTACACCGAGTCATCGTTGATGGACTTGGCCATGAGGCCCTCGCAGCCGGCGTTCAGGGCCTCGGTGAAGAACTCCTGCACCTTGGCCGGGTCGTCCAGCACCCTGGCCTCCGACAGCCGGACGTTCTCGGTGATAACGATGCACCGGGTCAGGGCGGTCCGGCGGTCGGGGAGGGGCAGCATGGTGAGGTCCTCGCCCTCCAGATACAGGCAGTCGAACAGTTGCAGCCGGACCGGATACTCCTCGATCGCGGCGGTCAGCCCGTGCTTCCGTCCCCGGCGGTGGGACACCTCCTGGAAGGGCAGCATCTCCCCGGTGTTGATGTCCACTGGAACGCACTCTCCCTCCACGATGGCCGTCCGTCCGGTGAACGCCTCCCCCAGCGATTTGACCACGTCGGGGAACTGGGAGGTAAGGTCCTCCAGCCGACGGGAGTACAGCGTGATCTTCCCGTTGTCGATGTGGGCCTGGACCCTGAGCCCGTCGTACTTGTACTCGAACATGGCCCGGCCGCCCATCTTCTCCAGGATCTCCTCCGGCGAGGGGAGGCGCTCGGCAAGCATCGCGCGGATGGGATTGCCTACCATGACGTGGATATCGTTGAGGCCGTCGATGCCCTTCAGGCACAGCACTTCGGCCACCAGGCCGAGGTCGGAGGTGACGTTGAACGCCCTCTCCACCGCGCCCTTCTCCGCCTTGGTGGCGAAGGCGAGGGCCAAAGAGTCGATGACCGTCTGCGACGCCACTCCCAGCCTCATGCGGCCGGTGACGATGCGGGCGATGTAACGGGCCTCCACCGGCTTGGCGTCGTGCAGTATGTCCGCCAGGCATCTGACCTTGGACTCCTGGGACCCGCTGCCCTCGAGACGCGCGACCCTCAGCAGCGCGTCGTAGACTCGGTCCAGGGTGAGAGGCTCGGAGAACAGCGTGGTCTGCCGCTTGGTCTCGAACACCTTCTCGGTAACCGTGCCCGGATCGCCCTCCCGGTCCCACAGCTCGCGGACCATGGTCTCCTTCGCCCCGGTGGCGGCCAGGAGGGTTCGCAGGTAGAGCTTGTCGGCCATGCCCAGCTTCTCAGGGTAGAAGTCGGGGACGATCCCTCCCTGGGTCATGTATACTATGGGCTTGATGTGAGCGCAATCGGTGGAGCGGAAGAACCGGGCCAGGATGTCCGTCATCTCCAGCCGGGAGGAGGTCGACTCCAGCGCCTGGTAGACCTTTACCAGGTCCTGATACAGCATGGGAATCGCAACGGCATGGGCCTATTTATTGGCTGTCCGGAACTAGCCGGTGAAGTCCGACAGCTCGCTCTGCCCTTTCTTCACCGTCTTCTTCGCGCTCTTCGCCTTCTCACCCTTGGTCTCGCGGTCCCACTGCTGCTTCAGTGTGTACAGCCGCTTGCGCATCTCCTTCTCCTTCTTCTCCGCGGAGTACAGCGACGCCTCGTCCCTGGTGCCGGCGGTGACCAGCACCACCACCCGGCCGGCCCGGCTGCGGCCGGTGCGCCCCCTCCGCTGGATCGAGCGGATCTCCGACGGCACTGGCTCGTAGAAGATGACCAGGTCGGTGTTGGCGACGTCCAGGCCCTCCTCGCCCACCGAGGTGGCCACGACCACGTTGAACTCCCCCTCGCGGAAGCGCTTCAGTACCCCCACCTGCTCCTTTTGCCTCAGTCCCTTCTCCCCGCCCCGGCCGGCCTGGCCGATGAGCTTGGTGACCCTGGCCCCCTCGATCCGGGACACGTAGTTGGCCACCATGTCGCAGGTGTCGCGGTACTGGGTGAACACCAGTACGCGCGAGCTGGGCTCGGCCTGGATCTGGTGGCTGATGATCCCCATGACCCGGGATATCTTGGGATGCTCCATGTGGATGCCGACCAGTGCCTGCTCCACCTCCCGGAACTCGTCCGAGCCCACCACCGCCCGGGAGGCCTTGGAGCCGTCCTCGGAGGCTGCCTCGGTCCGCAGCTTCTCCATGTAGGTGGTCAGCGAGGTCACTCCCTGGGTCTCCGCCAGCTCCAGGGCGTGGCCGACCTTGATGGCGCAGGCCTGCACCGACAGCGCGTTGTACAGGGTGCGGCTCTTCTCCCCCTTGTTCAGCCTCATCTGGATGATCTGCTGGACCTCCAGCAGGTACTTGACCGAGGGCGGCCGGGCGGCGTTCATCACTCCCATCCCGATCAGTTCCTTGATGAAGCGGCCGTAGAGCCTCCGCAGGATGTCGGCGATCTTGCGCATCCCTGCCGGCACCTCGACCTCCACCCAGTCCATGTGGATGTCGTGGACGTACCTCGCCACGTCCGGATCGGACTCTGCCCGCACCTCGATGTTCTCGATCCCCAGGTTGCCGCACACCTCCTTGATCTTGGCCATGCTGGAGCCGGGGGAGGCGGTCATTCCCAGCACCAGCCCGTTGAGGCCCATGTACTCCTGGGCGATGGGGACGTAGGCGTAGTTACCCACTCCCCGGTGAGCTTCGTCGAAGATGATCAGCCGGACGTCCTTGAGGGAGATCCTCTCCGTCCTCAGGTCGTTGGCTATCACCTGGGGAGTGGACGCTATCACGTCGCTCTGTACCCATTCCGCCTCCCTCTCCCCGGGGTCCACCTCTCCGGTCAGCACGGTGACCTTCCTCCCCACCAGCTTGTCCTTGAAGAACATGGCGTGCTGCTCCACCAGAGGTTTGGTCGGAGCGAGCAGCAGGACCTTGCCCTTCCTCTTCTCCAGAACGTCGGCGATGACCAGCAGGGCGACCACTGTCTTGCCCATCCCCGTCGGGAGGACGACCAGGGTCGAGCCCTTCTGGCAGGCGTCGGCCAGGGCCCGCTGGTACTCCCTCTCCTCGATGCTGTCCTTCAGGATGAGCGGGTGCTCGACGAACACGCCCTGTGGATATTGGGTGGCGTTGAAGAACCTTATGGTCGGCCTACCGTAAGTGGCGAAAGCGGCATCAGAACCACGTCCCGGCCTTCTCCCCGGCGATCGGCCTCACCAGCGCCGGCGAGTCGTTGCTGATGTCGTTGACCTGCCTGGATACCGGGAACGCCTCCATCCGTTCGGGGGGGTAGGGAGCGAACATCCTCTCCCTCTCCGCCTCCCCGATCGGCCCGGGGGTCAGCCAGCGGTCCTCGTCCTCCTTTGAGAGGATGACCGGCATGCGGTCGTGCACCTTGGCCATCAGCTCGTTGGCGGCGGTGGTGATGATGGTGAAGCTGAGAACCTCGGAGCCGGAGGGGTCCTTCCACCGGTCGTACAGCCCGGCCATGGCGAACAGCTTGTCATCGATGACCCTGGCGAGGTAGGGTGCCTTGCCTCCATCGGTCCTCTTCCACTCGTAGAAGCCGGTGGTGGGGACCAGGCACCGCCGCTCCTTGAGGGAGACCCGGAACGCCGGCTTATCTGACAGCCCCTCGGCCCGGGCGTTGATCATCTTAGACCCGATCTTGGCGTCCTTGGCCCAGAACGGGATGAGCCCCCATCGCATCATGACCAGGCGGTTGGGGCTCGCCCTGACCACGATCGGCGCGTCCTGGGTGGGCGCCAGGTTGTAACGGGGGCGGGGCATGTCCGCGATCGGCTGGTCGATGGAGAAACGGGTCACCAGGTCCTTGATCTCCCCGATGGTGAAACGGCCGCACATGAACGAGATACGTACCCGGTAGGGGATAATCGTTCTGTCCGGAAAAAAAGAGAATTGAGGGGTTTGATCCTGACGGCTACTTCTTGAACATGCCGGTGACCTTGCTCATCGCCTCGTCCAGCATGCCCTTGGAGGTACTTTCGTCCATGCCGTGGGCGGTCTTGGCGTGCTCCTGCATCTTCGCTCTTACCTCTTCCTCGGTATTGCCGGTGGCGGTGAAATCGCCCTTAGGACACTTCAGTTCCATGTGTATTCCTCGGTACTGGAGGTGCCAGCCCATCGGTTAAAAACGTTGGTCTGGCCTGGCCCTGGTGCGGACCGTGTGAAGTGGATGTGGATAAAAATTGGAAAGGGGAAAGCCGTTTAGTGGCAGCTGGAACAGGAGCCGCCGCAGGAAGACCGGAGATTGGGGTTGTTGACGATGAGCCCGGCGCCGCTGGGCGTCTCGATGTAATCTACGGTGGATCCCTCGAGCATCTCCTTGGTCTCGTCGTCATAGTAGAACGAGAACCCGTTGGCCTTCTGCTCGAGGTCCTCGTCGTTCTTCTTCTCCTGGAAAGCCATCCCGAACTGGGGGCCGGAGCAGCCCATTCCGGCGAGGTAGATCCTGATGCCGAAACCCTTCTTCTCGTTCTTCTCCAGCAGATCGTTGATGAACTTTACCGCTTCAGAGCTGACCTCAACCATATATGATCACCGCTCTGACTGAGATTTGTCATGATATTTAAGATAATTGCCTTACTAGTTCAATCTGACAGGCTCGGGGGTCGACGATAATTTGATGCTGGAGACGATATACGGGGGAGCATGACGGCCATTACGTCCCGGGAGCTGGTCCGCAGAGACCTCCCCCAGGTGATCAGCATCAGCAGGGAGAACATGGCCACCATAATCTTCACGTCGTGGGGGGTCGAATATCGCGACGAGGACCTCCTGCAGTTCCTGCTGGACCCGTCCGCCTTCACCGAGGTGCTGGAGGAGGACGGCAGGATCGTGGCCTATTACTCGGTGGAGGAGAGGAACGAGAACCTGTACATCAACTCCATCCAGGTGCAGAAAGGTCATCAGGGCCAGGGACTGGGGAGGGAGATGATGGAACGAATCGAGGCCCGGGCCCGGAGCGGAGGATTGAGGGGGATCGAGCTGTGGGTGCAGGTCACCAACCGCTCGGCCATGGAGTTCTACCGCCACCTCGGCTACCACATGGTGTCCCGACAGGGCAACAACTACCTGATGCGGCTCCGTCTGGATCCCCGGGAGGGATGGAGGCTGGTGTGAGTGGGAGAGCTCATCGAGGACCCTTCGCTACGAGGCCGCAGGAGAGCGTTCAGGGACCGTGCCGAGGCCGGTGAGAGGATGGCGGGGCTCCTCGCTGGCGAGTCCCCCGAGATCGTCCTTGCCGACCCTCCCGGGGGCGTCCCCGTCGCCCTGGCGGTGTGCCGCACGCTCCGTCTGGTCTCGGGCGTGTTCCCCTCGGTGAGGATCATGGCCACGAACGGGGAGACGATCGGCGGCGCGGCCCCGGGAGGGACGCACATCGACCGGCGGGCGTCGGCCGGCCTTCCTCCCCGGGAGGTCCGCCGCCTCCGCCGGGAAGCACTGGCCGTTGTCCGGGCGACCATGTCGAGGTACGCCGCCAAGATTCCCGACGTGGGAGGGTCGTCGGTCCTCCTGGTGGTCGAGGAGGCTGATCCAAGCGCAGTGCTGGCGGCGGTGCGCGGCCTGCGGCTGGCGGGCGCGGCAAGGGTGATTTGCGGGACCCCCTCCGCCACCCGCTCTGCCGTGCTGGACATCGTGAACAAGGTCGACGTCCTGTTATGCCCTAACGTGCGAGGCGACGCCGGCTATTCCGCCGGGGACGCGTACTCGGAAGAAGAAGAGATCTCCCGGGAAGAGGCACTGAAGCTCTGGCAAGGGTTTGGCAGAGCGTAGAATATTACAAATCCTTATCAGGCTGTATCCATTTCCAGCGAAGCACCCTATGACCGATGAGCAGACCGTTCGGACCAGCGAGGTTGAGGTCACCCTCAGTCGGGACCTCGGTCTGGCCGAGGTCCTCATGATCGGCCTGGGGCCCAACATCGGTTCCACCATCTTCCTCCTGATCGGAGCGGCCACGGGGATCGCCGGTCCGGCAATAATACTGGCGCTCATCCTGAACTTCTTCGTCACCCTGACCACCGCGGCCTCCTATGCCGAGCTGTCCAGCGCCTTTCCCGAGACCGGCGGGGGTTACCTCTGGATCAAGGAAGGACTGTTTCCCCCGTTCGGCTTCTTGGGGGGATGGATGTCCTGGGTGGGCCACTGCGTGGCCTGCGCCGTCTACGCCCTGGGCTTCGGCCTGGGCGTCGAGCTCCTGATGACCCAGTACGGACTGGGCTTCTTCGGCCTGGACCCGGCCACGGTGCAGAAGCTGTTCGCGGTCATCATCGCCGTGGCGTTCTGCTACATGAACTACCGGGGGGTCAAGGGGGCCGGCCGCTCCGAACTCTTGGTGTCCACCTTCCTCATCGGCATCATCGTGCTGTATTGCGCGTTCGCGGTCGCATGGCTGCTGGGCGACCCCGCCCCGGTAAGCGACAGCTTCACCCCCTTCCTGCCCAACGGCTACCTCTCCATCGCAGTGTCCATGGCCTTCACCTTCATGATCTTCGAAGGCTACGAGGTGGTGGCCCAGACCGGGGAGGAGGCTAAGGACCCCCACCGCACCGTGCCCCGGGCGATGTATCTGTGCATCATCATCAGCACCTGCCTGTTCCTGGCGGTCACCGTGTTCACCATCGCGGTGATGGGATGGGAGGTCGTGGCGGCGGGGAACGAGCACGCCATCGCCCAGACCGCGGACCGTATCGTCCCCGTCCTCGGCGCGGCCCTGATCTCCCTGGGGATGGTGGTCGGCTCGGTGGCGGCGGTGAACTCCATCATCTTCTCCACCTCCCGGGTGTCGTTCTCCATGGGCCGGGACGGCAATCTGCCGCCGGCGTTCGGAAAACTGCATCCGAAGAACCACACGCCGGTCATGGCCATCGTGGTGAGCGGCATCATCATCATAATGATGCTGCTGTTCCTGGACATCACCAGGGTGGCCACCTTCGCTGACGTGCTGATCCTCATGCTTTTCATCCTGGTCAACGTGGCGGCGCTGAGGTTGCGGAGGAAGAAGCCGGAAGCGTTCAAAGACTACCTCACTCCCTTCTTCCCCGTCCTCCCGCTTGTCGCCATCGCCGCCAAGATGTTCCTGGCGATATCGATCTTCAGCTACGACGTCGTGGCCTGGTACCTTGCGCTGGCGGTCATCTTCGCCGGCCTGCTGGTCCACTACTTCGTCAAGGGCAAGGAGGAGATCGAGCGGTACCTGCCCCCCGCCCCCTCGGTCCTCAGCGAGGAGGCCAAGGCCCGCTACCGGGTGCTGATCCCGGTGGACGATCCCCGGAACGAGGGTCTCATCGACCTGGCGGTCACCCTGACCGCCAAGTACGACGGCGAGATCCTGCTGACCAACGTGGTGGAGGTGCCCAACAGCGTCCCCCTGAGCGCGGTGGAGAAGAAGCGGGTGGACGAGCGCAAGAAGGTGCTGCAGAAGCTGCAGGAGTACGCCGAGCTGAGAGGGATAAAGACCAGGGCCATCGTGCTGGTGTCCCACGACGTGGTGGCCAGCATCATCGACGCGGCCAAGGAGCACCACGTCAACGCCATCATCGTGGGGTGGAAGGGATATACCAATACTCAGAAGCGGGTCCTCGGCCGCAAGCTCGACGACATCGTGAGGCAGACGCCCTGCGATATCATGGTCCTGAAGGCCGAGGGGAAGCTGCGTCTGGACAAGATCATGGTCCTCTCCGGCGGGCTGTGGCACGTGAGCAAGGCCACCGAGGTGGCGGCGGACATCGCCCAGATGAACGATTCCCGGGTCACCATCCTCAACGTGATCGTCAACGAGCGCTACCTGGTGCGCGCCGCGGAGTACTCCAGGCGGCTGAAGATGATCGTGGAGTCGAGGAACGTGCCGGTGATCGTGAAGGAGATTCACCCCGAGAACCTGGTCGGCGGGGTAGTGGCCGAGTCCCTGGAGACCAACCTCCTGGTCATCGGCTCTTCGGCGGTCAAGCGCTGGGACCAATTCGCCTTCGGGGCCATCCAGGACGTCATCGCCAAGAACGCCAAGTGCCCGGTGCTGGTGTACCGCAGGGTAGCCCCGGGAACGCCTGATGCTCCCGGCGCCATACTGGAAGAGGAGTGATCAGCCCACCGCGGTGGCCAGCTCGTCGATGAGCAGGTCCGCGGCATCCGTCGGTATCCTCGCGCCGGCGCTCGAGCGGTGGCCTCCGCCCTCCACGCCGTGCTCGCCAGTGAACCTGGAGATGAACCGCCCCAGGTCCAGGTCCCCGCCTCCGCAGGAGCGGAGGGAGACGATGGAGCATCCCCGGGCGTCGTACATGAACATCGCGTACCCGCATCCCCGCTCCCGAGCCGCCTCGGTGAGGGCCATGGAACCGAAGCCGTGCAGCGACGACCGCCCGAAGCGCATGTCCAGGACCGCGAGGCCGCCGTGCACGGAGAGCCCTTCGCGGGCCCGCTGGACCGCCCGTTCCCATCTGCCGCCGGCCACCATCGCCTCGTAGCGCCGCCGTATCTCCGGGACCTCGGACGGCCAGGAGCCGTCGGACATCGACCGCGCGGCGAGAATTCGGAAGCGATCATCCTCGATGTTGTGGCGCCAGGCGAAATCCAGGACCCTGGCCTCGGCCCTCAGCGTTTCCGCCCCGTAGGCGGTTATGGTCTCCGCTAGCGGGCCGCTCTCCCCCCGCTCGTAGAGGTCGGCCAATGCCACCGCCGGGGCCGGCCGGGGGCTCGATCCTAGATAGTAGTGGAGAACGCCCGCGGCGCTCCTTCCGGTGTCGATGGTGCACCGGGGAGCAGCGATGTCGGTGGGATGGTGGTCCACCAGCTCCGTCCTGGAATCCGCTTCCATCTCCACCGCCAGGCGGGGGGTGAGGGGGATATCGGCCAGGAGTATCCTGGCGGAAGCGCGATCGGACCTCAGCTCCCGTAAGGCGTGGTGCGGGGAACTGACGAAGGTGACCTCCCCTGAGGGAAAACGATCTAGGAAGACAGCGGCGCAGGCGATCCCGTCCAGGTTGCCCCGGGTGACCATCTTGGTGGCCGCGACGGCTCGTTCCATTATCCATGGCCAGAACGAAGGAGGTTATGAACGTCAGGACCCCATTATCAAATCAGATATCTGTATGGTGGCCGCCCTGTCCCCTAGGCCATCTGGACGTTGTGCTGGCGGTGGTTCATCCTGGATAATCGGAGCCCAGCTTTCAATTACCCCCCGCCCCATCGCCCGCCGTGGACGGGAGGGCAGCGACCGCAGCCTCACTGTACCGCCATCGGCTATGCGGCGGCGAACGCTCGGTGATGACCGGAGACGATGATGACTGATACGATCTATCACCAAGCGGGGGCAGCGACGCCCATCGCCGGGAACGACCTGGAGACCGCCTTCAAGGCCGTGGGGACAAGGTTCGGTTACGACGAGGTGCGGGTGGACTACGCCTCCTACAAGGAGTTCAAGAGCACCTGGAGGAGATGCGGGACGAAGATATCGTTCGAAGTGTCCGATTACCTTCGCAACGCCCCGCTGGAGGTCCTGGTGGACTTCGCCCATGCGCTGTACGAGAGGATCGAGCGGCGCAGCTCGGTGTGCCATTACTCCGACCGCCTGAAGGCCTACCTGGAGTCGGACGTGTTCGTCGGAAGGAACCAGGCGACCTACGTCAAGAGGAGCAGGAACCTGACCCGGAGCCCCCGGGGCCGGCACCTGGACCTGAGGGAGACCTACGAGGCCCTGGTGGCCAGGGGAATGGTGCCGCCGTCGGAGGGCGCATCGCTCAACTGGACCAGGAGCGAGAATCGCATGAGGGTCGGCTACTGCAGCGTGCTCATGCGGGTGGTGGCCATATCCTCCCTGCTGGACAACGAGAAGGTGCCGGACTTCGTCCCCGAGTACGTCCTGTACCACGAGCTGCTGCACCTCGACGACGGCCTGTCGGAGGGCAGGAGGCACCATACCCCGGAGTTCCGGCTCCGGGAGCGGCAGCACCCCCAATGGCGGGAGTCGGAGGATTGGCTCAAGCGGCTGGCGGCCCGCCGGGTCGACCTCGCGTGATCGGCGGCCGGCCCGGGGACCTCATCCTATTTTTATTCCCTGCCCCATCTCCCTCCGAGGTGCGAGAGTTGGGGCAGGATCGTTTATGGGTCAGCGATATCGGGACCAAGGGGATGGGGGTCGATGAGGTTTATGCCGTACGGAGGAAGGACCCGCCCCGCAAGGGGAAGAGGGCAAACTTCTTCTTCGGGGTCACCGTCGGCGATGCCAGCGGGGACATCAAGGTCAACTACTGGGGCAACGGGGACGAGGGCATGGTGCGCCGGACCTTCGATTCCATCCGCGAGGGCTCCATGGTGCGGGTCAAGGGCACCAGCGACTCGTTCAACGATACCATGGTGGTCCAGGTGAACCTGGGGAACGGCGACCTGCTGGTGGAGGCCAAGGAGGGCGACTACGACCTCGCCGACTTCGTGCCCTGCTCCGAGCGCGACCCCGAGGAGATGTTCGCCGAGCTGCAGGATATCATCACCCGCGTCACCGACCCCAACATCCAGTCGATGTTCGCCAGGATGTTCGGCGATCCCGCCTTCGTCCGCAAGTTCAAGTCCGCCCCCGCCTCGGTGTCCTACCACTGCTCCTGGGTCGGCGGCCTGTTGGAGCATACCCTCAACGTCACCCGCTCCTGCGACCTCATCTCCCGCCTGTATCCGGAGCTGGACAGGGACCTCCTGCTGGCGTCGGCCGTGCTTCACGACATCGGCAAGGTCAACTGCTACTCGGTCACCACCACCATCGCCGAGTCGGTGGAGGGGCGGCTCAAGGGGCACATCGTCATCGGGGCCCAGATGGTCGAGGAGGCCTGCCGGGAGTGCGGCTCCTTCCCCGACACCCTCAGGAACAAGCTGGTCCACATGGTCCTGGCCAGTCACGGGAGCCTGGACAAGGGCTCGCCCGCCGTGCCGGCCATACCGGAGGCGCTGGCGCTGAACTTCGCCGACGAGATGGACGCTAAGCTGGAGCGTTTCATCCGGGCCCGGGACAACGGAGGTCCGGAGGACCACTTCTTCCTGGACCGCCAGCTGGGGATCAAGGTTTATCTGGGCTAGGGCCGTCTCATCATGATCGAGTAGTACGATCTGGTCGCCCCGTTCTCCCACCCAGAGGTCTCCTCCACCCTCATGACCGTGAACGGCGGTTCGAAGGCCGCCCGGGCGTTCTGCTTGGTGAAGCATCCCCTGACGCTGTCCTTGAACGAGGGGACCACGGCCACGAAGATCCCCTCGGGACGGAGCACCCTCATGATCTCCGCCAGGAACAGGTCCCGCTCCTCGCCCTTCAGCGAAGTGTAGGTCCGCGGATCAAAGACCATGTCGAACTCCCCGGGATGGAACGGCATCTTGGTCGGTTCGGTGGAGTACAGCTGTACCTTCGCCTGCATCTCGTCCACCCGTCGGCGGGCGATCTCCAGCTCTCCGGGATAGAACCCCACCAGGGCCACGGCGTATCCGGACTGGGCCAGGAACAGGGCGTCGATGCCGTTGTCGTTGCTCAGGTCCAGCGCCCGTCCTGACGGCAGCATCCTGGACGCCACCGCCTCGATGAGGGCCTCGTTCGGCCGGTACTCTCCTACCTCGTTGTCCTGCAACCGACGGTCCAAATACATCCTTTCCTGGGTCATGGGTGATCGGTATTCAGTTGTCAACGGGAGGGGTATAAACCTTGCCGGACATGCGGCGTTAGGAGCGCTCGCGGCGGTACCGCGGTGGTGAAAATGATCAGAGAGAACGGATGAATTGTCCCCCGAGCCCTAACAGATTGGTTCATGGACGGCGTATGCCTATTCTCCCCACACTGACCCAGGCCGGGGGTTTGTTGTCGCGCGTCGGGGTTGTTTCCCATTCATGACCCGATGTCACATCGTTGTTCATGGAAAGACCCATAGTAACGACGCTCTGTGCGCCCCCAGCATGCAAGGGGATTCACGGATCGTCCCCGGTCTCTGAGAGCATACGAACCATGGTTAGCTTGCACTTAAGCATTTCCCCCGTGCCGTCTCGTCACCACCGCACCAGCGCTCGCTTCGCCCTGAGGGGACCGATTATGCAAAAACTGGGAAGATATATGTACGCTGCGATGGCATCCTCAATAGGTGCCCGTGCTGATTGGTCTTAGCGGATGGTCTTACGAGGATTGGGTGGGGAGGTTCTATCCAGTCAACCTTGCCAGGAAGAAGGAGGAGTGGCTACGTTACTATTCCTCATATTTCAGCACGGTGGAGATCAACAGCACCTTCTATCGCCCGCCCAACGAGTTCCTGGTCAACGGCTGGATCAAGAAGGGTTCCGGACTGAAGGGCTTCGAGTACTCGGTCAAGATGCCCTCCCAGGTGACCCATGAGGCGCTGGTGAGGAAGGAGGGGACCAAGGCCGGGGTGATGGCCACGGCGTTCGAGGAGACCTGCGTAGCCCCCCTGGCCCGGAACAAGCTGCTGGGGGCAGCATTGCTGCAGCTGTCTCCGGGGTTCCACAACGATGAGGGGTCGAGGAGGGCCCTGGAGGAAACGCTGTCGATGCTGGATACCGAAAAATACCACTACGCGGTGGAGTTCCGCCACCGTTCCTGGCTTGACGACCCCGGAGGCCTGGACCACCGCACGTTCGAGATTCTGTCCTCCCGCAACGTCGCCAACGTCATGGTCGACGGCCCCGGTTTCCCGTTGGTGATGGAGTCCACCGCCGACCATGGGTACGTGCGCCTCCACGGCCGCAACGCGGACATCTGGTCCGGGGAGGACCGGGAGGAGGACCTCCGCCAGAGCCGGTACGACTACCTTTACACCCATGAGGAGATCGAGGAGTGGGAGGAACGCATAAACCAGCTGAAGGACCGCCTCTCCCCGCTCAGGGTGTACTTCAACAACAACGAGAAGGCCAAGGGCGTGAAGAACGCGCTCCAGCTGATGGACATGCTGGGCATCCATCACAAGGAGAAGGACATCCCGGTGCAGGAGCAGGCCAGTCTAAAAGGCTTTCTCATGGCCGGGCGATGAACGACCTGTCGTTCTCCGATGGATGGACCCGGGAAACGACTAAGAGCGGGAACTCCATACCCGTGGCCACAGGACCGGTCGGCAGAATGAGAGAACTGTTCGAGGCAACGTCCATCGCCGTGGTCGGGGCGTCCCAGAAGGAGGGCAAGGTCGGCCACATCATCGTGAAGAACCTCCAGGGGTCCGGCTACCGCGGTGCGCTGTATCCTGTGAACCCCAAGGCCAGCGAGATCCTGGGGCTCAGGTGCTATCCTGACCTGGGGTCCATCCCCGGAGAGGTGGAGATGGTCGTGGTGGCGGTGCCCAGCGCAGCCGTTCCCCAGGTGATGGAGGAGGCAGGGGCCAAGGGCGTCAAGGTGGCGGTGGTGATCTCCGCCGGCTTCCGGGAGACCGGCCGGGAGGGGGCGGAGCTGGAGCGGCGGGTGGGGGACATCGCCCGCAGCCATGGCATACGGGTCCTGGGGCCGAACTGCCTGGGAGTGATCAGCACCTCCAACGCCATGAACGCCACGTTCACCAACGACTATCCGCGGGAGGGTTCGATCGCCATAACCTCGCAGTCCGGGGCGATCTGCTCGGTGGTGCTGGACTGGGCGCGGGCGACCCGCATCGGGTTCTCCAAGTTCGTTTCCGTGGGCAACAAGGTGGACATCGACGAGGCCGACCTGCTGACCTATCTCAAGGACGACGAGCGGACCAAGGTCATCGGGATGTACATCGAGGGCATGGAGCGCGGGCGGGAGTTCATGGCGGTGGCCAGGGAGGCGTCGAGATGCAAGCCTATCATCGCCCTGAAGGCCGGGCGGACCAGTTCGGGGGCCAAGGCGGCGTCATCGCACACCGGGGCCCTGTCCGGCAGCGACAAGGTGTACGACGCCGCCCTCGTCCAGTCTGGGGTGGTGAGGGCCAGGACCATCGACGAGCTGTTCGACCTGCTGCAGGTCTTCGGCACCATGCCCCTGCCCCGGGGGGACGGTCTGGGCATTGTCACCAACGCTGGAGGGTTGGGGGTCATGGCCGCGGACGCGGTGTCCGATAACGGCCTCACCCTGGCATCCCTGACCGCGGAGACCATCGAGAAGCTGAAAGCCGGCCTTCCGGAGGAGGCCAGCCTGTACAATCCGGTGGATGTGGTGGGGGACGCCGATGAGGCCCGGTACGAGTTCGCCATCAGAGCGGTCATGGACGACCCCAACGTCCACATGGTCCTCGCGCTTCTGGCGCCGACGGACATACTCGACATAACCGCGGTGGCCAGGACCATCGCCTCCTTCGCCAGCACCTCCCGGGTCCCGGTGGCCACCGCCTTCGTCGGAGGGGAGGATGTCGCCGAGGGGTCCCGCCTGCTCATGGAGGCCGGGGTGCCCAGCTACCAGTCCCCTGACCGGGCGGTGCACGCGCTGGCGGCCATGGACCGCTACCGGCAGCTGCGCGAGGGTGGCGGGGAGCATGAGCCGGCCAGGGTGGCCGGGGACCTCGCGTCGGTAAGGAAGCTTCTGGACCGGGTGAGGTCGGAGGGCCGGACCGCGCTGAGCGAGAGCGAGGGGAAGGAGATCCTCATGGCCTACGGCCTCCCGGTGCCCCCGGAAGGGGAGGCCGACTCGGCTGACGAGGCGGTGAAACTGGCCCACGTGATCGGCTATCCGGTGGTGATGAAGGTGTCCTCCCCGGACATCGCCCATAAGACCGACGTGGGGGGAGTGGCGGTCAACCTGGGAAGCGATGACGAGGTCCGCCGGACCTACGGCCTGATGATGTCCCAGGTCCGGGCCAAGGTGCCCGGGGCGAGGGTGGACGGGGTCACTATCGAGAAGATGTTCTCCGGCCGCGAGGTCATCGTGGGGATGGTGAGGGACGATACCTTCGGCCCGGTGCTCACCTTCGGGCTCGGCGGGATCTTCGTTGAGATCATGAAGGACGTGAGCCAGAGGATCGCTCCGGTGACCGAGGAGGGGGTGGAGGACATGATCCGCTCCATCCGCGCCTACCCCATCCTGACCGGGGCAAGGGGGCGGCGCCCGGCGGACATCAAGGCGCTCAAGGACGTGATCTTCGGGGTCGCCCAGATCGCGATGGACTTCCCGGAGATCACGGAACTGGAGATCAACCCGGTCATGGTGGGCGACGAGGGCAAGGGCTGCGGCGCGGTCGACGCGCTGGTAACGATAAAGAGAGTGGTATGATGAAGACCCTGTTTCTGGGATCAGTGGTGGAGAGGTCGGGCAAGAGCATGGTGGCCCTGGGGCTGGCAAAGAACTGCCCCGTCAGGGTCGGCTACTTCAAGCCGTTCAAGGAGGTGGTCATGAACCACGACGGCCGGAACATCGACCAGGACGCCTACCTGATGAAGAGGGCGCTTAACCTGCCGCTGGACGAGGAGGAGCTGTGCCCCCTGGTCTACGACATATATCAGCCGGTGGGGATGGAGGAGATCGTCCGCCACTACGACCGGGCGAAGGAGGGCGCTGAAGCGATGCTGGTCGAGGGCACCAGGGACATAACCACCGGGTGCATGGGCTCGGTCTCGGGGATGGCCATCGCCCAGGCCATCGACGCCCAGGTGATCCTGGTGTCGTCGGCCCAGCTGCCGGCCCTGGATAAGATATGCATGCTGCGCCGGCTGATGGACCAATATCCCCTGCACTTCCGCGGAGTGATCCTGAACCAGGCCGAGGACCTGAGGATGGCCAAGCTCATCGAGAAGCGGGGGATCCGCGTGCTGGGGACCATACCTCCGATGAAGGAGCTCAAGACCTTCCGGGTGAGTGAGGTCGCCGAGGCCATGGGAGCCGAGGTCCTAAATCCCGAGCGGGGGATGGACGGGGTGGTGGAGAGGGTGCTAATCGGCGCCATGACCCTGGACACGGCCATGGTGCACATGCGTCGGATGTCCCGCAAGGCCATCATCACCGGAGGGGACCGTACCGACATCCAGATGGCCGCGCTGTCCACGGACACTTCCTGCCTGGTGCTCACCGGCGGGATGTACCCTCCCCGGCCGGTGCTGGCCAAGGCCTACGAGGTCGGCATCCCGATCCTGGTGACCAGACATAACACCATGGAAGCGGCAGAGATGATGGACCGCCTGATCGCCCGCATAGATCCCGATGACCGGGAGAAGATCGCCCGCATCGCCGATCTGGTGAGGACGCACGTGGACCTGGACACCGTCTGGAAGGATTGAATAAATATAAATCGATAGATACGCCTCTCTTACGGCAGGAAGGACATAATGAACAGCACCAATCAGCCGACCAGGGTGAATCGGAGCAAGTTCTCGACCAAGAGGCTGGTATCGGGGGAGTCGATACTATGGGAAGGGAGGCCGTCGGTGATCGTGTACTTCCTGCGCTCCCTGCTGCTGTTCATCTTCGGCGCGGTGTTCACCGCGGCGGCGCTCATCCAGAAAGGATTGGAAGTCGACTTCGGGGATCTGTCCTCCTACATCCTGGTCCTCCTGATGGTCGTCCTCATCATCCTCATGTTCGTCGTCCACCGCAAGTGGGGCACCTTCCAGGCCCTGGCCGGCATCGCCGTCCTCATACTGTCCCTGGTCGACGTGAGTAGGACGGAGGCCTTCTTCTTCGCCCCGCTGCTCATCGGCCTGGTGGCCCTCCTGGTGGAGTACCTCATATGGTCCCACACCTACTTCGCCATCTCCGACCGCCGTATCATGACCCAGACCGGCATCTTCAGCCTCCTGTTCGTTGACACCCAGATCGACCGCATCCAGAACGTGTCGGTATCTCAGCCGTTCGTGGAGCGCGTCCTGGGGTACGGCGACCTGATGTTCGCCACCGCCGGGGAGATGGGAGGGATCAAGAGCGATTCCGGCCCCTCGGGCATGAAGGCCGGAGGAGCGATCGTCTGGGAGAACGTCCCCAAGCCGTTCGAGGTCCGCAAGATCGCCGAGGACATCATCTTCCGGGCCAACCGGGGGACCACCTACGCTCCGGCCTACCCGCAGTACGTGCCTGCCCCGGCCGTCTCGATAGAGGCGGAGGAGAGGCTCACCAAGCTCAAGGAGCTCCGGGACAAGCAGCTCATCTCCCAGGAGGAGTACGATATCAAGCGCAAGGAGATCCTTGGACGGATGTGAGCTTCATTCTACCACGATGGCGCTGGTACCATCCTCCAGCTCCTTGATCATCACCACGTGCCCCATCATGTCCTTGGTGTCGTCGATGTGGGTGATAAGCACGATCTGGTGGAACTGCCGCTCCAGCCGATTGAGCGTGGACATGATGCTCCGCTTGCGGTTCTGGTCCTGGGAACCGAAGATCTCGTCCAGGATGAGGAAGTTAATGTCGTTGCCGGAGCGGTCGGCCAACACCCTGGAGATGGCCAGACGGAGGCTCAGATTGGCGAGGTCGCCCTCTCCGCCGGAGAACCTGCTGAGAGGGTACTTCTCCTGGCCGTCGTACACCTGCATCTCGTAGTCCTCGTCCAGCTCGATGCCGCCGTACCGGGCGTCGGTCATGTCGGTGAAGAACTGCGATGATACCTCGGACAGGGTCGGCACCACCCTGTCCATCACGTTCTGCTTGAAGTCGGCCATGACCTTCTCCAGGGTGGCAAGCCTCTCCACCCCCTTGGCCCGCTCCGCCACCGTCCGCTCCATCTCCGCCACCTCGTCCCGGGCGGTCCGCTTGTCGGCCAGCCTGGCCTCGGACAGCTCCAGGGCGGTGGCCCGGCGGGAGACCTCCCCGTAGGCCGATTCCCGCGCCCGGTACGCGTCGTCGTAGGCCTGATGGGCGATACGGAGATCGCCCTCCTTGTAACCCACCGCGGAGAGGTCCTCCTGGGCCTTCCTGAGCTCCGATTCCCTCGCCACGACCGTCCGCGCCGCTTCAACGGCCCGGGCTTCCAGCTCGGGCGATCGCGCACCCTCCCCGCGCAGGGACTTGCACTTCTCGGCCAGGGGGCGTAGGGCGTTGATAAGGTCCCTCAGCTCCCGGTGGGCCTTCTGATCGAAGGCGACCTCCCCGATGGCGTTGAGCGCCTCCTCAGCCGCTGCCTGCTCCGCCTCCAGCGTGGCCGCGCGCTTCTCCGCCATCTCCTGCCTGGCACCCAGCCTCGAAAACTTCTCCACCTCCCCCTGGAGCTTGCGCTTGCGTTCCTCCAGGATCGTCCTGCGCTTGACCGTCTGATCGATCTCCTCCCTCAGCCTGCCCAGCTCGGCGGCGAGGATCCGGACCCGCTCGTTCCGTTGGCCGCCGTCCTCGTCCAACCTGGTGAGGAGATGGTGGTGATGGTCCCCCAGCCTGCGCTCGCAGGTGGGGCACAGGCTGTCCGGCCCCAGCCGGGAGATCTCCGAGGTCTTGGCCTTAAGGTCATCCACCTCTCTGCGCAGGCGGGCGATCTCCGCGTCCATCACTCCTGCCCTCTCCCGCTGGGGGGTGATCTCCCTCTCCAGGGCCTCGAGGTTGGCGATGACGGTGGCCAGGCTGTCCGGGGCTTTCATCAGTTTGCTCGTTTCCAGCTTCAGGGCGGCAAGCTCCTCGCCGTTGCGGCCGATCTCGTCCCTTATCCGGTTGAGGTTCTGGGCAGCGCCCTTACGCTGCTCGAAGCGCGCGAGGTTCGCGTCCATGGCCTCCTTGGCCTCCACCGCCTCATCCAGCTCCCGCTCCTTGGCCTCCAGGTCAGGAAGGGAGGCCATCCGTTCCCTGAGGGCCTTCAGGTCCCTGTCGATCAACCCGGCCGCGCGCTGAGCCTCCTCCAGCTCCTTGCGCCTCTCCAGGACCCTCTTCTCGACCTTCCGATAATCCTCCTCCTTGAGGACGGTCCAGTCCCTCCTCCCCTTGGCCGCCTCCAGCTCCGATACCCTCTTACGGGCGTCCTCGTTTCCGGCCTCCAGGTCCTCCTTCGACCGTACGCAGGCGGCCTCCAGCTGCTCGATCTCCTCGGAGAGCACATCCTTCCGGCTCCTCCGGTCAGGGGTCAGCAGCTGCTCGTTGATCGACTGCAGGACCAGCTTCCCGTCCCTGCCGTCCTTTCGGACGTCGTCCAGCACCTCCTGGAGGACATCCAGCTGAAGCATCCGCATGACCAGCTTCTTCCTCTCACCGGGGGTGAGCACGGTGAGCGCGGACAGGTCCTTCTGCCGGGCGAAGACGGAGACGAAGAAGGCCTGGTAGTCCATCCCCAGGATCTCCTCGATCTTCTGGGTCACCGCCCGGTCGCTCTTGGCGATCATGCCTCCCCCGGCCGACAGCTCGGCCTCCGGCTTGAGGTCCTTGCCCCGGAGAGAGCGCCTCAACCGGTACTGCACTCGTCCCAGCTCGAATTCCAGGACCACCGCGCAGTCCTCATGGGGGCCGGCCCCGCTCCTCTTGATGCCGTCCTTACCGTTCCGGGACTCGCTCTTGCTGCCGTACAGGGCCCAGGATATGGCCTCGATGAGCGTGCTCTTCCCCGCGCCGTTCTGCCCCAGGATGCCGATGACCCCGTCGGGGAACTCGATGCGGGCGTCCCTGAACCTACGGTAGTTCTGGAGCTCGAGGTAGCTCAGCCTGATCCTTCCAGCCTCCTCTTCAGGTAATCCAGCCCCTGCACTTTCAGGGCGTCCTTGTCCACGTTCCCCACCGGATAGCGGTCCAGGAAGGTGACGAACTCCTCTTCCAGCGAGGAGAGCGTGGCCGAGCCGGGCTGCACCGACACGCTGTCCTGGACCACATCGAATTTCGGCTCGAAGTGCGCCGCCGCCGACGCCAGCTCCCTCAGCCGCTTGAAATCGACCGTCACGTACAGCGTTCGGGGGACGTTCTTCACCACCAGGCGAACGATCTTGCCGTCGAGGTCCTGGGACAGGAGGTCCTCCAGCTCGGAACGCAAAGATGCGGGGTCCAGGCCCCGGGCGTCCACCGGGCCGAGGTCCAGCATCGGCCGGGTGGGCAGCTCGATGAACTCCTGCTTCCCGCTGCTGAGGTCCAGGTCATAGAACCCCTTGGGCTGGCCGGCCTCGGCGAAGGAGAAGCGTTCGGTGGAACCGGAGTAGTAGGCGTTGGATGAGACCTTGTACCGGTTGTGGAAGTGGCCCATGGCGATGTAATCCATGTCCTCCTTCAGGTAGCAGGTCTCCACCAACTGCTCGTTGAACTCGTTCATACGGAATTCGCTGAAGCCGACCACCCCGGCGTGCAGCATGGCGGCGTTGTACCTCGTTTCCGGGCACTTCTCGATGAACGGCAGCTGCTCCTTGAACCCGTCACCCTCGGAATGGGGCACCGCGTGGACGGTGAGATCGCCGATAACGATACGCTCGTACGCGCCCTGGTACACTGGATGGACGTTTCGGAGATGCTCGAACAGGCGGAAGGCGCTCCCCGTCTCCCTCAGCCTGGGCGTGGAGTGGTTCCCGGCGATGATGATGGTCGGTATCCCCGCGTCGGACAGGCGTACGAGCTGTTCCAGAGCGAAGCTCAGCGCGCGGTTGGACGGACGAACGGTATCGAACAGGTCCCCGCTGTGAAGGACCACGTCCGGGCGGATGTCCAGAACCCGGTCGACGAACCGTTCGAAGGCCTGGTAGGTGTCCACCTCCCGCTGGTTCAGCCCCTTGAACGGCCCATCCTCATCGCATACCCGGCGATAGGCGGAGAAGCCGATATGGGTGTCCGCCACGTGCACGATCCTTATTCCCTCGCCTCCAACCGGAGCACCGATTGCCGGACCCAGACTTTAGACTTTTTGTTAACATGCCCGCTTTCTAGGACGCTTCAGTAGAAGCCGCGGTCCGGAGCGGGGCGCGGGGCCGGCCTGCCCGCCCCCTTCCCCGCCTCCTTGGCCAGGTACTCCTCGTACAGGTGTATCTTCACCGGCACGGCGAACGGGGTGAACGGCGAGGCGATGAGGGCCTCTCCGGGCATTAGCATCTGGATCTCGTTCTCCAGCTGGGAGATGTCCTGCTTGGCGGAGTTCTGGAGGATATCGCGGTCCCTGCGGTCCGCCAGTCCGAGGATGAACAAGGTGTTGAACTGGGAGATGATCTCGCTGTCGATCAGCTTCGGCTGCTGGGAGACGGCGCACAGCCCGGTCTTGAACTTGCGGCCCTCCCTGGCGATCTGGGCGAAGATGCTGCCCTTGGCCTCGGTCAGCACCCTCTGCGCCTCCTCCATGGCGATGAGCACCGGAGGCAGTTTATCGAACTTCTCCTTGTCCCCGTACAGTTCCTTGTTCCGCTCGAAAATGGCCCTGGAGAGCACGGTGGAGATGAGCAGTTCCTCGGTCTCATACATGTTGGAGGTGTCGACGAGCACGACCTGCCCGCTGTGCAGCGAGTCAATGATGTTCGACGTCACCGACAGCTTGGGGTCCCGGGTGATGAGGTTGAGCCGGAACAGGTTCTCCAGCCGGCGCTTGATGACGTTGATGGTGCCCTCGTGGTACTTGTTCTCCCCCAGGTCCTTGCCTATGGTCCCGACCGAGCGGTCGTTCAGCTCGACCAGCCAGTTGTCGCCGTAACGGTACTGGGCGGACTGCATGCACTCCTTCTGGGGCTCGGAGAACTCGTAAAGGTTCTGCAGGTCCGAGATCTCGATCTCCGATGCTGCCAGGTACAGGGAGTTGTACGGGCCGTCGAGCTTGCGGGAGGAGAACACTACCAGGGCGTCCGGCCGGCCGGCATGCCTGAGCCCCCGCTTCTTGGCCTCCCCGCCGTCGTAGTACTCTCCGTGGGGGTCGAGGATGAGGAAACCGTATTTGCGGAGCTGCATGCATGACAGGGCCAGATTCTTCATCAGGTTGCTCTTCCCCATGCCAGTGGTGGCGAAGATGCCGATGTGGTGCGGTATGGCCTGACCGGTGATGCCCACGGGGAAGTCCAGCACCTGGTCGCCGGAGCGCAGGTTCCCCACCTGGATGTCCCCCAGGCTCTCCTTCAGGAACTCGTAGTCGGTGATGTCGGTCCGCCGGACCCGGGAGAAGTGGTTCGGGATGGTCTTGGTCTTCCGGAAGTTGGCGCCGATGCATCCCAGGGGGATGGCCAGACCGGCGCAGAACAGCTGCTGACGGACCCGCTCGAGGTCGTGCTCCAGCGCCACGGCGTCGCCCCTCAGCACCTGGCCGGCGTAGGTTACCATCCAGTCCTTCTGCTCGGAATCGGCCCCATGCTGGATGTCCATCACCCGGATGAGGTAGCGTTCCGTAGAGGTCTCGTTCTCCACCACCAACATCTCCCCGACCTGCAGGGGCTCTCCGAAGTTCATCCTGAAGCGCGTCTCCATGACGCTGTTGCCGACGACCCTCCCGATGTGCAAGTAACAACCTCCGCGACGACGCGGTACCGGAGGGTCAATGACCGGACGGCTAGAAACAATTTCCGACCTTATGGTATCTGGCCGTTCTCCGCGCTAATAAAGCCGCGAAGAATCTCAGAGAACGAAGACCACTGCTAGGTTGATCAAGAACAAGGCCAGCAGAGGTATGATGGCGATGGTCAGCGCGCGAGAGGCCCTTTCGCTTCCCAGGTCCGACGTGGCCACGATCTCCTTGGCCAGCAGGAGCCCGGCCAGGACGATGGTCACCAGCGCGAACTCGATCCTGGTCTCGATGCCCCAATTGAACCACTCCGATAGGGCCTGGGTTATGCTGAGGCTCATGTCCGGCAACGCCACGTCCAAGGGAGCGGTGGGCAACGTATATATAAATTATGTAATGGAAATATATGCCTTCCCGCAGGGGACGTCGCCTGCCGTGGCGCCCCTGGCCGCGAGGAGCTTGCCCAGAGCGTACATCATCCATGCCTGGCCCCATCGCATGTACGCGATACGGTTCTCGAACCGCTCGTGTATTTGATGGTGGAAGTACCCCCTGGGGTCCTGCATGTTCTCCACCGTCCACAACGCGATCCTCGAGGCGAACTCCAGAAGTTGGGGATCGAACCGGGCCAGCTTGGAGAAGGTCACCACCCCCTGGGCCTGGTGGTGGATGTCCACCGGCCACCGGCGGGGGAGGCGCCACAGGGAACGGCCGTCCGGTTCGAACTGCTCCTCCCGGTAGAAACGTGCTCCCGCCAGGAGGGCGTCGACGTACCTTGGGTCCTTACGCCCTGAGTAGCGCATGAAATCTGACAGCGCGTCGAGGACGAAGCCCTGGTGGAAGTCCAGCTGGCGCCTCTTGTCCCCGGTTCGGGGGTCGATGCTGTAGGCCCACGAACCGTCCGGTTCCTGTCGCTGGACGGTGAAGTCCACCGCCCCGATGGCCCGGTCCAGGAGGTCCTCCCGCCCGGTGTGGTGGTACAGGCGGGACAGCAGCGACGCTGCCAGCATGTTGGCGTTGTGCACCACGTGATGATCGATGGGAGTGTAGCTGAAGCAGACGCCCCCGTCCTCCTCCCGGACGTTGAGGTCCTGGAGGATGAAGTCGCTGATCCCCATGGCCTCATCGAGCATCTCCCTCCGGCCGTTGAGGTCGTACAGGTCCAGGAGGGCGTTGCCCACGTACGATGATATGACCACGGTCGGCAGTCCCGCCCGGGAGAACCGGGTGATGTCCTGCCAGTCGAAGTTGAACCCCCAGCAGTTGCCGTGATACCCGGGGGAGCGGGCATCGAGCAGGTACCGTACCAGCCGATCGGCGACGGCGGTGAAGCTCCTCTCGTCGATCATCCCCCCTCGCCTCAGGTCGCAGTAGGCGCTGAGGAACAAGGCCACGGCCTTAGGGTTCCTTCCCTCCCTGACCCCGAACGCCCTCCTCATGTCGATCGGAGAGTAGACGAACAACTGGGTCATCGCCACCTTGGGCATCTTCCCGGGGAGCGAGCGGATGGCCGGTGAGTTCAGGGCATCATAGGGATCGGTGCCCTGGTAATCCCTCACCCGCACGTACTCCTCGAGCCTCAGGAGCGAGCTTTCCAGGGTGGCATGGTGGTCATGATCAGTCGGTGCATGCTTCCCTGATGAGCCTGATGACATCTGCCTTGACCTTCCTGCTCCTGCTGAGGTCGACACCGCCGTTCTCCTTCATATTTGATAGCACATGCTCGAGGATGGCGCCCGGCTCCCGGGAGTGGAACATCCTGCCGCCGTCGATCATCTCCCGGTCGACCGAAAGGAGGCCGTCCCCGGGGAAGAAGGACACCGAGGTCTTGCCCATGCACGCGGCCTCCCGGGCCATGGTGCCTGAGCCGGTGAGCACGGCGTCGGAGTGGTAGCACAGGTCCAGGCCGTTGAGGGCGCGGTCCGGCACGTAGGCGTCCAGGCCGGCGGCGTAATCGGCGTCACCCTTGTCCCGGGGCAGGTACACCACGTTGATGCCGTTCTCCCGGAACATCCGCACCAGGTCCGGAACTAACGTTCGGTTCTCTAGCACGTAGAAGGAGGCGAGGGCCTCCGGCCGGATTACCACGTAGCGATCGAACGGCAGGCTGTCCATGAAGTGTGGGTCGGGAGTGTAGTCGGCGATGTAGACGTCCTCCTTGTACCCATCATAGGCGTACAGGCCCTGGCCGTTCATGTTTGACTCGAACGCCCCCCGGCAGGCCTGGGGGATGATGATGCGGTCGGCGAGGTCCTTGACCCCGGTCTCCATGTACTGCAGCATGGACTTCTTCTGGAAGAACTTCAGGTCGTTATCGCATAGGAGGATCGACCTGCCGCCCTTCACCTTGGACACCCATACGCTCATCCCGTTCTCGAACGACAGCGCGCAATCGAAATCGTCCACTGCCGTCCACAGGGCGAGGGTGCGGCTGACCATCCCCAGGGACTTCTTCACCCCGTTCCGGTGGTCCGCACCGATCACCCTCCCCTCAATGCCCAGTAGTTTGGTCAGCTGCACGGTCTCGGCCCGTTCCCGGATGGTGACCTGGAACCTCTCCCCCGTCATCTCCCTCAGGACGACGTTGAAGAAGAGGGCATGGGATGGATTGATTATATCGACCCAAATCCTCATGTGGCGCCCTCTTCAGCTGGAGATGTTGATTGTCTGGAACACCTTCTCCTTGTGCCTCTGGGCGGAGATGTCCGTCGTCGGCCTCATTATCTCCGGGCATCCCAGGATCTTGACCGAATAGCCCGCGTCGACCCATCGGGAGTGGTCGAGGCTGTTCCTGGTGTCCAACAGGTTCCTGGTCCGCATCGACAGCTGGCGGGGGTCGATGGTCCTGAAGATGTCATGGTCGGTGATCAGAACGACACAGTCGCTGTTGTAGGTGGCGTCGCCCAGGGGTTCCAGGTCGTGCTCGAACCGCTTGACCAGTGGATCGTAGCACTTGACCGTGATGCCCTCGTTCTCCGCCAGCTTGATGAGCCGGAGGGCGGGGGTCTCCCGGGAGTCCGAAACGTTGGCCTTGTACGCGACCCCCAGTATGGTGACGGTGGGGTTCTCTATGTCCTTGACCATCTCCTTGATCGCCTTGATGACATAGTTCGGCATGCTGTCGTTGACGTCCCGGGCCGTCTTGATCAGAGGGCTGTACGACGCCTTGTCCACGATGAACCAGGGGTCCACCGCTATGCAGTGCCCGCCGACCCCCGGACCGGGCTTGGCCAGGTTGACCCGGGGGTGCTTGTTGGCCAGGGTCCTGGCCTCCCAGATGTTGATGTTGTTCTCCTCGGCGATGCGCGCGAACTCATTGATGAGGGCGATATTGACATCGCGGTACGTGTTCTCCATGAGCTTGATGAACTCCGCGGTGTTGAGATCGGTGAGGTGGATGCTGCCCTTGACGAACGAGCTGTATAGCTCCTTGGTCATCGCCGCGGACTGGACGTCCTTGCCGCCCACGATGCGGTCGTTGTTGACCATCTCGTGTAAGACATTCCCGGGGATGGCTCTCTCCGAGCAGTATCCAGCGTGGAACTGGTCAGGCTTCAGCCCGCTGCTCTGGAGGATGGGGACCACCAGTTTCTCGGTCGTTCCCGGCGGGACCGTCGATTCCAGCACTACCAGGTTCCCCTCCCTCAGGCGAGCGGCGACCATGGTCGTCGCGCTCCGTACGTAGGTGAGATCGGCCAGGCGCATCTCGTTGTCTATCGGGGTCGGTACGCAGATAACGAAGGCATCGGCATAGGGCACTTCGGTCTGCGCATGGAACCTCTCCGAGGCCCTGCGGTGCAGGTTCAGCATCATCGGCTCCTCGTCCGAAACGATCCCCTTGTTCAGCCTTTCCACTATTGATTCGTTGACATCCACGCCGACCACCTCGTGGCCGGCATCGGCCAGCAGCAAGGCCGTCGGGAACCCAATGTACCCTAGACCTAGTACGCAGATCTTCATTTGCTTAATCCCCCCGAGTTCGTTCTTCGCGGACGATCATTAGCCCCTTGTTGTCCGCGAATCCGTATCGTCTTTTCGAAATACTCCTTTGTATTAATCCGTATTTATATTTTATTATCATTTCATCCTCAACCTGGCAAAGTCTCGGTCCATAAGTCCGGTTGGAAAACGTACATCATCTCCTGATCGTCTCAACCTGCACCAGTTCCATTTTGGCATCTAGCTCCTTGACCTTGACAGGCTCTACCACCGCCTGCCCGCGTATGATATGGGAGACCGAGCTCAGCCCGAGGCCGGCGATCGTCATCATCGCGCCCAGAACCACCAGCGTCTGGACCATCGACATCTGGAAGGCCCAGGACCACCCGAAGGGGTAAGCACCGACCAAGGATGCCGTGCCCAGCACGATGCCCATCGTCCCCAGAACAGCCCCCGGCAGGCCGAAGAGCATCAGCGGTCTCCGGTGCCCGGCCTCTATGATGAGGTGATTGACTATCTCCACCCCCATGGATATGGGGTTCTTCTTGTGCTTGTTCGGAACGTCGTAGCTAACCCGGATGGGGACCTCCTCGATCCTCAGCCCCCGGGAGACGAAGTGCATGATCATCGCCGATTCCAGACTGTATCCGGTGGACCGGAAGTCCATGTTCTGGACCCCCTTGCGACCCATCGCCCGGAATCCTGACTGGGTATCCCCTATCGTCTTCGCTGCCCCGATGTTGGTGAACCGGTCGAGCAACTTTTGCCCCAGCCGGCGATAGGCGGGCACCATGGACGAGCCGTCCATGAACCTCGAGCCGATGACCAGGTCCGCCTCGTCGGACAGGATCGGCGCTATCACGTCCGGAAGGTCCTCCGGGTAGTGCTGTCCGTCCGCGTCCAACATGACCGCGACCGTATATTCCGCCCCTTCCAGCTCAGCGAAGCCGCGCATGATCGCATCAGCCTTACCCCGGTTGACCCCCGACCTGATCACCTTCGCCCCCGCCAGGGAGGCGACCTCCGAGGTCCGGTCGGTCGATCCGTCGTCCGCCACGATGACGGTATCGGCGAACCTCCTGGCCCTCAGAACGACTGACCCGATGGTCAGTTCTTCGTTATAAGCAGGAATGATTATCGCGACCTCGTTGGACAACGAGAACCTTCCGTTCTTATTATGCATTAAACCCCGAACCCCCTTGCAGCATGTGCTCTATTTATCACTGGCTAACTCGCTCTTGCACGCCCTGGGCCGAACCCCCTCATGGCCGCGGGTGATCCGGAATTTCCGAATCCAGCGAACTTATTATGCCGTTTAGAAGATTAGATATATATTTTTTACTGCTGTCTAAAAAATATCATTACTACATCTGGATATCAATAAAGATAATACTAAAAATGAGATGGAACGGAACGACCCGACCGCCTGCTGGAAGCGGGGCAGTCGTCGTGGCGAGAACAGCACCCGTTTTAAAAACTAGCCCCTCCCGGTCGTTCCAGCCAGAGTTTTATCGTCGTTCTCGATAATGAAAGCGGTGCTGGGAAGGTTTATGACCGGCCGGTGGTTAGTGCAGCCGATGGCGCGTGAGGCGATCCCCCTTGGGCTCGGAAAGGGCAAGTCCCGTCCCAAGCTCAGGGCGGTGGGTATCGGGGGGGCAGGGTGCAATGCGATCGCCAGCTGCGGCTTCGAAGCAGTGGCGCTGTGCAACGGCACCGACTCCTTCGAAACCCCTCCTTATCATCGGAAGATCGTGCTCAGCGACGACAGCGTGAGGTTCGTCCGCTCGATATCGCCCCGCCTCCTCAGCGCCATGGACAACGACGCCGCCAGAGGGGTCCGGGACGCGCTGGGAGAGAGCGACATGCTCTTCCTGTTCACCGGGCTGGGAGGAGAGACCGGCTCCCATCTTACCCCGGGGATGGCCCACCTGGGCCGGCGGTGCAGCGGGCTGGTGGTGGTGTCCGCGGCCCTCCCTTTCTCGGTAGAGGGGGTCGGCCGCAAGGAGACCGCCCGTAACTCCCTGCCAAGGGTCCTGGAGGCCGCTCACGCCACGATCACCTATCCCAACGACGGGTTGCTCAAGCTGGCCCCCAACCTTCCTCTGAGGAAGGCGTTCAAGGTCATGGACAGCATCATGATGTTCCCTGCTCTGGAGCTTTCCCAGGTCATAACCCGTGACGACCTGACCGAGCTGCGGGGCGATCTTGCCCATGTCAGCGAGCTGCGGCTGGGCATCGGAGAGGGAGGGGGCCTGAACAGAGAGGACCAGGCGGTGGCCGACGCGTTCACCTCTCCCTGGTTCGATCGCCCGATGGACAAGGTCCCCATGGCCATCCTGGTGGTGAGCGGCCGGGACGTCGACCAATATATCCTGAGCAATGTCCTGGAGCGCGTGCAGCGCCGCATCCCTCACGCCGCGGTAAGATACGCGGGCCGCTCGGACCCGAGTATGGGCGACCGCATCCGGCTGATGCTGCTCCTTGGCTACGCTCCCTGATCCTCGAGAATGTCCCGCGGCGCGTTGGCCAAGGTCACCAGGGCCCGCGCCTCCATGAAGTGCAGGCGGCCGGGCATCACCATGCAGTGCAGCGGCGGACCGAGGTCCACGGCCTTTACCTCGTCCGGATAACCGGCGAACAGCGCCTGCCGCGCCGAGCCGACCCGGGCGGCGGCGCAGAACAGGGAGCGCTCCTTGACCAGACCCTTTCCCAGGCGCTCCTCCGCGTCGAGCAACCAGCGCATGGCCATGGGCGCGGTCATGTAACGGCCCTCCTCTTCCTTGATGTCCAGCAGTATCAGCGTGTGCAGCCCCCGGGAGTAGTTCTCCAGGATGTTGTCGTACGGGGACGAAGGAAGGAACCTCGGTTCCGGGAAGGGGATGGTGACCGTCCGCCCGAACTTGTAAGGTTGCAGTCCCAGGGCCGAGGAGCAGGATATGAAGATGGAGACCCCATTGATGATGTCGGTGCTCACCCCCTGCTCGATGGCCCGCAGGCGCAGGTCCACGTGAGTGGTGGCGGACATCGGGTCCCCAGCCGATATGAAGGCGACCTTTCCCTTCCTGGCCGCCTCGACGATGATGCCTTTCTCCTCCACGTCCGCCCTCTTGAGGACGGTTATCTTCTTCCCGATGAACGCTTCCAGCTCCTTGGGGGAGGCATCGTTCAGCTTGGACGTGTAGAACTCAGCGAAAATCTCGTCGCAGTTGCGGAGGACGGTGAGAGCCCTCACGCTCATGTCCTCAGGCCTGGACATCCCTAAACCGACAAATATCAATTCACCCATTGGCAACACCGTGCGCACCATCTGTCTTAAGGTACCGAGGGGGGAAGCTGAGTATGTCCGTAAAAAGCTTTTATCCGATGACCTGCTGGACATTTCCCTCCGGATCCGGGGGGAAGGTGATTACATCTACCTCCCGGTGAGAGAGGGAATTCCCGACCTCGGATATGAGACGGTGGAGCAAGATCTCGAGGACAGGGAGCTTGCCACCACCGATTACCGGACCCTGGTGGACGCGCCCGGGGAGGTCCGAGATCGCCTCCCGGCCTCCTTCGATGTGATAGGGGACGTGGCCATCATCCGGCTGGAGGACGACCTCGTGGACCTGGCGCCCTCGATCGGGGAAGCGCTCAGGAGGACCTTCCCGCGGCTGAGGACGGTGGCCCTGGACCGGGGGGTCAAGGGCGAGCTGAGGGTCCGTGACCTCGAGGTGGTGGCCGGCGAGGAGGGCACCGAAACGACCCACCTCGAGTACGGCGTTCGCCTCCTGATCGATCCGGCCAAGGTGTACTTCAACCCCCGGCTGTCCAACGAGCGGAGGAGGATCGCCTCCCTGGTGCGGGACGGCGAGACGGTGGTGGACATGTTCGCCGGGGTGGGGCCGTTCTCCCTGATGATCGCCAAGTACGCCCGGCCGGAGATCGTGTTCGCCATGGACCTCAATCATGACGCGGTGGAGTATATGAAGCGGAACGTCGCGCTGAACAAGGTGACCAACGTGCTGCCTATCGAGGGGGACGCCCGACAGCTGGTGTTCGACGTTCCCTGCGCGGACAGGATCATCATGAACCTGCCGCACTCGGCCCGGGAGTTCTTCCACGATGCGCTGACCAGGCTGAAGATCGGGGGCATGATCCACTTCTATACTATCTGCGATCGGGAGGACATAGACCCCATCCTGGACCGCCTAGTCACCGAAGCGGCGGGAATGGGGGTCCTGATCGCCATCCTCCGGCGGGAGGAGCTGAAGACCTACTCACCGTCGATGAGCGTTTTCTCCGCGGACATCGGCCTGGTCGACTGGTGCTAGGGTCACCCCGTTCTGTCCCTGGTAGTTGCCGCTCCGCTTACCATAGGTGAGCAAGGCGGGCGAGGACAGGGTCTCGAACACGATCTGGACAAAGCGGGAGCCGACCGGTACCTCCACCGGCGAGGCCGATACGTTGACCGCCATGAACGTCAGGGTCCCCTTGAACCCCGCGTCCACCTTGCCCAGGCCGGCCAGCAGCCCTTTCCTCATCCACGATGTCCTCAGCCATAGCTGGGCGCACAGCGAGGGCGGGAGCTCCACCCGCTCCACGGTGGAAACGAAGATCATGCGTCCCGGGGCCACGACCGCCGTACCCTCGCGGACCATCCCTTCCCCGGGAAGGGAGATCTCGGCGATGCGGAGGTCATACCCATTGGGGGTGAGCGAGGCTTCAGAGAATCCGGCTATAACGAGATCGCCGCTCTCGAGGCGGCCCATGATCTCGTGATCGGGGAGGACGCACATGCGCCCCCCATCCTTCTGCCGGATTAAAAAAAGGAGGCCCAGTGCCGGAGAGGGGACGGTGGACGTAGGTCGCCCGTCGATATCATCGGTGGTAACGGCCCCGCTCCGATTATATATTAATATAACAACTAAGAGGTATAGCGGGGGAGAATCCTTCAAGCTGCCGCCGTGCCGCTGTTTCCTCCTAATAGCTCCCCCGTTTTTTCGATCACTTACTTGCTGGATGCGCGACGCCGGCGGGTGCTCGCCCGGCGTTCTGGGTCGGACAGCCTCAAATATCCGGTCCGTGTTACGGTGAGGCACACAGGCGATGTATGTGAAGTACAAGACCCGTAAGGTTGAGTCGAGCAGGGTAGGCAAGATAGACTTCGATCATCTGGGGTTCGGTGAGATATTCTCCGACCACATGTTCCGGATGGACTACGAGCACGGGGGATGGCTGGAGCCGGAGATCCTCCCGTTCGGTAAGATCGAGGTATTGCCGTCCCTGTCCACTCTCCATTACGGACAGAGCGTGTTCGAGGGCCTGAAGGCCTTCCGCGCCCGGAAGGGGGGCATCAACGTGTTCCGTCCGGACAAGCACGCTGAGCGGATGTGGCACTCCTCGGACCGTCTGTGCATCCCCCGCGTGGACAAGGACATCTTCCTCACCGCGGTGGACGAACTTATCCGGCTGGACCAGACATGGGTCCCCTCCAAGGTGGGCACCGCGCTGTACATCCGCCCGTTCACCTTCGCCACCGAGGACTACATCGGGGTCAGGGTGTCCGAGAAGTACTCCTTCTTCATCATCACCGGGCCGGTCGGCGCCTACTACAAGGAAGGTTTCAACCCGGTCTCCTTGATGACCTCAGGCGACTTCGTCCGCGCGGTGCGCGGTGGACTGGGAGAGGCCAAGACCGCGGCCAACTATGCCGCCTCCCTTCTCCCGGCCTACGAGGCCAAGAAGAGGGGCTTCGCCCAGGTCCTGTGGCTGGATGCCCTGGAGGAGAAGTACATCGATGAGGTGGGCACCATGAACATGTGCTTCGTCAAGGACAACGTCCTGATCACCCCGCCGCTCGAGGGCACCATATTGGCGGGGATCACCAGGGACAGCGTCCTCCATCTCGCCAGGCACTGGGGCATCAAGGTCGAGGAGCGCCGCATATCCATCGACGAGGTCCTCTCCTCGATCAAGGACGGCAGCATGACCGAGGCCTTCGGCACCGGTACGGCGGCGGTCATTTCCCCGGTCGGCAAGATCTACCACCGCGGGGAGACGGTCACCCTGAACGACAACCGGACCGGACCCCTGGCCCAGAGGCTGTTCGACGAGATCACCGGCATCCAGTCCGGCGAGAGGGCGGACCCCTTCGGATGGGTCCACCGCGTTGGAATCTAAACCCTTTTCCTCATTTTTCCTTCCTTATCTCTACGACCTCGTACCTCATCCAACACTAGGAACTGTTATATTTATGGTCCAACATTCGGTATCAGTTGGATGATTCATCCAATTGTGGTTCAGGATAACTGGAGGGATTAGAAAATGAGTTCTGGGAACAGGAAAATGATCGCGATCGGGCTGGTCGCCGTCCTCATCGTCGCCGTGGTGGCGGTGGCGTTGGCGATGAGCAATCCGTGGGGCTCCGGGACGGACGCCGCTACGGTGACCGATGCTACAGGAACGAACGTCACCATGTCCAAGGCACCGGAGAGGATAGTGTCGGGCGCGCCGGACATCAGCGAGATCGTCGCCGCGCTTAACCTGACCGACAAGCTGGTCGCGGTCACCGACTACTGCGACTACCCTCAAGGAGTGGCGGACGTTCGTGACGCCGGGAACACCATCGGAGGGTTCTTCACCCCCAACTACGAGAAGACCATCTCCTTCGCTCCCGACCTAGTGATCCTGAACGACGGAGTGCAGACCCAGAAGGACATGGCCACCCAGCTGAGGGGCGCGGGCTACACCGTGCTGGTGGTCCACGCGGCCACCGACGTCGAGACGGTGTACAAGAACATCGAGATGATCGGCAAGGTCGTGGGGAAGCAGTCCGCCGCCGAGGACATGGTCGCGGGAATGAAGTCCCAGCTATCGTCCATCGAAACCAAGGTGAGCGGCGAGGACAAGCCCAACGTCATGTTCGTGACCTATGCCGAGGAGAGCTTCACCAACGTGTACCCTGCCGGCGGGACGACCGCCATCGGCGAGATCATCAACCTGGCCGGGGCCGACAACGTGTTCCAGGACATGGACGGCTTTCAGATGGCTTCGGACGAGGTCCTGAAGTCCAAGGCCGCGACCACGGAGGTCATCATAATGACCATCATGTACTCCACCGAAACCCCGGAGAACAAGAGCGCCTGGTTCAGCTCCGACCCCATCTGGAAGGAGAGTCCTGCGGTAAAGAATAATAAGGTATACTACCTGACGGGGCAGGCCGAGAACATCTTCAACCGGGAATCGGTGAGGACGATCAACGCGGTCCAGCTGATGGCGGAGATAGTGCATCCCGATGCCTTCGAGTCCAAGGTGCCCTACTCTGCCGACAGTATAAACAAGATCGGAGATGAATATCTCCAATACCTTCCCTCGGGGACCGCAGCGCAGTCGTCCACCGTCACCATGGTGGCGGCGATGACCCGCGAGTGAGCGCATCCGGGGAAAACCTCATGGAAAGCACGATGGTCCAGGAAACGAAGGGCAGGCTACTGCTGGTGCTGGCCATCGGCCTTATTTCTCTTTTGCTTCTCATGCTGCTGTCCTGGTCGGTAGGGGCGGTGGACGTTTCGTTCACCAGCGTCCTGGACCACCTTATCTACATCCTGTTCAATCTGGGCCCCCAGCCGGCCAACGCGGAACAGCAGATCGTGTGGTCGAGGGTCGTCCGCTCGGTGGCGGTCATCGGGGTGGGCATCGGCCTGTCCGTCTCCGGCGTGGTGATGCAGGCGCTCATCCGTAACCCCCTAGTGGACCCGTACATCACCGGGGTTTCTTCCGGAGCAGCGCTCGGAGCGATACTCTCCCTGCTGGCTGGCATCTCGGTGATAACCCTGGGAGTGTTCACCACTCCCATCGCCGCCCTCATCGGCGCGGTCGCCGCGTTCTTCACCACCATGGCCCTGGCCGAATCGGCCGGCGGCAAGTCCGTCAACTTCGTCCTCAGCGGCATGATCGTGGGGATCATGATATCGTCGATCACCACCGTGCTCATCGTGTCCACGAATGATAACCGCCTGCACGGGGCGCTGTTCTGGCTGTACGGCTCCTTTGCCTACATGTCGCCCCTCAAGGCGGTGCTCATCATCGTGCCGGTGCTGTTCATCAGTCTGCTCATCCTTCTGTATGCCAGAGAGCTGAACGTGGTGCTCCTGGGGGACGAGCACGCCCGGCACCTTGGTCTCGACGTGAGGAGGTTCAAGAGGGTCTCTATCCTGGTGGTGTCCGTCCTTACGGCGATCTCGGTGGCCTTCTGCGGGATCATAGGCTTCCTCGGTCTCATCGTCCCCCACACCGCCAGGATGATCGTGGGGGGCGACCACCGGTTGCTGATCCCGACATCCATGGTATTGGGCGCCAATGTCCTTCTGGCCGCGGACATCTTCTCCCGCCTGGCCACCAGGCCCAACGAGCTACCCATCGGCGCGGTCATTTCACTGATCGGCGCCCCGTTCTTCATTTATCTCATGATCAAGAGGGGGAAGGAATATGGCGGATGATCCGCAGGTGTCCATCACCATCGAGGGTGTGAAGTTCGGCTACAACGGCACCGAGGTGCTAAAGGGGGTCGAGTTCGAGGGTAAGAGAGGCGAGTTCATCGGCCTGATAGGACCGAACGGCTCGGGCAAGAGCACCCTCATGCGCCTGATGAACGGCATCCTCAAGCCCCAGGTCGGCACCATATGGCTGGAAGGGAAGGACCTCGACAAGATGAAGGTCGACGAGATCGCCCGGGTGTGCGCCAACGTCCCCACCGAGTTCACCGAGGACTTCAGCATGTCCGTGCAGGACCTGGTGTTCCTGGGGCGGTACCCTTTCGCCAAGGGCCTGTGGTGGGACAACAAGGAGGACGAGGGAATGGTGGCCGAGGCCATGAAGAAGTTCGGGGTGTACCATCTCCGCGACCGCAGGTTCTCCGAGCTGTCCTCGGGCGAGGCCCAGAGGGTGCTCCTGGCCAAGGCCGTGGTGCAGTGCCCCCGGGTCATGCTGGTGGACGAGCCGTCCGCCCACCTGGACCTCAAGTACAAGCTGGAGGTGATGGAGCACCTGCGGGAGCTGCTCAGCGGGAACGTCACCATCGTCATCGCCTCCCATGACCTCAACCTGCTGGCCAAGTACTGCGATAGGGTGATGATCCTGTCCAAGGGGAAGATCATCGCCTTCGGGACGCCCCGCGAGGTCATCACCGCGGAGATGGTGGAGAAGGTGTACGGCGTGGAGGTCGTGGTCCTTGATGATGGGGAGGACATCTTCGCCATCCCCCGGAGGACCAAGCGCAGGGAGGAAGGGCAATGAGCGTCGAGCACCGGGTCCGCCCGGAGGTCCGGGCGATGGTCCGGCCGCGCCACGGCGGGGACGTGTGGGGCCGGGCGGACGTGCGCGACTACAGCTCCAACGTCAATCCCCTGGGCCCGCCGGCCCGGCTGTACGAGTACATGGCCGGAGCGGCCAATGACATGGAGAACTATCCGGACGACAGCTGCGCGGAGCTGAAGGAGGCGATCGCCCGGCGGTACGATGTCCGGGCTGACAACATCATGATGGGGGCCGGTTCGGCCGAGCTCATACGGCTGTTCCCCGAGGTGTTCGTGCATCCGGGCGACCGGGTGGTCATGCCCCGCCCCACCTTCTCGGAGTACGGCTTCGCCTGCCGGCTGATGGGGGCGAGGCTGATCGATCTTCCGCTCCCCGAGGATGACGCTTTCCGTCTGGACGTCGATGACCTGATCGGGGAGATGGTCCCCGGGACCAGGGCGGTGTACGTGTGCAATCCCAACAATCCCACCGCCCGCATGCTATCCCGCGGCGAGGTCCTGGAACTGGTGGAGGAAGCATCACGCAGGGACATCATGTTCTTCCTCGACGAGACCCTGCTGGAGCTATCGGAGCGGGACCGCGACGTCTCCTGCGTCGGAGAGGTGGAGGCCCACGACAACCTGTTCATCATCCGGTCGTTCACCAAATCCTTCGCCATGCCCGGGATGCGCATCGGCTACGGCTTCGGCAGCAGGGAGGTCGTCAGGTACATGGACGCCGCCCGACTGTCCTGGAACCTAGGGACTCTGGAGCAGCGGGTGGCGGCCCGGCTCATGAACGAGGAGCAGGACCACGTCCGCCGGGCGGTGGCCATGCTGGTGGAGGAGAAGGAACGCATGCGCCACCAGATATCCCTGATACTGGACAGCGAGGTGCGGCTTCCGGACTCCTATTTCTTCTTCCATCCCCTGAACGGGATGGGCCTCACTTCGCCGCAGTTCCGCGAGGCGATGCTGCGCCAGAATGTCCTGGTGAGGGACTGTTCGTCCTTCGGACCTCCCTGCGGCGGATACTCAAGATTCTGTGTCAAGACCAGGGACAAGAACGAGGAGTTCCTGAGCGCGCTCCGGTCGGTCGTGGAAGGGATCGGCGGGGGACGGTGAGCGTACGGACGCCTGGATATACGCTATAACGATACCGGTGATGGCCCTGGCCATCGACCTGCTGGTAGGAGAGCCCCCCAACCGCATCCATCCAGTGGTGTGGATGGGAAAGGTGATCGGCTACCTCGATGGCCTGGTGGAGCGCAAGGAGCCCCGCCGGTCGGCCCGGGAGAGGGCGCTGGGAGTCGCCGTCAGCATCATACCCATCCTAATCTTCGTGCTGCTGTTCACCCTTCTCCTGGCCGCGCTCCGCAACTGGCTGGGCATGGTCGTCTGGGCCCTGGCCAGCGCGGTGCTGTTCAGCACCCTGTTCGCCATCCGTTCGCTGGAGACCCACACCGCCCCCATGATCGAGGATCTGAAGAACGACGATCTGGACGCTGCCAGGGCCAAGGTAGCGAGGGTGGTGTCCAGGGACGTCAGCAAGCTGGATAAGGCCCACATCACCTCCTGCGCCGTGGAGACCGTCTCCGAGAACCTGGTGGACTCAGTCCTCTCCCCGATGTTCTACTTCGGCCTGGCCGGCATCCCTGGGGCCACCCTGCTGAGGGTCGCCAACACCGAGGACGGGATGATCGGCTACCTCAGCGAGAAGCACCGCTACGTAGGCTGGTTCGCCGCCCGCCTCGATGACTGCCTCCACTATGTCGTCGCTCGCATGTCCGTCCCCTTCATCATGCTCGCCCTGGCCCTCCTGGGCAAGGACTGGAGGAACGCATGGCGTGCGGCCAGGCGGGATCACGGCCAGACCACCAGCCCCAACAAGGGGTGGCCGATGGCGGCGGTGGCCGGCGGCCTTGGCGTGAGGTTCGAGAAGATAGGGTATTACTCCATGGGGGACGGCAAGGTGCCGACGGACCCGAACGTCATCGCCGACACCATCAAGGTGATGAAGGTGACCGCGGTACTGTTCTTCCTCCTAGTGCTGATTCCCCTGTTCGCGTTCATAGGTATCAATGTCCAGCTGTTCCTAGAGGACCTTTTGCTGGGGTGGTTGTGAGAACATGACCGATTTCGATGTCAGGATCGAGATGGGAGAATATCTCGGGAAGCCGGTGGCCATAGTCCGCCTTCCCGGCAGGTACAGGGTGCTGAGCTCCACCATCATGGGCGGGGGGTTCGCGGAAACGGACACGATCTTCATCCTGGAGGTGAAGATGGGATATGACAACTGCAGGCCGGAGGACGACCTCGAAGAGGTCCGCCGCCGCTACTCGCTCCCGGAGGACTGCGTCGGGTTCATGACCGCGGCCGATGTGAACCGAGTGCTGACGGTCAAGAGGGACGTCCTCAACGGGAAGAAGGCCATCGTGGTGGCGACCGCGGGGGTCACCAACGCGGTGTACGCGGGAGAGAGGCTTCCCCAGGAGATCATTGACCTGCTGCCCAAGCACGTCGCCGGGACCATCAACATCATCGCGGTCCTTGATCGTCCGGTCCAGGACTGCGGGCTGGCCGGCGGCATAATCACCATGACCGAGGCCAAGTCGGCTGCCCTCATGGACATGAAGGTCAAGGGAACGGGCACAACCAGCGACGCGGTGGCCATCGCCTGCCCCGTCGGCGATGGGGACAAATACTGCGGCCCGGCCACCGACGCGGGCATGGTCATGGCCCGCACTGTGCGCGAGGCGGTGGCCGACTCGATACGCAAGTGGAACGGGAACGGCCGGGGCGCGAGAGACTTCGGCTACCGGCTGGACGAGCTGGGGATCGGCCCGGAGGAGATGTGGGAGGCGGCGCACGCCCTCTACATTCCCGACCCCACTTGGGAAACCGAGCGCATCAAGGCCATGTTCATGCGCCACCTCACGGTGCTGAGAAAGGACATCAATGTCAATGCCATGATGTACGCGGCCATCAACATGGAGGAGATGGGCAACCGCAACGAAATGTACGGCCTGGACGACGGGCGGTTCCTCCAGGACCCCGTGCACCTGGTGGCCGACGAGCTGCTGGGCATCGCCCTGGCGGAGTACGTCGCGGGCACCAAGGGACTGTTCGAGTACGTGCGCTACGACAAGAAGAAGCCGGGCATCCTGGGCACCCTGGGGCCGTTCCTGGATGATATCGTGGCTTCGCTCATCGGCTCCATCATGTCCCGGATCTACACCGAGCTGCTGGAGGGTGAGGATAAATTAGGTTCGTAGGCGCCATCAAGGCGCTGTTCTCCCTGTTCACGGTCATTCCCGTGAACGTCACCGGCGAGGACGTCGACGAGCTGTCGCGCCATTTCTGGCTTGCTCCCATCATCGGCCTGTTCTACGGCCTGGTGGCCGGGGGACTGTTCCTCATTCTCACTCAGGTCTTCGACGGCCTGGTGTCAGCGGTGCTGGTCATCTTCGTGGTCCACGGCCTCAACCGGTTCCTGCACTTCGACGGCCTGATCGACCAGGGGGATGGGCTCATAGCCACCGGGACGCACGAGAAGAAGCTGGCGGCCATGAAGGACACCCGCGTCGGGGCCGGCGGGGTCGGCTTCGGCATCATGTTCACCTTCCTTACTATCGTCTCACTGGCCTTCGTCGAACAGGTCTCGGTGCGGGTCATGGTGTTCTTCCTCCCCCTGGCCATGGAGGTGCTGGCCAAGAACGCTCTGGTGACCGTGGCCGCCCTCGGGCAACCAAGGGAGGGGCTGGGCAGTCCGTTCGTCAAGAACACGCCGAAGTGGCACGCGGCCCCTTCCGCGCTGCTCTCCCTGGCCATCCTGTACGTGGCCCTAATACTCCTTTATCCATGGAACCCCGTCTACCTCCTCGCCCTGGTCGTCCTCATGGTGCTGACAAGCTCGGCCGTCGGTGCGGTGACGGCAGCCGTCGGCAGGAAGAGCTTCGGCTGCGTGAACGGGGACATCATGGGCGCCACCAATGAGCTGGCCAAGCCGGCGGTGCTGCTCATGGGAATGATGGGGGTGGTACTGTTCCTGTTGATGTTCTAGTGACCGCTGGAGGCCGGGGCAGCCGCATGCGGGACATGCCAGTGGAGAAGCCGCTCGTACCGGTGCTCGGCCGGCCGATGATCGATCGGGTGCTGGGCGCCGTCGACGGCGCTGCCGGCGTTGGCCGTGTGTACGTGTCGGTGAGCCCCCACGCTCCGGCGACCCAATTATACCTGGAGGCGCGGGGAATAGCGTCCATCTCCACTCCCGGGGCGGGGTATAGCGAGGACCTCAACCTGGCGATGTCCCACATCTCTTCGGACAGGGTGCTGGTGTGCCCGGTGGACCTCCCCCTGCTGACGTCCGAGGGGATCGAAACGGTGATAGCGGCGTCCGCCCGCTCTGGGGCGGGCTCCTTCTGCGTCACCGTGCCGGTGGATCTGATGACCTCATTGGGCATGGCCCTGACCTACTCCCTGGAGGTCGGCGGCCGGAAGGTGGTCCTGTGCGGCGTGTCGGTGGTCGACCGCATGCTCATGCTCACCGGCAGGGAGCTGGAGCAGGACTACCTGGTGACCGAGGCCGAGGAGTTCGCCCTGAACGTCAATACCCTGGATGACCTGAGGCGGGCAGAAGCGGCCCTGGCGCGGCGGCTCTAGAGAACCGATGAGAACAGCCGGGCGACACCTTCCTTGGCCCGGACGATCATGGGCCTCTGACCATAGCTCTCCAAGGTCACCTCGGTGCAGACCTTGAGATCGTCCTCGAAGTGCTTCCTCTGCCGCGTAGCGAACTCGGCGTCATAGATCACCGCGTTGGTCTCGAAGTTGAGGCGGAAGCTGCGGATGTCCCAGTTGGCCGTTCCGATGGATGAAACCAGGTCGTCGACGATGCAGGTCTTGGCGTGGATGAACCCGTTGTTATAGGTGAATGTCCGGACCCCTGCGTCCAGCAACTCGCCGGTGAAGGAGGTGGTGGCCCAGTACACCAGGGGGTGGTCCGGCTTGTCGGGTATCATGATGCGGACGTCGACCCCAGACTGCGCGGCGATGCGCAGCGCGCTCATGATGCTGGGGTCGGGCACGAAGTAGGGGGTCTGAAGATAGACGTACTTCTTGGCGATGGAAATGAGCTTAAGGTATTCCTCCTTGATGGGGTTCCATCGGTTGTCCGGTCCGCCGCTGACCACCTGCACCGACGATGTGCCCCGTCCCTGCCAGACGGGGAAGTGTTTGGGGGTTATGGTGAGCCCCTCCTTGGTGGCATAGTTCCAGTCCAGGAGGAACCTCAGCTGAAGGAGGCTGGCCCCCCGCCCCCGGACCTCCACCGCGGTGTCCCGCCAGAACCCCAGGGGCCCCTTGCCCAGGTACTCCTCCCCGATGTTGAACCCGCCGAGGAAGCCGATGGTGCCGTCGATGACCGCGATCTTTCTGTGGTCATGATAGTTCACCCTCAGGGTGATGGCCGGCAGGAGCGATCGGTAGAACTCGGTCACCCTCCCCCCGGCCGCCTTGAGGTCCTGGTAGCCCTCGGCCGGTATCTTGTTGCCCAGGACATCATAGAGCAGGCGGACCTCCACGCCCTGGTGGGCTTTCTCCGTCAGCGCGGCCACGACCCCCCTCCCCAGCGCATCATCCCGAATGATGTAGTACTCCATGTGGATGTGGCTCTTGGCCCCCCTGATGGCCTGGAGCAACGCATCGAACTTATCCTGTCCGGTGACGAACGACCGGACCTCGTTCTTCTCGGTGACGAGCGAATCGTTGTTGGCCAGGAGCAGGTTCATGAGCTGCGCCAGCGGTTCCCTCTCGCAGGTCCCGTCCACCCCGGCCTTGTCGAGGGCTGCCATCTGGTCCTTGACGAACCCGGCCAGCGTCTCCTGGTCGGACCGGGCCTTGAGGGCGAACCTCTTCTCCTTGAAGTAGTGCCGGCCGAACAGGAGGTAGAGGATGAACCCCAGGAGGGGGAGCATGATCAGCGCCAGGATCCACACCGTGGCATTGCCCGGTTCCCTCCTCTCTATGAATATGATATAGAATATCGCGGCCAGGTTGAAGATGATGACCGTGAAAAATAGGAGCTGTCCGAGGTCCATCGCCACGTCCGTTACCCTATGCTCCTTGTCAGGTCATCAGCAATAAATCCGATGGCCGCCCTAAGCGAAGGAAACAAATACTGTTCGACGTCAACCACGTCATAGGATGAAGCGAGCCGTCAGAATGATGAGCGCGGTGACCACGGTATGGACCGTCGTCATAATCGTCATTATCGTCCTAATGATGCTTCCTGTCATCCCCGGGGTGGTGACCGTGAAGATGCCAGCATCGGAGGACTGGACCACCACGGTGACCAACGATACGGTCTCCATGAGCAGCAATATCAGCTTACGCAACGGTGGGCTCTTCCCCTTCAGGGACCTATACTTCGTCATCTCCCTCTACGGGGATAATGCCACGCCCTTGTTCGAGTTCAGTTCCGATCATATCGATCTTCAGCCCAACACCTGGGTAGAGATCCCGATAAGCGTCACGATCAACAGGAGCGCGATCGGGGAGAGCAGGCTCAGGACCATGGTGTTCGATCGATTGGTCCTTGATGGCCTGATCTATTTCAATACTCGGTATCTTCTGGACTTCAGGGCCCAATTGGGGCTCAGCGCGAACTTATCCCTGGGACCGCTCATAAACGCGCCGGACCTTCACCTCGATCGTTCCACCGCGTCCCTGGTCGGGGACAGTGCCTCGTTGAACATCCCCTTCAGCCTGAACTCGTCCCGACTTGAGGGACGCAATATCACCATCTCCGGGACCATCAGCAATTCCACTCAAGAGATCGGGTCGTTCGATAACGGCCAGGTCACCGGACAGAACGTGGAGGAGAATCTGACCGTGAACCTGACCCGAGAGGCGTACGATCACCTGATCGCATCCCCTGAACGCCTGAGTTTCAACGTGACCCTGACCGTAGACGATCTCGTCTGGAACTTCCAGACCGAACGAGACTGGCAGCCACCGCCGGGCGGATGATGGACATGGAAGGAAATGCCCCCACGGACGTCCCCTCATCTCTGAGAAAGAAGCTCGATGATATCGGATTGGCCCGAGGCACCTTCACCGACGCGCTGATCACGGCGGCGGTCAAGGCGTTGCTGTTCATCGTCCTACCCATACTGCTGATCGGCCTGCTAACGTTGGCGGGCACTAATGATCAGGTCAGCTCTGGGGCGCAGGAGATGCGGACCAACGTGCTGGTCTTCGGGTCGATGTTGGTGGCAATATCCTTCGCCTGGGCCTATCACCTTCGTTCCTCCAAGGCCCGTCTTTTCCTTGGCCTGGTGGGGGCGGTCGTCCTCGTGATATACGGTTATTCAGTATTCATGACCGGCGGCTTCAGTAGGGCGATGTCCGGCCTCGGCTGGACCGTCCACGGGGACCTGGCGTTCGGGATAGTGTGCTACCTCGCCCTGCGCAGTGCTCTGAGGTTCGTTCGAGACTACGATTTCTTCCGTAAGGCCCTCATGAAGTCGGAGAAGGAGGTGGCTCCCTTCACCCCCCGACTGGGCTGGGGAGAGTTCGATCGCCGTCTGGGCAGTTTCAGCTCGGCCGCCTCCACCGCCAATCGGGTTATCTGGGGCATAGTAGTGCGGTGGTCGGTCCTGATCATGCTGTTCATGTGGATGTTGGCGTTCTTGGGGTTCGCCTCCAAGGACACCGGGGCAGGGTTCCTGAGCGTCCTATCCACCATCGTGGGGGCAATCCTGCTGATGGGGGTCCCCATGACCGTGCTGGCATGGTTCAAGGGCTTCTATCCCAAGGGGACCGTTTCCCGGACCGTTTTCGATATCGGTCTGTCCCTCGCCTTCGTGCTCCTCATATTCTTGATCTTCATCCTCAGCGGACTGCCCCAGGCGGCACAAACGGTCGGAGCGGCCTTCCCGATATGGCCGATCGGGTTGGCCCTGATCATGTGGGAGGTCATCGAAGCGCTCCGTGCGGTGTGGGAGTTCAGGGAGGAACGTCGCACCTGGAAGGTCCGGGCCGGTCTCAAGGTGGAGCGCAAGAAGCCTCGCTGGCAGGTGCCACCCGAATCACATTTATATGAGCTGAGCCCGGAGATCGGAAAGGTCAGCAGGGGATTGGTGAGCGCGGAGAAGACGTTCTTCAGGTTCGTCATCCTGCCCGAGGTCCTGGTGATCCTGGGCCTGGGGGCGGCGTTCGGGGCCGGAGCCGAAAGTGGCCCCCTTTTCCGGGCCATGGCCAACCTTGTCTACCTGATCCCTTTGTTCGGCCTGCTCCTCACGGTCATCTCCTTCGGACGGGGTTTCTATCCCGCAGGCAGTCTGGGCCGCATGCTGGTAGGCCTGCTTCTGGTCCCAGGCCTTTTCCTTTATGTGTTCAACACCTTCCTGACGATGGAAGTGCAGGAGGCCGCCGAGAGGGCCGGGCTGATCGTGCCCTATGAGCTCATCGTCACCCTGGTGATCGTGACCATTCTCTTCGTCGGATTCCTCCAGGTTACCGAACTGATCGACGCCCGAAGAGCCTGGCTGATCTCGGTGGGCAAGCCGGCCAAGCCGTTGAAACCGATCACCAGGATGAATCGTCGGCAGGAGTTCAGGTTCCGGTTCGGAAGCACCTATGAGGGTACCATCTGGGCCCGCAAGGGCATGGTCCGATACCTGTACTATACGACGATAATCATAATCGTTCTGCTGACCGTCATCGAGAGCAGCAGCTTCTCGATCGCCGGGATAGACCTATCTGGCCTGGACGTCAACCTGCGGCAGACCTATGTGACCATCGTCCTCCTGGCCATTCCGCTGGCGGCGGCCCGGGCGGCCTATGGGTTCTATCCGGCCGGTTCCACCTCCAAGCTGACCTTTGGCATCCTCATGTGCCTGGTTGGAGCTTCATATACCTACCTGGCCCTGCAGGGCGGTCAGTTGGTGCGGGGAGGCGACCTGGGATCGGTCAGGGCCGGGCTGTCGGTCGATTTCTCGTTCATCGTATACGGTTTCCTCATCGGCTGGGCCCTGTTCACAGCCACCATCCTGGTGGAATATCTGTCCTACCGCAAGGAGTGGGTGGCCAACGATTACCGGCCGGTCGCTTCCGCCGAGGTCGAGGCCCTGAACCGGCAGCGAAAGATACTGGAAAAGGAGGAGCAGCGGGCCAGGAAGGCGGAGGGGGAGGGAATATCATACTCCGAGGTCCTGGATGCGGAGGCGGCGGACTCCGAGGGGGAGGTGGAGGAGGAGATCAGGCAGGAGATCGGGGAGACCGCCCTGCAGGCCTCCAAGACCGCGAGCAAGAAAGGTGCGTGAGCCAGCGATCGCTTGTCGGGGGAGGCCAAAAGCATTAGATAGGGGTGGGGTGGAATAGAATTCGTTCACAGACGACATGAGTTCTGTGCTCGGAAAGGTGATCATCTTGAGGACGGGTTTGATCATAATCACCATCATCATCGTCATCATCCTCGCCGTCGCGGGGATCTTCGTATATCAGCAGTACCAGCAAAGAAATGCCCTGAACGACATCAAGATCACTGTGGATGGCGTCAAGGTGGAAGGCGTTTCCCTGAGCAGCGCTTCCTTGAACTTCACCCTCCGGATCACCAATCCGAGCACCACCGCGGCCACTCTTGATCGCACGGATTATACCGTTTTCATCAATAACGTCAGCCTGGGCAGCGGACAGAACCTGCAGAAGGTGACCGTTCCGGCCGGAGGTTCCGTGGTCATCTCCCAGCCCTTCAATGTTTCCTACTCCGGGGCGGCCCAGGGCGTATGGAGCTATATAACCGGGGGCGGAGGGGAGTGGAGAATGGTGGGAACGGCATACTTCGACTCGTTCCTGGGCACAGTGGGCGTTCCCTATAACATAACCGGGACCCTGTAGATGATGCGGGCCGATCGCGAGGGCCATCGCTGCCATCGAGGGCGGGACCAGATCGATCTCGTCCCTGTCCAAACAGGTGTGGACGGAGGGTGGCTGCATCGGCCTCCAACGATGGCCCGACCGAACGCGATAGTAGCAGGAAGGAGAGGGCCCCATTGTCCGCCTACCAGCTGATGATAAAACCCTGTGGCCCGGCCTGCAATCTCAATTGCACCTACTGCTATTATCTTCCCAAGCAGAGGATGTTCGACGGAAGCGCCACCAGGATGTCCGACCTCACCCTCGAGGAGATTACTCGTCAGTACATCTCGTCCCACGGCAGCGGGACCATCACCTTCGCCTGGCAGGGCGGCGAGCCCACCCTAGCGGGTCTGGACTTCTTCCGTAAGGCCCTGGAACTTCAGGAAAAGTATCGGCCACCGGGCATGATGATCGAGAACACCCTGCAGACCAACGGGACCCTCCTGGACGATCGATGGTGCCGGTTCCTTCACGAGGAACGGTTCCTGGTCGGCCTGAGCGCGGACGGTCCTCCGTCGCTGCACGACATCTATAGGGTGGATCGAACGGGAGAGCCCACCTCCGGGAAGGTGGTACAGGCGTCCAGGCTCCTGAGGAGGCACCGGGTGGAGTTCAATACCCTGACGGTGGTCGATCGGGAGAACGCCCGGCATCCCCTGCAGGTATACCGTTACCTGCGTAATGTCATCGGGTCCCGGCACATGCAGTTCATCCCCTGCGTTGAACCTAAGGGGTTCGAGCGCGTTCCTCCCCAGGGCAGGGACGCCAAGGACCTGCCCACCATAGGGGACGACGCGGCCCGGCCGGGGACCGAGAGGTCCGTGGTCACAGAATGGTCGGTGGACCCCGTGGACTACGGGTCGTTCATGACCATGATCTTCGACGAGTGGCTCCAAAAGGACGTGGGAAGGGTCTTCGTGATCAACTTCGAGGTGGCGCTGGCATCATGGATGGGGCTGCCCCCCACGGCATGCTCGTTCGCGGAGCACTGCGGCGACGCCCTGGTGGCGGAACATGACGGGAGCATCTACTCCTGTGACCACTATGTCTATCCCGAGCACAGGTTGGGAAGGATACAGGAGGTCGAGCTGTCGGAGATGGTGTCCTCCGACCAACAGGCACGGTTCGGGAGGGAAAAGGCCAGAGGGCTGCCGGCCCAGTGCAGGGAATGCGAGTTCCTGTTCGCCTGCCATGGAGAATGCCCCCGGAACCGCTTCATCCGAAACCCCGATGGCGGGACAGGCCTCAACTACCTATGCCCTGGCCTCAGGCGGTTCTTCATCCATGTAGGTCCATGGATGAAACTCATGGCCGACGGGATACGGGCAGGGAGGACCGCTGAAGACATCGCGCGGGCCCAAGCTCCCGGGAGGGAGCGGGAGCGGGCGGATCGCCCGAGCGGGAACGGTCGCGGCGGTATGGTCTCCGGACATCCTCGGTCCTGCCGTCCGCCTGAGGCCGGCGTGCCGCCTCCAGATCAGGGAAGGAGATGATGGTGTGAACCATAGGTAATGCGCCCCAGGACCCGTCGGGCAGGAACGATGTTATCGGTATCGGGTCCGTAATGAAAGGACACGGCTGACGGCCTGGGAACAGAGGCGCCATCTCCATCCCGGGGCAGGGCGCCTAGCCGTGCCGAGAGGGAAAAACCACCTTTTTGAACCCATCGCTGGCCGTTCAATAATTTATCATCAGGTAACGTTTAACTATTCCCCTCTCACAACGTTGACCGGCCCAGCCATCAAGCGGGGTTTGGAGGCATGCGTTATGATGGAAACTCAGCAAAAGCAGAGGGTCATGGGGCCCGTGGATTTCCTGGTGGTCAGGTTCCCCGAGAACCGGTTCACAGGAAAGATCGCCCCGGAGATCCGCAAGTTGGAGGACTCAGGCATTGTGAGGGTGATCGATCTGGTCTTCATCCGAAAGGACCAGGAAGGGAACGTCGAATCCTTCGAGATCAGCGACCTGGGAGGGGAGGACGAGAACGCCTTCCAGACCTTCTCTGGAAAGGTCGGCGAATGGCTCTCCCAGGAGGACATTGAGAGCATAGGTAGCGAACTGCCGGACAACAGCTCGGCGGGGGCCATCCTGTTCGAGAACCTATGGGCGGTCAATCTCAAGGAAGCCATGCTGGATTCGGGTGGGGAACTGGTCGCTCAAGGCCGCGTATCGCCTGACCTGATCGAGCAGGTGAGGAAGAAGAACGAACCTTCCAGATCGGGATAGACGGAGGTATGGAAAATGCGAGGAAGAGGTATAGCGTTAGTGGCAGGGGCAAGAATGGGTCAGCGGAGCGCCGCGCAGCAGGCCCAGGTCCAGGAGCAGCAGCATCAGGCCGAGCTGCAGACGCAGAAGGCCCAGATGGAGGCCCAGATGGCTCAGCAGCAGGCCCAGGCTCAGGCCCAAGCGGCCGGCGCCACAAAGGTGGACATGACCGCCGAGATCCAGAAGCTGGCCCAGCTGCATCAGTCCGGGGCCCTTTCCGACGCGGAGTTCGCCGCGGCCAAGCAGAAGCTCCTTTCACAGTAGGGTCCAGTGAACACCCGGCCGCCTGTCAGTACCAGCTTTGGCGCCACGGCGCGGCCCATCTTCTTTCTATCGTTCCTCGGTCCGGGCCATCGCGCCGATGGCCCTGCCGCTTGTCGCCTCCCTCATCAGCTTTCCTTCCCCTTCCCCGGCTTCCACGTTCCCACCAGCCTGGAGATGAGGATGGCCATATACAAGACCCCCATCAGGACCTCGAGGATGACCACCCCCCGGGTCGCCTGGGTTGATGGTAGGATGTCACCGTATCCCAAGGTGGCCAGGGTCACGAAGCTATAGTATACGAGGGTCGAGAAGCTCATGGCCTGGTCAGGGTTGACGCTGTCCTGGAAGGAGCCCGGGGTCACGGCCTCGATAAAGGCGAAAAAACAGGCCCATGTCAGGCCTAGCAGCAGATACACCGAGATGGCCTGCCATATGGTGTTGGAATCGACCTCCTGGGTTTTGAACAGGGCGAGGAACAGGAGGAGCGAGACCAGGCCCAGGATCATGGTCCCGAACAGGTATGAGATCGCGTTGAGGACCGTTCCGCCGAGCAGAAAGTAAGACCATCGCGAACCTACCGCCAGGGCCATCAGCACGACCGCGACGGTCCTGGTCACCTTGTGGCCACTGACGGTCAGGACACTGGAGATCAGGATGATGGAGAAGAGGATGGTGAAGATGAACGACCCTATGCTGCCACTGACGAACGGGAATAGGACCATGAGCAGCGTGAAGAAGATCCACACGGTCATGTATCGGAATCCCTGAAAGATACGCTTCAAGGCCCCGATGGCCCATGACCAAGATGCCGGAACGGGGTCGGTCATGTCACGTCCCCTGACACTTGGCCGTGGCCACCTCGGGCCGTCCTGGCAGCCTCCGCCAGGCGATGCGCCGGCATCCAACAGAGAACACGACATGCATGGCCATATCGATGCTCCCTCTCCGGCGGGGGGAATGACCACACCCCCGGTCCGGAGGACTAGAACCGGGCCAGAATGGCCCTGGCCTCCTTCTCCAGGTCCACGTACTGTCGTCCGCTCAGATCGATGGCCACCCTGTCGATGGTCCCCGTGAAGGCCCACGGACGCTCTCCTGGCAGGTCCTCGGTGACCCCTTCGCCGTACCCGCGGCCCACGGTGCAGTAGGTCCCCAGCCCGAACCGGCCGGGTTGGGTACGGATGGTCCCTTCGCCGACCTTATTGTCGTTGACGAACAGGGTCAGGGTGCCGTACGCCACCCCCGAGGGCTTCTCGCCCTCCCGGTCGAAGGTCGCGGCAAGGATGATCTTCTCGCCGGCAGGGACGGGATCCTCGGACGCTATGATGACGGTCTCGAGACCCACGAAATTGTAAGCGTACTTCAGGAGGCCATCCTTCATGTACAGCACATGACCGCCGAAACGGGTGCCCTCCTGGAACAGGATGCCCTCCGCCCCACCCTCCGGGATGTCGACCACCGCGCCGATCTTGAAGGAGCGGTTCAGGATGTTGGGGGCGACCGCCTCCGGCACCGGATCGGTCCCCGGGAAGTACACGTAGCGGTCCATCGGTCTGGCCAGCTGAGGTCGGGGGGAGGTTATCAGCGCTAATGCCGTCCGGTCGTCGATGGGAAGCCCGTAGAACCTTCCCGCGGCCTCATACCAAAGCGCCTTCAGCTCCTCCAGCTTCTCGGGGTTCTCGGCCGCCAGGTCCTTCGATTCCGAGCGGTCCTCATCGACCTTGTACAGCTCCCAGTGGTCTTGGTTGAAGTGACCCCAGTTGCTGAGGGTGGGGTGGGTGGTGCTGGCCTTCCAGCCCTTATTCCAAATCCCCCTGCTGCCGAGCATGAGGTAGTACTGGAGGTCCTTGTTGGTGTGGACGAAGACGTTGTCGAAGGTGTAGCTCATGCTCACCCCTTCCAGAGGCCACTGGGTGTACCCCTTTACCGAACCGGGGAGAGACATGTTCAGGCATTCCAGCACTGTGGGCACGATGTCCACCGCATGATGGTACTGCTGCCTTATCCCCCGGCCCTTGATGCCCTTGGGCCAGGAGATGATGAGCATATCGCAGGTCCCCCCGCTGTAAGCGGCATAACGCTTGAACATCTTGAAGGGGGTGCAGAAGGCGGCCGCCCAGCCCGCTGGATAGTGATTATACGTCCTCACACCTCCGAGCTCGTCGATCATCCTGAGGTTGGCCTCGATGTCGTCGGGGATGCCATTGAAGAACAGGTTCTCATTCACCGATCCGTTCGGACCGCCCTCGCCGCTGGCCCCGTTGTCCGAGACCGCCACGATGATGGTATTGTCCAGCTGGCCGGATTGCTCCAGGAAGTCGATGAGCCTCCCGATCTGGTGATCGGTGTAGGTGACGAAACCGGCGTAGACCTCGGCCATGCGGGCGAACAGCTTCTTTTCATCGTCTGACAGGGAGTCCCAAGGGCGAACGGTGTCCAGCTCTGGCCAGCTCTGACCTTCCGGTCCCTTCTCATGGATGAGCGGGTTCAGGGGGGTCAGCTCGGTGTCCTCGGGCATCAGCCCCATCTTCTTTTGCCTCTCCAGGGTCTCCTCGCGGTATCTCTCGTAGCCCTGGTCGAACCTCCCCTTGTACTTGTCCGCCCATTCCTTGAACACATGGTGAGGGGCGTGGGCGCACCCCGGGCAGAAGTACATGAAGAATGGCTTTTCCGGAGCGATCTGTTTAGCGTCCTGGATCATCTTGATGGCCTGGTCGGTGAGGTCCTTGCTAAGGTGGTATCCCTCCTCCGGCGTGGACGGCGGATCGATCATGTGGTTGTCATAGTACAGGTCGGGATACCACTGATTGGTCTCCCCGCCCATGAAGCCGTAGAACCTCTCGAAGCCCCTATCGGTGGGCCAGTTCCTCTTGGACGAGGCCTGGTTGCTCTCCTCTTCCGGGGTTAGATGCCACTTGCCAACGGCGTATGTGTTGTACCCCCGCTCCACCAGGATCTCGGCAAGAGTGGCCGTTTCCGGCGGTATGCGGCCGTTGGTGCCGGGGAAGCCCGTCGTCGCCTCCTCGATGCAGGCCATGCCCACGGTGGTGTGGTTGCGCCCCGTCAAGAGGCATGCCCTAGTGGGAGAGCACAGGGCGGTGGTATGGAACTGGCTATACCGCAGACCGGCCTCTCCCAGCCGCTTCATCGTCGGGGTCTCGATGCTGCCCCCGAAGGGCTCCATGGCCCCGAAGCCCACGTCATCCCATACTATATACAGGACATTGGGCGCGCCCTCGGCGGCCCTCGTTTGCTCATAGGGTCCCCAGTCGGGGACGGAATCTCGAATATCAATGTTCACGACACCTTTGAACGGTTCCCGCATGTCCTATCACCTCGCCCCCTCGACCGACACCCCCATGGTGCCTGGCCAGGGGTTCATGACCAACGTGCCCGGTACGGGATGAAAATAGGTTGGACGCAAATATGGCGGAAAAGCGTTCTATAGTTGGAGAATGAGCGCCGTGACCGCGGCTGGCCTGTCTGAAAGGGGGCCGGGGACCGGGACGGTGAAAACGTGTTGCTGTTCCCTGCGGTCCGCACCCTTCCGATGTGCCCTTCCTTCCGGGATGCCAGGTTGGCCGGGGGGATGCCCCCGCGGCACCTATTGATGGACCTGACCTCACGCCGGCATGGCGGCCACGGGCCTGTACACGTAGCTGGACAGCATCTTCTCGACCTCGAAGGGCTTGGGAACATTCTCCCACACCACCCCTCCTCCCGAATGCAACCGAATGCCTGGCTGTCTACGTATCGCGCGGCCCAGTCCTCCGGAGGTGACGATCGAGATGTCGCCGAACCCGAACGCCCGTTCCAGCAGCGGCTGGTTGAGAGATATGTTCTGCACCTTGTCCAGGCCGGTATCGCTGTGCTGCAGGTTCAGGAACCCATACTGGCTTATGATCCGTCGGTCGGTGAGGGCGAACGCGGTGTGCCTCCACTGCATATAGGTCATGATCATCGGCAGCGCTCCCAGAACCACCGGGACCAACACCAGTAAGGCCAGCGACCGGTCCAGGGATACCAGGATGGCGACGGCCGCTCCGGCGATCGCCGCAGGAATGCCGAAGCGTCGGTCGAACGGTATCATCAGCGCTGCCAGGGCCAGGGCGGCCACCAGGTATAGCAGGCTCCCATCATAGGTCAGGATGATCGCGGCGAAAATGAGGGCCACGATCATCATCAGCAGGGGTCTCAGCAATACGACGCTTCCCGCCGGCCGGCTCTCCCATATGATCTTCTCGCCCTGCATCAGATGCCTTCTGTCGAGAACCATCTGAGCAGGGGGCTGCGTCGTTTCTACGGACGTCTCCGTTGCCATACAATGACCTCCATACGTTATGCTCCGTTATCGCAGCATCAGCGTACGACGGGCTGGCTGCAGACGCAAGTCCAGAGGTTCTTGCCTTTGGTCGTTGGGCAAGGGTGAATATATAATCCTATCTTATCTGTCCTAACGGCCGTCTGCACGGACCATGGCCCTAGCTGAGGGCAGCGATCGCCGGGAGAGGGGCGGCCTCCGACGGCCCCCGACCCCTGATGGGGTCGCGGTCGGGGTCCGGCCCTTCCACTCCCGGAAATAAAAGGCTGGGGGGCCTGCCCCTTCCGCTCTACCGCCTGGAGACCAGGCGGGCGTAGTTCTTCTCGATCTCGTCCAGGATGGTATGGGCGGTGATCTTGCCCTCGCTCGCGGCCATCGCCGCGATGGACGAGCCGCCGGCGCCCACGCCCTCCTTGACCAGCCCCGTTTCGTAGATCTTCAGGCCGTCGTAGCGGGACAGGGAGAAGTTGAGGTTCGCCGAGAGCACCGGCACCTTGCCGATCTGAGAGACCAGGGAGCGGATGTCAGAGTTGCCGTCCTTGGTGATCCAGCGGGTGGTGCCTATGGCGATGTTGTTCAGCGTGGAGTAGTCCATGCCCTTTATGATCGCGAGCACCGCGGCCATCTGGGTGCCCCCGGCCAGGAGCACGGGGATCGTTTCCGCCGCTCCCACTGCCAGCCCGGCGGCCGCGGCCATCATGGGGTCTCCGACCGCCTCGATGGCGGCCATGGGGTCCTTGCGGAACGCCTCCCTCTTCATGCCGCTGGCCTTCAGGCCTTCCTCCACCACCTTCAGCTTCAGTTCATGGGGATTGGCCGGGAGGGTGCTGGATACCTTCCCGTAGGCCTCGTAGCCCAGGGCCGTGAGCACGCCCAGCGCGGTGGTGGTGCCGCCGGGGATGGACTCGGCGATGACCAGGTAGTTGCTGATCTTGGCCAAGTTCTGGCCCGCCAGGACCGCCCGGTCGTAGACCTTCTCGGGGTCCTTCACCGACCGCCCGGTGCGGATGTCGTCTCCCGGAGCGCCGTCCAGTTCGAAGTAGGGGACGTGCGGCCGTACCCTCAGTCCGCCGTTGACCACGAAGAATGGCATCCCCGACAGCTTGATGGAGGACATGGTCACGATGCCCGGCGTGGGGATCCCGTCCGGGGTCACCGGCACGCCGTCGATGCACTTGCACTTCCCGTAGAACAGCAGCTCCATGTCCGCGGCGGGGGTGAAATCCGTAGCTTCTGGATTGGCACCGGCGGCGGACAGTCCGGGGATCTTCGCCGTTTCGGTGTTGCCGATGACACAGGCGTAGGTGGGCTGCTTCCCCCATATGCGCTCCAGGAACTTCCTGGCCATTTCTTCCTCCAAGCAGATGGTTATGTCCTCTGGTACCTTGAACGACATCGTGTCCTCTCCCTTATGTGCGGTTGGATAATACATCCAACTGTATGTCTACGCCCTATAAAACGGTGTCGAATGCTCTAATGGTCCAGGATAGAGGTCATGAGGTCCCCGAGGGGGCGGTGCTTGACGGCCGTCTCGGAGAAGCGCACGGTCCTCTGGCATGGCCTGGCCACTTCGCCGACGGCATAGGGGACGGGCATCTTGAGATGCTGCCCGGTCAACGAAGAGGTCCCGTGGTCGACGACGAACGCGACCTTGTATCCCAACATGCGGTCCATGTTCTCAACCAGGAGGTCGTCCACCTCCTTGAGCAGGGAAACCTTCTGATCGGGGGCCAGGCGGTGGGAGATGTCGTCCGTTTCCTCCACGTGCATGAACACGTTGGAGGTCTTCAGCAGCCTGAACGCCTCCTGGAAACCGCTCCACATGTTGTCCACGACCCTCCGGCGCAGGTTGAGCAGACCGGCCACTCCGAGGGCCGAGGGGCTCTTTGATATGACGACCATATCCTTAGCCGGGTCGACCGCACGGGGCCGGTCGACATTGGTGATCGCGCCACCGCCCCAGGGCATGACGGTCAGGCCGTCCAGCTCCTTGGCGATGCCGGTGATGAACTTTTTAAACTCGCCCAGCGAGGTGCCGTTGCCGCTCACCGGAGCGGGCGGGTTGGGGAACTGCTGGACATGATCGGTGTCCACGGTCATGACCCCCCGGCCATCCTCGTAGAAGTAGAGCTTGGGGTTGAGGTCCCCCAGAACGTCAAGGTTCTTCACCACGCACTGCTGCAGCTCATCGTTCATCTCCCTGGAGACGCGGTAGACCCACTCTATCCCCCCGTCGGTCATCCGCACCGGGGAGAAACGGTACGCCACGTGATGGGGCTCCACGGGAACACCAAGGCCCAGCGCTTCTACCAGTCCCCGGGGGGTCTGCAGCGGCTGTCCGGTGAAGAACTCGAGCAGGAAGAGATGGGTGTACGGACGCCCGTCGGTGGTCCCGAAATCGCCCTGGGTGGCGATGCTGTCGATGAACTGCTTATCAATGCTCTCCAGGGGGGTCCTTCCTCCCAGCTCCGGTATCTTTTCGTCGGCCGCCCCGTCCAAGAGTATGATCAGCGTGTTCAAGTTCGGTCCCTTCTCACTGTTCGAGACCTGATAAAAGGGCCAACTAATATACTTTCCCCACTTGGCGGTGCCAGATGGGCCATCTCTTACCTGTCCAGCGTAGCGGGCCAACGAAATCAACATAACCGCGGGGATCGCTTTACACACTATGCTCCGGATGCGGAGAGCGTACGAGCCGCCTTCCGAGGAGGACGGCACCAGGGTCCTTGTGGAGAGGCTATGGCCTCGCGGAGTGAGCAAACAGCGGGCGTCGATCGATATCTGGTGCAAGGAAGCGGCCCCTTCCGCAGAGCTCAGGAAGTGGTACGGACACGAGCCATCCCGCTGGGAGGCCTTCCGGGAACGCTACCTCCAGGAGCTTCGGGGGAACCCCGCGGTGGACCGCCTCAGAAGGCTCTCCGCTTCCACCACGGTGACCCTGGTGTTCTCCACCAGGGACGTCGAGAGGAGCGGCGCCCGGGTGCTCATGGACCTACTGGTCCAGGACGCTGACCAAGCTGTTTTATAGGCCCCACCCTATAACCAGGTCCGACAAGGGATACGGTTTGGCGGAAGGAGTAAGGCTCAGGAGGACCGTCGAGATGTTCGACACTTCCGGGCGAGCGGTCTCCGACCCAGCCCAGGCTTCCCGGGTGGTCACCTCGTACTACGATGACGAGGGCCGACTTGTCCGGAGGGTCCTGGGAAAGGCGGTGATCCTCCGGCCCGATGGCCCGGACGATCAGGACCGCGAATGATCCCTTTCGCCACCAAACAAATAACCGGAGGGCAACTGGTAAGGGCCGGCGGGGCGGCGTATCCCCTTGTCACGTTTGTAGAAAATACCGCCCTTCCAGCCCCCAGAAATGGGGCCCTCCGGGACCGATAATTATTTAGTAGACTTTAAATATAAATTCGGATTCATATCAATTATGGCCTGAGATAATCTCTAGCTCTCGTTCTTGATAACCAGGAGAGAACGTAGTTAAGTTATGTTGCCGAAATCACCGTTGCGTGACAACGCATAGGGATGGACAGATGATGAACATAACCTTCGACGAGTTCCTTGCCCTGGCCAAGAAGTATCAGGCCATGGGCGGCTCAGCTCAGAACCTCCTCGAGGACATCCGGAGGGGCCCTTACCGGGTTCAGGACGGTGTCCGTCTGAGGCAGCTATACGAGTTCCTGCTGGACCTGCAGTACGTGCAGAACGAGGCCAGCGAAGTGCATGAGGTCGTCAACGCCGTGGCCAACCTGCTGGCCCAGTACCAGGACGAGGAAGAAGAGAGGATCGTGGCCGAACGATGGGTCCCCGAGAAGGGTTTCCCCGGCGCTACGCTATGGCTGCAGCGCGAGGACGCCAAGTGGGCTATCGCCCCTTCGCCCAAGGAGGGCGCCTGCCTGGGCAAGTGCGTCAAGGACCTCGGCTCCCACAAGTGGTTCGAGAAGCCTCTTCCCCTGCTGGTCGACGCCTCCAGGTAAACCTTTTCCATTATCTATACTTTTGAACTTTAGAGCAGGCCGCCCAGGCGACCTTCACCCATCGAGCCTGCAGGGAGAGCCCTTCGGGAGGCCAACTAGATAGGACTGCCCGTCGTTCACCACCTCGGTGACGTTGGACCGGGACCGTTGCGTGCAGTACCTCAGGGACAATGCCGGGCCGGTGATAAGATGCCGGACGGCCGTCGAACTGATGGGCTCCGATCCCCCGACCCTGGAGGAGGAGAGGACCAGGAGTCCCCACGTTCAGCGCTGGCTCGCCTCTCTGGGCTCCGATCTCGGAAGGAGCGGGCTGCACGGGGCCGGGCCGGACACCTTCGAGAACGTGATGGGCAAGTTGTACGAGGCCGGGCTGCGGAAGGGGGCGCCCGAGCTGGACGCCAGGACCGCCCCGTTCAGGGAGTGGATGGCCGAGCAGTGCGACCTACCGGTGTCCGGCTACCTTCCGGTCTTCCACCGCACGCTTGTCACCGCGTTCCTGGCCATGACCGGCTACGGGGACGAGGATGCGGTCAGGCGCTGGGCCGAGAAACGTCTGGACACCGTCCACCGCTTCGCCCGGGGCGGGGACCTGGACACCATATACGTCCCCCCGGAAAGGATGCCCTTCCTCCCCCGGGCGTTCCGGGGGGTGCCGCTCCTTGATCCCGCGCTCTACCCCGACGAGGACCTCGAGCTGCCGTGGGTGCATGATCTCAACGCCTTCCTGCACACCCCCTCGATCATGGAGGACGCCGTCCAGAGGTCGCGGGTGGAGACGGTGGTCCGCTTCATCCTATCCCCGGAATACCAATCCCTCCGCCCCGGTTACGGGGTGGTGAAGCACGGCTCCCACTACTACATGATGGGATGGAGCGTCCATCTCCCCGGGTTCTCCGGCCCCCCTCCGCAGGGACCAGAGCTTGGCCGGACGCTCATCCTCGCTTCCATGCTCGGGCGGAGCGCGGCGGCGAGGGAGCACCCCTGGTTCGCCCGCTCCCTCCACGCCATGGAGGGGCATGGTCATGATGGCGGCCTGCTGTGCTTCCCGTCCTCCAGCCTTCCTGAGAAGCGCAGCGGGGTGTGGATACTGGGCTCGAGGATGGCCCTGGACGAAGGGCGCAGAACGCTCCGGGCCAGGGTCTGCGAGTCGACCTTCAGGTACCTGGAGATCTCGTCACGGTGCCGCTAGGCGGCTCACGCCACCCGCTTCAGGGCGATGGCGCACTGCCCGCTGGATATGCCCCCGTCACCGTTGGGCAGGCGGTCGGGACAGATGAACCTGAGGCCCCTCGCCTCCACCATCCGTTCGGTGAGCGAGGATATGACCCCGTTGTAGGACACCCCGCCGGTCAGGCCCACGGCGTCCAGGCCGCTCTTCTCAGCCTCGTCCGCGGCCGCCTCCACCAGCGACTCCAGGGTCGCCGAAACGTAGGTGAGGGCGAGGTCCTCCCTCGAGCCCCTCATCTCCCTCAGATCCTGGAACATGGGGATGGTGAGCACCGTCCCGTTCCTCCTCACGGCCTTCAGGCCCGGGAGGACGGTCCCCTTCTCCAGCACCGCCTCCAGCTTCATGGCCGGCTCCCCGTCGTAGGTGCGCTTCTGACATACCTCGAAGTGGCAGGAGAGGGCGTCCAGCAGGCGACCGAAGCCGGTAGTGGTCGGGCTGGCGGGAAGGATCTTGCGCAGGACCGCGGCCTCGGCATCGCCGAAGTAGCCTCCGGGGCGGCCGGCCAGCTCGTCCATGGCGAACACCAGCCGACGGGGGTCGCGGACCGCCTTCTCCCCGCCCAGAAGAGGGATGGGCTGTATGTGGGCCACCCGGTCGTAGGAGGATAGGTCGGCCCTCAAGACCTCCCCTCCCCAGGCCTGGCCGTCGGCACCGTAGCCGGTCCCGTCCAGGGTCAGGGCCACCATCTCCTCCTCCCCGGACTCCAGCATCAGCGCGGCGGCATGGGCCCAGTGGTGCTGGACCTCCACCAGCGTCGCTCTCTCCCGGTGCGCGATCCTGACGCCCAGCCGGCGGTTGGAATAGCCGGGGTGGAGGTCCACCGCGACCGCCTGCAGGTGATCGACCCCCAACAGGGTCCTGAAGTGGTTGATGGACGCCTCGAGGTAGTCGATGACCCCCAGGGAATCGCCGTCCCCGATGTACTGGGTGGTGAACATCTGGCCGTCCTTGGTTATGGAGCCGCACAGGTTCTCCTGGGCCCCCAGCCCGATGGCCTGCCCCTTCAGGGAGATGCTCATGGACGAAGGGATGTGCCCCCGGGACCGTCGGATGAAGTAGGTATGCTCCTTGTAGGTGCGCAGGACCGAGTCGTCGCACCGGTTGATGATCTCCCGGTCGTGCATCAGGTACGCTTCCGCCCCCAGTTCCAGGGCGTCCATGTCCCGGAGGACCATCGGTTCGCCGGGAACGTTGGCCGAGGTCATCACCAGGGCATCGTCCTGGAGGTGATGGAACAGCAGGTGGTGCATGCCGGTGTATGGAAGGAACAGCCCGATGGTGCTCAGCCCCGGGGATATCTGCTCGCCCACCTCCCCCTCGCGCTTGCGGACCAGCACCACCGGGCGGTGGGAGGAGGTCAGCAGCCTCTCCTCTAACTCGGTGGGCGTCGCGTACCTACGCACCGCCTCCAGGTCCCGCACCATTATCGCGAACGGCTTCTCCCTGCGATGGTACCACTCCCGAAGCCGGGGAAGGGTGGGGAGGGTGGCGCATATGTGCATGCCCCCCCAGCTCTTGGCCACCCCTATGTAACCCCTATGGAGCAGCCCGGCGAAGTCCTTGATGGGGTCCTCCGACCCCCTGGGCATGCCCTTCCCGTCCAGGAGATAGAACGAGGGCCCGCAGTGGGGACAGGAGATGGTCTGGTGATGGAACCGGCGGGCAGCGGGATCGGCGTACTCGTTGCGGCACTCGGGGTCCATGGGGAAGTCCCGCATGGAGGTCTTCTCCCGGTCGTACGGCAGGTCATCGATCACCGTGAACCTAGCTCCGCAGTTGGTGCAGTTGGTGAAGGGGTAGAGGTACCGGCGGGCGGAGAGATCGAACATCTCCTTCAGGCAATCGTCGCACACCGCCACGTCATTGGGGATGCCCACTCCCTTCTGCCCGGCCTTGCTGGCCACGATGCGGAAGTCGGCGCCGATGGTGTCCTCGGACGGTGTTATCTCGACCGAGTCCAGCCGGGCCAGGGGCGGTAGCTCCGCCTTCAGTCGCTGGACGAACTCCTCGGCCTGGCGGTCGACCACGATGACCACGTTGGAGCCGTTGTTGAGCACGAACCCCCGGAGCCCCATGGATGTGGCGATGCGGTGGACAGTAGGGCGGAAACCCACTCCCTGGACGATCCCGTGGACGACGATCCTCATGCGCCGATTCCAACACATAGTGATTATATAGAGGTTTTCTGAAAACCAATGTAACATCCTCCTATAACTGGGGCCATGGGCTTCCAGCCTCTATCTCAAGGGTTCTTTTGGCGACAACGGTTATAAACGCCGTAAATAATGGACCCGTCCGAGGAAGAGAAGGCATGGCTGACAAGAGCGTCGTCAAGGACGGGCTGAGATACACGTCCGACCACGAGTGGGTGAGGATCGAGAACGGCAACGCCCGCATGGGCATCACCGATCATGCCCAGGCCGAGCTGACCGAGATCGTGTTCATCGAGCTGCCCAAGGTGGGTAAGAAGTACAAGCGGGGGGATGTCATCGGCCAAGTGGAGAGCGTGAAGACCGTGGCCTCGGTGTACGCCCCGGTGGGGGGCGAGATCGTGGAAGTGAACTCCGCCCTCGAGGACCAGACCCAGCTGATCAACGGGTCGCCTTACGACGACGGCTGGTTCGCGGTGATCAAGATGGACGACCCCGCCAGGGCCAACGAACTGATGGACGCCGCGGCGTACCGCAAGATGCTGGAGTAGGACGTCCGGGCGGCCCGGGGGCCTGCCGTTCTCAGATGCCCGCGTCTCTGAGGGTGTGGGGACAGGCGCACTTCTCCCGCTCCGACGGTATCTTGGGGAGCGCGGCGGAGATCAGCCTGCGGACCTTGTCCACGTTCTCCTCCATGACCCTGAGGACGGTGGCCAGGTCCACCGGCTCCTCCGCCCACACGTCGTAATCGGTGATGGTGGCCAGTGAAGTGTAGCACATGTCCATCTCCCTGGCCAGCTGGCATTCCGGCACCAGGGTCATGCCGATGACGTCGGCGAACTGGCGGTACATCCTGGACTCCGCCCGGGTGGAGAACCTGGGGCCCTCGATGCACATGTAGGTGCCCCCAACGTGGTGAGGGATGCCCAACCGGTCGGCCTCCTGATGGAACAGGGCGTTCATCTCCTCGCAGAACGGATCGGCAAGGCCGATGTGCACCGTCCGCATGCCGTCGTAGAAGGTGTAATCCCGCCTGCGGGTCTGATCGATGAACTGGTCGACGATGACCAGCTCTCCCGGCTTGTAGTCCTCTTTCAGGGAGCCCACCGCGCAGGGGGAGATGATCCTCTCCACCCCCAGCTGCCTCAGGGCCCACACGTTGGCCCGGTAGTTGACCTTGTGGGGCGGGAGCACGTGGCCGCTGCCGTGGCGGGACAGGAACGCGACCTCCACGCCGTCCATCTCCCCCACCAGGATGTTGTCGGATGGTGCCCCGTAGGGCGTGGACATGATGGCCTTCTCCTTGATGTCGAACAGCTTGGGGTCGTAAACTCCGGTTCCGCCGATGATCGCGATGCGCGGTGCCATGAGGCGCGGATACTGCCCATGCAACATAAAACCGATGCCCTCTGGAACGAAGGATGGAAGCGAGGCTTTTTTATTCGGTTCCCTCATCCCAGGCCGAGGAGCATGGTTGCGAAGATAGAGATGAACCCTGTGAGGGGGATCAGGACCTTTCCTTCCTTCCCCGTGGTCATGGCCGTGGTGGGGACGGAGGAGAAGAACATCATAACTTTGGCCTTGGTGCATGTCTTCTCGTTCAACCCTCCCATGATCGGCATCGGGGTGATGCCGTCACGCTATTCCCACGAGCTTCTTCACCGCTCTCCCGACTTCAGCGTGAACATACCGTGCAAGGAACTGGTCGAGGAGACCCTGTTCTGCGGGGAACGGTCGGGGAAGGACGTCGACAAGTTCGAGGAAACCGGCCTTACCGCCGTTCCGGGTAAGAGGATCGGCTCCCCCATCATCGACGAGTGCATCGTCAACCTGGAGTGCCGGAAGGTCCAGGTCTTCGACACCGGCGACCACACCTGGTTCATCGGAGAGGTGGTATGCGCGCAGACGGTGGATAACTTCGACCGCGAGCGCGCCCTACTGTACTGGGCAGGCGAGTTCCGCACCCTGGGCGAGCTTATCCGGGGCCGTTGAGCGCACCCCCGCAGGAGGGCCATGCCCGGGCGCTCGCCCTACTGTCCGTCCAGGGGCCGGGCCCGGGCGTAGGAGCCCAGGACCTTAACGAACACCGCTTTGCGCACTAGGTCGGTGAGCGCTTCGGCGACCCGGGGATCGTTGACATGCCCGTCGATGTCCACGAAGAAGACGTACTCCCACGCCCTCCCCCGCCGGGGCCGGGACTCCACCTTGGTCATGTTGATGCCCCGCCCGGCGAAGCTGCCCATGGCCTCGTACAACGCTCCAGGGACGTTGCGGGTGGCGAAGATAAGGGAGGTCTTGTCCCCGGTGTCCAGGAGGCGGGAGGAACGCTGCAGGGCGAAGAACCGGGTGAAGTTGTCGCCGCTGTTCTGGATGCCCTCCCTGAGCACCTCCATGCCGTAGACCCCGGCGGCCCGGCGGGAGGCGATGGCCGCCTCCTCCCTCAGGCCGCGATCGCGGATGGTGCGCACCGATCCGGCAGTATCGTAAGCCGGCACCTTCTCCCACCCCGGGTACTTGGCCAGGAAGGAGCGGCACTGCCCCAGGGCCTGGGGATGGGAGTACACCCGGGCGATGTCCTCCAGCCCGGTCCCGGGATGGACGATGAGGCAGTGGACCACCGGGACGAGGACCTCTCCTACGATCACCAGGTCGTTCTCCAGCAGCAGGTCGTTCACAGCTGCCACGGTGCCCTCCAGGAGATTCTCCACCGGCACCATGCCGTACTCGACCGCACCTCGGTCCACCGCCCGGAACACGCTCTCAAAGTCCGGGCAGGGAACGGCCTCCGCCTGCGGGAAGAAGGCGGCGACAGCGTCCTCGGAGAACGCTCCCCTCTCTCCCTGGAACGCCACCCGGGTCATGTCAGCCGCCGAAGAACTCGTGGTGGATGGTCTTGGTCGTCTTTTCCAGGTCCTTGCGCTTAACGGTGAAGGTCAGCGCCACGGTTGACGCTCCGGCGGAGATGAGACCGACGTTGGTCCCGTTCTTGGCCACGATGCTGAAGACCCGTCCGGCGACGCCCTCCCTGAGGCCCAGCCCCTCTCCCACCAGGCACAGCAGGGCCACGTCGCGCACCGTTTCCACCCTGTCCACCACTCCCTTCTTGGCGTTGCCCAGGACCACCTCCGAGCGTTTGAGGTCCCGCTCCTCGATGAGCATGGAAACGCAGGTCTGGGACGTGGCGGCGGAATAGATGATGATGCCCGCGTCGGAGAGCAGGGTGGACATCTCGGACATGACCCCGGACTTGGACCCCAATCCCGCCCCGTAGACCTTGACCATGGCCATGTTGGGCATGCTGGATATGCTCTTGATGGGCATATCGCCGGCCACCCCCTTGGGGCTGATGGCGGTGCCCTTGTACTCCGGCTTGAACACGTTCTTCACCATGATGGTGATGCCCTTGGCCCTCGCCGGCTCTACCGTGCGGGGGTGCAGGACCTTGGCCCCGAAGTACGACAGCTCGGCCGCCTCCTCATAGGACAGCTGCTCGATGGGCACCGCCCCCGTCACCACCTTGGGGTCGGCGGACATGAAGCCGTCGACGTCCTTCCAGATCTCCAGGCTGTCGGCGTCGATGGCGTTGGCGATGACGCTGGCGCTGTAGTCGGTGCCGTTGCGGCCCAGCAGGGTGATGTACCCTTCGTGGGTCTTGCCGAAGAACCCGGTGACCACCGGGGTCTCCTGGCGCTTGAACATCTCGTATATCTTGGGGGCGATGTTGTTCCTGGTCCCTTCCATGTCCACCGTCGCCGAGCCGTAGGTGCCGTCAGTGATCATGCCCAGCTCGTCCGCCTCCACCGGTATGGCGTTCACTCCCATCTCCTGGAGCATGGCCGCCATCATGATGACGCTCATCCTCTCCCCGAACGACTGCACCAGGTCCCTGGTGCGGGGGGTCAGCTCCTCTAGGTAGATGATCCCGTACAGGATCCGCTCCAGCCGCACCAACTGGGTGCTGAGCTGGCTGACCGCGGTCTGCTTGACGTCCATGCTCCCGGCGACATCGGCCAGGATCTTGAGGTGGCGGTCCCGGAGCGACCTTATGAACTGCTGGACCTCCTCCTCCCGGCGGACCTTGGACATGAACTCGAGCAGGGAATCGGTGATGCCCTGGATGGCCGAAACGACGATGACCTTTTCCTCGTTGTCGGAGGCGATGATCTCTCCCACACTCATCATGCTCTCCCCGCTCTTCAGCGAGGAGCCCCCGAACTTGAGGACCTTCATCGTTCCCGCACCTTCCGGATGATGTCCCTCGGTATGCGGTGCACGCATATCTCCGCCTCGTCGCGAGTGAGCCCCGCGCCGATGGCGATGTGGACGGCCCTTTCCTCGGTGATGAGGTCCCGGGGCGAGTGGGTGTCGGTGTTGACCACCATCTTGGCGTCGACCTTGCGGGCCATGCGCACCACGTGGCCGTTGGTCAGCGCGTGCGACGGCCGGGAGGTGATCTCCAGCACCACTCCGTTGTCGGAGGCGGCCTGGGCGTCCTCAGTGGTGATGAACCCGGGATGGGCGAGGATGTCCACGTCCGGGTTGTTCACCGCCGCGCGATTGGTCCCCCGTTCCACCGGCTCGTTGATGGTCTCCCCATGCACCACGATCAGCTCCGCCCCGGCCTTGCGGGCCATCCGCACCACGTCGTCCAGCTTGGACGCCGGGATGTGGGTCAGCTCGACCCCCACTAGCATGTCCAGCCCCCATTCCTGGGCCAAGGGCACATCCTTCTTGGTCTCCTTGATGATCCGCCCGATGTTGCTCGGGTCGGCGTGATCGGTGATGGCGATGGCCTCGTGCTTCATCACCACTGCGCGCCTGGCCAGTTCGATCGGCAGCAGTTCGCCGTCGCTCTGCAGCGTGTGCATGTGAAGGTCTATCCTCATCATCTCGCCCCTTTATGCCTGTCTGAAAGCTTCCTGAAAACCTCGTCCATGGGCAGGCCGAGGTACTCGAAGAGGACCATCTGGTGGTATATCAGGTCGGCGGCCTCCCACACCTGGCCGTCGTGGTCCCTGCCCTTGCCGGCGATGGCCAGCTCGGCCGCCTCCTCCACCACCTTCTTGAGCACCTTGTCCTCGTTGGCCAGCAACTGGTTGGTGTAGCTGCCCTCCTTAGGGTGCTCCTTGCGGTCCCGGATGATCCTCCTCAGCTCCGGGATGATCGCCGCGGTCCCTCCCAGGTCGCCGTACAGCGCGTCGGCGAAACAGGACGGCCGCTCCAGGTGGCAGGCGTTGCCGGTCTGGCGGACCCTGACCAGCAAGGTGTCGGCGTCACAGTCGGTCTGGACGCTGACGATGTCCTGCACGTGGCCGGACTCCTCGCCCTTCATCCACAGCTTCTGCCGGGACCGGGACCAGAAGTGGGTGCGTCCGGTGGAGAGCATCAGGTCGTACGCCTCCTGGTTGGCCCAGGCCAGCATGAGGACCTCGTTGGTCTCGGCGTCCTGCACGATCACCGGCAGGAGTCCGTCGGCGTTAAACTTGAGATCGGTCATCGGACCAGCACCCCCCGGTCGGCGAGGTACTTCTTGACGTCCCCCACCGTGTAGGTGCCGTAGTGGAAGATGGAGGCGGCCAGGGCCGCCGAGGCGTTGGTCTGCTCGAACACCTGGTAGATGTGATCGGGGTTCCCGCACCCGCCGGAGGCGATGACCGGTACGTCCACCGAGTCGGCCACCAGCTGGGTGAGCTTCAGGTCGTACCCGTTGGTCGTCCCGTCGGCGTCCATGCTGGTGAGCAGGATCTCCCCGGCCCCGCGGTCCTGCATCTCATAGGCCCAGTCCGCGGCGTCGTGCTCGGTCCTCTGCCTCCCGCCGTGGGTGTAGACCTTCCATCCCCTCCCCTCGCGCTTGGCGTCGATGGCCACCACCACGCACTGGCTGCCAAAGTCGGCGGCGCAGGCGGTGATCAGGCCGGGGTCGTGAACCGCCGCGGTGTTGACCGAGACCTTGTCCGCTCCCGCGTTCAGAGCCAGACGCATGTCCTCCTTGGAGCGGATGCCCCCGCCCACGGTGAGGGGGACGAACAGCCCCTCCGCGGTCCTCTCCACCACTTCCAGCAGTGTCTTCCTGGCGTCGGAGGAGGCGGTGATGTCCAGGAACACGATCTCGTCCGCTCCCTGCTTCTCATACTCCATCGCCAGCTCCGGCGGGTAGCCCACTCCCTCGAGGTTCTGGAACTTGACTCCCTTGACCACCCTCCCCTCGGTCACGTCGAGGCAGGGGATGATCCGCTTGGTCAGCATCTCAGCCCCTCCTGAACCTGACCGCGTCCTTGGTGCTGAGCACGCTCTCCCGCGGTACGACCGCCCGCTTGAGCGCCGTCCCCAGGGCCTTGAACGACGCCTCCACCACGTGGTGGTCGTCCAGCCCCCGGTGCACGATGACGTGGAGAGTGATCCCCGATGACATGGAGAAGGAGCGGAGGAAGTGCGAGTACAGGGGGTCGGGGCAGTCGGCGTCGCAGTACGGCCGGTCGACTATGTCCACCGCCGCGGTGACCAGCGCGTCGTCCATGGGCACCATGGCCGAGGCTATCCTCTCCACCGGCGTCTCTCCCAGCGCCTGCCTGAACGCCGTGCCCAGGGCGATGGCCACGTCCTCCACCAGGTGGTGGGGGTTGTCGCCGGTGGCGTCCATGGTGAGGTCGAAGGAGGCATACCGGCTCAGGGTCTCCAGCATATGCTGCAGGAACTGGTCGTCGACCGAGACCTTGGCGGTCCCCGCGCCGTCGAGATAAAGGGACAGGGAGATGGAGGTCTCCCTGGTCTTCCGGCTGAGCTTGGCCTCCCTCATCATCTCGACCCCCATGCCTGCTTCGGGGTGATGGTCCCCTTGTACAGCGCCAGGCCTACCACCGCCGACCTGACCCCGATGCCCTCCAGGGCCGTCAGGTCGTCCATGGTGGTAACGCCGCCGGACACGATGACATCATGGGGGCACATCTCCAGGAAGTTCTTGGTCTCCTCGAGATCGATGCCCCTGGCCTTCCCCTCGACGTTGACGTTGGTGTGCAGGATGCCGGCCAGGGGCAGTCCTTCGGTCGTCCTCAGGACGTCCCGCAGCTTGCTCTCCGACGATTCCTTCCACCCCCTCATCTGGATCTTCCCGTCCCGAGTGTCCAGGGCCAGGATGATCTTGTGGCGGTTGGAACGGGCCAGCTCGGAGAGCCACTCATGGTCGGTGATGGCCCTGGTACCCACCACGACCTTCGCCGCGCCCAGGTTCAGCAGGGTCTCCGCCGCCTCGGTGGTGCGGATGCCTCCCCCCACCTGGATGGGCACTTTGACCTTGGCCATGATGGAGGTGATGGCCTCGAAATTGTCCCCCCGGCCCATGGCCGCGTTGAGGTCCACCACGTGGATAGCCGGCGCGCCCTTGCTCTCCCATCCCAGCGCGACCTCGCGGGGGTTGGGGAGGGAGACCTTTTCCGTTCCTGGCTTGCCGCCTACGAGCTGGACCGCCTTGCCGTCCATTATGTCCACTGCGGGGAGTACGATCATAGTTTGGCCTCGATGAATTTCACGAAGTTGCTGAGGAACGCCGCTCCGGAAGCATTGCTCTTCTCCGGGTGGAATTGCACTCCGAACACATTCTTTTTTCTGAACGCCGAGGGAAACTCTCCGTAGTAATCGGTGGTGGCGATGGCCGCCTCCTCCTCCGGTCTCCCGTGATAGGAATGGGCGAAGTAGAAGTACGGGGAGGGGACGCCGTCGAACGCGGCGTCAGCGCTGGTGACCTTGTTCCAGCCCATGTGGGGGACCCTCTCCGCCTGGAGGCGGACGACGCGGCCTTTGATGAACCCCAGGCCCGGACCGGCGCCCTCCTCGCTGCCCTCGAACAGGATCTGGGCCCCTATGCAGATGCCCAGGCAGGGGGTGCCGGCGTTGAGCCGGTCGACGATGATGTCCCGGTACGGCAGCAGCCGCTCCATGGCGCTGTCGAACGCGCCCACCCCGGGGAACACCATGACCTCGGCGTCCAGCAGGTTGCGCATGTTGGACTCGATGACCGGCCGGGCCCCCGCCAGTTCCAGCGCTTTCCTTATCGAGTGGAGGTTCCCCACCCCGTAGTCGGCCACCGCCACCCTCACCCGGGGGCGCTGCCCGATGCGGTAGGAATCGTTCTCCTCCGGATACTTGATCGAACGTCGGATCACCATTCTTCCATCACCTCTCTGAGCCTGGACAGCAGCATGTCGTTCAGTTCCGGGGTCCCGATGGTGGTGCGGACGCAGTCCTCCAGCATCCTCAGCCTGCCGAAGTCGCGGATGAGCACGCCCTTGGCCGCCAGCCTCTCCACCAGCTCGGCCGAGGGGCGGGGGCTCCGGAACAGGATGAAGTTGCTCTGCGAAGGGTAGGGGCTGAATCCCAGGGACCTCAGGCCGTCGGAGAGCCGCTCGCGCTCCGAGCGCACCGCCGCCACCGCCCGCTCCACGTACTCGGGGTTGGTGAGCGCGGCGGTCGCCGCCATCTCGCTGACCCGGTCCAGGGAGTAGGGGATCTTCACCCGCTGCAGGACGTTGGCCATCTTCAGGTTGGAAGCCATATACCCGACCCTAAAGCCGGCGAGCCCGTAGGCCTTGGAGAACGTCCGGGTGACGATGAGGTTGTCGAACTCCTCCACCCGGGACATGAACGAGGCGTCGGCGAACTCCCCGTAGGCCTCGTCCACGATGACCGGCCCGTCTTGCTCGCTCACCAGCCTCTCCACCTCGGAGTGGTCGAAAGTATTGGCGGTGGGGTTGTTGGGCGTGCACAGGATGATGATCTTGGCCCCCACCTTCAGCAGGGCATCGGCATCCAGCTGAAACCCTGGTCCCAGGTCCGCGGTGACGAACCGGCCCCCGTTCACCTTCACGAAGAAGCCGTGGAGGACGTACGAGGGGTACGGCGCGGCCACCACCTCCCCCGGTTCCATGAACGACTTGAAGATGGTGTCCAGAGCTTCGTCCGAGCCGTTGCCGACCACGAAGTTGTCCGCCTCCAGCCCATATTTCCCGGCCAGCGCCTCGCGCAGCCCGTCGGAGTACGGCGAGGGGTATTGGTTCAGGTCGAGGTCCATCGCCCGGGTAAGGACGTCCCTCACCACGGTGTTGGGACCCAGCACGTTGACCGAGGTGTCCATGCGCACCGCCTTGACCTTGGGGTTGTAGTACAGCGGGATGTCCCGCACCGTGGAGCGAACCCATTCATCGTTCATTCCACCACCTCAGGGGACCATGCGGTCGATGGGCATGATGAGTATGCCGGTCGCTCCCAGGCGCTTCAGGCGGTTCACCGAATTGTAGATGGCGGTCTTATCCACCACCACATGGATGGCCACGACGTCATCCCGGCCCATGATGTTCATGACCGTGGGGCCAGCGATCCCCGGCAGGAAGGACCGCACCTCGTCCAGGGAGGTGACCGGTACGTCGGCCATGAGGTAGCGCTTACCCTCAGCGTCCAGCACGCTGATGATGGCCGATGCCAGCTCCTCGATCTCGGTCCCCCGGGCCTTCATGGCCTCGCGGTTGGCTACCAGCACGGCCTGGGATTGGGCGATGACCGCGATCTCCTTGAGATGATTGGTCTTAAGCGTGCTCCCGCTGGAGACCAGGTCGACGATCAGGTTGGCGACCCCGAGATAGGGGGTCACCTCCGCCGCGCCGCTGATGGTGGTGATGTCGACCTTCTTGCCCTGCTTCTCGAAGAACCGCTGGGTCATGTTGGGGAAGGAGGTGGCCACGATGGAACCGTCGGGGATGTCCTCCACCGAGTCCATCCCTCTGCCTTCGGGCACCGCCACCGACAGCCGGCAGCGGCCAAAGCCCATGTCCTGCAGCTTGTGCACGTCCAGGCCCGACTCGAGGACCAGGTCCCATCCGGTGATGCCCATGTCCACCGCTCCCTTGTGGACGAACCTCACTATATCCTGGGCCCTGAGGAACATGACCGATAGGTCCCCGTTCTTGACGTTGGCGTAGAGCTTCCGCTCTCCCCCGTCCTCAATCTCCAAACCCGCCTGGTTGAGGATCTCGATGGACCGCTCATTAAGCCGGCCTTTGTTGGGCACGGCCAGTTTGATGGACATCACTTCACCTTGCTCGTTCGATCCTATGCGCAGAAGGTGATACCCTGACCCCATAAATAACATATGGATTTTCACCGCCGTCCCAGCGGCTCGAGACCCGAACCACAGGGGGAATTCGCAAAGGTTATTATCGATGCTTCTCAATTCCGGGTTCTAGACTTACATGAAGGTACTCCTGGCCACTCCGCCATGGAAGACCACGGAGATGTGGCCTCCCCTAGGACTTCTCTACCTCGCTGGAAGCATCAAGAAGGAGAGAGGGGACGAGGTGGTGGTGGTTGACGCGTTCTGCCACAACCTGACGATCGAGCAGCTGGTGGACAGGGTGGTGACGGAGCGCCCCAATGTCATGGGGATGAACTGCTCCACCCACACCTTCAACGCCACCATGGCGACCTTGGAGCGGGTGCGCGAGCGCCTGCCGGGGACGACCATCGTGCTGGGCGGCTACCATGCCACATTCGCCGCCCGGGAGATCCTCAAGGAGTACCGGTTCATCGATCACATCATCAAGGGGGAGGCGGAGCGCGCGCTGCCCAGGCTCCTGGACCACATCGAGGCGGGGACCGAGCCGGCGGACGTGGAAGGCATCTCCTTCCGCCGGGGGGAGGAGGTGGTGGAGCGGCCGCTGGCCGTTATCGAGGACCTCGATGCCCTGGACTTCCCGGACCGCTCCCTGCTGGGCGATCTGAAGTACGGCTACTATTTCCAGGGGGTCCCTCTGACCTTTGGCAAATTCACCACCATATCCACCTCCCGGGGCTGTCCGTTCGCCTGCACCTACTGCTCCTGCGCGGCGTTCTCCGAGCGGCGGTGGCGCCCCCGCAGCGCGGTGAACGTGGTGGACGAGCTGGAGATGCTGTACCGCCAGGGCTACCGCGAATGCGTGCTGGTCGACGATAACTTCACTCAGAAGGCATCAAGGGTGGAGGAGATGTGCCGCCTGATCCGGGAGCGGGGCATCCGCATGCGACTGTACTGCGAGGGGCGGGCAGGGCACGCGGAGCTGCCCCTGCTGAAGGAGATGAAATCGGCCGGGTTCAATGTCATCTACTTCGGGGCCGAATCGGCGTCCCCCCAGGTACTGGAATACTACAACAAGCGGCAGACCCCGGAGAGGACCGCCGAGGCGGTGTCCAACGCCAAGGCGGCAGGGATGCTGGTCATCACCTCGTACATCCTGGGGGCGCCGGTGGAGAGCAAGGAGGAGATGCGGTCGACCATCGGTTTCGCCCAGTCTCTCCGCCCCCACGGGGTGCAGTACAACATCCTCGATTTCCTGATCGGAACACCGCTGTGGGACGACATGAAGGACAAAGGCATGGTCGGGGACGAGGACTGGAAGACCAACCATCGGGTGTACGAGTACTTCCCCGAGCATGCCAGCCGGGAGGAGCTGGAGTCGCTGGTGAACGACGGCTACGGCACCTTCCTGGAGGCATGGAAGAGCGGGCGGGGGTTGCTGGACCTTCTGCGCACCATGATGGTCAACCCCACCGCCCGGCGCATCGTGCTGGGAAACATCACCAACCGCCAGGCCATCAGCATCGTCACCGACGGACTGCGGACGTTCTGAACGGTCAGCGGGATGGGCATGCCGCGGGTGGGGCGTTCCGGCGGAAGGTCAGGGAGAACGCCCCCGCCCCCGCCGCGAGCACCGCGGCTATAGACCAGAACCCTCCCAGATACCACAGCGAGTTGCCGATCACCAGCGAGATCACTACCGGCCCGGTGAATTGCCCGACATCCATGACGGTGTGCAGGAAACCCATGGTCGAGCCCGAGCCGGAGCGGACGCACAGATCTGAAACCAGGGCCTGGGTCGACGAGGTGACGGACGAGAAACCCAGCCCGAAGATCGCCGCCAGGGCGACCAGGAGCACTGGCTCCAGGGTGAGGGGGTAGAAGAGGACCGCGGCAGCGCAAATCAGCAGGCCGGCCACGATGAACCGGTTCCGCCCATAGCGGTCGGAGAGCCGCCCCATCACCGGTTTGACCGCGGCCACGGTTACCAGCTGGGCCCCGGCGATGGCGGTCCACCACAGCGGGTCCAGCCCGCCGTTGAACGCGTAGTCGATGGAGAACACCTCGAACGCTCCGAACGCCAGGTACTGCGCCGCCTCCGTCCCGGAGGCCACCACCGCCCTGCGGTTGGTGATGATGGACCTGAGCTGTTCCCGCAGCAGGGTGCCCCTCCCCTCCTTCCGCCCGCCGTCCCATCCCCGGCCGTACACCGCCACGATCGCCAGGAAGGCGGAGATGCCGGCCAGTGCTACCGCCCAGTAGACGTCCCGGTAGTTGTTCGCCGTGAGTACGATGATCGCCCCGCCGATGAACGGGGCGAGACCCCGGCCCACGACAGTGGCCGAGGAGTAGAACGACAGCCGCCCGGCCTTGAGGTCCGGGAAATTGTCCACGATCGCCGCGCTGGCCACGGTGCCGAAGATGGCGGTGGCGAAGCCGTGGTAGAACCTCACGACCATGAGCTGCGACGGCGTGGAAACGATCAGATACAACAGAGGGGCGGAGGCGAAGACGAACCCCGCGCCGTACATAATCTTGCGCCGGCCCAGCAGGTCGGAGAGCGATCCTGCGGGCAGGGAGACCAGAATGCCGGGCAGGGTGGACGCGGCGGCTATCAGGCCGAGGAGGGCGGTGTCCGCTCCAAGGCTCCGGGCGAAGGGCACCAGCACGGGGTTCTTGGCCATGGTCGAGCTCAGGATCGCCAGCGCCCCGGCGAAGCTCAGCCCGTAGAAGAAACGGTCCCTCGCCTCCATTCGATCGATGAACAGAACGGGGCCGAGAGATATATCGCTGTCGAACGCCATGTACCTTCGCCCCCTAGGGCGTGAGGAACATGACCGAAAAGGATGGAAGCGACGTTCTGACATGGCGTACCCGGTGCTTCATGTGCTCCAACCGGGTGCGATGCCGCACCGAGAAGGTCACCCGCGGCTCCAAGAAGTGCCTTAACCTGCTGAAACATCACCGGAAAGGTTGACCTAACCGGGCCGCCGGGGAAGCTCGATCCTGGCGATCCTTCCGGCGGGCACTTCCGTTCTGGTCAGCCGGGGCAGGCGGCCCTTCATAGCCAGCCTGTCACCGACGACGGCCAGCGCGCCCTCCACCCCGGGAATGGAGCACACATCGTCCAGAGCCGATCTCATGATCTCCTCCTCATCGGAGGTGAGGAGGTTGCCCAGGCGGGTGGCGCAGGCGTCGGCCAGAGTGACGTCCGCGGCGATGACCGTGGCCGCGTCGGAGGCCCCGAAGGAGATGGACGGGCCGATGGTGGCCGAGGAGGTGCAGATGCCGAAGACCCCCTCGCGGGGGGGACAGGCGAACCCGATGCCCTGGATGCGCTCCCCGGCGTACAGTCCGACCTCGATCTCCCGGTCGAGCAGCAGCGCGAGGTCACCCCCGTTATCGACTATGGCCTGCGTCGCCCCCGCCGCCCTCATGTCCAGAACCGCCCGCTCGGCGATGGCCCCGGCCACCGCGGCCATGGGGCCCACCCCGGCCAGGGCGGACGCGCGGCACATGCGGGCGATGAGCTCGGGGGCATCATCCGGGCAGGGGTACGGCTCCAGCGTCGCCTGGAACAGGGGGTCGTGGCGGATGAACCGCTGGATGATCTCCCGGGAGCGGAAGATGGAGGTCTCGGCCACCCCGATATGGGCCTCCTCGGCCAGGATGGTGACCGCGGTCTCCCCGACCTCGAAATGCTTCCTCATGCCGTCAGCTTCATCGCCCGGGGAGGGCAGGAGCTGATGCATAACCCGCAGGCGATGCACTTGTCCAGGTGGAAGATGACCTTCCACTCGGTGCGGTCCATCTCGATGGCGTCGGCCGGGCAGATGGACACACACATCCCGCAGTTAGTGCAGCGGGCCTCGTCCTTGGTGACGAACTCGTTCAGCTCCTCGACGGTCACCCCCATGGACTGCAGGTAGGCGACCCCCTTGGATATCTGGGCCGGCTTCCCCTCGACCTCTATGAGCAGCTCCCCGCCCTTCTCCTTGACCTCCGCCCTGAGGATGTTGAACCGCAGGTCGAAGTCCTTGACCAGGATGTAGGTGATCGGCTCGTTGACCAGTTCCGGAACGAAGTACAGATTGAACTTGCGTTTGGCCATCACAGCACCTCCTCTCGGGAACAGACCTCCAGGGGCCTCTGCGCCCTCTCCGATGGCAGGGGGGCGACCGGTTCGGTGAGCAGGAACTCCTTCTCCGATATCATCTTCTTCAGCCGTTCGGCGATGACCCTTGCCTTGTAGTACGAGGAGAGGGAAGAGGTCTCCACCTTCTTCCCGAACAGTTCCACCGTGCCGCTGCGCAGCTGGGCGTAGCTCACTTCCATCATCGGCTTTCGGTTGCGGGACTGGATGGCGTAGTCCAGCACCGGGGCGAAGATCTCCTCGTCGGTCCTGGCCGCCGATCTCATCATGTCCTGGTCCAGGATGGGGATCGGCACCCCGATGCCCAGGGCCAGGGATAGACCGTAGCCGTGGAAGTCCAGGGCCCGGACGAACTCGGTGCTCATGCCCCTGAGGTCCCCGATGACCGCCAGGGTGCGGCCGGCCGACGATGGCACGTCGTTCCGGATGGGGATGTTGGTCTTGAACTGGGTACCCTCCCAGGCCACGTACCCGATGCCCCCGCCGAGGAAGATCCTGGTGCCGATACCGATGGTGCGAAGCTTGGGGTCCTTTAGCAACGGCGACAGCTGGCCGGCGCTGCTGTACGTGGCGTTGCCGTAGTGCGGCAGGAGCTTGCCCATGTAGGTGAACAGGGCCTTCTCCGAGGAGTTGGTCGCCACCCCGTAGTTCTGGTAGGCGTTACGGGGGTTGTACATGTACGCCTGATTGACCGACTTCAGCGAGATGTAGGTGTCGATGTCCCGTCGGGGATAGCAGTCAGTGCCCCGGGCCGATGCCCGCAGGTGGACCGCGTCCCCGCGGATGAGGTCCTCGATGACGTGGGCCCCGCCGTAATCGGCGCCGTCACCCTCCCGCTCTTCCGTGGCCCCGATGTACGCGTCCACCGCGGCTAGGCCGGTGTACGCCGGAACGTCGTTAAGCCACACCTTCGTCATCTTGATCGGCGGCTCGGCGTGCCCGAAGTTGATGAACGCTCCCGAGGAGCACATGGCGCCGAAGGTGCCCGTCGTTACAACGTCCACCTCCCTGGTGGCCTTCTCTATCCCCTGGCTCTCCACCAGCCGGATGGCCTCCTCCGCGGTCATGACCACGGCGTCGCCCTTCTCGATCTTGGCGTTGATCTCCTCGTATGTCCGGTTCACGATCTCACCTTACAGCAGGTCTCTAGCGTTCGCCAGCTCGGCGTTGAGGACCGAGCCTCCCGCCCCTCCTCGGAGGGTGTTGTGGGAGAGGACGAACATCTTGAAAAAGTTACCTTTCTTGCGCACGCGGCCAACCGTGCAGCTCATCCCCCGCGCCCGCGACGGCTCCCCGGCGTTCACGTCCAGTGCTGGCTGGGGCCGGTCGGCCTCCCGCCGCACGATCACCGGGCGGAGCGGGGCGGTGGGAAGTCCCAACTCCTGGGGCTCCGCGGTGAAGCGTTCCAGGGCGGCGATCATCTCCTCCACCGTCGCGTCCCTGCCGGTCCTGAGGGTGACCGATTCCAGGTGGCCGTCGACCACCGGCACCCTCGCGCAACTGGCCAGCATCTCCACGGGATGATCGGTGAAGCGGCCTCCGGAAACGGACCCCAGGATCTTGGCCAGTTCCGCCTCCATCTTCTCCTCCTCGCTCTTGATGTACGGCACCACGTTGCCCATGATGTCCAGCGAGGGGACCCCCGGATAGCCGGCGCCGGAGATGGCCTGGTACGTGGACGCGCAGACGAACTCCAGACCGAACGCGGAATCCACCGCCTTGAGCGGCACGGCGATGCCGGTGGTGGAGCAGTTGGCGTTGGTGACGATGTAGCCCCCGTCCTTGAAGGAGGATTGCCTCTTCACGGCGTCCAGGTGAGCGGCGTTGCACTCCGGGATCAGCAGAGGGACGTCAGGGTCCATGCGATGAGGGGCGGCGTTGGAGAACACCGCGCTGCCCGCCCTGGCCAGCCGGCTCTCCAGGTCTCCGGCGATGTCGGTCGGAAGCCCGGAGAAGGCGACCCTGCTGGCATCGGCGATCCGGTCCACGTCCAGCTGCTCGATCCTCATGTCCAGAGTGTCCGGGGCGAAGGCGTGGTCCCGGACCTTCAGAGTGTCCCCGAGCCTCTTCCCCTCCGACCGCTCCGAGGCGTACAGCCCGGCGATCTCGAACTGGGGGTGGTCCTCCAGCAATTGAACGAACCTCTGGCCTATCATTCCCGTGGCGCCCAGGACGGCGACCTTGATCTTTACCATCTACTTTCCTCCGAAATACTCCTGGCCTTCTGCCATCATCCGCTCGAAAGCGTCCCGGTCCCCGCTGTCCGCGGCCTCCCTGAGGTTGGCCACCGCCTTCTGGAGGTGCTCGAGGGCCTCCCGGTTGTGGGGGTTCAAGCTCTGGATCTCATAATAAAGCTGCGCATTCTCCGAGGCCACGTTCCTGGCCGAGTCCGCCTGCCTGCGGAAGGTGGTGGACGCGGCGCTGTCCAGTTCCTTGAAGGAGCGACCGCTGTTCCGCAGCGCTTCGAAGAAGGCGATGTTGACCGCGTGGCTAAGCCCGAGCACATAGGCCATCAGGGGGTCGTGCTCCTCGACCTCCATCTCGATGATGTTGGAACCGTCCACCAGGGACCGCGCCGCCTCATTGGCCTCGGCCGAGCCGCAGTGGCAGATGACCAAGTTGCGGTCGATGATGGAGGCGGTGTCCGGCCCGAACATAGGGTGGATGGAGCAGACCTTGATGCCCTTGGCCGCACCGGCCCGAACCACCGGCACCAGGGGTGTTTTGATGGAGGCGACGTCCATCACCACTCCGCTAGGTTCGAGGGCGAATATCCGCTCCAGGATCTCCGGGGTCACCGATATGGGCGTGGCCAGGACAATCACTTCGGCGTCGCGCACCCCTCTCTCGAGGTCCCTCTCCACCGGGAACATGGGATTGTCCCCTTCATCGTACACCCGGATCTTGTGACTCCGGGAGGCGAAGAACCGGCAAAGCCACATTCCCATCTGGCCGTTCCCACCCACGATGAGCATACGCTTGGACTGCTGGGGCCGGGGTATCCTCCCCTGCTGCTCGATGGACTCGCGGATGAGCAGGGTGGCGATCTGGCGGGCCGAGCCGGCGGACATGCCGAACTCCTTCGCCCGTTCCACGTACCGTCCGATGACCTTCTCCTCCACCGCCGGAGCGCGCAGGGGGATGGACTCCGCGGCCTTCATCTGCCCCATCTCCACTGCCGCGGCCGTCCGGTTCGCCATCATGCGCAGGATCTCCCGGTCGATCTTCTCGATACGCTTCCTCACATCATCTATGCTCTCACGCAATGAAATCACCTCTAAGGCACAGGTCGGCCAGCACCAGGGCGGTGGCCGCCTCGACCACCACCACGGCCCGGGGGACTATGCACGGGTCATGCCTGCCCTCGACCTTGATGGTGGTGTCCTCCATCCGCTCGAGGTCTACGCTCTTCTGCTCCCGAGATATGGAGGCGGTGGGCTTGAACGCCACCTTCATGTCCAGGGGCATGCCGTTGGACAGCCCTCCGAGGACCCCTCCGGCGTTGTTGGTGACGGTGTAGATGTCTCCGTCCCGGACCTGGAACGCGTCGTTGTTCTCCGATCCCCTCAATCCAGCGGCGCGGAAACCGGCCCCGAACTCCACCCCCTTCACCCCGGGGATGGAGAACACCATCTTGGCCAGCTCACCCTCCAGGGAATCGAAGAATGGCTCCCCCACCCCGATGGGAAGGCCGACGGTCAGGCAGCGTACGACACCTCCGACGCTGTCCTCCTCCGTCCTCGCCTCCATGATCTCATGGATCATGTCCAGGGCGATGGCCGGATCGGCCGCCCGCACCGGGTTGTCCCTGCCCTGGCGGCGGACCTCCTTGAACGTCCGCTCCTCCCTGTCCTCGATCGGGCCGAGCTTCTGGGTGTACGCGGCGACCTGCACCCCGATGGTGCGCAGGACCTCCTTGGCCACCGCTCCCGCGGCCACCATCGGCGCGGTCATGCGGCCGGAGAACTGCCCCCCGCCCCGCAGGTCGGCGCTCTCCCCGTACTTCTTCAGGGCGGTGAGGTCGGCATGCCCCGGACGGGGGGTGGTCCTGAACCTCTCGTACTTGGACGAGTCGGTGTCCCGGTTGGCGATGAACAGGACGACCGGCGCTCCGGTGGTCGCTCCGTCCACGACCCCGGCGAGCACCTCCACTAGGTCCTCCTCGGTCCTGGGGGTGCCCAGCGCGCCTGACGGCCTCCGCAGGTCCATCTCCCTCTGGATGTCCTCGCGGTCCACCTCGATCCCCGGTGGAACTCCATCCAACACGCACCCGGTGCCCGGGCCGTGGCTGGAGCCGAAGATGGTGAGGCGGAGGCGGGTGCCGATGGTGTTCAACCCGATCCCTCCACGCTCGCGCCCAGCGCCTTCATGTCGCTCGCGAAGCGGGGGTATGAGACCTTATAGCAGTCACCGTCGGAGATGGTGGTCACGCCGTCAGCGACCAGCCCGGCCACGGCGGTGGCCATCAGGATGCGGTGGTCGCCCGATGGATCGATGCTCCGCCCCTTCAGCGTGGTGGGTCCGCGGACGATGCAGCCGTCCTCCCGCTCCTCGATGTCCGCGCCCATGGAGCGAAGGAAAGAGGTGGTGGTGGCGATGCGGTCGCTCTCCTTGAACCTAAGATGTCTGGCGTTGGTCAGCTCGGTGACCCCGGAGGCCTGGGTGGCGAGCACCGCGAGGATGGGGAAGGCGTCAGGCATGTCCCCTACGTCCACCGCTCCGCCGCGCAGCTCTCCCTTCTCCACGGTCACCTCGGTGCCGCTCACGCCGACCCTGGCCCCGAACCTCTGCAGCACTTCCAGCACCCGCCGGTCGCCCTGGCGGTCCTGGGGGTCCAGCCCGGTCACCGTGACCTTCCCGGTCAGGGCCGCGGCCACCAGGGGGAAGGAGGCTGACGAGTAGTCCCCGGCGATGGCGTAGCTCTTGGGCCGGTATCTCTGGCCGCCCAGGACCCGGTAGCCGTTCTTGGTCTCGGTGGTGGTCACGTCGTGCAGCGCCATCATATCCCTGGTGATCTCCACGTAGGGCCGGGACATCAGCGGCGTGGTGATCACGATCTCGGTGTCCAGTTCCTTGAGCGCCGATGAGATCAGAAGGGAGGAGATGAACTGCGAGCTGATGTCGCCCTTGATATGTGCCCACCTTCCCTTGTTCGGCCCCCTGATGGTGATCGGCGGGCTGCCGTTGTTGTTGACCGACACGGCCCGGACCCCCAGCTCGGTGAAGGCGTTCAGCAGTGGCTTCATCGGCCGCTGCTGAAGCGATCCGTCCCCGGTGAGGGTGACGTTGTATGGGAGCAGCGACGCGATCCCTGACAGCAGCCTCAGGGTGGTGCCCGAATTGGCGCAGTCGATGGGGTCGCTGGGCGCCTTGAGCTTCCCTCCGCGGACCACCAGGTCGTCCCCTTCGGTGCGGATGATGGCCCCGAACTGCTGCATCCCGTTGACGGTGGCCAGGGTGTCCCCGCTCATCAACGGGCCGCTCAGCCGGGAGTCCCCGTTGGCCAGGGAGGCCAGTACTATCGCCCGGTGGGTGTAGCTCTTGGACGGAGGGGCGGCCACCCGGCCGTTGACCGACGACCGCCGGACCTGCAGCTTCATGCCCTGCCCTCCGGGTTGCGGACCCTCACTTCGAGCAGATCGTACCCGGACATCGCCTCGGTGAACTCCTTCACCTTGTCCTCCACCACCACCATGACCGTCGCCGGCCCGGTGCCGCTGAGGCCGGCCGCCAGCGCCCCGTTCATGAGCGCCTTCAGCTGGACCTCGGGATCGAGCCCCAGGGCGGTGCTGTAGCACAGCCCGTTGAGGGTGAGGGCGCGGTGGCGGTCCCCTTCCAGGGCGTGGTGGAAGGCGAGGTCCACCAGGCCGCTGACCGCCTTGATCCGCTCCCGGGGCAGGTCGGCCTTGCGCACGGTGAACTCAGGGATGTGGATTAGCACCCGGACGTAATCGGGAAAGTTCTCGTGTACCAGCAACTCCTCGGAGCGGTTGTCGGTGATGACCATCCCTCCGAGGTGGCAGGCACAGGCATCATCGAACGCCCCGGTGATGGAGACCTTGGCCTCCACCGCCGCCCGGGTGCCTATCCGCACCGCGTCTAGCGGCTCCATCTCCTGGCCCAGGGCGTCGAGGGTCGCCAGCACGATGGCGTTGGCCGCCGCGCTGCTGCTCTTCAGCCCCTTGGAGATCGGTATCTGGGACCTGGTGCGGACCTCGGCGTGGTACTTCCTTCCTTCCGCCACTCGTTCGAGGACCCCCTGCACGCATCGCTCGGCCAGGACGGTGCTCTCTCCGGGATGGCCGTCCATCACCACGCTGACGCCGTCGCCCTCCGAAAGCTCTACCGTCGCCTCGGTCCTGAGGTCCAGTCCGAACGCGGCCCCCTTCCCCATAGCAATGGCGTTAACAATGGTGGCGGCGCCGTGGCTCGCTCCCGTACCCTTCATGTTCATCACGTCCTCGCGCCCTCGGCCATGGCCTCATAGGGAGGCCTTTGCCCGGTCCAGGCTTCAAAAGCATCCATAGCTTGATAGATTAACATTTCGATTCCCGAAATGGTCTTGGCCCCCCGGGCGGCGGCTTCGGTGAGGAAGGGCGTGTTGACCGGATTGTAGACCAGGTCCACCGCCCATCGTCCCGGGCGGAACACCCCGGGGTCCACCGGCAGCTCGTTGGGAAAGTCCTTCATGCCCACCGGGGTGCAGTTGACCACCATGTCGAACTCCATCCGCGGAAGGTCCCCGTGCCCGGCCACCCGGCCGGAGAACGCCTTGGCCAGCTCCTGCGCCCGGGAGGCGGTGCGGTCGGTAACCCAGATGCGGGCGCCCCTCCTTTCGAGGACGGCGCAGCAGGCCCTCGCCGCTCCTCCCGCTCCGATCACCAGGACCTCCTTGCCCTTGGGATCGGCCCCCGCGGCGAGCAGGGACGCCTCCAGGCCGGTGACGTCGGTGTTCCTTCCTTCCAATGTCCCGTCGCGGTTGACGATGGTGTTCACCGCCCCCACCCTTCGGGCCAGTGGATCGATCGAATCCAGGAGCTTCATCACTCCTTCCTTGTGGGGCATGGTGACGTTGAGGCCGCGGATGCCGATCTCCCTCACCAGCTCGATAAGGTCCGGAAGCTCGTCCGACGAGGCGGGGAAGGCGAGGTACTTCCCGGGCAGCCCCAGCGCCCGGAAGGCGTGGTCGTGCATGGCCGGTGACCGGGAGTGGCCGAGAGGTTGCCCGGTGATGCCGGTGATGACCGGATGGTCCCCCAGCGCCTTGACCGTGGACACGTCCAGCTGCCCCGGCGCGGACTCCTTCCCCTTCTCCAGGGAAGCGTAGGTGAACGCGCTGCCGAAGGCCTCGGGCATGACCCTGGTCACCTCTCCCAGTTCCCCCATGCCGATGAGCACGAACTGGTTGCCGGTGGCGGAGAACATCCTCGCCGCCTCGCGCAGGCGCAGCAGGTCGCCGATGCCATTGACCCGGAACGCCGCCTTGGCCAGGTCACCCTTGGAGGCGGTGGTCACCAGCGCGTCCAGGATCCCTCCGAGGTCCGGGGTGCCGGCATGGTCGTGATAGGAGCAGATGATGCCGGTGTTCTTCAGCTCCCGGCCCATCCGCCGGACCAGGGAGGAATCATGCTCGATGTCCAGGTACTCGAACCCGATGCGCACCGCCCGGCGGAAGAACCGCAGGCGCCCCTCATCGTCCAGCTCCGAGCCGCCGCCCTGGGCCGTCGTCCTCAGGGTGGCAATTCGCGGCAGCTCCAGCTTTCGGAAGGGGGACAGGTCATCGGGCAGCGCCCGCATCCGGTCGAAGCGTACCTCCAGCAGGTCCGCTCCTCGCTCCTGGGCGGCGATGCCTGCAGCTACCGCATCCTTGACATTGTCCTCGATCAGGGAAACACAGACCTTCATCAGCTCTCCGTTATCGTCTCACTGATGCTGTGGCCGAAGTGCCTCCCGCCCTCCTCCAGCCTGACCAGCACCTTCTGACCGACCTTGAGGTCGGAAACGGAGACCGGCCCGTCGGGAGTGCACAGCCTGATGGTCTCCGCGTTCTGGAGAATAGTGCTGTACCTTCTTTGCTTTTCCCCTGCCTCGACGAGCAGCAGCGGACGGCGCTCGATCTTCGAACGGCCGACCACCGCCTTCCTCGTGCTGCCCTCGCCGTCGACGGCCAGCACCTCTTCCCCGCCCCGGAGCTCGGAGAGATACTTGGTCTTGCCGTCGGCCATGAGGACGTAGGAGTGCACCGCGCCGGCGTTGACCCGGAACGGGCGGGCGGCGACGTACTCGCTCTCCGCCGCCTCCGAGCCGATGAGGAACAGGCAGGAGGACTGGGACCCGACCAGCATGCCCTCGCCGATCCTCAGCAGGGAACAGGTGTCGACGCACACCCGGTCGCCCATGGTGAGGGGCTTGATGGCGGTCACCGGGATCGCGGTAAGCTCCACCTCCGCCAGGGCGTGGTGGGCAAGGTCGGAGAACTCGCGGAGGGTGGGCGGTTCGGCCTCGATCACCACTCCGTCGGCGCCCCGCTCCATGGTCTCCAGGAATAGCTTCGCCTCCGCCGGGTCGGACGCTGACGCCAGCAGTTTGGTGTCGGAGGTATGGAACTCGGCGATGAGGTTCTCCAGGGGGATGACCTTCCAGTCGGTGGAGGAAATGACCAGGTAGCGGACCTTCCCCCGCAGCGCGGACGCCCTCTGGAGGTCCGCGGGCCCGGAGATGCGCACGATGGCCCCGACCCTGTCCCCATCGGAGAAGATGTCATCGCCCTTCGCCACCAGCGGCTCGAACCTACCCAGCCGGGCGAGGCTGTCGTCCCCTTCCCGCACCACGATGGTGGTGAGTCCCGCTTCCAGCGCGGCGGACACCATCTGCTTTCTCTCCTCGTACGAAGCGGGCAGGTCGGCCCGCACCCAGATAATCTTGGGCGTCATGCTCTTACTCCAACCGCTTCATCGCCTCGTCCACCTCTGCGTCGCGGAGGACGATGTCGGCCACGGCCTGGGTCATCCCGGTGACGTTGCGGTGCTGGAAGATGTTCCTCCCGATGCTCACCCCGCTCCCGCCGGCCTCCAGGGAATCCTTCACCATCTGAAGGAGGTCCCGGTCGGAGTCCATCTTCGGCCCTCCGGCGATGACCACGGGGATGATCGCTCCCCTCACCACCTCGCGGAAGGAATCGATGTCCCCGGTGTAGGAGGTCTTGACGATGTCCGCTCCCAGCTCCATGCCCACCCGGGCGCACTGCTTGATGAGGTCCACGTCGTAGCCGCTCTTGATGTCCTTGCCCCGGGGGTAGATCATGACCAGGAGCGGTACACCCCACTCGTTGCACTCCCTGGAGATCTGTCCGAAGTCGCGCAGCATGTACGGCTCGGTGTCCGCCCCGATGTTGACGTGGATGGACACAGCGTCCGCTCCCATCTTGAGCGACTCCTCCACCGTGGTCACCAGCACCTTGGAGTTGGGATCGGGGGAGAGGGAGGTCGAGGCCGAAAGGTGAACGATGAGGCCGATATCATGGCCGAAGGAACGGTGACCATAAGGCACCACGCCCTTGTGCATGACGACAGCGGTGGCCCCACCCCGGGAGACCCTGTCGATGGTGGCCTTCATGTCCACTAGCCCCTTGATCGGCCCCATGGTGATGCCATGGTCCACGGGCACGATTACTGCCCGGCCGGTGTTCCTGTCGATGATCCGCTCGATGCGGATGTCCTTTCCTGACATTGGTTCGCCTCGCTTGCTAGACAATATCTAGCACGTATATACCGTTTACCGTCACCCGCCGGGTCCGCGGCCGGCGGGACGGAGGGGACATCGTCATGTGATGTAATATGGTTGCATCTCCAGCCCACAGCATAAGTAAGCTTCATAACTGCCCGCACCGTTGTTCCGCTCATGTGGTACTCACTCTCCAAGCATTTCGGTCGGTATCCCTCCCAGGGCAAGGTGGCGAAGCTGTTGCTGGCCAACGGCCTGCGGGTAAAGGACGGGAGAGTGTTCTGCGGGGAGATAGAGATCGGTGACGTGGCCATAGCCAGGGCGGCCGGGGTCGACCGGCGCATCGTTCGTTCGGCGGTCACCACCATCGAAAAGGAGGAGGAGCTGCGACGGGTGTATTCCGCCCTGCGGCCGACGGCCATGCTCAAGGACGTGGCTCCGGCCATGCACTGGAGCTGCATCGAGGTGATCCCCACCGATGCCCACGTCCCCGGCATCATCGCCGACGTGACCGGGGTGATCGCGGAGGCGGGCATAAGCGTCCGCCAGGCGCTGGTGGACGACCCGGAAATGGTCGATGAGCCCCGACTGTACGTCATCACCGGGAGCGAGGTGCCCCCGGAGATGATCCCCCGCATCAAGGCCTGCCGGGGCGTCAAGAGCATCCTCCTGCACTGAGAGTGGTCCGCTGGAGGAGAACGGCCGCGACCTCAGCTACCTCGGGGTGGCCGTCGCCATCGCCTCCATCTCCTTCGCCAGCATTTTCATCCGGTGGAGCGACGCCCCGCCGGTGGTCATCGCCGCCTACCGCATGCTGTTCGCCTCCCTGATGCTCCTACCCTTCGCCCTGCGCGAACGTTACAGGGAGGAGGTGAGGTGGCTGGACCGCCGCCAGTGGTGGGCGGTGGTGATCATCGGGGCGGTGCTGGGGTTGCACTTCCTGGCCTTCAACGCCGCGCTGCAGGAGACCAGCATCGCCTCCGCCACCGTTCTGGTCACCGCCCACCCTATCGTGGTGGGGGTCCTGGGGTACATATACCTGAAAGAAAGGCCCCGCCGCTCCGGCCTGGGGATCGCCCTCGGACTGCTGGGCGTGGTCGTCATCTCCTCGTCCGACCTCTCAGGGGGTGCGATACTGGGCGACCTCCTTGCCCTGGTGGGCATGCTCGCCGCAGCCCTTTACCTGCTGGGAGGCAGGGTGCTGAGGCAGAGGATCTCGGTGGTGCCGTACGCCTTCCTCGTGTACTCGATCGCCGCGGCGGTGCTGTTCGCCACCGCCCTGGCCACCGGGGCCTCCCTGTGGCCATATCCAGTGGAGGAGTGGATCATATTCCTAGCCCTGGCGGCGGTGTCCACCATCCTCGGGCACACCATCCTCAACTGGTCTCTACGGTACCTCCCCGCAGCTTTCATCAGCCTGTCCATGCTGGGCGAGCCGGTGGGCGCCAGCATCCTCGCCTACCTTCTGCTGTCGGAGGTCCCCTCGGCCGGGGTGGTCGTGGGGGGATCGATGGTGCTGGCCGGGATACTTCTGTCCGCGGGCGGCGCCTCGGCCGCGCCTACCGCTGGTACGACCCCAGGTCAGTGATGTCCAGGGGGCCCTGCCTGGCCCTCTTCATCGCCGCCACGGTGGCCCGGGCGGCCTGGACCGTCGTGAGGAACGGTATCTCCAGCTCCACCGCCAGGCGGCGCATCATGTACCCATCCCGCCGGGCCCCGGAGGCCTCGCTGGGAGTGTTCACGATGAGATTGATGTCTCCCTTGCGCATGAGGCCCAGGGCGTCGGGCGCCATCTTCTGGGAGATGGTGTATACCGTGGTGGTCTGTAGCCCCTTGTCCCTAAGGAAGGTGGAGGTGCCCTTGGTGGCGTAAATGCGGAAGCCCATGTCCCGGAGGTCCCGGGCGATCTCCAGTAGATGGGGCTTGTCCGCGTCGCTGACCGTGATGTACACCCCGCCCTCGGTCGGCAGCTTCATGCCCGCCGAGATAAAGGCCTTGTAGCATGCCGCGTCGAAGGTCTGGGCGATGCCCATGACCTCCCCGGTGGAACGCATCTCCGGTCCCAGGATGGAATCGACCCCGGGCAGCTTGAGGAACGGGAACACCGAGGCCTTGACCGCCACGTGGTCGTAGCGGGCCACCCCCACGTGGCCCAGCTCCTTGAGGGTGCGGCCGAGCATCACCTTGGTGGCGATCTTGGCCAGGGGGACCCCGATGGCCTTGGACACGAAGGGCACGGTACGCGATGCCCGGGGGTTCGCCTCGATCATGTACACATCCCCGTCCTTCACCGCCAGCTGGAGGTTCATCAGGCCCCGGATGTTCAGCCCCTTGGCCACCTTGTTGGAGATGTCCACGATCTTGGAGATCATGAGCGGCGAGAGGGTCTGGGCTGGCATGCTCATGGTGGCGTCGCCGGAGTGCACCCCCGCCTCCTCGATGTGCTCCAGAATGCCGCCGATGAAGGTGTCCGTGCCGTCGGACACGATGTCCACATCGATCTCCACCGCGTGGGAGAGGTACTTGTCAACCAGGATGGGATGGGCCTTGGACGCCTTGACCGCCGTAGCCACATAGGTCCGCAGCTCGTCCTCGCTGTACACGATCTCCATGGCCCGCCCGCCGATGACATAGGAGGGGCGGACCAGGACCGGGTATCCGATGCGCTCGGCGATAGCCCGGACGTCATCGAACGAGTATCCCGTCCCCGAGCGGGGCTGGAGGATCTCCAGCCGGTCCATCAGGGCCGAGAACTGCTTGCGGTCCTCCGCCGCGTCCACGTCCAGGGGGGAGGTGCCCAGGACCTTGGTCTTCTTGCCCTCCAGCGCCTTCAGGAGGGGCATGGCGAGATTGATCGCGGTCTGCCCCCCGAACTGCAGGATGACGCCGTCGGCGTCCTCGTTCTCGATAACGTCCAGGACGTCCTCGAGGGTCAGGGGCTCGAAGTACAGGCGGTCGGAGATGTCGTAGTCGGTGGACACCGTCTCGGGGTTGTTGTTGATGATGATGGCGTCCACTCCCTCCTCCTGGAGGGCCATTACTCCGTGGACGCAGGCATAGTCGAACTCGATGCCCTGCCCGATGCGGATGGGGCCCCCGCCGACGATGATCACCTTCTTGTTGGGGGTCGGCCGGGCTTCGTTCTCCGTCTCGTAGGTGGAATAGAAGTACGGCGTCTCGGCCTTGAACTCCGCGGCGCAGGTGTCCACCATCTTGTACGTGGGCAGGGTGCCGCGGTCCTTGCGCAGCCTCCTGACCCCTTCCTCCGTTCGTCCGGACAGCCGGGCGATGGTGCTGTCGGAGAAGCCCGTCCGCTTGGCCTTCCGGATGAGCTCCGGAGAACTGTCGGTCTTGAGCCTCTCCTCGATGTCCAGGATGTTCTTGATCTTGGTGATGAAGAAGGGGTCCCAGGCGGTCAGGCGGGCGATCTCCTCGACCGTCACGCCCCGCCTCAAGGCCTCGGCCATGACGAAGAGCCTCTGGTCGGTGGCGACCTTCAGCTCCTTGATCATCTGCTCTTCCCCGATGTCCACCGGGTCAAGGTACTCCTGGTCGATCTCCAGGGAGCGTATGGCCTTCAGGATCCCCTCCTCGATCGTCCGTCCGATGGCCATGACCTCCCCGGTGCTCTTCATCTGGGTGCCCAGGGTCCGGTCCACGGTGCGGAACTTGTCGAACGGCCAGCGGGGGATCTTAATGACCACGTAGTCCAGCGTGGGCTCGAACGCGGCGAAGGTCTTCCCGGTGATGCGGTTCGGTATCTCGTCCAGGTCGTAGCCCACCGCGATCTTGGCGGCCACCCTGGCGATGGGATAACCGGTCGCCTTGGACGCCAGGGCCGAGGACCTAGACACCCGGGGGTTCACCTCGATGACCCTGTACTCTTTGGTCACCGGGTCCATGGCGAACTGCACGTTGCACCCGCCGGCGATGCCCAGCGCCCGTATGGTCTTGATGCTGGCGTCCCGCAGCCGCTGGTGGTCCTGGTCGCTCAGCGTCTGGGCCGGGGCGATGACGATCGACTCCCCGGTATGGATGCCCATGGGATCGAGGTTCTCCATGCTGCAGATGATGATGCAGTTGTCGTTGGAGTCCCTCATCACCTCGTACTCGAACTCCTTCCACCCCAGCACGGACTCCTCGATGAGCACCTGGTGGATGCGGGAGTAGATCAGTCCGCGGCCGGTGATGGTGATCAGCTCCTCCTCGCTGTAGGCGATGCCCCCGCCGGTGCCTCCCAGAGTATATGCCGGACGCACCAGCACGGGGTAGGTCCCGATCTCCCGGGCGGCCTCCAACGCTTCCTCGACGCTGTGGACCGTCCTGCTCTTGGGGATCGGCTCCCCGATGCGGATCATCATCTCCCGGAACAGCTCGCGGTCCTCGGACAGCGCGATCGCTTCCGGCTGGGTGCCCAGCAGCTTGATGCCCAGGCGGTCCAGGGTGCCGTTCTCGGCCAGTTCGGAGCAGATGTTGAGGGCGGTCTGCCCGCCCATCCCGGACAGGATGCCGTCGACCTTCTCCTTCTCCGCGATGCGGGCGACGGTCTCCGCGTTCAGAGGTTCGATATAAACGATGTCGGCTGTTTCCACGTCCGTCTGGATCGTCGCCGGGTTGGAGTTGACCAGCACCGTGGTGTACCCTTCCTCGCGCAGCGAGCGGCAGGCTTGGGTGCCGGAGAAGTCGAACTCCGCGGCCTGGCCGATCACGATCGGCCCGGAGCCGATGACCATGATCTTCTTCAGGTCGGTCCGCTTCATCGCTTCGCCTCCAGTATCTTGACGAAGTCGTCGAAAAGGAAGGTAGTGTCCCGGGGACCGGCGGCGGCCTCGGGGTGGTACTGCACCGAGAATATGGGAAGCTCACGGTGCCTCAATCCCACCACCGTGCCGTCGTTGACGTTGAGGTGGTCGACCTCCAGGCCGCTGCCGTGCAGCGATTCCGGGTCCAGGACATAGCCGTGGTTCTGGGAGGTGATGAACACCCGCCCGTTATGCTTCACCGGCTGGTTGACCCCCCGGTGCCCGAACTTCATCTTGTAGGTGACGCCCCCGAAGGCCAGGCCCAGAAGCTGGTTCCCCATGCAGATGCCCATGATGGGAAGCTCCTCCTTGAGGTCCCTGATGGTGCGTATGGTCGTGGCCTCCAGGTCGGGATGCCGGGGGTCGCCCGGGCCGTTGGACAGGAACAGTCCGTCCAGTTCTTCGTCCCTGAGGACCGAGGCCGGAGTGTCGTAGGGGACCTGAACGACGGAGAACCGCTTGCGCAGCTCGTTGACGATGTTGGACTTCACCCCGCAGTCGATGAGCCCCACGCGCTTGGCGCCCTTCTTCTCGTAGCGGAGGATGGTCTTGGTACTGGCCTCCGCCACCAGGTTGGAGTCGGAGGGGTAGGGCATGCGGCACACCTGGTCCAGCACGTCCTGGGGGTCCTCATCGAAGGCGATGGCCCCCCTGAGGACGCCCTTCTCCCTGATCCCTATGATGATGGACCGGGTGTCCAGTTCGGAGATCCCCGGGACCTTGTTCTTCTTAAGGAGGCCGTCCAGGGTATCATGCCCGTACATCGCGGACGGGGAAAAGCACGCCTCCCTCACCACGAACCCGCGCACCTGGACGGAGGGCGATTCCGAGAACCTGTCGTTGATTCCGTAGTTGCCGATAATCGGGTGGGACATGATAAGTATCTGGCCTTTGTAGGAGGGGTCGGTCAGGCTCTCCTGGTATCCGCACATGCCGGTGCTGAACACGACCTCGCCATACACAGTCTTCTCAAAACCGAAGCCAGTGCCCTCAGCTATGGTCCCGTTCTCGAGGATGAGGTGGCACTGTTTTACCATCGAGATTTTGCAAAATAGGAGGGTTGTACTTAAGTTTTGGCATGCGAGGCCGGACATCGCCGCCGAATAATGTCCGCGAGCGGACACTCGCGCTCCGAGGTTCCTCGCTTTTCATATCGGATCGGGCGCAGGCCCACGGAAGTCGGCGATGATCGGGGAAGGGTCCGGCCGATCCATCGCCCCGGCCGCGTTGCCGATGGTGGCCGCCCCCTCCGAGACATAGCCCGTCGGCGAGGTGATCGTGGTCCGGACGGGCCTCCGAGCTGGTCCGGAACGGGAGGATGTCGCACCGCCTGGGACGACGCCCCGAGGATAATATAAAATAATCTCAACCCATCGTTCAAGGTATGCGCGTCCTTCACCAAGACCGCCAAGCCGGGGAGATCAAGGTGCAGGTCGAGACCCTCGACGACCTGTGGCACCTGTACAACATCATCGTCCCCGGGGACATCGTCATCTCGGTCACCTACCGGAGGGACGAGTCCCAGACCGATAAGCTCAGAGCGGAGCGGGGGGAGAAGAAGCGCATGGTGCTGGCGGTCCGGGCCGAGGACGTGGACTTTCAGGAATCGGAGAACCGCCTGCGCATCCACGGGGTCATCGTGGAAGGGCCGCAGGACGTCGGGTCATACCACACCCTGAACCTGGGGGAGGCGGACGTGCTCACCATCCGCAAGGAGAGATGGAGCCATGCGGTCCTGGAGAGGGTCAAGAGGGCGGTGGAGGACTCCAAGAAGCCCAAGATCCTGTTTGTGGCTCTAGAGAACGACGAGGCGGTCATCGCGGTGGCCCGCCAGTTCGGCATCAAGGAGATCGCCCGGATCTACGCCCCGTCGTCCGGGAAGATGTACGACCAGAAGGCGGACGGCAATTACTTCGAGGACATCATCGAGAAGGTGAAGCAGTCGGCCGAGCCCAACGTCCCCATCGTCGTCCTGGGCCCCGGGTTCGCCAAGGAGGCCCTAGTGGCCATGGGCAAGGCCAAGGAGCCGGACATCTTCCGCGGCGCCCACGTCTACCACACCGGCCAGGCGGGGATGGCCGGGGTGCACGAGCTGATGAAGGCCGGCCTAGGCACCGAGATCGTCATGGGCTCACGCGTCGCCCTGGAGACCAAGGTGGTGGAGGACGTGCTGACCGAGATCGCCCGGAGCGGCCCGGTGGCCTACGGTCCGGAGGAGGTCCGCCGGGCGGTGGACATGGGGGCGGCAGAGACCCTGCTGGTCCTGGACAGCCTGGTACGACAGAACCGCTACGGGGCCCTGATGTCGGCGGTGGAGAACGCTCGTGGAAAGGTCATCGTGGTCAGCGAACGGTTCGAGGCGGGAAAGAAGCTGGAATCGATAGGCGGTCTTGCCGCCCTGCTGCGGTTCCGCCTTCCCGACCTGCCCCGGTGACCGGGCGACGCCATCCCTATGGCCGAGGCCTCGCCCGGCCATATCGCCGAACGATTAAGTTTATTATCTAGAAAGGGGTAAAGTTCAGGGTCCATTCCGTCTCGGTGTAGGGACGAACCCCCCAATGGTTAGACAGATGAACTTGTTCCGAGGGGGACATTGGACGTGGAAGCCTGTCTTCCACAATAACGCTTTGAATAAATACCGGCTAGTGTTACGCAGCGCTCATCCAGAGCGGAAGTAGGCCCTACATTACGGGATGACGAACATGCAGGAAAGGGGACGAAAGATGAAGGACAAGCAGAAGGTGCGGGCTAAGCTGGACAGGTGCAAGCTCATCGTCTGCGACACCACCCTCAGGGATGGCGAGCAGGCCGCTGGCATCGTGTTCGCCAATCTGGAAAAGGTGCGCATCGCCAAGCTGCTGGACGAGATCGGAGTGCAGCAGATCGAGTCGGGTATCCCGGCCATGGGCGGAGATGAGAAAGCATCGATAAAGCGCATCGCCCACCTGGGGCTGGACGCCTCCATCTTGGGATGGAACCGGGCCTCCAAGGAGGATATATCCCACAGCATCGACTGCGACGTCGACTCGGTCGCCATCTCCATGTCCTCCTCGGACATTCACATCGAGCACAAGCTGATGAAGACCAGGCAGTGGGTCCTGGACCGGATCGTGGAGTCGGTGGAGTACGCCAAGGACCACGGCATGTACATCTCGGTCAACGCCGAGGACGCCTCCAGGGCGGACCCCGAGTTCATGGTCCAGTTCGCCCAGACCGCCAAGGACGCCGGCGCTGATCGGGTCCGGTACTGCGACACCCTGGGCATCATGACCCCCTCCGGAATGTACGATGCCATCAAGGACCTCATCGACCGGGTCCACATCCCCGTCGAGATGCATACTCACAACGACTTCGGCATGGCCACGGCCAACGCCATCGCCGGGGTGCAGGCCGGCGCGACCTTCCTCAGCACCACGGTCATGGGCATCGGCGAGAGGACCGGCAACTCCCCTCTGGAAGAGGTGGTCATGGCCTCCAAGCACCTTCTGGACATCGACACCGGGATCGAGACCAGGCGGCTCAGGGAGATCGCCGAGTACGTCGCCCGGGCCTCCAGCCGGGAGATCCCCGCGTGGAAGCCCATCGTCGGTCAGAACTGCTTCGCCCACGAGGCCGGCATCCACACCGACGGGGTCATGAAGTTCCTCTCCAACTACGAGCCGTACTCCCCCGAGGAGGTCGGCATGTCCCGCAAGATCATCGTGGGAAAGCACTCCGGAAGGAGCACCATCAGGCAGATACTGGCATCCAAGGGCATCGAGCTGGACGACGAGGCGGCGGGGGCGATACTGGAGATCGTCCGCGCGACCTCGGTCTCGTTGAAGCGCTCGCTCTCGGAGAACGAGCTGGTATACATCTATCAGGATTATCGGGAAGGGACGAGCCCCGCCCCTACTAACAAGGTGAACTAGAATGGGAACGATCTCAGAGAAAATTCTATCAGCACATGCTGGAAAGGAGGTCCACGCCGGCGATATTTGCATCGTACCGGTCGACTTCATGATGTCCCAGGACGGAACGACCGGCCTGACCATCAAGGCGTTCAAACAGATGGCGGCTAGCTGCATAGCGAACCCCAAGAAGTATGCCATTGTCATCGATCACAACTCTCCGTCGCCGATGGAGTCGGTGTCCAACATCCACAAGGAGATGAGGGAGTTCGCCGACCAGCAGGGCTCCCTCATCTACGATGTGGGAGAGGGCGTCTGCCACCAGCTGCTCCCGGAGCGCGGCCATGTGCTCCCTGGGAATGTGGTCATCGGCGGCGATTCGCACACCTGCACCTACGGCGCGCTCAACGTGTTCGCCACTGGGGTCGGCTCCACCGACCTGGCGGCGGCCCTGGTCACCGGCCAGATCTGGTTCCGTGTGCCCAGCACCATCAAGTTCGTGTACGACGGCACTCTGCCGGCGGGAACGTACTCCAAGGACGTCATCCTGCACATGTGCAAGACCCTGACCTCCCGCGGCGCGACGTACAAGGCCCTGGAGATATACGGCTCGGTCATCGACGCCATGTCCGTGGACGCCAGGATGACCATCTCCAACATGGTCGTCGAGGTCGGAGCCAAGGTCGGCCTGATGCCCTGCGACGGCCGGGTTCGCGAGTACGTAAGGCAGCGGACCAACGCCCCGTTCAAGGGCGTGGAGGCCTCGGGCTCGGCAATCTACGACCGGGTCATCAGGGAGGACCTCTCCGACCTGCCCCCCCAGATCGCCAAGCCCCACGAGGTCGACAAGGTCGTGAATGTGGACCAGGTGGCCGGCACCGAGCTGGACCAGGTGTTCATCGGCACCTGCACCAACGGCAGGCTGGAGGACCTCAGGATCGCCTCTGAGATCCTGGCCGGCAAGAAGGTGGCCAGGGGCCTGCGCCTCATCGTCGCCCCGGCATCCCGGAACGTCCTGCTGGACGCCATGAGGGAGGGGTACATCGACAGCCTGGTCCGCGCCGGTGCGACGGTCATCGCGCCCTCCTGCGGTCCCTGCGTGGGCACCTGCAACGGCGTCCCCTCGGACGCTGAAACCGTACTATCCACCGCCAACCGCAACTTCAAGGGCCGCATGGGCAACACCAAGGCGGAGATCTATCTCAGCAGCCCGGCCACCGCGGCGTACTCCGCGATGCTGGGCCACATCGCCGACGTCCGGGAGGTGAAGCAATGACCGTCATGAGCGGAAAGGCCCACACCTTCGGGGACAACCTGAACACCGACTACGTCATCTCCGGCAAGTACAAGTTCAAGACCCTGGACATGAACGAGCTGGCCAAGCACGTCATGGAGGACATCCGGCCCGGCTTCTACGATGAGATCGAGAAGGGCGACTTCGTGGTGGCGGGGGAGAACCTCGGCGCCGGGTCGTCCCGTGAGCAGGCGCCCCTGGTCCTCAAGGCCGCCGGCATCGGCGCGGTGGTGGCGAAGTCGTTCGCCCGCATCTTCTATCGTAACTGCATCAACGTCGGCCTGCCGGTGATCGAGGTCGATACCTCCAACATCGCCGAGGGCGATGTGCTGGAAGTTGACATCGCCGGCGGAGTGGTCAAGAACGTCACCAAGGGGATGGTGCTGGAAGCGAAGCCTCTGCCCTCGGTGATGATGAAGATCCTGGCCGACGGCGGTCTGGCCGAGCATCTGAAGAAGCACAACGGGTTCGCTCTGGAAGACGAGTGAGCCTGGAAAACCCCTTATCTTTCTTCCTTTTCTCAGCTCCCGCCCTGCAGCCGCATGGCGTCGTTCACGGCGACCTCGGCGATGTCCGATGAGTACATGAACGTCCGGTTCAGGGAGTCCATGACCGCGGTCCGGCTCATGGTGCCCTTGCCCCCGCTCCCCAGAAGCAGGGGGACGAGATTCTCGCCCTCCCGCGCCAGGTCGTGGGCACGGTCGATGACCTCATTGGCCGCGGCGATGTCGTGATGGAAGAACGCCCCGATGGCCTGGGACAGGACCTCCACCGACCGCACGCTCAGCTCCCTCATGTCCGTGAGCACCACGTCGGTCTTGGGCTCATCGGCGAGATCGACGGCCTGCCTCGATATCCGCACCGCGTGATCGCCCACTCTTTCAAGGATGCGGCCGACGGTGTTCAGGCTGAACGACTCGTAGACGTCCACCCCTATCCGCTCGGAAAGGCTGCGGTCCTTCTGGATCAGGACGAACTGCTTCATCGCCATCCAGTATAGCCGGTCGACGTCCTGGTCCCGGTCGATGACGTCCCTCGCCAGCTCAGCGTCCCCGCTGACATACGCGGTCATGGCATCGCCGTGCATCGATTCCACGATGAGGTGCATGCGCCGAATGCACTTCTTCTGCGGCAGTTCGACGGGATCGGATAGGTCGTGCATGACCACCGAGTTGGCGGTCTCCTCGATGATCTCCGGCCCGATGACCATGCGGGTGAAATCCTTGATGGCGTGCTTGGTTGCAAGGTCCATCCGCTCCCTGGACCTGGCCTCGATGAGGTTGAAGCCGGCGAGGTACGCCCCGATAAGCTTGCGGATGACATGCTCGTCCGGCTCTCCCCTTTCTACCGTCACCACGCTCCTGGCGTCATCCCTCCGGTTCCTGACCTTGACATCGATGGTCAGGGAGCCGTCGGACAGGGTCTCGATGTTCACCGTGTCCCCCGGCCTTAGGTTGTTGCTGGTGACCCAATCGCGGGGCAGCGACACGGTCATGGTGGATGTACCGGTCTTCTGTACCTTCCTTGATTCCATCAGTACAGCTCACTGTCGTCCTTGCCTAATATATTATGTATATACTGTATGGATAGAATATATACGAACGTACATGAACATATATAAATATATTCTAATTAGGGAACCTTCATATTCGCTCGTTTTCTCGGTCGTAGATGGGAGGTCGGGGACGAGCTTCGGACCTTGCCCGCAGAGAGGTTTCACACATGAACAAGAAGATACTGATCATCGGTGTCGTCGCCGTCATCATCGTGGCGGCCATAGGGGCGGCGGTCGTCTTGGGCAACGATGGGTCCAAGGAGCGCACCACCGTCACCGAGCAGGGCTCCGATACCATGCTCGAGCTCATGACCATTCTGGCCGAGGACTTTCATGACTCCCAGGGATCCGTCCAGGTCGATGTGACCGGCGGGGGGAGCGGCGTGGGCATCGAGGCCCTGACCCAGGGCCACATCGATGTGGCCCAAGCCTCCAGGTCCATCAAGGCCAGCGAGATGGCCGCGGCCCAGCAGAACGGGGTCACCCCCGTGGAGTTCGCGGTGGCCATCGACGGCATCGCCATCATCGTCAACCAGGGCAACACCGTCGGCAGCCTGACCATCGAGCAGCTGAGGGGCATCTACAACGGCACCTACACCAACTGGAACCAGGTCGGCGGCGCGGACATGCCCATCAGCGCCTTCGGCCGGCAGAGCACCTCCGGCACCTACGACTTCGTCAAGGAGGCCGTCATGGAGAAAGGGGACTTCGCACCATCTGTCAGCCCGGAGACCGGCAACGCCGCCATCACCGTCAAGGTCCAGCAGACCGCCGGCGGCATCGGATACGTCGGCATCGGATACGCCAAGCAGGCCACCTCGGCCAAGATCGTACCCCTGGCCGAGGAGAGCGGCGGGGCGTCCTTCCTCCCGACCGACGAGACCGCGGTCTACAACAAGAGCTACCCTCTGTCCCGGTCCCTGTTCCTGTACACCGACGGCACCCCCAGTGACGCGGTGAAGCAGTGGATGGAGTACGTCCTCAGCGACGAGGGGCAGAACACCGTGGCCCAAGAAGGGTTCTACAAACTGGACCCGGCCACCCTGCAGACCATGAGGGACAGGCTGAGCGCTTGAACCCTCCGGACGGGCGAGCTTCGGCCGTGAGCCTGTCCAACATTTCATTCCTATATTTCGTTCACAAGATCCGCGGGGGAACAAGATGACGTTCGATGTAAAACGGAGGAAGGGGCGGTGGCCCTTGAGAGGATCGTCCCGGGCACTAAAGGGCTTTGAGGGCGTCCCCCACCTGGCCTTCCTCGGGATCACCCTCATATCTGCCTCCATGCTGCTCATGGTGGCCGGGTTCCTCATATTCAATTCGCTACCTGCCTTCAGGACCATCGGCCTGGACGAGATGCTTCTGGGCACCACCTGGGACCCCACCTCCAGCGTAAAGGCCGCCTACGGGATGCTCCCACTGTTGGGAGGCACGTTCCTGGTGAGCCTGCTGGCCTCGCTCATAGCCATCCCCATCGGGATAGGCTGCACCATCTACCTGGCGGAGATCGCCCACCCCAGGGTGCGGGCGTTCCTCAAGCCGGCCATCGAGCTGCTGGCAGGGATCCCCTCGGTCGTCTACGGCCTGTTCGCGCTCCTGATCCTGCAGAACTGGGTGGCGGCCCTGTTCGGCATCCCCACCGGGTATGTGGCCCTCGACGGGGGCATCATTCTCGCGGTGATGATGATCCCTATAATGGTGACATTGTCCGAGGATGCCATCGCCGCGGTCCCCCGGGAGCTCCGGGAGGCGTCCTATGCCCTGGGGGCCACCAGGTGGGAGACCATGCGTTCGGTCGTGCTCCCGGCGGCGCTGTCGGGCATAGTGGCCGCGATCATATTGTCGGTGATGAGAGCGGTGGGGGAAACCATGGCGGTGCTCATGGCCGTCAGCCAGACCCCGCTGCTGACCCTCGATCCGTTATCGGGGGTGCAGACCATGACCGCCACCATCGCCATCGAGATGGGCGAGGTCGCGGTGGGGAGCATCCACTACAGTGCCCTGTTCGCCGTCGGCGTCATCCTGTTCGTGATCACGCTGGCCATGAACACCGTCGCTGACATCATCATGCTCAGATACTCGGAGGCCTACCATTGAACCGCCGGCAGAGGGAATCGTTGTATTTCACCATGTTCCGGGCCTGCGGGGCGCTGGTGGTGCTCGCCCTGGTGGTCATCATCGGGTACATGCTCATCGGTGGGGCGGGGGCCATCAGCTGGGACTTCCTGACCCAGCCGCCCAAGAGGTCCAACACCGAAGGCGGCATACTGACGCCGCTGGTGGGCACGCTGTACCTGATGGCCATCACCTTCGTGTTCGCCATACCGGTAGGCATACTGTCGGCGGTGTACCTGGTCGAGTACCAGCGTCCGGGCAGGGTCAGCTCCTTCTGGCGCATCGTGGTCGCCAACCTGGCAGGGGTGCCGTCGATCGTGTATGGCCTGCTGGGCCTGGGACTGTTCGTGTACGCCCTAGGCTTCGGCCGGAGCTTGCTGGCGTCCGGGCTCACCCTCGGTGTGCTGGTGCTGCCCGTGGTCATCGCGGCCTCCCGGGAAGCCATCCAGGCAGTGCCGCCATCGGTACGCCAGGCCGCCTTGGCCCTGGGGGCCACCAAGTGGCAGACGGTGCGGCATCACGTGCTGCCGTACGCCATGCCCGGCATCCTGACCGGCGTGATCCTGTCGCTGTCCCGCGCCGCGGGGGAGACCGCCCCCATCCTGCTGACCGGAGTGGCGTTCTACATGTCCGGGATGCCCGATTCGCTGTTCTCCCAGTTCATGGCCCTGCCCTACCACATCTATTCGGTGGCGACCCAGACCGTCAGCGGGATGTCCGGCAGCCCCATGGTGTACGGCTCCGCGCTGGTGCTCCTGGCGCTGGTCATCGGGATGAACGTGGTGGCGATAGTAATTCGAAAGAAGTACAGAGAGAAGTACAGGTGGTAATCAATGTCACAGATCGAGGTTAAGGACCTCAACGTGTGGTTCGACCAGAACCATGCCCTGAAGAACGTCAGCATGGACATCGAGGAGAAACGCATCACGGCCATCATCGGGCCGTCGGGGTGCGGGAAGAGCACCTTCATCCGCACCCTCAACCGGATGAACGACACCATCCCCAGCTGCATGGTGAAGGGCAGCATCAAGGTGGACGGTACTGACATCTACGATCCAGAAGTGGACGTCACCCAGGTGCGGCGCCGGATCGGGATGGTGTTCCAGAAGCCCAACCCCTTCCCCAAGTCCATCTACGAGAACGTGGTCTTCGCGCCCCGCATCCACGGCATCAAGGGCAAGAAGGAGCTGGACGCCATCGTGGAGCGATCGTTGCGCCGGGCGGCGCTGTGGGACGAGGTCAAGGACCGCCTGGACCGGTCGGCGTACGATCTCTCCGGCGGGCAGCAGCAGCGGTTGTGCATCGCCCGGGCGCTGGCCATCGAACCGGAGATCATCCTGTTCGACGAGCCCTGCTCCGCGCTGGACCCCATCGCCACGGCCAAGATCGAGGCCCTCCTGGAGGACCTCCGGAAGGACTATACCGCGGTCATCGTCACCCACAACATGCAGCAGGCAGCGAGGGTGGCCGACAGCACCGCGTTCTTCTACCTCGGGGAGCTGATCGAGCACGGAGAGACGAGCCAGTTATTCGAGAGGCCGGATAAGGAGCTGACCGAGCAATACATCACCGGGAGGATGGGCTGATGGCCACCAAGGTACGCATGGATGAGGAGATCGCCGAGCTACATCGCGAGATCGTGGACATGGGGGGCATGGCCAAGGGGATGGTGGACAAGGGCGTCCGCTGCCTGCTCACCGGCGATGCCGCCCTCAGGACCGAGATGGCCGATCTGGACCGGGGAATCTACCGCCAGGAGCAGGTGATCGAGAAGCACTGCCTGGAGCTGATCGCCCTGTACCAGCCGGTGGCCTCGGACCTGCGCATGATCTCCACCTGCCTCAAGATAATCACCGACCTCAACCGCATCGGGCGGTACGGCCGGGACATCGCCGAGCTGTCCGTCACCGTGGACCAGCAGCAGGACATCCGGCGGATCGCGGCGATCCCCCTGATGGCCGACCAGGCGGCGGCGATGGTCTCCGAGTCCATACGCACCTTCGTGGAACGGGACTCCGAGGCCGCCCGCAACCTGTTCGTAAAGGACGACGAGGTGGACTCGTTATGGAACTCGATATTCCGCGAGGCCCTCACCTACATGATCGAGGATCCCCGCAACATCACCGTGGGGACGCATCTTATCCTCACCGCGAGATACCTGGAGCGGATCGCCGACCATGCCTGCAACATCGGTGAGCGGGTGGTGTTCATGGTCACCGGGACCAGGCTCGACCCGTACGCCCGGAAGAAGCCTCCCCGCCTCAACGGGCAGGGCGGGGGGAAGGTCACCTCCACCGATGGCTATTACGCCATTCCCCTGGATGAGAAGTAGGGCGGGAGGGATCAAAGGGCCGATGACCGCGCCTTCAGCCGGTCCATCGCCCTTCCACCACGATGTTGCCGAGGGTCTGGTTGACCTGGGCGCTGAAGAGGGCGCCGTCAGGATAGTTGTCCGACTGGAACCACAGCGGGGTTCCTCCGAACCCTCCCCGGTCGATCATCTCCGGCTCTCCCAGGCTCCAGCTGCAGATGGTCCTCGCCGATACCGGTCCGCTGAGGCCGAAGCCCACCTGCACCTCGCCCACCGTGCTGCTCACCAGCACGTTAACGCTGCCGCCCATGGGCGCGGCCTGATCGAAACGGGCGGTTATCGGTCCGGACGATTCCAGCAGAGTGAGGTTGCACGGCCCCGCCACGGTCACGTTGTTCCACGACAGCACCGACCCCCCGGTGGCGGTCTGGATGCGTACGTTGCCGGCCAGCACCGTGCCGTTCTCCAGGGACACGGCCGCGCCCTTGACCGTGGAGTTAAGCTCCAGACCCTCCAGCACGACCCCGGAGGCGGTGGAGAGGGCGATCCCTCCGGTGGTGACGCTGATGTTGAGAGCGGTGCGCAGGCTCTCCTCGACCACGATGGTGTAGTTCACCCGATCGAGGGAGTAGTACGGCCACGGGGCGTAGGTGTCCAGCGCTACCGCCACGGCCTGCCCGGCGCTCAGGTTGGCCGAGGTTATGTTGATCCGCAGCGGGGACTCCCCCCCGAAGAGGCCGGAGTGGCCCCGGATGGTGGCCCGGACCTTGACCGCGTCGCCGTCCAGCGGGCCGAACCGCACCTCCATTTCCCCCACCGTAGCGGTCACCTGCAGGTCCAGACGTCCCGCGCCTTCCAGGGGGACGGTGCGGACCTCGTCCACGGCCACGGTGCGATAGTTGAGAAAGAGAAGGGGGATGGCGATCGCGGCCACTATCACCACGGCCACAACGGCGATGGCCGCCACTGACAACCTCGCATCGATGCCCGACCTCATCGCCCGGTCCTCACGGTCATCGGCCCACGGTCTAGATAAACCTGCTCTTGCCCAAGTCCTCCTTCCCGACCTTCCTGGCGTAGAGCACCGAACGCGCTGCTGCCGTCAGGATGACCGCCAGGGGAAGGAGGGTGAACAGGAGGAGCGCCCCCACGTCCTCGTTCATGTCCACGAACACCGCCGCCGCGCCGATGACGGTGATCAGGATGCCCCCGACCAGCAGCTGCCGGCCCCCGTAGCGGTTGATGTCGTACCACGCCTCCTCCGAGACGAAGGCCTGGCGGACCCGGACCCCGTACACGTGGTTCATCGCCACCTTCCCCCTGATGAGGGGGACGGAGAGGCCGATCAGAAGGAGGCCACAAAGGATGAACATCAGGCCGATGATCACCCCCGTCTCGTCCATCCTCTCATCCGGAGCGGGCCTGGTAGCCCTTCCACTTGGCCTCGAGGCCGGGATCGTTCACGGTGTCCAGGACGTACCGGGCGAACTCCTGCCCGGTGGCGCCGTTGGAGCGGCCGGTCATGACCAGGCGCTTCTCGTACTGGGTGCACACCTCCAGGGCCATCTCCAGCCGCCGCGCCAGTTCCACGAACCCGATGTGGTTCAGCAGCATGGCCGCGCCCTTGATCATGGACGACGGGTCGGCGTACTGGGCCCGCCCCTCGTCCACCATCCGGGGAGCGGAACCGTGGATGGCCTCGAACATGGCGTACTTCTTCCCGATGTTGGCGCTTCCCGCGGTGCCCACCCCTCCCTGGATCTGGGCTGCCTCGTCGGTGAGGATGTCGCCGTACAGGTTAGGCAGAACGATGACCTTGAAATCGCTGCGGCGGTACGGGTCGATGAGCTTGGCGGTCATGATGTCGATGAACCAGTCGTCCCACTTTACATGGGGATAGTCCCGGGCGACCTCCTCGGCGATGCTGAGGAACTTGCCGTCGGTGGTCTTCACCACGTTCGCCTTGGTGACCACGCTGACCTTGTTAATGCCGTTCTTGTGAGCGTAATCGAACGCCAGCCGGATGATCCTCTCCGAGCCCTGGGAGGTGGCCACGCAGAAGTCGATGGCCAGGTCGTCGGTAACGTTCACGCCCTGGCTGCCCAGGACGTAGCTGCCCTCGGTGTTCTCACGGTAGAACATCCAGTCCACACCAAGTTCGGGCACGCGGACCGGTCGGACGTTGGCGAAGAGGTCCAGCTCCCGCCTCATAGCCACGTTGGCGCTCTCGATGTTGGGCCAGGGATCGCCCTTCTTGGGGGTCGTGGTCGGCCCCTTGAGCACCACGTGGCACTCCTTGATCTCCGCCAGGACATCGTCGGGGATGGCCTTCATGACCTTCACCCGGTTCTCGATGGTGAGGCCCTCGATGACCCTGATCTCGACCCTGCCGGAGGCGATCTCCTCCTTCAGCAGCGCCTCGAGAACGGTCTGGGCCGACCCGGAGATGTACGGGCCGATGCCGTCTCCCCCGCAGATGCCGATCCTGATGGTCTTCAGCTTCGAGTAGTCGGTCCACTCCTGGTCCGTTCTCATCCTCTCCACCCTCGCTAGCTGCTGCTCCAGGATCCTTCCGAAATGCTCCTTGGCCTTCTCGATCGATATCGCATCTACCATGGTCGTTCCCGGTCGTAATCAGGGAACGGATATAAGAGCGATTCCTTGAACATCTGGACGATAACGCTGGAACCGCCGCCGGGCGGCGGACCGAAACGATTAACACGTCCCCGCTGGATTCCAGGGCATGGAAGCTGACGCGCGGTTCGTTCACACCGACCCGCTGGGGAAGGCATCGCAGGGCGAAGGCAAGGTCTCGGTGGGCGAGGACGCCGTGGTGCTGCGCCCCGCGCAGGGGAACGCCCGCTGCGTCTCCCTCCGCGACATCGTGAGCATCGGCTCCGGAGGGTACAAGCTCCAGGTGTCCATGGTCGACGGGAGCGGGATGGAGCTGTCGCAGCTGGGCCACCGCTTCGAGGACATCGTGCGGGAGCTGCACAGGGCGCGCAACGAGCTGATCATGAAGGACCTGCTCATGGGCGAGAGGCTGCGCAAGCAGGGGGTGAAGGCCGAGCTCCGCGCGCCGTTCAGGGGAGCGGAGGGGCAGTGCGAGGTCCGGCTGTACGACACCGCCATCGTACTGATGCCCCTCCGCAGCACCGTGGCCAGGGTCCGCTACGCGGACGTCCGGGGGATCGAGGCCCGGGACTACGTGCTCAGGATCGAACTGGACAGCGGGGAGCAGCTCGTCCTGGGGATGCTGGGCCGGGAGCTGGACCCCCTGTGGAAGGGGATCTCGGATGCCATGGCCGAGCTGGAGGCGAACGTCCAGGCGACGGTGAAGGACATCTACCCGGATGCTTCCGGCGATGTCCTGACCTCGGCCTCGAGCCTGCTCAAGGAGGGCCGCGCGGCCTCCCGCCGGGACCTGGAGGGCGTGGACCCGAGGCTGTTCGCGGCCCTGGAGGCACGCCTGAGGGCCGCGGGCATGGGCGGGGAGTATGATCACCTGACGTCCCTCGGCCGCAGGGACATGGTGCGCATCGGGCTCAAGCGCTCCCTGGCGAAGCAGGAGGAGGACTACATCTGGTTCATGGTCCCCATCCTGGGAAAGGAGGGCAACGCGGTGGCGATGGAGGCGACCTCAGGGCCCTCCGGAGGGCGAGCCACCTACTTCTTCCGCATCGCCCCCCGGGCCGGATACCCGTCGATGGACGACGACGCCAGGTTCGGGGAGGCGGAGCGGTGCATGGACGCCCTCACCGCCGCCCTCCAGGACGTCAACTTCCGGAGGCAGCCGATCTACCTCAAGGACGTGGACCTGCTCAAACCGCAGTACTCCAAGTACCGCTTCTCGGTCATCCTCATGCCCGCCCTGAGAGACCTCCGGGACCGGTTCATAGGGCGGGTGGCGCACACTTCACCGGAGGAGTGGACCGCCAAGGTCACCGAGCTGCTGGCGTTCAACGCCAAGGCCCGCGGCAGCGAGAAGTGGGCATCCGCCGGGGAGGCCGAGGAGAGCGGGGAAGAGGACTGAGGGAGAGGCGCCCGGCGCCCCCTCGTCCGACCCCGCGCCGCTACGATTCTCGTTATCAGTTCCTATGTTAAGAAAAACATATATCATTAACAGATATATGACCGGGAAGGAGAGGGGAGCAATGCCAGGTTACATGAAGCCTTGTCGTTACTGCGGAGAGCTGGTGCCACCGGACTCCAACACCTGCCCCATGTGCGGGAAGTGGAACCCGGTCGACGAGCTGCGCTGTCCCAAGTGCCGATCTCCGACCAAGGAGGGGTGGAAGGTCTGCTCCGGGTGCGGGCAGTCGCTCAGCGTCAACTGTCCGTACTGCGGCAAGCAGACGTTCTTCGGCGACCACTGCCAGCATTGCGGAGCGAGGCTCATGGTCAAGTGCCAACAGAAGCGATGCGGCTTCGAGCAGCCTCCCCTGGGACCGATCTGCACCAAGTGCAACAAGCCGATATCGGGGGCCAAGAAATGAGCAAGATGATAGCTTTCAACGACAACTACTCGGACGACAGCACGGATGCCGGATTCACCTTCACCTTCTTCTGCGATAAGTGCAGCGAGGGGTACAAGACCCGGTTCATCGCGTCCAAGACCTACAAGAAGAGAGGTCTCTTCGACAACATCGGAAAGATCGCCAGCGCCGCCGGCTCGCTGGCCAGCAGCCACGGCCTGGGCACCGCCGGCCGCGCCGGGGCGGACGTCATGGGCTCCAAGTTCGAAGGCCAGTCCCCGGCCTGGCACAAGGAGCACGAGGCCGCCTTCGAGGAGGCCCAGAACGAGGCCAGGGGCCACTTCCACCGCTGCCCTCGCTGCCAAAAGTGGGTGTGCGACAACGACTGGAACCCCGAGGCCTCGCTGTGCGTGGACGACGCGCCGCTGGAATCGGTGGAGGTCGCCGCGGCGAGGGCCGACAAGATGAAGCGGGACATCGAGAAGAAGGCCGAGGAGACCACGGTGTTCACCGGGGAGATCGACCAGCGGCAGGCCATATGCCCCAAGTGCGGGAAGCCCGCCGGACAGGGCAAGTTCTGCAACAACTGCGGCGCCCCCATGGGAATGCCCAAATGCCCGACATGCGGCGCGCAGAACCCCCCCGGGGCCAGGTTCTGTTCCGAATGCGGCGGCAAGATCTGAGCCGGAGTTAGGTTCCGGGGCGGGGAGGTCTGGGGATTGAATCTGATGGACAGAACGGGACGGTGAATTACGTACCGGGAAAAGAACTGGACAAGGAGGTTCTTCACCGTCTGGACCGGCCAGGCCTTCTCCCTGATGGGGAGCCAGCTGGTCCAGTTCGCCCTGGTCTGGTGGCTGACCGTGGAGACCGGCTCGGCCACCATCCTGGCCATCGCGTCGATCATGGGCATCTTGCCCCAGGTCTTCATCGCTCCGTTCGCCGGAGCATACGTCGATAGGTGGAACCGCAAGCGGGTGATGATCGCCGCCGACGGCCTCACCGCGCTGGTGACCGTGGCCCTGATGATCTCCTTCGCCCTGGGCACCCAGTCCATCATGCTGATCATGATCGTGCTGCTGCTCCGCTCCACCTTCTCCGGGTTCCACTGGCCGGCGATGCAGGCCTCCACCACCCTGATGGTGCCCGAGGGCCACCTGGCCAGGATCAGCGGCCTCAACGAGTCGGTGCGGGGGCTGGCGTCCATCGCCGCCCCGCCGCTGGGAGCGGTCCTCATCGCCCTGCTGCCGATGTCCCTGGTGCTGTCGGTGGACGTCGTCACCGCGGCCATCGCCATTCTCTCCCTGATGATGGTCCACATTCCCGAGGTACGGAAGGCCGAGCGGGGCAGGACCTCGGTGGGAGCGGACATGATAGAGGCGCTGCGGTACATCCGATCGTGGCACGGCGCCATCTGGCTCATCCTCTTGTTCATGTTCATCAACTTCCTCATCAATCCGGCGTTCGCCCTGCTGCCCCTCCTCACCCTCAGCCACTTCGGGGGCGGGGCCATCGAGTACGCCGCCCTGGAGTCCACCGCCGGAGTGGGCATGATCATCGGCGGCCTGGTGCTCGGCATCTGGGGGGGCTCCCGCCGCAAGATCGTCACCTGCATGGTCGCCACCGGGATCTGCGGGATCGGGGTATTCATGATCGGGCTGCTTCCCCCGACCGGCTACCTTCTGGCGGTGGTGGGGTGCCTGATCATCGGGCTCACCATCCCCATCATCAACGGCACCATCGTGGCCATCATGCAGAGGGGGGTCCGCGCGGACATGCAGGGCCGAGTGCTGGCGATACTGGGCAGCGGGGTGGCGGCGATGAGCCCGGTCGGCCTCATCCTGGCCGGCCCGATATCGGACATGATCGGCATCCAGATCTGGTTCGTCATCGGCGGCGTGGCCATGGTGCTCGCCGCCGTCGTTTCGTGGTTCATACCCGCCATGATGCACATGGAGGACCGCGAGGTGGAGAAGGTCCAACTGGAACCGCCGACCCGCGGGGAGCGCGGAGAGATAGGTTGATTGCCCCGACGTGACGATATTGTTCCGTGGAGCACGGCGGGCACGGAGGAACGGGCTCGGGAAGCGGGCACCAGGGCTATGGTGGGCAGGCGCCCCCCGCCCGGCGTGAAGGCCATGAGGGAAAGGGCGGAAGCGGACATGGCGGCGGAGGCCCGGCCCATGGCCACGGGGACATGGCCAGGGACATGCTGCGCCGGTTCGTGGTCTGCCTGGTCCTGACCGTACCGATACTTATCCTCACTCCGGAGGTGCAGGGTCTCTTCGGCCTCTCCCTGGACGTCCCGTACGGCGACCTGTGGCTCCTTGCCCTCTCCACCGTGGTGTTCGTCTACGGCGGATGGCCGTTCCTCACCGGACTAGTCCGAGAGGTCCGCAACCGGCTTCCGGGCATGATGACCCTCATCGGACTGGCCATCAGCATCGCCTACGTCTACAGCGCGGCCTCGGTCCTGTACCTCGGCGGCTCGGTGTTCTTCTGGGAACTGGCCACGCTGATCGACGTCATGCTCCTCGGCCACTACCTGGAGATGCGCTCGGTGGCCGGGGCCTCCCGGGCCCTGGAGGAGCTGGCCAAGGTCCTCCCGGCGGAGGCCGACCTGCTGCGGGACGGCCAGGTGGTGAAGGTCCGCTCCGAGGAGCTGGGACCCGGGGACATGGTCCTGGTGCGGCCGGGGTCCAAGGTCCCCGCGGACGGCTCGGTGGTCGACGGTGTCAGCGAGGTTAACGAATCGCTGCTCACCGGGGAGTCCCGCCCCATCCCCAAGGCCCCGGGCCAGGAGGTCATCGGCGGCTCGGTCAACGGGGACGGCTCGCTGACGGTGAGGATCACCCGCACCGGCAGGGACACCTACCTGGGCCAGGTGGTCGATCTCGTCCGCACCGCCCAGGAGAGCCGCTCCAGGAGCCAGGACCTCGCCGACCGCGCCGCTCTGGCCCTCACCATCATCGCCATCGTCAGCGGGGCGGTGACCTTCGCCGCGTGGCTGCTGTTCGACGGGGACGCCGGCTTCGCGGTGGAGAGGGCGGTCACGGTCATGGTCATCTGCTGCCCCCACGCTCTGGGCCTGGCCATACCCCTAGTGGTGGCCACCTCCACCGTCCTGGCGGCCCGCTCCGGCTTCCTGGTCCGGGAGCGCGACGCGTTCGAGAGGGCCAGGAACGTGGACGTGGTGGTGTTCGACAAGACCGGCACGCTCACCGAGGGCGACTTCGGCCTGGTGGCGATCAAGCCGGCGGAGGGAGTAGGAGAGGACGACGCGCTGCGCCTGGCCGCGGCGGTGGAGGCGTCGTCGGAGCATTCCATCGCCCGGGGCATCCTCGACGCCGCCAGGGCGCGCGGCCTGTCGTGGAGCGAAGCCACGAACTACCGCAACATCCCCGGCCGGGGGGCGGTGGCCACCGTGGACGGGGAGGAGCACGCCATGCTGTCGCCCTCGGCCCTGGAGGATCATGGGGTTAAAGAGAACGTCCCGGACATCGCCGAGCTGGCCCGCGGAGGCCGCACCGTGGTCCTCCTGACCCGCGGCCGCCGGGCGCTGGCGGCCTTCGCCCTGGCCGACCGGACCAGGAAGGAGTCCGCCGAGGCGATCTCCCGCCTGAGGTCGGAGGGCGTGAGGACGATGATGATCACCGGGGACAGCGACGAGGTCGCGGCGGAGGTCACCAGGGAGTTGGGGATCGACGAGTACCGGGCTGCGGTGCCCCCGGCGGGCAAGGCCGCGGTGGTCCAGGAGATGCAGGGCGGGAGCGTGGTGGCCATGGTCGGCGACGGCATCAACGACGCACCGGCGCTGGTGCAGGCGGACGTGGGCATCGCCATCGGGGCCGGCACCGACGTCGCGGTGGGCTCAGCGGACATCATCCTCATACGGGACGATCCGCGGGACGTGCCGGCGATCATCGCCCTGTCCCGGAGGACCTACTCCAAGATGGTGCAGAACCTCATCTACGCCACCGGCTACAACGCCGTCGCCATCCCCCTGGCCGCCGGAGCGCTGGCGCCCTGGGGCATTGTGCTCACCCCCGCCGCGGGGGCCGCCCTGATGAGCATATCCACGATCGTGGTGGCGGTCAACGCCCGCCTGCTGCGCTAGTGTTATCTAACCGCGCGGCGTGGGGTGTATCATGCGCTGCTCCCACTGCCGCAAGTGCTGCCAGGACACCATGATGGAGCTATGCGAGGCGGACATGGCCAGGCTGGAGAGGCGCGGGCACCGCCGCCAGGATTTCAGCTACATCGGCGTGGACGGCATACCCCGGCTGAGGAACGTGGGGACATGGTGCTTTTTCTACGACGAGGAGAAGAGAAGGTGCAGGGAGTATGCCTCCCGCCCCCTGGGATGCGCCCTCTACCCGGTCAACGTGGACCAGGACGGCGTCCCGGTCATCGACGGCCTGTGCCCGGAGGCCGGGAGCATCGATGGCAAGGAGCTGCAGCTCAAAGGGAAAAGGTTGCGGATGCTCCTGGCCACCATTGACGCGGAGGCCCGCAGGCGGGCTACCGAATAGCGAGGGTCGCCGCGCCCACCACCCCGGCGAGGTCGCCGAGGGACGGCCTCTCGATCCTCAGCCCGTCCAGCGCCGATCGGAGGCACAGCTCCAGGCTGCGATCGGCGACCATCTCGAACAGGGAGGGAAATCCGGACATCACTGGGCCTCCCAGGACGACCACGGTGGGGTTCAGGGAGTTGATCGTGCTGGCCACCGCCGAGGACAGCGCCTCGGCCATGCCATCGCGGACCTCCAGGGCGTAGGTGTCCCCGTCGACGGCGGCCCCGGCCACCGTCCGGGCGTCGATAAGGTCCAGGTCCCCCGCCGCCCGAAGGGCAGTGGAGATGGTGGGATCGTCGGCCAGCTCCTGGCGCACCCGGGCGGCGAGGTTCGCTCCGCCGGCGTACGCTTCCACGCACCCCCGGCGTCCGCAGGAGCACATCGGACCGTCCATCTGCACGGAGATGTGGCCGAGATGCCCGCCGCAGCCGGAGGCGCCTTCCAGGAGGTGCCCGCCGATGATGGCCCCTCCCCCGATGCCCGTGCCTACGTAGAAGCACACCATGTCCGTCGAGCCGGCCCCCGCCCCGAACCTCCACTCGCCGAAGGTGGCCATGGTGACGTCGTTGCGCAGGACCGCCGGTAGGCCGGTGGCAGAGGACAGCATCTCCCCGAACGGCACGTCCGGCCACCACAGGTTGGGACCGTAGCGCACCAATCCCCGGAGGATATCGCACTGGCCGGCGATGCCCACTCCCAGTCCCCCGGCCTGTTCGCCTTCCGAGAGCTCGTCCACGGCGGACCTGACCTGCTCGACGACCCCCCGGGGACCGCCCGGAACGTCGGTGCGTTCCCGCAGCACTTTCACCGGGACGCCGCCCTCGACCCTGGCGGCCCTCAGGTTGGTGCGGCCGATATCGATCCCTATGGTCCACTTCGCCGGCATGAACGTGACAATGCCTCCCAGAAATAATAGGTTGCGCTGCTGTTCGTTACACAATGGCGGAGTCGCACCGCCTGGTTCGGGGACCCGCCTATTCCGATGATCGTCGCCCGATCATCGATGGGGTCGAACGTGCCCTCATCGGCCGCCGACAACGGGCCATTATCGACATCTGGATATAATGAGCTAAATTTTATATCCGCCAGCTTTCTAAGCGGCGGGCAGGAGGAGAGGATATGAGATGCACCAATTGTGGTAATGAGAACAGCGGAGGCTCGGCGTTCTGCATGGAGTGCGGCACCCGCCTGGGCGCTGCGGCCGTTCCTGCCGCCCAGCCCGCAAACGGAACGCCCCCGCCGGCCCCTCAGCCTGCCCAACCGCAGAACTGGCAGCCGGCATACGCGCAGGCGCCGCAGAACATGTCGCAGCAGTACGACCAGGGCCCCCCGCCCGGATATGTGCCACCGTACCAGCAGGTTAGGCCGAGGAACGTGCCCACGGTGAGGACCCTCCACCTGGGAGAGGTCCTCCTGCTGATCGCCGGAGCGTTCCTGATCGGTGTCGGATTCGACAACCTGGAAGGATTCTACAGGGCCCAGTATATTCTCCTGGGGCTCGTTTCGCTGGTCGGAGGCCTGATCTTCCTGGGCAAGGTCATCGTGCCCGACATGCTCAGACCGCTGGACCAGTTCATGGACCTGCTCATCCTCGGTATGTCCGGCCTGTTCGTGCTGTGGGGACTGGTCGCCGTGTTCGCCGATAACGCCGGTTGGCTCGGCGGCTTCCTGGTTTCCGCCGGCCTGCTGGGCCTGGCCTCGGCCGGACTGAAGATGGGCATCCTGAAGTGAGGCCTAACGGGCGCGTCCGCGCCCCTTTTTCCTGTTCTCAGCTACTGTCCGATCTCGTCCAGCAATGCCGTGAGGCCGCTCAGCGCTCTCCCGCCGCGCGCGCTCAGGGAGTACGCGCCCCGGCCCTCCCGCTCGATGTACCCGCCCTCCATCAACACTTTGAGGTGGAACTGGAGGTGCCCCTTCTGCAGGTCCAGGGCCCGGCCCAGGGAGGCGAGGCCCTCGTCGCCGCGGGACAGGCGCTGGAGTATCGATATGCGCAGGGCGTTGGACAGCGGTCCGAGGGCCGCCTCCGCCGCCCGGGGGGAGAGGTCCCCGCCTGGCGGCCGCGCCGACCTGACCTCCATCGGCGTCACCCGCAGCACGTGGTTGTAACTGTCCAGATAGGAACGCAGCTGGACCTCCAGGCCGTCGGCGAGGTCCCTGAGGTCCGGCCTCTCGCGCACCGCTCTCCAGGCGCTGTTCCGCTCGATGAACCGCATCGCGTCCCTCCTGCCGTCATGCTCGAACACCTCCAGGACGGCGTCCGACCAGTCCACCAGGACGTCCCTGCAGCGGCGGTCGGCGATCCCCGCCCGATCGATCCTCTCCACCAGCACCGGCCGCACCTGGCCGGCGAACACTCTCCTGACCTCCTCGTCGCGGAGGTTGAAGAACGAGTCGTTTAGGTTCCTGACCTCCGAGCGCAATGCCTCGATCTGCTGGCGCAGGTCCTCGTTGCTCATGCCGTCACCGTAATAGAAAAGTATAACTTCAAAATACTTTAATATTACTATCGACGTTCGGTCATATGCGGTACTTGAGCCGTATTGGAAGGTGAATAGGATGAAGATAGGGATAATCGCCTGCGAGACCTTCGAGCGGGGGCTCGAAGAGATCATCCGTGACGATCCGGACATCGTACACAAGGAGTACCTGGAGTTCGGCCTGCACGAGTACCCTGAGAACCTGAAGAAGACGGTCATAGAGAAGGTCAACTCGCTGGAAGGCAAGGTGGACGCCGTGCTGCTCGGCTACGGCATCTGCAACTCGCTGCGGGACATAACCGCCCAGATGACGGTGCCGACGATCCAGCTGGTGGGGGACGACTGCATCGGGGTGCTCATCACTCCCCAGGAGTACGACCGGGAAAGGAAGATCTGCGCCGGAACGATGTACCACACCCCCTATTTCGCCAAGATGAACCGCGACTGGTTCGAGCGGAAGGTCAGGGAGCAGATGCCCAACTATGAGGAGCTGGGCCTGGACCTGGACTGGTACCTGCAGAAGATGTTCGAGGGGTATTCGCGCGTATTGTTCATCGACGACGGCCTGGGGGAGATGGAACCGTTCGAGGCGCTGTCCCGCCAGTTCGCGGCCGAACTTCACCTGAGGTACGAGAGGCGGTGCGGGACACTGGAGCTGCTGACCGACGGGCTGGCGAGGACCAAGGAACTGGCCCGCGGCGTCGATGATGAAAGCTAGTGCTCAAGGCCGGACCATGTACGCCGCCGCCCTGCCCGGCGGATATTCGAGCCGGCGGTCGCGGCGGAACCCGTGGCGGGCCCAGAACGGCTCGGTGAGCTGCACCGCGACCAGGGCGCAGGCGTTAAGGTCCATCCTCCGGGCGATGCCCAGGGCGGCGTCGACGAGGTCGGCGGACAGGCCACGGCCGCGGCGATCGGCGCGGACCGCCAGGTCGTGTATGTACAGGCAGTCGGGGCTCGTCGGAAGAGCGAGGTCGGCGGCGTGCAGGGGCGCCGCCTCCCCGAGGGTCCAGGGGTGGCAGAACAGGTACGCCACCAGCGAGCCGTCCTCGACCGCGCCGAGGGCGCCAGGAGGAAAGAGGTCCAGCTTGCGGGCGAACGCCTCCACCGGCTCCAGGTATTCTTCGGCGTAGGCGCTCCGCTGGACGCGGAGGACCTCCGGAAGATCGGACGGCCGCAGAGGGCGGACGGGGCTCATTGCCCTCCTCACCGGCCGGGCGCAGATAAACGTGCCGGAGCGTCCATCACCTGCTCGGGCCGAGCCACTGGGGGTTCTGCACGGTGCTGTCGTGCTGGTGCGTGATCTTGTAGCTCTCGAAGCGACCGTCGGCGGCTACCGCGGCGGTGCGGTCCCGCAGCGCGTCCATCTCCTCGTCGCTCAGCTGCCTGAAGGTACGTCCGGCGTCGATCGTCAGGTCCAGCACGTTCATGGAGTCGAGGCCGATGATCACCGTGCTGGTCGGCAGGCTGAGAGCATAGTGGATGCACTCCGTCGGGCCGACGGTGTTCGTTCCCATTATGTCCCCGGCGCCCAGGGCCTTCATGCCCAGCACCCCCGCGCCCATTTTGACCAGCCGGGGGAGAAGCTCGCGCTCGAAGCTCCGAAAGTGCCAGTCCATCACGTTCAGCGGCAGCTGCACGGTGTCGAAGCGGATGCCCACGTCCTCGGCGAGGTCCAGCATCCGGCCGAGGACCTCGGGGCTCTTGTGGCCGGTGAACCCGATGAACCGGGTGAGACCCTCGTCCCGGGCCTCCAGGACCGCCTCCATCGCTCCCCCGGAGGCGAACACCCTCTCGGGGTCGTCATCGTGGATGACCTCGTGGACCTGCAGCAGGTCGACATGGTCCGTGCGCAGCCGCTGCAGCGAGGTGTTCAGCTGCTCTCGGGCGGTCCGCTGGTCGCGGCCGTCGACCTTGGTCATCAGGAAGACCTTCTCCAGGTAGCCGTCCTCGAGGGCCCGGCCCATGCGCGTCTCGCTCCGTCCCTCCTGGTAGTCCCAGCTGTTGTCCATGAAGTCTATCCCGGAGTCGATGGCCTTTCGGATCAGCCGGACGATATCTTCGTCCGACTGCTCGACCTTGCCGATGTGCCATCCTCCCAGGCCGATGGCCGAGACCGCCGCCCCGGTGCGTCCGAGCGGGCGGCGGGGGATGCTTGCATGGGTGACCGGATCATCGATGTCACGGTTCATAGGATGTGACTACTTTCAGCGAAGGCAGATGTACCTTTTCCCGGGGAGCGGCCGCTCCGAGCCTACCGGACCCGGACGCCCTGGGGGCAATGGTCCAGGATGTAGGCCTGGATCCGCGGGAGGTCCTCGTCCTCGGCATACACCTGGTTATGCGCCAGACCCTCGCTGAGGTAGATGACGTTCCTCCGCCGGTTGACCTTGATGGACCTGACGTCCGCGAACTCAGTGTACATGCTCTGCCTGGACGCGCTCATCAGGCCCGCCCCCGCCGCGGTCAGGTTCCCCCCGGCAAGGCCGGCCAGTGCGGTCAGGAGGCCGAACGCCGCGGCCCGGTCATACTGCTTCTTCAGCTGGATGTGGTGCACGCCCTTGTCGCTCATCTTGAACAGGACGCGGTACCGGCCGCCGTAGGACAGGCCAACGATGACGTACGCCGTGACCATCAGGACGGTCATGATCGCGGCCCCGATGCCGAACATCGTCAGCGCGAACATCGCCGCATCGGCCGGGCCGTCGGCCAGGGCCAGGAGGAAGGTCAGCAGCACGACGAAGGACAGCGAGATGAGCATCACCTTGAACACGGTGATGAGGATGGTGGGGTTCTTCCAGAAGGAGAGCTCATACGCCCAGCTGAGCGAGCCGTTTCGGTCCTCGACGATGTTGGGACTGACCTTTCTGGCAGCGGCCGCGTTCTCGTGGCCCGCCGCCGGCTCGGGACGTGGCCCGCTTTCGTCAAGTGAATGACCGCAGCTCTTGCAGAATGCCGCCTCGCTTCTGATGTCTGAACCACATCGCTCGCAGAACATCGACCGGAACCCCCCTTGCTCTCCGGCATCCATATCTCGTTCCGATTTTTAAAATGCCCTAGGCCGTTGCCGACCCCCGCCTGGAACGGCGGGACTCAGATATTATTAATTGACTATTATATGGGAGTGTATCGAAATATTCTAGAAAAACGGCATCGATATTCGATGTCTGGATATGAGAATTGGTGGGGCCGTCCGGATTTGAACCGGAGACAAGGCGTCCCGAACGCCCTAGTTATGCCAAGCTAGCCTACGGCCCCGTAGGTTGGGTTGGCTAATATGGACGGATGTTAAATATCTTTTGCTGGTCTGGAGGGTCTTCGAGAGAACTATCGCATCCCTGTCCGGCTCGAAGGGAGCCCTGCTCTCGATTCAAGCTCGGAGTATCTACAACTCGAGGTGACCTCAAGCTCGCAGCTAGGCTCAGGCATTTGCTACGGACGCCCGAAACGTCCCCCTCATCGCCCGCCGCATGCGGCTGGTAGATCGGCAGCCTGCTCGCCTCGGACATGCCAAGGCGAGCAATGATCCTGGAGGCGTTGAGGTCGGCGTTGAGCTGGAAGCCGCAGCGTACACAGTGGAAGATACTCCCTTTCCTGCTCTTCTTGTCGATCCACCCGCACCGGGAACACCATTGTGATGTGCACGTGGGGTCGACATGGACGACCGCTTTTCCCAGCCCTTCGGCCTTATATCGAAGGAAGTTCTCCAGCTGATGATACGCCCAGCTGCGAAGCTTCCCTTTTGTCCTCCGGTCCAGCCACCTGCATTTGTTGATGCCGGCCAGATCCTCCAGGGCGAACACCGCAAATTCCGTGTTCGCGATTATCTTCGAGATACGATGGTTCTCGCAGGTCATGAACCGTCTCTCTCGCCCGGACTGCTTCCGCAGCCGCCTGATCGCCGAGCGAGTGCCTTTCGCCTGCAGCTCTTGCTTATTTTTGGCATACCTGCCCCTGGTGGCGTTGATCCTCGAGGAATCGAAGAACATGTTGTTGGAGCAGACCGCCACGTTGTTCAACCCCCGGTCGATTCCCAGGACATTGCCCTTGACCGGTTCGATGGGTGTTTTGTTCTCTACGACCACGCTGATGTAGAACTGGCGGCCTATGCGGTCCCAGATCAGGACCGACAGCTTGCATCGCCATTCCGCATACTTCTTCAGATGTTCATACAGGACCACAGGAGCGTGGATCCGGCCGTCCACGGAGTAGATGCTGATCGTCCCCGATCCAAAGTACACCTTCGCCTCCTTCCAGGGGAATCGGACGGCGGAGCGGGGTTTCCTTCTGGGCACCGTCCTCATCTTGCATTGCCTGAGCGCCTCACAGGCAGTGTCCTTGGCGCTCTGGATGAGACCGGCCCCCAGCTCCGGGACGGCGCGCCGCATCTCATAGTATATCGCGTACTGGAGCTCGAGCTTACCGCATTTCTGGTGCTCGAACCCCCACCGCGCCGCGTGATCGAACGCTCGAGTGTACGCCTCCATCGTCCTGAGGAGCGAGCCCTTCTGCTCCTCTGTCAACATGAGCTTCAGTTTGACCGTCCGGATCACGGAATATGATCACCGATAGAGGTCATCCAGTGTTCCATTGCATGTAGACTGGCCGGGGGCCCATCGGCGAGGAGTCATCAATATTATCGGGCAATGCCATCCCCGCCCGTCCATGAAGCTTTGGCAGGTGTTCGCGGTCGTTGCGCTGATGGTGATGGTTTTCACTACTGGCTGGTTCGTACAGCAGGCGGTCAACGACCGAAACCACACCGGCTCGTGGAACGACTCCGCCGGCCGGGGGGCGAACCTCGAGTTCATCGCCCTGAACCCAAGCAACGGCGAGTACGCGCGGTACGAGGTATGGTCCAAGGACGGCCGGGCCATGGACGTGTACTTCACCACCCTGGACGGCCTGCGGGCGGCCCAGAACGGCCTGCCGTTCGATCACGACCCCCGGTACTCGGTGCTGAACGCCACCCACGCCCGCATGGACCTTCGGCTGCCGTCTACTACCGAGATCTACGAGATCGTCATCGTGAGCCACGATCCCGATGAGGTGGTCAGGATATCGTCTTCAGCGGACCAGTGGGGCCTCCCCCTGTACCTCGCGCCGGTGCTCCAGGCCGCCTTGGTGGTGCTGTGGATCGCCAGCATCGCGCTGCTCGTTCTGCTGGTGTTCTCCATCTCTGGGTACCGTAAGGAGCGGGCGGGGCGCAGCTGATCGATGCGACCGTCGAACTCCCTCCCGGCCATGGGGTCGTGGATGGTTCATCGTCGCTCCTCGTCGGTGAGTTCCTATAACGAGGATTGTCGAAGTCCCCCTACGACAGTTATAAATAATCAACCCAGTGGTTCCCGGTGCGATGAGGGAACAGCTCCGCGAGAAGATCGCCGGGGAGATCACCCTGTCCTCCGACGCCGGAAAGACCATCCGGAAGTGGAGGGAGGAGTTCGGGATCTCCCAGCAGGACCTGGCACGCCACTTGGAGATATCTCCGTCGGTCATCAGCGACTACGAGTCGGGGCGGAGGAAATCACCGGGGATCGCCATGATCCGGCGGATGGTCGACGGGCTCATCGACATGGACGAGGCCTCCGGGTGCAACGTGCTGAAGCGCTACGACCTGGGGGAGAAGCACGACTGCATCATCAGCATCAACGAGTTCCGCACCAGCATCACCGCCCAGGAGTTCATCGAACTGACCGAGGCGTCGCCGCTGAACCGGAACGTGCCCCAGGACCGGAACATCCACGGGTACACGGTCATCGACTCCATCAAGGCCATCACCTCCCTCTCGTCCTTCGACTACCTGAAGATATACGGGTGGTCGTCGGAGCGCGCCCTCATCTTCACCGGGGTCAAGTTCGGCCGCTCGCCGATGATCGCCATCCGGGCCCATCCGCTCAAGCCCGGGATCGTCGCCTACCACCGGCCGGAGCACGTGGACGAGCTGGCCATCAAGCTGGCGACGCTGGAGAACATCCCTTTGATCAAGATCGACCTGCCGGTGGCCGAGATCGTCGACCGGCTGAGGAAGCTAATCTAGGAGGAACCACATGGACGTAGGCATCGTAAGCTACGGGGCGTACCTGCCCCGGTACAGGATCGCACCGCAGGAGATCGGCCGGGTATGGGGGACGGACGGTGACGCCATGAGCCGCAACCTCCTGATCTTCTCCAAGTCGGTCCCCTCGCCGGACGAGGATGTCATCACCATATCCATCGAGGCCGCCAGGGCCATGCTGCGGCGGTGCGATGTCGATCCGTGCGACATCGGGGCCATCTACGTCGGCTCGGAATCGCATCCCTACGCCGTCAAGCCCACGGGGACGGTGGTGGCCGAGGCCATCGAGGCGTCCCCCAACCTCACCAGCGCGGACTTCGAATTCGCCTGCAAGGCCGGGACCGCGGCCATCCAGGCGTGCATGGGGCTGGTGGGCTCGGGCATGATACGGTACGGAGTGGCCATCGGCGCGGACACCTCCCAGGGCGCTCCGGGCGACGCGCTGGAATACTCCGCCTCGGCCGGGGGGGCGGCGTTCCTCATCGGCTCCGAGAAGATCATCGCCAGGATCGAGAGGACCTGCTCGTTCACCACCGACACCCCGGACTTCTGGAGGCGGGAGGGTCAGTGCTATCCCTCTCACGGCGGCCGGTTCACCGGCGAGCCGGCGTACTTCAAGCACGTCATGGCCGCGGCCAAGAACCTCATGGACAAGATGGGGACCAAGCCGGCCGATTACAACTACGTGGTGTTCCACCAGCCCAACGGCAAGTTCCCGGTGAGAGTGGCCAAGCAGCTGGGGTTCACCGAGCAGCAGCTCGAGGTCGGGCTGCTGACCCCGTTCATCGGGAACACCTACTCCGGGGCGGTGCCGCTGGGGCTGGCGTCGGTGCTGGACGTGGCAAAGCCGGGCGAGCGCATCTTCGCCGTGGCCTATGGCTCGGGCGCCGGCTCGGACGCGTTCGACATCACCGTCACCGACGAGATAGAGAACCTCAAGCGGGGCGCGGCCCCCACGGTGAAGGAACTGGTGGAGAACAAGAAGTTCCTCGACTACGCTACGTACGCGAAGTACCGGGGCAAGATCAGGATGAAGGGGGCGGCAGAATGAGAGAGGTAGCGATCATCGGCATAGGGGATACGAAGTTCGGGGAGCTGTGGGACCTGTCGTTCCGTCAGATGGGCATCCAGGCCGGATTATCGGCGGTGTACGACGCCAATCTCACCGGCGACGAGATCGACGCGCTGTACGTCGGCAACATGTCCGCCGGGAAGTTCATCGACCAGGAGCATATCGGGGCATTGATCGCCGACTACTCTGGCCTGGCGCGGGACCACATCCCCGCCACCAGGGTGGAGGCGGCCGATGCGTCCGGGGGGCTGGCGTTCCGCCAGGGATATATGGCCGTGGCCTCGGGCATGCACGACATCGTGGTGGTCGGAGGTGCGGAAAAGATGACCGACGTGGGGGACGTGCAGTCCACCGAGATCCAGGCGACGGCCGCGGACCAGCAGTGGGAGACCTCCTTCGGCGCCACGGTGGCGTCGCTGCACGCGATGATAGCGCGCCGCCACATGTTCGAGTACGGGACCACCAGGGAGCAGCTCGCCGCTGTGGCGGTGAAGAACCACCGCCACGGAGCGCTCAACCCCAAGGCCCAGTTCCAGAAGGAGATCAAGCTAGAATCGGTGATCAAGGCCTCCCCGGTGGCCGAGCCGCTGGGCATGTTCGACTGCGCCCCCGTATCTGACGGCGCGGCCGCGGTGGTGCTGTGCCCGTTGGACAAGGCCCGCAAGTACACCGACACCCCGGTGAAGGTGCTCGGTTCCGGTCAGGCGTCGGACACCCTGGCACTGGCGCATCGGGAGAGCATCACTCGCTTCGACGCTACCACCGTGGCGGCGCGCCGTGCGTTCAAGCAGGCGGGGATCGAGGCGAGGGGGGTGCAGGTGGCCGAGGTCCATGACAACTTCACCATCTCCGAGATACTGGCCATCGAGGACCTGGGGTTCTTCCCCAAGGGCACCGGGGGGAAGGCGACCGCGGACGGGCTGACCTCGTTGGGAGCGGCCCTCGCAGTCAACACCTCCGGCGGGCTCAAGGCCCGCGGTGACCCCATGGGCGCCACCGGCATCGCCCAGGTGGTGGAGCTGGTGTACCAGCTCCGGGGCGAGGCGGGCAAGAGGCAGGTGGCCGGCGCCGAGAAGGGCCTGGCCCAGAACGTCGGAGGGACCGGCGCTACCGCCGTGGTAACAGTGCTGGGGAGGGTGAACTGATGGCCGTGGCAAGGTTCTGGAGAGAGAACGAGCCGAGGTACAATCTCACCGGAGCGAAGTGCGGCAGCTGCGGCCGTCTGTACTTCCCGCCCCGCTCGGTGTGCCCGGTGTGCCACCGGAAGAGCATCGGGAAGATGGAGTCGTTCAAGCTCAAGGGCACAGGGGAGGTGTTCTCCTTCTCCGTCATCCACGACGCTCCGTCCATGTTCGAGCTGCAGAAGCCGTACGTGATCGCCATCATCCAGATGGATGAGGGAATAAGGGTCACCGGCCAGGTCATCGACTGTGACCCCGCGGAGGTGGTCATCGGCATGAAGGTCCGGGCCACCATCCGCAAGCTAGGAGAGGAGGGCCCGTCCGGGGTCATCAACTATGGCTACAAGTTCGTGCCGGTGAGGCCGAAGGCCGAGGAGAGCCCGAAGTAGGGCCGCGCACTCACCGCGCGTCCCGGACGATCTCCTTGAACAGCGGGCGGGGAACGAACAGGGCGCGATAGCTCACCGACATCTTTTCCAGGTCCGCGCCCGCCGGCGGCAGCTCCGCCGTCCGATTGGGCCAGAGGACCTGGGCCACGATGCCGTCCCCCGGCCGGGCGGCGCCGTCCACACTGACCGCCACCGCCGGCGCTTCCCCTTCATTGGCGATGCGGCCGTGGCGGAACACGATCTCCGGCAGGAACCTTCCGGTCTCCAGCTCCGCCTCCCCGATGGCCTCGCGCAGCAGCGCCACCGCGGTGGCCACGTCCGGAGCGGTCAGCGCCCGGCGGTACCTTTCCGATCCCGGCTCCCCGACCCCCAGGGTCTCGGCCAGCGCGGTGAGGTCCGCGTAGCGGCGGGACAGCTCCCTGAGCTCCAGGACCCGGGCCAGGGGGGCGCCGACGGCCATCCCGGCGTCCCGGACCTGCGTCAGCGCCAGCTCCAGGCGGCCTTCGGACAACGAGCGCTCGGCGGCGGCCAGCAGGGCGCGGGACGCTCCCGTGTCGCCCTTCTCCGCCTCCACCCTTCTCCTCACTCCGGCAGCGAGGTCGTTGATGCCTCCGGTCACCGCCGAGCGTACCACGCTCACCGCCTCGCGGACGTTCGGCGCGTCGGCCAGCTCCGACATGCGGAGGTCCAGCAGCCCCTTCGCCTCCGCCGGCAGGTCATCCGCGCTCATCCCCGCCCGGGGCAGCAGCCTGGCCGCGTTGACCAGGTCGGCCTGGTCGCTGCGGACCGACCGTTCCCTTTCCCGAGCGTGCAGCCTCTCTGCCCGCAGCAGCGCGCCGTGCATCTGCTCGTACCGGCCGCTCTCCAGCGCCTTTCCCGCGGCCTCGATGAGGTCGGCGGTGCGGGGCACCAGGGACCTGCGGCCGCCGTCACCCAGCATTCTCGTCCTCGCCTCCTCCAGCCGGGCGGCGGAAAGCTCATGCCGCTTCATCGCCGAGGTGCCCGCGGCCCGGCACTCCTCCGCCAGGGCCAGGGCGTCATGGAACGATCCCTCGGCGAAGGCCTTCTGCGCCGAGGTCATGATGGTCTCGGCCTCGGCGCGGTACGGCGAGGGCGACAGCCGCAGCAGGACCTCGGCCATCTTGGAGAGCGCGGCCGCTCCCTGGCCACGGACCTCGGCGAGGTCCTCCAGGCTCTGGTGGTACAGCTCCAGGCCGCGGCGGGCGGAGATATATCGGTGGCGCTTGATGTCCTCGAGCACCTCCTCCTTGATCTTCCGGGAGGTCCGCTCCAGGTCCCTGCCGCCCAGGGCCTCGATGTTCAGCTGCCGCTCCGACCGGCCCAGGCTCGCCAGTAGGGCCTCCTGGGCCGATGCCCTGGCCCCCTGCAGCGCCTTCCTGGCCATCTCCGCGACCAGGTTGCTGCGCCCCCCGGCGCGGTGCCGCTTGGCCGCGGCGAGGAGCTCGCGGGCGTCATCGACCTCGACCCCCAGGACCTCCAGCTCGCGGATGCCCTCCTCCGCCGCTTCCAACGCCCGGCCCGCCTCGATCCTGGCGGCATTGTACTGCACCGCCTCGCCATAGGCCAGTCTCGCCGCCCTCAGGGCGTCGTAGTAGCGCTGGTCGGCGAGCAGGCTTTCGGCCTTATCGGTCATGTCCATGATGGGGCCCTCGGCGACCCGCCCGTCGCCGTTGAGGAGCCGGCGGACCGAGGCGATCTCCGAGCGGATCATGTCGGTGGCCGCCTCCACCATCCTCCGGCGCTCCTCCTTGGCCGATTCCAGGGCCGCCAGCGCCTCTCCGGTCCGCAGCTTCCCCCGGGCCGTGGCCAGCGCGGCCTCGTTGGCCGCGGTGTCCACCTTCAGCTGCCGCATCACCGGCAGCATGTCCCGGGCGTCCTCGATCATGCGGGGAGCGAGGATGTTCGCGCCCACCGCCTCTGCCTCCCGGTAGCAGTTACGGGCGGAGGTCCTGGCGCCGTCGTACAGCCCGGCCTCGAACATGCGCTTGGTCTCCCGCAGCATTTGGGGGACCTTCTCCTCTGGACCAAGTTCAAGTTCGGCGCAGAGCTGGGAGAGGAGGACGATGTGATCGTAGACCTCGTTGTACATGGCGGTGGTCTTCTCCAGCTCCTTCTGCCCCCCGCTGTAGGCGGTGAACCCCCGCTCCAGGTCATCGACCATCAGCGCCCGGGAGGCCTCCTCCGTGAGGCGGTCGATGTGGGCGGTGGACACCCCCTTCTTCCGCGCCGCGGCCGAGGAGCGCACCAGCTGGGAGAGGGAGCGGGTCAGCTCGTCCTTGGCCAGCGTGCTGGCGAACTGGATCACGTCGCCCACCGGGCGGACCTGCCGGTGATGGTCACCGCCCTCGGCCTCGATGGCCTCCAGCTTCTGCCCCAGGGTCGCGGACTCGATGCCCAGCTGCCTGCAGATGTCCATCAGCGCGCGGGCCCGGGCCTTCTGGGAGGCCAGGTGCGCCTGCGCCGCCACCTCGACCTCTTCCAGGGCCTGCCGGGCGAGAGCGTGCGCCCCATACCAGTCCTTCTTCTCCAGAAGCCGCTGGGACCGGTCGCGCATGTCCAGGGGGCGGGAGACGTCGGTGCCCGGGGGGACCGTCTCGATGGCCCTGCCGACCTCCCGCAGCACCGTCCAGGTCCCGGTGATGAGGGCCGTTTCCAGTTCAAGGTTCACCGTCGCCAGGCGGGCGGAGACGCCCTCCACGGTCCCCTCCCTGAGGTCCTCCCCCAGCGCGTCCAGGTCGTCCGCCCGGTCCTCCACCGGCGCGCCGATGGATATGCCCGCGGCGACCATGAGATGGCCGTTGAGCAGCTGCCTGGCACAGCGGTCCTGCACGATGCGGACCACCACCGCCCTGGCCTTGGCCAGGGTGTCATAGCTGTCCCCCAGCCTTCCCGCCAGGGCGTCCTCCCGGGCCTTGGCCACCAGCCGGCTGGCCTCGGTGGACACCACCCGCATGCGGCGGGCCTGGAGGAACGCCTTCCTGGTCTTGTCCAGCTCCTGCTCCAGGCGACGGAAGGGGGCCAGGGCGTCGTCCAGTTCCGCGGACGCCTCCTCCACCTTCTCCACCGCCTCCCTCCCCCGGCCGTACACTACCGCGGTGCGCGCTTCCTCCAGCGAGGACGCCACCTTGTCCAGGTTGAGGTTCACCCTCGCCGCCATGATCATCCTGGGCCTCAGCTCGGCGATGCGGTCGAGCACCACCTGGACCTCGGCGTCCCGGAGCGCCTTCTCCGAACGGCGGAGGTGTTCCAGCGCCTCCTCGCTCTCCCCGGCGGCACTGGCCTCGGATACCTTCTTCATGGTCGGGGCGAAACGGGTGACGTTCTCCCCCTGCCGGTGCAGCCATTCGTAACGCTCGTTCTGGGCTGTGATGAGCACCTCCACCGCCCGGTTCAGGATGGGCATGACCGCTCTCTGGGCCTCGTCCAGCAGGCGGAGGGACTCCTCGATCCGTCCCCGGGCCATCGCCTCCCTGGCCCTGTTCACCAGGGCGTTGACGGAGGACACGTCCCCTCCCGGTGACGCCCCCTCGGCCAGCTCGAGGATGGAGCCGGAGCGGCTCTCGGCGAGCTTGGTGAACTGTTCCTGCAGTCCCTTGAAGCAGGCCACCACCTTGTTCAGCGATCCTTCCCGGTCGCCCTCACCATGCATCTTTATGGCCTTGGACAGGGCCTGCTTTCGGGCGGAGACCGCCAGCTTCTCGCGCTCCCCGACCTCGATGAGGCGGCCCAGCTGGACGAACATCTCTGACATCCGGCGGTCAGCGTACTGCTCCGCCGCTGCCCCGGACGAACGGGCGGCGGCCAGCGCTTCCTCGGCCCGGCCCTCCCGCATCAGCTGGCGGGAGCGGGTGACCAGGACCTCGATGGCCTGGTGGTCCTCCCCCCCGTCGTGGATCATGGCCAGTACCCCGTGGGCGGAGGCCAGGACCTCCTCCACCTTGCCTTCCTGGAGCTTCCTGACCGCTACCAGGACGCGGTCGGCGGCGGCGATGGAGGGAGGGAACTCCCGGCGGGCGAAGGCATCGCGCCCCGCGGACAGCTCGGCCTCCACCGTGGTGGTGTCGATCCCCATGGTTCGGGCCAGCGATACCTCCCGGTCGGCCTCCGCGAGCCTGTCCTCCGCGACCTTCCGGTTCTTGGCCGCCTCCTTGGCCTTCTGCTCCAGTTGCTTGGTCAGCTGAAGCTGCTTCAAGTAATCGCTGGTCACTCCGGTCCCCGTCGATGGTGCCGCACGGTCGGTGGCCGATTGCCATCGGCAGGTCGATTCTTAAGCGTTTGGTCCTGAAAATCGTCCTGGGTCATTTGGACAGGCCAACGAAGGCGACCCGCTCCAGCACCAGGTCGGGGTACTTATCGGCCGGCACCGCGGCGAGCTCCCCGTCGGTCAGCCCGAACCTCCTGGCCTTCTCCAGGGAGGGCTCCAGGACGCGGTCGTCCCTCTCCAGGCCGAGGGTGGCCAGGGCCGCATCGGCATCAGGGACGTCGAACAGCACCAGGGCGACGCGCTCCGCGCCCTTCCGCAGCCCCATCTTGCGGACCGCCTTGGAGATCTGCCTCTCCCCGGAGGCGAACAGGACCGTCTCCACCGCCAGGGTGGTGGCGGCGTTGTCCCCCCGGCCGAACGCCCTCAGGGCATGGGAGGCGGCCGACCTCAGGTGGTCCGCCCCGCAGATGAGGTCGGCGTCCAGCGCCGCTCCCTCTCCGCCCTGCAGCGAGCGCAGCGCCTCGATCAGAGCCTCCGGACCCTCGACCTTCCCTCTCGCCCCCAGAACTTCGAAGCGGACCATCGGCCGGGCATTCCCGCGTAGGCATTTGAGGGTTTCGGACCGCCCGCGTCCTCGGTCCAGAAACATTATAAACGACCGGACCGTTGGCGCGGGCAGCGATGTCCAGAGGACCTCGCGAAGGACGGAATGTCATGGACAAGGTGACGGTGAGATCGCCGGCGACCCTCTCGAACCTGGGCTCCGGCTTCGACGTGTTCGGGCTGGCGCTGAGGGAGCCGTACGACGTGGTGGAGGCCAAGCGCATACCGGAGCGCGGAGTGATCATCGAGGGGATCGAGGGCTGGGGCGCCGATAGCATCACCTCCGATCCGGCCAAGAACTCCGCGGGAGCGGCGGCCCAGGCCGTCCTGGAGCGGGCCGGTAGCGAGCACGGCGTGGCCATCAGGATCAAGAAAGGTATCCGGCCGTGCTCCGGCATCGGTTCATCGGGCTCGTCCGCCGCCGGGGGAGCCTGCGCCGCCAACATGGTCCTGGACAAGCCGCTGCGGTCCGAGGAGCTGGTGCTGTGCGCGGCAAAGGCCGAGCAGGTGACCTCCGGCAGCTTCCATGCCGACAACGTCGGCCCGGCGGTCCTCGGCGGGTTCACCGTCATCCGCGCCTACGAACCGTTCGAGATCCACCGCATGGACCCTCCCGCCAACCTGGGGGTGGTGGTAACCATGCCCGACCTGATGGTCAACACCAGGGAGGCCAGGAAGGTGCTGCCGTCGAAGGTCGACCTTAAGGACATGATATTCGAGGTGGGCAACGCCTCCTCGCTGGTCCTGGGCATGTGCCGGGGGGACGTCGAACTGGTGGGCCGCAGCATGGCCGACCGGGTCATCGAGCCCGCCAGGGCCAAGCTCAACCCCCACCTGAAGGAGGCGGAGGCCGCGGCGATGGACGCCGGCGCCGCCGGCGCCTTCCTCGGCGGTTCAGGGCCGTGCGTCATCGCGGTGTACGACCGCAAGAGGATAGAGGGCGAGGGCATCGCCGAGGCGGTGCGCAAGGTATATGAGGAGCATGGCCTCAAGAGCGATAACTGGGTCACGACCTGGGGCGAAGGCTGCAGGAGGGTGTGAGATGCATCGGGTGGTTTGTTTCGAGTGCGGCGGCGAGGTCGACGATCCGTTCGTCGATTCCTGCCCCAAGTGCGGCGGCCTGCTGACCGTGGACCTGGACCTGGACTTCGCTTCCGGCCTCCGTCCCTACGATCTCAGGAAGAGACCTTTGGGAGTGTGGCGGTACGCGCCCTTCCTCCCGGTGGACGCGTCGAGGGCGGTCACGCTGCAGGAGGGAGGCACTCCGCTGTACGACTGCCAGGACCTGAGATCGATCATCGGCATCAAGGGAGTGCACGTCAAGTACGAGGGCGCCAACCCCACCGGCTCGTTCAAGGACCGGGGGATGACCGTCGGCGTGACCCGAGCGGTGGAGCTGGGGTGCCGTACGGTGGGCTGCGCGTCCACCGGCAACACCTCGGCCTCGCTGTCAGCGTACGCGGCGAAGGCGGGGCTGTCATGCATCGTGCTGCTGCCATCGGGCAAGGTGGCCGCGGGAAAGCTGGCCCAGGCGATGTTCTACGGGGCCAAGGTGGTCATGGTCGACGGCAACTTCGACGACGCCCTCCAGGTCACCAGCCAGCTCGCCAGGGAGGGCGTGCTGTACCTCCTGAACTCCATCAACCCCTTCCGCCCGGAGGGGCAGAAGACCGTGGCCTTCGAGATCGTGGACCAGCTGGACTTCGAGGTCCCGGACCGCATCATCCTGCCGGTGGGGAACGCGGGCAACATCAGCGCGGTGCACAAGGCCCTCACCGAATGGAAGGCTCTCGGCTGGATCGACAGGATGCCGAAGCTCACCGGCGTCCAGGCCGCAGGATCGGCGCCCATCGTGAGGGCGTTCCGCGATGAGCGTATGGATTTCGAGCCGGAGCAGCACCCCGAGACCGTGGCCACCGCCATCCGCATCGGCAACCCGGTCAGCGGGAAGAAGGCGCTGAAGGCCATCTACGACACCGGCGGTGTCGCCACCGACGTCACCGACGAGGAGATCCTGGCGGCGCAGAGGCTGCTGGGCCGGAAGGAGGGCATCGGTGTCGAGCCGGCCTCCGCGGCCTCCATCGCCGGCCTCATCAAGCTGGTGGACGACGGCGTGGTCGCCAGGGACGAGCGGGTGGTGTGCATCTGCACCGGAAACGTGCTCAAGGACCCCGACACGGTCATGAGGTCCTGCGAGGAGATCCTCAAGGCCAAGCCGACGGTCGAGGACGTTCGACGGGTCATCGCCTAAGGAGCGTCCCATCGCCCCATGGCCGAACCGCCCTCGACGGCTCGGCCACCTTTCTCCATTTCTATATTATATATCGTCCGTGCCGCCGGCATCGAGGCACCTTCTCACTTCCTGCCACCTCAGTATCTTCTCGTCCAGGCGCATGTGGGCATTCGCCGAGGAGGTAGAGGGGAGGAGGGTGAAGGCGAGGCTGGACCGGCGGACCGGGTCCACGCTCCGGACATCGAAGGCCGAGCGGGCCTTGGCCCCGTTGAAGAACACCCAGCGGACGCGGGGATACCGGATGAGGAAGGCTCCCAGGTCGTTGGGAATGGCGCCCTTGATGGACGAGTCCAGGCTGCCAACGCGGGAGCATTCCTGCAGGACGTCCCACAGGCCGATCCCCCTCTCCAGGATGAACTCCAACCGTTCCCTGTACGATGGGGCGGGCTCCCGACCATAGAGATGATGGACGATCTTCCAGAACTGGTTCTGAGGGTTCGCATAGTAGCGGCCCTCCTCGAGGGAGCGCCTTCCGGGCATCGATCCGAGGACCAGCGCCCTGGTCCCATCATCGACCACCGGCGGGAGGGAGCGTACGGACGGCATGGTTCCCGAACTCCCTGTAACGATTACTCCCAGAACCTAGAAGTCCAGCAGGCTCCGCTGCCGGCAGTCCTTGGGTCCTTCGTTCTTGATCTCCTTCCTCACTTCCACCGCCGCCTGCTCCCCCGGTACTTCAGCTTTCCGGGCCAGCTTACCCTCGGTCACCTGCTCCTTGAGGTTCTTGGCCAGGGCGTCGCCGATCTTGGGGATGCGGGCCAGCCTGATGAGGTCCACCTCCCGGAGCTGGTCCACGTTCCGTACGCCGTGGTTGTGCAGGGAGCGCGCCCTGGCCCTGCCCACGCCGCGCAGCCGAACCAGGTCCAGGAGGTCGTGCCGCACCCCGTAGCGGATGCGCACCATCAGCTCGGTGAGCACGGGGTAAGCGTCCTTGTTGAAGATGTTGGCCAGCTCCCTCATGGAATACACCAGCCACTCCCCCACGTCCACCTTGTTGCGCAGGTCCCCCGGCCCCATGCCGTACTTCTTGAGCAGCTCGTCCTCCTCCATCTCCTGGACCCAGTCGTCCAGGGAGCAGGCGGTCTTCAGCTCGGCGAGATAGAACTCGTACTGGTCGAGGTCCTCCGGGGGCTTGAGCAGCATGTCGTTCTCTCTCAGCAGGAGGACCTGCTCGACCCATTCGTAGTCCGCCCTCCGGAGGTACATGGTCATCATGTCCGGGGACGAGCAGACGGCATGCAGGAGGCCGAAGTAGGAGGACTGCGGTTTGAACTCGCGGAGCGCGTCCCGCAGCTTGACCGCGGTGAGCGGATCGATGTACAGGTCCGACACCCTGCGGCCGAAGAAGGTGGCCTGGATGAGATCGCCCTCGGTGCGCACCATGCCCTCCCGTTCCAGGAACTCGAGGACGTTGTCCGCGGCGTCCTCCAGGCCGGCCATGGTGGTCTGGTGGGCGAAGAAGGTGGAGTTCATGAAGTCCATGAGCGAGTCGCGCGAGGACGCCGTGCCCGTGGCGAAGGTCGCCAGCACGTGAGAGCGGAGCACCGGCTCGCTCCCCAGCTTGGAGTAGATCTCCTCGGAATCGTTGAGCAGGTAGTTGTCAGTGAGGAAGCGCCGCTCCTCCTCGTCCTTGGCCAAGAGGATGGCCTCGCCGTAGGGATCGTACCTCGGCCGGCCGGCCCGGCCGCACATCTGCTTGATCTCCAGCACCGGAATGGCCACGTTGCCGCCGTTCTCGAAGCGGTGCACGTCGCGAATGATGACCCTTCTGGCCGGGAGGTTGATGCCCGCGGCGAGGGTCGGCGTGGCGACGATGCACTTGATATTGCCCTTCTTGAAGTTCGACTCCACGAACCGGCGCTGCTCGTTGCTCAGTCCGGCGTTATGGAAGGCGATGCCCTTGCGGACGCAGGACTGGAGGCGCTTGCCCACGGTGGTCGGCTCCCCCTGGTCCTCGGCGATGCGGTCCTCCCCCTCCAGCGACCGTTCCGCCATCACCTCCTTCATCCGCGGAGCGTATCGCGTGGCCAGGGTCTCGGTGGACTTTCGGGTGTTGACGAACACCAGGCACTGTCCGCCTTCCAGTATGGAGTCCTTGATCAGCGCGAAGATGGCGTCCTTGTCCCCGGGGATCTCCCGCCGGGTGTTGTCGGTGAAGTGGACCGTGCCGTCGAGGAGCACCCCCTCCTTCAGCGGGGTGGGGCGCCAGGTGGAGGCGACGTGCTCGGCGTTGAGCCAGTCGGCGACCTCCTTGGAGTTCTTGATGGTCGCCGACAGGGCGATGATCTGCAGGTCGGGGTTGAACTTGCGGAACTTGGCCAGGGTCACTTCCAGTGTCGGCCCCCGCCCGGGGTCGTGCAGGAGGTGGACCTCGTCCGCCACCACCAGGGAGATGTGGTTGAGCCAGTGCCCCTGGTGCCGCAGCAGCGAATCGGCCTTCTCCGAGGTCGCCACCACGATGTCGAACTTGTCCAGCTGGGGATCGGGGGAGTCCAGGTCCCCGGATGACATCTCCACTTTTAGACCCAGCTTCTCGAACTTCTTCAGGTCGTCGTACTTCTCCGACGCCAGCGCCCTCAGGGGCACGATGTACAGCACCTTGCCTCCTCTTTCCAGCACGTGCTTGAGCGCGGCGAGATAGGCGATGAGGCTCTTGCCTGAGGCGGTGGGGATGGCCAGCATCAGGTTCTTGCCGTCGAGGGCGAGGGGGGCGGCCTTGGCCTGCGGTGGGTACAGCTCGACGATCCCGTCCTCCTCGAGGACCTTTGCCACGCCCTCCGGCAGATCGAGCTCGCTCACCTTCATCACTTCACCTTCTATCGCCTAAAGGATGCGGGCATTTAGACATTTCCACCTCGTCGGAGGCTGGGAACGGAGGAGGTCGTAGCATGCGACGTGCCTGCCCTGCCGATTGTTAAGTCGGCCTCTCCGTGGCCGGAGGAAGTGGCGTTCCGAGAGGGCCTGCGCGGCCACGCCGAGGCCAGTCAGAAATAAATGCTGGCTCAATACCACATTATTTAAACCAGGGGAAACACTTAATTAGTGGCACGGTTATGGTACGAATATTAATTGCGAGAGCAGGTGTAACATGAGTAATGACCCATCTCCCGCGGAGTTTGTTCTTGACGTCGATGAATGGATCGAGGGTCAGGGATTCCAGACCACCGCGGACATAAAGATCCCCGATAAACTAGCCGATCAGGTCATCGGCCAGGACGCTGCCGTCGAGGTCATCAAGAAGGCTGCCGAGCAGAAGCGTCACGTGATGCTCATCGGTGAGCCGGGCACCGGCAAATCCATGCTCGCGAAGTCCATGACCGAGTACCTCCCCAAGGGGGAGCTGCAGGATGTCATCGCTTACCACAATGCCGAGGACCCCAACGAGCCCAAGATCAGGGTGGTCCCCGCCGGTAAGGGCCGCGAGATCGTCACCGCCCAAAAGAAAGAGGCCATGATCAAGAAGCAGCAGAAGGGCACGATGATCACCTTCATCATCATCATGGTGATGCTGGTCACCGTCGCGCTGTTCTTCACCGTGTCACCGGACCCCAGCATCATCCTCATCGGCATCATCGTGGTCGCCATACTGTTCTTTGCCACCCGGTACTCCGGGAACCGGCAAGAGAACTACATGGTGCCCAAGCTGCTGGTGACCCATGAGGATGGCGACCAGCCGCCGTTCATCGATGCCACCGGCGCTCACGCCGGCGCCCTTCTGGGCGACGTCAAGCACGACCCGTTCCAGAGCGGAGGCCTGGAGACCCCGGCCCACGAGAGGCTGGAGGTCGGCGCCATCCACAAGGCGTCCAAGGGAGTGCTGTTCCTCGACGAGATCAACATGCTCAGGATCGAGAGCCAGCAGAGCCTGCTGACCGCCCTTCAGGAGGGCAAGTTCTCCATCACCGGGCAGAGCGAGCGGTCCTCCGGCGCGATGGTCAAGTCCGAATCCGTGCCTTGCGACTTCGTCCTGGTGTGCGCCGGTAACATGGACGCCATCCAGGGCATGCACCCCGCCCTCCGTTCCCGTATCCGCGGTTACGGCTACGAGGTGTTCATGCGCTCCACCATGCCCGACACCACCGAGAACCGGGTCAAACTGGTCCGGTTCGTCGCCCAGGAGGTCTCCAAGGACAAGAAGATCCCCCACTTCGACCGCAAGGCGGTGGGAGAGATCCTCAAGGAGGCCCAGAGGAGGGGCGGCCGCCACGGGCGCCTGACCCTCAGGCTCAGGGAGCTGGGCGGACTGGTCCGGGTGGCAGGGGACATCGCCAGAGAGAGGCAGCGCCCCCTGGTCACCCAAGAGATGGTGGTCGAGGCCAAGCGCATCGCCCGCAGCCTGGAGCAGCAGATCGCCGACCGCTACCTGGAGTCCCGCAAGGACTACAAGACCTTCGCTACCGAGGGTGACGCGGTGGGCATCGTCAACGGCCTAGCGGCGCTCAACACCGAGAGCTCGATGTCCGAGTTCTCCGGGATCGTCCTCCCCATCGTGGCCGAGGTCACCCCGGCGCAGACCCGCTCCGGAGGAAGGATCATCGCCACCGGAAAGCTGGGGGAGATCGCCAAGGAAGCGGTGCAGAACGTCTCCGCCCTGATCAAGAAGTACACCGGGGAGGATATCGCCAACCACGACGTCCACGTGCAGTTCATCGGCACCTATGAGGGAGTGGAGGGCGATTCGGCGTCCATCAGCGTGGCCACCGCGGTCATCTCCGCGTTCGAGGACGTGCCAGTGGACCAGACCCTGGCGATGACCGGTTCGCTGTCCGTCCGCGGGCAGGTGCTTCCGGTCGGCGGGGTCACCGCCAAGATCGAGGCGGCCTCCGAGGCGGGACTGAAGAAGGTCCTCATCCCCAAGGCCAACCTCAAGGACGTGGTGCTCGAGGAGCGGTACATCGGGAAGATCGAGATCATACCGGTGGAGACGCTCAACGAGGTGCTGGAGAAGGCGCTGATCGGCGGCACCAAGAAGGAGGGCCTGCTCGAGAAGCTCTCCAACCTGGTGGAGAAGGGCGGCAAGCCTGCCGTTCACCCCTCCGTCCGCCCCGTGTCGTCGCTGTAAACCCTTTCATTCATTCTTCTTTTCTTTATGCGCAATTTTGATTATCTAGCTCCCTCTCTCCATCCTGAGGTCGACAATGAGGAAGAGAGAGGTCAGCGCGCTGCTCATCGGCAGGTTCCAGCCGTTCCATAACGGCCACATGGAAGTGATCAAGTCCATCGCCGGTCAGTGCGACCGCCTCATCGTGGGCATCGGCAGCGCGCAGCTGTCCCACACCTTCGAGAACCCCTTCACCGCCGGGGAGCGGCATCTCATGATGTCCCGGGCGTTCCACGACGAGGGCCTGGACAACTTCTTCCTGGTGCCCATCGTGGACATCAACCGGTACTCGGTATGGGTCGCCCACGTCGCTTCCCTCGTGCCCCCGTTCGACCTGGTGTTCTCCAACAACCCCCTCACCCGCCGGCTGTTCACCGAGGCCGGGTATGACGTCCAACAGGCCCCCATGTTCAACCGCGAGGTGTACTCTGGCACGGAGGTCCGCCGACGCATCGTCGAGGGCGGCAAGTGGGAGGAACTGGTCCCCAGTGGCGTGGCCGAGACGATTCGCGAGGTCAGGGGGGACGAGCGGCTCCAGGAGATCATGAGGGACCACTCACCGGAGGCCACCATCTGAGGCCGGAGGAACGGGTGGGGGAGCTGCTGAGGTCGAAGCGCCTGACCCTATCGTTGGCGGAGTCCTGCACCGGCGGACTGGTGGCATCCCTCATCACCGACGTTCCCGGGTCCAGCGGCTACTTCCTCGCCTCCCTGGTCACCTATGACAACGGGAGCAAGGAGAAGCTGCTGGGCGTGCTATCGTCCACGCTGCTGGATCACGGAGCGGTGAGCGAGGCCACGGCCAGGGAGATGGCCGCCGGGGCCCGGCTGGCCACCGGCGCCGATATCGGGCTGTCGATCACCGGCATCGCCGGGCCCGGGGGCGCCACCGCGTCCAAGCCGGTCGGCCTGGTGCACTTCGCCCTAGACGCGAGCGGTGAGGTGACGGTCGATCGGGCGGTGTTCCCCGGCGACCGCGCCGCGGTGAAGCAGGCCGCGGCCGAGCACGCCCTGGAAATGCTCATCCGCCGACTTTCCTGATCTCTCCGGGGGAACGGCGGGAGCGGCGGTACACGATATAGCCGATCGATATCCATACCGCGGCGATGAGCAGGGCCTCGAGGTTCAGGAAGGCCATCAGGACCAGGCACGAGCCGATCCCCAGCACCGGGGTCAGGGGGAAGAGGGGCACGATGAACGACCGGCGGGCGTCGGGCATGGTCTTCCGCAGGCGCAGCATGGACAGGTTGATGAACAGGAAGGTGAGCAGGGTCCCGAAGTTGAACACCGATGCCAGAGTGGTCAGGTCCCCCTGCGACAGGACGACCACGGCGGCCATGGCCAGCCCGGCGATGATCACCGTCCTCGAGGGCACCCCCCGGCCGGAGAGGTGGGCGAGGGAGCGCGGGAGGACGCCGTTGCGGCCCATGGCGAACAGCGCCCGGGAGCCGCCGAGCATGGAGGACATGACCACCGAGGCGGTGGCGAAGAGGGCGGAAACGGACACGAAGGCGAGTATATACTCGTTGGAGGTCGCCTGCCGCAGAGCGATGTCCAGAGGGGCGGCGCTCCCGGCCAGCTGCTGCCAGTCGACCAGGCCGACCTCGACCGAGGACACCCCGATATAAAGCAGGATGCTGATCACGAACGCCAGGATGATGGCCCGGGGTACCGTCCGCTGGGGGTCCTTCACCTCCTCGGACATCACGGTGATGGTGTTGAAGCCGACGAAGGCGAAGAATATGACCGCGCTGGCCGCCACCGTGCCGCTCACCCCCAGGGGGAAGAAGGGAGAGTAATGGGAGAAGTTCCCGCTGGAGATCAAGTAACCGGCCCCCACGGCAATGAACACGATCAGGGCGAGCACCTTGAGAACCACCAGGAGGTTGTTGGCCCCTGATGCTTCCCTGACCCCCCGCAGGTTGAGGAGCAGAAAGGCCAGGGGGAGGATCGCGGCGATCAGGGTGACCGACACCTGTCCGGTGAGGTTGAACAGCAGCACGAAGTAGGTGGCAAAGCCGATGGCCACCGCGGCGGCCCCCACGATGTAGTCGAACGATTTCGTCCAGCCGACCAGGAAGCCCCACCCGGGGCCGAAGGCCTTCCGAGCGTAGATGTAAGAGCCGCCGGCCTCGGTGATGAACGAGGACATCTCCGCCGAGCTGAGGGCGGTGAGGAAGGCGGTGACCCCCGCCAGGATGAACGACAGGATGACCGACGGACCGGCCAGCCCGGCGGCCACGCCGCTGAGGACGAATATCCCGGCCCCTATTATCGCCCCCACCCCGACGTCGACCGCCCCGACCAGTCCAAGCCCGCGCTTCAGTTCCGCCATGTCCTCGATACATATCGCAACCCGGACGGCTTAATGGAAACGTTTCCGCCAACCTTCATATCACTCCGGCTGCGAACGATGCGTGTGACCATCGACCGCATGGAGGGAGTGATCGCCAACCGCATCGCCATGCTGGCATGGAGCAATCCGGACCTCTCGACCGAATGGGCGATCGTGAACGATGACTGGGGGGTGATCACCGTCAGCGACGGGGGCCGGCTGCTCGGCTTCGAGTACGTGGAATCGGAGATATCCTGGGCCCGCCCGGAACGCGTCCGGGTGTACGAGGAAACACTGGACCAGGGCCTCACCGTGGTGGTCATCGTCCCCGAGGAGGTGTATCTCGAGGTCCGCGGACGGCTGTCGCGCCTCCTGGGCTCGCGGACGCCGGAGGTGCTGAGCTACGACAGCATCGGGATCACGGCGCTGCCAAGGCCCTCCTGACGGCCGACATCCAGGTGCAAACCTTCTTTATGCCTACGTCCGATATGCCGCGAGTCAGGTGTAAGGGATGCGATCACCAGGTAAGACCATACCTACGGGAGTAGCCGATTTTGACTCGATCATCAAGGGCGGGTTCCCCGCTGGCTCGGTCGTGCTCCTCGTGGGCGATCTGGGAGCCGGGCAGACGGAGTTCGCCCTGACCTCGGCCTCCAAACTGGCCATGGTCAAGGAGAGGCCCGAGGCGGCGCCGTTCATCCTCGGGGCGGGCAAGGACTCCCGCCTCCCGGACAAGATATGCTACATCACCTTCTCCCGTTCCCGGGACGAGGTCCTGGCGGAGCTGAACATGGCGTTCAATGACGACTTCTACTCCGCCTTCGAGAGGGTCGTCCAGTTCAAGGACTTCTCCTCCGCCTACTTCCGCAAGACCCTGGTCCCCCGCTCGTGGGCCGGGGACGCGACCTCCATCTTCTCCCAGGACAGCAGCGCCGAGAGCGTGCTGGAAGGCCTGGTCAACTACCTTGACGAGAACGCCCCCGACTCGATGATCATCATCGACTCCCTCACCGACCTGGTAGTGAGCGCGAACATCGAGATCGCCGACCTGGTGGCCGTGCTGCGGGGAATGCAGCGGGTGGCCAAGCGGTGGGGCGGGGTGGTGTACCTGGTCCTCACCACCAACGTCCTCGACGAGAAGAAGCAGAGGATGCTCATGGATTCCGTTGACGGCTCCCTGGTGTTCGAGTGGAGCCGATACCAGAACTCGTCCAAGCGGCAGCGGTACATGTACGTGGAGAAGTTCATCTCCCTGCTGCCCCACCTGGACAAGGAGAGGATCGCCCGGTTCGCTACCGTGGTCACGGCCAGGAGCGGACTGGTGGTGGTCGATACCGAGAGAATTGGGTGATGGGAATGGACAGGGTCAAGACAGGAATCGAGGGACTGGACGAGATGCTGGAGGGCGGCCTCCCCAAGTCCCAGGCGGTAGCCATAATGGGGTCCTTCGGGACGGGGAAGACCACCTTCGGGCTTCAGTTCATCAACCAGGGGCTCAAGCTGGGGGAGAAGGGGATATTCATCAGCCTCGAGGAGGACCAGGAATCGATACTCTCCTCGGCCCGGTCGTTCGGCTGGGACCTCGCCCCGTACATCCAGCAGAAGAAGCTGGCCATCGTGAAGCTGGAGCCGAACGACGCCAAGACCACCATCCTGCGCATCCGCAGCGATCTCCCGGAGTTCATAAACTCCTTCGGGGCATCGCGCATCGTGCTTGATTCGGTCTCTCTGCTCAATCTCCTGTTCGAGGCCGACCACGAGAAGCGGTCCAACCTCTTCAACCTCATCCAGATGATCAAGCGGACCGGGGCCACCTGTGTCATGACCGCGGAGGTCAGCGACAGCAACCCCAATGCCTCCCGCGACGGCTTGGTGGAGTACGCGGTGGACGGGGTCATCGCCCTGCGCTACGAGGAGAACAAGGAGCGGGCGGAGGTGCAGCTGACGGTGAGGGTCATGAAGATGCGCCGCATCGCCCACTCCCGGAGGGTCAAGCCGTATGCCATCACCTCCAAAGGCATCGAGATCCACGCGGCGGCCGAGGCGTTCTGAGCAAAGAATGAAGAACGAGAGGCTCGCACCCATGGGCGATGGCTGAGACCAGGCGCATCGTCCTCTACCTCGCCGCCAGCCTCGACGGGTTCATCGCCCGGCGGGACGGCGGGATCGACTGGCTGCCGGCCATGGGCAAAGAGGATTACGGCTACGCCCAGTTCCTCAGCGGGGTGGACGCCGTGGTCATGGGGCGCATCACCTACGAGCAGGTCCTGACCCTCGGCCCCTACCCCTACGCCGGGAAGAAGGGGTATGTCTTCACCACCGCCCGCCGCGGTCGGGACGATAACGTGGAGTTCGTGGGCGGGGACATCCAGACCTTCGTCGACGGCCTCCGCTCGTCACCGGGCAAGGACATCTGGCTTGTCGGCGGGGCCCGGCTGGCACAGGGCTTCCTTCGCGCGGGAGCGGTCGATCGGATGATCCTCACCATCGTGCCTCACCTGCTGGGAGAGGGCATCCCGCTCTTCGACGGCGGGCCGGAGGGTCCCCTGGTGCTGATGGAATCGAGGACCTTCAGGGACGGCCTGGTGCAGCTCAGGTACGAGTTCGAGGCGCAGAGCCTCACTCGTGAATGGCCTTCAGCGCCTGGTCCTTGACCCCGGCCTTGTCCACCAGCTGGCGGACCCCGGGAAGGGAGCTGATCTTGGACATTGCCCGGACGGTACCCCTCTTGGCCTGGATCCTCATCAGCGGACGGTCCCGGGCCCCCAGGCGGTACTTGAACTCCTCGGGGCCGGCGCCGAAGTCGAAGGTGGTGTACCCGGCCTTCTGGGCCTCGGCCATGGCATGGACCGCCACCAGGTTGCCGGGGGAGAACTCCGAGAACTGGTTGTTCATCCCCACTCGGTAGGCGCGCATGATGTCCCCGTCCTCCAGGCACAGCATCTGGGCCGCCAGGGAACCGTCGATCCACACCTCGTAGACCATGCCCCGGCCGTCGTGCGCCGACGCTCTCATCACCGACTTCAGGAAGGAGGTCAGGCTCTCGGTGCTGAAGATGCTCCCGCCCTTCTCCTCCCACCGATCGATATGCTGCAGCGCGTACATCGACGCGGCCTCGGCCGTCTCCTCCGGCAGGTCGACGCAGCGGTAGCGTATGCGGCTCTCCGCCTCCAATGCTCCGCTGATCTTGCGCAGCGTGCGCTTGGTGCGAGACGACACCACGTCCATGATGTCCCCCTCGGCCGGAAGGTCGGTGGCCGGGCAGGGCATGCGGACCGGCTCGTCGGTCTCCCACCGCTCAGCGACCTTCCGATATAGCGACTGGGTGACCGGCCCGTCCTTCATTTCGTTGAGGTGCAGCACGTTCCAGTCTAGCTTGTCCATCGCCTCCACGATCTTGTCCAGGACGTCCTCCCGGTCCTCGGCCAGGAGGCCCAGGTCGTACAGTTCGGCCACTCCGGCGCCGTTGCCGATCAATGACAGTTTCTTGAGCTTGAGCCCCATCGACCTCTGCTCGATGATGACGAAGGGAGCGATGCCCACGATATCGCCGTCCTCCTCGATGAACACCACCCGGGGAGCGGCGGTGTGGTCGAAATGCCGGAGCCATTCGATGGCCCAGTCATAGGAGGTGAAGATGGAACCGCCGCACTTCTTTCTCAGAGCCTCCCACTCGGCCTGCTTGGATGGCAGGTCGGCGGTATGGTCCAGCCTGTAAGATCTCAACATCGCGATGATCTCCTGTTCCCGTCCGCGCGCTCCTGGCGGCCGACCGACATGGTCATTCCCTCCCCCGGTTAAATAGGAACCGGAGGCCGCGGATAGGAGCGGTCAGGGGGGCATTCTTCATCTCCCGGATGTAGCTGCTCCTGATCGCCCGCTTCTTCACGTTCCTGGCCATCTCCTCGTACCTCTCGTCCGCCACCCCGCTCACGCCCTTGCTGTCGATAGAACCAATATTGAAGGTCCCCATATTAGCCCATTCCTCTAAGTTATCGGGTTCGGGGAACCCCTCCTGCACCGCCAGGTCGTAGAGCGGGGTCCCGGGGTAGGGCATGTAGGTGAGGAACTCGGTGAAGTCCGGACGTATCTCGCGGAGCAGCCGGTCGGTGGCATCGACATCCTCGTCCCGCTCCGTCGGCAGCCCGTTGACCATCATCGCGTACACCTCCACGTCATTCTCGTGCAGGACCCTCGCCGCCCGTCGGATCTCGTCCACGGTGATGTCCTTGCGGACCAGTTCCAGCAGGCGGGGGGAGCCGGTCTCGATGCCCATCAGCACCTGCCGGCATCCCGCGCGACGCATGATCCTCACCATGACCGGGTCGATCATGTCCGCCCTGATCTCGCAGTTCCACACGATGTCCATCCCCCTCTCCTCGATGAGGGAGCAGATGTCCCGTACCCTCCGGGGATCGGTGGAGAACAGATCGTCCATGATGATGAACCCCCCCACCCCGGCGTCCAAGCGCATGATGTGCTCCATCTCCTCCACCACCTTCTGGGGGGAGCGCGCCGTCCACCGGTATCCCCACATCTTCTTGGAGTAGCAGAACGTGCAGTTGCCCGGGCACCCCCGGCTGGTCACGATCGGCACCACCTGCCGGCCGTGCATCGGGGTGTGATACCTCGACAGATCCACTCCGTCCCACATGGGCATGGGGAGGGAGTCTATCTTGACGATCCTCGTACGCGGCGCGGTGATGATCTCGTCATCCCCATCCATGAACGCGAGGCCGTCCACATCACGGACGTCGCCTCCCTTCTCCAGGCAGGCCAGTAGCTCGGCGGCGGTCTCCTCGCCCTCGCCCAGGACGAGGTAGTCGGCAGGTCCCTCCCGCAGCATGGGCTCGGTGAGGATGGCCGGTCCCGGACCGCCCCACACCAGCACCGCGCCCGCGTCCCTGACCCACTCGCTGACCTCCAGCGCCCGCGACAGCGCCGAGCTGATCTTGACATGGATGCCCACCACCTCCGGGCGGAGGGAGCGGAGCTCGTCCCTGCGGTCCTCGTCCAGCGGCTCCCCGCTCCAGTCCAGCAGATGCACGTCATGCCCCTCCTCCCGGAGATAGGCCCCCACGGTCATGATCCCTAGGGGAGGCGCGATCCTCAGCTCCGCCTCCCCCGGCTCAAAACCGACATTTATCAGAACTGTCCTCAGTGCAACCCTCTTCCTAGCTCCAGATATGAAGCCAGGTATCTGTTCGGGTGGTGAACGTCCTTATATCTTTCCTGGGCCTGGGTCGAGAGCCTGGCCCTGAGGTCTGGTCCTTTCTCCAGCCGCCGCATGCCCTCGCCGATCGACCCCGGCGTGGTCTCGACCACCAGCCCGCAGCCGCTGGCCACTAGGTCGGGGAGGCCTCCGTTAGGGGAGACGATGAGCGGCGTGCCGACGGAGAGCGCCTCTATGCACGACAGGGGCGAGTTCTCCTGGCACACTGACGGCGCCATCAGGGCGATGGCCGAACCGACCTCCTCCAGCACCTCCTTCCGGGACAGGAAGCCGAGGCCCCGGACCCTCCCTCCGGTGCGCTTCTCCGCCTCCCTGAGCTGCCCCTCCAGGCTGCCGCTGCCGAGGATGTGCAGCTCCGCCTCCACGCCGCACTTCTCATATCCTTCCAGCAGCAGGTCCAGGCCCTTGTGCTTCTCCAGCACCCCTACGAACACGAAGTGCGGCGCCGCCTCGCGGGCCGCCACGTCCCCCGGCGGGGGGACGAAGTTCGGCAGAACGACCGACGCCAGCCCGGCGCGGTCCTTCAGGAAGCGGGCCATGTACTCCGACGGCGAGATGATCCGGTCGATCGCCGCCAGCCTGTTCCTGAAGCCCGAACCTCGCCACAGCTGGGGTGGCCGGGCGGTACGCAGCGAGCAGTAGGTGCATCTGCTCCTCTCGCAGGTGGTCCGGCCGAGGTAGCTCAGGTCGCTGCGCGGGCATGCCGGCCAGTGATCATGGGAGGTGAACATCTCCGGAGCGTCGGCCGCCGAGAGCATGCCCTGCCCCAGCAGGGAGATGTTGTGATGGTGGACCCATGCCGGGCGGGCCTCATGCATCACCTTCCGCAGCTCGCGGTCCGCGGCCCGGCTGCGGCCGGTGATGTAGGTCAGCTGTGCCGACGCCGCGCCCAGGGAGGTGCGCACGGGATGGACATGGACCTCGGATCCGATCGGCTTGACCTCGCGGCCCTTGGCCTTGAGGGCGAAGGCGTCCATGCTGTGGACGACGTGGACCTCGTGACCCCTTCGAGCCAGTTCCTCGGACAAGTACCTCACATGCACCGCGTCCCCTCCCAGATGGTAGGGGGGGTAGAAGGTCGAGGTCATCACTATGCGCTCTGATTCCATCGTCCACCTAGTGCGCGTCCTTCATGCCGTGGAACACGTAATTGTTGGTGATCTTCATGGCGAATCGGGACGCCATGTACAGGTCCGACGGCTCCCTCAGTAGATGCCTGATGTTGGACAGCCACCACCGCCCGGAGGTGTACAGGGTCTTGTACGCCTTTTTCCTCGCTTCGTCCAGATCCTCGGGGGTCATCTTCTCCGTTCCCACCACCGAGGCATGCTGGTACATCTTGCGGAAGTCCGGTTCCTCCAGCCCCGTGACGCCGTAGATCTGCTCGTGCAGCCTGGTACCGGGATAGGGCACTGCGACGTTGAACTGGGCGGAGGTGGGCAGGGTATCGCGCACGAACTGGAGAGTCTCCTCCACGCTGTCCCAGTCCTCTCCCGGCAGTCCGAAGATGAACGAGCACAGGACCTTCAGGCGCTCGGCCTTGGCCGCGAGGACGGCATCCCTGTTCTGCTCCACCTTGACCTTCTTCTCCACCGAGTCCAGTATGCGCTGGCTGCCCGACTCGATGCCGAAGGAGATGCCCCTGCATCCCGCCTCCCGCATCTGGCGGAGGAGCTCGCGATCGACCAGGTGAGCCCGGGTGTTGCAGTACCACTTGATCTTTAGGTCCTCCTCCTTCAGCATCCGGCAGATCTCCTCCACCCTTCCGCGGTTGAAGGTGAAGGTCTCGTCAAAGAACGAGGCGGTGCGGAGGCCGTACCTCTCCTTGAGGTACCTCAGCTCCTCCAGGATGTGGGGCGCGGTCCGCATCTTCCACGGGGTGCCGGCCACGGTGCAGAAGGAGCACTTGAAGGGGCAGCCCTTGCTGGTGTACAGGATCGTGAACGGTCGGCCCGCGGGAGCGTTGACGTAGTACGGCTTCAGGCTCGGCAGCAGGTCATAGGCCGGGATAGGCATGGAGTCGTAGTCCTTCATCGGGGTGGGGGGCCCGGTGACCTTGATCTCCTCCCCCCGGCGGTAGGCGATGCCGGCCACGTCGTCCAACGGTGTCCCTCCGGCCAGGGCGTTCACCGCGGCGGGAGCGACGACCTCGTAGTCCTGGCGCACGTAGACGTCCAGGTCCGGCGCCTCCTTCAGCACCTGGTTGGGCATGGTGTGCAGCGTCCAGCACACGCCCACGGTGGTGATGTCCTTGTCCACGCCCTTGACCGTCGACGCGGCCTTGTGGTCCCAGTCGAAGGTGGTGGGAGTGAACCGGTAGAGCGTCGCATCCGGGTGGAACTCCCGCGCTCTGGCCTCCAGGGCGTCGTATCCCAGGTCCTGGCCGTTGAGGTCGATCAGGGACACCTGGTGCCCGCCGTCGCGCAGCAGAGCCGCGGTCTGCAAGAGGGAGTACGGCTCCAGGATCGAGTATCTCTCGGTTATCTCACAGCGCTCTTCGCGAATCACGGATATGCCCTCGAACCTCGGAGGGTTGACTAGTAGGACCTTCAAGACCATCCATCCACAGTTGATTTGTAGACCTCGGCGGTACGCTGGGCCATCACCGAGGCGCTGAACTCGTTCAATACTCTGTCCCGGGCGCGCATGCACATCGAACGCGCCAGGCGGGGATCTCCCAGGATCGTGTTGATACCCTCGGCCAGGGCGGTGGCGTTCTTAGGAGGGACGAGCAGCCCGGTCGAGCCGGGCTCGATCATCTCCGGGACACCGCCGACGTCGGTGGCGATGACCGGAGTGCCGCAAGCCATCGATTCCAGCAGGGTCATGGGGAAGCTCTCCGAATAGGACGGGAGCATGAACGCCGATGCCAGGGGATAAAGGTACGGCATATTCTTGTACGGCACGGGGCCGATGAAGCGGCAGCGGTCGGGAGAAATGCCGAGGCCGGAGGCCATCGCCTTCCACTGCTCGGCGTTGCCGTTGCCGGCGAAAACGAAGGTGGGGTCGTGCTTTCTGTCCACCAGTTTCACCGCGTTGAGCGCGGTGGAGATGCCCTTCAGCGCGATCATTCGGCCGGAGAACAGGACGATGTTGTCGACCCCCTTGAGCGTGGGGAACCTCTCCAGGCACTCGTCGATGCCCTTGGGGTGGAACATGGTGGTGTCGATGCCATTATGGATGACCTTGGACGGGCAATCGGCCCCCAGCTTCTCCTGGCACCACGCGCGGATGAAATCGGAGACGTAGATGAGGGAGCTGCACCGGCTCATGTACATCCTCTCCAGGGTCTTCAGGACCGGAAGGAGGAACAGGGTCATGCGCTCCGAGGATTCCAGCTGGCGGACCGTGAGATTGGCCTCCTTGGTCCCCATGCGCTGCGAGCCGATGGTGCTGTGGACCGTGGTCACCGAGGGGATGCGCTCCCCCAGCACCTTGAACATCAGATCGGCCATCTGCGCGTGGTTGGCGTGCAGGAGGTCGAAATGGTGGGCATCGTTGAGCTGGGAGAACGAGCGCCACAACGAGATCTGGAACTGGTTGTTGTACATGAAGGTGTCCTTGGCCGTGCCCAGAGTGTGCACGGTGATGTTGTCCACCTTCGGTACCTCCCCCCCGTTGTCCAGGCATATGACGTGGACCTCATGGTCGGACGTTAGGTTCTTGGCCAATTGGACGACGTAACTTCCTACACCGCCCCAGCTAAGGAACTCGGGTGTGACCATGGCCACGCGCATTGCCCAACCTCAGATATGGTGGGCAGGTCGAAGTGCCGTCGATTTCTCGTCCCGCTTGGCCGCCATCTTGACGTCGAACTCGCCGGCCACGCTCCAGAAGCGCCGCTCGAAGAGCTTGGTGACGATCGCCACCCCGGCCTTCAGGGGAACGAGCTTGGTCTCCCCCGCCCGGGGCAGATAGTTGATCGGTATCTCTTCCACCCGCAGCCCCTTCTTGACCGACTCGGCGAACATCTCCGCCTCCAGCTCGAAGTGCTTGGAATCGAGCTCGAGGGTACGCAGGGCCTCTCCATTGAAGCCCCACATGCCAGTGCATAGGTCGGTGCAGGGATGCTGGTACAGTAGTGTGGCGATATCGCTGAGCACGATGTTGCCGAAGTGGTTCAGGGGGGTCATGGCTCCCTCGGCGATGCTGCCCTGGAACCTGGATCCCATCACAACGTCGGCCCCTGCCTCGAGGGCGGACACGACATCGGGGATGTACCGCGGCGGGTATGTGCCGTCAGCGTCGATCATGATGAGGTACTTGGCGTCCAGCATGGAGGCCAGGTCAGAGAACTTGGAGCACAGGCCGCCAGTGAGGGCCAGTACCTTGGGCACGACCTCACGGGGGTCGCACAGCGCGATCGCCTGGCGAACTCCCATTCCCTTGCCCTTTCCCTTCTGGACAAGGACGTAGGCGCCCTTCTCCCTGGCAATGGCCAGGGTGCGGTCCGTGGACTGTCCGTCGACGACGACGACGCGTACCTCGAACCCTCTCTTCATAAGCTCCTTACGAGGAATATCGTCGATAACCTTCCCGATGCTGCGCTCCTCGTTCAACGCAGGTATCATCACTACTACCTTACTTGCGGTCACAATTTCATCCCCCTATACGCATAGCTTCCTCTAATACTATCGCCCCGTTATCTATTTAGATATCATGCGGTCTCAAAGCCCCTAACAGAGATCTAGATACCTCAAACTTTTCTATTCGAACGGAGAATTTATTTGGTTGAGGCCATATATAAATGTTTGTTTTTACTCTGACTGGATATTGTCGAAATCTAGTCATATCATTATCCGTACCTAGAACCACGAATGGACGCGAGCAGCAGAATCGATGACGCCAGGAAGATGATCCCGAAGGCGGCCAGAAGGGCCGTCCGAGCGGTGCCCAGCCCCGGTCCCTCCGATACTATTATGAAATAAACGCCCTGCAGGCCAGACATCGCGGCCATGGGCAGGGAGGTCAGGAACAGGCCCCGCCGCTCCCTCTTACTGTACGTAGATACGTTCTTCAGAGCCTCCCACGGCCGCATGGCGATGACCAGGATCACCGCGGACAGGGCCAGAAGGACGAGCTCCATCTGGATGTCATAGGCGCTGTTGAACTCATTGATCTGGAACCACCGAGTGGACCACGGCCAGAACGGCGCCACCGAGCCGATGAACCCGTCGGCCATCAGGTGGGTGTACGACGCGGTGACGGCCAGCAGGACCAGTGCCGCCCGGGGGCGGCTGATCACTATCAGCGGGACCAGGGCGATCAGCAGCATGAACGCCAGGCCGACGAACGAATGGGAAGCGAACCTCAGCGGACCTAGGTGCAGGAAGTCCGGCAGCAGGGCGAAGAACATCAGATATGACAGGGCCAGGGCTCTTTCCCTCTTCAGATAGACGATGAAGGGTATGCATATGAGGAATGAGAAAGCCACATGGCCAGGCAACCACATATTATGCACCGAGCGATGGCGGCCCAAGCCGGCCGCGAGTGGGCCATGCACCGACCTCGGATTTCAACCTTTTGACGGTAATCGCCACAAGCAGGATAGAAACCGACCTCGTCTGCCAAATCGGGAATTTGCGAGCTGCCGGTATAGAAAAAATTAGTTATAGGCGGCCAATGTTGAATAGGACGGCCGAGGGCCGGAGGGATATAAAAGATGAGAAAGGTGGAGGCCAGGGTTCGTCCGTCGTTCCTGTACCTATTGACCTTCCTAGGCATGGCCATCTGCCTGCTGTCCTCCCTCGGGTACAACATCCAGGAGGTCCCCCTGGGAACTCCCTTCGGGATGTTCGGCCTGCTGCCGTTCTCCTACTGGGTAGGGATAATCTTCATGGTCATGTCCCTGGCCATCGGGCTGCGCTCCGAATCGGAGACCCTGTTCTATGTCCAGGCGCTCATCCTGTTCATGATGCTGTGGTCGGTCCCGGCGATGTTCCAGCAGTACCCGACGGTTTGGGACTCCTACGTCCACTACGATTCGACGCTGGAACTGGTGAGGGCGGGCACCCTGCCCAACGACGACACCTACTCCTACGCGTTCAACTACCCCGGGTTCTTCGTGTTCGGGGCCTCTTACGTCCTGTTGGGCAACCCCGACGCGCTGCTGTTCCTGCGCCTGTACCCGGTGTTCGCGTCCATTCTCACCGTATCCACCGTGTACATCTTCACCCGGACCTACGTCCCCAAGATAGACTACCGGCTCGCCTTCCTGTTCGCGGCCTTCGCCAACGTCTGGCTGCAGTTCAACTATTCGCCGCAGTCGATGGGCTTCGTGGCCGGGTTGATGATATTCGTGTGCCTGGAGCGGGAGGGTCGGGAGTGGCTGTACGCGGCGATGTTGCTGTTCGCGTTCATCGTCATCTCCCACCCCACTACCCTCATCTTCGTCCTGGGGGCCATCGCCCTGAAGGAGATCCTGGCCCGGGTGGTCCGGGTCGCCGCGGCGAGACGGCAACCCATCAAGTGGGGGAGGCCCTGGCCGGTGGGGGTGTTCATCCTCATCTGGCTGGGATGGTTCTTCACCGGGGCATCCTCGTTCTCGATCAACATGGTGGAGTTCATCACCAACCGGCTGGCCGCTCTGGCCAATATCAACGAGAGCGTCCAGCAGCAGATCACCATGCGGACGACCCCGGAGAACATACTGGGAGTCCTTTATCCGCAGCTGCGTACCGGAATGGTGGCGGTCTTCGCCGGCCTGACCGTCCTCGCGCTCATCGTATATCTGATACAGCGCAGGAAGGGACCGGTGAACATGCCCCGGAACATCCTCGCACTGTTCCTGATCGCCCTGGCCATCATCCCCCTGGACATCGTGTTCTTCAACGGTCAGCTGTACGACCGCGGCATTCTGTACATCGTGCTGGTGGCCCCGCTGGTGTTCGTGCCTCTGCTGCTGCCCAAGAGCCGCCGGTTCATACGTCCGGTGCTGGGCGTCCTGGTCGCGCTGGTGGTCGTGGCGGCGGCGTCGACCATGTTCTACCAGGAGACCCTGTACATCACCAACTCCAAGGGTATCGCCGCGGCCGACCACCTCTCCCAGAGCGACCCCGCCTGGGTCGCCGGTGGCTTCTATCCCATCGACGTGTGGAGCGAGAGCGGAGAGCAGTACCAACGGGTCAGGATGGTCTCGCTTTACAATCAGACCCCGGAGGTGGCCGCGTCCTGGCAGGGCAGCGGGGCGTTCCTGTTCGACCAGACCACTGAGAATTGGTACCGTCAATGGGGTATCCAGGAGGTGTACACCTTCTACGAGGGCTTCGCCCCTCAGAATTACAAGGTCTACGACAACGGCAATTACTGGGTAATGTACGTGGCGAGGTCTTCGTAATGAGGATCGGGCTGGTCAATCTCATCACTAAGACAGCCGATGTGCAGGCGGACGCCTCGGCGTTCCGCTCCGCCGGCCTGCGCCCGGGCACCGACGCGGACCTGAACATCGTGGAAACGGGGCGCCGGCTGGTCCGGAGGGGCAACAGCGTCACCGTGTTCGTCGCTGACACCTACCGGCCGGAGCGCAGCGGGGATCTGGGCGGGGTGAGGGTCGAGTACGTCCCCACCCGCCTTCCCTGGCTGTTCCCCCCGTCCCTCGCCCCGCTGACCCCGTCGCTGCTGAGGGAGGTCCGGGACGGAGGGCTGGACGTGGTCCAGTCGGGCGAGGTCTTCCAGCCGGGGACGGTCCTGACCTGGTCAGCTTCCCGAGAGGGCCCGGCGATGTTCATCTGGCAGGAGCTGGACATCTACATGCAGGGGCCGATGGGGTGGCTCCAGAAGCAGTTCTACCGCACGCTGGGGAGAGCCGTCACCAAGGGCTGCCGCAAGCTCATCCCCCGCTCGGGGTCGGCCGCCCAGCACCTCCGGCAGGCCGGGGTCCCGGAGGACAGGATCGCCCCGGTGGTCCATTCGGGCGTGGACACCGACGCCTACCGGCCGCTGCACAAGGAGGACTCCCGGGCCCGGTTCGGCATCGACGAGGACCGCAACGTGCTCCTCAGCATCGGCCGGATGCACGAGAACAAGGGCATGGACCTCCTGGTGACGGCCATGGCCCGGGTGCGGTCCAGCGATCCGGACTGCCTGCTGGTCCTCAAGGGGACAGGACCGCAGGAAGGCGCGCTGCGCCGCCTGGTGCGGGACCTGGACCTGGTGGAGAACGTCACCATCATGACCGACCGGCTGGACCAAGGGGACATGGCCAAGCTGTACAACTGCGCCGACCTTCTCGCGGTCACTTCGCGCACCGACCTGTTCCCGTTCACGGCCATCGAGGCCATCTCCTGCGGGGTGCCGGTGGCCACCTCCTTCGCCCGGGGCCTGCGCACGGACATCGTGGAGCAGGGGGCGGGAGCGATGTTATCCTCTGAACCGGAGCGCATGGCCCGGGACCTGCTGGCCATCCTAGAGGACCCCGTCCGCCTGGACGGCATGGGCTCCCGGGCCCGCAAGCTGGCCCTGGAGGACTTCAGCTTCGAGGTGGGGGCGGAGAGGCTCCTCAACATCTATTCCGGGGGGATGGGATGAAGGTCGCCTTCGTGCCGAGCGTACCCATCGATCCGACCAACTCGGAGCGTTCTCCCAAGCTGCTGTATCTGCTGTCCCAATGGTTCGACGTGGTCCCCGTGCCCACCGGGGCGCTGGACAAGAAGGTGTACGACCAGTCGGGGAACCGCTTCTCCCGGTACATCATGTTCGTGCTCAACGAGATGTCCATCGCCTGGACCACCCTGAGGATGGGGAAGAGGGAGGGCGTGGACGCGGTCTTCGCTGAGGGCACCTACTACTCCCTGGCCGGCGGGGCCGCGGCCCGGGTGCTGGGAGTGCCGCTGATATGGGACAACCACGGCAACATCAAGGACTTCTCTGCCGCCCTGGGCAAGTCGAGGTTCTTCCTCCGCGGGAACCTCATGCTGGAGCGCATGCTGGCGCGCATGGCGGCGAAGGTGCTGGTGGTATCCCGCAAGGAGGTCGACGCCTACCGCTCGATGGGGTTCGATACCGCCAAGTTCGAGGTGGTGCCCACCTGCGCGGACATGGCCCTGGTCGACTCCAGGCTGCGGACCAGGGAGGAGGCCCGGAGGGAGCTGGGGATCGATGACCAGGCCAAGGTCGTGCTGTTCTTCGGGACACTTAAATACATGCCCAACCTGGACGCCTCCCTGTACATCGTGAAGGAGATGTATCCCGCGGTAGCCGCGGAGGTGCCCGGGACCGAGGTGCTCATCGCCGGCTCCGGTTCCCTGGGGGAGGAAGCCCCCCATGGGGTCCGCATGCTCGGCTTCGTCCCCGACCTTTACCTGTGGCTCTCCGCCGCCGACGTGTGCATCGCCCCGATATGGAAGGGCGTGGGCATCCTGACCAAGGTCATCGACATGCTGTCCGCCCGCCGGGCCACCGTGGTGAGCCCTCTCGCGCTTGAAGGGATCCCCGAGTTGGAGCACGGGGTCAACTGCGTGGTGGGGAAGGACCGCCAGGACTTCGCCCGGCAGGTCAGCGATCTCCTTAACGACCCCCGGAGGGCGGACGAGATCGCCGACCGGGGCCGGGAACTGGTGATGTCGGCCTATTCCTGGGAGGAGGTTTCCCCCCGGCTGAAGGAGATCGTCGCATCCTCGGGGGACCGACAAGTACATGATGGTCGACGTATCAATGGGTGATATCGTGGTGAGGGATGCATAATGGCGGTGAAAGGGAGCCGTATGATCATCGGCCCGGGCAGACCTTACGATCTGGTCATCATCTGCCTGATAGTAGCGGCAGCGGTGTTCCTGGCTTTCTCCGGCATCGAAGGGCCCCTGCGGTGGGGTGTGGCCTTCGCCGCGGTGTTCTTCTGTCCCGGTTATTCCATCGTTTCCGCGCTGTTCCCCGGGCGCAAGGCGGTCCTGTCCCAGACCACCATCGTGCGCCGCGAGGAGCACCTGCTGGACATCGCCTTCCTGGAGCGTCTGGTCCTGGCCGTCGGCCTGTCGGCCTCGATCATGGCCCTGGCGGGGACCATCCTGACCAGGGGCATTCTCGACTTCACTCCGACGGTGGTCGGTCTGATAGCTGCGGCCATCACCTTCACCGGCTCGATGATCGCCATCCTTCGCCGGTCCCGGCTGCCCCGGGGAGACCAGTTCTCCCTGGTGACCCGTCCGGCGAAGAAGCAGCCGTACTCCGCCGCGGAGATGGCGGTGGCGGTGATCATCATAGCCGCGGTGATGGTGCTGTCGGTCGTGGCGGTCAACGGGCTGAACGCCAAGCCCCCCCCGTACGAGTTCAACGAGTTCTCGGTCACCGGGGCGGACGGGGACATGGACCACCTGCCCAGTGTCCTTGCTACGAACCAGGCGGGCCTCATCCTGATCACCGTGGTCTCGCACTACGAGAATGCTCAGAGGTACCAGCTAACCATGTCCCTGGAGAAGGTCCCGGGGACCTCCAGCACTTTCAATCCCGGTCAGACCGTGTCGGTATCTCCGGGAGCGCCCAGATCTTACCTCTTCGACCTGGAAGGCGGGGAGAAATGGGAACAGGTCATCTCTTTCGTCGTACCGGCCAGCGGGGACAGGACCCTCTATCTGGTCCTGGACGACGGGAGGGAGGTGCTGGACCTGTGGCTCCCGCTGACAATAACCTAGCGCTGGCCCTGGTGCCCCCGCTGGCCATCGGGACCTCGTTCCTGGCCCCGGCCCTGGCCATCTGCCTGGCATGCCTGTTCGGGGTCATGGTCCTGGGGGCGGTGTCCCGCCGGGTGAACCTGCGGATGCTGACCCCCGCCGCGTACTGCCTGCTGTTGCTCGCTTTGGTCCTGGGGGCGCTGGTGCTGTGGACCGCCCTGTCCTGATCTACCAGCGGGCCGCCGGCGAGGTCCGGCCGGCCTCCAGGCTGCCGGTGGCGGCGATGCTGTCGCTGCCCCTGGCCCTGGGCTGCGCGTCCGTGTACGCCTATTATCTGTCGGGGTCGCCGGCGGCGGTGGGCATGGCCCTCGCCTCCCTCATGGTCGGTCTGCTGGCCTGCACCGCCCTGATCCTGTACGGCCGCCACGAGGACGTTTCCGTGGCCGCCTCGGCGGCAGCGCTGGTCCTGGCGATATCTCTCTTCACCATCCTCCTGCCCAGCTCGGGGCTGGTGTACGTCGACGGAGCCGTCCTGCTGGGGACCACCGCTGCGGGGGTCCTCCTGTTCTTCAGGATGGTGGACCTGCCGGACATGGGGTCCGCGCGGATGCGCCCGATGTCGGTCCTTCTGGTCCTGGCCCTGCCGGCCGGCCTGGCATTGGTCCAGGCGATGTTCCTCGGCCTGCGGTTCTGGGAGAGCTACCCGCTCGGCCGGCCAACGCTTCTTTTCATCCCCATCCTGGCGGCTTGGGGGTTCGTGGAGGAGGCCCTCTTCCGGGGGGTGCTGCTCCGTTCCTCCATCCCCCTCCTGGGGACCACCGGGGCGATGGTCCTGGCCGCCTTCCTGGGGGCCATGTTCATGCTGTTCTGGGGTTCGCTCCCCTACGCCATCTTCTCGTTCTTCCTCGGCTTGCTGATGGGAGCGCTGTACCTGCGGTCACGGAGCCTGATGTACGTGGGCACCGTGCGCGCGCTGACGGACATGTGGATGATAATCGCCTTCTTCGCCCTGGGGATAGCAGCATATTAGTGACATCCTCCCATGACTAGGGTCATGGGCTTCCAGATTCCATTCCGAAGCGTATAGTTCCTGGTTCATCGACCACCGCTTCCTCTCGTGGAAGTCTTACACGATCTCCGCAGGCG
>JAEILR010000008.1 GCA_016109435.1 Methanomassiliicoccus sp.
ACCCGGCGCATATCGCAGCTTGACACGACCTTCATCGGCGCTCGAGCCGAGCCATTCCCCATACGACGTAGCATGCCGCTACTTGTGTCGGCTTAACACACGTCCGAATTGCATATGATCGGATATCATCAAACGCAGGACCTCTTCCAAATCCTGAACGTTCTCCTCCACTTCCCCGGAGAGGGTTACTTTCCGGGTGCATCAAAGTGAAATGTTGTGGTCGATTTTTGCTTCGACCGCAGCCCCCCTTCATGTCTGAAGGGGTATATATAGGTTGCCATACTGGCGGACCATATTACCCGAAACCTTTGCAGGTCCCGGGCCTTTCCACCTAAGCGCTTATTGTATATAAGCGTTTTGGAGGGGTTTCCGCCCCGACATGCACCGTCACCGGCACATGCCAGACATATAGGTCAGAGCCTATGCCCGAGACATATGTTCCGTTTCGGGCTTTCCCAGCTAAGCTGCTGTCCTATAAATAGTTTCCCTATCCTCTTTACCGCCATATATTGCACAGGGAGTTGAGATCCCCGGGCCGATGGCGGGATAGGTCAATGGGTGCTTTTGGGACATATACCTTTTCTTGACCGTACCAGGACGTCGGAAGGAGCGTATCGTAGAACTTCTCGTACATATAGAAATAATATATTGAGGGCTCAACGGCGGCAGCACGAGCTGACCAGGGAAGGTATCTGTGACGGCGCGCGGGCGATATGCGCCTCCGCCTCCTCCAGCGCGGCGATCTTGCTGGCGGCGGTTCCCCGGCCGCCCTGGACGATGGCGCCGGCATGCCCCATCTTCCGTCCCGGCGGCGCTGTGCGGCCGGCGATGTACGCGACCACCGGCTTGCTCATGCGGTCACGGATGTGGTCCGCGGCCACCTCCTCCGCCGCCCCTCCTATCTCCCCGATCAGGACGACCGCGTCAGTGTCCTTATCCGCTTCGAACAGCCGCAGGGCGTCCACGAACGAGGTCCCCACCACCGGGTCCCCGCCGATGCCCAGGCAGGTCGACTGACCGAGTCCGGCCTCGGTGAGGGAGCTGACCACCTCATAGGTCAGGGTGCCGCTCCTGGAGACCACCCCCACCGGGCCGGGGAGAAAGATCTGGTTGGGCATTATCCCGGCCTTGCTCCGTCCTGGGACGGCGATCCCCGGGCTGTTCGGACCGATCACCCTGGCGCCCTTCAGCCGGGCATACTGGACGACGATCATGGCATCGTGGACGGGAACGTGCTCGGTCACCATGACCAACGTGCCGATCCCCGCATCCAGCGCCTCCAGCGCGGCGTCCTTGGCTGCCGCCGAGGGGACGAACATCACCGACACATCGGCCCCATACGCGGCAACGGCCTCGCTCACGGTCTCCACCACCGGGACGCCCTCCACTTCTTCGCCTCCCCTTCCGGGGGTCACTCCGGCGACCACCCTGGTCCCGAAGTCCAGCATGGCCCGGGTATGGACGCGCCCCTGGTGGCCGGTCATCCCCTGCACGATGACCCGAGACCCGATATCCAGCATCATGCCCACGACGCCTCCACCGCGTCCCTGACCGCTTCCTCCAGGTCCGTCCGAGCGGCGAGGCCGGCCGACAGGAGCATCTCCCTGGCCAACGCCTCGTTCACCCCCCGTATCCTGGCCACCGTGGCCGGCCTCGTTGGCATCGATCCGAGGGCGTCCAGCATGCCCTGGGCCACCGTGTCGCATCTGGTCATCCCCCCGAAGATGTTGACCAGGACGACCTTCTGCCCCGACCCGGCCATGATCTCGAACGCCCGGCGCACCCTCGCCGGATCGTCGGTGCCTCCCAGGTCCATGAACCCGCCCGGTCGGCCGCCACGGTCGAAGATCGCGTCCAGCGTGGCCATGGTCAGCCCGGCGCCGTTGGCGATGACCCCGATGTCACCGTCCAGGCGGACGAAGGCGATGCCCTCCCTTCTGGCCTCTCCCTCCGTCCCCTCGCCCTCTTCCGTTGGAGCCGGCAGTTCCGGATGCCGGAACAGCGAATCGTCGTTCACCACCAGCTTGGCGTCCGCGGCGACCATCGTTCCGTCGGTGGTCAGCACCAGAGGATTGATCTCCACCAGCTCGCAGTCGAGGGATACGAACAGTTCCCACATCCGGCGCAGCAGCTCTCCCACCTCGGCCTCTCTGCCGGGCAGCTCGAGGAAGCGTGCCGCTCCCCAGGCCGCATATCGGGGGACGCACACGAAAGGATGCACCGGCCACCGGCGGACGGACGCGGGGGGCAACGACTCGACGTCCACGCCCCCCGGGGCGGCGGCGATGAGGGCCGGGACCCCGGCGGAGCGGTCGATGACGATGCTCAGGTACACCTCCCGGGCAATGGGGAGAGCCTCCTCCACCAGCACCGAGCGCACAAGATGCCCGGAGATGGTCATGCCCAGGACCCGCTCGACGGCCGCGGGCACTTCGTCGTCGGCCCTCGTCACCACCACCCCTCCGGCCTTTCCCCTCCCTCCCACGGGCACCAATGCCTTGATGACCGCCGGTGCCGATGTTCCGGCAAGATCACCGGGCGAGGTCACGGTACGGCCGGCAGGCACCCTTATGCCTCGTTCACGGAACAGCCTCTTGCCCAGGTCCTCGAGGAGCATCATGTCGATGCAGCAAGTACGGACCAACGGCCTGATATCGTTTCCCACCGAACGCTGCGAGCGGCGGCCCGCGTCCCATAGTTCTCTAATTATTTTCATTTCTCGGAAAGACTAAATAGCCCTTCAAGCTTCGCTTAATCCGATGGCCGTCCATATGTTGGCTGGAGCCGGTTATGATTGCAATGTTTACATCATAACGGGAGACCGCCCCATCGTGGTCGACGCCGGCACCGGCGAGCGCCACGCCCGGACGCTCGAGAGGATCGGCAAGGTGGTCGGCGATGGTCCGGTGCAGGCCATCGTGCTCACTCATCGTCATTACGATCACGTGGGCGGCGCGGCGGCGCTGTCAAAAGCGCTGGGCGCGCCGGTCTTCGCTCACGAGGCCGACGCCGTTCCGGTCAGGGAAGGATCGGCGAAGGGGACCGAGGCACTGATGTTCGGCCAGAGAATGAACGGCATCGAAGTGCAGAACCTTAAGGGCAATGAAGTATTCTCCACCGGTGACCACGAGCTCAGGGTGATGCACACCCCGGGCCATTCCGCCGGCGGCATCAGTCTGTACGATCAGGAGCACGGGATCCTCATATCCGGGGACACCGTCTTCGCCGGGGGGGTGGGCCGCTGGGACCTGGCCACCGGAAACCTCAAGGAATTGACCGCATCGGTACGGTCGCTCCTAGCCCTTGGGCCCAGGGACCTGTATCCCGGTCATGGGCCCTGTGCGCTGGGAGACGCGACGGATCAGATCAGGGACGCGATGAGATACCTAGAGGAATGATGATGGAGATCATAAAGTGCGAGATGAGGGACGGAGCACCTTCCATCCCGGAGTCGAGGCTGAAGCAGATAGTGGGCGAACTTGCCGCGGGCCGGCTCATCGTATATCCCACCGAAACGGTGTATGGTCTGGGGTGCGACCCCTTCGATGAGACGGCGGTCAAGCGCATCTACATGGCCAAGAGGAGGCCGTTCGACATGGCCATGTCCATCATGGTCAAGGACCTCCGCATGATGGAGGAGGTGGCCCTGCTGGATGACCGCGCCCGGCACCTGGTTAAGAAGTTCATGCCCGGTCCCCTGACCATCATCGTCACCAAGCGCCCCGCGGTGCCGGACATACTCACCGCCTCGACCAATGAGATCGGCCTGAGGATCCCGGACAACCCGGTGGCCATGAAGCTCATAGAGGAGTTCGGTCCCCTGGTGACCACCTCCGCCAACGTCCACTCGCACAAGAACCCCCAGACCTGCCTGGAGGCGGTGGAGGACCTGGGCCCTTCGGTCA
>JAEILR010000009.1 GCA_016109435.1 Methanomassiliicoccus sp.
GACGTTAAGTACAACCCTCCGGGGAACCCTGAATTGGCCCGGGAACTGGCCGACCATCTGAAGGGGAGCGCATCGTCCATTTCTCACGATTGGGGCATCGATCACGCGGCAACGATCCCCCTGGCCCACCTCTTCCCCGATGCCGAGGTGCCGGTGGTGGAGATGAGCTTGGCCATCGACCAGCCTCCTGAGCTGCATTATGATCTGGGCAGGGAGCTCTCGAGGTTCAGGGAGCGAGGCATCCTCTTCATCGGCAGCGGTAACCTCATCCACACCTTCCGGGAGATGGCTGGTGAATGGGACGCTAGACCGTTCCAATGGGCCATGGACTATGATCAGCGACAGTGGAACGCCATAGTCAAGAACGACCATGAGGCCCTGGTCCATTTTGAGCGGGACCTAACCAGCGCAAGAGCCTTCCAGACGGTGGAACATTATCTCCCAATGCTCTACATCCTGGGCATGCGGACCAAAGGTGATGAGGTGCGATGCGTTCACGAAGGGTTCCAGCATGGCTCGATCTCTCATCGGAGCTTCATGGTGGAAGAGCGCGCTTAAAGCGATCGCCCTCCGGACGCCATTCAAGCATAATAGGCCTGGACCGTTCCCAACAATTGAAGAATGTGCCGGCAAGGCGCCGATCTACCTCCAGCGAACAGGGGATTCGACTTGAGAATAGAAAGCCCCTGGTCTGAACGCCTTGGACAGCATTAACGATCGGTATCCCGGATTACAAATACCCTTGCCCGGTCACCCTGCCAGGTGGACGGCATGGATGCACTTCCAGTCGGGGCAAATGGTCCGGTGTCTGCTGATCTGTGGGAAGATCATCTTCTCTGACCGGACCGGCTCATGATCTCCCTAGGCTCGATCGCTCTTCGTCGATCTGAGCTCGGACGGTAGGCTCTGGCTCCGCGCCGCATACCAATCCTCGAAGACCGGCATGGGATCGGCGATGAGCCCGGCCCTCTGGCCACGCTCGAAGGCTTCTAACATCAATCGTTTGATTTTATCAGCATCGCTCTTGCTCGTCAAATTGTTGGACCCCCTCTGATGGTCTCTCCTCCTAGGAATTTCGAGTCGCCTCGAACTGGTAATTATTATTTGTAATTTAGTTTATAAATAACCTTGTCTTGTCTTATGTGGAAAGGGGCTCATCACCCACATAGCCCAGCAACAAGGCGATATGGTTCTGCGGTGCTTCTGCTGTAGAGAGCTCATCTGCCGTCTGCGGCCTCGAGGACAACGTCCGTTACCACTTCGATGGGATGATGTTCGAGGCTCACCGTCCCGGACGCACCGCGCTCACATGGTGGAAGCAGAAGCCCCACGGGAGTAAAGGTAGTGCAGCAGCACTGACCCTGCTCCGAGGTCCCGTGTCCTCACCAGCTTCAGCCGGTATGGATTTACGAGGTCGCCGAAGAGCGGCTTCCCCTTCCCCAGGAGCACCGGATGGACCGTGATCATGTACTCGTCGATCAGCCCCGTCCCGATGACCGATCGAGCCATGCCGGCTCCTCCGACCACGGCGATGTCCTTTCCGCTCCCTTCCTTCAGCTTCTGCAGCTCCTCTTTCACATTGCCACCGATCAGCCGGGTGTTCTTCCATTTCGCCTCGTTCAGTGTGTTCGATAGAACGACCTTATCCGTCTCCTCGGCGAGGCGCGAGAAGCGGCGGTCGCTGTCGTTGCTCTTCGGATTCATTCCAACCGCCGGCCAGTAACTCTCCCATATCTGGTAGGTCTTCCTCCCAAGCACCATGGTGTCCACGGTGCTGAGATTGCTCCACATCTCCTCGTGCGCGCTCTTCCATGATAGCTCATCATTGAACGGCGGAAGCCAATCCATCTCGTCGTTCGGTCCAGCGGCATACCCATCGAGCGATATCTGCATAGCCAGTGACATCTTTCTCATGCGATTCCCGGCATTCTTTCCCGAGCGCCTATTATTTCTACTCCCTCCACGGCCCGGCGAGCTAATGCCCTGTTGCTGTCGCCATTGCTAGAGCGTATCCTGAGCCAGAACTTCACTAATGTCAAGATGCAATGTTATTATGAGATCAAGGTTGCGGCCGTCTCTTGCTGCAAGGCCGTCGAGGTTCTAATGGTTGACCATCGACGAGAGATGATCACCATTATGCGATCCAACTTTCATTATTTTAGGACACTTCGGCTCGGCTTGGGCCGATTACTCAGCCACTCCCCGCTTTCCTTCTTCTTCTGACGAATAGAACGCCCACCACCATGGCTGAGGCCACCACCATCGGTATGATGTAGATCATCAGGCCTGAGGCAGTGCTGTTGCGATCATGGAAGACCACGATCTCCGGGTCGCTCCTAATGGAAAGAGTGTTCTTATACGCCAGGTCAGGGAAACTATAGGTGACCACCCGAGCGTTGTGGTTGTAGCTCATTCCACCCCCGTTGTAGAGATATACTCCTGGCAGTGGACGATAGCAAGGAGATAGATGGTAGCCTGGTCTATGTTGCCCCGCTGTTCGTCGCTTCCTTCGAGGACCTGAAGGGAGCACATCTAATTGCATCCTAGTCAGGCCTATCACAGATGGGGCCTCAAGGGTGCCCGGGCAACCCCGGCTTCTGCAGCATGACCTCGTACAGCATACGGTCAAAGGGCGGAGCCCCGTCCTTGAACTCCCTGATCCACTGGAAGATATAACCCTCGGATAGCTGCTTGATCTTGTCCTCGGAGAAGAAGCGGACCACGAAGCCCAGGGGGTTCTTCCAGGTATCCTCCCCCTTAGGCTCGAACTGGCCATAGTGAGGATCGTGGTCGTTGCGCACCGAGAAGACGTGGAACCCTCCCGGTCTCAACACTCGGCGGCAATCGGCCAATATTCTGCGCACCTCCTCCTCAGTGAGCTCCATGGTGAAGAACATGTGCGAATAGACGGCGTCGAACGTTTCATCGGGGAACGGAAGCGGTTCACGAGCATCATGGGTCAAGGCGGTGACCCAGCCCTCCTGGCATTCCCGCTTCGCAGTCCTCTTCATTTGATCAATGCTTTCCCTCGAGTAATCGAGCGCGGTGACCATGATCCCGTTCTCGGCGAAGTACCAGGTGTCCCGTCCCTGGCCGCAGCCCAGCTCGAGGATGGACTGCACCTGGTTCTCTCGCATCCAGGACAAGGCGACGATCGCAAGCTCGCTCGGCTCCCTTCCGAAGAACTCCTCTACGCTGGCATACGCACTGTCCCACCGCTCCTGCTGGTTAATCTCCTCCTGCATGACCTCTTCCTCCAAAGATCTGGGGCCTGGGGGAAGGCCACCCTCCGTTCCACCCGCCCTCGCGACCGCTCGGCCGCAGCGCGGGGCCCCCTCCGGTTGCGAGTACCCTCGGGCAGGGTTGCCCATGTTCATGTCAGGAATAGCAACCGATGCATGTCTCAACCCCCGATGCCCCTCCATTTCTTCACATGGGATGCACTTGCGGGCGTTGAACCCCCACGCCATATAGCGATAATGCGCTATATTCCTTTTGTAAATGAATGAGATTATTATCATAATTCTGTACAAATGTCGTTCTAAAAGCTTGGAAATTATCTAGTCACGTGCTCTCCGGGCAGCTGCTCGAGTCTTCGTTCTAGATCGGTGGCTAGAGCGCGCAAGCTCACAATAATGCCCGATCTTGCTCATTCCTCGGTCCTGCCCTAACTTCTCATCGTTCTGTAAGTCTTTAGTTGCACATTTCGAGCGGCATTTGATGGTCATTTAACCACTGTTAATCGGTCGTCGGTGAGGAAACACTTATCGTTTTATCTAATAAATGTTATAACATTAGACATTTGACTGGAAAGTAAGCAAAATATGTGCAAATTCTGAACTAATGTGTAAAAATGAGATGTTCGTTAGACATTTGGTGAAAAGGTATAAGCGTTAACACGAATATGTGCCGATACCATCTCGTCACGGCAACGGAGGAGAGAGCGCCCCTTTGTTCGGGGCGTCAACGCTGTGCCGGGATGACCGACCCTAGGCGGGGATCGATCCACTGAGGGGTTTACCATGCGCGAAGTAGCCGTTAGGCTGAACGCATCAGGCCATCTGACGATCTGACCGGGCAGACCCTAAGCTACCAACGTGCTTTCCACGATGATCGATCGAGAACCAAGAAGGCAGATCACCAAAGCGAGGAGAAGTCCGCATGAACGCTGTTCCATCTGATCAGGTCCAGGCCCTTGTGAACGAAAGAACGCTTGATCCGTGGAGGGTCCACCCGCAGGCCGGGGACCTGTTCCACGAGCACGATGAACCGATCCAAGGCAAGTTGGCGAAAGAGATCGCCGCGGCCAAGATTCCAGAGCTCCGGGTCCTCTCGGCCAACGGTGCCAAGGCCCTGTATTCGAGGGACCAGGCCGACGTGCCGGACATGATGAAGGCAGTAATGTTCCGGTCGATGCCGGATGTCGTCGTTCAACCCTTCTCGGCGGAGGCCATTCAGGGGGTCATGAGATTCGCCGCTGGCAAGCAGGTATCTATCCTGGTGCGCGGGGCGGGCTCCTCGCCGTTCGGCGGCTCGATGCCGGTGACCGGCGGGATCGTGGTCGACATGAATGCCATGGACCGCATCCTGGACTTCGATCCCCAGGCCGCCACCGTCAAGGTCCAGGCGGGCATTCGGTGGGCCGATCTGGAGTGGTTCTTGGAGAAGAAGGGGTTGGCCGTGCGCTCGTTGCCGTCGAGCCGGTTCTCTACGGTGGGGGGCTGGGTGGCGGCCGGGGGCATCGGCATCGGCAGCGTCTCGGCCGGCCGGTTGATCAACTCGGTTCTCGCGGTCGATATCGTCACCTCCAAGGGAGAGCTCAGGACCGTGACCCCGGAAGACAAGTTGTTCGCCCCGCTGTTCGGCAGTGAGGGGCAGGTCGCGGTCATCGCCACGGTCACCCTGAAGGTTCGAGCGAAGCCGTCCACCACTTTCCCAAGGATCGTCTTCTTTGACGATCTGCCCTCCGCCATGGACTACTCCATCGGCCTCGCGACCGCGGACAAGAAGCCCATGGACCTCACCTATTACAGTCCGGCCAAGTTCAAGGCGTTCAACAAGGTAATGCATAGGGACGACTTCCCGGTAGCCCACGGCATACTAGTGACATATGAAAACAGGAACGATCCGGCCGTGGACATCGTCCCCGTGCCCCCGTCGGCCAAGGTCGCTCCCCCCTACCTCTCCCACCTGATGGCCAACGAGCGGTTCTTCCCCATGAAGTTCAGGAAGCTCGGCCCCGGCCTTATGGGCTCCGAGGTCCTCGCACCCAAGGCCAATCTATCGAGGATCGTCGGCAAAGCGTTGGAGATGTGCGAGCGGCACAACATCGAACCGATGCTGGAGGTGCACTTCCTGGACAACGGGGACGGGATGCTCCTGTGTTATTACATCACCGACCAGACCCGCCAGCTGAAGTATACCATGGACTCCTTCCGCGGCCTGCTGATCTCCAAGGCCCTATACGACGAGGGCGCGAAGCCCTACTCCTTCGGAGTGTGGAACCACTCATTCGTCGATCACGCCGATCCTCATGAGGCCGAGGAACTGGCGAGCGCGAAGAGGGAGCTCGATCCGCAGGACATCATGAACCGAGGCAAGGGGGCCCGCCTCAGCGGCAAGTTCGGCGGCCTACCAGCCACCTTGTTCAGCCCGGCGGTGATGGGCTCAGCGTTAAGATTGGTGAACAAGCTGGGCCGGGTCTCCGCCTCCGGCATCAACATGATCGCCTCCGGGGGGCTGATGGTCCGGGAGGACGATGATGTTCTCCTGGATGCCGCCGATGAGTGCGCCATGTGCGGGGCCTGCGTCGGGGTGTGCCCCGCGTACCTCCTGACGAAGGACGAGCGGGTCACCGCCCGGGGCAAGCTGCTCACCGCCAGGTGGATGTCCAACGGCATGGCCATAAGCGAGGAGCATGCCCATCTTACCTTCCTGTGCATGCGCTGCAAGGCCTGCGAGCAGGTGTGCCAATCGAAGCTCTCATTAGTGCCACTTTATGAGGAGATCGAGAAGCGGCTGGCCGAGAAGCACGGACGGGACGACGAACAAGTTAGGAGGTTCATCGAGACCGCCGAGCACTCCGCCTACTACGACGCCCTGGTGGATCGCGGGCTCGTGCTTGGCGCGGCAGGCAAGGATATTGAGGGGGGGAGATGAGATGTACCATCACTACCACATACCCAAGAAGGAGTTGCCGTTGGGCGCCAAGCCGTTAGGCAAGATGGCGGTGACCCGCGGCTACACCTGCATGAACTGCGGGCGGTGCGCTCTCGCCTGCGTATACAAGGTGCATGAGCGGTCGACGGCGGACCCCCGGGTGATGGCCGAGCCGAACAGCTACCTTTGCAAGAACTGCCTGAAATGCGTGGAGACGTGTCCCCAGCGGGCGCTAACGGTGAGGATCTCGCCGGACTACGAGGCCCTGGGGGAGGGCATTTGGACCCCGACCAGGGTGACGACCATTTGGAACGAGGCCCAGAACGGCAAGCTGCCGGTGTTCGGGGCCGGGTACCGCGGCATGTTCGTCGGGCCCGGTTATGACTCGATGTGGACGGACATGTCGGAGATCGTCCGGCCCACCAGGGACGGCATCCACGGCCGGGAGTATATCTCTACAACGGTGGACCTCGGAGCGAGGGTGGATCACCTGGAGTTCGACCCCTCCGGTATGCTGCTTACCAAGATGCCCAAGACCGTGGAGGTCCCCCTGCCGATAATCATGGACGTGTGCCGCATCCCCGATATCGGTCCCAAATCCCAAGAGGGTCTCATAAAAGCTGCCAGCGCGTTAGGCACTCTATTGTTCATACCGGCCGAAACCACCCTCCCAGCGGACCTGGGGGAGGCGGAGCGATGTCTTGTTCCCGTATTCACGTCCGGCTTGACCTCGGTGAGGACGATCAGCTCTCCGAGAATGGTGGAGCTTGAGATGTTCCCGACCTGGAAGGAGGATCTGGTCGCCCTCAAGGCAAGTTACCCGGATGCGGTCATCGCCGTGCGGATCATCGTCTCCAAGGGCATCGAGGAACTTGCGGTTGAGCTCATCTCCAGCGGCGTGGACGTCCTGCACCTGCTGTACGATGAGCAAGGTCGAGAGAAGGGCACCGAGCGCCTGGCCAAGGATTCGTTGCTGGCGATCAATGAATCGCTAGCGAAGAGGTCCATGCGGGAGAAGGTCAGCATCCTCGCTTCCGGGGGCCTGGCAGCGGCCGAGCATGTGCCCAAGAGCCTCATCTGCGGCGCTGACGCGGTCGTCCTGGAGCAGGCGTTAAAGGTCGCACTAGGCTGTCACGCCGGCCCCAACTGCCCGGTGTGCCCGATGATCGACAGTACGATCGACGCCGACTTCGCTTACTGGCGTGTGGTCAACATGATCGGCGCATGGAGGGACCAGCTACTGGAGGTCATGGGAGCGATGGGCATTCGCGAAGCACGACGCCTGCGGGGCGAGATCGGCCGAGCGATCTTCTACGAGGGCGCGGAGCGGGACGCCTTCGCCAACATCAGCGGAGGTGCGTAAGATGGACGAGGTCATCAACAACATCAAGAACGAGCCCTTTCCTCAGTTAACCAGCATAGAGAGCGACGAGTTCGTGCAAGTGCCCTCCCGCCTGCTGCAGAGGATGAACCGGTACACCGTGATCAGGTCGGAGAGCTGCATCGCCTGCGGGTTGTGCGCCGCTCTGTGCCCGAGCGGTGTGCACAAGCGGATCGAGGGCCATGTGAAGATGCTCCTGCCGGCGGAGGCCCGCTGTAGCGGTCCGGGCTGTACCGCCAACGAGTACTGCTGTGTCAGGAACTGCCCGACCCAGGCGCTTACTATCGCCCCGAACCCCATCTTTACCAGCATGGGCGACCCCCGGTGGACGCCGGACATGATCCTGGCGACCTGGCAGCAGGCGGAGACCGGACGACCTATCTCTCTGGACCACTTCACTCAGACCGGCAACTGTGGGGGCGGGTTCGACCGCATCAAGTTCCCATTGCCGCCGATGCGGGGTAATTACCACCCCGAGGAGATATCCACTGCCATCGACCTCAACCACCGCAAGAAGGGTGCGAGGATCAAGATCGACATCCCCGTTTACGGGGGAGGTATGTCCTTCGGCTCGATCAGCAAGCGGACGATGACCGCCCGGGCCATGACCGCGACGGAGTGGAACACCTTCACTTGCACGGGGGAGGGCGGCTATCCAGATATCCTTATCCCATACAAGGACCACGTCATTACTCAGATCGCCACCGGCCTCTTCGGCGTCAGGGAGGAGACCATCCAGCGTGCTCGGATCGTGGAGTTCAAGTACGCCCAGGGGGCCAAGCCCGGACTGGGAGGCCACCTGCTGTATGAGAAGAATACTCCAGAGGTGGCGAAGATGAGGGAGGCGGTCCCGTATACCTCGTTGTTCTCACCGTTCCCGTTCCACAGCGTATACTCGGTCGAGGACCACCAGAAGCATCTGGACTGGATCCATTCCGTCAATCCCAGAGCGCTGCTGTCGGTCAAAGTGTCCACACCCAATGACGTGGAGATGGTGGCCGTAGGTAGCTACTACGCGGGAGCGAACATCATCCATCTGGACGGTGGATACGGCGGCACCGGGGCGGCGCCGGAGATCGCCAAGAAGAACATCGCTCAACCGATCGAGTACGCCATACCGAAGGTGCACCGCTTCCTGGAGAACGAGGGGATAAGGGATGAGGTCACCCTCATCGCCAGCGGAGGGATGAGGACGGCCATGGATATCGCCAAGGCGATCGCGCTGGGTGCCGACGGCGTGGTCATCGGGACGGCGGAGATGGTGGCCATGGGCTGCGTTCGATGCGGGAACTGCGAGAGCGGCCGTGGATGTCCGCGGGGCATCGCCACCACTGACAAAGAGCTCGAGCTCCTGAACGAGATCCCGACCCAGGCGAGGAGGCTCTCCAACCTTTACCGCTCCTGGCAGGCGCAATGGAAGGAGCTGCTGCACCGGTTGGAGATGACGGACATCCGGGAGCTGAGGGGGCGCACCGACCTGCTCCGCTACGACGGAATCCCCGGGAGGCTGATGACATGAACTGCGCGGACGAGATACTGGAATCGAGGAAGCGGCTGGACCAGAGAGAGTTCAAAGTTGAGCCGCAGGAAGCGGAAGGGGGATGCGGCGTCGTTGGTCTAGCAGCGTCCCAACCTGTCGACGGCCGGCACATCATGCTTTCGCTCCATCAGATGCACAACCGCGGGAACGGCAAGGGCGGCGGCATCTCCGCCATGGGCCTGGTCCCTGAGCAGCTGGGAGTTGATCGCAAGACACTGGAGGAGTGCTATCTGGTCCAGGTCGCGTACCTCAAGGACGAGGTCCGGGGGGAGCTGGAGAAGCTCATTCATGAGCGCTACGACGTCGCCTCCTCTCACCAGGTGGCGGTGAGCTCTGATCCCAACCTTATCGCTCGCCTGGAGGTGCGCCCCCCGACCGTGGTCAGGTACTTCTGCCGGGCCAATAAGGATAGGTTGGAGAGTTTCGTCGCCGAGAACAAGCTGGGCGGTCTGAGCGTCGAGAAGGCGGAGGACGAGTACGTCTACCAGACCAGCTTCCTGATCAACCTCAAGTACTACGTCAACTCGGCCATGTCCGCCTTCGTCATGTCCGAGGGCCGGAACATGCTGATCATGAAGATCGTCGGCTACGCTGAGGACGTGATCTCTTACTATAAGATGGAGGACTTCAAGGCGAACGTGTGGATCGGGCACCAGCGGTTCCCTACGAAAGGCAGGGTGTGGCATCCGGGCGGCGCGCACCCGTTCATGGGTATGGACCTGGCACTGGTGCACAACGGCGACTTCGCCAATTACTACGCCGTGACCGAGTATCTCGGGCAGAAGGGCATCAAGCCGCTCTTCCTGACGGACACCGAGGTCTCGGCCCTGCTGTTCGACCTCCTCACCCGGGTTTACGAGTATCCTCTGGAGTACATCCTGGAGGCGTTAGCGCCGACCACGGAGAGGGACTTCTATCTGCTGCCGGAGGAGAAGCAGAGAGTGTACCGGGCTATCCAGTCCACTCATCTGCACCGCTCCCCGGACGGCCCGTGGTTCTTCATCATCAGCCGCAACGACCATTATCACGACGAACTGCAGCTGATCGGCATCACCGACACCTCCATGCTCAGACCGCAGGTGTTCGCGCTGGTGGAGGGCGAGCTGCAGCTCGGGCTCATCGCTTCGGAGAAGCAAGCCATCGACTCCGTGCTGGAGAGCCTGTCAAAGGTGTACAGGACCCTGCCGCTGCAGGCGGATATGTACTGGAACGCCCGAGGCGGAAGCCACACCGACGGTGGGGCCTTCATCTTCACTCTCGGGAAGGAAGTACCGAGAAAAGGTAAACCTCTGACCTGCACCAACAAGTTCGGAGCCAAGATCACTGTCCCGGGCCAGGAGTTCGACACGGCCAAGGATGCGATCATGGCCGGGGACCTGCCGGCGGTGACCTCCTCTCCTTTAGCCGATAAAATGCTGGCCGGAGAGCTGCAGGAGGGGTTCAGGGCGTGGACAGAGGCGGTGGCCCACGGCTCCCCTCAAGAACTCCTGGAGGCCATAGCCGCGCTTTCCATGCCGGTAACCAGCGCGAAGGAATGGGCGAAGCGGTTGACCTTACTGTCAATGGCTCTGGACCGACGCTACCCAACGAGCACCATACGCCGCAGCCGCATGCTCACTCAGCTTAACCGAGCGATCGCCAATATGGCTCGGGCCTCCCCGCGCATCGAGTTCGGGGACACATCCAGCCTGGCCCTGGTCGATCGGGCCAACTACCGCTCGATCGTAGCGCCCAAGGAAGGCCAATGGGCCCTGGCCATCGACGCTGAGGGATTCCCCATGGAGGGCGACGAAGGGGTATCGCGTCTCATCTGTCGGGCCGCGGAGCTCGGGTGGAAGAAGATGATCGTCATCGGGGCGCATGGGCAACGGTTCTTCGGGTGCGGTCTCGGACCCCGAACGAACGGCATCGATATCGACGTCTATGGCAGCTCCGGCGATTACCTGGCCTCGGGGCTGGACGGAGCGACGATCACCATCCACGGCAACGGGCAGGACCAGCTCGGTCAGATAATGGCCTCGGGCAAGTTGGTCATCCACGGGGACGTGGGACAGACCTTCATGTACGGGGCTAAAGGCGGCAGCACCTTCATCCGCGGCAACGCTGCGGGCCGGCCGCTGATCAATGCCGTCGGAAAGCCGCGCGTGGTCATCAACGGCACATGTCTCGACTATCTTGCGGAATCGATCATGGCCGGTGACCCCCTCAACGGCGGCGGTTTCGTGGTGCTCAACGCCCTGGGCTTCGATGCCGAGGGCCATGCATACGATCTACCGGAGCCGTACCCTGGAGGCAATTTGTTCTCGCTGGCGTCGGGCGGGGCGATCTACGTCCGTGACCCCATGAACAAGGTTGGGGATGACCAGCTCAACGGGGGGCGCATCGTCGAACTGGGGGATAAGGACTGGACCATGCTCCTTCCCTATCTAAAGGAGAACGAGGAGCTGTTCGGCATATCAGTCAAGAACGATCTGCTGATGAAGAACGGCTCGCCGGTCAGGCCGGAGGAGATCTATAAAAAGATCGAGGTGGTGCCGATGGCCAAGGCCACGCCCGCGGCGGCCGAGCTGGCCGACGATGAGGCCAGCTGAATGCCCAACCAATGATTGGCAGGGCGCCGACCCACGATGGATGGGGTTCGAAGGCTGTGAATCAGCCTAGGCCCTCGGGGTCTGCTCCATGACATTTCGGTCCATCGCCGTCATGTCTAGAGGGATGCCCTCGCACTCGTCCCTGATCAGCTCCCTCGCCCCGGAGGGACACAGCGTCACGCACGCCCCGCGCCCCATGCACCACCCATGGGTGAAAGGATAAGGGCCCTCGACGAACTGCATAAAGGGGGCATCAGAACGTATGTCACGAATTAAAAATTGTATCGACCCTTCGCTTTCAGATAGAAATGGAGGAAAAAAGGATTCCCCGCGTTCATAGAATATGTGTCAATTCCGACTGCGTCATTACTCTTTGAGTTTATTCAAATCACTATGTCTGGCGGGGCCCCCTCGCCATCATTCCATTGCTAGGCTAATGGCCTCTAGGACATGAGGGACGCAGACCCGTCCGGCGTTAAGCCCAAAATATTACTACGTTGGCTCCCATCATCAAAAACAATTGTGGGGACAGACCAATGATCTCGCGTAAAGGCCATCAGGTGCTGGCGTTCATCCTAACTTTCCTAGTCTTGGCAGGGTGCTTCTTCGCCCTGGCCCCATCGACCATCAGGGCCGCAGCTCCTGGGCAGCCTACCGATCTATCGGCCACCGCCGGCAACGGGCAGGTTACCCTCAGCTGGAACCCTCCCAGCGAGGGAGGGAGCTCGGTCGATTACTACGTCGTCAACCAGAACAGCGTTGAACTAGCTACTCATTACACCGGGACCTCGGCCACTATCGCCGGTCTCACTAATGGTCAAACGTACACTTTCTCCGTCGCCGCGTACAATGGGTCGGACATCGGGTCGCCGAGCAACGAGGTCACATCCACTCCGGTCGCTCCAACCCCAACCCTGCCCGGAGCACCCACTGGTCTAACGGCGACCCCGGGGGACAGGGAAGTGAGGCTCTCGTGGGCCGCCCCGTCCTCGGACGCCGGAGCTGCGATCGATCACTACGTCGTCTACCAGGATGCCGTGGCGTTGAGCAACAACCCCACCGCGACCTCGGTCACAATCTCCGGCCTCACCAACGGCCAGCAGTACAGCTTCACCGTGGCAGCGAACAACTCGGCGGGGACGGGTCCGCAGACCTCGGCGGTCCAGGCGACCCCCAACGCCACATCGGCGGCCCCCGGCGCGCCCACCGGCCTTCAGGCCGCTCCAGGCAACGGACAAATAACCCTAACGTGGAGCGCGCCGTCGAACAACGGAGGCAGCGCTATTACCGCCTACAAGGTCTACCGCGGCACGACGGCGGGCGGCGAGACGCTGCTCGCGACCATCGGCAACGTGCTTACTTACACCGACTCCTCGGTCACCAACGGCGTCACCTACTACTACAATGTCAGTGCGGTGAACTCGGTCGGTGAAGGCTCGCGATCCACCGAGGTCTCGACCGCTCCGACGGCTTCGAGCACCGTGCCATCGGTCCCCCTGACCCTGGCGTCCGCGGCCGGCAATAACCAGGTCACCCTGTCGTGGGCCGCCCCGTCCTCGGACGGCGGAGCCGCGATCGACTACTATGTCATCTACCGGGATGGCGCGGACATTGCCCACATAACCGGCACTTCCACGACGGTGAGCGGGCTCACCAACGGCCAGCAGTACAGCTTCACCGTGGCAGCGCACAACTCCGAGGGTACAGGGCCGCAAACAGCGGCGGTGACGGTGACGCCTGGCTCCGGTTTCACCGTGCCGGGAGCCCCGACCGACCTGACCATAACGCCAGGGGACGGCCAGGTCACATTGTCCTGGAAGGCGCCATCGAACGATGGCGGAGCTGCGATCGATTACTACATCGTTTACCAGAACGGGGTCGATGTCGCTCACCCCACCTCGACCTCTGCCGTCATCTCCGGGCTGACCAACGGGCAGAGCTACCGGTTCATGCTCGTCGCCCATAATGCTGCGGGGACCGGCGCCGTGACCATGTCGTACGTGGCCACGCCTGAAGCGAAGGCCAGCACGGAATGGTTGCTGATCGGAGCAGTGGTCTTGACCGGTGCAGTGGGCGTCATCGCCCTGTTCACGATGTGGAGGAGGAGGGAGGCATCCCCTCCGCACGCGCCCACATCCCTGCGGCACAATGGACGGCCGCCCGAAGCGAAGGCTCCAGGAAAGCAGGCGCCGCCGGCATCGGCCAGGGTCACGACACCCCTGAGCGAACAGCTGGGCGCGACGAGGCAGGCTGAGCAATCGAAACTGTGCCCGAGGTGCGGGAGGCCTAATTCTGGCAGGACCAATTGCGCGTTCTGCGGGAAGAAGCTCAAGTGACCACATCCTGCTTCCATCAACGGTCAGGCGGGCCGCCCGCCGCCTCCATCCGAACCAAGAATCAGGCAGGGTGTTAGCCGCCCAGGATGCCCCTGGATTTATATGCCCAATCAGGTGATGAAATCAGAGATCGGCAGGGGCGCCCTGGACGGCGACCCCATTTATTCTGGTTGAGGTTATAAAGCCACTCGAGTGATTATCTGCCGATGCGACCGGGGACCCACAGAAGCGGGAATTCTCTACGGAAAGAATAAACGTCCCACATCGTATTCATGGACGGGGGAGAGATGAATAGGAACCTGATGGTTGGAGCGGCGGTCGTCCTCGTCGTCATCGTGATCGTCGCCGGAATGTTCGTCTTCGGAGGTCTAGGGGACCAGGAGAGAAAGAGCAGGTCGATGTACTGGACAGGAACCTATGAGGTCGGCGACCTCGTCATCCATAGCTGGTATTATGCGAACTCGACGGAACCCCAGACCAATGAATACACTATCTCGGAGATCTCACCAACTGAGATCACCATCAGTTGGATGGTCAACAGTACGGGCCCCTACCCTTTTACCAAGCCGATCGACTCCAGCCTTGCCTTCGGGATCCTGCAGAACATAAGCTTCGATCCAACGCTCAGACCGACCTTCAACTATGCAGGGGATGAGGCCGTCGAAACCCCCTGGGGTTCGCTGGTGTGCCAACACCTCAACTCCACCAGTGCGCCGCTCGAAAATGTGGACTTCTGGATATACAACGGCGTCGTGGTCAAGTGGACCGCCCAGACCTACGCCGGGGAAATGAATGCCGGCATCCTGGTGGACACGAACCTGGAAGAGATAACATCTAGCTGATATCTGGATCCATGGTCCGTGGTTTCGTTGCCCGGGATAGATGGAGGGCCCGCACCGCCGTTCGTGAGAGCGAGTGCGTTGACCTCTTTTCCATTAGCAGGTCGCCATCACCACTTCCCTCAGGTTCTCATGGGACGCGACATACAGCTGGGCGGAGTAGATCATGTCGTCACTGACCTCGACGTCGTCATCGACGGCCATGGTGAGATCGAACGGCAGAACGACCTCGTGGCGCCGTATGACCACTTGAGGATCGGAAGCGATGCGATAGCCGAAGTAGCCGATGCATCTTCCCCCAAGCTCGATGCCGATGACCGTCATATCCATGTTCAAGAGGTCGAAGATACGGTCGTCGTGGTCGAGGACGACGCTCTGCCACTCCGGGTCGTCGGGATATATCGGGCTGAACCTGGCCATCCTGGTGACGATGTCCAGGTAAGCCTCGTTATCCTTGACGGCGGTCAATAGGTACTCGTACACGTTGGGAATGTCTTTCTCCGGAACGTTCACACTCATTTATTCACTAGCCCCCAATATTTATTGGGAGCGCCTTGTATATAAATATTAGCAATATTATTAATTTGCTCGTCGGGGACGCCCGGGTATTCATCGTGTAGTTGAATGCCTTGGTCGATCGGAAAAAGGTTGAAAGGTGTCCTCGGACCTCCTTGGCGGGTCGCCAAGCATTGCC